>JBGATG010000001.1:0-1608483 GCA_044229315.1 Bacteroidia bacterium
AACTCAAAAGGTGGATTCATGAGCGCTTATCCAAATCCTTACAATACACAAGCTACTATTTTATTAGATCTTAAAGAGGCAGGAGATATGACCTTAGAAGTTTACAACTTGCTAGGGGAGAAAATATCAGTACTTGATAAAGGAGTAAAATCACAAGGTGTCTACACCTACAACTTCAGCGCTAAAAAACTAAATCAGGGCGCGGGGATCTATCTTGTGAAATTAACGGTTGGTAATAAGACTGACGTGATCAAATTAATTGAACATTAAAAAAATAAAATGAAGAAATTATTTACCATATTGTCTATTGCGAGTGCCATGAGCATTTTTGCGCAAGGTCCGGTTATTGAAGGAACGTATTATCCTGCTCGTAACACGCAGATCAAACAGGTGTGGCAAACAGCAAGTATTTCCATTATCCCAACTTTGGGTGCCAATCAGGTGTGGGATTACACGCAGGCTAATGGCGCGTTCACAAATATCGCCGATACCTTTGGTCTTAAATTTATTGACGCTTCACAAACTCCGTACGCGTCTTACTTTCCAGAGGCTACACACGCTGTTTTTTTAAGAACACCTTTGGTTGGTAATCCGTCCGATTCACTTTACGAGTTTTTCCATATCGACCACAACGGATTTCAGGCTGTGGGAGGATTTAATATTCAAAATCAATTTGATTCAACTATCAACTACTCTGATTGGGAATTTTATTTGCCTTCTAAAATGCCATTTGGTTACCAAAAGAAAGATACCGCACGATATGTTGCCTATGCAAATAATTTTTCGGGATTCAAAGGGAAAACCAAAGCACGCAAGATCAAAACATTTACTTACGTTGGGTATGGTACTTTAAAACTTCCAAATGGAACCTATAACAACGTAGCTCTGGTAAGAGAAGATTTTTCGGCAATTGACAGTGTGTATATTGATTTCGCAAATAATGGTAACTACACATACGTTGGTCCTCCACAAACCAGTTCCGGTCATGTGTATCAATTTTTCAGGAACAACACGTTTGGTTCGGCGTACTTACTTTATCTCAATGTAAATCCGGCAAATACTATTGTTGAAACTTCGTGGTACACTTTGCCGGTTGATTTTGGTTCTATTTCCGGAACCGTGTACACAAGTACAACTGAAACCACACCAATTACAAGTGGCGAAGCTTATTTATATCGCGAGAATTCAAATTTAGTGAGACAAGACATTTTAGCTAAGGCGCCACTGGATGCGAACGGTAACTACAACTTTGATAGTATTCCGTATGGTGAATATCGCATTGCCATCCGTCCCGACGCGTCGTTGTATCCAAATGCAATGATCACTTACTTTGGAGATACAACGAATTGGATCGACGCAACTCCTATAATCACTACAACGCTCACCTCACCTGGTCATAAGATCCACATTCAACTCCACCAAACACCTAGCGGATCAAATTCAATTCACGGTAGCATCATGGAAAACCTTGGAATGGCAAGGAGTGCCAATGCTGAAGGAATGATGTCGTCAAATCCGATTCCGGGAGTAGGTATCGTTGTAAAACGTAATCCGGGCTCAAGTACCGCTCGTACACTTGTAACAGATGCGAATGGAGAATACGACCTTGGAACATTGGAAGATGGAGGATACGTATTGTTTGTTGACATTCCTGGTATGCACATGACCGGAACGTATTCATTTAATGTGAGCGGAACAGCAAGCGTAACAGGCTTGAATTACACAGCGGGCACCGACTCTATTCATCCTGATAATTTAGCAATTGGCATCAAGGAACTAAAGAACTCAAAAGGTGGATTCATGAGCGCTTATCCAAATCCTTACAATACACAAGCTACTATTTTATTAGATCTTAAAGAGGCAGGAGATATGACCTTAGAAGTTTACAACTTGCTAGGGGAGAAAATATCAGTACTTGATAAGGGAGTAAAATCACAAGGTGTCTACACCTATAACTTCAGCGCTAAAAAACTGAATCAAGGTGCCGGGATCTATCTAGTGAAACTCACGGTTGGTAATAAAACTGATATCATAAAATTAATAGAACAATAGAATTATACAAAAGTCATATGAAAAACACCTGGTTATTTTTATTTCTGATCTCGCTTACATTAGTTCAAGCTCAAACCGTTGTTCCTCCGGTTATCGAGGGAACATATTTCCCTGTAAGGAATACCAAGATCAAGCAGATCTGGGACACAACCCAGGGAGTGATGAACGTACCAACAATGGGCGCAAATCAAGTTTGGGATTATACACAAGCTAACGGACAGTTTGTAAATATTTGTGATACGTTCGACATCAAAGTTTTTGATCCAAGTCTTGCACCAAAAAATCAATATTTCCCGGGTGCCGCATTTGCTATTTTCATGCGCACTCCCATGCCAAATGATCCATTCGATTCTTTGTATCATTTTTATTCCGCCGATCACCAAATTGGATTACGTAAAATGGGCGGATTCAATATTTCACCAATGTATGATTCAACCATGACCTTTTCGCCGCAGGCTTTTTTTTCGGTTCCAACCATGAGTTTTGGTTTTTCAAAAATAGATACCGCGAGAAGTGTTGTGTTCGTGAAAAACTACATGGGTCTTAAAGGAAAAATAAAATCAAAGCGTTACAGCACTTATACATATGTTGGTTATGGAACACTTAAATTGCCCGGACATACTTACAATAATGTGGCGCAGGTTAGAGAATCCTGGAGTGGGCTTGACAGTATATATGTTGATCTTTTCAATAATGGCAATTATACATACTACGGCATTAAATCTAGTTCAGGAAAAGTATACAACTTTTACCGCAACAATACCTTTGGCACAGCTTATTTGATGTACTTAAATGTGAACCCCGCCAACACAGGTGTTGAACAGGCGTTTTATACACTGCCTGCAGACATCGGATCCATCAGCGGAACCGTATACACAAACATAAACGAAACTACGCCTGTTACAGCAGGGGAAATGTATTTGTACCGCGAGAATTCGAATTTTGCGAAACACGATATACTTGCAAAAGTTCCGTTGAATAGTAACGGCACTTTCCAATTTGATAGTATCCCTTACGGAGAATACCGTATTGCAGCTCGTTCGGATACCACTATTTATCCTAATGCTTTGATCACTTATTTTGGTGATACCACAAACTGGATAGACGCAACCCCTATCATCACCACAACATTAACATCGCCGGGGCATAAAATTCATGTGCATTACCACCTGCCTCCGAGCGGTGCTAACAGTATTCATGGAACCTTAGTGCAGAATTTTGGGATTCAACGTACGGCAAACGCTGAGAGTGCTATGTCGTCCAATCCAATTCCCGGAGTTGGGATCGTAGTAAAGCGCAATCCAGGCTCAAGTACCGCGCGAACAGTTTTAACCGATTCCAACGGCGCCTATGATCTTGGATCGTTGGAAGATGGAGGATACGTATTGTTTGTTGACATTCCTGGTATGCACATGACCGGAACTTATTCATTTAATGTGAGTGGAACTGCAAGCGTAACAGGATTGAATTTTACGGCAGGAACAGATTCCATTCATCCTGATAATTTGGCTATCGGGATCAAAGAATTAAAAAATTCAAAAGGTGGTTTCATGAGCGCGTATCCAAATCCTTACACTGCTCAGGCAACTATTTTAGTTGACCTTAAAGAAACGGGTAATATGACCTTAGAAGTTTATAATTTGCTTGGAGAAAAAGTTTCTGTACTTGATAAAGGAATAAAACAACAAGGTACGTACACGTACAATTTCAGCGCTAAAAAACTGAATTTTGGATCGGGTATTTATTTTGTGAAACTCACGATTGGTAATAAAACCGACGTGATCAAACTAATTGAGGAGTAAGTAAAAAAACATTTTGGAAATGAAAAAATTAATTACACTTATCGCGTTTGCAACTGCTGCATTTGTTAACGCGCAAGCACCAACCGCACCGGTTATTGAGGGGACTTATTATCCGGTTAAAAACACATCGATCAAGCAAGTTTGGGATATCGTGCCGGGGCATGAGCCTATCCCGGTGGTAGGGCAAAACGTTACCTGGAACTATTCCAATAAATTTACGAGTCCTAATGACACATTCAGTTTCGCGTTCAAAGATCCTTCGCAAACGCCGTTCGCATCTTATTTTCCCAACGGAACACATGCAACATATATGAGAACTCCGTTCAATAATATTTCAGATTCCTTGTATAGCTATTGGAACGTGAATTACAACGGATTGTTCAATGTAGGTGGATATAGCATGAAGCATGAATATGATTCCGTGTTTTATACAAATCCTATGGAGTTTTATTCTCCAAGTTTATTACATTATTTGGATACGCGTACGGATACGTGTTACACCACCATTTACGCAAAGCGTTTAACGGGATTTAGAGTGAAAGTAAAAGAAAGAAAGATCAAAACATCAACTTACAACGCTTGGGGAACATTGATATTGCCCAACGGAACGTACAACAATGTTGCGTGCGTAAAAGAGAACAACTTGGTTGTTGATAGCGTATTTATCGACTGGGCAAGTAATAACAACTACTCTTTCTTCACTACTCAGGCAAGTTCAAGCGTATTGCATCAGTTCTTAAGAAATAACACATTTGGTTCGGCTTTCTTAATGTATTTGTCGGCAAACCCAACAAACACGCAAGTGTCTTATGGTTGGTATACATTGCCTGTTGACTTCGGTTCTATTTCGGGTAGTGTTTACACAAGTACTACAGAAACTACGCCTATTACTGCAGGTGAAGCGTATTTGTATCGTGAGAATTCGAACTTTGTTCGTCAGGATATCTTAGCTAAAGCAAAAATAGATGCTTTAGGAAATTATAAATTTGACAGTATTCCTTACGGTGAATATCGTATCGCTATCCGTCCCGATGAAACATTGTATCCAAACGCAATGATCACGTATTATGGTGATACAACCAATTGGATAGACGCAAACTCTATCATCACCACAACTATTACGTCACCAAACCATAAGATCCACGTGCAATTCCATCCTGCACCAAGCGGGTCAAATAACATTCATGGCCAATTGCTGTTGAATTTAGGCGTGCAACGTAGCGCTAACGCTAACAGTATGATGTCGTCAAATCCTATTCCGGGTGTTGGTATCGTTGTTAAACGTAATCCCGGTTCTAGCACGGCACGTACACTTGTTACAGATTCAAATGGTGAGTACGATCTGGGTGCGCTGGAAGATGGAGGCTATAAATTATTTGTTGATATTCCGGGAATGCACATGACAGGAACTTATACATTTAACGTGAATGGAACATCAACTGTAACAGGTTTAGATTACGTGGTTGGAACAGATTCTATCCATCCCGCTGCTTCGGTGATCGGCATTAAAGAATTGAAAAATTCTGAAGGCGGTTTCATGAGTGCTTATCCAAATCCTTATACCGGTGTTTCTAACATAGTATTGAACATGCCGCAAGGAAATGATATGACCTTAGAGGTTTACAACATTCTCGGTGCAAAAGTGGCAACATTGGATAAGGGAAATAAACAAGCCGGAACATACTCTTACACATTTGGCGCTAAGAAATTAGGATATAGTGCCGGAGTATATATCGTAAAACTTAACATAGGAAATAAGACAGACGTGATCAAGATCATGGAGCAATAAAACGATCAAAAACAATTATGAAAAAACAATTAACCATTATTTTAACAGCGCTTTCCTTAATTGGAATGGCGCAAGGTCCGGTGATCGAAGCAGCGTACTTTCCCGTGCGCAATACGGCCATTAAACAAGTGTGGGATATTACCACAACTACAATGAGTGTTCCGTCTTCGGGACCAAATCAAGTGTGGGATTATCGTCAATCGGCAGGAGCGTTTCCTGCTCCAAATGACACAACGGAATACAGATTCCTTGATCCCTCAACTTGTCAGTACTCGTCATATTACCCTGGCGCTACACATGTAACTTACATTAAAAATCCGAATGGTGGATTGGCAGATTCAATGTATGTATTCTGGCAGATCAACTACAGCGGTATGTGGTACATGGGTGGATATAACACCAAGTCAACTATTGATTCGGCACAGATACAAACCAAAAAGGAGTTTTACGCACCACTTTCGGGAGCATACGGCGCTAATTTTAAAGATACCAGCTATTATGTTGGTTACGCTGTGAATTACAATAACCTCGGTTACAGATGTAAGATCAAATCAAGAAAGATCAAAACCTGTAATTATGCTGGTTATGGAACTTTAAAGTTGCCTAACGGAACTTATAATAATGTTGCCTTATTGACCGAACAATATGCTGTAAAGGATACTGTTTACATTGATTGGGGCCATAATCATATTTATACCCAGTTCACCGTGACCACCAGTAGTGGAATGCGTTATCAGTTCATGAGAAATAACACGTTTGGTTCGAATATGTTATTATACATGATCGGAAATTATGGTGGAACAAGTGTTGATTACGGTTGGTATACATTGCCTACCGACTGCGGTTCTATTTCCGGATCTGTTTATACAAACACCGCCGAAACAACTCCTGTAACTAATGGTGAAGCATATTTATATCGTGAAAATTCAAACTTTACAAAGAACGATATCTTAGCTAAATCGCAGTTGGACGCAAGCGGTAATTATAAATTTGATAGCATTCCTTTCGGAGAATATCGTATCGCGATCCGTCCAGATGCAACAGCATACCCAACGGGAATGATCACGTATTATGGAGATACAACGAATTGGATAGACGCTAGTACGATCATTACTACCGGCTCTGTCTCACCGGGACACAAGATCCATATTCAATTTACTCAACCGCCAAGTGGTTCAAATAATATTCATGGTCAGATCATGCAGAATCTTGGAATGGCTAAAGGTGCAGGCTTACTATCATCAAACCCAATTCCGGGTGTGGGTATCGTTGTAAAACGTAATCCTGGTTCAAGCACAGCGCGTACTTTGGTTTCTGATGCTAACGGTGAGTATGATCTTGGCACATTAGAAGATGGCGGCTACGTATTATTTGTTGACATCCCGGGTATGCACATGACAGGAACCTATTCCTTTAATGTGAGCGGAACATCAAGCGTTACCGGTTTGGATTACACTGCCGGAACAGATTCAATTCACCCTGCAAACCTTGCTATTGGTGTGAAAGAATTGAAGAACTCTGCAGGTGGATTTATGAGCGCATTCCCAAATCCATATTCATCAAATACAAGTATTGTGTTGAATATGCCGAAATCGGATGATGTAACATTAGAAGTGTACAATATGCTTGGCGAAAAGGTTCAGATCCTTGATAAAGGCATAAAACAAGCCGGAAATTATACCTATAATTTCAGCGCTAAGAAACTAAATCAAAGTTCGGGTATTTACTTCGTGAAACTCACAGTAGGTAATAAAACCGATGTGATCAAGCTCATTGAGCAATAAGAATTTATCCACTCAGTCAAACGCCCGATATGTATAATTTCGGGCGTTTTTTTTGCTATAAATCATACAAAAATCTCTAATTTAGAAGCATCTTAAAAGAGGTTTAATTGTAATGGGTAAATTCCTTAACAAAGCACTTTGTTCTGTTCTTTTGCTTTTGGCAGTTGTTGCCAAGTCGCAAACCTATCCATTTTCAAATTACACCATCGACAACGGAATTTCTTCAGGTCAGGTTCTATGCGCGTTTCAAAATAGTGATGGCGTGATGTGGTTTGGTACCAGCGGTGGTGGTATCAGTATGTTCGATGGAAAGACGTTTGAATACCTAACCGACAAAGAGGGATTAGCTGACAACGTTGTTTTTTGCATCAAGAAAGATAAAAGCGGAAAGATTCTGATCGGAACAAATAACGGACTATCCGTTTACGATCCAAGTTTGGCACCTAATTCCAAGATCCCTCGATTTAAAAATTATACAACTAAGGATGGGTTGACCCATAATCGCATTTTCTCAATTATGTTTGACGAAAATGATGTGGCAATTCTTGGAACAAGTCGAGGTATCAGCACCTATAAAGACCTTAAGTGCCATGGTTTGAAGATCGATGCTAAGTTAGATACATCAGCCATCTTCAATGTAATGAAGGATAGCCAGAAGAATTTATGGTGTAGCAGTTTGGGTTCCGGCGTTTTTAGATATGACGGAAATCTCACGATCAATTATTCAACCAAGGATGGCTTAGGTAACGATGCTATTTTTTCCTGTGCTGAGGTAGCGCACAATACTATTTGGTTCTTAACAGGCGAAGGATTGTATGAATTTGTTGATGGAAAATTCGACCTTATCAATCCGGCCGGTATTGAGACCAACGCCACCTATTACACATGTTACAAGGATAAGAATAATGATATTTGGATCGGGACTGGCATTGGTTTGATCAAACGTAAGAGTGATGGAACTGTATCAATGTTTCGAAAGAAGAATGGTTTGGTTGACAATAGCATTTGGGGGATCTTTCAAGATAGAGAGTCCAACATGTGGTTCGTATCCGATCAAAACGGAGTATCAAAACTAGCCAGCGAGCGTTTTTATCTTTACAATGCAAAGGACAGTATCATTTACGATGAGATAAAGGCGATAGAGCAAGCTGATAACGGAGAGTATTGGTTGGGAACAAAAATAGGTTTGAGTCGTTTTAAGAACGGCAGATCAAGGAATTACAACAATATTAATTTGACAGGAACATCGGATATTTGGGACATTGTTGGTGATGGAACCGGGATGTTCTACATTGGAACATCAAACGGACTTCTTCTCACCAATGGTGAAACCGTTAAACGTATCAACTGCGTTGATAAAGAAAGTAAAATGAATACGATCTTGAGTATTCACATTAATAAGAATGGTGAAGTGATATTAGGCACACAAGTGGGGATCGCCATTTTTAGGAATGGTGTTATTGAACCTTATACCGGCATGGCGGTGCCAACTACGCTTGTGAATAAGATCCTGCAAGATGATAAAGGAAATTATTGGTTTTGCACAGATGAAGGATTGTTCATGCATGATGGAAGGACGATGAAGCATTTTACTGAGAAAGATGGCATTCCAGTATCGCGTGTGAAGAATATTGTGTTAACCGGAGAAAATAATTTTTGGCTCGCTACGAACCTGGGAGTTCTTGCCTACGAAAATGGTAGATCAAGTAACGTCACCGACTCTTTGAAACTTAACAACGATGAAGCCTTTTCGATCATAAGAGATCATAATGGACATATTTGGGCGGGCATGTCCACTGGTGTTGTTAAGATCGATATGGACGGTGCGCATAAAGTTCGCTATTACGAAGACGCAGATGGTTTCATGGGGCAAGTTTGTCAACAAAATTGTTTGATGATAGACAAGGATGATAAGTTGTGCATTGGCGCGTCGAAAGGATTGGTGATCTATCAACAGCAATACGACGCAGATAACGTGTTAGAGCCTATCACAAAAATTAAACAGGTCGATCTTTTCTATGCGCAGGTGGACTGGAGTTTGTATACAGATTCGGTTACATCGGGTGGTTTGCCTTACACTTTGGAATTGCCTTACGATAAAAATTACCTCACCTTTCATTTCATTGGTGTAAGTTTAACAGCGCCGGGAAAAGTTTCTTACAAATTCATGCTTAAAGGATTTGATAAAGATTGGCAATATGGTAAAAAGACCGATATGTCTTATACAAACATTTCTCCGGGCAACTACGAGTTCATTTTATACGCGAACAACGGGGAGGGCATCTGGAATAAAGAGCCTGTAGTTTTCAAATTTACGATTGCACCGCCGTTTTGGAGAACATGGTGGTTCTATGGTTTGATCGCGGCCATCATCCTCAGTGGTATTTATTCTTATATCCGTATTCGCGCTGCGAATACGCAGATCATGAAACAAAGTTTGATCATCGATAAGAAAAACGAAACACTTCAACATTTGAATCAGGAGATCGCTGAAAAGAACCAGGATATTACCGATAGTATCAACTACGCGCGACGCATTCAACGAAGCTTTATTACGTCCGACAAAGTGATGGAACAATTGCTGAATGAACATTTTGTGTTGTTCAAACCACGTGATATTGTGAGTGGAGATTTTTATCTCGCTTTTGAAATGCATGATCGAACGGTTGTTGTATGTGCGGATTGTACGGGTCACGGTATCCCCGGGTCTTTCATGAGTTTAATAGGTATCAGTATTCTTAATGAGATCGGGCGCTCGAGAACTTACGTTGATACTACGGAGATCCTTGAGGAGATCAGACGTATTATTATAGAAGCTTTGAATCCGGAAAAATTGGAGACCGGAGGTAAGGATGGTATGGACGTATCACTTGTTTCTATTTTCAAGAAGCCGCAGGATGGTATGATCAAGATCCATTTCTCAGGTGCGAATAATTCAGCTTGCTTAGTTTCGGCTAAAGAAGGTGCTGTTAAGATGTACGAATATAAAGGCGATAAGCAACCGGTTGGCTATTATTCGCAAATGAAGCCATTTACTCAAACCGAGATCTTTGCACAAAAAGGAGATATTATTTATATGTTCACCGATGGTTACGCTGATCAATTTGGAGGAACCAGAGGTAAGAAATTCATGTCCTCGCAATTGAAGCAACATATTGTGGCCATGTACGGCAAGCCAATGCACGAACAAAAAGAGATACTCGATAAACTATTGGTTGAATGGCAAGGTGACCTTGAACAGATCGATGATATTACCGTAATTGGAATTAAATTATAAACGCCATGAAGCACATTCTTTTAATACTTATAATGTGCTTAACAGTGGGGCAGATCCAATCTCAAAAAGATCCTGAGAAATTAAAGTCAAAAATTGATTCACTTAAGAAGTTAGGTCGCGACGCGCTTATTGAACTGGCGGAAAAAAAATATGCTGAGCAGGGTTTTGATGCCAAGGGCTATGATAGAATTGTAGTAAAGGCCTTTGATGATAGGCTTGTTGTAGAATTTGGTTTATCCGTAACGCTAATTGATGGAAGCTGTTTTTATGATCATTATTCGATAGCGCTTGCCGGGAGCGGAACAGGCGGCGGGATACAAGGTGATTGTGATCAACCAAAATACCACAAGTTCAGCGACAAAGAAAAAAAGAAAGTTCAGTTTGTTTTTGATGCCATCAACAGAAGTGATGAGATAGGGCATATGAAGGATAATAAAATTCCTGGTGACGCGCATATGACCATCACCGAAAAAATGACATATTATTATGTGGAGATGAGTGATTGGAGTACCTATTCGCATTACGAAGTAAATAAACTTACCGGGAAAATATCCAACGCCGGACATAAGCATTACGCTCGTGATCGTGAAGAGAAAGATGATTTTGAGATCATCAAATAAAGCAACGGTATGGATAAGGATCTGCAGAATATTTTAAAGAAGGCAAATAAGGACCAAAAACCGGAAAGGGTTGTTGAGCCGAAAATATTTCCAAGAAGCGAACCTTACGACTATTTAGTTTTCACAAAACTCACGCGGTTCAGTGGCTATCAAAAAGCGGTGTTCTTTATTATTTTACCTGGAGGTATTTCTACTTTGTATTTCTTTAAAGACATGTTGAGTGTGGCGAGTTTATGTTTGGGAATTTATGCGTCTTTACTTTTGGTATACACCATTATAAACTATTTTCGATTTCAAAATTTCAAAGGCTGGCAGGAGCGATTGCCTTTCAAGTTACAAGGTTTTACGGAAATGATCCACGCGAAGAAAATGTTCTGCGATCTGTGTTGGAACGATACGAGGATTACGATCGAAACTACCGGGGGCGATGAAGTGAAGCAGGTCATAGAAGCAGCGCTTAAGATATTCAGTGAACGAAGTAAAATGGCTTTTTATACTCAATATGCTTTTGATACAGGCAAGCGGTCGAGAAAAGACTGGAAACTTACTTCTACAACTACGGCCGAAGGAAGCGCTAATCCTGAAGTGATGCGTTACATGAAAGAACTGTTCGAGAGAGAATTAAGTACGATCGCTGTTAAAACAAATGCAATTTCAAAAGTGAATGTTGAGATCCTTTCAGATGAATTTCAGATAAAGATCCAGATCGATAGCGGTGATTGATCTTCTGAAAAATAAAACGGATTATGTATGGTTGGTTCTATTGGGAATTTATCTCTTTTTTTTTGTGTTGATGCTACAGATCACCGCACAATACATTCCGTTTAAAACCGACGTTGCTTTTCTGGCAATAAAACGCGATTATGTTCCGATGCTGCATTACCGAATGGCGTTCGTTGTACATGTGTTCAGTTCTATTTTTGTATTGTTCGCGGGCTTTACACAGTTTTCGGATAAACTAAGAAAACGTTTCCCTAAACTGCACCGAAGAGCAGGATGGTTTTATGTGACCATCGTTCTTTTATTAGCAGGTCCTTCGGGATTTATTATTGGAATGTATGCCAATGGAGGTTCACCGTCGCGAATAGCGTTTTGTATGCTTGCCATTTTTTGGATGTTCTTTACTTACAAAGCAATTCGAACAGCGATACAAAAGAAATTTCAAGAGCACCGCAAATGGATGATCCGAAGTTTTGCGCTCACACTTTCGGCAATTACACTTCGCGCTTGGAAATATATTTTGGTAGCTGTTTTTGAACCAAAACCCATGGATGTTTACCAAATTGTGGCTTGGCTGGGTTGGGTACTTAATTTAATTATGGCCGAATGTTGGATATTTTATACATTTAAACATGCAAATAAAAAACCTTAGCTTAATGATTGCGGCAACTTTGATGGTTGCTTGCTCAAATTCTAACGAAAACAAGGATACTGTTGAGAAAGTTGCCCAGGATTCAGCGAGCGCTGTTGTATCTAGCGAAAATAAAACGCAGACGCCGAAAGAAGTGTGGCAAGATACCAATGGTGTTTGCGGGTTTTATGTTGGGCAATTCAACGCCAAAAAATACAATGAGAAAAAAAAGCCGATGTATTCAAACCTCATTAACATAGCTATTGATTCAGTGGTTGAGAAAAAGGTTTACGGTCATTCTGTTGTTGCCGGGAATAGTCGACCGTTCACAGGGAAGATCATGAACGAAACTGCAAGCGATCTTGAGATAGAAGCAAAAGAGCCGGGCGACGACAAATACGATGGTATGTTCATGTTTGTTTACAAAAAGGGGAAGAAGGAGTTGGAAGGAACCTGGGTTGCTAATGATGGAAATTTAGCTGTGACCGAACGTGGTTATGCATTAAAGAAGAAATTTTTTAAATATGATCCGAACCAGGAATTGGGAAATGAGTATTACGGAGAAGTGTACGACAGTTATGATGAAGGAACAAATAAGTCGGAAGCAATTACCACGGATGCAAATAAATATAATGCCTCGGCTGTGGAACTAAAATCGTCTGATATTGAAAACATGTACAAGCGCGATCTGGAAGTGTTGCGTAATTCAATTTACGCTCGCCATGGTTATAGTTTTAAAAATCGCGCCATGCGTTGGTTCTTTGATCATGAGATCTCATGGTACATTCCGGTATCAACTGATGTTTCAGCACAACTTACCGAACTCGAAAAGAAAAATATTGATCTGATCAAGACCTACGAAAAGCACGCGCAGAATTATTACGATAGTTACGGGCGTTGAGTAACATCATAGGTAAAAACTGTATACATGTAGTATATGTGGGCATTTCGACGTCTTAAACCGTCTTTCCAAAATCCCGCTATTTCACGTCAAAAAACTGCCCGAAAGGGCCCCAAATTGTTAAAATTCGGGCGATTTTGGGGTTTTTGACCTGTAATTGAGTGAACCAGCCTTGGGGATTACTGAAAACTAGGGCCATTTCCTTGTGTTTGAACTACTTTAGTGACATCAAAATTATTGAGATGAATTGCATTAAAAGAACACTATTGATCCTTCTAGTAGTTGCCGGCTTAAAAAACTACGGCCAGGGAGAATCGTGGAATTGGTATTTTGGATATAATGCCGGAGTTAACTTTCCTGCTGCTGCTGCACCTGTAGCACAGTTAGGAGGTATGGTTTGGACGCTTGAGGGTGTTGCAACTATTTCCGACGCGGCTGGAAATCTTTTATTTTATACGGATGGTTCAACTGTTTGGAATAAACTCCATGCAACAATGACCAACGGAACGGGGTTGATGGGTAACGGTTCATCAACACAATCCGGTGTAATTATTCCAAAACCGGGAAATCCAAACTGGTATTATCTTTTTACCTGTAATCTTTTTGGATCAGGTTATCGTTATTCGGAGATCGATATGACGCAATCTGCTGGAAATGGAGCAGTAGTTGCAGCTACAAAGAATACATTAGTTAATATGAGCAACACTGAAAAGTGTGTGGCGGTGAAACATTGTAATGGTGTTGACTACTGGATCATCACACACGATGGCACTAATAATACATGGAGAACGTATTTAGTAACGGCCGCCGGTATCAATTTAACTCCGGTGGTTTCTAGCGTTGGTTCAAATCATGCTAACCCGGGTATTGGATATTTAAAGTCTTCTCCTAACGGAAGAAAATTAGCTTACGCGGTTTATATCAACGGTTTCCTTGAGATCCTTGATTTCAATAATTCAACCGGTGTTGTTTCAAATCCCATTACTATTACGGGCGCTGCTTATACTTACGCTTATGGTTGTGAGTTCTCACCTGATAATACAAAAGTTTACTTTGGTAACTATAGTACAATGGCCATCACTCAGGTTGATCTTTGTGCTGGTACCAACGCGCAGATCATTGCTTCTGCCATGGTAATTGGTACTTCTGCAAATTCTATGGGTGCTTTACAATTAGGCGCTAACGGAAAAATTTATTGTTCAAGAAGTCAAGCTCCTTGGTTAGGTGTTATTAATAACCCAAACACACAAGGCGTTGGTTGCGGATACGTTGATGCGGCGGTGACACTGAATGGTAAAAACGCCGGCGCAGGTTTGCCTAACTTTATTTCAAGTTTATTCAACCCAACATTGGCTATGACCAGTACGGTTGTTTGCTTGAACGGTACATTCAACAGTCCAACACTTAACGTTACAAACTGTAACAACGCGGCTAATGCTATTACAGCTTATGCCTGGAATTTTGGTGATCCGGCTTCAGGACCAAACAATACGTCTACTTTAGCTAATCCAACTCACGCGTTCTCAATGGGTGGTACATATTCAGTTAACTTGGTTTTAACTATCCCTTGCGGAACTGTTTTGGTTTCAAGTACAGTAACAGCGGTAAGTTGTTCTCCACAAGTTATTGCAAACAGTGCAACAATTTGTTCGGGCAATTGTGCACCATTAACAGCAACTGCATCAGGTGGAACAGGACCTTATACTTACACGTGGTTCCCAAATATTGGGGCAGGTGCCGGTCCGCATAACGTATGTCCTAATTCAACTACAATTTATACAATTACTATTACCGACGCGTTGAACGCAACCGCAACTAATACTTGCGCTATTGTTGTAAATCCAACGCCAACAATGAATATTGCAACAAGTAGCCCAACCATGTGCATGAACGCCTTCAACGGTTCGCCAAATACACTTACAATTACTGCTAACGGCGCAACTACTTATACATGGGTTGGTATCAACGGTATCGGTACAAATACCACCGCTGGTTCACAAGTTGTAGCTACAGCTATTCCTAATCAGGCAGCGGGAACGGGTTCTATCATTGGAACAATTGGTAGCTGTACAAGTATGATCACATTCACAGTTGGAGCAATTGACAATCCAATTATCGCTGTAACATCCGCTTCCATGTGTGATGGAACAAGCGCACAATTGGTAGCAAGTGGTGCTTCATCATATGTTTGGAATCCATTCAATACTTTAAGTTCTCCAACTGCTGCAACGGTAACAGCAACACCAACAATTACTACAGTGTATACCGTTTATGGTTCAAGTTTAAATTGTAATAGTACCAGCCAAACGGCAACGGTTGATGTGATCGCGAATCCTACGGTTACGATCGCAGCGCCAAATGCAACTATTTGTGCAGGAAGTAACGCGGCCATGAACGCTATTGGTGCACAAACGTATACGTGGTCACCGGCGGCGTCACTTAACGTAAGTAATATGGCCAATGTGATCGCGAGTCCATTTGCCAATACAAATTATACGGTAATAGGTGCTGCAAATGGATGTACGGCTTCGGCCGTGCAACAAGTTTCGGTTATTCCATTGCCAAACGTAATGGCTGCCGCAAGCAGAACACTTATTTGCGAAGGTGAGCAAGTGAACATTAATGCAAATGGCGCCTTTAACTATCAATGGAGTCCACCTCTTGGATTAAGTAGTACGACCTCGAACTTTGTAGTTGCGAATCCAAACGTAACAACTGTGTATACGTTGTTAGGTTCAAATGGAATTTGTACGGGTACTGCCGCGGTAACTATCAACGTAACTCCAAAACCTTTATTTAACTTAACTACATCTAACCAAAAGATCTGCTTTGGTTCAAGTACAACTTTATTTGGATCGGGCGCGCAATTCTACAACTGGGAACCAAATACCGGTATGACCTGGCCAACGCCTAATACCGCTATTATTTCTCCAACGTCTACAATGGAATATACTGTAACCGGTTATAACATTGGTGGAAGTATGCCAACTGGAACTGTGTATTGTGATCTACAAAAACGTATCATCATTGAAGTTGTTCCTAAGATCAATCCTGTGTCATGTGCTGATCAAGTGATCTGCGAAGGACAATCGGTGAAATTGAGTTCAAGCGGTGGAAATACTTACATGTGGCTAGGATCAAACATTAATAACGCAAATCTTCAAGAGCCTTATGTTGCTCCAAGCAAAACTTCGGTGTATACAGTGCAAGTTTCTTGGGATGGAAATTGTATGGCAACCGCAACTGTTCAGGTGAAAGTGAACAAAATGCCTAGAGTTGACGCAGGTGAAGATATGATCATTAACATGGACGAACCAATGTATGTTACCGGTACAGGTGATGGAACATTGAAGTGGATTTCTGGTGAAGCGATCTTGTGTAAAGATTGTCCTCAGTCTCAGATCATGCCAACCAACAGTGGGTGTTATAAGATCCAGGCTACAACAGCCGAAGGTTGTGTGGCAACTGATGAGGTGTGTGTAGAGGTTACTAAATACCATAACATTTATATTCCAAGTGTTTTCACGCCAAACGCCGATGGTAAGAACGATGTGTTCTTAGTTTACGGAACAGGTATCAGCAAGGTGGAGATGACCATTTTTGATCGTTGGGGTGAGAAATTATATTACTCAGCCGATCAGTTAAAAGGTTGGGATGGTACTTATAAAGGAGTAGAGGTGAAACAGGATGTGTATCCTTATTTGATCAACTATACTTCCTTAGATGGTAAGAAACATACCAAAACAGGTCACGTAACTTTAATGAAATAATATTTAAAATTAGAATCGTATGAAAAAGATATTTTTAATTCTCGCGCTGTTAACAGGACTAAGCGTTTCGGCTCAAAATACCGAGAAATTATTAAAGGCAAATAAATGGTATGCGAGTGCGCAACCGGGCGAAAAGAACATTACGCTTAGCAAAACCGCACCGGAAAGCCCGGCTTGGGATGCTAAGTTTGATGATAAAGGTAGTATGAATTTCTGCTCACATTTAATTTCTCCAATTTTAGTTGACGGAAAAGAGATAAAAGTTGGGGAATATTATTGCGATTCGAAATACACTTACAGTGTAAGTGGAACGGTGATGACCATACATTTTCCGTTGGTCGATTGGCCGTATAACGTGAAGAAGTTGCCTAACGGCGATTTGATGCTAACATCAACAAGATAAAATTTATTGGTTTAATTTTAATCCCCACCCAAAGTGGGGATTTTTTCTTTTTATAAATTACACTAATTTTGAAATATGGGAAGGAAAGACAAACGCGTTGACGCTTATATAGCAAAAGCAAAGCCGTTTGCACAGCCGATCTTAAAGCACTTACGTAAATTAGTTCATCAGGCTTGTCCTGAATGTGAAGAGACTATTAAATGGAGTTTTCCTTGTTTTGATTACAAAGGCGTTTTTTGCAGCATGGCTTCTTTTAATGAGCACGCTACTTTTGGATTTTGGAAAACGGCATTATTGAAGGACCCGAAAGGTATTTTGGATAGTAGGCACGATGCAATGGGAAGTTTGGGACGCATTACCAATATCAAAGATCTTCCAAGCGATAAAGTGATCATTGATTTTGTGAAGCAGGCAAAAAAACTTAACGACGAAGGCGTGAAGCTCCCAAGCAAAGAAAAGAAACTTTCAAAGCCGGTTGCCATGCCAACATTTTTTAAGATAGCTCTTAATGCTAACAAGAAAGCACAGGTTCAATTTGAGAAATTCCCTCCCGGCCAAAAGAAAGAATATATTGTTTGGTTAACTGAAGCAAAAACCGAGGAAACCCGCAACAGGCGCCTGGAGACAGCTATTGAATGGATCAGCCAGGGCAAGATCAGGAACTGGAAGTATTTGAAAAAGTAGGTCCTTCGAACCCAAAATTTTGTATATTTATTTCTTGTAAAACCACAAGCATGAAGAGAATATACGTTTCCATTTTTATTTTCCTTACAATTTCTTTAAACGCGCAAGTCGCGAATTATGTATTCAGTCAATTTATTGGCACATATACCTCGCTAAATGTGCCAGGGTCAACCGTAGTGGCGCAGGGTTTTCAAGATGATAACGCCTACGGAAACATTCCTATTGGATTTCCATTTATTTATAATAACACCACTTATACCTCCGTTGGAGTAAGTACAAATGGTTGGATAACTTTCGGTTCATATTTTCCTAACGATAATTTTGCGCCTATTAGCAATTCCGGCGGAAATGGCGACGGCATCTCAATTTTAAGTAATGATATGCAATTGGGAGCTTACCACACTTGCACTATTACTAATGGAAGTAACGTGATCAATTTAACTTACACGGTTGCTTCAAATCTTTTTACTGTGGGAAATTCGATCAGTGGAACCGGGATCCCAGGTGGCGCAACCATCTCCGGAATAAGTGCAAACTCCTTAACTATTTCAACAACGGCTACAGCAAATGCAGTTGCTTTTACAGTGCCCGGAGTAATTTCTTATGTAGTTACAGGAGTAACACCTAATCGTGTATTTACAATGCAATGGAAACGCCAAAGCCGATACAGCAACAATGGAACGGGAATTGACGACTACATTGACGCGCAAATAAAATTGTATGAAACAACAAATGTTGTAGATCTTGTGTACGGTTATTGCGGAACCAACAATCCAAATACCATGACCAGCGAGTGCGGATTAGTTGGAGCCACAAATCTTGATTTTAATAACCGCGATGCTGCGGCAACTGTAAACTGGTCTTTGTCTACACAGGGATCAATGAACAACGCAACCGTTTTCTTTGGCAATAATACCACTGTTCCAAAAAATTTAACCTGGCGTTGGACACCACCGGCACCATGTACGGGAACGCCGCCAGCTAATACTGCAGTTTCATCTTCGTCGCTGGCTTGTATGAATGGCTATGTAAATTTAAATGTTGCCAATCCTTACACTTTAACCGGACTAAGTTTTGTTTGGAGTTCGGCGCCTGCGGCAAGCGGACCATTTACTCCTATAAATACTTCAACCACGAGTGCGTACACTGCGACTAACATTACAGCTAATACCTGGTACATTTGTACTATTACCTGTACGAACAGTACGCAGAGTTACACAACAGCTGCCGTTGCTGTTACCTCTGTTGGATCAATTACAAATACAACACCGTATAACGAAGGATTTGAAAATGTTCAGGTGAATAACACTTTGCCAAATTGTTCTTGGTCTGCGAGTAATCCAACGAACATCTGCCAAACGTATACAAATCAAAGCACGCACAACCGAATTCCAAATACCGGAAGTAAATTTGCTGCTTTCAATTTTGGAACGAACCCTCTTGGCGATTATTTTTATACAAACGGAATTCAATTATATGCGGGAGTTGTTTACTCGGCTGCTGTAAATTATGTGACTGATGGTGCTGCTGGATGGTCGAGTTTCGAGCTGTTGCGCGGCCTTTCTCAATCAACAACGGGTTTAGTAAGCATCGCTCTGGTTTCATCAGCCATTACAAATACTGCGTATGCTTTACTAAGCGGAACTTTTACCGTTCCCGGAAATGGACTTTATTATATTGCCGTAAAAGCTATCGGAAGTACGAACCCGTGGTTCTTATCCTGGGATGATCTTTCAGTTACAGCGCCTTGTAATTTAAATACGCCAAGCTTATCTGTTAGTGGCGGTACTTTAATTCAATGTGCGGGAACACCGGTTAATCTTAACGCGAGTGGAGCTTTGTCGTACACATGGAGTAGCGGACCAACTACTGCAAGCGCAAATGTTGTTCCTATGGCCAATACAACATATACAGTTTCCGGATCGGGAATTACGGGGTGTGTTGGAAGCGCAGTAAAAACGGTTTCTGTTGATCCCTTGCCAAGTGTGAATGTTTCTCCGCTTACTCAAACGATGTGTGTAATGAATGTAGCTACCATCACTGTAAATGGAGCCGTGAGTTACACATGGAATCCAAGTAATTCGCACGCATCTACATTTACCTTGAGTCCAAGTGCTTCAAATGTTTATTCGGTGAGCGGAACAGGAACAAATAATTGTGTGGTTACAGTAACTGCGCAGGTATTGGTTTCGCAATGTGTGGGATTGAACGAGAATTCGCTTGCAACTGATGCAAACATTTATCCAAATCCAAGTAACGGAATGGTGAACGTTCTATTTTCAAACGCAATGCATAGGTCATTAGAAGTGATCGATGTTACCGGAAGGATCGTTAGATCAGCAAACTTCAATACGATCAATTATCAGTTAGATGTAAAAGAACTTCCGCAAGGTATTTACTACCTTAAATTAATTTCCGGAAATTCAATAGAGACTAAAAAGCTGATCCGAAATTAATTTCGGATCACTTTCGTTGAGAATACTGCTTTGCCTTTATCAAGAATGATCACCTGATAAATTCCATTCGCTTCTTTAGCTAGATCTATCTTCGCATCTGAATTCAGTTTTGTTCTCTGAACAATTTGTCCAAGTTCATTATAGATCACAACATCATGTTCCGCTTTTAGATCGGTCTTTATGAATAACGCGCCTTGTGTTGGATTTGGATAGATCGCGAAATCAGTATTTGCAGGATCTAATTGATTGATACCTGTACACCATTGCACTATTAAATTTACAGTTCCGGTATTTGTGCAACCCATCGCGTCTGTACCGGTTACTGTGTAAGTTGTGGTAACACTTGGCGTAACAATAATACTTTGAACCGGTGCGTTTGTACTCCAGGTATAAGTAGTAGCACCACCGTTTGCTGTTAAAGTTGCAGTTTCTCCGTCACAAATAATAGAACTTGAACCACTTGCATTAACATTAGGCAATGGATTTACATTTACCGTTACCATTGTTGAACTCGAACAACCCGCTGTTGTTCCCGTCACAGAATAAGTTGTAGGCAGAGTAGGAGTAACAACAATGCTTGTAAAATTAGAACTATTGCTCCAGGTGTAAGTTGTAGCTCCACTTACTGTAAGTGTAGCACTATTTCCAATACAAATTGGAGGAACAGAAGTGATAGACGTTACAGGCGTAGCCATTACTTGAATTGTTGAACTCACACCGCAAGTTGAAGCTGTTCCATTTGTTGCTGCTAAACTCACTGTGTAAATTCCCGCACTATTGTAAACAAGGATAGGATTATTTACAGTAGATGTTGCTGGCGAAGCTCCGGTTAATGTCCAGGTCCAGGCATTTGGTCCACCGGTAGAAGCATCTGTTAAACTGAATGATTGTCCCGAGCATAAAGTTGCAGGCGCGTTGAACGCCGACAGAATAGATGGAACATTATTGGAAGTAATTCGCATATAATATCTTCCCAAGCTTCCATAATCAGAATAATTTGCCGAACCGCCACCGTCGATCACAAAATAATAGCTTCCCGCAGGTAAATTCATTCCAACAAGCGTGTTCAATTTTGCAAGAGGTGTATCGATCGCTAAAGATGCTGAGGTTGTTGCATTGAATAATTGAAAACGAATATCAAGATTCGCCGCGTCGTAACTTCCCGCGTTTGTGTCCAATGCCCAAGGCTTTACATTAAATGTCATATAACGGCTATTGCAAATGCTGAATTTAAAAACGTCAACATCTGTTGGTGTAGTGATCATTCCCGAATCCACCAAAAGAACAGTATTTGTATTTAAAGTTTTTCCGGTTGCTAACGTATTTCCTACATCATCCAACGTGTAATTTAAATAAGCCGCGCCCGTAATTCCATTTGATCCATGATCGAATTGAATCGTTGTACATGTATTTGAATTTGTTCCGTTATGCCAAATGGTAACGTTCTTAGAATAACCAACGCCCATGATGGGTGCCCAACTTGTAACGCCCGAACCAAGTCCGCCGTTATATTCCGCTGTTTTAGCGCACGACGTGTTCCAGGTGCTTTGATGTTTTAAACTCAAGGTATGTCCGCCTTCGTGTGAACCTGCTTCAGCGCAATTCTTTCCGCTATATCCCAACATATTCTCAAATACCCAACATGGGGTATCAGGATTTCCTCCCCAGGTAAATGAATTTAAATAAGCAACACCTCCAACTGAAGATGGATACCATGAACTTGAAGGCGTAAATACAATGCGCATACGCGATGTAGAAGTTGCAGCGTTAAATTTGGCAACATCAGTTGTTACGTTCACGTCAAATGGAATGTAATCTTCCGACATACGTTTCCAAATGTTGAGCATTACTGCAGGACTTAATGTAGAAGGTAAAGCATTAATGGTTGGATTGCTGGTGGATGAGTTCCACGCGGTACCTATCACCACTTCTCCATCAAAATCAAGATAGAGCACTTTGTGAACAATGGATGGTTTGCTGTTAAGCATTGGGATCTGCGCGATCATGCGATCAGCAAAACAAGCGATCAAGATCAGGAGTAAATGTTTTTTCATTGTCATGTTATATTATTCTGATACAATATCATCTTTTTGACATAAGGTCATTGTAAAACCTTTTTCAGTTTCCTTAGCATTATAAAACACCGAGTTATCGCTCGATGTGATGTAAACGATCTTAGAATCTTTTCCATTGATCTGAACTAGTAATTCCGCGTTCTTGAAATAACTTAATTTTAATTTCAACTGCTTGTTCTCTTTGTAGGAAGAACTTAAAAGTACTTTTGATCCGTTAATGTATCTGTTGATCTTGTCTTTTACCAGATCATTCGCTTTAAGCGCAAATAATTGATCTACCGATGTTTTATCAATACTGAAAGACGTTGGATATTTGCTTTTAGTTTTTGCTGTTTGCGCAACACCTGAGTGAGCACTAGTAAAAACAACTAGGAAAGCGAGGGCATGTAAAAATTGTTTCATGTTTTTAATTATGATTATCAAATATAGCGAAAATAGGATATAATCCCAATAGAAAATTAACATTTATACGACCAGAGATGACTGGCGTTTAGTTAGTTTTGCCGACATGAAAAGACCAACGATCTTTTTCTTTTGTTTGACAGTGCTTATCACGTTCACGCAATGCTCCTGGATAGAGCAATTTGTGATTTACAACAAAAGTGACAAGGCGATCTATGTGAGCTACGAGATAGAGGAGGTTGGAACATTTCCTATTTTTTATGATCGCCCAAGCGTGCATCCACTCGCAAGCACCGGCTCTATTGAGTGGGCCGGCGAAGTGTATGTGAGCGATGAAGATGCGCTTAATACCAAAGTACGGATAGCGCTTCCGCCAAATTGCGCGCTTATTTTTGGCGGCTTGCACAATGATAAGTACAAGAACTACGATCAGAAATTCATTAACGATAGAAAATTCAATTTAAAGAGTATTCAGATTCTTGCTCAGGGCAAAACCTTAGATATTATTTCTTCAACATTTGATACCTACTTCAAAAAGCATCAGGGGCAAATTCGTTTTACTGTAAAGTAGCCTAAATGCTTGTAAAAAGCTCTTATTACTTTTTTCCAAGATAGATCGAACCTCTCAAAGCCTTGCTGGCCGCGGTTTTGAAGCATTTTTTATGCAAAATTTTCTAGGCGGGCCTTTTTCACAGTGCACTGTTGATATTGTTACTTGTAAAGCACCAAAATGGAGCCTCAGTCTACATAATTTTGTAACACCCTGATAATGATATTTTTATTACAGATTAATTAAATACGATTTAAAAATTTTAGGAAAATGAGATACCTGTTGGTGATAGTAAGTTTGATGATGTTATCCTTCACAGGGGGCAAAGAAATTCCTGCCGCCATTAAGAAGAACTTCCTAAAACTTTTTCCAAGTGCGCACAATGTGAAGTGGGATGGTGACGCACGCTCACATTATGAGGCGGGATTTGTGCAAGATGGAAAAGACAATATTGCCGTGTTTTTACCTGATGGAACATTCAAAGAGATTGAAACGGAGATCAAAACCACCGAAATTCCCAAGAGAGTTTTAAAGGCGGTGAACAAGAAATATCCTTTGTCAAAGATCTCTTTCGCACTCAAAATTCAACGCAGCAATAATACAACGGTTTATGATCTTGAAGTGAACACCGGCGTTGAAGAGATCGATATCACCCTAGATACAATGGGGTTTGAGGTTGATTGATTTATTTTAAGATCTCCACTTAATTCGGTTACCCGGACAAATGTCCTTTTATAATTTCAAAAAAAGTGTAATTTTGACAACTTGAATTTCGAGTACACCTATATCACCCTTTTTGGGTTCAAACTATTTGAACCTATGACAATTCTTACAAATTTGATCATTACATTGTATGGATTGTTCGCGTATCTGAGAACGCTCAAATTCGATCACAAGGTATCGAAAGACTGGGCACTTTTCTTTTTGTTAATGGGACTGAGCTGTACTTTGGCTTCCATTACACACGGTGTGCACGAGCAATTGGGCGATCGATTTTTGAGAATATCCTGGTTTGTTGCAAATTCAGTGTCATTCATCTGCACTTATTATTTCTTCCGTGCAGCTTTTATCTACTCCTATTTAATGAAGCAAAGCGATCCACAGCAATTAGTGAAGTATGTTGTTTTGGCCTGGGTTGTGACTCTGCTGGTAGTTACGTACTTCCTGAATAATTTCTTATTGGTGAAGATCCATGCGGGAATTGCTTTGGTGTATTCACTCATCGTACATAGCATCACGCTAAAGAACAAACAAGCCGGAAGCGGTTACATTGTAGTTGGAATTAGCATCGCGTTCCTTTCCATCATTGTACACAGTTTGAGATTGTCGTTCAGTGAGTGGTTCAATTATAAAGATATTTCGCATGTGATCATGCTCACGTCGTTGGTGTTGTTGTACCAAGGCGTAAAAACCAAGTTAGGCCGTTCGGAATTATTGGTTAGCGCTAATTGATCGGAATTTAAATCCCTTTTCTGCAAAATGCTCTAAGGTGCGCGTTAGCGCATATTTTACATTGGTTTCCGCTTTTAAATTGTCGTGAAATACAACTATGCTTCCCGGCTTCGTGTGTTTTAAAACGTTCTTCAAACATTGCTCAGGCGTGATCTTCTCATAATCGTAGCTGATCACATCCCAAAAAACGATCTTGAAATTCAATTTTAAAAGCGAACGGTATTGGCTTTTGCGCAACTGTCCGTAGGGCGGACGAAACAATCTATTTCTCGTGAGCACTTCGCAAGCATCCGTATTCTTCAAGTATTCGAGTATGCCTGTATGAAATCCTTTGATGTGATTGTAGGTATGATTTCCTATTTGGTGACCTTCTTTTAAGATGCGATCAAAAATACTTTTGTTCTTCTCAATGTTCTCACCAACACAAAAGAATGTTGCTTTGGCATCAAAGCGTTTTAATTCGTCCAGGATCCATTCGGTCAAGCCCGGAATAGGTCCGTCATCAAAGGTGAGGTAAATTGCTTTTTCGGAAGAATGAATTTCCCATACAGCCTTTGGAAAGAATTTTTTCATCCATTTCTTAGGCTGTATGAGAAGAAGACTATTCAAAGGCGAATTATTTAAGTTCGATAGGCGTTGGTTCTTGCCGCCCGTCATCCGGCATTAATTCTTCCGGCGGAACAACTTTACTTAAACGCATCATTAATTCTTTAGATAATTTCTCATCTTTGAATTGTTGCGTTAAGCCAACCAAACGTTTCATTACTTCTTTAGCTTGATCCATTTCGCGTTGGAAAGCGATACGGTGATTTCCTTTTTGTTGATTATAGATACCTAGATCGCTTTCAAAAATGTCAAACAATTTTTTCGATAATTCACTTGCTTTTTGTTTTTCACCAATTTGGTAATACGCGGCAGCAATTGTAAAGATGGTTCCATCATAAGGAACATTCTCTTCAGGAATGACGCTGATACATTTATCCAAAACATTCTTGGCTTTGGTATTTTTTCCTTCGTTAATAAGCGCCTGAGCCAAAATACTCATTTGCATACGTAAGTTACCTGCCATGCGCATACTGGTCTCATCCAAATTCACGCCCGGTTTATCCAATCCACCCCACAGGAATTTTTCCATCATGTTCTTGTACATAACTTCGGTATTTACACGTCCGCCCTGGCTTTGTTCGATCTCTGTTTGTTTAATAGGAACTAAACGGTAAGCTAAGCCTTCTAATTGGAAGTATTTATCCAATCCAACATAAGCTTCTCCACCGGTTGTAACTGCAAAATAGATCGGGCGTTTCCAATCGTTATGCGCCACAAGATCCAATACCATGAGATCATTCTTAGTGATGTAACCTCTGTTACCAAGATCCCAGGAAATACGTTTTGTTAAACGCGCAGTGTCTTTTACAGAAATAACTTTGTTCTTCATTACTTGCATGGAGTCAACATAAACCCAGAAATCTCTTGAAGGAATGTAATCGATCAATGTTCCGCCGTTATCAAATTTTTTGTCCGGATCATCGCTTATGCAAAAATCCAAAGCATCTTTTAATTTCATTGGTTTGCTATCGCGAGCCATAATGTAAACCACTTCGCGTTTTGATGCGCGCAATTTGTCTTCAGGAATTGTGAACGGAACCGGCGCGCTTTCGTAAGCAGCTCTGCGCATCTGATTAATGTACCAATCGGTTTGCAATAAACTTAAGTTCACAACGCGCACATCTGTTCTTATCCCTTCTACTTCCTGTGCATACCACAGTGGGAATGTGTCGTTATCACCGTTAGTAAATAAAATGGCATTTGGCGCACAGGACTGCAAGTAGTTAATTGCACAATCACGCGAAAGTGTACGTAAAGAACGATTATGATCATCCCAACCTTCTTTTGCCATGATGTAAGGAACAACCAAACTTAACGCCGTTGCACCTACTGAAATGTAATTTCCTTGCGCTTTTTTAGAAATAAAATTGTAAAGTGCTAACACGCCAAATCCTATCCATATGGCAAAGGCGTAGAAACTTCCGGCATAAGCATAGTCACGTTCGCGTGGCTGATAAGGTGTTTGATTCAAATAAACCACAATAGCTATACCCGTTAAAAGGAAGAACGCTAGCACGATCCATGCATCCAAGGCTTTACGACGGAAATGGAAAATAGCGCCGAACAAACCTAACAAGAAAGGTAAAGCATAGAAATGATTTGTTGCTTTACTATTCTTATCGCGATTGATCACTAATGATGTATCTGAATCCAAACGTGCGTTATCAAATCCTTTGATACCGGTTACCCAGTTTCCTTCCATGGTATTTTTTAGTAATCCTTGTTGATCGTTCTGTCTTCCTACAAAGTTCCAGAAGAAATAACGCCAGTACATGTAATTCATTTGATAGGAGAAGAAATAATTCAAATTCGCCATGAAAGTTGGGATCTCTACAGTTTCGGGTTCGCCCGTACGAGAATTCTCAACTAATTTATTTTTATGATTGCGCGCAACATTCCCCCAATATTTGTAAGCCGATTCGTGATGCGACTGGCTGCTCCACATACGCGGAAAAATAGTGCAGAATTCTTTTTCGTATTTTGGAATTGAATTCTTGCGATCATCTACAACAATATATTTTTTAGCACCGGGAGTTTTATCGCGTTGATAGATCGGATCACCGCTTCCAAATTCTTTTGAACTTACGGTTGGCGCGTTATAATATTGTCCATACAACACCGGCCAGTCGCCATACTGTTCACGTAGTAAATACGACAACATGTTTGGCGCGTTCTCCGGATCGTTCTCATCCATTGGTGTATTTGCCTGCGAACGAATTACGAGCACAAAGAATGATGAATAACCAATCAATAATGTCGCTAAACTTAAGAAGATGGTATTAAGCGTAACGGTTTTTGTTTTGTATTTGTGAATAGCGTAAAGAATTGCAGCGCCGGCAACTAAACGGAAGGCCATGCCTGATCCGCTTGGTGAAGCGATCATAGCAAGGAAAAAGAAAACAACTCCTGAATACAAGCCGATCTTGTATGCTCTTTCACTTTTTTGGATCGTGTAAACAATAAATGCTGTGATGGAAGTGATCAATAGTAAGAAATAGATCAAGGTTCCGGTATTGAAACCCATTCCGGCTTTGTTAGTGAAAAATACTTCATAGTCAGCCGCGAATTTTACAACTTTTGGAATGATGATGTTTTGTACCAAACCAAGAATAAGTACAGAAGATACACCGGCAATGAAAAAGCCTTTCCAGGTGAAGGTATATTTTTTGAAATAGATCACATACGCGATGGCCGGGATAACAAGTAAATTCAATAAATGGACACCGATGGAAAGTCCCATCATATAACTGATGAAAATGATCCAGCGCATGGCCAGTGTTGGGTTATTTGTATCTTCTTCGTCCCATTTTAAAATTGCCCAGAACACAAGCGCTGTAAAGAAAGACGACATAGCGTAAACCTCGCCCTCAACCGCACTGAACCAAAACGAATCTGAAAATGTATAAGCTAAACCACCTACGATACCTGCTCCTAAAACTGCCCATTGTTGTCCTTGCGATAATTCAGTAGCTGTGCGCCCGAAAACTTTTACCGCTAAACGTGTAATTGTCCAGAATAAAAACAAAATTGTGAAGGAGCTTGCAAGAGCGCTCATGATGTTGATCATATATGCGGCGTTTGCCGGATTATCGCCACCAAATACGGCGAAGAATCTTCCTAAAAGCAAAAAGAACGGTGCTCCGGGAGGGTGACCAACTTCCAATTTATAAGAGCAGGCAATGTATTCCCCGCAATCCCAAAAACTCGCGGTGGGTTCGATGGTGCTGCAATATGTGTAGGTTGCTACAGCCCAAACTAACCAGGCCAAAATGTTGTTTAAATTTTTGAAAGATAGACTCATGCAATTTGCTTTGTTTAACGTTTGCGAATATACTGATTTTCGGTGCTTTAAATTAACCTAAATTTTAGCAATTTTATTGCGGATTTATGATTTTTTTGTAATTTTGCGCCTCAGTTCTGATAATGCCCGATCGTCTAATGGCAGGACTTCGGTTTTTGGTACCGACTATGTTGGTTCGAATCCAGCTCGGGCAACAAGCAAACCCAACCACGTAGTGGTTGGGTTTTTTGTTTGTGATCGAGGATCGAAAGCTCGCTTTCGGATACGAGAGAACAAACAAAAAACACCAAGCGCTTTTCGCGCTTGGGTTTTCTTGAGCATTAATTTGCGGTTCTGGATCAATGAAATTAATCCAGCGATTTATTTTCGGTGCGGGACAAAATGTCCCGTCCAATCAGAATATCCGAATCTCAAGTTGGGCGGGACTTTTAGTCCGATAATTACACTCCAGCTTTCCAATCTGCCGCGCCAGGGATTGTAGCGAAAATCCTTTTTTGCGCGGGTGATTCCAATAGCAAAAAAGATTGTAGCGAAAAGCCCGGTGACCTGAGCGAGTAATTTCCACCGGCGAAGGGCAGGCGCCCAAATAAAAATTCCCTAACTTTATAGCAGTGGTAAACCTCAACGTTGTTATAGAGAAATTTGGGCAAAAGGGAGAAAAAACCGGCTGGACCTACGTATTCATTCCGTTTGATGTTGCTGAAAAATTAAATAAAGGGGTTAAAAAATCATTTCGCGTAAAAGGAAAAATAGATACGGTTGCTATTAAGCAAATGGCTTTGATCCCTATGGGCGACGGAGATTTTATCATTCCTTTAAAAGCTGATCTTCGCAAAAAATTAAAGAAACAAAAAGGAGAGAAAGTAAAATTATCTATAGAATTAGACGCATCGGATTTTAAACATGATAATGATTTTATGGACTGTTTGAAAGATGATAAACAAGCCGAAAAATTCTTTAAAACATTAAGCGGTTCGCATCAACGCTATTATACCAAGTGGATAGAATCTGCTAAAACCATTGACACAAAAAGCAAACGCATTGCGCAAGCCATGGAAGGCTTTAAAATGAAAATGGGTTTCCCCGAAATGCTTCGTCATTTCAAGGCTCAAAAGGATAAATTAAAATAGCCTCAATTACCGCCCGCGCGGTACAATTCACCGACCCGCATCTACATCGCACCTAATAGCTCTTGAAATGGCTTTTTACTTGCCATACCTTTACAAAAAAAACAGAACATCATGGAACAGCAGCATACAGAAAACGATATAAATAAAAAAGATAAGTGGGGATATAGTGAAGAACACTGGAAACGTTGGGAGAAAAGTCACCGCAGAGGTAAATTAATTGGAGGTATCTTATTAGTAGCATTTGGCGCTTTATTTTTGGCAAAAGAATTGGGCGCGGTGATCCCGCAATGGATCTTTACCTGGAAAATTGCCCTTATTGCTATAGGAATTGCCATTGCGTTCAAAAGTAGTTTCCGTAATTGGACCTGGATCGCTTTTATAGGTATCGGAGCAGGATTCATTATCGGAGATCTTTATCCAGATATGCACATTAAACACATCATTTGGCCACTCGTGATCATTTTCATTGGTATGGTAATGATATTTAAACCGCACAGAAAATGGGATCCGGAGCGTTGGAATAAATGGGAACGCAGAAGATATCGCCACCGTTATGGCCATGAACATTACCACGGAAAAAACTGGGAAGATTGGTGTGGAACCGAAGCAACGGATAGCGACAGCGATCATATTGAATCAACATCGGTTTTCGGAGGCGTAAAAAAAAACATTATTTCAAAGAACTTTAAAGGGGGAGAGATAACCAATATTTTTGGTGGCGCGGAATACAATTTGAGTCAGGCCGATTTTACCGGAACTGTGGTTTTGGATATCACACAGTTCTTTGGAGGAACACGCTTGGTGATTCCGAGTAACTGGGAAATAAAATCCGAATTAACTGCGGTGCTTGGATCTATTGAAGATAAAAGACCACTGCAAACAAACGTTACAAATGTGGAAAATAAGATTCTTGTATTAAGAGGAACATCGGTATTTGGAGGAATTGAATTAAGAAGTTAAACCTATAAAATTAGAAATCATGAACGCATACATTGTAAAACTGGTATTTAATATCAACATTGGCGAGGGGCTTCACCAATCGCAATTTGATGAACAAACGATTATGATAGACGCCAATAACCTGGAAGACGCCTTTTATAAAGCAAAAGCGCAGGGAAAAGTGTTGGAAGAAAAATTCAGCAACGAAAATGATCAATCGGTAGAGTGGGCTTTTATTGATGTAGTGGATATATTTGAATTGAAGACCTATAAGAACGGAGATTCATTATTCTCTGTAACACATGAGACTCATGATTCCAATTCTTTTATCAATTATGTTCATCACCGTTCGCAACTAATCCAAACTAAATTACTTAGTTTCGCATAGAGATCTGACCAAAACAACTTTATATTCTGTACGAAACGCCATCTTTTGTGTGTTGGCAGCCTGGCTTGTGTTTACGGCTGTGCAGGGGTATGCTATTGCGAAAATGGGGGTAACTTGTGAAGTGGCGGGATTGGATTCGGCCATTTCAAATTTGATACTGGTACTTATAGGGGTTATTACAGTTCTTATTTTTAAATTTTATCAGCCGGGCAAGACTAATCGCATATACCGCGCGGTGTACGTGATCCTGATCGTCATTGTCTACCATCATATACTCACGTTTGTTTTAAATTCTGTTTTTGCAGATAATAAGGATTACCTTTTGTTCATAGAGCGATCAATGCCGGTGAGAGCAGTGGTCGCTTTTCTTGTTATTTCTTTTATTTCCATCATGCAGTGGTTTGCAAATTATATGCAAGAGAAAGATGAAGGAGACACAAATAAAAAGGAAGTGGAGTCGATGGTGCGCGAAGCTGAGTTAGTGAAGTTACGTCAACAATTACAGCCACATTTTTTATTCAATAGTTTAAATTCTATCAACGCTTTAGTAGTAACTCAGCCGCAGGAAGCCCGCAAAATGGTGCAGCAGTTATCTGAATTCTTAAGGGGTACTTTACGTAAGGACGAGCAAAAATTAATTCCGTTGAAAGATGAGTTGGCACATTTGAATTTGTATTTGGAGATTGAGAAGGTGCGTTTTGGGCACCGTTTAAAAGTGGAAACAAAAAATGGAGAAGGATGTTTAGAAGCAGGAATTCCTCCATTATTGTTGCAGCCGGTTGTTGAGAACGCGATCAAATTTGGCTTGTATGATACAACAGGAGATGTGACCATTAGCATTGAAACAAAACTAATGGATCGCATGCTAAGTGTGGAGATCATCAATCCTTTTGATCTAAATACGCAACGCGCCAACACCGGAAATAATTTTGGATTGGAATCGATCAACCGTCGTTTGTATTTATTATTCGCGCGGAAAGATCTTTTAAGAACACGAACGGAGAGTTCGAATTTTATAACAACCATTGGCATACCACAATTATGAAGAAAGCGATAATTATTGACGACGAACCTTTGGCAAGAACAGTTGCGCACGAATATTTGATGCAGCATAAGGATATTGAATTGATAGCGCAGTGCGGCGATGGGTTTGAAGGTGTGAAAGCCATTCACCAATTAAAGCCGGATCTGGTTTTCCTGGATATTCAAATGCCAAAGATCAGTGGATTTGAGATGTTGGAATTGTTGGATGAGAAGCCGGCCATCATTTTTACCACCGCCTTTGATGAGTATGCCATTAAAGCGTTTGAAGCAAACGCTATTGATTATTTGTTGAAACCATACAGCCAGGAACGTTTTGATCACGCCATAGAAAAATGGAAAGCAGGAGTGAAGGCCGAAAGTAAAGTGGAAAAATTATTGAATACATCTCAATTGTATGCCGAAGAAACAAATCGCATTGTGATAAAAAATGGCGGCGATATCAGCATCGTTCCAACACAAGACATTCATTATATTGAAGCGTATGACGATTACGTGAAGATCTTCACAAAAGAAACATATTTCCTTAAGAAGAAGACAATGAATTACTACGAATCTGTTCTAAATAAAAGCGATTTTTTCAGAACTCACCGTTCATTTATTTTAAATCTAAAAGAACTTACGCGTATTGAGCCACTGGAAAAGAATTCGTATGTGGCAGTTTTACGTTCGGGTAAAAAAATTCCGGTGAGTCGCACAAGTTATTCCGATCTAAAACAAAAGTTGGGAATCTAATAGCATTGGGCGATTTTTTAATGCCACAGACCGCACAAATTTTCACAGATTAGCTATGTGAAATAGAACAAAAAAGAATCTGTGAAGAGAAATCTGTGTGAATCTGCGAAATCGGTGGCAATTAACTTCCGAATTCACTTATTTCGACATTAAATGTCTTTTAACTAAATAAGCGTACAATACTTTTTCAAATCCTTCATGAATATCAGCTTCCACAAAATCAATTTGGTATTGTCCGCACTTTAATTCCAATTCCTCTTTGTATTTGCGGACGCTTTTCAAATAATTTTCTTTTACCTGGTTAGGATTTAATTTTAATTCCTCGCCGGTTTCCATATCAATAAAATGGTAAGGACGATTCTCAAATTCGAATTCTAATTCCTTCTTTTTATCGGTCACATGGAAAAGAACAACCTCATGTTTTCTGAATTTCAAGTGCTGTAGCGCCGAAAAAAGTTCATCGTGGGCCTGTTTATTATCAAACATGTCGCTAAAAATTACCACCAGCGAGCGTTGGTGGATGATCTCGGCCACCTCGTTCAAAGCACTTTCGGTGGAGGTTGATTTATTCAGTTCAGTGTTGCGTAAAAGCCCCTCCAGGAGGTCGAATATGATCTTTTTTTGGGTCACACTGCCTTTTGCCGGCAGGTGATTGGTGATCTTGTCCTGAAAAATGGTGAGTCCAAAAGCGTCGCGTTGCTGCTTCAAAAGCTCACATAAAGCCGCCGCGGCATGCACGCTAAAACTCAACTTTGTGTGTTCCTCATCCTTCGGGAAAAGCATGCTAGACGAGGCATCCAGCAATATTTGGCATCTTAGGTTTGTTTCTTCTTCGTAGCGCTTTATGAACAATTTATCGGTTCTGGCGTATAATTTCCAGTCGATATGTTTGGTACTTTCGCCCTTGTTGTAAAGCCGATGTTCGGCAAATTCCACTGAAAATCCGTGAAATGGACTTTTATGCATGCCCGTGATAAAACCCTCCACTACTTTCTTAGCGATCAGTTCTAAATTTTTAAATGGTTCTAACTGATTTTGGTTTATTGGCATTGCGTTGTTAATTTCTTGATTTCCAAACGTGAATATACGCCGCTTCATTTGTTAAATTTGTTGAATTAGTCGACATTTTTACTATATTCGTACAATTAACATTATTTGTAAATAATGCCGGTTTCAACATTGGCAAAAGCTATAAAAAAATAACAGAAATATGCGTTTTTTCTACCTTCTCGTCTTCTCTTTTTTAACCCTTTTTAAACTTAACGCCCAGATCGATACAAGTTTTTGGTTTGCGGCGCCAAAAGTTCCTGTGCCCATTGGTACCACGTCAATTGGCTTGCAAATTGGGTCATATACCACGCCGGTTACAGTGTATGTAAGGCAACCTGCCAATGCTGGGGGTGTGAATTTTTCGTTAACGCTTCCCGCTAACAGCAATACCGTGGTTGCAATGACAGCTTCGGCCGCCATGTTTGTGAACACCACAGCGAATACAGTTTCTAATTTGGGTCTATACATCAGTTCTACAAATTCCATTTCTGTGAATTACTATATGGAATCACCTACAAGTCGCGAAAACATCAGCATCAAAGGTAGAAATGGCATTGGTAATGATTTTTATACTCCTTTTGCAAGTACCATGAGTACGCTTTACAACGCCGTTGCGGGAAATACCGGTTTTGATATTGTTGCAACTGAGCCTGGAACAACGCAGTTATTGATCACTCCAAGAGGAAATTTAATGGGCCCACACGCTAAAAACGTGTCTTTTATACAAAGCTTAACGCAGGGACAAACATTCTCCTGCCAGGAAGCTTTATTCACCCGTAATCCTATTTCGAGTGTTACAAGAGATTTCGATGGCGATGGATTTTTGGATATTGCTATGGTGGATAACAAGTACAGTAATGTCTTGATCATGAAAGGAACCGGAACGGGAGCATTTACAGAATTTGGTCTTTACCCGGTGGGAACGCTACCTGTGCATATCATTTCAGCGGATGTAAATAACGACGGTAATCAGGATTTGATCACTGTAAACTCGGGTGAAGATGATATTTCGGTTTTATTGGGTAACGGTGCAGCTGCTTTTGGAAACGCTATTACTTCTGCTTCGGGTGGTCAAGTGCCAATGGGTATTGATTGCGCCGATCTTAACGGTGATGGAAACCGCGATATCGTTGTAACGAATAACTTCACTTTTCAGTGGTCTGTTTTACTTGGAAATGGAACAGGATCTTTTAGTCTTTTCAATACGTACACAACGCCACAACAACCATTTGACATCAAGATCTCTGATTTTACAAATGATGGAAACAGAGACGTGATCATATCGAACAACGCGGCAAATAATATTTCAGTTTTCACGGCATCAAATGCATTAGGCGGATTCAATCCAACACCAACTAACTACGCGGTTAGCGGAGCGCCAAACCGAATGGAGGTTATGGACTACAATGCCGATGGTTTTGAAGACGTTGCTGTTTGCCAAGGTGGTGCTGCTGCGGTGCGTGTGTTATTAAGTAATAACGTTGGAACATTTACATCAAGCATTAATTACGCAGTAGGAACAAATCCTCAGTCGATTGTTTCCGCTACGGTAAATGCCGATGGTTTTAGAGATCTTGTGGTTGCAAACGCTAATTCAAATAACGTCTCGGTTCTTTTTGGCGCCGCCAATGGGGCCTTTGGCGCTGCTGCAAATAACGCAGTTGGTACAAGTCCAAGATGTATTGTAAGTGGTGATTTTAATATGGACGGTTTACCGGATTTCAATACAGCGAACTTTACTGGAAATAACTATTCTATATTAACAGGAAATGGAACAAACGCGTTTGCTCCAATAAACACCGTACTTTTTGGAACTGTGTTCTATCCCGCAACAGAATTATCAGGGTCAATTGTATCGGCCGATAAAAAAGTTGCTGTAAGTATTTCGGGCGCTGTTGGTGGTAATTCCGTTTGCTCAAGTTATTATGCCGATCAGATCACGCCAACGAACAAATTAGGAATGCATTTTGTGATCCATCGCTCGGGAACTTCTAGTGACCAAGCTTACATTTTGGCTCCATCAAACTCAACAAGTTTAACCATCACTTCAGCAACAACAACTAATTTCCTTATCAATAACTCAGAAACATTCAAAGTAGTTACATCAGGAAGCGCGTTAACGTATATTCAAACCGACAAACCGGTTTACGTTTTAAATATTGCCGGAAAGGGTTGTCGCGTGAGTGCTGCTCAAATTGCACCTGCTTATTGCGCGGGATCTTACACTACAAGTTTTGAAAGAGAAAGTTCTGACTCTTTGTTCCTTGATATCTACACGAGAAGTGCGGCTATTGGAACATTTACATTAGATATTAACGCGGTTCCTACCGCTATTGCTGCTGCAAACTTTACGGTGGTTCCGGGAACAGCAGGTAACTTATTTGGCGCAAGAATTTATTTCAACACTGCTACAATTCCGGTTGGCGCGTATTGTATCTTAAGAAACAGTGTAGATCTGTTCGGTCTTTCGGTTCAAAACGGAAGTAATGCAACCGGAACCGATTTTTCACACCACTCAAGTTTTAGCTCTGAAACGTTTGTAAAAGCTAATTCCGTTCCAACAGCCACTATTTGTACCAACACTACGTTCACATTGAACGGATCAATTGGTGGTGGACCAAATACCGGAATTTGGACAAGCAACGGTTACGGTACACTTTCGGGTGGACCAAATCAAATTGCGAATAACATTTACACGCCAAACCAATTGGATACAACATTGGTCCCAATCCCTACACCAACACCATGGGCAGGCGGTTTGATCAGTTTTGTTCTTACATCTACAGGAATTTGTCCTAATCTTTCGGATACAGTGAAAGTGAAAGTGAATCAAGGCCCGATCGTAAATGCGGGTCCTGATCAGATCAAGTGTACAAATAATGCAACTATTGCATTAAGCGGTTCTATACTTGGTGCAGCAAACTCAGGAACATGGGCAGTGAATGCGCCGGGTAGTGGAGCCTTCTCCAGCATTTCGGCGTTGAATACGACATACACGCCATCCAACGCGGATACTTCGTTAGCATTTGTACAGATCGTATTGACGAGTACGAATAACGGTATATGCGCCGCAGCTTCCGACGTTGTCCAGATAACATTCCAGAAAGCGCCGCTGGTTGATGCCGCGCCTACATCTAGTATTGTGAAATGTTCAAATAACGCAACGGTAACGCTTACCGGTTATATTAGCAACAGTATTCCAAATGGTATTTGGACCACAAGCGGTAGTGGGGTGTTTATCCCAAATAATATTTCGTTGAACAATAATTACATTCCGAGTTTGACAGACATGGCCAACAGCCCAATTAAAATTAAATTGACCACGCCTCCAAGTGCATTATGTAAAGATGTTTCGGATAGCGTTTACGTATATTTCACGGATCCCGCGGTCGTAACTGCAGGGCCGGATCTCAACAGTTGTAAGAACAATCCTATTATTTCTCTTAACGCCGTGATCACTGGAACGTCATCCAATTCAGTAATATGGTCGGGTGGAACGGGAACGTTCACGCCTTCAAACGCATTGAACACAACAACTTATATTGCAACTCCAACAGAAACAGCAAGTGGTTTTGTGATCCTTACAGTGGCAACAACATCTAACGGACTTTGTTTAGCCGCTACCGATCAGATACGTATTGATTTTAGAGATAAACCAACTGCGTTATTTACATCTAGTAATGTGTGTTTAAATGTGACAACTCAGTTTAATGACAATTCCATCAATCCTTCGGGTATTGGAGTGTTGAGTGGATGGCAGTGGAATTTTGGTGATGGTAATACTTCTACAAACACAAGTCCTATCAATACCTACACTGCGCCCGGAACTTACCAGGTGATGTTAGTGGTGAATAACTCATTTAATTGTTTTGATACGATCAGAAAAACAACCTCGGTTTGGCCGCTACCTAACATTAAGTTTGGCTATTCGAGACAATGTACAGGATCTGCTCAGAATATTTGTTTCAAAGACAGCTCAACAATATTACCGCCATCCGCTATTCCTGTAACCTCGCACTATTGGGATTTTGGTGGTGTAGGATTTAGCGTGACGAAAGATACCTGTTTCATTTTCCCAACCGATGGTAAATATCCGATCACGAAAGTGGTAACATCCAGTGAAGGTTGTGTGAGCACCTTGGTGCAAACGTTGAACATTACACCTAAGCCGGACGCGAAATTCTTGATCGGTAATCAGATCGTTAATGGTTTGTCCACGAATATGGCGTTCATAGATTCTTCGAAGTACTCGGTAACCTGGTTCTGGGATTTTGGGAACGGAAGCACAAGCACGCAACAGTTTCCTAATACAACGTATATTGCCAATGGTACATACACGGTTACTCAAACCATCACCGATCAATTCGGCTGCCCTGATTCCTATAGTTTAGCGGTTAGAATTAATAATCTCGTAAACGATGTTACGCAATTGATTCCTAATATTATTTCGCCAAATGGCGATGGTAAGAATGACTATTGGCGATTGGATTTCATTGACGTCTTTTATCCAGCAGCCGAGATAGAGATCTTTAACCGATGGGGCGAGTCTATATTCCGATCCACGGGATATTCGAACGCGTGGGATGGAACCTATAGAGGATCCGTGTTGCCGGTGGGCGCGTATTATTTCACTATCGATCTCAAGGATCCAAATCAACCGGGTGTGATCAAAGGGAATATAACATTATTAAAATAATTATATAGAGAACAATTCATATGTCAACTTTCAATTCTATATCAAACCTTAAAAAACAGATCATTGTTTTAATAGGTGTTGCTTTGTTGCCTTTCGGTCAAGTTAAAGCGCAGCAACAAACGCAATTCACAAATATTCTTTTGAATCAGTATCTGTACAACCCTGCTTTTGCGGGAACGTTCCATGGAATGCAATTCAATGCCGGTTCGCGTTTACAATGGCTGGGATTTGATGGCGCACCGCGATCCTATATGGCTTCGGGTTACGGAACACTCAAGAAACAACCTATGATGGCGCTTGGAGGAATGGTATTGAATGATCAAATGGGTTTATTGAACCGTACGTCTTTGTATTCATCCTATAGCTATCACTTGAAATTAAATGATCATTGGAAAATAGGGTTTGGTGTTTCACTTGGATTTGTGCAGTACAATGTGAAAGCATATAATGCAAAACCTTATCCAACTGATAAAGACGATGTGTTTCTTACCTCAAGTATTTTGAACGCCAACGCGTTTGATGCTAATGCGGGATTCCTTGTTTACCAAAAGAAATTTTTCTTCGGCCTCAGTGGCCAACAATTACCAAGTGCCAAGATCCATTGGGATAATACCACCGGACGTTTAACACCACACTGGTATATCTATACAGGATACAATCAAGTGCTTGATAAAAAGAAAAAGGAATATGTTCTACAGCCATCTATTTTAATGCGCTTTAATACACCGGCGCCTTTTGAGATAGAGTACAACGTAAAGTGTACTTACAAGTCAATGTTGTGGGCCGGCGTAAGTTTCCGTCACGCCAAAACAGTAAGCGCTATTGTAAAGAAATATCAGAACAACTCATTATGTGCAATGCTTGGGGTAACCGTAAGTAAGCAATTTACCTTTGGTTACAGTTATGATCTTTCCCTAAATAATCTTCGCAGTTATAATAATGGTTCGCATGAGATGATCATCAGCTACACAATTCTTAGTAAGAAAGGTGTTGTTAAGGATAAAGTTCAGGCTGCCGATGAAGATGAATTAAATACTATTGATAATAGTATGAAAACTAATATTAAAAGTCAGAAGAAGAAATAATGAGAAATAAACTAGCCATATTGTTACTGTTAAGCTTATTTAAGGTAACACCAACATTTTCGCAAATTGATACTGCGTTCTGGTTCGCAGCGCCTTGGGTAACTCCTGATCACGCCGCGCGTCAACCTATTATCATGCGTGTTGCGTCTTTTGCTAACACAACAACTGTTCGTTTAAGACAACCGGCCATGCCAAACGTTTTCCATAAGTACGACACTACGTTCACTATGGGTCCAAACTCAGTTGTGAATGTAACGTTTTGGAAGGACGCGCCGGCTACAACCGGTAATAGAGGTTGGGATTCGTTGGAAGTGCGTCCAGCGAATCAAGTTGTTCCTTACGGTATATATGTTTCAACGTCTAACAACGTGTCTGTAGTATATGATGTGGTTACTACCGGAAATAATCCTGAAACGATGTCTCTCAAAGGGCAAAATGGTTTAGGTACGGAATTCGTTTGTCCACATCAAACACAATGGTTCAACCAATTTAAAACAGATTTTGGAAGTACACCTCCGGGTGTTAATCAACCAAAACAGCAGATCAATATTGTTGGTACAAAACCGAACACGGTTGTTTGGATCACGCCTAAATGCGCCATAGTAGGACACGCTGCAAACATTACTTATAGTATCATGTTAGCGAATCCCGGAGATGCGTATACACTTGAGAATGCTACGCAAAGTACAAACGTTCCGGGTAACAATTTGTCTGGTACCATCATCTCTTCTAATAATCCAATTGCTGTAACTGTTGCAGATGACTCGGTTAGAAATCCTAGCGGAGGTTGTCATGACTTGATCGGTGATCAGATCGTTCCTGTAGATATTGTTGGGAAAGATTATATCATGAATAAAGGAAATATGAACGCCGGTGCATTAGAAGGTGGTTACATTGTTGGAACCGATAATTTCACCTCTGTTCAGATCACTAACGCCTTAAGCGTTGTAACTAATACGATCATCAATAAGGGAGAAACGTTCTTTTATGGTGTCCAAACGCCTATGACCTTTGTGCAAGCAAACAAACCTGTGTATTGTTACCAAACAGATGGTATTGGTTGCGAAGGTGGTTCAGCAATTTTACCTCCTTTAAGTTGCGCGGGTTCAAGCTTAGTAGCTTTCGCGCGTAATCAACCAAATCAATTCTTCCTGAACATTCTTTGTAAAACAGGAGCACAAAACTCATTCACCATCAATGGTAGCACTGTTTTGATCCCGGGAACAGCGTTCACAGTGGTGCCGGGTACAGGTGGATTATACATGGCCGCACAGATCCCATTTAGTTTAGCACAAATTCCAATTGGATCTTATACCGTTGGAAATAATACACCTGCGCCTTTAGATAATTTCGCTTTAGGAATTTTTGACGGTAGTGCGGGTGGTGGAATGAACTTTTATTACATGTCGAGTTTTATCCGTCGTGTGGATATTGGAACAACTACCATGACGCCGGTATGTGCCATTCCTGGCGCAACCTGTTTACTTACCGGTACAATTAGCGGTGGAGCTATTACAGGAACTTGGGCCGCAAGTGGATCCGGAACAATTAATCCGGTTTACAATTCTACATTAAATACAGTAAGCACCATATACTCACTATCGCCTGCCGATCTGCTTCAGCCTAGTTTGACATTTACCTTAGGTAGTACCGGAAACTGTGTTCCTAAAACTATAACTGTTAGTGTTCAGATCACAAAACCACCTACAGTAGCTGGTTCGGTTAGCTTAACAACACAGTGTAAGAATAATGTATTACCATTAAATTTAACGGGGAACATTACTAATGCCGCCGGTGGGTTATGGACCGGTGGAAATGGTGGATCTTATGGCGTGCCCGGCGCAAATACAACGTACACACCTTCATTAGCCGATCTTGCTGCTGGTACAATAACATTTGTGCTTTCGAGTCAAGGTCCGCAACCTGGCTGCGTTAACGTGCAACAGTCGTATACCGCGGCGTTCGTAAATCCTCCTGTGGTGAATTTAATTAGTAGCACCATTGCTTGTACAAACAGTCAAAGTGTTGCAATTACAGGTAGTGTAACAGGTAATGCAACCTATTTATGGGGTTCAAGCGGACAAGGATTCTTCTTGCCATCAAACACAACGCTCAATACAGTGTATTGGTTTAGTGGAACTGATCTTCAACAGCCTTCTATTACATTATCATTGACCGCGATCGATAACGGTACACCGGCATTGTGTGCTAACGTAACAGGAACAATGCTCATTAATATTCAACCACAACCAAGCTTAACACTTGCAACAACACAAACTGTAGTTTGCGCAAGCGTGGGAGTTATTCCTTTAACCGGTACAGTAACCGGCGGTGGAGCAGGTGCAATTACCTGGTCAACAACAAACGGTACAGGTGCGTTCAATCCCGTTCCTCCAACCAATGCCAATTACAATATCAGTCAAAATGATACATTGGCAGGAAATGCGGTGTTGGTATTTTATGGAACAAGCTCCGGAGGTTTCTGTCCGCAAGTGTCAGATACTGTAAAAGTGTCTATTATTAAATTACCATTTATAACGGTCAACTCGAATACTGCAGTTTGCCAGTTCGCGGCAATAACATTATCGGGATCAGTAACGGGTTATACCAATGCCGGATTCTGGAATGCATCGGGAAGTGTTGGAGGATCTAGCTATAGTGTTTCCGCGCCGGCTAATGGTGGATTCTTCCCTAATAATGGTGCCCTTGGTGGAATTTATTATCCAAGTCAATCCGATATTGCTACCGGAAGTGTGGTGATCACTTTGAATAGTGCGCCAACCTCGGGAACAAATTGTCCTTCGTTCAAGTCATTTACGGTAACGTTCGTACCATCGCCAGAGGCCGACTTTACTTTTGGAACCAAACGATGTGTTGGAGATCCTGTGACTTTTGTCAATGTGTCTAATTTACACGGAACAAATCTTACAGGGGCGGCTTGGGATTTCAATAACGGAAATACAAGTATCTCAACTACATCTGCTATATCAACCTATTCTGCTCCGGGAATTTATCATGTAACCTTTACGGTTACCGGTACCAACTCTTTAAATATTTCTTGTACAGATACTATTGGAAAGGATCTTTCTATTAATTCTTTGCCTTTTCCTGATTTCTCGATGCAAAATACGTGTGAGGGTGTTAAGGCATTTATCATTAACCAATCTTTACCTGCAAACGGACAATTCTCGTGGTTCTTTGGAGCGAATGCAACGCCAAGTGTGAGTTCGGCGCAAAGTCCAAATAACATTGTGTTCACTCAGGCCGGATCAGTAAGTGTTGATCTAAAAGAGACTGTGGCTTCTACACAATGTACCGCCAGCATTACAAAGGTGGTGAATGTGAATCCGCTTCCTGATGCCAACTTTGGTATGACCAATAATCCAACGGTGGCGCAAGAACCGGTTTACTATTCTGACTTCTCCGTTCCGCAATCTACAGCAAATACGTTCTATTGGACATTTGGTGATGAAGGGTCTTCAACCCAACAAAACCCTACGCACGTTTACGCTAACGGTGGTGTGTTCCTTGTAACCTTAACCGTTGTGGATAGTTTGGGATGTGCTGATACAGTTAGTAAGAAGATCGAAGTTAATTTGATCCCGCAAGTTCCAACCGGCTTTACGCCAAATGGTGACGGGAATAATGATCGCTTATTTGTAAAAGGTGGTCCTTTCAATAAAATGGTATTCAGAATTTATAATAACTGGGGTGAGAAGATCTACGAAAGTACAGATCAGTTAGAAGGATGGGATGGAAAGAAAGACGGAAAAGACCAACCGGTTGGTGTTTACGTTTGGACACTGGAAGTTGACCTGTACAATAATCGAACGGTTAAGAAGAACGGTGATGTTACATTAATGAGATAATTGAAATGATGAGAAAAATAAAATTTACAACTGTTCTGCTTTGTGCAATTCTTGGAAGATCATTTGCCCAGGACTTTCACTTAAGTATGTATGATGCCGCTCCGATCTTCTTGAATCCCGCAATGACAGGGTTGATAGAAACAAAAATGCGTGCGCATGCTCATTACCGTACGCAATGGAGTGCTATCGCGTTCAAACCTTTTCAAACTGCTTTGGTAAGTTTTGATATGCCAACCAAAACTAAATGGAGTTATGGTGGCCAGATCTCGGAAATGCGCGCTGGTTTAAGTAACTATAATGTACTACAAGTACTTGGTTCGGTTTCTTACGCTGTTCCTTTGGATAAAGAAAGATATCATAACCTTAGTTTGGGTATGCATCTTGGCGTTACACAAAAAAAGGTGGAAGCCGGAGCGTTAACGTACGATGCTCAATGGAGTAATTTAGATGGTGGAAGTTTTGATAAAACTGCGCCTAACAACGAAACATTTCAGCGTTATGTGCAATTCCAGGAAGTGGTGAATTTTGGTGCGCTTTATTATTACGGTAAACAACAATCGCGTATCAATCCGTTTGTTGGTGTCACAGGATTCAATTTAACTCAGCCACGCGAAACATTCTTTGGCGGTAACAGCCGTTTACCGATGCGTATTTATTTACACACCGGTGTGCGTGTGAACGTCAATGAGTTGTTCTATTTCATTCCAAAAGTATTGATAATGAGACAAACCAATAACATTGAACAAACCTACGCGGTGGATGCAGGTTATTTTATGAAGGGTGAGAAGTTTTATATTCTCGCGGGTTATGTGTATCGCGCGTTAGACGCTAATATTGCTTACATAGGACTTAAGAAAGATAATTATATCATCAAGATCGGTTATGATATGAATACATCTTCTTTAAGAGCAACCTCAAAAGCAAGAGGAGCGTTTGAGATATCGCTTACATATTTAGGTAAGCAAAAGAAGATACAAGATGTTAAAAATTGTCCGCGTTTATAATATGAAAAAACTACTTTCCCTAGCATTAATTCTAATTTCTTTAACCGGATTCTCGCAATCTAAAAAATTGTGGCTTGAACTTGCCGATGATGCGTATCTTAAAAAAGATTATGCTAACGCGGCTAATTTTTATTCCAAAGTATTGGATGATACTACGATCTTGAAATTGTACGTTATTCCTTATGAAGCACAATTAGTGAACTTGAAAATGAAATCACTTTTCAAAGTTCCTGAACCAAAAGGGCAACGTAAACGCGATAGTTTGAATGCTCAAAAGGAAGATCCGAGCTTGAATGCTACTAAGTACGATTTTATCATGAATCGTTTGGCAACCAGTTACCGTTTGAATTTTGATTACAAGCACGCGGTTACTCAATACAAAAAGGTGATCGAGAAGAATACGTATCCCGATGCGCCATTTTACTACGGTATTTCGTTGATGTCACTTAAAAGATACCAGGATGCTTTGGTAGTGTTTGACGCGTATTCAAAAGGAACGCCACTTGTAGATTCAGCAACAAAACTAAGTATAAAGCCTACAGATTCATTGGTAGCGGCTTCTAAGAAACTTGCACAATCGTGTTACTTTGCTTTAGATACATTAGCGCCAAAGAAAAATATTCGCGTAAAAATGATGGACAGTCTTGTGTTCAACAGAGGTACAAGTAATTTCGCGCCGCAATATTATTTAAGTTCAGATAAGGTTATTTTCACCAGTGCACGTCGTGGTGGTGTGGTAAGTGATCCTGAAAAACAAGATTCAAAATATTACTGTGATCTTTATTATACAACCTTAGATGATACTATCTGGCAACGTCCAATTAACTTTGGTCGTCCGGTAAATACATCCTTGCACGAAGGTGCCGGTGTGTTCACGCCTGAGGAAGTAATGTTGTTTACACGCTGGAGTGATAATAACCGTAACGAAGCATTTATTTACATGGCGCGTACTCTGGAAGGAAAATTCTACGAAGCCATGAAATTAGGAACGCATATTAATGTTCCGGGGTTTAAATCGCAACAACCTTACGTAACTGCCGATGGAAGAAAATTATTCTTCTCTTCAAACCGTCCGGGTGGTAAAGGAGGATTTGATATCTGGATGGCAACCATTGATGAAAATGGGTTTGTTGGAAATCCTGTGAATCTTCCGGATCCTATTAATACTCCCGGAAATGAAGTGACGCCGTTCTTCCATAATTTGGGAAGTACTTTATATTACAGTACAGATTATCTGACAGGATTTGGCGGACTTGATGTTCACAAATGTAGTTTGAACGCCGACGATTCGTTGTGGTCTCCACCAAAGAACATGAATTCGCCAATTAACTCTGCAAAAGATGACGCGTATTTTATTTTAGATCGTTTGCAAGCTAAAGGATTCTTTGCAAGTGATCGCGAAGATTGTCCGGGTGGTCACTGCTACGATATTTACAGTTTTGAGAACGAACCAATTCATTTCTCTTTAGAAGGATATGTATATGATGCGCAAACCTCTGACCCAATTCCAAGCGCTCTCGTTACCATTAAGGACGTACATGATGGTGAGGAACCATTCTTTGTGGTAACAGACGACAAAGGTTTTTATAGCACTGATCTGAAGCCAAACATGCAGTACTTCTTGAAAGCGCAGAAGAACGGTTATTTTGCCGATGCGAATGAGGTAACTACCGAAGGTAAATCCGAATCGGAGGTGTTTACACGTGATTTTAACTTGAACAAGATCCCTTCTGGTGATATTGAGATCGAAGGTATTGAGTACGATTTCAACAAAGCAACTTTGCGTCCTAAGTCAATGGAGATTCTGGATAAGATCGTTGATCTCTTGAAATTAAATGACAACGTAAGTATCGATCTTGGAGCGCACACCGATGCTCGCGGTAATGATGATTACAACATGAAATTATCTGCTGCTCGTGCGAAAAGTTGTGTAGATTATATCATGCAAAAAGGAATTCCTAAGTCACGTATCCAGGCAACCGGTTATGGCGAGACTCGTCCAATTATTACTGAAGCTGAGATCAACGCTATGGTGCCTAAGAGTCCTGAATGGGAAGCTGCTCACCAAAAGAATCGTCGTACTGCCTTTAAGGTAATTGGTGAAACAAGTTTGAATATCATCAACAAGACCAAGTAAGAATTTTAAATAAAATAAAAACCCCGAGCGAATACTCGGGGTTTTTTTATGGTCTTTTATACCACGGATCACTCAGATTTTCACAGATTTTCTTTCGAAGATTAAATGGATTGTTGTTGCCGACAAAAATTTTACCTGAAAGTTGAGACTTATCCGCGCCAGGGATTGAGCCATTGTTTGAGCTCCTTTTTGCTTCCATTTTTTCCATGGCAAAAAGAGCGAGTGGCGAAAGCCCGGTGACCTGAGCTTGTTATTTTCATTGGCGAAGGGCAGGCGCCCAAATAAAAAATCCCGAGCAAACACTCGGTTTTTTTATGGCCTTCTATGCCACAGATCGCACAGATTTTCGCAGATTTTGTTTCACAGATTTGAAAATAAATCTGCGCTTCCTAATCTGTGTGAATTTGTGAAATCTGTGGCATTAATCTTTCAATTCTCACAACGACACTTCCACTTTGCGTTCCTCGATCATTTTTTTCAAATTGATCAAGGCATAACGCATTCTTCCTAAAGAAGTATTAATGGAAACGTTTGTCACATCAGCGATCTCTTTAAAGCTCATGTCATAATAGGTTCTCATGATCACCACTTCACGTTGATCTGATGGTAACATATGGATCAGATCACGAATGTTGTTGCGACGCTTCAAACTTTCTTCGGTAGTTTGATACACATCTTTGTTATCCGCCACTTTATCTAATGGATGGATCTCTTCACCTTCTTCATTATAATATACTGAAGCCGGTGGCATTTTTTTGATACGGCGGTAATGATCAATGATCAAATTGCGCGCAATGCGATATACCCAGGGAAGAAATTTTCCTTCTTCGTTATACTGACCTTTTTTTAAGGTTTGGATCACTTTCAGGAATGTATCCTGGAAAACATCTTCGGCCAAAGCACGGTCGCGCACAATAACTAATATGCTCGAGAAGAGTTTTGATTTATGACGTTGGAGGAGTGTTTCTAAGCCCTTTTCGTTACCCTTGAGGTATAACTCCACTAACTCGTGATCAGTGTATGATTGAATAGACATGTTTACTTGCTTTTAAAAAAGTTCTTTTGCTAGTAAAGGTCTATTCTATGGCTTAAAAGATTAATTGGTTACTAAGCAAATATAGACCAATCCGCTTAACCGCCAAAAAGGCTAATTGTTAAATGGCCTTGAGGCTGTGTGAAACCGCCTTTTGGCTGAGGGAACGAAATAGCCGTTATTTCCGAAATAAGCCCTAATTTTGTGGTCCCATGTCCCAAATACAAGATATATCCCGGGTTGATTCTAAGACCCATATCATCATAAAAGGAGCCCGTTTACACAATTTAAAGAACATCGACGTTATTATACCCCGTAATAAGTTGGTGGTTATCACCGGGTTATCGGGGTCCGGAAAGTCTACTTTAGCCTTTGATACGCTTTACGCGGAGGGTCAAAGACGCTATGTAGAAAGCCTTTCGGCCTATGCAAGGCAGTTTTTGGGGCGTTTGGAAAAGCCCCAGGTGGACTATATAAAGGGTATTTCGCCCGCAATTGCCATCGAACAGAAGGTGGTTTCGCGCAATCCAAGGTCAACCGTGGGTACGGTAACAGAGATCTATGATTATTTAAAACTCTTATTCGCGCGCATCGGAAAGACCTATAGCCCTGTGAGTGGAAAATTAGTGATGCGTCATCGTGTAAGTGATGTGGTTGATTTTGTGATGAGCAAAGAAGCGGAATCAAAAGTATTGATCATTGTAAAATTAAAAGAGAAGAAAGATAGAACGATCGCAAAGCAATTAGAACTTTTAAATCAGGCAGGTTTTTCACGTGTGATCACCGATAACGGAATTGAGAAGATCACGGAAATTGATCTTAAGAAAATAAAAAAGAATGCTAATGTTTCGTTGTTGGTGGATCGTATCATCGTGCAAAAAAACGATGATGATCTTTTAAATAGAATTTCCGACAGTGTTCAAACCGCTTTTTTTGAAGGAGAAGGTGAGTGTGATATCACCATCGAAGACCCAAAAGGAAAAAGTACAACGCATCATTTTAGTAATCGGTTCGAAATGGATGGAATTACGTTTGAAGAGCCAAGCGTGAATTTCTTTTCGTTCAATAATCCAGTAGGTGCTTGTAAAACCTGCGAAGGATTTGGAAGCATTATTGGAATAGATCCTGATCTTGTAATTCCAAATAAAAGCGCGAGCGTTTATGATAATGCAGTTGCATGTTGGAATGGAGAGACCATGAGCTGGTACAAAAAGCAGTTATTAAAGAACGCCCATAAATTTAATTTCCCGGTTCATAAACCTATTGCAGAACTTAGTAAAGCCCAATATAAACTATTGTGGGAAGGAAACTCTCATTTCGAAGGGATCAGTGATTTCTTTAGAATGTTGGAGAAAGAAACTTACAAAATTCAATACCGAGTGATGTTGGCGCGTTATCGTGGAAAAACTGCTTGTCCTGATTGCGAAGGAACACGTTTGCGCAAAGACGCCAATTACGTAAGAGTAGGCGAGAAGTGTTTGAAAGAGATTATTCTAATGCCTGTTTCGGAAGCTCAAGCCTATTTTAAAGATCTGAAATTAAGCGCGAGCGACGAGAAGATCGCGAAACGCTTATTAATTGAGATCAATAACCGTTTACAATATTTAATGGATGTTGGTTTGAATTATTTGTCATTGAATCGTGTGGCAAATACTTTAAGCGGTGGAGAAAGTCAGCGTATCAATTTGGCAACGCAATTGGGAAGTAGTTTAGTGGGAAGTTTATATATTTTGGATGAGCCAAGTATTGGTTTGCATTCAAGAGATACTGAGCGACTAATTAAAGTACTGAAAGAATTACAACGTCAAGGAAATACAGTAATTGTTGTAGAGCATGATGAAGATATTATGCGTGCGGCTGATGTGATCATAGATATTGGTCCGGAAGCTGGTACAGGTGGAGGAAATTTAGTTTTCCAGGGAACAATTAATGAATTAGAGAAAAGTAAGGATAGCTATACTGCAAAATACCTCACCGGGAAATTGGAAATCAAAGTTCCTTCTACTCGAAGAAAATTCAAAGAGTTCGTCGAAGTAAAGCATGTAACTGATAATAATTTGAAAGATGTGTCGGTGAAATTTCCTTTGAATACACTTTGCTGCGTTACGGGTGTGAGTGGTTCAGGAAAATCTACTCTAGTAAAAAAGGCCCTAGTTCCTCGTTTGCAGAAATACCTTGATGGATTTTACGCGAATGTAGAACATGACAGCATCATTAGCGGAAGTTTAAAACAAATTAAGCAAGTAGAGTACGTTGATCAAAATCCTATTGGACGATCATCGCGCAGTAATCCTGTAACGTATACAAAAGCTTACGATGAGATCAGAACTTTGTTTAGCGAACAAGGCTTAGCGAAATTACGCGGTTATAAATCCGGACATTTTAGTTTTAATGTGGACGGAGGAAGATGTGAAATGTGCCAGGGAGAAGGAACTATTACCGTTGAGATGCAGTTCATGGCCGACATTCAATTGCCGTGTGAATCCTGCAAGGGAAAACGTTTCAAAGCAGATACCCTAGAAATTCTTTATAATGGAAAGTCAGTTGCTGATGTTTTGGATATGACCATTGACGATGCTATGGCCTTCTTTTCGGCTGATGCGAAAAATAAGATCGCGGCCAGAATAGCTGAAAAGCTAAAGCCATTGCAGGATGTTGGACTAGGTTATGTGCATTTGGGACAAAGCAGCAGTACATTAAGTGGAGGAGAAGCACAGCGTATCAAATTAGCAACCTTCCTTTCTTTGGGAGCAAATGCCGGAAATATTTTGTTTGTGTTTGATGAACCTACAACGGGCTTACATTTTCATGACGTTTCGAAATTATTACGTTCGTTCGAGGCTTTGATCGCTAAAGGACATTCGATCTTAGTGATCGAACACAATCTTGAAGTCATTAAATGTGCCGATTGGATCATTGACCTTGGTCCTGAAAGCGGAGATCAAGGCGGATATATAGTATTTGAAGGAACTCCCGAAGCCTTGGTTGCTTCTAAAAAAGGAATTACTTCAAAATATTTGAAAGAGAAATTGTAGTGTTTTTTAAAAGAAAAACCCGAAAGAATTTCAATGAAATCCCCCGGGTTCACACATGAAAAAACTATTTCACTACAGTAAGCTTCTTAGAAACCGAACCATTATTCGAGTTCAATTTTACTATGTAAACTCCCGCATTCCATTTCGACGTATTCAGTTTTATATTATTTTCTCCTGAGCTAAGATCAATAATATCAGAATAAACCAACTGTCCTATTTCGTTCACTACGGTCATATTCATTTTCTCATCCTGGAACATTTCTATATTCAATGTTGTTTCATCAATACTCGGATTTGGATATAAACGCATATCTGAAACTGTGATCAGTGCTTTACTCACATCGGTGGTGATATTTGTTTTGAACCAGATCTTTTCTCCGCGGCCGTATTTTCCATTTGAGGTGTATAACACTGTTGACCCGGCTGAAACAGAATAATATCCCGATCCGTACGATGTGTTGATCCCATTGTTTACGCCATCAAATACTTCCATTCTATAACATGAGTTTGGATTCACCGTAAATGTTGTTTGATGTAGTTGCGTTCCGTTAGATCCAAGATTTGTCCATGGCCCATCGCTGCTAATAAGTGCATTATTCGACTCGTCAAATACTCGCCATTTACACTCATTACCATATTGATCCTGCATAAATGTTACGAGGATGTTCTTATTAGTGGCCACTAAACTCGTTAATGGTACCATAGCAGAATTCATATCGTTCGTTGCATTTTGGTCGGTTGATGCATTTACAGAACCTACTTGAATATTTAAAGTGTTGTTAGTTTGCGCAGAAAAACTAGATACAGGAAGCATGATCACCGGTGAAATATTCATTGGGCCAACATTCCCATTATAGGTGTAATTAGGCATCGCCAATCCGTTCACCGAATAAGTGAATACCGCGTTTGTAACGGTTGAACTGCCTTTATTCTCAAATTTAAAATTTGAATTCATCTTGGCCTGACATACATTTTTATCAGTCGCAATATTTATTGGCGTAATATCCAGAGAGTTTGTAATTCCCGTAAGTGCGATCGGACCGCGCGCGCCGTTAATAGTTAAGGTTTGCGTACCTTGAGTAACAAAAGCAACCAATTCTAAATTTCCCAGGTAACAGGTATTATCATATGGCGCTGTACCATATTTTAAAGGAATGGAATAACTCAAACTTGTGCTGTAACTCGAACCCGCTGTTGTGTTAACTATTGGTGTTCCCCAGGTAGGCGTTAAAACATCGCGCAATACATGATGATGATTGTAAGTACTATCCGGATTTATATTAGCTGGCCAAAATCCAATATCATTTTCCTGCAATCCGGTAATATTCTTTTCAACCAACATAATGGTAAGATAATTAGTAGCTGTAGGACTACTTCCGGTATAATATACTTGCGCATCAACATTCAACATGCGCGTGTTCACGTTAACTGAACCTTGCAAAGCCACATTTAAATAAGCGGGTTGATTTTTTATAGTGATCACATCGCCGGCCCATTGTGCGCGGTATGGATTTGGCATTGTTGTTTGCGAAAGGATAGTGCGGTTGAACGCAACAGAGGGATATGCCCAACCAAAGCCATTATAATTCACAGTGGTTTCAATTAAATTTCCGTCCACGGTTCTCATATCTACATCGCCTGGTACTTTAGGGATGCCAAAATAACTACATTGTATGGCAACGGGTATAATATCGTTTGGATAAACATTAAGCAAACTATCGCCGACCCGATGACCATCCGGACAGTAATAACAATAAATACCGGTGAATTCCTCCATGATCACTTTTTTGTTTTGCGGAGAAGTGCTCACGGGCAATTGAGCAAATGCGCTGCTTGTAAATAATAAGCTGAATAAAAATGGAGATAATTTTCTCCTTAAAGTGCACTTTGTTGGCATTGTGTTGTGTTTTAAAGTTAAAGAAGGAGTAACCGGGTTGTCTAAGACAACAACCATGCCAAAATCAAAAGATTTGTTAAAATGAGATTTTTTTTAGCTTTTACGCTGGTATAATACGCTCACATTAAAGGCGCCGCCACCACCTTTTACTCTTTTCCACTTCCTAAACACGCCCTCTCTGATATACGAAGGCTCTTTGTTTTCACCCGCAAAACAGAAGTCTTTGATGTCTACTTTTTCCATTAAACATTCCAGGCTTACAAAAAAATCGTCGTAGGCTCTAATGTCATAAGCGCTGAGGTCTAAGGAAACTTCCCCCTGTTTTACTGCTGTTTTGAAAACAATAGACTTCTTTAAAATATTTTTTGTAGGAAGAAATTCATTTGAAGAATAAACATTTAATCTAAACATTAAACTATCCGTCAAGGTATTTTTGATAATGTAAAATTGAAAATCAACGACCTTTAATAATTGCTTATTCGAATTTGGAATACGTATAGCCGTTTCAACACCTTTCCAATTGGAGCCAATTCCAACAAAGCCCGAACAGTTGGTCTTATCGTATTTTATGACCCCTACTTTTTTACGATACAATTTCTTCGCGCTCACTTCAACTTCTTCCAAAACTTTGCCTTCTTCCAAAAGTTGGAACTCATTCAAACCTTCTTTTATTAATTCTGAAATGGAGATGTACCGTTCTTTATATCCAATAGCAAAGAACTTAATGCTGTCTGCCTCGTTGTAGTCGCTCAATTCCAAGTTAAAAGATCCGTTCTCATCAGAAAGTATTCCAATATTCTGTTTGATGCTTCCAATAGAGGCATACGGAATTCCTTCGTTCTTTTCATTTGTGATCCTCCCCTTGAAAAATGTCTGCGCTTTCAAAACACCGCACAAGAGAAAGATATAAATTAGAAAGCGCATTAAGATAATTTGGTGAATTCCTCCCAAAATTTTGGAAACGATTTACTCACTACTTCTTTGTTCTCAATAACCATATTTGGATATATGAATTTCAAGGGCGCAAAACTCATGGCCATACGGTGATCGTTGTATGTATTGATCAAAATATCTTCGTTACGTTTATCATGACCAAAGCCTCGCAAATGCAAAGCACTGTCTGTAGCCTGAATACTGGCACCAATTTTTTTGAGCTCATTTACCATGGCTTGAATTCGATCAGTTTCTTTGATCTTCAAGGTTTTTAAACCCATAAGATCGGCTGTAACATGTTTGATGTAACAGGCAACCGCCATGGTTTGTGCAATATCGGGACAGGTAGTGAAATCTGCTCCAAAATTCTGAAACAAGCTTTCCTTCTTGGTCAAGATCGCTTTGTTATTTGAAAATGTAGTTTGAATTCCAAATATTTCAAAGAACTCTTTTATTTTTGAATCACCTTGAATGCTTTCTTTTTGCAAGCCTTCTAATTCTATTTTGTCAAAATCGCTTGCCAAAAGTCCGGCATAGAAATAACTGGCGGCACTCCAATCACCCTCATTGTAAAATGAACCCGACGGTGCTCTGTATTTTCCTTCACGTACACGAATAGTGTCGTTTGTCCATACAACTTCAATTCCAAATTCGCGCATCAAATGCATGGTGGTATGAATGTAAGGGGCCGAAACTATTTCTCCCACCAATTTGATACTGCAACCATTCTCAAACAAAGGAGCGATCAATAAAATGGACGAAATAAACTGAGAGCTTACATTTGCCTGGATCGTTATATCATTGGCGTTCAATTTTTTTCCAATGATCCTCACCGGAGGATAGCCGTCTTTTTCCAAATAACTGATGTCGGCACCAATATTTTTTAGTGAGTCCACCAGCTCTTTGATCGGGCGCTCTTTCATGCGATCACTACCCGTTAATACAAAACTCTTATTTTCCCGGCAAGAGAGATAGGATAATAAAAAACGCATATCGGTTCCGGCATCTCCGATATTGATCTCTGCTCTTTCTTCGTTAATATCGTAAAGCGCATTTGCCAGTATGTTTGTATCATCGCTGTCGGATAAATTCTCGATGGTAAAATCGAGTTTTCCAATGGCCTTGATCATCAACAAACGATTGCTGATGCTTTTAGATCCGGGAAGTTTAATAAGGGGAATATGTTTCTCAGTTGCCAATGAGTTGGTGGTAAGAATTAAATGCCTTTTGTATCTGAGCGAAACTCACTTCAACATCGTATTTGCAAGAGCCTAATTTATTCAACAAACTCATGCGGATCTTTTGGTTCTTGTTTTTCTTGTCATGAAGCATGAACTCTGTGATCTTGCTTTGTTCGAGTTCGCTGAATTGAAGTACTGTATAATTTGGACTAATAAGATCAACAATGCTTTGCAATTCATTTTGCTTGATCATTTTTTTATCAAAGGCTATCAAACTTTCAATGAGCATGCCAATCGCAATTGCTTCACCATGTAATAATTCATCTTCTGTTCCCAAAAAACAACTTTCTATCGCGTGACCAACGGTGTGGCCAAAATTCAATATTTTTCGAATGCCTTTGTCGTATGGATCTTTTTTTACGATAGCAGATTTTAGCGTTACACTTTTTTTGATCAACGGCTCAATGGACATTTTCGGATTCAAAAGGTCTTTGATGAGTTTTGCATCCGAGATCAAAGCCATTTTCACTACTTCAGCCATGCCGTTAGCTAAATGTCGCTGTGGAAGCGTTAATAAGAAATTTGTATTGATAAAAACCGCTTTTGCCTGGGTAATTGTTCCCAATTGGTTTTTTACACCATTAAGATCAACACCATTTTTTCCTCCAACACTTGCGTCGGCCATAGCCATTACCGAAGTGGGAATATTCACAAAATCAATTCCGCGTTTGTAAACACTTGCTACAAATCCGCCAATATCGGTAACAACACCTCCACCCAAATTAATGAGCAAAGCATTTTTATCAATATGTGCTTCGCTCATGGCTTCCCACAATTGCTTACAGGTATCCAGCGTTTTGAATTCTTCACCGGCGTCAATTTCTAAAAGATCCGCATGTTGAATCGCAGCGCAATTTTTTGCAACTATTGGATAGCAATGTAGCATGGTGTTGGTATCACTCAATACCAAAAGCTTTGAATATTTTCCTTTTTTAATGAACGCGTTCAGCTTGGAAAATTTCCCGGTTTCAAATATTACATTGTTAGTTTGGGCCATACGATCTACGCATGAAATTACGCATTTAATTAGTATTTAAAAAGGACTGCAAACCTCTAATTTGCCTTAATAAAGCGTTCGATTCCTCAAAATTAAGCGTTTGATAACCATCCGATAAGGCTTCTTCGGGACTCGGATGCACTTCGTAAATAACGCCATCGGCACCTGCAACCAGGGAAGCTAAAGCCAATTTGCTCACATGATCGCGTATGCCAACCCCATGACTAGGGTCCGCTATCACTGGCAAATGCGATTTTTCTTTTAGCACTTGAATGGCGTTGATGTCGAATGTATTTCTGTAAGAATTCTCAAATGTACGTATACCCCGTTCACACAAAATGATCTTTTCATTTCCTTTTGAAAAAATATATTCGGCAGATTGTAAGAGTTCATCAATAGTTCCACTAATTCCTCGTTTTAAAAGTACTGGTTTATTCACCGAACCTAATGCATCCAATAAATTAAAATTTTGCGAATTTCTTGCTCCAACCTGAAAAACGTCAACGTATGGGAGCATTTCCTCTAGTTGCGAAACCTGCATCACCTCTGTTACAATTTTAATTCCATGAGGTTCACAAAGAGAATGCATCATTTTTAAGCCTTCAATGCCAAGGCCTCTGAACGCGTAAGGAGAACTTCTTGGTTTGAAGACACCTCCACGCATGATGCGTATGTTATTTTTCACAAGGTGATCAACAATGTTCTTCATTTGGTATTCATTTTCAACCGAGCATGGGCCTGCAATAACAATTGGTTCTTTGGTGTAACTTATATTTTCACAGATTTCAACGGTGCTGCTGTTCAATTTCCATTTCTTGCTCACTAATTTGTAGTCGTCGCTTACGGTATGCACATCCAGTACACCGGGCAAATGACCAAAATGACGAATATCAAAATCCGTTTTCGAAAAGCACACCAGGTATTTGCTCTTTTGCGTCTCTACAAAATTACTTTTAATGCCCGTTTCTTTTAGATTGCTATCGATGGCCTCAAGTTCTGAGCTTGTGACCGTATTTTTTAACTGGATGATCATACGTATTGAGTATTTTTAATGGAATTGATAAAATCTGAGATCGGCATAGTGTTATTTAAGGAACTAATGAAAGCTGAGCCAACGATGGCACCATTCGCTAATTCGCATGCATTTGAGAAACTCTTGTGATCGCTAATACCAAAACCAATGAGGGTTTTATTTTTTAGGTAGAGTTGGCCATAGAACGTTTTCAAGTCCTCGAAATTTGAATATGGATTTCCGGTTATGCTATTTGACGAGACTACGTAGATAAATCCGGTGCTCAAAGAGTCTATTTTCTTGATCCGGTCTGAAGGAGTGCGCGGTGTAATTAAGAAGATGACTTTAATATTGTACTTTTCGGATAAAGTTTTATGTTCTTTTTCAAATTCCTCTAAAGGAAGATCGGGTATTATAATTCCGGAAACCCCAACTGAGGCGCATTTTTTGTAGAATTCCTCAATTCCAAATTGAAGTATGGAATTTAAATATCCCATAAGAATAACAGGCATATCTGTTTTTTGTTCTCTCAATTGCGCGAACAAAATTTGCAAATTCATTCCGTTTTGTATCGCAATTTCACTTGAACGTTGAATTACAGGTCCGTCGGCTAGAGGGTCGGAGTAGGGAATGCCAATCTCAACAAGATCAACATCATTTTCTTCCAATTCTCCTAATATTTTGCTTGTATCATCTAAATTTGGATAACCAGCGGTAAAAAAGATGGAAAGAATGTCTTTTTGTTTACGTTCGAACAATTCTTCTAATTTATTTTTCATGAGATATATTTTAAATAGGTTGGGAGATCTTTGTCGCCACGACCGGAAAGATTGATTACAACAATTTTGCTTTTTAATTCGAGTTTATTTAAAGCAGCTAAAGCGTGAGCGCTTTCCAGAGCAGGAATAATTCCTTCTTGTTGGGTTAAACTAAATGCTGCATTTAGCGCTTCATCGTCGGTAACATTTAAGTATTGCGCACGGTTGTTTGTTCCTAAAAATGCATGCAGCGGACCAATGCCGGGATAATCCAATCCTGCAGAAATGGAGTAGGGTTCTATGACCTGGCCTTCGCTTGTTTGCATGATAACGCTTTTACACCCATGTAAAATGCCTTTTGTTCCCAAAAACATAGTGGCAGCGCTATGTCCGCTTTTAATTCCTTTTCCTGCAGCTTCAACACCTATCAGTTCAGTTTTTTTGGAATCAATGAATTCGTAAAATGCACCGGCAGCGTTGCTTCCTCCACCAACACAGGCGATCACCATATCGGGTTCTGAGATCCCTTCGTGTTTTAATAGTTGTTCTTTTATTTCTTTGCTGATCACGCTTTGAAAACGACTCACCATATCGGGATAGGGATGCGGACCAACAACTGATCCAATTAAATAATAGGAGTCCGGGTCATTGATCCAACCCCGAATGGCTTCGTTGGTTGCGTCTTTCAATGTTTTGCTTCCCGAAGTAGCCGGAATTATTTTTGCGCCCAGCATTTTCATGCGCGCTACATTTGCTTCCTGGCGTTTCATGTCAATTTCTCCCATGTGAACAATACACTCTAATTTTAATAATGCGCAAACTGTGGCAGTGGCAACACCATGTTGGCCGGCGCCCGTCTCGGCTAAGATTCTTTTCTTGCCTAGAGCTTTTGCTACTAGGATCTGCCCAATGGTATTGTTTATCTTGTGTGCGCCTGTGTGGCAAAGATCTTCGCGCTTTAAATAGATCTTGCTTTTGAATTGTTCAGAAAGATTCCTCGCGAAATACAAGGGCGTTGGACGACCAACATAGTTTGCCAAAAGCTCATTGTATTCTCTCAGAAATTCAATTGAGGAAATTATTTGAAGGTAGTTCTGTTCCAATTCATCCACATTTTTAAAAAGTAGTTCAGGGATGTACGCTCCGCCATATTCGCCGTAGTAGCCTTTTTTATTTATGATATTCAAAGTTCTCATATAATTCTTTTCTAAATTGTTTAATTACTTCTATGTTCTTTATTCCCGGTGCCGTTTCAAATTTTGAATTGATATCAATGCCGATCATGTTCTCGTGTTTCAGGAGGTTTATCAATTCGGCATCTCCGGGGGTAATTCCTCCACTAAGAAGGAATGGTGTTCTTCCTTCATAAGTTCGAAGTATTTGCCAATCGAATTTTATTCCATTTCCTCCTGAATTTTTTCCTTTAGTGTCGAATAGAAAGAGGTCGCAATCCTGCGCGTAGGATCGTGTTTTGTAAATGTCATTTTCTTTCTCAATAGAAAGAGCCTTGATCAATTTTACTTTGATCCTAAGTTTTTGGAATGGTTTTAGGTCCTCGTGATATAATTGAACACTATTCAAATGAAATTTCTTTACCATAGAATCAATATAACTGATCTCGGAATTCACGAATACTCCAACTTTTTCAATAGAAGAAGGAATTTCAATTGGTAACACATCTTCTGTGATATTTCTTGACGAGCCCTCATAGAATACGAAGCCCACCATGTTTGGGTTTAGCAACGCAACTTGTTTTATATTTTCCGGATCTCTTAATCCGCATATTTTCAGCTTAAGCATAATTCAACGCTTTTTGTTTTTAATTCGTCCATAAATTGTTTGAAAGCTAAATGAGGTCTGCTGCTTTTCATGAACAAACTTCCGATCAAAAATCCATCGAAACCCTGCTCTTTTAATGCCAGTACATCTTCGCATGTGAGAATGCCGCTTTCAGAGATCTTTACTTCCGCATTTTTAATATGTGGGAGAAGATCATTGGAATTTTGAAGATCAATAGTCATTGAACTCAAGTTGCGGTTATTCACGCCGATGATATTATTCAGATCACTTATCTTATCTGTTTCTTCTCTGCTATGAATTTCCAATAGAACTTCCAGTCCTAAGGATTGAGCGAACTTTGTAAATCTATTTATTTCGTCCTTAGTTAAAACAGACGCGATCAATAAAATAGCGTCGGCACCAATGGATCTTGCCTCAATGATCTGGTATTCGTCCACGATAAAGTCTTTGCGCAAAACCGGACAGAAATTGTTTTTCCGAACTGTGATCAGGTCTTCGTTCTTTCCGCCAAAAAATGCTTGGTCGGTTAAAACAGAAATAGCGCTGGCCCCGGCTTGCATGTATCCAATGGACGTTCTTGCTACATCCAAATGCAGATTGAGCACGCCTTTTGAAGGAGACTTCTTCTTTATTTCTGCGATTATTCCGTGTTTGTCTTTTCTAAGTAAGTAGTCCTTCAGCGAAACGGTTTTGCTAGTATAATAGATGCTTCTCTCGAGTAATTTTACAGGAAAAAGTTCTTTTCGTTCGTTTACGAATTTGCGTTTTTCTAAAATGATCTTTTCAAGCACATTCATATTTTGGCTGTGTTAAGTTTTTAAATACATTGAGTGCTTTTTTGTTTTCAATAGATTCGCAGGCCTCTGCCAAGCAATTCCGAATATTCTTTTGCGTGATCAATTGAATCGCGAAAGCGGCATTGACCATTACTATTTGTTTTTGAGAATCTGTAGCTCGGTCTTCTAAAACATTTATAAAAATTTTCGCGGCACTTTGTAAAGAGTTTCCCGAGAATAGATCCTCTGGTCTGACAGTGGATAGATCCAATTCTGTTGGATGCAGGAGTTTCTCCGATTGCTTTCCCTGGAGTTTGAAAGAATCTGTAAGCGAGATCTCATCGTAACCATCAAGGCTGTGAGCCAACGTATAACTTATTTCGGTTTTCTGAAGTAAATAATGATAATGGCGCATGGTTTCCAAGCTATTCACGCCAATGAATTGATGTGTGATATTGCTTGGATTTACCAAAGGCCCCAACAAATTGAAAATTGTTTTTGTACCCAATTGTTTTCGCACCGGCGCCACGTGTTTAAGCGCTGGATGAAATAGGGGAGCATGCAAAAAACAAATATTGTTTCGTTCCATCTGCTCATTAAGAACATTTGTATCATTGGTGAATTTATAGCCAAAGTGCTCTAGGATATTAGAAGATCCACTTACCGAACTGACGCCATAATTTCCATGTTTGATCACTTTATAGCCACATGCAGCTATAATTATCGCGCTTAATGTAGAAATATTGAAAGTATCCTTTTCGTCACCGCCTGTTCCGCAAACGTCGATGGCGCTGAACGGCGAATGAAACTTAATGCATTTTTCCAAGAGCACTTTTCTGAAACCCGAGAGTTCTTCAATTGAAACGGGATCTAATTTGTAGAACGTGAGAACAGCAGCGATCTCCGTTTCAGATAATTCTCCTTCGGTGATTTGTAGCATGAGGGTTTCCGCTTCTTTGGTTGTAAGATGCTGAGCCGCGTATAATTTATGTAATAGTTCTTTTTTTGACATGATCTTTTTAAAATAATGAAACATCAACAGCCAAAGCTGTTCAATTAAAATGTGTATGTGAATTGCTTAGGCTTTAAGCCAATTGCCGATCATCACTTCTCCATATTCTGAGAGAATAGATTCAGGATGAAATTGAACCCCTTTTACGTCGAGTGTTTGATGTTCGAGAGCCATGATATTGCCCTGATCATCCAGGGCGGTAATGTTCAATTCCTTTGGCAGGGTATTTGGATCGGCAACCCAGGAATGGTAGCGACCAACTTTAAATTGAGAAGGGCAGTCTTTAAAAAGCGAACTTTGTTCTTTGATATTAACTGAAGTGGCAATACCGTGGTAAACGGTATCCAGATTTTTTAATGTGCCTCCAAAGTTCTCGGCGATCGCCTGTAAACCCAGGCATACGCCAAGAATAGATCTTTTATCGGAATACAATTTCAGTAATTGCGGCATAATGCCTGCATCTTTTGGTAAACCCGGCCCGGGCGACAAAAGTATTTTATCGAAGTTTGCGATCTCTTCAATACCGATCTTATCATTTCGAACAACCGAAATAGTTGCGCCGCCTAGTTTTTCAACTAAATGCACGAGGTTGTATGTAAAACTATCGTAGTTATCTAATACTAAGAGTTTCATCTTTTGCAAAGGTTGTAATTTTATTTAATTTATTTGCTTCTTGTATTGCTTTTTTTAAAGCGCCTATTTTATGGTCTATTTCTTTTAATTCGTTCTCAGGCACAGAATCTATTACAATTCCCGCTCCCGCCTGGAAATGTAATTGCGAATTTATGCTTAAGAAAGAACGGATCATGATGGCTTGATTGATATTTCCATTCGTTTCGATGAAGCCGACACAACCACCATAGAAACTGCGTTGCTCTTTCTCGTAGGTACTGATCAACTGCAGAGCTTTATGTTTTGGCGCACCACTTAAAGTTCCGGCCGGAAAAGAACGGTAAAGTAATTCAATGCTGTTCTTTTTCTCTTTGAGTTTCCCCTTCACTTTACTTACTAAGTGAATTACGTGCGAAAAGAAGTGTAGTTGTTTGAGGCGCTCAATGGTTACATTCTCGCAAGAGGTACTAAGGTCGTTTCTTGCCAGATCAACCAACATACAATGCTCCGAATTTTCTTTAGGATCGTTTTCTAATTTCTCCGCGTTTATTTTATCCAATTCGTCATTGCCGGTTCTTTTGTAAGTTCCTGCGATGGGATGAATTTCGGCAACATTGTCTTTCACCACCAACTGAGCTTCAGGTGATGAACCAAACAGTTTAAAATCTCCCATGTCAAAAAAGAACAGGTATGGCGAAGGATTGATCTGTTTCAAGCAACGATAAACATTGAATTCATCGCCCATAAAATTCTGTTTGAATCTTCTCGATAAAACCAACTGAAATACATCACCAAGCTTACAATGTTCTTTCGCCTTGATCACATTGGTCAAAAATTCTTCTTCGCTTGTTTCGCAATATATATTTCCCACGATTTCAAATGGATGAGTCGAAAAAGAAGAGCCTTGTAGTTCGGCGATCAATTGTTTTGCTCTCTTTTCCGCTTCGTCAAGACTTTTGGCATGACTCACCAAATGAGCGCGATGATTTGCATGATCGAATACTAAGAGTAAGGAGTAAAATAAATAGTTCACCTCAGGAATTTCAGGATCTTCGAGGTGTAATTTTTCCTCAAGATGTTTGATCACGTTGAAGGAAGTATATCCAAACACGGCGCTATAGGGAAACGAAACATTGATCTTCTCGGTTTCAAAGGAAGAGACATAATTTGAGAGTTCGTTTACTAATGTATCATGAGATATTTGCTTTTTGATCAGAGAATTATGTTCAAGGATGCTTGATACTCCGTTTTCGATCTTAAATGTTGAAATGGGAGCGCAAGCAATGAAAGAATAATTCCCTTCCTTAGTATGATGATCAGAACTTTCTAGCAAAAGCGAATTCGCATACTTGTCTCTTAAGCGCAAGTAAGCGCTCACCGGTGTATGAAGATCCAGATTGATCTGTGTATGATATGTTCTTAGTTTCATTGTAAATTTTATAAAATAAAAAACCCGCTGTTATATGAACAGCGGGTTAGATAAATATCTTCAATTAAATAATAGCCTAGCTGTTCGTCATCTGAGATGCGAACCACCAATAATTATTTAACATTAGTTTATTCATTGCGCTACAAATTTAAGCACAAAAAAATGGAACCTGCAAATTAAATTTCTCTAAAACGCTTTAACGGAGTACTTGGCTTGAAGATCGGATACTCTGAAAGCCTTTGTGGACGGCAATTCCAGAGGATATTAGGCTCTCCAAAAATAATTTCAGTATGCCTTTAAAATAAAGTATCTTTAACCCGTAAATGGCTTTAGATCTTAAAACACTTCGTACGCGCAGCATTACAGCAACGGTTTTTGTGGTCGTTTTGTTGGGTTGCACGTATTACAGCTATTTTAGCTTTCTGGCGCTTTTCTTTTTTGTTGGCATTTGGGCTTTGTATGAATTTTATTCTCTGGCCGAAAAAATGAATTTCAAACCTTTTCGAACTCTGGGAATGATCTGCGGCATCTTAACCTTTATGTCTATTTATGCGCAGCAACTACCAAAAAATTGCCTGGATATTAATTTTCTGAAACTCGGAATTTATTTAGTGCCGTTTATTTTGGCACTGCAATTTTTATTTAGCAAACACGAGAATCCATTTCATGACCTTGCATTTACGATCGCGGGAATTTTTTATTGTGTAGTTCCTTTTGCGTTGCTTGTGAAAATTCCTGTCGCTTCAAGTGGAATGGTAGATGAACTGGCGAATAGTTACGATTATTTTAAGGTTATTGGAATTATTTTTCTGATCTGGGCCAATGATACGTTTGCCTACATAGGAGGAAGTTTGTATGGAAGAAATAAAATGTACGAGCGCGTTTCTCCGGGTAAAACATGGGAAGGTACGCTCACCGGAATTGCATGTTGCGTGGCTGTAGGATTTTTGCTCAATTGTAACAAAACATTTTCAAGTCAATGGGTTTGGCCATTGATTGCCTTGTTTGTTGGAGTATTTGGAACAATAGGCGATCTTATAGAGAGCCTGATGAAACGGAAGGCCGGTGTTAAGGACAGCGGCAGCATTATGCCAGGCCATGGAGGAGTGCTAGATCGCTTTGATAGTTTGTTATTTGTTAGCCCTTTTGTATTTGTGATACTAAAATTAGCAGAGGGAACAAATTAGATGCTGATAGCGTGAACGCGGATAATTGGAATTACCACACCGTGTTTTAAAATGATCCGTTTATCGGTTACCCCCCACACAGTAGTTTCCACCATCCTGCACCTTTGTTCATCTTCAAAATAAATTCGTGTCTTCGTTCGCTCTAAATTGCCAAGCGTTAATGCACGTTTTAAATTCATCTCTCGCTCCGCAATTTTTTCTTTGTCAAGCAGCACTTCCGTTTGGGGAAATCGCAGATCGGCGATCTTCTCTTTCTCGATCGGCTCAAATTTAGTAGTTGTGTTCATGTCTAGGCTTTTAGTGTATTAATTAAACGTACGGAAAACCACAGGGTTTCGTTTTATTTCACGTTATTAATAACAGTGAGCTGACTTTTGATATTGTTGTAAAACTCTGATAATCTGTGAGTTCCAATGCGATAGATGAAGCCGCTGTTATCAGTAAGTTCAATAAAATCTTCTCCACTTGTATAAAACTTAATAATTCCTTTGTTGTGGAGGTTATATACAGCGCGTCGAAAAATATTGCGCTTATATCTGCTTCTGCGAATGTGCGTGATGTTATTGAGATCGATCTTTACTTTGCGCGTTGTCCAAAATCCATCAATTAAAATATAGCCTTTGTACACTTTTGTATGAATATGTAAGATGTAAGTTAAACCCGCCGATAGGGTAAGAACAAAGATCCCACTCAAGAAAAATATCAAGCCTGATTGATTCGTATTTTCAATAGGATAAGAGCCAATAGTAACGAATGATACTTGAACAGGTTTAGGGTTCTCGCTCCAATAGTAACCAAGAAAGCAAAATACGGCAAGGATAGATCGCGTTAAGATGCTAAGGCGATTATGGCCCATGTATTGCTTCTCTTCAAATATGATCTCTCGGTTACTCAACTACTTCAATTCTTAAAATGTTACTTGTATTCTCCGAAATTTTATAACGATCATCCAAACGGTGATTCACTACCCAAATAATTTCTTTGTCGCCATTTTCCAACACTGCAACTTTATTTTTTTCAAACGCGTTTAACTTAAGATCTACAAAAAGATCGCTTAACTTTTTATAACCGTTCATTCCAAGCGGTTTGAATTTGTCTCCCATTTGCCACGAACGAACTTTTAAAGGAAATTGCAATTTGGATGAATCAATATAAGCCACTGCTGGCGTGTTCTCCTTTTTGAATGTATTAGCTTTCTCTAATTTCAAATGAATGGGCGCTAAAATTTCCTTGGTCTCTTTTTCAATTACGCTGGTTTTTGAAGAATGTTCTTTACGTTCATTAATAATAAGATCTTCCCGGTCTTTTACTAATTCATAATGTTCGCTGTAGAATAACTTACCGGGAATGCCATTTAAACTCTCAAAAATAGTAGTGATCACATTGGGATGAAATCCATATTCCTTTAAGATCTCATATAAAAACAATTCCGGTGTTTTATTCTCCTTTACTTTAGCAATAGCGATCTTTGTGCCAGTTTTTGTCTTAACAACGCTGCTTGTTTTTTCTTTTTCAAAATGCGAAACGATGATCTTCTCGTACTGGTTAAATAATTCTAGTTCTTTCGATACAGTTTTCTCAAAAGAAGGATTCATAGCTTTTAATCTTGAAATAATATTCAGACGAAGATCATTTCTCAGATAAGAATCCTCGTAATTACTTTGGTCTGTTCTGTAGTCAAGTGAATTTTCTCTCGCGTAGTTCAGGATCTCTTCTTTAGTGAAAGGCAATAAAGGCCTTACTGTTTTTTCTTTCTTCTCTGAAATTCCTTTTAACCCACTAATTCCCGAACCTCTCACTAAGTTGATCAGGAATGTTTCTACATTATCGCTCAGATGATGTGCGGTAAAAAGAAACGTGAAAGAATACTCTTTCATCAATTCTTCAAAAAAAGCATAGCGCAGTTCCCGCGCGGCCATTTGAATGGAGACCTTTTTTTCTTCGGAATATTTTTGAGTGTTGAATGAACGCGAAAAGAATTTCAAATTATTCTTTTCACAATATTCTTTTACAAATTGTTCATCCGCGTCCGAATCATTCCCTCTTAATTTGAAATTGCAATGCGCTACAGAAAATTTGTACTCAGATTTTTTTAATAGATCACAAAGTACGATCGAATCAACGCCTCCACTCACAGCCACTAAAAAATGACCATCCTTCATAAAAAGATCCTTGCGTTCGATATGCGATACAAATGCCTTTAGCATGCTATAAAGATACGGAATGTGTGCCTTGTATTTTGGTAATTTAAGCTAAACCAGACTCTCAAAAAAGCACTGTATTTCAGACGTTTAAGTTAAAGTACGTAGAACTGCGTATTTCGTAAGCACGGCCATACCTGTAGGTTTGTACAAAAAACAACAACATGAAAACTCTTCGCACAATTTTCTTTACACTCTTGGTACTAAAAAGCTATTCGCAGGAGCAAGTGAACTATAAGGTGGTTTCCGATGAGCCACGTAAAATAAATAATTTTTCGTGTAACATCGACCTCGCGCAGATGGACGCCGGATTCAGTAACATTGATGGTATCAGTTTCAATACAGGTGTGTGGGGTCACGCTATGTACAAACAACGTCTCGGAATTGACTATACATTTAGATACGGTTGGTTGACCTTTGGGAAATTAGCATCGAAGAATATCAAAAATCATTTCAATATTCAGGCTGGAGGTTTTTTTATTTTCTCTTCCAGAGAACCTCTAATGTCTAATAAAGTGGTATTAAGAGTAACCAGCGACGGAAAAACACAAACAACTACCTTTTTAAATGTTCCTTCTCACAAATGGAAGTATACTGCTGTTCGCGGCGGAATTTATTTTGACCGTGGCGGATATAGTATCGAAAATCCTTCAGGGGCCGACTTTTATGGTAATGCATATATTTTGGGCGCTTACGGTGGAATTTGTTTTGGCAGTGCGAAGCAAGTGTTGATCCAAACGGATAAGTACGGTGAAAGAGGGAATGTTGGCCACATTAGATTTTGTATCGACGCTTTGATCACGCCAATTACCAATGCACCTACCGGTTTAAAAACATTACCAATTGGAGGAAGGCTTTTATGTCAGGCGTTGCCAACCTTATCGAAAAAAACACGCAAGAGAAAATTTAGAGCACCAATGACCGCTGAAGTTGAAGTTGGGTATCGTTCGATCGCCGGAATTTATGTGGGGGGAAGTTTGTCCATTCCAATTAGCAGAAGCTTCAAAGCATTGTCGTCGCAAGAAGATGATCAAACACAAAAACGTACAACCGAATAATTATCAATATGAGAAAGCTAATCTTTAGTATCAGTATTTTTTGTACTCTTTCAAGTCGTTCTCAAACCAATTACGAAGTTATCGATCTTGGACCAAATGTCAATTCAAAATATTCAGAGATCTCTCCCTACATCACACCCGATGGAAGCAAACTTTTCTTTGTAAGAAAGGATCATCCTGATAATGCCATGTCGCCTAACACACCTAACGACGACATTTGGTTTTGTAAGGGAAATGGAAATTGGCAACCGGCCCAACACTTAGGATTTCCTTTCAACACCGGAAGATACAATCAAATTATTGGACAATCTTCTGATGGAAACACACGTTATCTACGCGGTTATTACAATAAAGGGGGAGATGTTTCTTCTGGTTTCTCTATCAGTAGAATGACGCAGGAAGGATGGAGTGATCCGAAAGGTTTTCATGTTCCAAGATATGAGAAGATGGTAAAAACGCCGCACACGTCTGACTGTTTTTCTGCATCTAATAATATTCTACTTATGGCGTTTGGTGAGGAGAATACGGACGTTGAAGTTCATGATATTTATGTTTCTATTTTAAAAAATGGAGACTGGAGCAAGCCATTAAAGTTGGGCCCGAAAATTTGTACGCCTTACGATGATGGCACACCATTTTTAGCACCAGACAATGTGACCTTGTATTTTAGTAGCAGCAGACCTGGTGGTTATGGAAGTGCGGATATTTACATGAGTAAAAGATTGGATGATACCTGGCAAAATTGGACCGAACCTGTGAATCTTGGTTCGCCTATTAATGGCCCGGAATGGGATGCATATTTTACAATTCCGGCATCGGGAGATTATTTTTACATGGTAAAAAATGGTGATATCAAAAAGATAAAAGCCAAGGAAGAACAGAAACCAAATCCTGTAGTATTGGTAAAAGGAATTGTGGTGAACGCGAAAACTAAGGCGCCAATTGGAACAGACATCAATTACATCGATCTTTCAACTGGAAATGAATTAGGAATTGCGACATCCAATCCAAAAACAGGCGAATACACTATTATTTTACCTTATGGAAAAAATTATTCTTTTAAAGCGGCTCAATCGGGTTTTTATTCGGTAACCGAAAATATGGATCTTACCAATGTGTCGAGTTACAAAGAGATCAACAAGAATTTATTATTATCACCGATTGAAACCGGGCAAGTGATTCGGATCAACAATATTTTCTTTGAAACGGCTAAATCTGTTTTAAAATCAGAGTCATTCTTTGAATTGGATAATTTGGTGAAACTATTGACAGATAATCCAACAATGGAAATTTTTATTTCCGGACACACAGATAATGTAGGAAGTGACGAATACAATAGTAAATTGAGTAAGGACAGGGCTGCAGCGGTGGTTGCCTATTTAACTTCAAAAGGAATACTGGCCGCGCGATTGACCAGTGATGGATTTGGAAAGTTGAAACCCGTGGCCGACAATGGAACAGACGAAGGGAAAGCAACAAATCGTAGGGTGGAGTTCACCATTAATAAAAAGTAAATTTAATTTGATATTTTTGTCCTGATGATCAACATTGCAGTTATAGACGACCTTAAGAATGTGCGACAAACCGTTGTGAGTAAGATCCAGCTTTCTAAAGACATGAAAGTTGTATTTGAAGGAAAGAACGGTAAAGAGATATGGCATGAGATCATGAAAGGGTTTAGGCCGGATGTGATCATTATGGATATTGAAATGCCGGAGATGGACGGGATAGAAGCCACAAAAAAGATCATGGAACGTTTTCCGGATCAAAAAATATTAATGTGTACGGTGTTTGATGACGATACAAATTTGTTCAACGCTATTTGTGCAGGTGCTAAGGGATATTTAATGAAGGATGAAAAACCCGAAAGAATTCATCGCGCCATTTTTGAAGCTATTGAAGGCGGGAGCGCCATGAGCCCATCTATGGCGTTAAAAGCGCTGAACCTGATAAAACGTGCAACACCGGTTGTAAAAAAAGAAATTCCAACCGAACATAACTTAACTCCCCGCGAATTGGAAATGCTTGAGCAAATTGCGTCGGGTATGAGTTACGAGCAAGTGGCCGATAGCAAAGGCATAAGTTATGGAACGGTAAGAAAGCATTTAGAGAACGTTTACCGGAAGCTGGATGTGCATAACAAGCTTGAGGCTGTTAATAAAGCCAAACACCAGGGTTTGATTTAAAAAGGGATTCAATTAATTTTGAGGATGCGCTTCAAAATAGTTACTCTTGTCTCTTTTGTACTTCCATCTATTTTTCTTTCACAAAATGTAGACTCCCTTATTTCCATTTTACCAAAACTAAAAGGCAAGGAGAAAGTTACAACACTTGCCGATATTGGTTATTATCTTTCATCAAATCAGATAGACAAAGCAATTGTGTATGGGAACATGTCGGTAGCTGAAGCACTTAAGGTGGGCGATTCGTCATTGGTAGCCTCGGCGATCAATGATCTGAGTTTAAGTTATTACTACAAGGGAAATTTTGACAGTAGCATTTATTTGGCGGAAAAAGCCTATGGAATGCGCTTGCGTTTGAACGAAACTCGCAATGCGGGCGCCAGCATCAGCAAAGCCGCTATTGGTTATTATGAGAAAGGGTTCTATGACATAGCTCTTCAAAAAAATATAATCGCGGCGGATCTTTTCCATAAAGCCGGGTCTGTTTTAGAGGCCGCGAAACTGGAAAATAACATTGGTACTATTTATGAACGCAACAATCAATTGGATAAAGCCATGGAAATGTATGCGCGGTCGGCCATAGGAGCGTTGAAAGGAAAGGACTATGAGGGTTATGTTAGCGCTCGCTCGAATTACGCGATCATATTGAGGAAAACAAGAAAGGGGACAGAGGCACTAAAGATATACATGAGTTTACTGGATACCTGCAAGCAATTTTGCCGTGAAGAATGGTTGTCGCAGGTGTATCAGCAAATTGGCGTTGTTGAGCGTGACCTTGGTCACAACGAAAAGGGTTTGGAATTTTATTTGAAAGCAAAAGAGGTGTATGATCGTATAGGTTCCATGTCGGGTTCTTCTATTATTAACGTGAACATTGGAAACACTTATGCTGATCTAAAACAATTTGCTAAAGCGGAGGAATTCCTGACTCTGGGTTTGAAGCAGTCAAAAGAGATCAAGAGTTGGTTGTGGCAAAAGAATGCTTATTTTGGATTGTATGACATGGAGCGTTTGCGGAATAACTACGAGAAAGCCAATGAATACCTGGAGATGTATCAGCAAGTGAACGATAGTTTGTACAGCGAGCGTACACGCGAGCAGTTGGTAGAGCTTCAAACGAAATACGATGTAAGCGATAAAGAAAATACCATCTTAAATCAAAAGGTTCAATTGTCGGAGTCGGAATTAGCTATTTCAAAGCGAAACGTACAATTGTCGGTGCTGATAGGAATATTGGTGCTGGTTGTGCTCCTTGCTGTTTTTATTTCGCAACGCAATAAAATAAAACGTAAGGAAGCAGAGGCAGCCTTTCAGAATAAAGTTCAGTACGAACGTACACGTATTGCCCGTGATCTGCATGATAATATGGGTGCGGAATTAACCATTATTAGTTCTCAATTGGATATTAAGGCCAGTTCTGTTTCAAATAAGAATGATCAAAAAGATATTGAAAGTGTTTCGGATCAAGTGAGAAAAGCTTCCGCTTTAATGCGAGATACGATCTGGACCGTAAGCATGGAAAAGATCTCTATTGAACAACTGGGATTAAAGATCAAAGAATTTTGCGAACGAACGTTCACGGCGAAGCAAGTGCAGATCCATTTTGTGAATACAGATCTGCAGTGGAATTTGTCGCCCGAGCATACGTTGAATATATATCGCATCTGCCAGGAAGTGATCAATAATGCCTCCAAATATTCTCAATGTAAAAATTTATACGTAGGTATCTTTCCCGGCAACGACCTCTCTATCGAATTGAGAGATGATGGAATTGGCTTTGATGAAACTACAGTGGAGAAAGGTTATGGCTTGAATAATTTGAAAACGCGGGCTTCTGAAATGAGTGCGCAATTGAGCATGAATTCTAAAGTAGGGCAGGGAACAAGTTACACTTTGAAATTATCGAAAGAAATTCTTTGGACGTGATCAAACCCAATTGATGCCTTTTCTTAGCAGAGAAAGGGTTTTTTCTTCATCTGAACCTTCTGCAACTTTGTGATCGTATTCCCACGAGGCAAATTTTGGCAAACTCATTAAAATAGATTCAATGCGACCGTTTGATTCTAATCCGAATTTTGTTCCTTTATCGTAAACTAAATTGAATTCTACGTAACGGCCTCTGCGCAGCAATTGCCATTGTTTATTCGCGTCGTTGAATTTTTTATTCTTGTTTTGTGCAATGAGTTCAGTATAAATTCCCGCAAAGCTATCGCCAACATCTTTCCAAAAAGCGAGATTCTTTTCAAAAGTCATTTCCGCATCGGAATTTAATCGGTCGAAGAATATTCCTCCAATTCCCCGTGTTTCTTTGCGATGTTGAATGAAAAAATAATCGTCGGCCCAGTTTTTGAATTTTGAATAATAAGAAGGGGAATGTTTATCGCACACATTCTTTAGTTCAGTGTGGAAAAAAGTTGCATCTTCCTTATTAACGTAATGTGGCGTTAGATCAATTCCTCCGCCTAACCACCTTGTTCCGTTATCCATTTCAAAATAGCGAACATTCATGTGAATGATAGGAACCATTGGACTTGCAGGATGGATCACAATAGAAACACCCGTAGCGTAAAATTTAGGTTTACTCTTTTGAGGGGTAACGGTTGAGTGTTCACTCTCCTTAAATAAAAAATCAGGAGCCTCTCCATGCACGGCGCTAAACATTACACCGCCTTTTTCGATCACATTTCCATTTTGAATTACTCTAGAGATCCCGCCGCCACCTTCTTCACGTGTCCAGATCTCGCGGGTAAATTTTGCTTTGCCGTCAGCGTTTTCCAATGCTTCGCAAATGCGGGTTTGAAGTTGCTTTAACCAATCAGAAATATTCTCTTTTGTTATTTCCATCCGGTTTCTACAAGCTGGTAATTGCTGTATTTAAAGATATACACGCCGTTGTTATCAAATCCGGTGGAATTATCCGGACGTGTGAATTTGAAACGAATGTAATTTCCTTCAGCGGGTAATTCGTTAAGTCGGAAAATAAAATCCTGTCCGTGTTCACGTAGATTCTTTAGATAATACATCGCGATATCAAATCCTATGAAATAGAATTTTCCGGGATATGTATTTTGTTGAGCCCAATATCTTGCAACAATGGGTTGGTACGCTTTTGTATTGGTAAGATTGTTAGACGAAGGAAATGTGTAGTTCAACTGATTCAAATATTCCTGATCAATATTGTCAAATGAGGTTGAAGTTTCTTCAAAGCCACAAAGCGTAATATCTTTTTTATCGGCAAACAAAGCTAATTGGGTTGTAAAATCGGTGATCAGTATCTGGTTTCCGCTCAAAGATATCACCACATTTTTAACGCCTGCTTCATAACTCGTTTTTATCCCTGCAACTCCTTTTACGGTACAAACAGTGTCTTTTAAACCATATCCAAGTTTGCGAACGTTCTCATTATAATATTGTTTAAATGCTTTCGCAAATCCCATTTCCTTTGCGTCTTTTTCCGAAGCAATGTTCAAAAGCACCTTGGCTTTTTTTGGTTTCAGCGAATCCAAAATGTAATCTGCTAAAGCTTCCACCATCGTGTATTGAGAAGGGTTTGTTTTAGAAGCGTAGATATTCTCAAACAAAAATTTATTTTGCTGAGTGATCGGGGACACAATTGGAATATTTAATTCCTTTGCCTTTAATGAAATTGTTTTGAATCCGTTAGCGTACATCGGACCAAAAACAAAATCGGTTTGCTTTTTATTCAACGAATTCAAGATGTTGACCATGTTCAAGGAGTCTTTATCATCTAAGTCCTGTAATTCCAGAGCCACTTTAAAGTCATTTGTTGTAAGCGAGTCTACCGCCTGTTTGAATCCCAAATAGAAGTCAACTGCTAAGGAACTGATCTGAGGAAAATTCATATTTGCCTTTACTAATGCCGGCGAGTTAATGAGTTCCAATTGATCTAATTTGAACGGAAGGATAAGGCCAATGTTATAGCTATTCTTCTTAGGAAAATGGAATTTTATTGGAATAGTATCGATCGCTTGTTTCACAGCGGTTGCAGTTCCGGTAACAGAAACTTTCACGGGGGCTTTTTCGCCAATGGCAACTAATTGCCCTTCTTTTAATCCCGCCTTAGAACCCGGATTCAGTTTTTCGAAATAATCCGGGGAGAGATTAAATTTTTTGGTGATGGCGTAAACGGTTTCGCCTTTTCCAACTTTGTAGGTTGAATATTTTAGAGTGTCAATCGGCGTAACAGTTTTTGGTGTTGTAGCAACTGTTGGGGTAGAAGTATTTTGATTATTAAAATGTGCGGCATCTCCGGCAAACGGGATCTTGATCTCTTGTCCAGCTTTTGTCCCGTCTTTTAATTCCGGATTCTCAGCGTAGATCTCGTCCAATTTTACATTATAAAGTTTGGTAATAGAGTAAAGACTTTGTCCCTTATCCAGTTTATGCAAATAATATTTCTTTCCATTGATGGTTTGAATGTTTGTTGATTTTGTCTGTGAGAACAAGGAAAAAGTCAAAAGTAAAAAGACAAAAGAAAAGAAATATTTGGTTGATGATCTCAATTAGCGCTAATTCAACATTTATAATTCATAATTAATTTATTCCCATTCAATAGTTGCGGGAGGTTTAGAACTGATATCATACACCACGCGATTTACACCTTTTACTTTATTGATGATGTCGGTACTCATTTTGGCGAGGAACTCATATGGTAAATGACACCAATCTGCGGTCATACCATCAACACTTGATACGGCACGCAACGCAACCGCGTTCTCATAAGTTCTTTCGTCGCCCATCACACCAACGCTTTGAACATTCAGTAAAATAGCGCCCGCTTGCCACACATCATTGTATAGGCCGTGTGTTTTCAAACCATGAATAAAAACGTGATCAACTTCCTGCAATATTTTTACTTTTTGTTCGGTAATATCTCCAAGTATACGAATTGCTAATCCCGGACCAGGGAAAGGATGGCGATTTAAAATATTTGGATCTAAGCCTAATTCTTTTCCAACGCGGCGAACTTCATCTTTAAATAAACTACGAAGAGGTTCAACCACTTTTAGTTTCATATAATCAGGTAATCCACCAACGTTGTGATGCGACTTAATTGTTTGAGATGGACCTTTCACGCTTAAACTTTCAATAACATCGGGATAAATTGTTCCTTGTCCTAACCATTTCGCGTCTTTATCAAGTTTTGATTCTTTGTCAAACACATCAATAAAAACTTTGCCTATTGCTTTGCGTTTTTTCTCAGGATCAGTTAAGCCTTTAAGTGCGTCGTAAAATAAATTCTTTGCATTTACACCTTTTACATTCAAACCCATGTGTTTGTATGAATCCAATACGCTTTCAAATTCGTTCTTGCGTAGTAAACCATTATCAACAAAAATGCAATGTAAATTTGGACCAATAGCTTTATGTAAAAGCATTGCCGCAACACTGCTGTCAACACCGCCACTTAAACCAAGAATAACTTTATCGTCGCCTAATTGTTTCTTAAGATCAGAAACAGTATTGTCAACGAAAGAAGCAGGAGTCCAATTTCCTGAGCACCCACAAATGGTGTAAACAAAATTCCTAAGTAATTGAGCACCTTCTAAACTATGGTATACTTCAGGGTGAAATTGAATTCCGTACGTAGTTTCGTTATCGATCTTGAACGCGGCAACTTTTACATCGTGCGTGCTCGCTATTGTTTTAAAATCAGTTGGAACTTTTAAAATTGTATCGGCATGGCTCATCCACACCTGTGAATTTTGCGAGATCGACGTTAAGAGCGGGCTCGAATTATCGGCAGAGACCAAATTAGCCCTTCCATATTCGCGGTGTTCTGATTTTCCTACTTCTCCGCCATAAAAGTGCGCTAGTAATTGCGCGCCATAACATACGCCAAGCAAAGGTACTTTTCCTTTAATATTTGAAAGATCCGGCTTCAGCGGTTTTTCTTCGCGCACCGAATGCGGACTGCCACTTAAAATAACACCTTTAATGTTCTTATCGATGGTTGGGATCTTGTTGTACGGATGAATTTCGCAGTAAACATTTAATTCGCGTAAGCGTCGGGCGATGAGTTGGGTATACTGTGAACCAAAATCGAGAATGAGGATCTGCTCTGTATTCATCCGTCAAAAATACAATTAATTTCAGGGCACAAATGCAATAAACATGCCATGTGAATAGATATTAATATTTTTTTGCAAAACTCAAAAAATAGCTATATTTGCACTCTCATTTTTGAGAACGAGTATTGTTGTGCGAAAGCTCAGGAATACCTCGGGGTGTAGCGTAGCCCGGTATCGCGCCTCGTTTGGGACGAGGAGGTCGTCAGTTCGAATCTGGCCACCCCGACAAGTAAAAAGCCTCTGATTCAGGGGCTTTTTCATTTAGATCGAGGAGAGAATTTATTCTTTTCGAGAGAGAAATGAAAAAGACCATTTTTGCAAAGCAAAAACAGAGGCTTTTTACTTGCAACGCCTCGCAACTCTAGATCAGCGTAGCTAATCTGTCTTCAAAAATGCACTTTTACTTGTAGCGCCTTATTTTCTTTAGATCAGCGACGCTAATCTACCCTCCTTTTTCCTTCATTCACCGCCGTCCAAGGTCCCAGCACCTATTTGTCGTTCTTACAAAGCGTTCAGTGGTATATTTTCGTTGCAGAAAAAGCAAATGAAAGCCTCAACAGAACGCAAACTCATTAGATGGATACACATCATTTTCAGTATCCCCATATTAGGTTATATCTACGGACCGGTTTCTGAAATTCCCCAAGCCGCCTTTGCTACCCGTTGGGTGTTTTTGCCCGTTATTATTTTATCGGGTTTCTGGCTATGGAAAGGACAATGGGTCAAAAAGCACTTAAAATCAGCTGGTTCCGAGCGAAAAAACGTTGGGATTCCTATAAATAAAAATTAAGACATCATTAATTTAAAGCTGTTTATTAAAAATGAACGTTCATTCACTTATCTTTGGCTCCGAAATGCGTACGCGTGACGAACATAAAGAGAAAAGTATCCGTGAAATGGCCATGAAAATGATCGTAGAGGAAGGGTTTGACGGGATGAGTATGCAGAAATTGGCTAAAGCGGCGAACGTTTCTCCGGCTACCTTATATATATATTATAAGAACAGAGAGGACATGATCGCGCAATTGTTTATGGAGGTGCAAACTAAATTTACGGAAGTGAACTTAAAGGGGTTTTCTCCTGAAATGAGTTTGGAAGAAGGTTTGTGGCTGCAATGGAAGAATCGTTTGCGCTTCATTCAAAAATATCCGGTGCACTATCGTTTTCAAGAACAATTTCGTAATTCACCGCTCATCAATCACGATTGCGTGGCGAACATCAGCGAATTCAAAGACGCGATGAAACGTTTTTTGATCAACGCGGTGCACAAAGGAGAAATGAAACGGATAGAACCAGAGATCTTTTGGGCACAGGCGTACGGACCGTTTTATGCCTTGGTGCGTTTTCACATGGAAGAAAAATCCATGATGAACAGAAAGTTCAAACTCACCGAAGATATTTTAAAACAAACATTCAAATTGGTAATTAAAGGATTGAAACCCTAATGGAAATGAATATGGACAACATACTTATTTTTAGGACCAACATTTCTTCTGCTTTGCAAAAGGAGAACCTGAAAGCTATTCTAAATGCGATGGATCACATTGAGGATTGGAGCGTTGATATGGAAGATGTGGATCGTGTATTAAGAATTGTATCACGCCAACCAAATACGAATGAGATTATTAGTAAACTAACAAATGCAGGCTACGAATGTTCGGAGCTTGACTAAGACGCTTATACACTTATGAAACAACTGTCAAACGATAAGATCCCTTTTACAGGCTATCAAAAATTCATCATCGCCGTGCTGGCGTTCATTCAGTTCACGGTGATATTGGATTTTATGATCCTTTCTCCATTGGGAGATATTCTCATGAAAAATCTTGACATCACGCCCTCGAAGTTTGCATTCGTAGTTTCTTCCTATGCCTTCAGTGCCGGTATTTCCGGAATTTTAGCGGCTGGTTTTGCGGATAAGTTCGACCGTAAAAAATTATTAATGTTCTTTTACACCGGATTTGTGATAGGAACACTATTATGTGGATTGGCTAACAGCTATGAAGCATTGCTTGCGGCAAGGATCGTTACCGGTTTGTTCGGTGGTGTAATTGCTTCTATTGGGATGGCCATCATTACGGATCTTTTCGAAATGAAACAACGCGGTCGTGTGATGGGAATTACGCAAATGTCTTTTGCAGCAAGTCAGGTTTTAGGAATTCCAATTGGACTTTTCTTAGCTACAAAATGGAATTGGCATGTAGCATTTTTTATGATCGTTGCTATCGCATTGATCGCTGGAATTGTGATGGTCATAAAAATGAAACCGATCACCGCGCATTTGAAATTGCAATCAGATCACGGTCCTTTTGATCACTTGATCAATACAGCAAAAAATAAAAATTATCAAATTGGATTTATGGCTACAGCTATGCTTTCCATCGGTGGATTTATGTTGATGCCTTTTGGAAGCGCGTTCCTGGTGAACAATGTTGGAATCCCTCAGGATAAAATTCAATGGGTGTTCCTTTTTACCGGAATTTCTTCAATGATCATCATGCCTATCATTGGTCGTTTGAGTGACAGAATGGATAAATTTAAATTATTTACGATTGGTTCTATTTGGGCAATTATTATGGTGATCGTTTACACAAATATTGGTGTGATGCCATTGTGGGCGGTGATCGCTTTAAATATGTTGTTGTTCATGGGAATTATGAGCAGAATGGTTCCTTCAACAATTTTAGCAACCGCGATTCCTGATATGAAAGATCGCGGCGCGTTCATGGCTATCAACTCTTCGCTGCAACAAATGGCTGGAGGTTTAGCAGCGGTAATTGCAGGCTTGATCGTTCATCAAGCCACAAAAACTAGTCCTATTGAGCATTACGATACTTTAGGATACGTTGTTGCATCGGTGATCCTGGTTTGTATTTACTTCTTGTATTTAGTGAGTGAAGTTGTGAAAAGGAAAACGCAGCAAGCACCGGTTGTTATTCCAGAGAAAAAAGAGAGCAAAGATAAAAAGCCTGAGATCGAGAGAGTAGGCTAGATCACTTTTCGAATTCGCTGATCATCTTCTTCCAATCATCGGGAAGAAGAATGCTTTCGCGTGTGAGATAGTTCATGGCAACAAGAATTCCAACACCGTTTGCACATTCGATGTAACCGTCCTTAGTTTTTTTGAGAACAGAATTCTTAAGCGTTAAACTTTTATTTCCAAGCTGAGTTACTTTTGTAAGACAATAGATCTCATCTTGTAAGTGAACGGGATGTAAATGATTGATCTCGTTTCTGGCAAGAACAAAACCGTGTTTGTCCCAATCATTTCTTCCGCCAAATACTCTATCAAAATAGGCAACACGCGCAGTTTCGAAATAATTTAAGTAGCAAGCGTTATTCACATGATTGATCTTGTCGATATCGCTAAAACGAATTTGAATGGGGACAACGTGTTTGTAGTCTTCGTGTTGGATCATCAGATGATACGTTTTAAAAGATCTAAAGAAAAATCTTCGAGCTGTTTCAGTTTGTTTTTATCGGCTTGAACTTTTTGCAAGTGTCCGATCGCAATTTTGGTATGCTTGTCGGCTTCCGCTCTGCACAAGGTATTCACGCCTATCTCGTTAAAAATAGCGAGTACATCTTTTACTTTTTTATTGGCGTCACTTTTCTTTTTAGAAAAAAGCTCTTTCAATTTTTTTGCTTGATCAACGTTTGCGAGTTCCTGTGCTTTCAACACAAGAAAGGTTTTTTTGTTGGCGATGATATCGCCACCAATTTGTTTGCCGAAACTTTTTTCATCTGTTGCGTAGGCGTCCAAAAGATCATCAAGTAATTGAAAGGCAATGCCTAGATGCTTTCCAAATTCGTAAACGTGCTCTTGATCTGTTTTTGAAACACCGGCGTTAATAGCACCCATTTGCATGCTGCACCCAAGGAGAACGGCTGTTTTTTTAGTGATCATGTCAATGTACTCGTCAACGCTGACTGTCGATTCATTTTCAAAATTCATATCGAGTTGCTGACCTTCACAAACCTCGATACTTGTTTTTGAGAACAGAGAAAATAACTGAGAAAATTCTTTTGCTTCGTAATTTTTTAAAACTTCAAACGCTTTTACAAGCATCACGTCGCCACTTAAGATCGCAATATTTGTATTCCATTTTGTGTGAACTGTTGGTTGATTGCGACGAATCGGCGCTTCATCCAAAATATCGTCATGGATCAGTGAGAAATTATGGAAGAGTTCAACGCACAAAGCTGAGTTTAACGCTAGCGCGGGATCTTTGCCAAAAAGATCGCAAGAGATAAGAGCGAGTAACGGCCTTAATCGTTTTCCGCCAAGAGAAAGAATGTAATTTTCGGGTTCGTAAAGCTCGCGTGGCCGACGTAAATTAACTTCAGCTTTATAGTTTTCGAGACGCGAATTAAAGAGCTGAAGATGTTTTTCGAACGCGCTCACTTAATTAATCGGCTTGTTTTGCAAGATCCAACAAATAATTTCCGTAACCACTTTTTGTTAGTGGTTGCGCCACTTTGATCAATTGATCTTTGTTGATGTACTTCATATTAAAAGCAACTTCTTCAATACATCCGATCTTTTGTCCCTGGCGTTCTTCAATTACCTGCACAAATTGTCCGGCTTGCATTAACGACGCGAATGTTCCGGTATCTAACCACGCCGTTCCACGATCCATGATACTCACTTTTAGTTTACCACGTTTCAAATATTCCTTGTTCACGTCGGTGATCTCGTACTCTCCGCGCGGACTTGGTTTTAAATTTTTTGCAATCTCAACAACTGAGTTGTCATAGAAATATAGTCCCGGTACAGCGTAATTACTTTTAGGTTGTTTTGGTTTTTCCTCAATAGAAATAACATTGTTTTGCTTGTCGAACTCCACTACCCCATAGCGTTCAGGGTCGCTTACATGATATGCGAAAACAACTCCACCGTCGGGATTATTTATGGTTTGTAACATACGCCCTAATCCAACGCCGTAAAAAATATTATCGCCAAGTATCAACGCCACTTTATCTTTGCCAATGAATTGCTCGCCTAATACAAAGGCTTGTGCAAGTCCGTTCGGAACTTCTTGAACTTTGTAAGAGAATTTGCAACCAATTTCTTCGCCGCTTCCCAATAGTTTTTGAAAATTTGGAAGATCGTGTGGCGTAGAGATGATCAAAATTTCTTTTATTCCCGCCATCATCAAAACAGAAAGTGGATAATAGATCATGGGTTTGTCATAGATCGGCATCATTTGTTTACTCATTGCAAGAGTTAATGGATGTAACCGTGTTCCTGATCCGCCGGCGAGAATAATTCCTTTCATCGTTTTTGGTTTTTAAAAGTTTTCTAAATTAAATAATAATTTTCAGTTCGCTAAAATGCGTTGTTTTGAGGACAATTTGGCCCTTTTCCGGAAATAAATTCCCAAGTTGTTTGTTGGATTTTGTGCTAAAAATGTAGTATTAGCCTATTTGGGAACATCGTTTAAATAACTCCAAGGGCTAATTCACCAAGTAACTCATTACCTTCAATCATCGCATTTGTTTAAATTATTGATTAACAGTATTTTAAGTCCGAGATAAAATAGCGATTTTTCATCTAAAAAACAGACGTATTTATCTAAATTTAATAGGGTTTAGGACAGTTTCTTATAACTTTAAAGGGGTTAAAAAAGCTTGAAAAAGAGTCTATTATATTTTTTTCTGTTCTGGAGTATTTTTTCGGGTACAAAATTGCATTCCCAAGCGCCGAATTGGAACTGGGTGATGGGTGCATCTTCAACAAGTGCAGAATATGTGAATGATGTTGCGGTTAATAAATCAACCGGCGACGTTTATGTGGTAGGTGTTTACGGAACAGGTTCGTTGAATACGCCGTATGGGGCAAACATGAATGCGGTGTATGGTAATGCTGATGCGTTTCTGGTAAAGTATAATACGAACGGATTGGTTCAGTGGGCGCGACGCATGGGCGGTACAGGTAACGATGCAGCACTCTCTGTTGCTGTAGATAATAATGGTGATGTTGTTGTTGTTGGAAAATTTCAAAACACAGCGAATTTTTATCACACTCCCGCCTCCACACCATCATATGATCTTACCTCAGCTGGAAGTGATGATATTTTTACAGCTAAGTACAATAGTAGCGGAACATTTTTATGGGCTGCTCGCGGTGGAGGAACAGGGAGTGATCAGGCGAACGGTGTTAGAGCCGATGCGAACGGTGTTTATGTTACAGGATTGTTCAACACAGTTGGGGCGAGCATGGTTTCATACACGCCGGTATCAACTTCAAGTATAACTATGACGTCTGCCGGAGGTTCCAGTGAAATGTTCTTGATGAAGTATAATTCTACCGGAACAATTCAATGGGCACTTAAAGGCGGAAGTTCACTTGCCGACGCGGGTTATGATGTTGTTGCCGATGCGAACAACGTTTACGTCATAGGTGAGTATGCGAATTCGTTTACGCTTCGTGACGCGTCGCAAGCTACAGTAGCGGTTGTAACAAATAGTCTTAATACCGGTGATATTTTCATAGCATCCTATTCGCAAGTCGGCGCATTCAATTGGGTAACAAACATAGCATCGAGCATCCAGGATTTGGGTCGAGGTATTACTATGGATGCTAATTACCTTTATGTCACCGGTGGCGTTGGGACGGCAGCCAGTTACAAATTTCCTTCGCCAACAATTACTTCAACATCATCAGCTAATCAAGATCTTTTCCTCGCGAAAATAGATGCTTCAAACGGAGCATTTCAATGGGCAAAAACAGAAAACGGGGCAGCGGTGGGAATAGAATACGCGTCGAGTATTTCCTATCACTCATCGGGGAAATTATTTTTGGCGGGGCGACACAGTAGAGGAATAAATTTTACGACTCAGAGTACCACGCTTACGCCTTCGCCACTAGGAACCAATGATATTTTTGTTGCGAACTATTCTACCAATGGGAACTTGATCTATGCGAAGGGTGCGGGAGGTACCAATGCTGATGCTGCAAATGGAATTGATAACGACAACAACGGCGATGCTTACGTTGCCGGAGATGCCGGAGCGAATTGTGTATTCACTGCTCCAACATCAACCACCTTGGTTGGCTCTACATCGAGCAACATTTTTGTTGCCAAGCTTGGTTGTGGCGTTGTTCTTACTACACCGTCTGCTGGTTCAGATCAAACAGTTTGTGCAACAACGTTTACACTAAGCGGAAACAATCCAACTACCGGTAGTGGAACCTGGAGTTTACAGTCTGGTGCCGGAACAATTACAACGCCATCATCATATTCTTCGGGCGTTACGAGTTTAGGTGTAGGAACAAATAAATTTGTTTGGAAGATCAGTGGTAGTGGGTGCGCGGCCTTGTCTGATACGGTTTTTATTCAACGAGACGATTTCCCAACAACATCAAATGCCGGAGTTACCATGTCGCTTTGCGGAACTACAACAGTTCTCGCAGGAAATGTTCCAACTGTTGGAACAGGAACGTGGTCAACGTTTGCAGGAACAAGTACAATTACGAATGTGAACCTTGCAACGTCTGCAGTTACGGTTGCCCCGGGAACGCCATCATCGGTAACAAATTTCTCTTGGTCTATTGGAAATGGGGTCTGTCCGAATTCAACATCAACAGTTTCTATTATTTCATATACAACAACGTCGGCTTCAAATGCCGGAAGCACCCAATCTGTTTGCGGAACATCTGCAACATTAGCAGGAAACGTTCCGGCTGCGGGAACCGGAACGTGGAGTACCTTTGCCGGAACAAGTACGATCACTAATGTTAACCTGGCAACATCTCAAGTTACTGTTGGCGGAGGTTCTCCTTCTTCTACAACTAATTTTTCTTGGACTATCAAGAACGGAGTTTGTCCTTCTACAACATCCACTGTTTCTATTATTTCATACACAAATTCTCCTGCGTCTAATGCGGGAACAACCATGTCACTTTGCGGAACATCAACTGCGCTTGCAGGAAATGTTCCTGCAGTAGGAAACGGAACATGGAGTACGTTTGCTGGAACAAGTACGATCACCAACGTGAACCTTGCAACTTCTAACGTTACTGTGGCAGGTGGTTCTCCTTCATCAACAACTAGTTTTTCGTGGACCATCAAGAATGGAGTTTGTCCTTCAACGACTTCAACAGTTTCAATTATTTCTTACACAACGCCAAGCACTTCTAACGCCGGCTCAAACCAAAGTGTGTGTGCAACCACAGCAACTATGGCCGGTAACACACCTGCCGTTGGAACAGGAAGTTGGACATTAGTTTCCGGATCCGGATTGATCACATCACCCACATCTCCAAATACAGGTTTAACAGCATTGGGCGTTGGCGTAAATGTTTTCCAATGGAGTATCACTAACGGCGTGTGTGCAAGTTCAACGTCAACAATGTCTATCACGCGTTACGCGGTTCCAACAGTAGCAAGTGCAGGTGCAAATCAAACGGTGTGTGCAACTACGGCAACCATGGCCGGTAACACAGCTGCGATAGGTACAGGTACATGGACACTCGTGTCAGGTGCGGGAACAATTGTGACTCCAACATTAGAAACAACTCAGATAACGGGATTAGGAGTTGGTGTCAATGTTTTCCAATGGACAATTGGTAATGGCGTTTGTGCTACTACAAGTTCGACGATGTCAATTCAACGTGACGATGTTCCAACCGTTTCAGCGGCTGGTGCAAATCAAAGTGTGTGCGCAACAACGGCAACCATGGCGGGAAATACACCCGCAGTAGGAACGGGAAGTTGGACCTTGGTTTCAGGATCTGGTTTGATCACATCACCCACATCTCCAAATACAGGTTTAACAGCATTAGGACTGAACGTAAATGTTTTCATGTGGACAATAAGCAATGGTGTTTGTCCAAGTTCAAGTTCAACAATGTCTATTCAACGTGATGCAGTGCCAACCGTTGCAACGGCCGGACCAAATCAAACTGTGTGCGCGTCAACAGGAACAATGGCAGGAAATACGCCTGTAATTGGAACCGGTAATTGGACATTGCTTTCAGGATCTGCTGTGATAACCACACCAAGTTCTCCCGGCACCGGTTTAACAGCGATCGTTTTAGGAAGTAATATTTTCCAATGGAGTATTACAAATGGAGTTTGTCCGGCGTCAACATCAACCGTGGAAATTTACAGAGACAATGCGCCTTCGTTATCAAACGCCGGATCAAATCAAACGGTATGCGCAACTACTGCGACGCTTAATGCAAGTACGCCTGCGATCGGAACAGGAAGTTGGACCTTGATCTCTGGTTCTGGTGTGATCACTTCACCAACATTACCAAATTCAGGAATTACTGCTTTGGGTGTTGGTGTGAATGTTTTCCAATGGACAGTTGTTTACAGTACATGTCCTCCGTCAATTTCAACAGTAGCAATTCAACGTGATGCAAATCCAACGGTGTCAAACGCAGGGCCAACTCAATCTTTGTGTGCAACCTCAAACACTGTGATGGCTGGTAATACAGCAATTATTGGAACCGGTGCGTGGACCCTGATCTCCGGTTCCGGAAATATTACAACTCCATCTTCTGAAAATTCAGGTATTACAGCTTTAGGAACCGGAACAAATATTTTCCAATGGACAATTAGCAATGGTGTTTGTCCTTCATCAACATCAACAGTAGCCTTGATCAATTATGGAACACCGACGTCGGCAAATGCGGGAGTAAATCAAACCGTGTGTGCAACAGTTGCAACTATGGCAGGAAATACGCCTGCAGTTGGAACAGGTAGTTGGACATTGATCTCCGGCTCAGGAACAATTACAACTCCAACATTAGCAACAACCGGATTAACTGCATTAGGAGTTGGTGTGAATGTTTTCATGTGGACCATCAGCAATGGTGTTTGTCCTTCGTCAACAGCAACGGTTTCAATTCAGCGCGATGCCAGTCCCGGTATAGCAGTGGCAGGACCAAATCAAACAATTTGTTCAACCTCAGCAAACATGGCTGCGACAACACCAACCGCAGGTTCAGGTTTGTGGACATTGGTAGCAGGTTCGGCTGTGATCACAACTCCTGCATCTGCAGCAAGTGGAATAACCGGACTTGGTGCCGGTGTGAATGTTTTCCAATGGACGATCAGCAATGGTGTTTGTCCTTCATCGAGTGCAACAATGTCGATCCAGAGAGATCTAACTCCAACTCCTGCTAACGCAGGACCAAATCAAAGTGTGTGTGCAACAAGTGCTACGCTTGCTGGAAATACAATTGCAATTGGGGTAGGTGTATGGAATGTACTTGTTGGTTCGTCTGCAGTTTCCGCTCCAACCTCACCTAACTCTTCAGTTCTTGGTTTATCTGTTGGATCAAATGTTTTTGAATGGTATGTTACAAATGGTGTTTGTCCTCCATCAAGTTCAACAGTTCAAGTTTGGAGAGATCTTCCACCTACAATCGCAAATGCGGGGCCAGCGATCAACGTGTGCGGATCGGCAACGATCATGGCAGCCAATACTCCTGCAATCGGTACCGGATTGTGGACACTTGTTTCGGGTTCGGGACTAATCACAACTCCAACGTCGCCAACATCCGGACTAACTGCTCTCGGTATCAACACAAATATTTTCCAATGGACAATTAGCAATGGCGCTTGCCCTCCATCCTCATCAACTGTTTCGGTTACCAGATACGTACCTCCAACAGCTTCTGTTGCCGGTCCAAATCAAACCGTTTGTGCAACAGCAGCAACAATGGCTGGTAATACTCCTATATTCGGAACCGGAATATGGACATTGATCTCGGGAACAGGAGTTATCACAACACCAACTTTAGAAACAACGGGCATAACCGGATTAGGCGTGGGTGTAAATGTTTTCCAATGGACCATCAGTAACGGAAATTGTATAGCATCCAGCTCAACAATGTCGATCCAACGCGATCAAAATCCAAGTACCGCGCTCGCCGGTTCAAACCAAAGTGTTTGTGCCACTGTTGCAACAATGAATGGAAATACTCCGGCAGTTGGAACAGGAACGTGGACATTAATTTCCGGAGCCGGAACAATCACGTCTCCGAATGCCCCAAATACAGGGATCACTGCTTTGGGAATTGGTTTGAATGTTTTCCAATGGACAATTGGAAATGGAGTTTGTCCTAACTCTTCATCAACCGTTTCAATTCAGCGTGATGCAATTCCTTCAATTGCGGCTGCCGGACCAAATCAAACAGTGTGTGCCACTACCGCAATAATGGCTGGTAATACGCCAACAACGGGTGTTGGATTGTGGACATTAGTTTCAGGTGTTGGAACGATCACTTCTCCAAATGCTCCTGCTACCGGATTAACGGCATTAGGTGTTGGAATAAATGTTTTCCAATGGACAATTAGTAATGGCTCTTGTCCAAGTACAAGTTCAACAGTTTCAATTCAACGTGATAATAATCCAACGGGATCTCTTGCCGGAAGCAATCAAACGGTATGTGCAACCACAGCAAATCTCGCAGGAAACACTCCTGCTGTTGGAACAGGAAGTTGGACACTGGTTTCCGGCTCCGCCGTCATTACTTCGCCTACATCTCCAAATTCCGGTGTAACAGCACTTGGTGTTGGTGTGAATGTTTTCCAATGGACGATCAGTAACGGCGTTTGTCCGAGTTCGAGTTCAACCGTTTCAATTCAACGTGACGCGTTCCCTTCTATAGCTTCTGCGGGACCTAGTCAAACATTCTGCGCAACGAGTTCATTTACCATGGCCGGAAATACACCAACGGCGGGGACAGGATTGTGGACGCTAGTGTCTGGAGCCGGAACAATAACAACACCAACTTTACCAACAACGGGGCTTACTGCAATTGGAAGCGGTAATAATATTTTCCAATGGACGATCAGTAACGGTGTTTGTCCATCAACTAGTTCAACAATGTCGATCTTAAATTACGCAATGCCTACAGCTGCTAACGCCGGACCAAACCAAAGTATCTGCGCAACCAGCACTTTGCTTGCCGGAAATACTCCTGTAATTGGTGTTGGTGTTTGGAATGTAGTTGCCGGCCCTGGAATTTTATTTTCACCTGCGGCTCCGAATTCTTCAGTAGTAGGACTTCAGTATGGTACAAATCAATTTGAGTGGTCTATCACTAATGGAATTTGTCCGGTTTCAACCTCAACCGTAACGATCACCGCATACCAAAATCCAACTGCATCGAACGCTGGTCCATCTCAAAGTGTTTGTGCAACTACAGCAACGCTCGCTGGTAACACACCTGCAGTTGGAACAGGAAGTTGGACATTGATCTCCGGTTCAGCCTTTATTACAACACCTACTTCACCAGCCAGTGGATTAACCGCTGTTGCTGTTGGTACAAATATTTTACAGTGGACAACATCAAATGGAGTTTGTGCAGCCTCATCATCAACGGTAAAAATTCAGCGTGATGCAAATCCAACGGTAGCAAATGCTGGTCCGTCGCAATCGGTTTGCGCCAACTCTGCAACTTTAGCCGGCAATACACCGGCAATTGGGACTGGAAGTTGGACTCTGATACAGGGCGGAGGAACTATATCAACTCCAACATCGCCAGCGTCTATTGTAACGGCATTGGGTACCTCAACAACAATCAGTAATATTTTCATGTGGACGATCACGAATGGTGTTTGCCCACCGTCAACGTCAACTGTAGATATTGACGCCGATGCAGTGCCGACAACTGCTAATGCCGGACCAAATCAAACTATTTGTGTTAATAATGCAACGCTTGCCGGAAATACTCCGGCAATTGGAACAGGAAGTTGGACTTTGATCTCTGGCGCAGCAACAATTCTTACTCCGACATTAGAGACATCGGCGATCACCGCTATTGGTACAGGTACAAATATTTTACAATGGACAATCACGAATGGTGTTTGTCCACCGTCAAGTGCAACCGTAATGATCATTCGCAATCCTTTACCCACAACCTCTAATGCAGGACCAACTCAATCTGTTTGCGCAAGCTCCGCAACAATGAATGCAAACGTTCCGGCAATTGGGAGCGGAAGTTGGACGGTGATACAAGGTTCGGGAACAATTGCAAATACAACATTAGCAGCAACACCTCTTTCTGCATTAGGTACCGGAACAAACGTATTTATGTGGACCATCACAAACGGTGTTTGTCCTCCATCCACTTCAACCGTGATGATCGAAGCCGACGCTGTTCCAACAACGGCTAACGCAGGACCAAATCAAACACTTTGTGCAACAACAACAACTCTTGCCGGGAATGTTCCTGCAATTGGAACAGGAAGTTGGACATTGATCTCCGGATTTGTTTCTATCACAAATCCAACCTTGGCAAGCACACAAATAACGAGTGCCGCAACAGGAACAAATATTTTGCAATGGACCATTAGTAATGGCGTTTGCCCAGCGTCAACTGCTACTGTAGGAATTTACAACTTACCGAATCCTTCTGCTTCGAATGCAGGGCCAGATCAAACAATTTGTTCACCAACAACAAATTTAGCAGGAAACGTTCCAGCAGTTGGAACAGGAAGCTGGACGGTTGTTTCAGGTATAGCCACGATCACAACTCCAACTTTAGCAACAACAGGTTTAACCGGTGTTGCCGTAGGAACCAATGTTTTGCTTTGGACAATCAGCAATGGAGTTTGTCCTAATACAACTTCTACTGTTGCCATCGTTAGAGATCCAAATCCAACAGTTGCGAACGCCGGACCTAATCAAACTATTTGTGTCAATTCATCTGCGACTGTATTAGCAGGAAATCTTCCGGCAATAGGAACCGGAAGTTGGACGCTTGTTTCCGGTGCAGCAACTATTACAAATCCAACATTAAATACTACAGGTGTAACCGCCGTAGGTGTTGGAACAAATGTGTTGATGTGGACAACAAGCAATGGTGTTTGTCCGGTTTCTACGTCAACAATGTTTATCCAGAATGATCAAATGCCAACTGTTTCAAATGCAGGACCAAATCAAACTATTTGCCCAACCGCAACTGTGTTAGCTGGTAACGCTCCGGCTATTGGAACAGGATCATGGACTTTAATCTCGGGTGCTGCGGCCTTTACAACTCCAACATTGAATACCTCAGGCGTTACTGCGGTTGCTATTGGAACAAATGTTTTACAATGGACGATCAGTAATGGTGTTTGTCCTTCGTCTTCTTCAACAATGTCAATTCAGCGTGATTCTAATCCAACAGTTGCCAACGCTGGCCCTAATCAAACGATATGTGTTAATTCATCTGCGGCTGTGTTAGCAGGAAATCTTCCGGCAATAGGAACCGGAAGTTGGACGCTTGTTTCCGGAGCGGCAACCATTACAACTCCAACGCTGAACACTACTGGTGTAAATGCAGTAGGTGTTGGAACAAATGTATTGATGTGGACCATCAGCAATGGTGTTTGTCCGGTTTCTACGTCAACAATGTTTATCCAGAATGATCAAATGCCAACAGTTTCAAATGCAGGACCAAATCAAACTATTTGTCCGAGTGCAACTGTTTTGGCAGGGAATATTCCGGTGATCGGAACAGGTTTATGGAACTTGATCTCGGGCGCAGCTACCGTTACAACGCCAACACTGAATACTTCTGGTGTTACAGCGGTTGCTATTGGAACAAATGTTCTCGAATGGACAATTAGCAATGGTGTTTGTCCGTCGTCTTCTTCTACAATGTCAGTTCAGCGTGATGCGCTTCCAACCACTGCAGTAGCCGGGCCGAATCAAACTATTTGTGTAAATACATCAACAACCGTATTGGCCGGAAATGCACCGGCAATTGGAACGGGTTCATGGTCTTTGGTTTCAGGTGGAGCAACCATAACTACTCCAACATTAAACACGTCAAATGCAACTGCAATTGCAGTTGGAACAAATGTTTTACAGTGGACGATCAGTAACGGTGTTTGTCCGGTTTCGACTTCAACCATGTCGATCCAGAATGATCAAATGCCAACAGTTTCCAACGCAGGCCCAAATCAAACCATTTGTCCGAGTGCAACTGTTTTGGCTGGGAATATTCCGGTGATCGGAACAGGTTTATGGAACTTGATCTCGGGCGCAGCTACCGTTACAACGCCAACACTGAATACTTCTGGTGTTACAGCGGTTGCTATTGGAACAAATGTTCTCGAATGGACAATTAGCAATGGTGTTTGTCCTTCGTCGTCTTCAACAATGTCAATTCAGCGTGATGCCTTGCCAACTGTTTCGAGCGCTGGCCCAAATCAAACCATTTGCGTGAATACATCAACGACTGTATTGGCCGGAAATGCACCGGCAATTGGAACGGGTTCATGGTCTTTGGTTTCAGGTGGAGCAACCATAACTACTCCAACATTAAACACGTCAAATGCAACTGCAATTGCAGTTGGAACAAATGTTTTACAGTGGACGATCAGTAACGGTGTTTGTCCGGTTTCGACTTCAACCATGTCGATCCAGAATGATCAAATGCCAACAGTTTCCAACGCAGGCCCAAATCAAACCATTTGTCCGAGTGCAACTGTTTTGGCTGGGAATATTCCGGTGATCGGAACAGGTTTATGGAACTTGATCTCGGGCGCAGCTACCGTTACAACGCCAACACTGAATACTTCTGGTGTTACAGCGGTTGCTATTGGAACAAATGTTCTCGAATGGACAATTAGCAATGGTGTTTGTCCGTCGTCTTCTTCTACAATGTCAGTTCAGCGTGATGCGCTTCCAACCAGTAAATACATCAACAACCATATTGGCCGGAAATGCACCGGCAATTGGAACGGGTTCATGGTCTTTGGTTTCAGGTGGAGCAACCATAACTACTCCAACATTAAACACGTCAAATGCAACTGCAATTGCAGTTGGAACAAACGTTTTACAGTGGACGATCAGTAACGGTGTTTGTCCGGTTTCGACTTCAACAATGTCGATCCAGAATGATAAAATGCCAACGGTTTCTAACGCAGGCCCAAATCAAACTATTTGTCCAAGTGCAACTGTATTGGCGGGAAATGCGCCGTTTGTAGGAACAGGCTTATGGACCTTAGTTTCCGGTGTTGCAACAATTACAACGCCAACACTGAATACTTCTGGTGTTACCGCGGTTGCTATTGGAACAAATGTACTGCAATGGACAATTAGCAATGGTGTTTGTCCTTCGTCGTCTTCAACTATGTCAATCCAGCGCGATGCCTTACCAACGGTTTCGAGCGCCGGTCCAAATCAAACAATTTGTGCAACAGCAACTGTGTTAGCTGGTAATACGCCAGTGATCGGAACAGGATTATGGTCATTGGTTTCAGGTGGAGCAACCATAACTACTCCAACGTTTGAGGCGAGTGGCTTAACTGGAATTTCTGGTGGCGTTAATGTTTTTCAATGGACAATAAGTAACGGAGTTTGTCCTCCTTCTTCATCTACTGTTTCTGTTCAACGCGATCTTAATCCAACAATTGCAAATGCCGGTCCAAATCAATCAGTGTGCGCAACAACCGCAACATTAGCTTCAAACACGCCAACAATAGGAACAGGATTGTGGAATTTGGTTTCTGGCGGTGGTTTGATTTCAACTCCTACCGCAACCAATAGCGGGTTAACTGCTTTAGCTGCTGGTGTGAACGTATTTCAATGGACTATCAGCAATGGTGTTTGCCCTTCGTCAACATCAACAGTTTCTGTTCAACGTGATCTTAACCCAACACCGGCAGCTGCAGGACCAAACCAAACAGTTTGTGCAACAACAGCAGTGTTAGCTGGTAACACACCGGCAATTGGTACCGGTTCCTGGACTTTAATTTCCGGTGGAGGAACAATCACAGTACCTACCTCTCCAACGAGTGGATTAACCTCACTTACGGTTGGCGTAAATGTGTTCCAATGGACAACAAGCAATGGTGTTTGTCCTAATACAACTTCTACAGTTTCAATTCAGCGTGATGACTTCCCTACAGTTTCTAATGCTGGTCCATCGCAATCGGTTTGCGGAACATCCGCTGTAATGGCAGCAAATACACCAACAGTTGGAACCGGATTGTGGACTTTGATCTCAGGTACTGGTAGTCTTGCTACACCTACACTTGAAACTACTTCGGTGAACAGTTTAGGAATTGGAGTTGATGTTTTCCAATGGACCATCAGTAATGGTGTTTGTCCAAGTTCTACATCAACAATGGCAATTACTGCTTACACAAATCCGGCAACTTCAATTGCAGGACCAAATCAAACCATTTGTGCTACGGCAACTGTTTTAGCTGCTAATACTCCTAGTATTGGATCGGGATTGTGGACTTTAGTTGCAGGTACAGGAGTTATCACTTCACCAACTTCTCCTAACTCGGGTGTTACAGGTTTAGGTGTTGGTGTAAATGTATTCCAATGGACAATTAGCAATGGTGTTTGTGTTCCTTCATCTTCAACGGTTTCAATTCAACGTGATGATAATCCTACAGTAGCCAATGCGGGACCAAGTCAGACCTTGTGTGTTGATTATACGAATTTAGCAGCAACGCCTCTTACTGTTGGTACCGGAAGTTGGACATTGGTTTCTGCTACAGGAACTATTACGAATCCAACATCCGCAAGTTCATCTTATACCGGATTATCAATCGGAAGTAATATTTTACAATGGACAACCAGCAACGGTGTTTGTCCAAGCACATCTTCAACTGTTGATATTACCGGTATTGCAAACGTAGCACCGGTTGACGCTGGTCCAGATTTAGCATTCTGTGGATTAACTGCTACTTTATCAGGATTAACTCCAACAGTTGGTACAGGTACATGGGTTCCTGTGAGCGCCGCGCCTGCGGTAAATAGTCCTAACAATCCAACTTCGAGCATTAATTTCGGCGGATATGGAACATACACTTACATCTGGTATGTGGGTTATGCGTCTTGTCCAAACGAAAGTGATACAGTAAACGTTACATTGTTTGATCTACCAACGCCAGCGAGTGTTGCCGCCGATCAAACCATTTGTGCGTCGAGTGCAACTATTTCCGCAAATACACCAACTATCGGAACAGGTTCATGGAGTGTTGTAGCCGGTAGTGGAACAGTTACATCGCCTTCGGCAACTACATCTCCGGTAAATGGTTTATCAATTGGACCAAATTCATTTGCATGGACAATTAGCAATGGCGTTTGCCCACCTAGCACACAGACATTGAATATCCAGGTAGATGATAATCCAACAACACCGTTTGCTGGAACAGATCAACGAATTTGTGTGACATCGACAACAAATTTAAATGCAGCCTTACCAACTGTAGGAACTGGAACCTGGAGTTTGGTGGGTGGTTCTGCAACAATTATTAGTCCAAACGTTGAGAACAGCGGTGTAACAACATTAGCTGTTGGTGTAAATACATTTGAGTGGATGGTAAGCAATGGGGTTTGTCCTACAAAAGCGGACTCTGTGATCATTTTTGTGGATGATCTTCCTAGTGCTGCTCTTGCCGGTGCTGATCAATTTACATGCTCAATGAATACGTTCATGGCTGGAAATATTCCAGCAATAGGAAGTGGTACTTGGGTTCCGGTTGGCGCCGCGCCTTCGGTAAATTCACCTACGGTATTTAACTCACCTGTTATTTTACCAGGGCAAGGTATTTATTCGTATGTGTGGACAATAGGGAACGGTGTTTGCCCAAACAACACGGATGTTGTAACGATAAATACATTTGATAATCCTTCAGATCCTAATGCCGGAGCCGATCAGATTGTTTGCGCCATGAACACAACATTGAATGCAAACACAATTAGTATTGGAACAGGATCGTGGATCGCTGTGAATCCTCTCTCTTCAGTTTCAAATAGTTTAGTGAACATTACGTCAGCAACATTACCAAACGAAGGTGTTTTTGGGTTTGTATGGCAAACAAGTAACTCCGCGTATTGTCCTGTGAAGAACGATACGGTTTATATTAGAACTTACGCGAATCCAAGTACGGCAAATGCCGGATTGGACATTAACAGTAATTGTTACATGAATGTAGTTGCCGCTACAACGCCAAGTATTGGAAATGGAACATGGACCATTCTGAACGGCACCGGATTGTTTGACGATGCAACAAATCCAAATGCGCAATTTACGGCAGATGCTGATGGAATAACGAGATTAGTATGGACTGTATCGAATGGAAATTGTCCTACAACATCAGATACTATGGATTTTGTGGTGAATACATTATTGATCCCGCAGATCGTTACACCAAATGGCGATGGTAATAACGATAAGTTCGAGATCGTTGTATTTAGTTGTTTGAGCGGCGTGAAATTAAATGTATTCAACCGTTGGGGTAACTTGGTTTACGAATCGGGCGATTACAAAAATGATTTCGAGGGTGTAAATTCTAACGGACAAAAATTGGCCGACGATACTTACTATTATGTGTTGGAAGTAGGAAAGAAAACGTATAAAGGATACGTGGTTGTGAAAACAGATTGATGAAGAGAGCGATAAAAATATTAGTATTAGTGGTGTGCTGCTTGAGCGTAAGAGCGCAGCATTATACAACATTGAGCCAGTACATCGTGAACGGCCTTGCGATCAACCCTGCTTATGCCGGAAGAAATGGAGTGATGGATGTTACCATGGCACATCGTCGTCAGTGGTTAGGGTTTAACGGAGCTCCAGTTACAACGTCATTTATGATGAATACACCTTTGCGTCAAAAACAAATTGGTATTGGTTTGGCAGTGTTGGATGATAAATTAGGACCGTATAGTAATCAGTACGCAAGCGCGATCTATTCATACCGTGTACGCGTTGGAAAATTCAAGTTGAGTTTTGGTTTACAAAATGGAGTTGCCATTAGTAAAGTGAACTATGATAATTTGCAACGCAATCAACAGCAAGACGCATTAATTAATGGACAACGCCTTGTTAGTATCGGATTTATCTCCGGAGCGGGTGTTTATCTACACAATAAACAATTGTTTGTAGGTTTAAGTGCGCCGTATTTAGTGAACACATTGAACAGTGATTTTCTGAAAGAAAATCCCATCATTTTGAATGGAGGATATTTTATTGGTTTGGATCGCGATCATGGTTTAAAACCTTCTGTGTTAGTAAGATACGTTAACCATTCACCAGTAAGTGCCGACATTAATTTGAACTACTATTACAAGTACCAATTTGGCTTTGGTTTATCATACAGAACCAACAAATCACTCGTAGGAATTGCGGAATTTGGTGTCAATCACCAATTGCGTATTTGCTATAGTTACGACTGTGAATTAAATCGTTTAAAAAAATATCAGAATGGATCGCATGAGATACTCATAAGGTATTACTTTGGGTACAATATAAATGCGAAAAACCCGCGCACAATGTTCCTCTAGCAATGCTATTGGCCTATTAATCATTTTAATATGCCTTGTTACTTCATTGTCATCACCGGCGCAAAATTCTATCGCTGATTCTTCGCGAATAAAAGTTACTCCACTCTCAAAAATTAATACCAAAGAAGCGGAATACTCTCCGTTCAAATTCAAGGATAAATTTTATTTCGTTTCCGATCGTGAAAATGATTTCGCGGTTATCTATTACGATCAAACAACCAATCATCAGTTCTCTGACCTGTATCGCGCAACTCAGAAAGATACGTTGAAGTTCAAGAAAATAATTTCGATCAGCGCTAAGGTAAAAACCAAATTCTATATCGGACCAAGTTGTGAGACCAACGACGGATTTTACTGCACGGTGAATAATTCGGAGATGGTGAAAACAAAAAGGCGTTTACCACTTCAAATAAATTATCTCGCGAAAGACGCGAAAAATAAATTACTAAAACCGCAGCGAATCAATTTTGGTTTGAATGATACAATTTCCTGCGGGCAACCAAGCGTATGGAATGATACATTGATGTTTTTCGCCAGTGATCTGTTCGTTACCGGAAAAATAGATCTGTTCTATAGCATTAAGAAAAATGGTGTGTGGGGAACACCGATAAGTTGCGGAAATAAAGTGAATACAGAATACAACGAACTCTTCCCGTATTTCATCAACGGCACTTTGTACTTTTCCTCAGACAGACCGAATGGCTACGGAGGATTAGATATTTATTCCATTGACCTCTTTGAGCCCGATGCAAAAGTAACGCTCGTAGGAAATCCTGTGAATGGAAAGGCCGATGATTTTGGCGTGTATATTGATTCAACGCAGCGCAGCGGATATTTCAGTTCGAATAGAACTGGCAACGATGATATTTTTTATTTCAAGTCAGTTGTTCCTGATTTTGATAATTGTAAGGAAGTCGAAAGCAACAATCGCTGTTTCACATTTTACGAAGAGGCGAGTATGGATACCAAGGATACAACGGCCATGGACTATGAGTGGAACTTTGGTGACGGAGGAAAGCTACGCGGGCTCGAGGTAAAACACTGTTATGCAACTCCAGGAAAATTTCTGGTTGAGTTGAACGTAGTTGATAAATCTACAGGAACAGTTTTCTTCAATGAGATCAATTACGAATTTGAATTGAAGAACATTGTACAGATCTACGTGCACGCGCCTGATACCGCGAAAACAAATACCGCTGTGCCGTTCGACCCAAGTTATACGAACTTAGATAGCTTAGAGATCAAGAGTTACTATTGGGATTTTGGCGATGGACAATTTTCGTTTGCCGAAAAACCTGAACATGTATATGTCAAGGAAGGAACGTATTTCATTAAATTAGGAATTGAAGGAAAAAAAGCGGGACGAAAATTCAAAGATTGCGCTACCAAGAAAATTACGATCTCCGATAAAGCAGATAAGCCAATTTACGCGTTCAATCCTCCAATTAAAGTAGAGCCACCGATTGACTACCAAAAACGTTTGTTGGATAGCATGGCCAAGAATGAGAAGGATCTTTACGCCTTCGTGAGAAAGAAAATGATCGCAGATTCTATTGCCGGGATCAATAAGATCGTGACTGTTAAAAAAGATACGATGAGTGAGGATAAAGTGGGAATTTTCCCCAAGATCGATAAGGACGACAAGTACAAAGACATCAATAATGTTTATGCGTTCAACGAAAAAGATAGTTCCATTACTTACAAAGTTCATATAGGTGTTTCTCCGGACAAGATGAATTCGAGTGACCCTGCGTTTTACGGACTTGATAGCGCGAAGGTAACTTCCCTTTTGCTGGATAGTTTATATCACTATTTCTATGGCGCCGAGAAATCCATGGATTCGATCATGCCGTACTACAAGAAGTCAAAGGATGCTGGCTTCAACGCTTCAGTGATCAATACCTTCATTGATGAAGTGATGAAACAAAATCCAAATCTGCGTTTTCAATATCAAATGTTGAAAGATACAATTCGTAAAGGCTACACGCGCCCTCGGAAAGATGGAACGATTCCAACCGCGAAGACAAACACTACAGTAGTAACAAACACTACGGTTCCAACCAATACAACAGTTGCTACCAATACTGTTGCGGTGAATACCAACACAAAAACCGTCGTCACAAATACAACAACGGTTAAAACCAATACAAGTTCTGTAACAACTAAAACAAAAACTGTAATTACAGAACCAAAAGGCAACGATCCGCCTAATGTCACGGACGACAATCGAATAACGTACCGGGTTCAGGTTGGTGCTTATCGAACGCAGCAACCAATGAGCAAGTTTGACGCGCTTAATGGAACAGTAAGAGAAATTTTAACGGATGATGGCTGGTACAAGTACATGACCGATAACGTGGTGACTTTGGAAAACGCTTCAGATCTTCAAACAGCCTTAGAATCAATGGGTTACAGTAATTCGTTTATAACCGCTTACAAGGGAAAAAGGAGAATTTCCATAGTTGAATCTGTATTTGAAGGATTCTGCGTTTATTTTGATTTTGATAAGTCAGATATCCGTGCGAACGAGCAGGAAAAGATCGATTTTTTCTTTAAAAATTATGCCAAAAAACCAATAAGATCAGTGGAACTTGAAGGAAATACTTGTAATTTAGGAACTGCCGAGTATAACTTTAAACTAAGTGAACGCAGGGTTTTGGCAGTAGAAAAAGCCCTCGATCCTTATGTGAAAGTTAAGATCAGTCGTAAGTTCCTTGGTGAGTTCTATCCTTTGTATAACAACAACGGCGAAGCGAACCGCAGACTGAATAGAAGGGTTGATGTACTTATTTTAAATTGATCTTATGCGCGCAAAAAAATTAGTTTTAACGCTTATCTCTTTCCTTTTTGTAAATTCTATTTGGTCTCAAGCCATTCCTTCGGATGACGAAAAGATCCCGTATTTCACAACCTTCTCCAAAAACGCAAAACTTTCTTTTGGTGATGATGATTTTGTGCAGATCATTTTCTTTGTTGTTCCTGAAAAGTCGAATGATCCATTTTACATTCGCGTGTATGATCCGGACAACGGCGGAACAATTGACGAAAAGGTAATGGGCTTCAACTCAAAAACTAAATTTTCGTTTTACGGTGGTAAGGGTGCGCACTCGGATAAAGCCGCGCAGGAACTTTCGCCCAAAGGGAATTATAAATCAGGAGTATTCATAACCGGGAAAACATTTGGCGAAGATCCTGCATTGGATGCAAATTGGTATGAGTTCGGTCCATTCAATCCAAAAGAAGGAGAATTGCAACCGGAGTTTGGAGGATACGTTTTTAAAATGGTAGTTGAAGGATTAGACGGTGATGATGGAAATCTTTATAAATTATTTTTCTCTTCGCAAAAGGATAAGAATGTAAAAGTGGAGGGATCAAATTCATTTTATTACGAATACACATTTAGACTAGAAGAAAAAGCCGGATATGTTGGACATATTTACCCTTATGTTACACAAAAGGTTATTGAGGTTGACATTAGTACATTTGATTATGATAACGCGGGAACAATTCGCGTAGTATCGGTTGAGAAAAAAGGAGAGATGTTTGCTTCGGAAACCGAAGGCGTTTGGGCGCAAGTGAAATTCAAGATCGAAGCGGCCGAGATCGGTACATCATTGGATATTCAATTCATCAATAAAAAAGAAGTGAAGAATAATAATGTGGCAGTTTATATTACCAACCAATACGGCGAAGCTATGCCTTTTTATTCCCAACCCATAGGCGGTGTGCCCAAATATAAATACAATATTAAAGTTAAGCCCGCTAAGTAGTGAAAAAGCATTTATTTATAGTATTTACACTTGTCTCGGCATTTGTAAGAGCGCAAGAATATAAATTCAACGTATTTACGCAAGAGCAAGGTTTGCCTCAACCTTATGTTTACGACCTGGTACAGGATAAACGCGGATTTCTTTATATCGCCACAGGTGACGGATTAGCGGTGTATGGCGGAAAGAAAATGGCCAAGTTTACCAAAAAGGACAGCTTGACCGAAAGTTATTGTAGCGCCTTATTTCTGGATTCAAAACAAAATTTATGGATCGGACATTTTGAAGGACACGTTACTAAGAGAACAGGTAATAAATTCAAAAAATTAAAGACCAATGAAGAAGCCCTGGCGAGAGTTGTTGGTTTTTGTGAGGATTCAAGGGGATATGTATATTTTGCAAATGCCGCCGGCGGATTGTACGTAGTAAAAGAAGATGGAAAGCCTCAGTTGTATACTGAAGAGGAATTACCGCCTATCAATGAGATCAAATTAAAAGAGGATAAACTTTACGCGGCAACGCAAGAGGGTGTTTTGGTTTTTGAACTTGGAAAAAGTTCGCATTCCGCAAAAGCTATCGAAGGAACTGAAAGTAAGAATACCACCTGCATAGAGATCTCTTCAAAAAATGAATTGTGGGTTGGGGAAGATGGAATAGGTGTGGAGTTGTTCTTAAAAAGCAATAACGAATACAAATCGTTATTGACCTACTCGGTTGAATTAAAAAGCCAAAAGAGGAATGTTAAAGATATTTGTTTAAAGGGCGACAATGAAATGTGGATCTCGCTTACCGGCGAAGGTTTATGTATGTTGCGTTACACGAGTAATTACCGTCTCGAAAAACAAACAACGATCAACAATAGGAATGGTTTACAAAGTCAGTTCATCAACCGCATTTTCCTGGATAAAGAAGCTAATCTTTGGTTCGGTTCAACAGGCAATGGTTTATTTCAATTCCTCTCCAGTAGATTCGAACGCTTTAGTACTTCCAACTTTTTACCGTTCGACGATATAAGAACCATTGGAACGGATGATTCCCTTAATATCTACGTGTCTGATGATAGAAAAGTATTTGTATTTAATACCGAAACCGGACTTTCTATTTTACACGATCTTATTCCTAAAGGCGTAGAGGAAGAAATAAAAACATGTTTTGTAAATAGAGCTACGAACGAGCTTTGGGTAGGAACGAGTCAAAATTTGCATGTGTACGACATCGCCAAGAACAAGATGGTGTATAAAAAGTCACTGCCGATCTTTAAAGGTAAGGGCGTTAACTATATAACAAAGGATCAAACGGGGCAGTATTTGATATGTACCACCGAGGGTTTATTTTACGCCAATGAGAAACTGGAAGTGATAAAAGAATTCAATACGAACTCAGGCGCTCCGCACAATAATTTCCTTGGGGTTTTTGTTGATCGGGCCGATTGGGTATGGGCCTTCTCTCCCGAAACGCCTTTATATCATATTTCAAACGGATCCGTGGAATTGCAAAAAACGATTGACAGTGATAAAGACACACTTTCGCCTTTTAAATTTAATTCGGGTGTTCAAGACAGAGATGACAATATTTGGTTTGCTACCGAAGGCGATGGCGTGTATTGCTATCGTAAGAACAGAAAACCTAATTTCATTCACTATACTACCGATGAAGGGTTGGCTTCCGATTTTTGTTATGGTATCACCATCACACAAAAAGGCGACGTTATCACGATCCACAAGAATGGTATCAGTATCAAATACGCCAATTTGAAAACATTTAGAAGTGTGAATCGCTCGAATGGATTACCGGCGAACATTGTAAACAATAACGCAATTTACAAGGGGAAAAAGGGAAACATCTACATGGGAAGTACCGAAGGGTTGATCCGCTATCTTCCAAGTGAGGATGTGATCAATTTAAATCCCCCGGTGTTGTCAATACTCTCGGTGCGCACAAATAGCATTGTACATGAGTCTGATTCCGCGTACAATTTACCTTACGATAAATATGAATTGACCATTGATTTTGTGGGTGTGTCATTAACTAATCCGGGTGGAGTAACCTACGAATATAAGCTGGAAGGATTTGAAGATAAGCCACGCACTACTACAGAGCAAAGTGTTACGTATCCTAATTTACCCGATGGTGATTACACATTTATCATCACCGCAAAAAATTCGGATAACGTTCCAACGCTTTCGCCTGCAACATTTAAAATTTCCATTGGTAAGCCTTTCTGGAAGAAATTGTGGTTCATTATTAGCGCTTCCGTTTTTGTGGTCTTGGTTTTCTTCCTCATTTTCCGTTGGAGAACAAAGAAGTTACAACGTGATAAGGAAATATTGGAGGGATTGGTGCAAGAGAAAACGGCTGAGTTGCAACTGGAAAAGGAAAAGATCGAGCAGGCCAATGAGCAGTTGAACGAAAAGAACCAGGATATCACGGCGTCTATTGCCTATGCAAAACGAATTCAAAATGCTGTATTGCCCGATGCGGAATATATTGGTCATCGCTTGAATCTTTTTGTGTTGTACAAACCACGTGATATTGTGAGCGGCGACTTCTATTGGTATACCGAAACAGATAATTATTCTTATGTAGCTGTTGTGGATTGTACAGGTCACGGTGTTCCGGGCGCGTTCATGAGTTTATTGGGTTCAACTTTTCTTGATCAGGTGCTGATCGAGACTAAAGAAGCTACACCCGCTTTAATTTTGAACGAACTGGATAAGAAATTACATAAGGCATTTAAGAAAAAAGAAGGTGAAGAGAATAGGATAGGCGACGGTATGGATGCCATTGTGGTGCGCGTTGATAAAGGCAATGGCGACCTCTTATTTTCGGGTGCAAATCGCCCGCTTTACTTCTATTCGGCCGAAGGCCCGCAGGATTTTAAAGCGCCGATATATTCAATTGGCGGTACCTTCCCTAATGAGGTTAAAGGATTTACAGATACCTTGTTAAAACCAGCTAAGGGCGATTGTGCGTATATGTTCAGTGATGGCTTTGGAGACCAGTTTGGGGGCGAAAAAAATAAGCGCTATTCTACGAAGCGTATGAAGGCTTATTTTGGGGAGATTTATACACAAAGCATTCCTGCTCAGTATGAAGCAATTGACAAGGAATTTGAGGACTGGAAGGGAGATTATGAACAAATGGACGATATATGCGTTATTGGAATTAAATTTTGAAGTATATTTATAAGCACTTTATATCATGATTGAGATAGCAGAAGGAGAAAAATCACCATATGTTTTGGTGAAACCCGAAGAAAACAAGATGATCATTAAGGGGAATTCGTTCATGGCGAATCCACCATCATTTTTTGAAAAAGTTCTTCAATGGAGTCAGAACTTTAAATCATCAGAAATGTTTAATGTTGAGGTTACTGTAGGTTTCTACAATACATCTACGTTAAAGATCATGAACATGTTGCTTAAGACCATCTCGGCAAATAACCCGGGTAAAGTGAATATTACTTTGTTTGTGGAAGATGAGGATGAAGATCAGATCAATACTGCTTCAACAATTACATTTAATATTGGTGTTCAGCCAAAGATCGTCCACTACAACTAAGGAGTAGTTTTCTGTTTTCTGTATTTCATCACATTTTTTAACTGGCTCTCAGTTATTAGATAAACCACGTAATTAGGTTTTGTGTGATCAATGATCTGTTCATTGAAACCATAATGCCAACCATCCCAAATACCTGTGCATACACTGCATCCTTCAGCAAAATAAGGAATGAATCTTTTTCCAAATGAATCGCGGATCAGTAAAACTCTAGGCAAGGTGCTGTCGTTTTGCGTGTAGTTGGTTTCGTATTCATCTTTATACGGAAAGTTTGCCATTGGCTCAAAGTTCTTTTTGGTGTTGAGAGTGGATCTGAAATTTACCGGGGTAGGAGAGTAATTCAGATCGCTTACCTGGTTTTCAATGCTCAGCATTTCTGCAATGGGGCCACCTTTTTCTTTTTTAATTTTTACAGGATACGTGATCGTATCCGGCAATGTGATCGAAGGAAAATCCTTTTTCATCTCACTCAAAACGTAATTTGCGGCAACGAAAGCGCCCAGATCGTTCCAGTGATTATCCGTTTTGAAATAAAGATCGTGATGGGTTTTGTTTTGAGCGAGTGCTTTGTAAAGATCAATCACGGGTAAATTATTTTTTTTGAGATATTCAAGCAGTTGTTGACCATAGCCGTAGTGTTCCGCTTTTCCTATGTGGTCGGGCATATGTTCGGGATAAATATTCGCTTTATTAGGAACAATGGCGATCAAGAGTTTTGTTTTGTGCGAAGAGAGGATCTGTTGTCGACGTAATATTTCAGTTTTAAATTCCTGCATTTCACCTTCCGTAAAAAGTTCGGTTCCGGTAAAAGTTCTTAGTTCTTCTCCGGATAGGAATAACCAATCATCTTTTCCTATAAAAGCTTTGATGCCCGGCGGACTACTCTTAAAAATAATTACGTTCAATTGACTATGCAGGCGGATCATCGCACTACGCGTACTTAAACGATCGATCAGATAATTCTCAATGTAATATGGCAGTTTATCCATATCGCAGGTGTCTGTTCTTGGAAATTTGGTCAATGCTCTATTCTCATTTAAAACATTTCCAACAACAGGAATGAACTTATTTATCCATGGAAAGCAAATGAATCCAAAGAAAAAGATCACAAATATTTTTTGAAGCAATTTCAATTAAAATTGATAATAGATAAATGGATTATAGGACTGCGAAATAAGATAAAGACTACTGAGGAACAAAATGATAAGAAGAGTGCAATATTTTAATACCTCGTTAAGCACTTGCAAATTTGTATTTTGGATCTGTTTCTTTAATAATATATAAAGCCAACTTAAAACACCAAAGGAAGATAAGATAGCTAGGGTCATAGCAATGATCACGTCCGTTGTAAAATAGATACTGACCAGATCTATATTTCCATGTGAGTTAAATATGCTGAGGAAATAATTCGCGGCATAGGTGGCGGTACTTGCTCTAAAAGGGATCCAGATCAGCATGACGATAACGAACGTATAAAAACGTTGCAAGAATACAGGTGTCTTTTTGAGGATGCCACCAAATCCACTGCGTTCGATCAATAAGAACGTTCCGTGCAGTAAGCCCCATATGATAAATGTATAATTGGCACCATGCCAAAGGCCGGTTAAAAAGAAAACGATCAATAGATTAATAAATGTTCTTGTTTTCCCTTTTCTATTTCCGCCAAGTGGAATGTATAGATAATCCCTAAAAAAAGTTGACAAGCTAATATGCCAACGCTGCCAAAAATCTTTAACGCTTGTTGCGCTATAAGGGAAATTGAAGTTCTCAGGAAAATTAAAGCCTATTGTTCTACTCAAGCCAATGGCCATGTCGGAGTAACCACTAAAATCAAAATAGATCTGAAAAGCATAGCATAAAATACCTAGGAGAGAAAGCAAGGGATCCATATGGCCGATCTCCTGAGAAAAAGCATCGTCGGCAATGCGCCCGAGTGTATTAGCGATCAATACTTTTTTTCCTAACCCAAAAATAAACCGTTCAATGCCGCTTACGATCTTTTCAAAGTCAATGGTTCTGCCATAAAGTTGTGGCGAAAAAATATTGTAGCGAATAATTGGTCCGGCAATAAGCTGAGTGAACAAAACAATATATAAAGCCATGTCAAAAATATTAGTCTGCGCTTTTGACCGTTTGTGATATACATCAAGGATGTAGCTAATGGAATGAAAGGTGTAAAAGGAAATTCCTATTGGTAAAATAATTTCAGTGAATCCAATTGGCTTAGAGAATATTAAATTCAAATTTGCCACTAGAAAATTGAAGTATTTAAAAAAGATCAACAAAGCTAGGTTTCCGCCAATGGCAATTGTGAGCCTCACTTTGGAATAGTTCTGTTCAATTGATCTACCAAGAACGTAATTGAAGAAAATGGAGATAATGAGAACAATTGTGAACGATAATCCGCCCCAGGCAAAAAAGATAAAGCTAAATAATAGGAGAATGGTATTCTTTAGTTTTATGCCGGGTGACAAAAAATAGAACAGGAAAAAAAGAGGAAGAAAATAGAATAGAAATAAAGTTGAGCTAAATAGCATGTTGCTCCGGTTTTAGGATCACATGTATCCGCCCATATTGGTTTTTATTTTTTTCTTGCGGCGACCACCACAATCTTTTCGGTATTTGCAGTCGCTTAATCCGATGCCAACAAGGATCAAAAGAATGGAAAAAAGCCTGATAGATCTTCTCATAAGAATAAAGATAAGATTTTTTTCGCTAAGTAGAAAGTGCTACCGGATAGTAAAGAATTAGTATATTTGTGGCCTTAAATCCCGGGGGATTAGCTCATTTGGCTAGAGCGCTTCGCTGGCAGTGAAGAGGTGATCGGTTCGAATCCGATATTCTCCACGGAATGATCAAAATGTCCACGCTGATAAGCGTGGATTTTTTGTTTTCGAAAGCGAGTTAAGCTCGCTCAAATGAGCTTGAGAAAATAAAAAATCACCCTAAGGGCATTTTGATCCACTATACTGATTTATCGGATATGGAATCCGATATTCTCCACAAAAAAAGACCTGTTGAATTCAACAGGTCTTTTTATTTTTCTTTCCGCGACAAATTAATTCATAATTCATCACTCATAAATCATAATTTCGCTTTTATCTCAACCATATCATAACCTTCAATGATATCTCCGGCTTTAATGTCGTTGAAATCCGCAATGTTCAATCCGCACTCATAACCTGATGCTACTTCTTTCACGTCATCTTTAAAGCGTTTCAATGAACCTAAAGAACCTTGGTGAACTACGATACCATCGCGAATGATACGCACTTTTGTGTTACGCATCACTTTTCCATCTAACACATAACATCCTGCAACGGTTCCAACTTTTGTAATATTGAATACCTCGCGGATCTCGATGTTACAAACCACTTTTTCTTCAAATTCAGGAGCTAACATACCTTCCATCGCCGCTTTGATCTCGTCAATAGCCTGGTAAATGATGGAGTATAAACGAATATCGATCTCTTCAACTTCCGCTATTTTTCTCGCGTTTTGTGTAGGACGAACCTGGAAACCAACGATGATAGCGTTCGATGCCGAAGCTAACATGACGTCGTTCTCGCTAATAGCACCAACCGATTTGTGAATGATGTTTACAGCGATCTTCTCAGTAGATAATTTCAATAAACTATCCGATAACGCTTCAATAGAACCATCTACGTCACCTTTTACGATCACATTTAATTCTTTGAAATCTCCAATAGCTAAACGTCTTCCGATCTCGGCCAACGTAATATGTTTTTGTGTACGGATACCTTGTTCGCGTTGTAATTGCAAACGTTTGTTTGCCAAATCACGTGCTTCGCGCTCATCCGTCATCACGTTAAATTTATCACCGGCTGTAGGCGAACCATTCAATCCTAATAGTTGTACCGGAATTGATGGACCAGCTTCCGAAATTGGAAGTCCACGCTCGTTGGTCATTGCTTTTACACGTCCGCTATATCCACCGGCAACAATAATATCACCAATTTTTAATGTACCGCGTTGCACAATGATATCAGCCACGTGTCCGCGACCTTTATCCAACTTCGCTTCAATAACCGAACCTGATGCGCGAACTTTTGGATTCGCTTTCAGATCAAGTACATCCGCTTCTAACAATATCTTCTCTAATAAAACATCAATGTTTGTTCCTTTCTTAGCCGAAATTTCCTGCGATTGATATTTACCGCCCCATTCTTCAACTAATACATTTAAGTTAGCTAAATCTTCTTTGATCTTATTTGGATTTGCACCCGGCTTATCAATTTTATTGATCGCAATGATCATTGGTACACCTGCAGCTTGCGCATGATTAATTGCTTCTTTTGTTTGAGGCATTACGCTATCGTCGGCCGCTACCACAATAATTACAATATCAGTGATCTTCGCACCACGCGCACGCATCGCTGTAAACGCTTCGTGACCCGGCGTATCTAAGAACGTGATCGATTTACCACTTTCCATTTTCACGTTGTAACTACCAATGTGTTGAGTGATACCACCCGCCTCACCGGCCACAACGTTTGCTTTACGAATGTAATCGAGTAGGGAAGTTTTACCGTGGTCAACGTGACCCATGATGGTCACAATTGGTGGACGGTGTACAACATCGCCTTCTTTATCGTCTTCTTTTTCTTCAATAGCTTCAACTACTTCGGCAGAAACGAATTCTGTTTTGAATCCAAATTCCTCAGCAACTATGGCAATGGTTTCCGCATCCAAACGCTGATTGATGGATACAAATAAACCTAAGCTCATACACGTGGCAATGATTTGATTCACCGGAATATTCATCATGCTGGCTAATTGATTAGCGGATACGAATTCAGTTACTTTCAAAATGCTCTTTTCCGCGTTGATCTGTTCTTGCTCTTCGGCCATACGTTCGCGAACAACATCACGTTTATCACGACGATTTTTCGAAGACTTGGATTTAGAACCTTTTTCACTTAAACGCGCAAGGGTTTCTTTGATCTGTTGTTGAATTTCTTCTTCAGTTAATTCATGACGCGGTTTAGAAGTATTCTGATTACCGTAAGGCTTTTTGTGTCTTGGATCGCCATACTTTTCCTTCGCGCGCTCCTTAGCAATTTTTGCTTGCTCAGTTCCTACCTTTTTGATCTCTTCTTCACTTAATCCGCCCTTCTTAATGCGTTTGCGTTTCTTGCGTTGTTCGGCAAAACTGTTATCGCCTTTTTTAGCAGGTTCTTTTGCTACAGGAAGTTCAACTTTACCTAGGATCTTAGGACCTTCAAGTTTTTCGAATTTTGTTTCAATATGCTCTACCGGTTCTTCGATCACTGGTGTTTCTTCCTGCACTACAACCGGAGTTTCCTTAACTTCTTCAGTGTTGTTCTTTCCTTTTGCTGGCTCTTCTTCTTTTTTACTTTTTTTAGTTTTAGAAATAGAAGCAAGGTCGAGTTTACCTAGAACTTTAGGTCCTTCTTTATTTTCGATCTCTTGTTTTAAAAGTTCAGGTTCAGCCTTGGATTTCTTGGCCGGAGTTTTTGTTTCGGATTTTGTTAGATCCGTGATAACCACCTCTTTTTCCTCTTTTTCCTTCTTCGCTTTCTTTACGTCATCCAATACAATGGTATCACGTTTTATCTTAGTGGCATTTTGCGACACTTGCGCGGCTTCTTCCTTCGCGGATTTATCCGTTGAGAAGGCTTTGACCATGTGAGAGTATTCTTCATCTCCGATCTTCGCATTAGGATTACTTTCAACTTTGTATCCCTTAGTGGCTAAAAATTCCACGATCTTTCCAAGCGAAAGATTGAATTCTTTTGCCACCTTGCTTAATCGAAGTGTTTTTGCTCCGTCTGACATATATTATTTCCTCGTTGTTTAAAAACGTTTGTGTGACCAATTCAAGGAGATCACATTCCTTTCCAATCTGCGTTCAACAGATTATTCAAACTCAGATGCTAACACCTGACGTACTTCAGCGATCGCGTCAGCTTCAATACCTGTTCTGCGTGTGATCTCTTCATCACTTAATTCAAGAACTGATTTTGCTGTATCGCAACCAATAGCTTTCAATTTCTCAATCACATCATCATCGATCTCATCTGCAAATTCTTCTAAGTCTACGTCCTCAATATCTTCCATATCTGTATCACGGAAAACATCAATTTCATAACCCGTTAATTTGCCGGCTAATTTGATATTGTATCCACCTTTTCCAATTGCCAAAGAAATTTGATCAGGCTTTAAGAACACTTCAGCCGCTTTTGTTTCTTCATCAATTTTAATGGTAGTTATTTTTGCAGGACTCAATGCACGTTGAATGAATAAACTTGGGTTTGTAGTGAAATTGATCACATCGATATTTTCGTTCTTCAATTCGCGAACAATACCATGGATACGTGAACCTTTCATACCAACACAAGCTCCCACCGGATCGATGCGATCGTCGTAACTTTCTACAGCAACTTTTGCACGCTCGCCCGGCTCACGAACAACTTTCTTAATAGTGATCAAGCCATCAAAGATCTCAGGAACTTCGTTCTCAAATAGTCTTTCTAAGAATGCAGGTGATGTACGCGATACGATAATAGAAGGTGTTCCGTTCTTCATTTCCACTTTAGAAACAACAGCTTTCAATGTGTCTCCTTTTTTAAAGAAGTCTGATGGGATCTGTTCAGTTTTTGGAAGTAATAATTCATTACCCTCATCATCTACCAACATGATCTCTTTTTTCCATACCTGGTAAACTTCAGCGGTAATAACATCACCAACTTTTTCTTTGTACTTATTGAATATCTCGCTCTTTTCAAGCTCAAGGATCTTTTGTACTAAATTTTGACGAACAGCCAATACCGCACGGCGACCAAAATATTCAAGGTCTACTTTTTCCGACACGTCCTCACCGATCTCAAAATCCGGTTCTATTTTTTTAGCTTCTGTTAAGCTGATATGTTTGTTCTCATCGTAATCAAATGAATCCTCAGCAAATTCGTCGTCAACGATCTGACGATTCTTGTATATTTCCACGTCACCTTTGTCCGGGTTAACGATGATATCGAAGTTCTTATCACTGGCATACTTTTTAATAAGCATGTTTCTGAATACATCTTCAATGATGCTCATTAAAGTAGCTCGGTCAATGTTCTTGATGTCTTTAAATTCCGAGAACGATTCGATCAGATTTGAGGTTTCCATGACTCTTTTGTTTTAATTAAAATTTAAGTTTGATTTTTGATTCTTTTATTGTTTTAAATGGAATGGTTTCTTTTTTTTCTACTGTTACTTTTCCCTTTCCAATAGGTTTATTTTCGCGCGCGCTATATTTAATTACTAATTCGTTTTCATTGTACTCTACTAATTCGCCTTCGTGCTTTGTATCATCATTCAATTTTATTTCGAAGGTCTTTCCAATATGTTTTTTGTACTGGCGTTGATTCACTAAAGGGCTTGCGGCACCGTGTGAACTCACCTCAATGGCAAAATCTTCCTTTTCGCGATCCAAACTTCCCTCAATAAAACGGCTCAAAGCAACACAGTCTTTGATGTTCACGGCCGTATCTCCATCAATAAAAACCTCAATGGTATTACCCGGGCTCACATTTATTTTGGTAACAAACTTGTCGGTACCATTTAAGTGTGCCTCAGCCAGCTGCAATATTTGCTCTTTCGCGATCATTTTTTACTCAACAAAAGAGGGGACTCAGGTCCCCTCTTTGATGTTGATTTTTATTTTACAATACAAATTTAAGCATTTTTTAAGACATAAAAAAATTTATTTTCCTCAACCTTTGGCATCGATTTTGCGTAATATATATAGGAAACAACAGGAAAATTAACGGATTGTACAACTAAAAAATCAACGTTATGAAAAACAAAAAAAGTGGGGTTTCGGCGGGCCTATTATTCGTAGGTTTAATTCTGCTCAGCAACAATAGTTTTGCTGGCCTCGGCAACAAATTCAAAGAATACGTAGGAGATGGAACATCCAACTTCGCCAGTTTATATATCATTGCCGGCGTAGTGGCAGTAGGGATTATAGGAAAGCTAGTTCAGCATTATTTGATGAAGGAAGATGTAAAAACTTCGCCAAACGTTAAAATTAGTCCTCATAGTCACCACAATCACCACAGACACAACAGACACAGAGCTGTGCTCAAAAAAACTTCTTAACATAAAGCCGCCTTCGGGCGGTTTTTTATTTGTTCATAATCAAAGAGTTAAAATGGGTTTATTATGTGAAAACAATAGTATTTGTTAAAAAATTTGACCTCTGTTTTCAATCAGGTTTTGTTTTATAACGGATATGGTTAATTTTGTGACCTAATTTAAAAACTATTAAAATGTCAGACATTTCAAACAAAGTAAAATCGATCATCGTAGACAAATTAGGTGTTGACGAAAAAGAAGTTACTCCAACAGCAAGCTTTACCAACGACCTTGGCGCTGATTCATTAGACACTGTTGAATTAATCATGGAATTCGAAAAAGAATTTAATATCGCTATTCCTGATGAGCAAGCTGAGAAGATCAGTACTGTAGGCGACGCTATCGCTTATATCGAGACAAACGCAAAAAACTAATCTTTCCAAATTAAATATGCAACTGAAACGTGTAGTAGTTACAGGGCTGGGCGCGGTTACTCCTCTGGGAAATAATGTTAACGACTACTGGAATAACCTATTGAAAGGCGTTAGCGGCGCTGCACCTATTACACGTTTTGATGCTTCTAAATTCAAGACCCGCTTCGCCTGTGAAGTAAAGGGGTTCAATCCGGAAAACTATTTCGATAAAAAAGAAGCTCGTAAACTTGATACGTTTACGTGGTATGGTATTGCTTCAAGTGTTGAAGCCTTTGCTGATAGTGGGTTGGATGCCGCAGGAATTGACAAAGATGAGATCGGCGTTATTTGGGGAAGTGGCATTGGCGGACTAGATACTTTCCAAACGGAAACATTCGCGTTTGCAAAAGGCGACGGTACTCCACGCTTCAATCCTTTCTTTATTCCGAAAATGATCGCTGATATTTGCAGTGGTCATATCTCTATGCGATTTGGATTACGCGGACCAAACTTTACAACTGTTTCTGCTTGCGCTTCATCAACAAACGCGTTGATCGATGCGTTCAATTACATACGTTTAGGAAAAGCTACTGCTATCGTAACCGGTGGAAGTGAAGCTGCTATTAACGAAAGTGGTATTGGTGGATTTAACGCTTGTATGGCCATGAGCACACGCAACGAAGATCCTTCAAGAGCATCTCGCCCTTATGATAAAGACCGTGATGGGTTTGTGTTAGGAGAAGGTTCAGGTGCAATTATTCTTGAGGAATTGGAACACGCGTTAAAGCGTGGTGCAAAAATTTACGCCGAGGTTATTGGTGGTGGAATGAGCGCGGATGCTCATCACATGACAGCTCCACATCCGGAAGGATTGGGCGCTAAATTAGTGATGCAACGTGCGTTGAAAGACGCGGGAATTTCGGCAACCGAGATCGATTACGTAAACACACATGGTACCAGTACGCCTTTAGGAGATACCGCTGAATTAAAAGCAATAAAGGATGTTTTTGGTGATCATGCGTATAATATCAATATTAGTTCAACCAAAAGTATGACCGGCCATTTACTTGGTGCCGCGGGAGCAATTGAAGGTATTGCCGCAATTTTGGCTGTTAAGAACGACCTTATCCCTCCAACGATCAATATTCAAAATGTTGACGAGGCTATCGATCCTAAATTGAACTTAACGCCAAACACAATGCAAAAACGCGTTGTTCGCGCTGCTGTAAGTAATACATTTGGTTTTGGTGGTCACAACGCTTGTATCGTTATTAAAAAGTATAAGTAACCTTTTATCGCTTGATCAGGAAACTCATACCATCAGCGTTCAGATCTCCTTCCGAAAAAAAACTATATACTTCCTTAAAGAACATCACGGGACTTAGTCCAAAGAATTTGCAATTGTACAAACAGGCGTTCGTACACAGCAGTAGTAATATTAAGCGTTCACACGAACTTTATAATAACGAGCGCCTTGAATTTTTAGGAGATGCTATTCTTGGTGCGATCATTGGCGAATATTTATTTAAGAAATTCCCCAAAGAAGACGAAGGATTCTTAACCCAATTGCGCAGCCGAATTGTGAATCGCAAGAATCTGCAACAGCTTGCTCTAAAATTTGGACTCGATCATTTTCTGAAAACAAGTCTCTCAAAGAAAGATAAATTAAAATCGAGCGCTTATGGTGATGCCTTCGAAGCCTTGATAGGCGCGCTTTACCTCGATCTAGGCTATGAGCAAACAAAAAAATTTGTAATCCATAAAGTGGTGAAGTTGTATGTGGATATCAATGAATTGTTGAATTCAGACACTGATTTCAAGAGTCAATTACAGATCTATTGCCAAAAGAATCGCCTGGAATTACATTATGATTGGGTGGAACGTAATGATCCACAGCAGGGAAAATATTTCTTCGTAAATGTGGTTATCAGTGGAAAAAAATACGAGGGCTTTGAGCATTACAGCAAACGAGTGGCCGAACAAAAAGCCGCCGAGATCGCCTTGAGTAAAATTAATCGTGGCTAAGTACATTTTACATAGCGACGTTAATTTATTCGACTTTGTTTTGATCGGTATCACGTCGCCTGAAAATCAATATGTGATCGTAAATAACATTAACGAAAGTCTTAATATCGATTTAGCCCTCAGTCAAACCTTACGTTCCGCTTCAAAAGACACCGATCTTTTTGATTTTTCGGTGTATTCTTACCTCGATGAAGAATTAGGACTGGAGTACTGTCTTTTGCCCAATAAGAGTAACCATAGACCCAAACAAAAAGCGCGTCCTGTTTACGATCTCTTTGCCGAATCCAAGCAAGCCATCGAACAAAGTATTTTGTTAATTGGCGAACTTCCGCACACCAATTATTTTTTGATCCTCAAGGGAGAGAGTGCCATTCACGAGCAATACAACATTTATAAACTTCTTCGTAAGATCGAGTGTGTTGAGCAGGTGCATGAAATAATCCCGGATAAATTACCGAGTAAGAACAACCTCATTTTTTAACCGAGAGTTCTTACAAAATTTATCTATAAAAAAGCCCATTTTATCTAAAAAATCATATATTTGTTGGATCACTACCGCAGCATGAAAAAGAGTTTATTTGTCCTGTTTTTTTTCGTTTTATGTAACGCGCAAGCGCAAACAAAAGGCGATGGTTCTTACAAAGATCTGGTACAGGAAGGAAATTTTCTTTCCCTGGAAGAGAACTATAATCTGGCCTTGCAAAACTACTTGCAAGCTTATGCCATGGATTCCTCAAGCTCCCTATTGAATTACAATATCGGTATTTGCTATCTCAACAGTCAAAATGAAAAATTCAAAGCTGAGAATTATTTGGCGCACGCGATAAGAAAGGTAGATAAAAATTGCGCGATCGATAATCCTCTTGAAAAATCGGCACCACCACTTGCACATTATTATTACGGACAAGCACTTCACATGAATTACAAATTTGATGAAGAGTTAAAACAATACGAAACATTTGAGAAGTATGTGAGTCCAAAAGATAAAGAATGGAAAAAAGGAATTTCTCGTGATAAGGAAATTTGCGCGTTCGCTAAAATGGAAATGGCTGCGCCAATGAACGTGATGCTAACTAATCTTGGTGATAGTGTAAACAGCCAATATCCTGATTACAGTCCTGTGCTAAGTGCGGATGAGCGTATGCTGATCTTTACAACCAGTCGTCCAAATACAACCGGCGGCGGTAAAGATGATAATGGAAAATATTACGAAGACGTTGTTGTGTCTTACAAGGATGATAATGGCAATTGGTCAAAACCTGTTTCACTTTCCGAGAACATCAATGGAAATGGAATGGACGCGGCGATCAACATTACGCCTGATGGACAAACATTGATCATATACCGCGATGGTGGCGAAGGAAACGGCGGAAATATTTATTACAGCACGTATGATGGTGAAGGCTGGAGTCCAATAAAAGATTTTGGATCGGATGTGAATACAAAATACTGGGAATCGCACGCCTGCTTGAGCACCGATGGAAATGTGTTGATCTTTGTTTCTAATCGCCCGGGTGGTTATGGAGGACGTGATCTTTACCGTTGCGTGAAATTGCCAACCGGTAATTGGAGTAAAGCTTTGAACATGGGTCCGGTTATCAATACCGAATACGACGAGGACGGAGCATTTATTCATCCTGATGGAAGAACCTTCTTCTTTACATCAAACGGACATAAGACCATGGGCGGATTTGATATCATGTTCGCTACATTGGATGAGAACAATCAATTTTCTGAAGTGCAGAACATGGGTTATCCAATAAACACAACAGATGATGATGTATTTTACGTAACGTCACCCGATGGAAAACGCGGTTATTTCGCTTCTTCAAAAGAAGGTGGCTTTGGAGAGAAAGATCTTTACATGGTTTCTATTCCGGAAGCAAAGGAAAGACCTTTGGCATTATTCAAAGGTCAAATTGTTCCTTCGGCCGGAGAAGAATTACCAGAAGATCTAATGATCATTGTAAAGGATAAACAAACCGGAGAGATCATTGGAACCTATCGTCCAAAACATAAGAACGGAACATTCACAACCATTTTACCTCCTGGTCGTGAGTATACTTTCTCATACCAAGCACCGCAAGGAACAGAATTCTATAGCGAAGATGTATTTGTTAGTAGCGATATCTCTTACAAAGAGATCAATCGCGAGATCAGTTTAGAACCGGTAAAATTGCTTGGAAAAGTAAAAGCCAAATCAAACGCATTACTATTGAATATGGTGGTGATGGATAACGCGAAGAATAAAAAACCTATTGAAGGCGCGAAATTAACTGTTAATGGAAGTGATGGAAAAGTGCATGAATATTCTACAAATGCAAGCGGTCGTCATGATAATTTACCTTTGGCGCTTGATGTGGAGTATAAAATTGTTGCCGAACTTAATGGTGCCAAGAGCGAAATTGCAACAGTAAGCACAAAAGGAATTAAACCTCCAAAGATCTTCTCGTCTATTTTATATTTAGAGAAAGCTAAAACTGTGGCCGCGGCTGATGGAGCTAATACATTGGAAGTATTTGTTCGTAATAAGAAAAAGAAACCGATCAGCAACGCGAGTGTTGTATTGGTGGATAATAACGGACAGAAATACGAAGGAACAACGGATGATAAAGGGATGTTGAAAGGGGTTCCAATTGATTCGGATCTAAAATATGAATTGTCGGCTACTGCCGGCGATAAAGCTTCCGAAAAGATAGCCTTCAATACCAATAAGATCAAAGCTAAGGTGGTGATCAAAAAAACTTTGGTGATCGATCAAAGTACAACCGGCGCTGTGGCTGTTGCTGATAACGTTTCGGTAGAAGGAGAATATCAGTTCTTCTTTAAATATGGTCGCACACGTATTGACGAGAATGATCCATCGTGGACCAATTTTGTGGCCAAGGTGGCTGATCTAAGTAAGCAAAAACCTGTTACAGTGGATGTGTATTCAAGTGCTTCGCGTGTGCCAACCCGCGCCCGAGGAAACAATAAAGGTTTAGCGTCATCTCGCGCTAAGAAAACGGCTGAAAAACTTGAAGCTGCAATTTCGGCAGCGGGTGGAAATACATCAAACGTAACGTTTAAACGTCGTTCAAAGGTGAATGGTCCTCGTTATAACAACGATCCTCGAAAGCGTAAGAAATATGAGCCTTACCAATACGTAAAGGCCAAAGTATTCTAAATTCTATCAATTTATTGAAAAACACCCCGAATCCCGAGCTTGTTAAAGGGTCGGGGTGTTTTTGTTTTTAGTACCTTTATAGCCTTGGAAAAAGATCAACATACCGAATGGTTCAGAGACTGGTTCAACTCGCCTTACTATCATCTACTGTATCGTAACCGCGACCTTGCTGAAGCCGACCATTTCATCACCAACCTTACAAGACATTTGAATTTGCCTAAGCACTCAAATGTTTGGGATCTTGCTTGCGGTAAAGGACGGCATTCAGTTAAATTGAATAGTTTGGGTTACACTGTTGTTGGAACCGATCTTTCCGAGGAAAGCATCGAAGAGGCAAACAGATCGGCAAATCCCGCTCTTGATTTTTATGTTCACGATATGAGAACGCCGTTTCGAATTAATTACTTTGACGCAGTATTTAATTTGTTTACCAGTATTGGATATTTCAATGATCAGCGTGACAATTATTCGGTTTTTCAAAATGTACACAATGCTTTAAAGCCCAATGGTATTTTTGTGATCGATTTTTTTAATTCCGGAAAAGTAAAAAGCTGTTTGGTGCCAAGTGCTAAAGAGGAAAGAGGAGAGATCACGTTTCATATCACTAAACGTTTGGAAGGCAATAAGATCGTTAAACACATTAAATTCTCTGATAAGGGAAAGGAATATAATTTTGAAGAGAAAGTCATCATGTATACATTAGAAGATCTTTTTAATTACGCGTCAAAAGCGGGATTTACTTTAAAAAACACCTTTGGTAATTACGATCTTGGAGTATATGATCAAGAAAATTCTGAGCGCATGATCGCTGTATTTAAAAAATGAATTCGTTAATATCTATATTAGGTCTTGCATTACCGGTAATTGTCACCGGGGTTTTTGCTTTGTATTTCAAACTTAATCAGTCGCTTTTTAAGTTAGTACTTGCATTTGGCGCGGCGTATTTATTTTCAACCACCATGATGCATTTGCTTCCGGAAACGTATGAGATCACAGCAGGGCATGGAAAAATGATCGGACTTTTTATTATCGTTGGTTTTTCATTGCAACTACTTATCGAGAATTTAAGCGCGGGTTTGGAGCATGGACACAGTCATCATCATAGCGAAACCTGTCATCAGCATTTTCCGATTGGAATTATCCTTGGCTTATTGATCCATTCGTTTTTGGAGGGATTGCCCGTGTATAGTGGAGAATCAAAAAGTAATTTCCAACTCATTTTTGGTTTAGGCATTCATAATATTCCCATCTCCTTTCTTTTTGTAAGCTTATTAAAGGATCATGGAGTTAATGTTGCAAGAACATTGTTCTTTTTGTTTTTGTTCTCAATGATGTCACCTTTGGGATATTTGTTCAGTTACCTGATGCACACCTTGCAATTTGTTGAGGTCTTAGGTTATCAATACGTGGCGCATGCCATTGTGATCGGGATCTTTTTGTTTATTTCTACAGCCATTTTATTTGAAACCAGCGAGGAGCATAAATATTCTCCTTCAAAGATCGGTGCCATGCTACTGGGAATTGTTTTAGCCTTTATGTTGAGCTAATGAGTGTAACCACTTTATTTGTTGATGTGATCGTGCCACTTGGTGTTCCAAACAAGTACACGTACCGAGTGCCAACGCAAATGAACGATGAGGTTGAATTAGGAAAGCGAGTACTGGTTCAATTCGGTCGGACAAAAATTTACACGGGTATCATTTATAAAATTCATGAGCAAGCCCCCACTCAATATCAGGCGAAGTACATTGAATCGGTTATTGATGATCATCCTGTGGTGCGCGAAGAGCAATTGAAATTTTGGGATTGGGTAGCGAATTATTACTGCGCAAATCCGGGAGATGTAATGAATGCCGCGCTGCCTGCCGGTTTAAAGCTGAGCAGCACTTCGCACGCTCAGATCAACCCCCAATTTAGTTTTGATGAGATCGATCACGATTATTTTACAGATCGTGAACACCAAGTGATAGAATTATTACATGCGAATCCAAATATTAGTTTGGAAGAACTTGGCGAGCACTTGAAAATAAAAAGTATCCATGCCCTCATCAATAAACTCATAAAAAAGAATGCTGTAGAGATCTACGAAGAAGTAAAAGATCGCTACAAGCCAAAGGTGGTTTCGTTTGTAAAATTGAATGTGGAGTATGAAGATGAGAAGAAATTACACGAGCTCATTGATAAATTGGAGAAAAAAGCCTTTAAACAAGCTGAAGCGTTATTGTGTTTTTTACAGTTTAAGATCGGAAAGAACTTAAATGAAGAGGGTTGGATACGAAAAAGTGAGTTGGGCAAACGAACAGATGTATCAGCTGTTAACGCGCTAGTAAAAAAGAAAGTTCTTGATGAGCAAGAGGTAGAAATAGATCGCATCCTTTTTGGAAAGGGAAAAAACGAGAATAAGAAATTATCCGCCTCTCAACAAACTGCGTTCGATGGGGTTAATTCCGCATTCAAAGAAAACAAGATCACCTTATTAAAAGGCGTAACGGGCAGCGGGAAAACGGAGATCTATATTAAATTAATTCAACAGGCAATTGACGACGGAAAGCAAGCACTTTATTTGGTTCCTGAAATTGCTTTAACCACCCAACTGATCACACGGTTACGCGCGGTGTTTGGCGTGATGGTTGGTGTGTATCATTCCCGTTTTAGTGAGAACGAACGCGTGGAGATCTGGAGCAATATACTCACCGGACAAAGTAAGAATTCTAACTCCCATTACAAGATCATTTTAGCAGCGCGGTCAGGTTTGTTTCTTCCTTTTAATAAACTAGGATTGATCATTATTGATGAGGAACATGATTATTCTTTCAAACAGAGTTCACCCGCGCCACGTTATCATGCGCGAGATGCCGCCATATATTTAGCCTCGCAAGTGAAAGCAAATGTGTTGTTAGGAACAGCAACGCCCACCTTGGAAACATTTCAAAATGCCAAAACAGGAAAGTATGCTTTAGTGGAATTGAAAGATCCATTTACCAATACCGGAAAAGTTCCTATTGAGATCTGCAATATTCGCGAACACGAAGATAGGCGTAGCATGAAAGGAATTTTAACGCCGTTGTTGTATGATGCGGTAACAAACGCTTTAAAAAGTAAACAACAGGTCATCTTATTTCAAAATCGCCGAGGTTTTGCGCCTTACACGCAGTGTCATGTTTGTGCGCACGTGCCTTATTGTGAAAATTGCGATGTGCCTTTAATTTATCACAAATACCAGGATAAGTTACTTTGTCATTATTGCGGCTACAATACCAACGTTCCAAAAACTTGCGTGGCTTGCGGTAGCACCGATCTTCGTTTTAAAGGTGCGGGAACAGAAAAAATAGAAGAAGAAATTGAGATCTTATTTCCGGAAGCAAAGGTGGCGCGCATGGATCTTGACACCACTCGTAGTAAGCATTCTCACAAGCAACTGATCGATGATTTTGAAACAGGAAATACAGATATTTTAGTTGGAACCCAAATGGTAACAAAAGGCTTGGATTTTGAGAACGTAAGCGTTGTGGGGATCATCAATGTGGATTCGGTTTTAAATTTCCCTGATTTTAGAAGTTTTGAGAGAGCATATCAATTGATCACTCAATTAAAAGGTAGAGCTGGAAGAAAGAATCATCCGGGAAAATTGTTCATACAAACCAATCAGCCACAACATCCGGTTCTTTTAAAATTATTGGAAGATGATCAGGAGCAATTTTATAAGGATCAGTTGAGCGAGCGCGATCAGTTCATGTATCCTCCGTTCTTTAGATTGATAGAACTAAATGTATTGTCAAAGGACACTGATGAATTAAACGCGCTTTCCAATAAATTGGCGGAGCGCTTAAAACAACATTTACCAAGTAAGGTCCTCGGTCCGGAATTTCCTTTGATAGCTAAGGTGCGCAATATGTACACCAAACGTATTTTGATCAAATTGGATAAACAGGTTTCCGGAAAATGGATGCGCGAATTATTGAATCATTCGATCACAAACTTGCATAGCGAACATCAGAAGTGGAAATTCTTTGTGCAGATCAACGTAGATCCTTTTTAGAGTAGCGCGGTTTTTTTAACCAGGTAATAAAGTGCTGAAAGAATAAAAATAAACAGAAGGATATTTACCAGCCGCGCACTTCTCAATCCAAACAGAAAATCACCGATCAAAAATGAGGTCGGAATGGAGTAGAACAACATGATGTTCTCATAACCGGCTCCGGAGACAAAAAATAATGGGATCACCAGGATCATGAACCAGAAGAAACACGTTTTCGCTTTTTGTTTCTTAACGGTGTTGCCCAATCCTTCTGCCAAAAAACTAACAATACTAAATACCAAAAGCAAAGTTGTTACAATAAGGAATGGCAAAAAATTAAGATTCAAAGCGGGATTTTTAAAGGTTCCAAACAACTCGCTCAAGCTTTCAAAAACATACCATTGATTGAAATTGAATAAATAGCTTAGGCATTCGTAAATGAACACCGGACAAATGAATCCGATCACTGCTATCACAAATTCACGCCAATTGAACGGACGCAAAATGCTTAGCGCCACAAAAATGTACGGGAATAAAAAAATATTGGCGATATTAAGGTAAAGCGCCGATGAAAGAAAAAAACAAGCGTTGAAGATCTGACTTAATACATGATCCTTTCGATAGGTATTGAACACCTGGAAAAGAGAGTAAAGAATAATAATATTGCTGAATAAGTATAAAGAGATGCGATCTTTGTTAAGCGTAATGATGTTGATCGCAAAAAAAACTAAAACCGGAAAATAGTTCAATTTATCCGTGATCTCTTCATTAGACACGATAAGAGCCACGAGTGCTAGTCCACCAATTAACAAAAAGTGATTGATGATAAGGATAACGAAGGGCGATTGAACCTGGGCAGCCAGATAATTGTAAAAAATGTTAGGATAGAACGAAAGATCAGCGCTGTTTTTAATAAAAAAAGAGAGGGAAAATATGAGGAGGTACACTATTAAAAGCGTTGTGATGCTACCCCTAAAACCCCTATTGAAACTGTTAGCAAACACGATTTTTTTAATTAAAATCTTTCCTTATATTTGTCTTTGTAAACTTAAAATTAATAATTCACTATAAATAATTTTGTTATGAAAACATTAATGGTAACCTGGACAGATATTTTTGAAGGAACAGCATCAGTATTCCAATGGATCTTCAAAGGAATGACAAAAATGGGTCACGGACCAAATGTTATTATTGGTGCCTTTGTTGTTGGACTGTTAGGCTACTGGTGTATGCGCATCATGCGCTACAAAAAAGAAGCCGCTCGTAACGGAACTTTAGAATAAATTAATATAAAAAATTCTAAAAGCCCTTTGCTCACGCAAGGGGTTTTTTTATGGGAGAGAAGATGAAGAGTTTATTAAAAAGATCTGTGATCAGTGGAGGAGTGATAGTGATCATCTGCCTGTTATTGAACTCGTGTTTTTCAAGGTATATTCTTACCGATAAAGAGATCAAACAACATTACTCAACAAAAAATTATAAGCCGGTTTACCATTCGTTGAAGTATGCGAATTCAAAGATCCATTACGTGGAATTTGGTGATACAGCAAAACCATTATTAGTATTGATCCATGGTGCGCCGGGTGCATGGTACACCTGGATGAATTTTATTGACAACGATTCCATTCGCAATAATTTTCATGTGTTGGCCATTGATCGTTTGGGTTATGGAAAAAGTAATTACGGAAAAGCTGAGAAAGATATCATGGTGCAGATCTGTTCTATTCAATCGGTGATCGATCAGTATCCAAATAAAGAATTAAATATTACAGGAAGATCTTATGGTGCGCCAATTGCAGCAGCGTTAGCCGCGCTTAATGGAGATCGCTGCAAAAACTTATATCTTTTCTCACCAGTGTTATCACCTTACAGCGAAAAAATGTATTGGTTCTCGGGCCTCGGAAAATCGCCCGCAATTAATTGGATGTTACCGAAGGCGCTAAACGTGGCAACAGCTGAGAAATACGCTCATTTGCGACAAATGAAACAGTTGGTTGGGTTCTACCCTCAGGTAAAGGCAAACACGGTTATCGTGGCTGGCGACAAGGATTGGGTGGCCGATCCTTCTAATTACCGCCTTTGCGATTCTTTGGTTTGCAATACTCCAAAAAAGAGGGTTTGCATCTCAAATGGCGACCATTTTTTGACCTTTAAGTACCCAAATACCATGACCAGCCTCATTTATAGGCCGTTTGAAACCATTAATGAGACCCAGGTTAATCTTAGAGCCCAGGTAGAGCATCCCGGAAAAAGCCCGGCAGTGAGAAAGCGTTAAAGCCTGATTTTCAGGTATAAAATTGTTGCGCAAAACCAATAAAAAATGTATATTTGCGTCCCTTTTTGAGAGGAACAGGCAATATGGGGAGAACGAAGTATATAATTAACACGGGAGGCTTGTCTGTTGGTAATCACGAATTTGAGTTCGAAGTTACCGGTAAGTTCTTTAAAGAGCAGGAAACGCCCGAGCTGAGCGAAGCAAACGTTCAGGTAAAGGCAATGGTACTGAAGCAAAATAACGCCATGCAGATAGAGTTCGAGATCGAAGGAACTGTAGGTGTGGATTGCGATAGGTGTTTAAAAGGGTTTGATATTCCAATTTCATCGCAAGATAGATTGGTGATCAAATACGGAAGCCCTGATGATAGTACCGATGAGGTGCTGGTGGTTCCCGAAGGAGAAACTGCGTTGAATGTGACTCAGTATATTTACGAGTACATTTTAACCGCGGTGCCTGCGAGAAAAGTACCTTGCGAGATCGACAAAAAGAAATTCAAATGCGATAACAGCATGTTGAAAAAACTGGAAGAGTCGAGCACGCAACAGGAAAGTGAAGAAGTAAATCCCATTTGGGAAAAACTAAATAAGATCAAGTTAAACAAGAATTAAAATAAGAAACAATGCCAAATCCAAAACGAAAACTATCGAGGTCGCGTAGAGATTCACGCCGTGCTACATATAAAGCACCAACAATGACCATCACAAAAGATCCGGTTACCGGCGAAGCACACTTGATGCACCGCGCATACTGGTTCGAAGGGAAATTATATTACAAAGGAAAAGTAGTAATGGAAAAAGCTACTGCCTAAAAACAGTTTAAAAAGCGGCCTTTGAGCCGCTTTTTTTATTCAACTTTAATTCAATTAAGTTTTGAATATCAACTGGTTATCGGTTGATAACAATTCTTGCATTTTATCGGGGATATTTGCTACTTTTCACCTTTCGTTTTACACTTGTAAAGCGACCATTTTAAGGATCATTTTTTATGAAAATTGGACTCGACATAATGGGCGGCGATTTTGCTCCAAAGAATTGTTTGGACGGCGCTATCCTGGCTCTTAAAGAACTTCCAAAAGACGTGAAGATCGTTTTGATCGGCGACAAAGAGCAGGCTGAAAAATATTTTGCGGAAAATAAAGTTGACGCAAGCGCGTTCGAATACATCCACACCAAAGAAGTGATCGATATGGGCGAGCATCCAACAAAAGCCTTATCACAAAAACCGCAAAGCAGTATCGCTATAGGATTTAAATTATTAAAAGATCAGCAGATCGACGCGTTTGGTAGTGCCGGGAATACCGGAGCAATGTTGGTTGGATCTATGTTCTCTGTAAAAGCAATTCCGGGTGTTATTCGTCCTTGCATCACCACTATTCTTCCAAAAGTAAACGGAGGTTTTGGTATCATGTTAGATGTTGGTACGAACGCGGATTGTAAACCAGATGTGTTGTATCAATTCGGAATTTTAGGTTCCGAGTACGCAAAAGAAATTTATAAGATCGATAATCCAAAAGTTGGTTTGTTGAATATTGGTGAAGAAGCTGAAAAGGGAAATCTTGTTGCGCAATCTGCTTACAACCTGATGAAAGAAACAAAGGATTTCAATTTCATTGGAAATGTGGAAGGACGTGACTTATTTGGAGACAAGGTAGATGTGATTGTATGTGATGGATTTGTTGGGAATATTGTTTTGAAAGCCGCTGAAGCGTTTTACAGGTTAACGATGAAGCGTAAGATCAAGGACGAGTATTTTGATAAATTCAATTACGAACTATATGGCGGCACGCCAATTTTAGGCATCAATTCTACCGTGATGATCAGTCATGGGATCTCTAGTCCTGTTGCTTTCAAAAACATGATCGTGCTTGCAAAAGATATTGTTGAAGCGCGATTGAACGAAAAAATAAACACTGTGTTTAATTGATATGAGAGCTGCTATTACCGCCATTGGAGGATTTTTACCGGAGAATATTGTTACCAATTTCGATTTCGAAAAAATAATTGATACTACCGACGAATGGATCACTAGCCGTACCGGTATTAAGGAGCGACACATTGAGAGCGATCCAAACAAAGCAACATCCGATATGGGTGTATTGGCGGTAAAACAGTTGTGCGAGAAAAGAGGAATTAAACCGGAGGAGATCGACATGCTCATTGTAGCAACTGTAACCCCTGATCTGGTGTTTCCGGCAACTGCGAATTTAATTTGTGATAAAATAGGTGCAAAGAACGCTTGGGGCTTTGATCTTGGTGCTGCATGTTCAGGATTTATCTACGGTGTTGCAACCGGCGCTCAATTCATTGAGACAGGTCGCTACAAGAAAGTGGTGATCGTTGGAGCGGATATGATGAGTAGAATTATTGATTACACGGATAGAACAACGTGTGTGATCTTTGGTGATGGCGCGGGAGCAGTTTTATTAGAGCCAAGCAATGATGGCAATGGTATCCAGGATTTTGTTTTACATTCAGATGGGCATGGTGTGCAACACTTGCATATGAAAGCGGGAGGATCATTAAAGCCGCCATCGCATGATACAGTAAATGATCGTCAGCATTTTGTTTATCAGGAAGGACAAGCGGTATTTAAACACGCCGTTTACAACATGGCTGAGGTGAGTGCTAAAATAATGGAGCGAAATAAATTAACTGCCGAAGATATTAAGTGGTTAGTTCCTCATCAGGCAAATAAACGCATTATAGAAGCTACCGCTTCACGCATGGGAATTGGTTCCGAAAAGGTGATGATGAATATTGAGAAGTACGGAAACACAACCGCAGGTACTTTGCCATTGCTTTTGTGGGATTATGAAAAAAAGTTAAGACCGGGGGATAATCTCGTGCTTTCTGCATTTGGCGGGGGTTTCACCTGGGGATCCATGTTCGTGAAGTGGGCTTACGACGGAAGTAAGTTTGGTAAATAGCGTTAAAAAAAGCAAATACAAAAAGTTTAGCACAGGGTTTGAATAACCTGGCTTAATCAAATCTAAAAAACATGAAGACAATTCTATCACTAACATTATTTCTTGCCGTAATGGGCGTGAAAGCGCAAAACAACCTGGTTGTTTTTTCGGAGAACGGAGAAAAATTCTTTCTCATCATTAACGGTGTAAAACAAAATTTGGAACCGGAAACCAATGTAAAGGTTACCGATCTTATTCAACCAAATTACAAAGCAAAAATTGTGTTTGAGGACAAAGCAAAAGGCGTTGTTGATCAGAACATTTACTTTATGCAAGATGCAGAACCTGTAAAGAATTATGAATTTGTTTACAGTGTAGGCATGAAGAAAAAAGGCTTATACAAAGCACGCCCAGTGAGCGCAGTTGCAATTGGACCACAAACTAAGACGGAGAATGATCAAACCGTAGTACATTACACAACCACTGAGCCAACGCAGTCAAACAATAATGTGATCAGCGATGGAAATTCATCAAGTACAATTAATATTGCTGATGATGGAACACACATGAACAACAGCGGCTCCAATAATAACGCGAATGTTGGAATGAATGTTAATGTGAACGAGAACAATATGGGAATGAACACCGGTGGTTCAATTACCATGAGCGGAAGTGCGGGTACAAACGCGAATTCAAACGGCGCTAATGTGAGCATGAATGTCAACGGTGCTAATATGAATATTAATGTGAACGAAAATAATTTGGGTATGAACTCTGGGGGCAACGTTAAAGCAGACGGAATGACGACCACGAGTTCAAAAACAGTGACAACCACAACTAAAAAAAGCTCTAACGGAACAACCACCATCGCGCAATCTACAACCGTTTCAGGAACAAGTAGTGGAAATATGAGTGATGCTACAAGTACCAAAACAAAAACAAGAACTCAAACTAAAACAACAGACGGTTATGAAGTTGGAACAGTAGTAGATAATTCAAAAGGTTGTAAGGTGGGAATGAGCAGTTCCGATTTTAATACCGCTAAAGAATCTATCAATGGGAAAAGTTTTGAGGATAGTAAGCTGACCATGTCAAAACAAATTCTCGATAACAATTGTGTTACATCTGCACAGGTAAAAGAGATCATGGGATTATTCAGTTTTGAGAACAATAAATTGGATCTTGCGAAGTACGCGTATGGCCGCACGGTTGATAAGAACAATTATTACATGGTTAACGACGCGTTCACCTTCGAATCGTCTATTGCCGAACTTGATAAACATATCAAGAAAGCGACGAACAAATAAGTAGTGCATCGATCATTAAAAGCCTCTGTTTTTTCAGGGGCTTTTTTATTACAGAACACTGATCCTAGTCATTTTTTTTGAAGTGAATTCGCGTTAAAATCGCCGAATGCCCTGTAAACTAGGTGTTTTCCCCTTTTTTACTCATATGATTAATGTCAGCTATGACAATTGTATGACATAAAAAAGAGGTTAAATTACTACTTTTACGCGATTGCAGAACTTTAAGATCATATCGTTCAATCATCAGAATTTGCCACTTGAATTGGTAGGTAAATTGCACTTGGATGAGTATACCCAAGCAACAGTTTTAGGGGCTGCGCGCGCCAATTTTCAGTTTGATGAATTGATGTTCCTTAGTACGTGTAACCGCGTGGAACTTTATGTGGTTACGCCTAACGATATCACGCCTTACGCCATCGAAAAGATCATAGCAGCAATTAATCCTACGCTTTCTAAAGCAGTTATTGATGATCTTTCGGCGGGAGCATTGCTTTTAAAAGATGAAGCTGCGGTAAGTCATGTATTCAAAGTTGCTTCGTCCTTAAATTCTTTAGTAGTTGGCGAACGTGAGATCATCACTCAATTACGTAAAGCATATGATCTTTGTAATTCATTAAAACTCACAGGAGATTTTATTCGCTTACTAGTGAAGCAAACTATTGAAACTGCTAAACAAGTATTTACTGAAACTGATATAGCGAAAAATCCGGTTTCTGTTGTTTCTTTAGCTTACCGTCAATTACGTGAATTAGGGATCAAAAACGACGCACGTGTGTTGATCATTGGAGCAGGCGAGACCAATACCAAAATGGCGAACTACTTGCAAAAGCATAAGTTCGCGAATTTCACAGTATTTAATCGTACGCTGGAAAAAGCACAAGTGTTAGCAGCGATGCTTAACGGTAGCGCGCTCCCATTGTCGGAGCTTAAAAATTACAGAGAAGGTTTTGATGTACTGATTATTTGTACATCAGCTACAAGTGCTATCGTTACAAAAGAGGTTTACCATTCATTACTTCAAGCCGATGCCCATAAAAAAGTATTGATCGATCTTTCTATTCCTTCAGGAATAGAAGTGAGTGTGGTTTCTGAGAATCCTTCGTTCTATATCGATATTAATTCATTAAGGGTGCAAGCTGAGGTGAATATGAGATCGCGTATGTCGGAGATCGAGAAATGCGAAAGTATCATCACTTCAAAGCTTGAGGAGTTCAAGCGCATGCACAAAGAACGTTCGGTGGAGCTGGCCTTTGGTGAGATCCCTCGCCAGGTGCGCGCTATTAAAGACGTGGCATTGACTGAAGTATTTGCAAAAGAGATCAGCGAATTAGATCCAAACAGCAAAGAGGTTCTTGATAAAGTGATAGGATACATTGAGAAAAAATACAACGCGGTAGCTATGAAAACCGCAAAAGATGTATTCCTAAAGGATGAAAATTAATCCTTAATTTTGTTCAGTTAAATTTATGAAAAAGATCATTATAGGCACTAGGGGCAGCGATCTGGCATTGTGGCAGGCTAATTATACCAAAGAACTATTGGAAGATAAAGGCTGTGAAGTTGAAATTAAAATTATTGAGACCAGCGGCGATAAAAGCCAGGAATGGAATACAAGTTTTGATAAACTCGAAGGAAAAGGTTTTTTTACCAAGGAGCTCGAAGACGCGTTATTGAAAAAAGAAATTGATCTTGCAGTTCATTCGCATAAAGATCTTTTGACCGCAAATCCCGAAGGACTAATTATTGCCGGCGTTTCTAAGCGCGCTAATCCGGCCGAATTATTATTGATCAAAAAAGATTCGGTTGACGATACACAAAAATTCTCTCTCAAAAAAGGCGCTGTGGTTGGAACATCCTCGGCTCGCAGAAAATCGCAGTTATTGGCGTTTAGACCCGATGTAAAAGTTGTTGACCTGAGAGGAAATGTTCCAACACGTATAAAGAAACTGGAAGGAAAGGATATGGACGCGATCTTGATCGCCAATGCCGGCCCTTCACGTTTAGAATTGGATCTGAATAAATTTCATGAAGAAATTATTGATCCAACTATATTTGTTCCCGCTCCGGCGCAAGGTGTTTTAGCATGGCAAATTCGAGAGGACGATGATGATCTTTTCAATAAATTTGATGATCTTACTGATATCGATGTACAAACGCAAGTGCGAATTGAGCGTGGCGTTTTGAATTTAATGGATGGTGGTTGCCAACTGCCATTGGGTGTATATGTGGATACAGAATTTGATCACGAGGATCGCCCTGTTTTTAAAACTTATGTAAGTATTGCCAAAAAATGGGATGAACAACCATTGCAATTGTATTTTCAAAGCGGAAATTCAGAAGATCTTCCTGAAAGAATAGTGCAGCATGTGAATGCTATAAAGCCACAAAAAGTTTTTATCACGCGCGATCTTCGAGATAAGGATTATTTGCCAAACGCTTTAAAACGTTTGAATTTCGAGATAGAAGGAAAAAGTTTGATCGAATTCAAACCGATCAAGATCAAAGAACTTCCGGTAACTGAGTGGATCTTTTTTAGCAGCAAACACGCAGTGAAATTTTTCTTCGAACAAAAACCCGCTATTGGAAAAGTAAAATTCGGGTGCATTGGTTCTTCAACTTCGGCGGAGTTAAGATCATTTGGTCACCGTGCCGATTTTATTGGACAAGGAACAGATACAAAATTAATTGGTAAACAATTTGCTTCTAAAGTGGGAAGTAGTAAAGTGCTTTTCCCAATTCCAAAAGACAGCATGCGCACGGTGCAATGGCAAATGCCCAAAAAGGACAACGCCATTGATATGAATATTTATTTTACCGTAAAACACAGTCTTGAATTGGATCCATCGTTCTCAATACTTGTGTTTACAAGCCCAAGTAATGTGGAAGCGTTCCTCGAAAAAAATAAAATTCTTCCTCATCAAAAGATCATCGCCATGGGTGATGCAACCGAACAAGCATTTAGAAAATTAAAGTTGAAGGATATTACAAAACCAATTTCGTTTGATGATCTGGGATTGGTTCAAGCTATCCTTGGGAGATCTGTTTAAGAAGTAATTCCATCCTGGTCCAGTAGGGACCAAATATTCGTAGAAAAATAATCTACATCATGTCGCACCCCTTTAGGGGTGCAATGTTGAACGAGTAATTCCATTTGTGCGTGAGGGATTGTAGCGGAAATCCTTTTTGTTTCCAGCCTATTTCCGGCAAAAAGATTGCAGCGAAAAGCCCGACCCGCAGTGCATTTCCATAGGCGGGGCACGCCCAAAAAATCAATAATAATCCCATAATTCACACAATTTGTGCCTAAAACCTCGCTAAAAGGTTGATAAAGAGCGATAAACAGCTGGCATTATATTAAAAAAATCGTATCTTTGCCGCGCATTAAATTACGTACAACACATGTCAGAAATTAGGAACATTGCTATTATTGCTCACGTTGACCACGGTAAAACAACGCTCGTGGACAAGATCCTTCACACTTGTAAACTGTTTCGCGAGAATCAGGAAACAGGCGAACTTATTTTAGATAATAACGATCTTGAACGCGAACGCGGGATCACTATTTTAGCGAAGAACGTTTCGGTTACTTATAAAGGAACTAAAATTAATATTATTGATACACCGGGCCACGCGGACTTTGGTGGAGAAGTTGAACGTGTGATGAACATGGCAGATGGTGTGATCCTTTTAGTGGATGCATTTGAAGGACCAATGCCTCAAACACGTTTTGTTACTCAAAAAGCAATAGCAGCAGGAAAGAAAGCGGTGTTGGTGATCAACAAAGTTGATAAACCAAATTGTCGCCCTGATGAAGTGCATGACGCGGTATTTGATCTATTCTTCAACTTAGATGCCACCGAAGAGCAATTGGATTTTCCAACAGTTTACGGTTCTTCTAAACAAGGATGGATGGGACCAGATTGGAAAAAACAAACGGAAGACATTACGTATTTGCTAGATGTGATCCTTGAGAAGATCCCTGTAGCGCCAAAGCGTGAAGGAACTCTACAAATTCAAATTACATCTTTAGATTACTCATCATTTATTGGTCGTATCGCTGTTGGACGTGTATATCGCGGAACTATTAAAGAAGGTATGCCTGTGAGCGTTGTAAAACGTAATGGCACTATTCAAAAATCACGTATCAAGGAATTATTTGTATTTGACGGTTTAGGAAAAATAAAAGTACAGGAAGTACAGGCCGGAGATATTTGCGCATTTACAGGAATTGAAGGATTTGAAATTGGTGATACTGTTGCTGATTTTGAAAATCCGGAAGGATTGCCAAATATTACGATCGATGAGCCAACGATGAGTATGTTGTTTACCATTAACAACTCTCCTTTCTTTGGTAAAGATGGAAAATATGTAACATCACGTCACTTACGCGATCGTTTATTTAAGGAATTGGAAAAGAATTTAGCGATGCGCATTGAAGAAACAGGATCTCCTGATTCGTATTTAGTGTTCGGTCGCGGTATCCTTCACTTATCGGTTTTAATTGAAACCATGCGTCGTGAAGGTTACGAATTGCAAGTGGGACAACCGCAAGTGATCATTAAAGAAATTGATGGCGTGAAACATGAGCCTGTTGAGGTGTTAACTGTTGACGTTCCACAGGAATCATCAAGCAAAGTAATTGACCTTGTAACGCAACGTAAAGGTGATATGTTGGTGATGGAACCAAAAGGTGATCTGATCCACATTGAATTCAATATTCCTTCGCGTGGAATTATTGGTTTGCGTAATAATATGTTGACTGCAACTGCGGGTGAGGCTATCATGGCGCATCGTTTTAAAGCGTTTGAGCCTTGGAAAGGACCTATTCCTAGTCGTATTGCTGGTGTTCTGTTAAGCAAAGAGCGTGGAACTTCAGTTGCATACAGTATTGACAAATTACAAGATCGTGGAAAGTTCTTTATTGATCCAGGTGAGGAAATTTACCCTGGTATGATCGTAGGCGAACACATTCGTCCTGACGATTTAGTGATCAACTTGTGCGGTGAGAAAAAATTAACCAACATGCGTGCAAGCGGAACCGATGAGAAGATGCGTATTGCTCCAAAAGTTCGTTTTAGTTTAGAAGAAGCTATGGAGTATATTCAACGTGATGAGTACGTTGAGATCACTCCAAATCATATTCGTATGCGTAAGATCATTTTAGATGAGAACGAGCGCAAACGTGCAGAGAAGATGCAGGAAGCTGAATAACCCCGGACCCTGAGTTCATCGAAGGGTTCTTCCAGACTGATTGGAAAGTCGTTTCGACAAGCTCAACGACCAAATATCAAAACTTCAAAAAAGGGAACTTAACTTTAAGTTCCTTTTTTTTATTCTCTAAATTGACTTTGAATTTTTTTGCTTCCTCGCTTTCAGGGAACAAAGGGGCATGCTTGGAAGCAATACAAATAGCTTCAACTTCTTTTGAGAGCTTCGTTGTTTCCTCCTTAAAGAAACACTCCGAAAACTTTTCCCAAACATATGTAATAGCCTCTTGATTTGGATGCGCCAGATCTTCCTTAAAGAAGCGATGATCTCTTAGGTCGTCAATAACCAATTCGTAAGCGGGGAAATAAAAGCATTTTAAGTCCTTACAGATCTGGTTTACAGCCAGCAGAAGAGTAGATTTGCTGAGCGTGTTTTCTTCAACGCCATCTTTAAGATATTTAACCGGCGAAACTGTGAAGATGATATTCAATTTTGGATTAAATACTCTTAATTCCGTGATAAGTGTTTTGTAATCATTGACGATCTCTTCAATACTAAGCATTCGTTTTTGAAAATCCTGTGCAGGTAGTTTATGACAATTACCTGCAATGGTATTTGACCTAAGATGTTTATAGACAAAGGCGGAACCAAGTGTAATGATCAAATGATCGGCTTGTTTCAGAAAATTGTGCGCGTTTGCTTCCAAATCCTCAAGCTTTGATTCCAATTCGTCTTTGGTCTTGCCAAAAATGCTACTATGATTCTGTAAAGAGAAAAAGAGATCATTTCTCTGAATAAATAATGAGGTATTTATCTTTTTTTTGAAAATGATATTTCTTAAAGAGCCCGAAATGCTTGAGGGATTGAACAGAATTCCATTGGGATTTCGCAAAATATCGAAACCTGTTTTACAAAGATGCTCTCCAACGTTCTCCGAAAAACAAGAGCCTAGCAACGTGATCTTTTGTTGATGATCGATCTTGTTTGGTGATGATTTTGGAGTATAATCTAAATGAAATCGCATTATTTTTTTATGGCCGCGAACTTTTTATCCAAGAACGCTTTTGCGCTTTCGTAAGTATTCTCAACTTCTCCGTCCAGAATAGCATCTTTTAATGCGTTCTTTAAAACGCCAATTTCTCTTCCGGGCTGTAAATTGTATAAAGTCATGATCTCCTCACCTTTGATAGGAGGCTGCCAATTGCGAATATGATCTTTCTCTTCGATCTCCACCAATTTCTGGCGAACGATCTCAAAGTTTGCCATATAACGTTTTACCTTATTTGGATTCTTGGTTGTTATATCCGCTTCACATAAAGCCATCAGATCATCAATATCATCGCCCGCCTCAAATAAAACCCTGCGAACTGCGCTATCGGTTACTTCTGTTTTTGCTAAAACAATAGGACGTAAATGCAACTGCACCAATTTCTGAACGTATTTCATTTTTTCGTTCAGAGGTAATTTTAAATTGGCGAAGATCTTTGGAACCATGCGTGCGCCTTTGTCCTCGTGCCCATGAAATGTAAATCCTCTTCCTTCTTCAAAACGTTTGGTGGCAGGTTTTGCAATATCATGCAAGATGGCGCTCCAGCGCAACCAAAGATCGTTTGATTTGCGTGAAACGTTATCGAGTACTTCTAAAGTGTGATAGAAATTATCTTTATGGGAAAGCCCCTTTACGGTTTCTGTTCCCTGCAATTTTACCATTTCAGGGAAGATCAAATGTAAAAGACCGGAATCAAATAGCAATTTGAATCCGTGCGATGGAGTAGGAGAGAGTATGATCTTGTTTAATTCATCTGTAATTCTTTCTTTGCTTACAATTTCAATACGTTGTTTATTCTCGCTAATGGCTTTGAATGAATTTTCTTCAATGACAAATCCTAGCTGCGAAGCAAATCTAATTGCACGCATCATACGCAAAGGATCATCGCTGTAAGTTACGTTTGGATCCAACGGCGTGCGGATGATCTTAGCGGTCATGTCATTCATCCCGTCAAACGGATCCAATAATTTTCCGAAATTTAATTTGGAGATTCCAATAGCCAAAGCGTTAATTGTAAAATCTCTTCGCAATTGGTCATCGCGTAAGGTTCCGTTCTCAACAACCGGCTTTCTCGAATTGCGATCGTAGCTTTCTTTTCTTGCACCTACAAATTCAATTTCAAGATCCTTATATTTTATTTGAGCCGTTCCAAAATTCTTGAATATCGCTAGATTCGCATCCTCACCTAATTTCTCTTTAACTTTTGTAGCAAGATCAATTCCGCGACCAACAGAAACAACATCAATGTCCTTGCTTTGTCTTTGTAAAAAAATATCGCGTACAAATCCTCCGATCAAATAGGCTTCCACACCTAATTCATCGGCACATTTACCTATTAATTGATAAATAGGTTCATTTAAAAACGCGAATTGCATTCACTAAAGATAGGCATTTTTAACCACAGAGCGCTCCGCTTCACAGAGGTTTGCACAGAGTACAGAGAGACGAATTGGAAATTTGTTGTGCTTAATTGGAGTTTACGGGGAAGGCCTTTGGTCTTTCTCTGTGCAGGATCAATCCTTAGATTTTAACCAGCTGAAACCAAGGGCTGTAAAGCTTAGCAAGCCGCCCAATGACATGAACATGACATTAAAACTACTTGCTTCCACTAGTTTTGAGCAAGCATAAGGGCCAATAGTTTGTCCTGTGCTCCAGGCAATGGTTACCAAAGCTGCATATTGTCCCGCGTTCTTTTTTGAAGCACGCATGCTCCAATAGGTGCTCATGAATGGCATAGAAATGATCTCGCCAATGGTCATCATTAAGATCATAAAAATAGAAATGATCTTTCCGTGTAAGGGAAGTATCAATAAAAGGAATGCGATCGCGCATAGTAAAGTTCCAAAAGAAATATAGATCATCACGTGTCGTTTGCCTTCCAAAAAATTGATCAATACCATTTCTATTAACACGATCAGCAATCCGTTCAATGCCATAATGAAGCCAATGTATTGTTCGCTCAAATGCAAACTGTCTCTAAAATATTTTGGAACCGTTGAGAACATTTGAAAGAAGGCAAAGCCAAAAAGTGTCAACAGAAAAATGTAGATCAAGAAATATTTGTCCTGGTAAACCGAGCGGGCTTCCGGTTCTGCAAGATCTTGTTTTTGGTCGTTTTCCTTTGTGATCGTAACAGGACGTAAAAGATAAAGTAAACTCAACGCCGCGAGGATATTTGTAACACCATCGATGATAAATAAGAGTTTGTAGCTGTAACCGGCAATAATTCCCCCAATAGAAACGCCAACCGCCCAGCCTAAATTGATCGCTAATCTATTCAATGAATTTGATCGTGTACGATTTTCTCGTTTACTGTAAGCGGTGATCGCCGTAGCATTTGCGGGACGAAAAGCCTCATTCACCATACTCAATATAAACGTGAACAAACAAATGAGAGGGTAGGAGTGCATTTGTCCAAGAATGATAAAGAAAATTCCTCCGCAAAAAAGAGTGATCAATTGAACTTTATGAAAACCGATCTTATCGGTAAGTTTGCCGCCAAAAAAAGCGCCCACAATAGCGCCTAATCCCCATAAACCAACTACTGTGCCGGCTTCGCTTAAACTTCGGCCCATTTCTTTGCTTGTGAGGTAAAGCGTCATAAATGGCAGCACCATCGTGCCACTTCGGTTAATGAGCATGATGGTGGAGAGTAACCAGGTTTCGCGGGAGAGACCTGTGAATGAAGCTTTGTATAAATTTAAACCGCGTTTAAACATATTCTTAAACGGTTAAGATGCCGTTCACATCAGTTGTAAGTACTTCGCTCATGTGATCTAAAAAAGGTCGCATGGCTTTAAAACTTTCATTTACTGATCTTAAAAAATCGGGACTTAATACTTCTTTATCAGTAAAATGTTTCACGAGTCGGAATTGTTTGTAACGTAAAAGATCAATGGCAGGATCGTCTGCATTAAAGCCTTTAGGTGTGGTTTTTATTTGTTCGCCTTGTAAAGTGCCAAAGTTTTTTACAAATGTTTTGCTTTTGAGAATTTTTCGAAAAGGCTCCGCGTCAAATGCAAATTCATCGCGAATGCGTTTGAGATCGTCGGGTTCGGGTCCCCAAAATCCGCCGGAAATAAAACTGTTGCCCGGTTCTAAATGAAAATAGTAAGATCCTCTTCGAAGTTTAGTTGCTCTGGTAAAGCTACCGCCCCAATGCGTGTTGTATGGTGTTTTATTTTTTGAGAACCGAACATCGCGATAAATACGGTGTAAACTCTTTTTGCCGGTCGCTGTCTCGATCACATCATGTTTATTCATGAGTACGAGCAAACCATCAGCAAATAATTCTATGTATTTTAATTCACTTAAATAGCGATCCTTATGAGCATTGAACCAATCACGATCATTGTTTTTTTTGATGAGCTTTAAGAAATCGAAACTGCTTTTTGGAATAAGAAAGTTGCTCATAAAGTACGAATTAAAGAATGAATGGCAGTGATTTCCAAAGTTAGGAAATAACTGAGGACTAAAAAAACCGTTTAACCTAAAACTTGTCTTAGTTTTTCTTTCAACTCTGCCACTTCCGCTTCCAGCGCGGAAACCCGGGCTTCCAGATCACTGTTAGTTTTTGTTAAGGGCTCGCTGATGTGCGTATAATTTTCAGGTTCCAAAGCAACGTCGCCAAGTAAATGTATAAAGCGCGTTTCTTTTTGTCCGGCCTGGCGACCTTGCTCTTTTACAAACGGCTGAGGATAACTTCTTAATTTATCGAGTGCTTCAAGAACAGAGCTCAAAGAACTGAATTCATGCAAGCGACCTGAATTTGTATTTAATTCTCCGGGAGTTTGCGAACCGCGTAATAACAACAAACAAATGATCGCCAGTTCTCCATCGCTTAAAGGATGAACCGTTGTGAAATTGTGTTTGTATTTTGTTGCACGAATGCTGGCGCCAACTGCTGTGGACACTAAACTCTGTGCTTTTAAACTGTGCAACGCGTTCAAAACGGTTTCTTCGCTGTATTCAACTACAGGTTTACGGGAAGATTTTTGATTGCAAGCGGCGGTAAGTGAATTTACCGTCATTGGATAATAATCCGGTGTAACCACACTCTTTTCAATAAGAGAACCTAATACGCGTTGTTCTTCGGCACTTAAATGCGGTAATGGTTTTGAATCGTCCATTATTTCGGCGCTATATTCTTAGTACACTGTTCTAATTTTCCCTTAGCGTATGGGTCATCTTTCTTATAACCCAAAGCCTCTTCGTAAGCGGTTTTTGCTTCACTCCAGCGTTTCATTTTAAAATAGTCGTCGGCTTTTTTAATAGTGGTCTTGTATTTATCTTCTCCTAAAACTCCATACAATCCATATTTGGCGTTTCCTTTAACGCCAGGATCATTTGCAGCCTCTGCTTCCGCTTGTTTACGTTTTTGTTCGTCTTCCTCTTCCTTCGCTTTACGTTTTGCTTCTTTTTCGGCGGCTATTTTCTTTGCCTCTTCGGCGTCTTCAGCTTTTGCTTTCGCTTCGGCTTCCGCGCGTTCTTTCTCTTTTTGTTTTTTCTTTTCCATGGCAGCTTTCTCCGCTGCTTCATCTTCGGCCTTCGAAGCTGCTAAACCTTCTTTCTTTTTGCGTTCTATTTCTGCTTTTTCTTTTTTAGCTTGTTCGGCGGCAAGTTTCGCCTCTTCAGCAGCTTTTGCCGCTGCTTCCGCTTGTTCTTTTTCTTTTTGTTTTTTCTTTTCCTGTGCCGCTTTTTCTGCTGCTTCATCTTCGGCTTTTGATTTAGCTAAACCTTCCGCTTTTTTACGTTCTTCTTCCGCTTTTGCATCCGCTTTTGCTTTTGCCGCTGCGTCAGCATCTGCTTTTGCTTTGGCATCTGCTTCGGCTTTATTTTTTGCGGCCGCTTCTTTAGCAGCTTTATCCGCAGCTGCTTTCTCGGCCGCTGCTTTCTCAGCCGCTAGTTTGTCGGCAGCTGCTTTTTCCGCTGCTGCTTTTTCTGCTGCCGCTTTTTTCGCAGCTTCCTCCGCCGCTTTTGCAGCTGCATCATTTGCATTTTTCAAACAATCTCCAACTTTTTGCAATTGCGTAACCGGGTACGTTTCAAATGTGATCAAAGCCATTGCTTGTTGATATAATGTTTTAGCAAGCGGACAATCCGGTTTTGCCAATGCAACATCACCTTGTTTATTTAGTCCGCAAAATTTTTGGATCAATGCCATTTCCGATTCGTAGATCTTTGTTACCGTAGAGATCCCATTTCCTGTTACAATATCATCGTTATCAAAAACTTTTTTCTTTGCTTTCCATTCCACTTTCAATAATGGTTGCTCCAATCCCGAATAGTCAACTCCGGGGTATGCTCTGGCCATCACAAATCCACCAATACTAAATGACGGCTTCCATCCTTTATCACTATTGTAATTATCCGGAACTCCCGTAGTGCTTACCGAGAAGCGTTTGGTGTTACATCCCGCATAGGAAACTGTCATTATAAATTCGCCATTTGGAGGAACCATGATGGTGAAATCACCATTTCCATCACTGGAAGTTTCTTCAACAACCGAACCTGCTTTAGTAAGGACGATCTTAGCGCCTTGTAAAGAGCGTTCTTCTTTTTCGTAGGTGCTTGTGAGTTTCCAGGTACGGAGTTCCACATTACTACTGAGTTTCAATTTCCAATCTTGAGCTAGAACATTTAGTCCCAAGATCAGCGCTGTTGCTATATAGGAGAGCTTTTTTACCATAGCGAATGCCAAATTACATAATCTATATAACTAATGAAAGAATATATAATACAGATGCACAAAATTGACTGTTTGCATAGGGAAAAAGACCATGGTAATTAACAGCTGATGAACATTTAACTCTAACCTGTTGATTACCTGTTCACTTTAAATATGTTATCAAACCCTAATATAACCTTGTGTAAACGTATAAATAACAGAGCCGTCACAAAATGGCACTAGTTTTGTAATGGTTAGGTATATGCCTGCTTACTTACCACAAACCGACACCGGAAGCAGCAGCCAAGGTGGGATACGGCGTTAATTTGGCATATTTTGGTTATAAATTTTAAAGCCGGATTAAGGGGATCCGGCTTTTTAATTGGTGTTAAGATATGTGGCCCCTACAGGGCTTCTGTTCAATCGAGGGAATCTTTCTAAAGATATCCGGTCCCTACGGGACCAAAAAAAGAAAATTCTAATGTGTTTTTGAAGAGGATCCCGTAGGGATCAAATATCTTTAGAATGGAATTGAAAAAATAACAGAACCCCTTTAGGGGTGAAATATTCAATGCAGATAATTTAATCCTATATTTGCTGCTTTAATTTCTACATGTTTAAATTTATTGGGGCCATTGCGGGGTATTTTTTACTTGGCCGTCATTTCTTCGGTGTTATTATCGGTTTTGTTATTGGACAATTTATCGACCAGTATTTAACAGTGCAGGCGCGCTTAAAGAAAGGCGAGAAGCCCGAGGATATATTTGATTACTACAAACAGCATTCGTACACGCAAGGACACAATGATTTTGCGACAATGTTGGTGGCGCTATCGGCTTCGGTAATGAAAGCAGATGGAAAAGTAATGAAGAGTGAACTGGAGTATTTGAAAAGTTTTTTTTCTCAGCAATTTGGACCAAATTTTACGCAAGAGCATTTACAAACACTCAAACATTTTTTGGATGGTGGAGCGATCCCTTTAGATCAAGTATGTAATGATATTCGTAATCGCACGCAATTAGAAGTTCGTATTCAGTTATTGCATTTTTTGTTTGGCCTGGCTAAAGCCGATGGTCACGTAGCCGACCAGGAGATCCACGCTATCAGAACGATTTCTCATTTACTTGGAATACCGAATACCGATTTTGAAAGTGTGAAGAATATGTTCTACCGCAATGTGAATTCGGATTACGCGGTATTGGGAATTGAATCAACCGCCACTGAAGAAGAGATCAAAAAAGCATACAGACAAATGGCGGTTCGTTATCACCCGGATAAAGTTGCTTCCATGGGCGAGGAATATCAAAAAGGCGCCAAAGAAAAATTCCAGAAGATCCAGGAGGCCTACGAAAACATCAAAAAAGCGCGCGGTATCAATTAATAAGTTACAAATGATCAATGATCACTTGTATCAATTGAGACTGTGATGTGATCTGATCTTTTTTGAGTTTACACATGGTAATTGCATGATCTAATTGCCCATCACTAAGCGCGGGAATATGTTTGCGGAGTTTTACAGACATTTCTTCAAAATCAAAAGAATCAAAATCAAATTGTTCTCTTTGATCTTCAACTACTACTTTCATTGCTTTCGTTTTTTTATAGTTTTCTATTTCACTTACTAATTCAAGCGATGGCTCAGCTTCCATGAACATCAAAATGAATTTTAAGCTATCTTCCTTTAGGTTTGTCATTACACTACAAAATTATTTTGCTTTCCTGTGAGGCGCAAGCGTAAAACTACCTGAAATGCATAGGTACTTTTACCTTTTTATATACGAAATGTAAGGGAAGTTGGATTCCTGTGAAAAAACTAAGGGAAATCCCTGTAGAATCAAACATCAAAAAAGATCTCTGATACCATTTGATTATCAAAGAAAACGGTAACGCCTGCCTCTTCAAATACCAATTGTTTTTCGCCCCAATCTTTATCCAGTACGTGATTGGGAAATTTATTGAGTTTGAACAGGTAAATGATCTCTTCTTCACGTAAGGTGCACACGTGTTCGCCAAATAATTTGAAGGAAGGGTTGGTTGTGGCGAAGCATAAGAGGCGTTCTACATCAAAAAAAAGCGTAAGTTGAGCATCGTGATAAACGTAAGTAAAAGAAGGTTCTCCAAAGTTGCCTCCTTCCGCTTTTTCTATCTCTGTGGGATCCCCAAAAATTGTGAGCGCATTTGTTGGTGTAATGTCGGTCAAAGCCACGCCAGATAAGGATTTCAGGGGTTCGAACTCAAAAAAAAGCTCCATTTTTCTAGTGTTGAAAATGCGTTAAAAACTAAACTAAGTTAAGACTAAAAATAAGGCTAAAATAATTTTTGTAGATTAAATAAACGTGGTATATTTGCAGCCTCGATTTTAACAATCGTGGATGATTCCGTAGCTCAGCCGGTAGAGCATTACACTTTTAATGTAGGGGTCCTGGGTTCGAATCCCAGCGGGATCACGGGTAAGAAAAAAAGCCACAATTTATTGTGGCTTTTTCATTTTGTGTTGAACCGTTGAACGCTTGCTTTCAAAAGGTGAAACATAAAATCAAAAAACCGATCCTGAAAGGATAGTTTTTTTGTATTGCAACTCTGAGTAATTTGGGATCAATACTAAGTATTTAATCCATTTCCACCCGCGAATTAATATAATTCATCTTCGCGCTCCAAATTTCTTTGATGGTAGATGCCCGTATTTTGATCTGATCGGCGTTTGATCCTTCAAATAGTTTATCTATAGTAGTGTAAAACAGACTTAGCCAATGATCGAAATGCGCCGGGGTAAGTTTGATCTTTTCATTAACAGGAAGATGCGTTGCAAACGGAAATCCTTTGTATTTATTCGCGTGAAATAAAATACTTTCCCAAAAATCGTACATTTTAGGCAGGTGTTTTTCCCAACTTATTTTCATGATGTCATCAAAGATGGGGCCGAGTATGGTATCCTTTCTCACATCATCATAAAACCCGTCTACAAGTTTTATGATATCATTTCTATTACGTATGTCAGTTTTCATAGTTTCAGATCTTTTCTGCTTCCGAGTGGATCTGTTTTGCCCATAGTTGTGCTCGTGAGATCTCGCCCTCAAGTAATGGGCCTTCATTTCCTTTTACAAAAAACCCTGTAGGCTTGTCAATAATTTTAAAACCTCGCTCCGAAAGCGCATTTGCAATTTTTTTGGCCGCGTTACCGCTAAAAAATGTTTTTATTCGTGTGTCGAACGCGGCTGCTTTTACCCCTTTGCGACCAATGTCATTTAATCTGTAAATGAACCAGAGAATATTCTGAGTTGGCCGCCACGCGTGAATAGGACTACCTACTATTATGAGTTCAATTTGTTCAAGATCGCTTTTTCCTATATCTCTAACAGAAACGGATCTTGCATTTGGGGATAATTCCCTTGCTATTTCATCGGCGATCAATTTGGTATTACCGAAATTTGATTCATATACAACTAGTGTTTTCATATGTTTATGGAGCTAAGCGTGAAATGTTCCAATGATCGTTCTCTGCGTCATAACTGTACTGAACCCTATCATGCAAACGGTCTTTCTGCCCTTGCCAAAATTCAATGGCAGTAGGTTTTAAAATGTAACCGCCCCAAAATTTCGGATATGTAATGTCGGTGCTTTGATGCTGCTGCTCAAAGGAGGTGTATTTTCTGATCAGATCTTCTTTACTATCTATTTCCGAACTTTGTTGCGAGATCCAGGCTGAGATCTGACTTTCTCTGGGACGTTCTTTAAAATAATTTTCAGATATCTCCGGGTCAACTTTCGAAACTTCACCATCAATTCTTATTTGTCTTGCCAGCTCCGGCCAGAAGAAGAGCAAGGACGCATGGTGATTGTTCTCAAAATCCTTTCCTTTTTTGCTGGTATAGTTTGTGAAGAATGTAAAACCATTCGCAGAATAGTCTTTGAGTAAAACCATTCTTAATCTTGGCACTCCGGTGTGATCAACGGAAGCCAAGGCCATGGCATTTGGTTCCATCACTTTTTTGTTCAAGGCTTCGCGAAACCAGATCTCGAATTGTTCGATCGGGTTGAGGCTCACTAATTTTTCGTCGAGTAGCTCGCCGGCGTAATCACTTCTTAATTTGCATATATCCTTTTTCATTGTTTGAATTGACTTATTCCATAAACGATCAAACTAAATACTTTAATAAATTCTACGATCACATACTGCATATGTAAATTGGAAGGCGGAACTATCCAACCTTTGATATGCATTTCGGCTCTGGCATCCAGTTCCGGTAACATATACCAGGATTGAATGAGCAGAACGGCGATGGGTAAAGCGAGAAATAAATTTTGAAATGTGAACAGGTTGGACGATGTCGTCACGAGTGTTGCAAGAATAGTAATTGCCATAACGATCTCCACCTTATTGAGCGCGTTAAATACAAGGCGACCAATACCTAACCCTAAAGGCAACGTGATGCCGGGGGCTCTGAATTTCATCCAAGCCTCCATGAAGCTGATGGCGCACACAAAACCCACCCATAAAAATGTGGCCATAATGGTGTAGGCGTAACTAAATTTTGCCATGTCGTTTAAGCTGTAGTACTAAATATATTTTCTTTTACGATTTCCTTTTTCCAATAACGTTGGTCAAATGCCAGGCAAATATTTCTCAAGAACTGTGTTCCGAACGGTGTTACTTTCATGTCATCACCCTTTAGTTCTATCAATCCATCGGCAAGTGGTTCTTGTAAGCGTTTTAATATTGTAAAAGGTTCAGTAAGATCTTTCAATGTTGTTTCTCCTTTACACATTATTTCCAGGATCTTTTTTTGGATCAATGAATCTTCAGTGCTCAACACGTGTCCTTTAAATAGTGGGAAATGACCATCATTCACGCTGTTTATGTATTCTTCAACCGTTTTGATATTCTGGGAGAATGCGCTTCCGGAATCACTGATTGAAGAACATCCCAAACCGATCAGAAGTTTTGAATTCCCGGTAGTGTAACCCATGAAATTGCGATGCAAAGTCCCCTGCTTTTGCACGGTGAATAAAGGATCATTTTTTAAAGCGAAATGGTCCATGCCCACATCGTGGTACCCGGCGGCTGTGAAGAGAACACGACCAATGGAATAGAGTTCCCGTTTAACGGAATCCAAAGGAAGATCTTTTTCTGAGAATTTTCTCTGCCCGGGTTTTAACCAGGGCACATGCGCATAACTATAGAACGCGATACGCTCGGGAAATAATTCTATTACCTTTTTCATTGTTTCTCCAACCGAGTGAGGTGTTTGAAAAGGTAAACCATAAACAAGATCTACGTTAATGGATGTGTAACCTATCTCTCTTGCTATTTTAAAAACATTTTCAACTTCTAAAAAGCTTTGACGGCGATTAATAACATCCTGAACTTTGAGATCAAAATCCTGTACGCCAAAACTCACTCTTCTAAAACCAAGATCATATAGGGTTTGCAGGTGATCGCGAGTAGTATTAGAAGGATGCCCTTCAAAACTAAAGTCATGATCAATTGCCACCGTGCAGGTTTTAAGAATGGACGAGATCAGCATTTTCAAATTCTCGGCAGAGAAAAATGTTGGCGTTCCGCCGCCCAAATGAATTTCCTTGATGATAGGTTTGTTTTCAAATTGAGCGAGGTATAGTTCCCATTCTTTTAGTAATGTTTCTATGTATGGCTTTTCTACCGCGTGATTAACAGTGATCCTTGTATTGCAGGCACAATAAGTGCAAAGACTTTCACAGTAAGGTAAATGAATATATAAGCTTATCCCCTCCTTATGATTTACCTTGAAAGATTCTTTGATACTACTTTTCCAAGCGCTTTCATTCAAATTATTTTCCCAAAAAGGAACAGTAGGATAACTTGTATACCTTGGTGCGGCAATATTGTATTTTGAAACAAGATTCATTTGTTCTTCAGGATCAATTGTTCGCTTTTTAATTGCGTTAGGAAATCATCAATGATCCCGCGGCGAACATGGGGCATCACCACTACTTTGTACCATTGAGGATCGATATGACTATCGGGAACCAAATGATACTCTCTTGCCAGTTCATCACTTATATATTTTGCTTTTATGGCGATGATGTTCAAATGTGGATCTCTGTAATGTTCTATTTTCCAATCGCTCAGTTTTTCGCAAATAGAATTGGCACGATCTACCAGGTCGAGCATCTTTACTCTCCATCCGGTGGAGCCGTGGATCCTGAGTATCATCCAAACACATACTGCATTTGCTCCGGATCTGCTTCCGCATAGGGTAAAATCTTTTCCTTTCACGTAACCTGCTTCATTTGTGCACACGTATTTCAGAAAGTTCTTTCTCACCAGGAAAATGCCTGTTCCGTATGGAGCCTGCAGCATTTTATGACCATCAATGGAGAAGGACGTGATGTTAGGGTGTTTAAAGGTGAATGGATTTTCCTCGTTGCTGAAGGGGTAAATGAATCCGCCATAGGCGCCGTCCACATGGATCTTGTATTCAATATTCAGGGAGTTCAATAAGGTGGAGACTGAGTAAATGTCGTCGACCGAGCCGAACATGGTAGTGGACATGTTCAGATTAACAATAAAATACTTGTAGCCTTTTTCTAATGCAGATCCGAGTTTTTTTTCGAGATCGCTGAAATTGATCTGCCTGTCTTCCTTATGCACGTTGATCTTTATCCCTTTTAAATTCAACAGATCAATACCTTTTGGTAAGGAGTAGTGTGTGTCTTCCGAATAAAGTACGGCGATCTCATTGATGTCTGCTCCAAATTCTTCTCTATAGTAATTTCTATAGATCCATAAGGCCTCTATGTTAGCTTCGGTTCCTCCGCTGGCAACATAGCCGTCGTACGTACCGGGTTCGGCGTAGAAGATCTCTTCTGCGCAAATCTTGATCAGGTCTCTTTCTATTTCCTGAGTGCCTTTAAAAAAATCTTCATGTTCATCTCCATACGTATGAACGCCGATGTGATTTGGGTTAGCAATAAGCGTTGAAAGAAATGGAGCATCCTTCAAAAAGGGCGCATCATCATAAAAGATATCTGTGTCCAAAAAAGTGCCCGGAATTCCCAGGATCTTTTCGCTGCGGTAATTTGTATTTCCGCACAATGCTTCAAATACTTTACTTTTGATGGTTGAGTTGCTATATTTTTCCCAATACATTATTTATGGCAGCATTTGATGGTTTTGTGGCTCACTTCGTTTATGGAGTGTTGTTCGTTTAGTTTCGGGCTAATGTAATTGATCCCAAGATTCAATCCTCTAAGAATAAGTAATACTGCAGTGATACCAATGATGATGGGTTGCGCTTTTCGTATGATATTTCTGGCGTTGATGGAGATCAATTGCCCGATGTAACTAATTCCGAACATGAAAGGGATCGTTGCTAAGCCAAAGACCGTCATGAATACTATGGAATTTATCACTGTTCCATTAGTAACCGCTCCGGCAATGGCAATATAAACCATTCCGCAAGGTAAAAGTCCATTCAAAAGGCCGATCATAAATAAGGAACTTAAGTCTGAACGTTTGAAGCGTTTTGCAATTCCGTTTTTCAACTTATTGATGAACGAGAAGTGCATGGATGAAAAGTTTGGTTTTAAATAAGGAAAAAGAAGAATGATAAGGATCAATATTCCTAACGTAACAGATAGTATTTGTTGGAACCCAAATAAAAAAAAGCTTTGACCGATCAGGCCAAAGATCAAGCCAAGCACAGCGTAAGTGAGTACTCTACCTGAATTGTATGTGAGTATTGAAACTGCTTTTCCCAGCATCGATTTTCCACCAATTGGCAAAGCAAGCGCTATCGGGCCACACATTCCTATGCAGTGAAAACCACTTAAAAGTCCTAGTGATATAGCAGCCAGTACAAAAACCATTTTATAAATTGATCACTTCCTCTTTATAGTAATCTTTTCCGTTATTGTGCCAGGAGATACATACCTTGTAGATGCCTTTGCTTAGATCGGATTTATTAACGATCAACCTTCCTTTACCATCAAATCTCAAGTTTAGTTTAAGGTCTTTTGAAGCATCTGATGGTCGGAAGAATACGAGTTCTCCGGAGAAGTCTTGCTTTTGCTCTACAGCAGGGTAAAAGAGTGTGATGTCATTTGCATTATTCTCAAACATGATGGATTCTGCCAGGCTTTTTTCGTTTTCAATGGCATTGATGCGCTGTTGGTAATTGAGTTCCTGTGCATAATAATCTTTCGCCACAAGCTCTGATTTACTGCGGCTGCTGATCACAACCATACTTACAATGAGCGCTACAAAGCACACATACACAATTGTTATTCTAAATCCCCAATTCATAGTTTTATTTTTTAAGCGGATACCGGTCCAAAAAAGCTGGTCTTTACAGTTTTAATTAGTTTACCATTACTATAGATCCCAACCTTCAGCATGGTCTTTCTTTTTTTGATATTTTTTCTGTCTAAGAACAGAAAGAAACTTCCCTGTGTCACGTCTTCACTTTTCACATGCAGTTCTTTTCCTACGATCTGAATATGTGCTCCGGGAGCATCCTCCACTTTGATCTCCACGGGGAAACCTTTTCTGGTTTTGTTCACTAATTTTATTGTAAAAAGATTGCTTACTTCATTGTTAGGTTGTTCCTGGTACAGCATTCCCTTTGCCCTGATGATGGTTGCATCATAGTCGGAACGACTTACCAACAGAAATGTTTCAATTGAAATTAAGATCAGTAGTACGGCGCTATAAGCTTTCATTCTGTTGGTGAACGATAGTTTGATTTTGTTCTTAATTCCATTTTCGGAATCAAAACGGATAAGCCCTTTTGGTAGTCCAACACCTTCCATGATATGGTCACACTCATCAATGCACGCAGTGCAATTAATACACTCCAATTGTGTTCCATTTCGGATATCTATTCCGGTTGGACAAACTTTTACGCACAAGCCACAGTCTATGCAATCGCCACCAACGCGTACCTCGTTCTTTTTGAATTTGTGTCTGTTCTCTCCTCTTACATAATCGTAGGCCACCACTACGGAATTCTTATCAAGCAAAACGCCTTGCATACGTCCGTAGGGGCAAACAATGAGGCAAACTTGCTCGCGAAACCATGAATAAATAAAGAAGAAGACACCCGTGAACACAATAATGGAAATAAATCCCGCAATATGTTTGCTGATGGGTTCGCTAACGATCTTGAAAAGTTCATCGATGCCGATGATGTAAGACAAGAATGTGTTTGCGATGATGAACGAAAGTATAAAGAACAGGATAAGTTTTAAAGAGCGTTTCGCTATTTTGACCTCGTCCCAAGGTGCTTTTGCTAAGGATTTTTGTTGATTAGCGTCGCCTTCGATCAAGTATTCTATTCTTCGGAAAAGTAGTTCCATGAAAATGGTTTGAGGACAAGCCCAACCACAAAAAACCCTTCCGAAAATGACCGTAAAAAGCGCGATGAAGATGATAAAGATCAGCATTCCCAAACCGAAGATGTAAAAATCCTGCGGCCAGAAGATCATTCCGAATAGAATGAATTTTCGTTCGAGAATGTTGAGCAGAAAGATCGGTTCGCCATTGATCTTCGCAAAAGGCAAACTGAAGAAGATCATTAAACAAACATAACTGAATGCTTTTCGGTACTGGTAAAATTTACCGGAAGGTTTTTTTGGATAGATCCATTGTCGTTTTCCTTCACTGTTTATTGTAGCTATATGATCTCTAAATGATTCTTTATTTTCTTCTGCGAGTTCCATGTTATTACTTCAAAGTATCCTTCTGCACTACCAAGCTATCTGTTGTTATGCGGGTTGAGTCGCTAGGCATAGCACCCTCTTCTTTGTAAAGATCACCTTGCGGCGCTTTTCCATTTGCAGGGTTTGTGCCTTTTAATGTTTTGATAAAACTGGTGATCTGAGCAATTTGCATTGGAGAAAGGTCTTCTTTCCATGATTTCATCCCCTTATCTACCCAACCGTATTTGATGGTTTTGAATATATCCGAGATGCTGCCACCATGCAGCCAATAGTCGTCGGTTAGATTGGGACCAACAGTTCCTCTTCCATCGTTTCCGTGACAAGCTGCACAATTAGCAATGAACAATTGCTTTCCGCTTTCAATTTCCTCCGCTCCAAGCATTTTTACATTTGTTTCATCAACGTTGTTTGCTGCGGTCTTCATGTACTCTTCAATATCATGCTTTGCCTGCGCTATGGATTTATCATATTCGGCTGTTTGAAGATCGCCCGTTCCTGCAATGTGATAATTGATCAAATAGATAAAGGCGAAAATGATGGTCACGTAAAATCCGTATTTCCACCAAGGTGGGAGATCATTGTCAAGTTCCTTAATGCCGTCATAGTTGTGATCGAGAAGGATGTCTGTCTCTTTTTCAATGTCAACCGACGCGTTCAATTTTTCGAGAATGGTCTTTGTTTTTACTTTTACTTCACCCGCCACTTCTTTTTTCTCGTTGGCGAAGAACACCATAAGCGTGTAATAAAGTGCTACGATAATGATACACTCTAAAATGATCACCCCAACAAGGGAATAGAATGTCCACATGTCCAAACCTCCGATGAGCCAATTGTTCCCGCTTTGGTTTCCCGCCTGCAAACTTGATCCAAGCAGCAGGAAAATCATCAAAGAGGTGATCTTTGTAGAGTCGTTGTTTTTTTCTGCGGCTCTTTCTTTGAACTTATTTACCAAGTAATCGCCGCTGGCGATATTGCGTAATGCCTGACCTAAGCCAATAATAACCATTAACAAAATAAAGATCAATGCAAGAAGGGTTAAGAATAAGGCATTGGAAAAATAGGATTGTCCTGATTCACCGCCTGCCTGTGCAAAGTTCAAAAATGGCAGGAACAAAAATGCTAATAACCAGTTTTTAGTTTTTTTCGATCTGTGTTTCATAATCGGAAGTTTTTGAGGTAAGAGAATCTGAACTTTGTGTTCTTAGTGGTAAATTGGATAGAATATCAAAATATTCTTTTCTACCGAACGTGATATATAGCGTCACGCCGATAAAGAAAATAAAAAAGATCATTAAAGATACCAGAGGGTAAACGCCTATTCCGGTGATGCTTTCTAAATAATTGATGAATTTCATAATGTGAGGTGTTTATTTACTTGCAGTTTCTTTTGATTGATTCTTTATGTCAGTACCTAATCGTTGTAGATAGGCTATCAAAGCAACGATCTCCTTATCCGGTAACGTTTCGATACCGTCTTTTTTCAAATTGGCTGCGATTGTTTTTGCTTGGTCTTCCATATCTTTTGCTGCTTTATTCTCATAATCTGCCGGATAGGGAACGCCTAAACGTTTCATGGCTTTGATCTTTGCAACGGTTGACGAGACATCAACTTTATCATCAAATAACCAAGGATATTGAGGCATGATGGAACCCGGAGACATGGATGTAGGATCGAACATATGGTTGTAATGCCAGCTGTCGGGATATTTGTTCCCCAAGCGTGCTAGGTCCGGGCCGGTGCGTTTACTTCCCCATTGAAAAGGATGGTCGTAAACAAACTCACCTGCTTTTGAGTATTCGCCATAGCGAGAGGTTTCACTTCTAAATGGACGGATCATTTGCGAGTGGCATGTATAGCAACCTTCGCGGATGTAAATATCTCTTCCGTGTAATTCAAGCGGGGTGTAAGGTTTTACGCTCGCAATAGTTGGGATATTGGATTCTACCAGGAATGTTGGAACGAATTCAATGATACCACCGATCATTACTACCACTAAGCTTACGATCATCAATTGAACGGGCTTACGTTCTATCCAACGGTGCCAGTGTTCACCTTTGTGGGCTGTATAAGTTTTTTCCAATGCCGGAGCTTCTGCATCTTCATTCTCAAGGAAGTTACCGGCTTTAGTTGTTTTAACCAGGTTGTAAACCATTAATACCGCACCAACCAAATATAAACTTCCACCGATAGCACGTGTTGCGTAGAAAGGGATCATTTTTGTTACCGTATCCATGAACTGCCATTTCAATTGGCCTTCGGGAGTAAATTCTTTCCACATTAAACTTTGCATGATACCACTCCAATACATTGGTACAGCATACAGAACAATCCCCAAGGTGCCGATCCAGAAGTGCATGTTGGCTAACTTGGTTGAGTACAATTTAGTGCGGAACATTTTTGGGATCAACCAATAAAGAATACCAAAGGTTAAGAATCCATTCCATCCAAGTGCACCAACGTGAACGTGAGCTACGATCCAATCTGTATAGTGAGAGATAGCACTTACGTTTTTTAGAGATAGCATTGGACCTTCGAACGTTGCCATACCATATGCGGTAACAGCAACTACTAAGAATTTCAATACAACTTCCTCGCGAACTTTGTCCCACGCGCCACGTAGTGTTAACAATCCGTTGATCATTCCACCCCACGACGGAGCGATCAACATCACTGAGAATACAACGCCGAGTGATTGCGCCCAGTCAGGTACCGCTGTATACAACAAGTGGTGAGGTCCTGCCCAAATGTAAATGAAGATCAATGCCCAAAAGTGAATGATAGATAAACGATAAGAATAAACCGGACGATTGGCTGCTTTTGGTAGGAAATAATACATCAAACCTAAATACGGTGTTGTTAAGAAGAATGCAACTGCGTTGTGACCATACCACCATTGTACTAAAGCATCCTGAACGCCGGCATACCATGAGTATGATTTCCAAAATGAAACGGGGATCTCAATGGAGTTCACAATATGCAACATGGCAACAGTAACCAACGTTCCAATGTAAAACCAAATGGCTACGTACAAATGTTTTTCTCTTCTTCTGATAATGGTTCCAAACATATTCCATCCAAATACCACCCAAATAAGTGTGATCAAAATATCAATTGGCCATTCTAATTCTGCGTATTCTTTTCCGGTTGTTTTTCCAAGAAATAAAGAAACGGCTGCAAGAACGATGATCAATTGCCATCCCCAAAAATGGATCTTGCTTAAGAAATCACTGAACATACGCGCTTTCAAAAGACGTTGCAGGGAATAATAAACTCCCATAAAAATCCCGTTACCAACAAAAGCAAAGATCACAGCATTGGTGTGTATCGGTCGCACACGCCCAAATGTTGTGAAAGGCAAATTCATGTTCAAAGCGGGAATAAAAAGCTGCAACGCGGCTAATACTCCTACAAGCATACCTACTAAACCCCACATCATTGTGGCGTAAGCAAACCATTTTACAATTTTGTTGTCGTACTGAAATTTTTGTAGTTCCATATGAATTATTTTTTGTTGTTGATCTTTGTTTGATTATCGTGTCTTACCTCGTTTTCGAATAGGATCCTTACAGATGGTGTGTAGTCGTCCTCATATTGATTTGTTTTTACCGACCAGATAAATGCCACTAAAAAGCCTATGGCGATCGTTAAACTTGCAAGGATCAATATGAATACTACACTCATTGGATTTTCTGGGTCAAAGTTACCGTGGCTGGTTCTGCTTTATACTGAGCGTGCTCATAAGGCAATATGATTAATATCAGTTTTTGATAAATTGACTTTTTTGGTGAAATTTCTTCTTAAGGGGAGCGCTAAAACAGAGCTTAAACCTGTCGTCAATAAAACAATACTTATCGAACTCACGGGCATCAATATCGCTGCGATCACAGGCTCAAGTTCGCCTCTTACGGCGAAGCCAAGGCCTACGACGTTATATAAAATAGATACTATAAAACTTATATTTATGATCAATTTATTGTAGGTGCAGTATCTCAAAAGTTCATTTAAGAATGGAAGACTTTCTCCGTCGAGTATCACGTCGCAAGCAGGAGAAAAATTATTTTTGTTATCTGTTACGGCAATTCCGACATGGCTTTGCATTAAAGCTCCGGCGTCGTTGAGGCCGTCGCCCACCATGATCGCTTTCTGGCCTCTTTCCTGCAATGTCTTAATGTAATCAAGTTTGTCCTGAGGTGTTTTATTAAAGTACTGTTTAGCCCCAAAGAAATTTGCTAACCTGGAGAATTCACTATCATTATCCCCGGAAATGAGAGAAATATCGTAGCGCTCAGGGAGCTTTTGCAGCATTTCCGAAAGCCCCTCCCGGTAATGTTGATCAATAAAGTATTTTCCGTAAACCTTGCCGTTGATCTGAACATAAACTCCTCCATCGTTCTTAATTGCAACTCCGGGATAGATATGTTTTAACGAGCCTATCTTTATGCGTCTATTATCCACTTCGCCGAGCATTCCCATACCGGGTGTTTCTTTGAAATTCTTGACAGCGATTTTTGTTTTGAACGGAATAAAGTTCATGATCGCTCTACTCAATGGATGATTAGATTGTGAACACAAAGCCCTAATATCAATAAGATCGTCGTCGGTAAGCTTTTCGCCCTCGTAATTTATAGCCGAGCTGCTTTGCTTGGTAATGGTCCCTGTTTTATCAAACACAATAGAGTTTGTTTCGGACACACGCTCAATAACTCCGGCGTTGCGCGCGTAAAAACCAAAGTCCTGCAAAACCCGTAACATATTGCCGTTTGTGAACGTTGCGGAGAGTAAAAGCGCGCAAGGACAGGCAACGATCAGTACTGCCGTAATTGAACTCCACACTTTTGATGGATCCACGTTGTTCCAATAAATAGCGCTGATAGCGGCTATGGAAAAAAGTATTATTGTAAAATACTTACTTAATTTATGAATGTATGATACGCCTTTGTCGTCTTGTTTCTTAAATGCTTCATTATTCCAAAGGCCGGTGAGGTAACTTTGCGAAACTTCTTTTACCACCTCCAACTCTATAGCTCCCTTCAGTTGTTTTCCACCCGCATAAATGATCTCGCCAATGCCTTTTTCTACAGGGACAGATTCCCCGCTTACAAAGCTGTAGTCAATTTCAGCCTTTCCCAGGAAAAGAATAGCATCGGCCGGGATGATCTCATTGCTATGGACTTTGATTCTGTCGCCAACTTTTAGTTTGGAAACAGGTATTTGGTGTTCTTCACCATCCGGAGAGATAGTTGTGATCCCCAGGGGGAAATAGGACGTGTAATCTCTGGAGAATGCCAATGAATTGTAAGTTTTGTCTTGAAAGAATCTACCGATCAGCATAAAAAACACGATTCCCGACATAGAATCCATGTAACCGGCACCGGTTCCCGAAATGATCTCGTATACACTTCTTCCAAACGTGATCACAATGGCAAGAGCGATGGGCGTGTCGATGTTCAGATATTTTTGTTTGTAGCTTTGGACCGCGGATCTAAAAAAATCAGAAGCGCCGTAGAAAAAAACAGGTAAAGAAAGAAAAAGAATAAGGTAAGAGAACAGATCGCCTAAATACCGCTCCTCGATCTTTTCAAACGAAAAATATTCCGGAAAACTAAGTAACATGATATTGCCAAAACAAAATCCGGTGATCCCGATCTTATAGATGCGTGATTTGTTATAGGTTCTTACTTTTTTAGTGCCGAGGTCATTTAAGCTGAAGTGCGGTTCATAACCAATGGAGGTTAGTAGTTCTGCGATCTTTCGGATAGAGGTGAATGAATGATCGAAGACCACACTGATCTCTTTTTTGAGAAAATTAACCTCAGAACGGATGATGTGTGGATCGATCTTGCCTAGGTTCTCCAATAGCCAAATGCACGAGCTACAGTGCATTTGAGGTAAATAAAGTGCAATATGACTTTGCTTTTGATCTTTGAACTTAACAAGTTTGGCTTGCAATTGTTCATCGTCCAAAAATGCGAACTTGTTCGGTCGTATTTTATTTTTTTGATTTAGTCCCGGGTGATCCTCGATCTTATAATAATCGCAGAGCTCTACTTTATTGAGGATCTCGTAAACCGTTTTACATCCCTGGCAACAAAAGTGCTTTTCTTCTAAAGAAATAGATTCGTCCTGACAATCTTCGCCGCAATGGTAACATAAAGTACTTTGTGTGGGTTGGCTTATCATATGAGTACAAAACTATAGAGGGCTCCTAAGCTTAGCGCTGACAAGAATTAGGGAGGGACATGATCTTTATCAGTTTTTAAAGGGTTCCTCTTTTTGCCTGTTCCGCTTCAATAGATTCAAATAATGCTTGAAAATTTCCTTTGCCGAATGAACGTGCACCTTTTCGTTGGATGATCTCGAAGAAAAGAGTAGGTCGGTCTTCAACCGGTTTGGTAAAGATCTGCAATAGGTATCCTTCTTCATCGCGATCTACCATGATCCCCCATTTTTTCAATACTTCCAGATCCTCTTCGATCATTCCTACACGATCTTTCACTGTGTCGTAATATGTTCCCGGAACATAAAGGAATTCAACACCGCGTTTGCGCATTTCGGAAACTGTGAAAACGATATTGTCTGTTGCCACAGCAATATGCTGACAGCCTGCCCCCTGATAAAAGTCGATATATTCTTCCACCTGAGATTTCTTTTTTCCTTTTGCGGGTTCATTGATCGGAAACTTGATTCGTCCGTTTCCATTGGTCATTACCTTGCTCATCAAAGCTGTGTATTCTGTAGAAATGTCTTTATCGTCGAAGGTCACCAAATTTGCAAAGCCCATGACGTTCGCGTAAAATTCAGACCACTTGTTCATGGCGCCTAATTCTACATTCCCTACCATGTGATCCACGTATTTTAAGCCGGTTGAATGTGGATGATATTCTGTTTTCCATTTCACATATCCAGGCATAAATACGCCCTCATAATTTTTTCTTTCAACAAATACGTGTACTGTCTCTCCGTACGTGTGGATCCCTGAACGAACGATCTCACCAAATTCGTCGCGGGTTACTGTTGGTTCCATGTACGACTTGGCGCCGCGTTTGGTAGTTTCTTCAAATGCTTTGCGCGCATCATCAACCCAAAGCGCAATTACTTTTACGCCATCACCATGGTTGCGGATATGATGGGAAATGTCGCTGTTCGGATCGAAGGGACTAGTTAACACCAGTCTGATCTTTCCTTGAGTTAACACATAAGAAACACGATCACGCGATCCTGTTTCAAGTCCTGCGTAGGCTAATTCCTGGAATCCGAATGCCGTTTTGTAATAGTGAGCGGCTTGTTTGGCATTTCCCACGTATAACTCTACATAGTCGGTTCCATTTATAGGCAAAAAGTCTTCAGCGGCTGCGAATATTTTTTCACCTGAGTAATCGTAATTTTTTACTTGTGTAAGGTCTTTTGTTTCCATGATGCTCGATATTTAATGAGTTAATTCTTTTTTTGTCATCCACGATTTGAAGTAATCTTTCACTTCGTATTTCATTGCTTCGGTTGTGATCTTTACCGGATTAAACGGATCGATCATCACTGCCAATTCCTTGGTTTCTTTTTTTCCGATGCTTCTTTCAATGGCACCCGGGTGCGGGCCGTGTGGAATTCCTCCGGGATGCAAAGTGAATTGCCCTTGTTTGATGTTATTCCTGCTCATGAAATCTCCATCCACATAGTACAAAATCTCATCTGAATCAATATTACTGTGATGATAAGGTGCGGGTATTGCGTCGGGATGATAGTCATATAAGCGCGGAACAAAAGAACAGATTACAAAATTTCTTCCTTCAAAATGCTGGTGAATAGGAGGAGGCATGTGAATACGACCGGTGATGGGCTCAAAATCGAAGATTGACATGGCGTAAGGGTAGCTGTAACCATCCCATCCCACGAGATCAAAAGGATGTGTTTCGTATGTGTAAGGATAGATCAAACCTCGTTTCTTGATCATGATCTTGAAGTCGCCGTGTTGATCATGTGTTTCAAAGCTGTGCGGTAATTTAATATCACGTTCACAAAATGGCGAGTGTTCAAGCAGCTGACCAAATTCATTGCGATAACGTTTTGGCATTCGTACCGGACTATGCGATTCAATGAACATTATTTTATTGTCATCGGTCTCAAATTCCAATTTATATACGGTTCCCCTTGGGATCACCACATAGTCTCCATATTCAAAATCAACAGTACCATACATGCTTTTGCAAGAACCACTTCCTTTATGAATGAATAGAATTTCATCAGAGTCAGCGTTCTTGAAAAAGTAGTCGTCCATACTTTTCTGCGGCGCCATCATTCCAATATTCATGTCGTCGTTGAAAAACATTACTTTTCTGCTCTGCAAATAATCTTTTTCAGGTTCTACGTCGTAAGCCATAAAACTCAATGCCTTCAAATTATCTTCAATGGCAACTTCCGGTTTTGCCCAATGTGGTTTGCCACATTCCTTTACTAAGGTTGGTGGATTCAAATGATAAACCAGTGAAGAAGTTCCGCCGAATCCTTCTGTTCCGAAAAGTTCTTCGTGGTATAATTCACCTTGTTTATTTCTAAATACAACGTGACGTTTTTTAGGGATGATACCCTGTCTTTGATAGATCGACATAGGATTGTGTTTTATGCCTCAAAGTTCAGGTGATATGAGCAAAATAAAAATGATAACGCTCAGGAATTGAAAATAAATTTCAACTAAAGATCTTATACAAACCTACAAAGAGAATGCAAATGCCGAGCGTGGTGAAACCGTACATCACTATATTCACTGATTCATTTGAATGGAATTTTATGCAAGTGAGCACAAACCCAAAAACCATTACAATACATCCTGAGAGGATGAGTGAACGTCCTGCTTTTAAATTTTGCTTGTGAACATGGTGTTTGAGATCGCGCATCACCTCTGCGATCAGTTCTTCGGGAAGCGCTTGTTTAATGAATGCGATCTCGATATCGTCCAAAGAAGTTCCGTGCGCCACCAGATCCAACGCTTTTTCTAAGAGTAGTTCTTTATTTTGCTCATTACCACTTTGCATCCGGATACGCTCTTTGCAGATACTGCATTTCTGAAAGAATATGTCCTAAGTTCTCGCTGTGTATTCCGGCATGTCCGCCGGTTTGCATGAATGTTTGTTCGGGCATAATGAGCGTTGCTTCATCAAGGATCTCTTTTAGCTGTTTCTCCCAGATTATTTTTAATGGAATAAGATCTACGGCAACATTCTCTTTAGCAAGAAGAAAATCTGTTTTGTCCATTTCAAATAATTCGCCTGTGTACATCCAAAGATCATTAAGCGCTTTTTGCATGCGGAGTTTGCTTTCCTCTGTCCCATCTCCAAGCCGTATCACCCAGTCAGTAGCGTGTTTTAAATGGTATTTGATCTCCTTCAGAGTTTTTGACGCAATTCCGGCTAAAACGTGATCGTTATTTTTTTCAAGGTGACCGTAAAACAAGGATTCAAAAAGTGAGACGTACAATTGTCGGGCAATTATATGCGCAAAATCGCCATTTGGTTGTTCGGTGATCAAATGATTCTGATAAAAACGTTCCTCTCTTCTGTATGCTATGTCGTCCTCTGTTCTTCCTTTTCCTTCAATCTCCGCTGCATATTTTAGAATGGCCTGAGCTCTGCCAATATGGTCGAGCGCGATATTGGTCAACGCGAGATCTTCCTCAAGCACAGGACCTCTGCTGCATACTTCGGATAAGCGGTGACCAAGAATCAACGAATCATCCGCTAACCGCAGGCAATACGTGTAAAGTGGTTTTTGTGTTTCCATATTAAATATTTTTCGCGCCTTCCGGCATTACATAAAAGGTTGGATGACGGTATATTTTATCGTTTGAAGGGTCGAACAACATTTCATTGTCATTTGGATCGGAAGCGCCGATCATGTGTGATGGAACCACCCATATGCTTGTTCCTTCACCTCTTCTTGTGTAGATGTCACGTGCGTTTTGCAACGCCATTTGAAGATCTGAGGCATGAACGCTTCCCGCATGAATGTGAGGGAGACCTGATTTACTTTGGATAAATACTTCCCAAAGACCTAATTGTGTGTCTGTATTACTTTCCATATTAAATGCTTACTAATTCTTCGTTCTTGATCTTTTTCTTGCGATGCGCCTCGGCGGCTTCTCTTACCCACGCACCTTCTTCGTGATATTTCTTGTGATGATCCATGCGTTGTTTATTGCAGGGTCCATCGCCACTGATCACCCTTTGGAATTCATCCCAGTTTATTGCTCCGTGATCATAATGCCCGGTAGAATCGTTGAATTTAAGATCTTTGTCGGGAACAACTAGTCCGATCAGTTCCGCTTGTTGGACAGTTTTATCGATAAATTTTTGACGCAGCGTGTCATTCGATTCACGCTTGATCTTCCATTTTACCGCGTTACCAGAATGCGGTGAATCGGCATCGTGCGGACCAAACATCATTAATGCGGGCCACCACCAACGATTCATTGCGTCTTGCGCCATGGCTTTTTGTTCTTTGGTTCCCTGCATCATTTTTGCCATGATCTCATAACCCTGACGTTGGTGAAAACTCTCTTCTTTACAAATGCGAATCATTGCACGACTGTAAGGTCCAAACGATGTGCGTTGCAAGGAAACCTGATTCACAATGGCTGCACCATCCACCAACCATCCAATGGCGCCGATATCGGCCCAGGTTAAAGCGGGGTAATTAAAAATGTTCGAATACTTTGCTTTTCCCGTGTGCAATTGCTCGATCATTTCTGAACGAGAGATGCCTAAAGTTTCAGCGGCGCTATATAAATAAAGGCCGTGTCCACCTTCGTCTTGGATCTTCGCTAATAGAATTTGCTTCGCTCTTAAACTCGGCGCTCGGGTTATCCAGTTTCCCTCCGGTTGCATTCCAATAACTTCGGAATGTGCGTGCTGGGAAATTTGTCGGATAAGATTTTTTCTATATCCATCGGGCATATAATCTTTCGGCTCAATATGGTCGCCGGCATCAATGCGCTCCTGGAATTTTTGATCGTTATGTTCGTTAAACATGGTGTATTGGATTTCTAATCAAATTTCATTTACAGTTAGATCAATTCCTATGACCTTTATCAGTTTCAAGGGAAATTTTCTACAACATAGTGATGGGTTCCTTGAATTCCGTTAATTCGAACACCGCAGACTCTTTAAGTCCCTTAAAACCGTCGGTAACGTTTACCAGGTTCGTGAATCCGAGCGCTTTTAATATTGATATGAAAACGACCGAGCGGTATCCCGAAGCACAGTGCACATAATAAAGATCGTTCTTGTTTAAATTGTCTACTTGTTCGTTAACGTGATCCAGTGGTAAATTTATGGCTCCAACAACATGTTGGCTTTCAAATTCACTGGCTCTTCTAACATCAAGTAATTTTCCTTTTTCTATTTTCAACGCGAGTGATAGATCCTTTGCGCTGATATCTTGTATTGTATCGATCGGTTTCGAATGACCTTTCCAATTGTCAAAGCCTCCATCCAGATATCCTATCACATTATCAAAGCCAACGCGCGTTAATCTCGTGATGGTTTCCATTTCCCGCGTTTTATCGGTGATCAGTAGAATTGGTTTTTTCAGATCCGGAAACAAGGCGCCGGCCCAGGTAGCAAAACTTCCGTCGAGACCAATATTTACCGATCCGGGAATAAATCCTCTGCAAAATGTGGCTGGCGAACGCGAATCAATGATTATTGCGCCTAATTGAATTTCTAAGGCTTCAAAGTCCCGAATATTTAAAGATCTTGAACTTCTCTTCAAAACATCATCGATACTTTCGTATCCAGCGATATTCATGATGACGTTACTTGGAAAATAGCCGGGTGGTGGAGTTAAGCCTGTAAGAATAGTTTTAATGAAGTCATCTTTTGAAAGAGCGGGATTCAAGGCGTAATTAGTTTGCTTCTGATGACCCAGAGTGTCTGAAGTTTCTTTACTCATGTTTTTTCCACAAGCACTTCCGGCACCGTGGTTTGGATAAACGATCAAGTGATCTTCAAGGGGAATGATCTTATTTCGGAGCGAGTCGAATAAATGCCCGGCCAATTTTTCCTGGGTAAGTTCTGAAACTACATGTTGAGCAAGGTCCGGACGACCAACATCACCAATGAATAAGGTATCTCCGGTAATAATGCCGTGTTTTTTTCTTTCTTCATCAATCAAAACATAAACACAACTTTCCATGGTGTGCCCAGGGGTATGTATCAATTCTACAGTGTAATTTCCGATCGTAAATTTTTGACCATCTGTTCCAACTATCGCATTGTATTTGGGCTTCGCGGTTGGGCCAAACACGATCTGTCCACCGGTTTTTTTTGCCAGATCCAAATGTCCACTTACGAAATCGGCATGGAAATGGGTTTCGAAAATGTACTTGATCTTTGCATTATCTTTCTTAGCACGATCGATGTAGGATTGCACATCTCTTAACGGATCAAACACAGCGGCCTCACCGTTGTTCTCAATATAGTACGCAGCGTGTGACAAACAGCCGGTGTAAATTTGTTCTATTTTCATAGGTTAGAATATAGAACAAATGTCCCGAATTAATGCCTTTTAAATTATGACGTTGGTCAGTTCCCTACGCATTATTTGACACTTTATGTGTTAAAAATGAAAAGAAGGAATTGAAAGACGAAAGAGTTTGATTTTGCTATTTATAAATTGAATTCTTCATTCAATTTTGGAATAACGCAATTATAATGATACACTTCACCGATCTTTTTACTTAAACCTTCTGCGCCCTCTTTTTCACCGTGGACGATGAAAATGGTTTTTGGTGAGGAACTCAATCTATCCATCCAATTGATGAGTTCAGTTTGGTCTGCGTGTGCCGATAGTCCCTCGGCAGAAACGACGGTTGCTTTTATTGAAAATAGTTTTCCACGGAGTTTTATTTCTTTTGCACCTTCTAACATTGCACGACCCCGGGTTCCTTCGCCTTGATAGCCGGCTAATAAAATAGTAGCACGAGGATCACCAAGAAGAAATTCAAAATAACTAAGCACTCTTCCGCCACTTGCCATGCCACTCGCAGCTATCACGATCTTGTGAGCTTTGTCTTGCGCTAGTCTAAATGATTCATCTTGCTTTTTTACAACGTGAACTTGCTTTAGCATGGCATTCAAATTTTCTTCCGACAATTTGTGCCAATCAAGGTTTCGTTTGAAAATGGAAAGAACACTTTCTCCCATAGGACTATCAAGATAGATGGGAAGGAGGGGGATCTTACCTTCTATTCGAAGCTGCCATAGATAATACATCAGCATTTGCGAACGTTCTACAGCAAAACTTGGAATGATAATAGGGCCGTTGCGTTTTATAGCCTCGTTGATCAGCTTTGCCAGATTTTCTTTAACGTTCGTTGGATGAATTCTGTTACCGTAGGTTGATTCAATAACAAGGAAATCGGCGTGCGTTGGTTTTTCGGGATCGCGTAACAGGGGATCAAGCGCTCTTCCGATATCGCCTGAAAATACTATGGTCTTTTCATTTGCTTTTACTTCTATGAAGGTTGCTCCCGCAATGTGGCCGTTATATTTGAAGCGGAAGGAAACGTTGTGAAATAATTCTACCCAGGTATTCAGTTCTTTCGGGTGAAAGAATTCAAACACCGCTTCGGCTTCGTTAACCGTGTAAAGTGGCTTGGCGGGTTTGTGTTTACTATATTTGAATTCGTTTGCCCGCTGTGCGTCCTCTTCCTGTATCCGTGCACTATCCAGCAAGATCAACTTCGCGATCTCGATGGTTGGTAGAGTAGCATAGATATTTCCCCTAAAGCCTTGTTTAAATAACAATGGAAGATAACCCACATGATCGAGATGACCGTGTGTTAAAATAACACAGTCAATTTTTCCGGCGTCAATTGGTAAGTTCTCCCAATTCCTTAGGCGAAGTTCTTTCATGCCCTGAAATAAGCCGCAATCGATGAGCACTTTTTTATCATCAATCTCCAATAAATGTTTGGAGCCTGTAACTGTACCAACCCCTCCCAGGAATTTTATTTTCAAATTAGTTGTGTTTTGCATTTTTGGAATTGTTAGTTGCTTCACTCACCAAACGATCAACTTCTTTTAAGATCGAAACAATACGCGATCCTTTGATCCCGATCTTTTCAAGGAGTGTTTGGTCTTCGGCAATATCCGAACAAAGTACAACGCGCGTATCAAGCAATCTTTGTTTTTCTATTTTTGTAAGTGTAGTAAGACAAGTAAGCGGATATAATCCGGAGGCATCAATAAGATCCTTTAAGCCGTGTCCGGTTGGATGGTCCCAGCTCAACAGGTGCAAACCGGCACAGGTTCCGTATTTGATAGCATCCGTTGTGAATTTTGTATTGGTCACAACCCAGCCTTCGTGTTTTATTTTATCATGTCCGGGAAGTTCTTTCCATTTCTTTTCTACGTCCTTAAATCTGGCTTGTATGTAAAGTGGGATTTTTACATCACTCATGGTTCCCGATTGATTATGATATTTGCATTCTACCATACACCAGGTATTGTCGTGTTGGGCAACAACGTCGATCTCATGATTCACACACTCACCGGGGAGGATCTGGGACACCGCCGTTTGATATCCGAGGTGTTTCATGATCTCTCCAATAAAATTTTCGAAGGGATAACCGGAGGGGCCTAATTCCATAATAGCAGTTTTGAGTTTATATTTGGCCGCAACATGTTTGGAGTGACTTTTTAATAAACTGAATGCCATTCGATAGATCTTTTTTGTACTGATCCCCTGGTAGAGTTTTGGTTTTATTTCTTCTACTATGTCGTCGATGGTATTATTATCGGCACCTGAACGTTGCATGGAGATCCGCAATTTCTCTTCCGAAAATGGAACCAAAGCTCCGGTGGTTTTAGTGATCAGTGTCTGCTTCTTTTTCTTCATTCTTTATCCAAATAAAAGTTCTTTACGCGTTCGGTATCCGAAAGGTTTTTGAATTTATATTTCTTAACCAAGTAAATGGCCAGGAAAACAAAACAGGTACTTACAACTGCTACGATATATTCTTTGTCGAATACCGAGGTAATGTTATTACAAAAATGGACAAAAATTACGGATATTATGATACCTTGGCTTAAATTAAATGTGGTTATTAAACTGTGTTGGATATTTGCTACGGCAAATGGAAAAGATGACCGGTAAAAATGGATACCCTAGCGATCCTGGCATAAAGAAGGTGACGGAGCTGAAGGAAGTAAAGAGCGAGACTTTCCTGTTTATAAAGAAACTCATAAGACCTACAAACCAAGTAACGGCATAAGCGATCAGTACGTATATCCAGAATGCCTTGTTCAAGAATCTATTTCCTCCGATTGCAAATAACGTTTATACAAAAGCGAGAATCTTAAACCCGTTCGTTAATGATCGATGAAAAAATTGACGCTATCCACGAGGAGATCTCAAGGATCAGAACATTAACATTTTTGCCAATTGAGTGTAACATACTTTTTTTTGTAAAAGTATATACGGTTACTAAGCTAAGATATGATGGAAATTAGAGGAGAAACTGATACTTATCAGGTTTTCAGTTGTTTTACAAGAGTAACTATTCCAACAATCAAGATCAATGACAAAACAATGTATCTGAATTGTTGCTCGGATATTTTTTTTAAGATCATTTTCCCAATAAAAGTGCCGGAAAAACCTATAGCCACCAATATGGCCACAAGGTACAGATCGTGTTTGTGTACAAAACCGTTGGTGGTATATACAACGCTTCTAGTTAGATCAATTCCCATATCAATAGCGGCGGAAGTTGCAATGAAAATATCTTTCTCCAAACTAAACGCAGCCATGGTGATGCCGCGAATGGCACCGCCTGTGCCTAAAAGCCCCGCGGTAAAACCCGATAGCGATCCGCCAATTAAAGAGTTTGTTGAATTTGGCTTCATTACCAAATTTTTGAATAGAAACAATAATGCGCTTAACAAGATAAGGAATCCGCCCAACACCAATTCTAAGATCCGGGCATCAAAATACTTGCTAAGGTATGCGCCAAGTATGACAAAAATAACCGAAGGAATTCCCATACTTAGTATCAATTTTTTATCGAAGCCGCTTCGAAATAAAGTGATCTTAGAAAGATTACTGGCAAGATGAAAGAGTGCGGTGATACCAAGAACGGAATGAAAATCAAGAAAAAACCCAGCAATAGGAACAAATAACAACGATGACCCAAACCCGCCAACCGTTCCAACGATCTCGGCAAGTAAAGAAAACAGAATGAACCAAATGAGATTATCGATCATTTTCTAGCTTGTGCTTGTGAAGTTCAGTCGCTTCTTCTATAGAATGTGATACAGAAAGATCGCTGTCCTTTTTCGCCATTTCAGCTAATTTACGATAATATTTGGCAAGTGTTTCAAGTTCTAGTTCGGTAAGGTCCTCCACATCGATGAGGCGATTACTTGGTCCACTCAAAGCGGCTACTAATTCATTCAATTTTAAATGGATCGCTTTGGAATCTTTGTTTTGCGCCCGTTGTATGAGAAACACCATTAGAAAGGTGATGATCGTTGTTCCTGTATTGATCACTAGTTGCCAGGTATCTGAGAACTCAAAATACTTTCCGGATAAAAGCCAGGTAATGATCGTAAAAAATGCAAGGATGAATGCAGTTGTACTTCCGCTAAATACAGTGGCACCATGTGCTAGTTTTTCAAATATGGAATTCTCATGCTTCATTTTCTTGATTTTTTCTTATAATATTTTTTAAGAGGCCATGAGTGCTTAAGCGCTTCCATGTTCTCGTTGAAATTCAAGGCGCCTTTGTCGATCGAACGAATGCTCTTGTTCAGATCGTGGATCAGAGTAGTGTCGTTCAAAAGCAAACCCAATGATCCTTTTCCTTGTTTTAAGTTATTTACAATTGGAGAGATATTTCCTTCAATGATGGCTGCTGTATCACTTATGGCCTTCAATTTCACTACAGTTTGTTTAACGCTTGATGATAGCGTAGTATCGGTTACCAATGCACCTAAGCTTCCTTTGCCCGATCTTATCTGTTCGCTCAGATAGTGAAGATTGCCGGTGATGAGCACGCTTTTATTGGTAACGAGTTTAAGATTAACAATGGATGATTTTACATTTTCGGCAACAACTGTATCTAAAAGCAAACTCCATAAACTGTTCTTGCCATTGATACGATCAGTGATATTTTTTAAATTCGAAGTGATCAACATCATATTTTCGTTGGTGACGTTAAGCGTGCGTACCATTTCATCCATTTCAATTGGCTTAAGTGTCTTCAGAAGATCCCCCTCGCCCACAGTTGGGGCGTTGCCTTTGCCTGCATTGATGTTGACCAATTTGTTTCCCATTAAACCATCTGTGCCTACACTTGCAATGTCATTCTTCTTAATAAAGTTTTTGATGTTATCGTCGATGACCATGGTCACTTTTACCGAAGAGTCGCTGAGTATCTCAATAGATTCAACTGTTCCTACGTCTATTCCTGCGAAGCGTACATTGTTCCCCTTCATCAATCCGTTAACATTGTAAAATACGGCGTTAATTCGGAACGACGAACCAAATAGATTTTGCCTGCTTCCAATAAAGTACAATGCGGCAATAAGGAGCAGTGTTCCTATGATCACAAATAATCCAAGTCGTATATTTTTGAAACCTTCAGTCATTATTCAAAAAATTGTTTGATCTTTTCGTTAGTTGATCTTTGTAATTCTTCATACGTATTTTGAGCGTAACATTTACCATCAATGAGCATAACAATGCTATCGGCAACGATCTTCACGCAATTAAGATCATGTGAAATGATGATCGATGATGTATTGAGTCTTTTTCCAATATCCCGCATTAGATGACTGATTTCTCTGCCAGTGATCGGATCCAATCCTGTAGTGGGTTCGTCATATAAAATGATCTCGGGTTTTAAAATGAGGGTTCTTGCAAGCGCCACTCTTTTTTTCATTCCACCTGATAGTTCCGAAGGCTGCATATCAACCGTATGCGCGAGTCCTACATTGTTCAATGCTTCCATCACACGGTCATTGATCTCATTTTTGCTTAATTCAATTCCATGTCTTCTTAAAGGAAACTCAAGATTCTCGCGAACACTCATAGAATCATATAAAGCGTTACTTTGAAACAGGAATCCAACTCTCATTCTCATCTTGTCCAGTTCGCTTTGCGTCATGGTAAGAGTTTCTTCACCAAACAATTTGATCACACCAGAATCTTGTTTCATCAACCCAATGAGGCATTTAATGAGTACCGACTTTCCTGATCCGGACTTTCCAAGTACCACAATATTCTCGCCTTGATGAAGATCGAGACTGAAATTCTTAAGAACCTGATTGCTGCCAAAGGATTTGCACACGTTTTTCATATGGATCACGCAATTTGGTTCCATAACATCCTGACTGCTTTTTAATATGTCGTTCTCTGTTATCAATTTAAACTTAAGATATCGGTTATTTGAACTGCAACAAGATCAAGAATGAAAACCAGGAGCGAAGCGATCACAACTGCCGAGTTTGCCGAACGTCCAACACCCTCCGTGCCTTTATTTGAATTGAAGCCTTTATAGCAACCTATTATTCCAATTGCAAAACCAAAGAAGAATGTTTTTGCGATCGAGGGAATAATATCGCTGAAGGCAAGAGTGTCAAATACTTGTCCCCAGTAAAGATCCCAACTTACAACGCCACGAATGTTAGTGCCGAGGTAGCCGCCGTATAATGAAACGGCGTCCGCCAGAATTACAAGCAAAGGCGTCATAAAGGTGGTTGCCATCACACGTGTTGCAACCAAATATTTGAAAGGGTTTGTGCCTGACACTTCCATGGCGTCAATTTGTTCGGTAACTTTCATCGATCCCAATTCTGCGCCTATTCCTGAACCAATTTTTCCCGCACAAATCAATGCTGTGATCACCGGCGCAATTTCGCGCACCAATGAAACAGAGACCATTTTAGGCAACCAGGCTTCTGCGCCAAATTCAACCAGCGTTGGACGTGACTGAATGGTGATCACTAATCCCATGATAAAAGCGGTGATGGCAACCAAGCCCAAAGACTTATAGCCAATAAAGAAACACTGCCTTACCAGTTCTTTGAACTCATAGGCGGGTTTAAATGCTTCTTTAAAGAAACGAGCGGTGAACCTGGAGATGTTTCCGGTTTCAACAAAGAAGTTTTGCATTGGTAGAGATGCCATGGTTCGTTTTCTTGAATTTGAACTATTCGTGTATCGACATTACAGGTATCTTAGTTGCAAAAGCTATGCGCTTGGTGTGCGACTCTGAGAAGAAGTCATAAAAGGCCGAATGATGCTTGCTAATGATGGCGATCATGTTAGAACGGGTTTGCGTGCAGCGTTTCTTTATCCCATCTTCAAAATTCTTGGCATTTAAAGTATGTATAGGAAGCAATTTTCCGTTTAATTTGATCGAATTTGTTTTTGGTTGAAACATTTCCATCGGTGTCCTTACATGCAACACATCGAGGTTTGTTTTTGTTTGTTGAATAAATTTTTCAAATCCCTTAAGAGGCGCTTTGTGTAACTTTTCGTTACTGTCAACAGCAAGAAGTACTTTTGAGATCTCATGATCTTTGTATCTGGAAGGTACTATGATCACCGGACAATCGATCTTGCCGGTTAAACTTACTCCGTGACTTCCAAAAATAAATTTTGACATGCGGTCTTTTGTTTCCAGGCCCATCACAGCGGCAACAACATGATGATCTTCGATAAAGTATTCTAACTGCTCTTTGAAACTGCCATAGGTAGAAAATGTTTCAATAGTAAGATTAGGGAAACTACGTGTCATTCTGCGCAGTAATTTTTCGCTTTTTTGATTTGCTGTCTTCCTGATCTCGGCATACGAGAATCCGTACAAACCAACATTGGAGTGTACAACAGGTGTTTCAAAAAGATTGAATAGGGTAAGCTTGCATTTTAATTTTTGTGCTAGTAAGGCAGCGTATTTGCAAGCGTTCACCGATGAGGCCGAGAAATCGGTCCCTACAATGACAGTTTTCATAATTTTTATTTTGATTTTAAAATGAAAGCCCGATCAATGGAAGAAGATCGGGCTTTTTGTTGTTTAAGCACTTAATTTACTAAGCGCTTCACCCTGCCTGTTCTGCTCATCAAGAGTCCAATGATCAGTTACAGTGGTCTCAAGCCAAACCTTGCCTGATTGTCTGAATACCTGTACTCCCAAACCATAAACATCACCAAAGCTTTGTTCAAGATCCGACACGGTCATTTCGGGAGTAATAGTGATGTTCCCATTATTATGGATAGTTCTGCACTCGCCAAGGGTTTTAGAGTTGTGTTTCACAAATTTTTTGGGCGACGCTCCACCCGGCTTGTGTGGTTTTGAAAAAAACTCAAGCTTCAAGTAGGGGAACAATGCATTGAACTCTTCCTGGATCGCGAAGATCTTTCTTTTATCGTTGATTGTAACTTTCATTTTTGTGTGTATGTTTATTTTAATTTGAATATTAGTTCGGCCTTTCTTGGGTAACTAATTTTTTTAAAAGAAACTGCTGATAATTAAACAGATGTCGATCAATACAGCAATTGAACTTGACCATACGATCAAACGCATTGGCATCACGGCTAACATAAATGCTAACGATAGAATAGTTGGGAACGCTACTAATGCGATCTTGAAAATGTTATCACCGGCACCAAAAGATGCGGCAAAGCCACCCATACAACCGATGATCGTTAGGATCATGGCGATACTGCCATAACGGGCAAATTCCATTTTTTGCCAGAAAGCCGACATCGGTTGAGCATGCGACACAGTTTTTGAAGCGCTAATTGAAATTGAATCTTTTTTTGAAATTGTAGTTTCCATGGTTTTAAGGTTTTATTTGTGAATATATTAAGACAAAATTAGAGTTAAGGGCCTTGAAGAAATATGAGTAGGGTCAGAAACGAACATGACACTTATCAGTTTTTTCCGGAAATTAGGCGTTCATCAACTGTTATTGCCGTAAAACATGATAATTGTCACCCCTTGAAGAATTTTTTGAGGATACGGGAAAACGGATACCTTTGTTTCAACTAAAACTAAATACATGAAACGCATCCTTACTTTAACTCCATTATGCCTTTTTTTAAGTTTCACCTTTAAGGTCGATAAACAAGCTTATGTACTTTTTAATTCAAAGGGTGAGAAGGCAAGTTACGACCAGCTGTTGGTTGAAGCTAAAAAAGCCGATGTGGTTTTATTTGGCGAACTGCACGATAATCCAATGTGCCACTGGTTGCAAAGGGAGTTGACGGAAGATCTTTTGGCTGAAAAGAAAGAGAACCTGGTTCTTGGCGCCGAGATGTTTGAGGCGGATGATCAAATTGCCCTTAATGAATACCTGGCGGGAAGGATCAGTGATAAAACACTGAAGGAAGAAGTTAAATTGTGGAATAACTTTCCTACAGACTATAAACCTCTTTTGGATATTGCCAAAACAAATAAATTAAGATTTATAGCTTGCAATATACCGAGACGTTACGCGAATATGGTGTACTTGAAAGGCGAGAAAGTATTGGATAGCATTGATATAGAAGCAAAAAAGTGGATCGCTCCTTTTCCTATTAAATATGATGCGAATTTAAAATGTTATAAAGATATTTATGAAAGCGCGGGTGGGCATGGAGGAGACAATCTCCCAAAATCACAAGCGTATAAAGATGCTACCATGGCTCATTTTATTTTGAAGAACTGGAGTAAAGGTAAATTATTTATTCACTATAATGGTGCTTATCATAGTAATAACCATCAAGGAATTGAGTGGTATTTAAAACAGCAAAATCCGAACCTAAAGGTGTTTGTGATCTCGTCTGCTGAGCAAAAGGATAATTCTAAATTGGAAGAAGCTGCCATGGGAAGCGGAGATTTTATTATCTGCACACCAACTACCCTTACCAAAACGTATAAGTAGCTTACTTACGTATTTTTAATTTGTTTAACATGGCGGCGCTCATGCTATCGGATGACGGGCCATAACCATTTACAAGAATTCCTTTGATGCCGGTTTTTGATTCAATGGCGTAAACGCTCGTTTCATCAGCGGGATCCGTGTCGCCTTCATAACGGTATACGTCTACTATTTCGAAATCTTCAGGATGAAATTTATCGGGATGGCATACAATGCAATTTTCTTCCAGGTTAAAATCCGTGGTGTAGCCTTGTTTTCTTAATTGCTCAATGGCTTCGGTAAGTGTTCCGTAATGCGATCTCATTTAGTTCTTCATTTTCGACAATTTGTCGATGTTAATAATGGTAATTGAACTTCCTTTTACATCCACCAATCCTTCTTCTTTGAATTCGCTAAGCGTACGAATAGTGGTTTCGGTGGCGGTGCCTGCCAGATTCGCAAGATCTTCGCGGGAAATATTCATGCTAAATTTCGCGTCGCCTTCCTTTTTGTAGCGGTTGTATAATGTGCTTAAGGCTTCCGCTACACGTTTTCTTACGGAATTATACGCGAGTTTTACGAGTTGCTCTTCTTTTTCCTGTAAGTTATCGGAGATCATTTTTATGAATCTTCGTGACACTTCCGCATTCTTATAGATCAGGGAATAAAAATCTTCCTTAGGGATCATGCAGATCTCCGCGTCCTCAAGTGCGGTAGCCGTATCATTATATTTGCCTTCATCCAATAAGGCAGTGTATCCGAAAAAATCGCCCTCGTTATATAGCCCGGTAATGAATTCCTTTCCTTGTTCGTTCGCTCTAAAAGCTTTGATCTTTCCTTTATTTATGAAATAAATACCCTTTGGATAAGTTCCTTCAGTGTACACGTCGTCCTTTTTCTTGTAGGATCGAATATCGTTCTTTTCCGAAAGTTTTTTAAGGTCATCAAAGGTTTTGGCGCTGGATAGAAATTCGTTAAGCCCTTCCATATTCTTGGAAAAATCTTTCTTTACGATCTCCGATCTTTTTAAACGCGATTCAATGGCGTTCAGCAATTCGCTTTCTTCAAATGGTTTCGTTAAATAATCGTCGGCACCCATTTCCATTCCTTTGCGAAGATCGCTTCGTTCGGCTTTTGCAGTTAAGAAAATAAAAGGAATAGACGCGGTTTCGTGGCTTTTGGACAATAAATGTAGTACACCGTAACCGTCCAATACCGGCATCATAATATCACATATAATGAGATCCGGTTTTTCTTTTTGCGCCAGTTCAACACCTTTCTTTCCATTCTCGGCCGTGAATACTTTGTAATTTGCCAGTTCAAGGATCTCTGCGGTATTTTCGCGAACATCGTTGTTGTCTTCAATAAGGAGGATCTTTTTTGACATATTCTATTTATTAGTTTATTGTGGTATAACTATAGTGAATGTGGTGCCTTTATTCTCTTCGCTCTTAAGATCTATCTTTCCATTCATCAGCTCAAGATATTTGGCAACAATGTTCAATCCTAATCCTGTGCCCTGGATATTGGTAGCGTTTTGCGCTCTGAAGAATCGTTCAAATAAATGTTTTTGGTCTTCTTTAGAAATTCCTATTCCGCTGTCGGCAACAATGATCTTGATATTTTTTGCGGAGTCTATGTTGAGGCCAATTTTGCCCCCTTCAGGCGAGAATTTAATGGCGTTGGAGATCAGGTTGAACAAAATATTCTTCATGAGTTTTTTATCGAGCAACACTAATTCTTTACCGGTAAATTGAAACTCAATGTGCTGCCCTGTATTACACATGAGCTTCATTTCACTTATCACCTCGCCTGTAAAGGCCTTCAGGTCCATTTCCTCCGGCATACTCACTATTTTTCCTTCTTCAAGTTTACTCACGGAAAGAAAATCATTTAAAATATCGGTTAAGTTATTGATCGAATTTTTGATCTTACCTACATGCTTGCCATGCTTTTCCATTTCGTGTTGCTCACCATATTTAGAAATGAGTGAAAGCGACGACATCATGGTTGTTAACGGCGTTCTAAATTCATGAGAAGCCATGGAAACGAATCTCGATTTGAGTTCGCTCAATTCTTTTTCCTTGTCCAGGGCATTGTGCAGGTCTTTTTTTGTTTTCTCTAACTCCTGTATAGCTTCTTCAAGTATAAGCGTGCGGTTCTTCACTTGCTTTTCCAATTCAACAGAGTAATTCTTTAATTTCTCTTCGGCTTGCTTTCTTAAAGTAATATCAACTATAAATGCAATAGTGAATTTGCCTTCTTCTGTGGAATACGGGCTTAGGCTTATTTCTACCGGGAATTCAACTCCATTTTTTTTAAGACCATTGAGGTCCATTCCGCCACCCATGGCACGGGCGTGAGGATGTTCGTTGAACTTATCGCGGTAATGCTCATGTTTGTGTGCGGTACGTTTTGGAACAAGCACTTCAACCCGTTGGCCAACGAGTTCTCCTTTTTCATATCCAAACAGTTTTTCAGCTGCCGGATTAACGCGCACGATCACGCCTCGGTCATTTACAATAAAAATTCCTTCGGTTGCAAACTGAAATAAAGCCTCAAGTCCTTCTTTGCCGTCCATACTCCTTAAAATGGGGTTTTCCATGGTAAAAATAGTGTTTTATTATTCAAATGTAAATAGGGGTATGGGGGCAAAATATGACGAAAATCATGTCTTTAACTAACAATCCTCATAGCTGGACAGCCGAGATTGGTCGAATTTTGGACCAAGAATTAAAAACAACTATTATGAAAACAGAAAAAGTTTACACGCAGCACGAAGAGAACAAGGAATGGATGAACAGTCTTATGTTCTATACCGATGAGATCAAGATCATGACCGGCCGCCTCGGCGAAGTTGCATCTAAGAATACTTCTAAAGATGTGCTGGCGCAAGTTGAGCGTTTTCAAAATCAACTGATCATCCAAAAGGAAACAATTGATACGTTGAAGCACGAGATCAACTTAAGCAACGATTTTATTCATAGTGAAGTTCGTAAAAATGAAACTGCGGTAGATCACAGAAAGATCGCTGACCACAGCAAAACCCGCGAGAATATGAACGTGTTTGAAGGTGTATTCAATACGCTAAGAGCCGAGTTCAAAGAGTTTGTTGCAAAATGGTTGTAATGCCGAATATTAAATACAAGTGACGTGAAACTAGATCATACCAAAATAAAAATAGATAACCTTAAGTGCGGAGGTTGTGCTACCTCCATTGAAATGGGTTTGCTGGCATTAAATGGCGTAACCAAGGCGCATGTGATCCATGAAACCGATGAAGTTGAGATCACTTACGAGGAAGGAACCAATTTGCTGGCGATTAAGAACAAATTAAAACAAATGGGTTATCCTGAGGCAGGTACAACGCAAGGTTTGGAAAAAATCACCACAAGTATGAAGTCATACGTAAGTTGTGCGGTAGGAAAATTAAACAACCACGAAGATAAAAGACATTAAACTATGGCAACAGCGATCAAACGGATACTTATTCCAACGGATTTTTCAAAAACAGCGGACCTTGCGCTTGAGCAAGCTGTGTTTCTAGCGCGTTTATGTAAGGCCGAGCTTTACATACTGCATTCTATTGAGATCCCAAATACCGTATACACTATCAACGAACCCATTATCTATTTTAGGGATCTTACGGATATTGAAAGTGATACCAAGAAACGTTTGAAAGAAATGGCCGCTTCTATTGCAAAGAAAAATTCCATCGAGGTGAGAACACTTTGCGTGATGGGGAGAGCAGCCGAAGAGATCAAGCGGGTTGTAAAGAAGAACAAGATCGATATTACAATTATGGGTACACATGGCGCGCATGGTTTTAATGAATATTTTGTAGGAAGCAACGCGCACAAAACAGTTACCGTTAGCCAGTGCCCGGTGATCACGATTCAATCTAAAGCGAAAAAAATTGGTTTCACGAATATCTTATTGCCTATTGATGATTCATTTCATTCGCGGCAAAAAGTGGATGAGACCATTGCCCTAGCAAAAAAATACTCCGCTAAAATTCATGTACTAGGATTAATTGATGAGGATACGGATCCAAAGAAATTGAACATCAAATTGGACTCTGTTGAAAAAGCCATAAAAAAAGCCGGTTTAACGCTTACTCGCAGTACAGTAAAGGGAACAAATCTTGCTTTGGCTGCTCTTAAATATTCACGAAAGGTAAAAGCCGATCTTATTTCTGTGCTCAGCAATCACGAGTCTCATTTGAACGGTATCTTTTTGGACGCGTTCGCAAAACAGATTGTTAATCATTCGCCTATTCCGGTAATGAGTATCCGACCAAAGGAAGGTATCTATGATTCAATATCGCTGGCGGGTTCAAACGCAAGTTAATAACAAAAAATCAATAACATGGCACCAACAGAGAACTTACATTATGCCATAGGAGAATTGGCTTATGCCATTGCAAAAGCGGATGGCGAGATCCAAAAAGCAGAACGGGAAAAGTTCGCAAAGATCGTTGAAGCCGAACTTCGCATGCACGATCAGGATTTTAATGTTTCCGACATTATATTCAAGGTGATCGATAGAGAAGAGATCATAGGAACCAAAGAGGCTTACGATTGGGCAATGAACCAGATTCGAATAAATAGTCATTACTTAAGTCCAAAACTGAAGGAAACCTTCATTAAAGTAATGCAGAAAGTAGCTTTGTCGTATCCTCCGGTAACACTTGAGGAAATGAGCATTCTCGAGAAATTTGAGAGTGATATTGCAAACATACACGGCGATCCCGTGTATTACAACTCTTAGAGTTCATTTTCAGGTTTTTTCCAAAGAAAATATTCTTGAACTAAACTCAGGTAGCAATAAAAACATACATTTGTTGAAGGTATGGAATTTTTGACCGCCGAACGAAATGATCAAATTTGGAAGAGGAACGAAATTGTACAGTGTGCTTAGACTTAAATGTCCTCGTTGCCAGAATTCTGACCTTTTCATTAATAAAAATCCTTATAATTTCAATACACTGGATAAAATGCCTCACTACTGCGAAGTATGTGGCGAGGATCTGCAGCGTGAAACCGGATTTTATTACGGAGCCATGATGATCAGTCATGCTACAACCACTTTGATCGCCGTAATTGTACATGTTACAGTGTATCAATTTTATGGTTGGGAAATAGCCCCAAATCTAATTGCTTTGCTAACGGTATTGCTCGTGATGATGCCCATAATTTTTAGAACATCGCGAGCGGTATGGATAAATATATTTTCTAAGTACGATCCAAACGCTATTACAAATAAAATAAAACGATAGCCCTTTGGAAACAAAAACCGCAAGCATATCAGTATTGTTCTAGGTATAATACCTGGATATGTGTTGCCAAGAGTGCCGCCTGAAAACAGAATATGAACAAACCAAGTGACGAACAATATTTTTTACGCGGCGCGCATTCACGAAAAAGTGAGTTGGTGTTTCTTTTCAGGATCCTGGTAGAATTTTTGAAAGGGTTCAGGGCTTTTCATTTTTTAGGGCCGTGTGTTACGGTATTTGGTTCGGCGCGCTATCAAGAAGGACATCCATTTTACGATCTGGGAAGGGAGATCGGAAAACGGCTCGTGAAAATGGGATTTACGGTGATGACCGGCGGTGGTCCCGGCATAATGGAAGCAGCCAACCGAGGAGCAAAAGAAGCCGGTGGACGATCCGTTGGATGTAATATTATTTTGCCTAAAGAGCAACATCCAAATCCATATCTTGATAAGCATGTTAATATCAATTATTTTTTTGTAAGGAAGGTTTTATTGTCCAAGTATTCGTATTCTTTTGTTGTGTTGCCTGGCGGTTACGGAACGCTTGATGAATTTTTTGAGGCACTCACGCTCATTCAAACAAAGTCGATACAGCGTTTTCCCGTGGTGCTTTTTGGCACGGATTATCATCAACAGTTATTTGATCATTTAAATAAACTCGCGAGGGAAGGAACCGTGGATCAAAAAGATCTCGACCTTTTTTTATTTACAGATAGTATCCAGGAGGCTATGGATCACATAGAAACTTACGCCATAAAGGGATTTGGTTTGCAAAAGGTGAAAAAGATGCGTCCTTTAGCATGGCTGGGCGAGCAATAAGCGCGAAAAAACAGCGTTCTTATTTGTATATTTGTACAACCAAAAACAAACACTATGCCTGGAACAGAACTATTTGGCGCTGAAGAGCGCAAGGAAGTAAATGATGTAATGGAAACGGGAGTACTTTTCCGCTACGGACACGATGCTCAACGTAATAATCATTGGAAAGCAAAAGATTTTGAAGCTGAGGTTAAAAAACTAACCGGCGCAAAATTCGCGCATGCCATGAGCAGTGGTTCAACGGCTATTGCTACAGCTTTGGCTGCAAGCGGTATTGGAACAGGAGATGAAGTGATCGTTCCACCATTTACATTTATTGCAAGTGTTGAAGCTGTGTTATTTATTGGTGCTATTCCAATTTTTGCTGAGATAGATGAAACATTATGTTTAAGCGCTGCAGGAATTGAGAAAGCCATCACGCCAAAAACAAAAGGCGTTTGCTTAGTGCATATGTGTGGAGGTAATGCCGATATGGATGGCATTATGGCCGTTATCAATAAACATAAATTAATTTTGGTGGAAGATGCCGGACAAGCATTTGCTTCTTCTTACAAAGGAACCTATACAGGCTTATTTGGAAAAGCAGGATCTTATTCATTTGACTTTTTCAAAATTGCAACAGCAGGCGAGGGTGGAGTGTTAGTGACCAATGACGAAACTACATATAAGAAAGCCGATGTGTACAGCGATCACGGACACGATCATATTGGAAGTAACCGCGGGATGGAAAATCATCCGTATTTGGGATTCAATTACCGTATTTCTGAATTGCATGCTGCGGTTGGTTTAGCTCAAACACGCAAAGTTCCGGGGATCAAAGAAAGCAATCGCAAGAATAAGAAATTCTTACAGAATTTATTGTCTGAGAACAGTAATATCACCTTTGCGAAATTGGGGGATGAGAGCGGAGACTCAGCCACCTTCTTAAATATTTTTTTACCGGATACAGAAACAGCAAAACGCACCGTTGCTGAAATGAATGCGGCCGGTGTTGGAGGATTTAATTATTGGTTCACTAATATGTACCATTTCATTAACCAATGGGATCATATGAAGAATTTGCAAACCGTTTCTAAACTGCCTGTGCAATTAACGGGTTCTTCTCAAGATTACACCAAACTGAATTTACCTAAGTCACAAGAAGTGGTTGGACGTTTAATTTCGTTTGGTGTGCGTTGCACATGGACTGAGGCAGAAATGACCAGTTTGGCAAAGAATATTATAGCGGCGGTAGAGAAGGCGATGAGTGCGGTAAAGGCTTAATTAAGTTTTATTTTAAAACGTGCGGGACAAAATGTTCCGTAAAAGATAAAGGCGGGTGGATCCCGCCTTTTTTTATTCTCACTATACGAGAAGTATCAGTGTATATTCTTGATCTACCACCGCTGATCATCGATCCCGATACTATATCCCGAATAGGCAATGGTGTTTCTTCCAGAGGATCATTCAGGTATTTTAAAAACCTTATTTTTCTCTATTGTTTTGAGATCACTATCTTTTTACATTGAGTTGAGTTCGGAGTTTTTACCGTAACCAAATACACGCCATCCTTTAGATCCGTGACATCTATTGTTTTGTCTTGTTTATCAGCCGGGAAATATTTTATAGTTCTTCCCACCATATCAGAAATTGTAACGGAACTTTTAACCCCGGATTCATGCAACTTAACAGTTAGGATCCCACTGGAAGGATTAGGAAATATGGTAAAGAAATCGTTAGACAGGTTGTTGGAAGAGATCCCGGTAGTAGAATGTAATTTTAACTTCAACACGCCTAGCGATTTCCTTTTTATTAGCTGATGTTTTCCCGAAACAACGGAAGTGCTATAGGTATTTAAAAAATCATTTGGAAATAACTTTGTGAAGTTTGGCCCGGTCCTATAGTATTTATTGTGATAAAAGAACTCGGTGAAGCCGGCCGATGAATAGTTGTTTTTCACATAGAAATGTTCTTTATATATTCCCGCTGTATCAAAAACGTGATTAGACAAGCTCAAGCTATCTACGTTTATATATTGATCCTGATCCGTTGCGTTCACAAAATACAAATATAAATAGCTGTTTGTTTGATTAATAAAAGAGTAAAGCCGTAAATTTTGACTGTTAGGAAAATTGCCCCACTGATTGTCTATCCAACGGAGTGAATCTAAAGAGATGTGTCTCGTTAAAATGCTTGCCCAATAAGCGGTGCGTCTTACGGTCGAAGATCCACTGTCGTAGGGGCCATCACCAAGTGATGAGTTACCTGTTCTGGCGCTTAGGGCGGCATTTTGTTCGCCAAGAACAACGTTAAATAAAGTGCTGTATTGAAGAATATCATTTGCATTAGGAAATTTCCAGTTGGAACGGTACATGGCCATGCGCCAGCCTAACGTTAGAACCGCCTGGTTGAATGTATTTGAAAAGATATCCGTTGTGTCATTTGTACCGGGATGTAAGTTCCACTCGGTTACCCATAATTTTTTGTTGTTAGAATTTGAAAGAGACAAACTCGAGGTGTACAAGCCGATCAATTTGTCAACATAGCCGGAGTCAATAAACTTAAAACTTTCCTGTAACTGGCAATTAAACGACTCTCGTAGGGTATCATCTTCGGTCATTGGATAATATGCAAAGCCGTGGTTAAAGCTGGGAGAGGCTGTGTTGGAGGCAACAGCAGCCCCAAAATTTTTATATTTTTTAGGATTACCCACGTTGTATAAACAATCGATGCACGCCGGAATTGTTTCCGAAGTATCATTTCCCCAGTATTTTTCATCAAAATAATTATGTGCAACGTAAGCGTCAAACATCGGAAGTGAAACTGTGGTGCTATTGCTTGTTAGGGTTACAGTTATTGATTGTGAATTTCTGGCTGCATGATTCAAATTCCACGCGTTAAATCGCGTATCCGAAGAACTGCCAAGGTTACAACCGTAGTAATTCAAAGACAAAGGCGCAGTGGGAAACCCGATCTTAATATTCGGAAAGTTTGACTTTATCTTATAGATAAAATCACCCTTGGTGGCGATACATCCTGTGTAACTACCCGGCCCGCTTAAACCTCTAACATAATAATAAAACTGATCGCCCGAATTTGGATCAGGGAAAAGATCATTGTTCTTTTTTCCCCAAGATTCATTTGAAAGTTCAATACCCACTACGTTAACCGGCGTGATTGACGGAGAAGTTAACTGCGTAAGTGTTTTGATGAGATCATCAGGTGTTCCCGAAAAAATATTTGCTACATAGATCACGTTCACCTTTTCGCCCGGCTGCAAGCTGTCTTCAATTTGTTTAATGTGTTGTTTGAAAAGAGTTAAGTAACTGGTGCCTATCTGGGCTTGCTGCCTTCGATAGTTGTTGAACCAATCTGTTAGTTCTGCAGTGTAGGAATTCGCGGATAAAATATTGGGGAAAATGGAAGGCACTAACGCATTAAAATTTAAAACGGGTTGGCCGGGATCAAAAACCGCCGGTACAGTATAAGACGTAAAGGGAGGTGTTGTAAGTGGATTTGAGGCTGCATTGTATCTATCGGCGAGATATGCTGCAACTTTTGCAAAGCAAATCCCATACCCTGCTGTGTCAAAATTCATAAAATAGTTATCTGCGTCACCCGCCGAAGGGAATCGAATTACACGTGGCTTTAGATTTACGACATTATTAAAACAAATTGCATCGGTGCAGGTATTGTAGAAGTTCACATAAGAAAAACCGTGATGTTCTGCGTTGATGGTTTTTACGGACGAATTATTAAAAATGACATGTTGCCCCACTATAACCTGATTTAACCATAACAGGATCATGCCTGTCAACAAAACGTATTTTCTATTCATGCTGATGATTTTCTATTTGACTTATAAAAGGTTAAATGGTTTAATCCTCGTATCCCAGATGTATCAATGCATCTCCTTGATTTACTACGGGTTGATTATTAATTCCAATAATATATCCCGTTCCGGGGGCGAGAATTTTTTCTTCCGCATTTCCAAATGGGCTACACAAAACTCCCAACAAATCATCTTTCAATACATGCGAACCATTTGCTTTATTCATATGAAATAATCCGCTCGCATTGGCACGGATCCAGGAGTCTTTCATGATCTTTACGCCCGGCATATCCGAAACTTCAATGTCTACCATGTTGTGAGCTTTCATCAATCGCAAACATCCATTAATTCCTTCATTGATGGCTAAATAGTCAAAGCGCATACTTTCTCCGGCCTCGTAAACTAAAATTGGTTTTCCTTTTTTGGCTGCTTCTTTACGAAAGGTGCCATCACGGTATTTGCTGTTGATGATCAATGGGGCGCCAAATTTTTCGGCTAGCTCCAGGTTGCCTTCAAATTCATATACGCAACGTAACTGCGGATAATTGTTGATCTTTGCTCCACCGGTGTGAAAGTCAATTCCAAAATCAATCACAGGTAAAATATGTTTAACAAGGTCGTAAGCAATTCGGCTACCAATGGAACCGTTTTTTGTTCCGGGAAAACAACGGTTCAGATCCCGCCCGTCAGGAAGATCGCGGCTGCCATATAAAAAGGAAATTATATTGATCACGGGAATTGCCACCAGGCATCCACAATTTAAATTCCTCACTTCTTCTCTGCGAATTATTTTTCTAATGATCTCTATCCCGTTGGTCTCCTCACCGTGCATTCCGGCGCTGAGTAAAATAGTTGGGCCCGGTTTTCCGGAATTGATAACGTGTACCGGAATTTCGATCTTTGTTTTTGTGTGGAGTTCGTAAGAATCAAGGATGACGGTCTTTGCTTCGCCGGCTTTGATGTCTTGTTTGTTGATCGTAATTTTCATATAGCGTGTTTATTTAACCACGATGCGCTTCGCTTCACGAAGATCTTACACGAAGTTCACAAAGAGAATAAATTTAAAACATCGTGTCCTTTGTGAAAAACCTTCGTGACCTTCGTGGTTAAAGTTCTTAATCCCCAGGCTTGTTGAATTCATTTCGTTCAACATACTCAATTATTTTTCCGGCAATGTCTATTTGCGTAGCGCCCTCAATTCCTTCTAATCCCGGCGATGAATTTACTTCCATCACTAACGGCCCGCGAGATGACTGCAGCAGATCAACGCCGGCAATTCCTAAGCCTAATTTTTTTGCGGCTTTGATAGCGGTTGCTCTTTCTTCAGCTGTCAATTGAATAACAGTTGCGGTTCCGCCTCTGTGCAAATTACTTCTAAACTCTCCATCTTTTGCCTGGCGTTTCATAGCACCAACAATTTGTCCGTCTACTACAAAAACTCTTAAGTCTGCACCTTTTGCTTCCTTAATAAATTCCTGTACCAACATGTTGGCTTCTAACTTCAAGAAGGCTTCAATTACACTTTTAGCTGCTTTTCTGTTCTCAGCCAAAATAACACCAATGCCTTGTGTACCTTCTAGTAATTTAATAACGCAAGGTGCGCCGCCAATGGCGTCAATAACGCTATCAATGTCCTTGTCTTTTGGAGACGACGCGAAGGCCGTTTTTGGAATCCCTAAGCCCGCGCGCGCTAAAATTTGTAAGCTTCTTAATTTATCGCGTGAACGCACCAATGCTTGCGATTCAACAGCGGTAAAGATCTTCATCATTTCAAACTGACGAACCACTGCAGTTCCGTAAAATGTTGCTGAAGCCCCAATACGCGGAATAACAGCGTTCACACCGGTAACTTCTTTTCCGTCATAATAAATATGTGGTCGTCCTTGTTCAATGGCCAAAACACATTTCATGTGATCGATCACTAATACCTCGTGTCCTCTCTTTTCAGCGGCTTCTATCAAACGCCTTGTGGAGTACAGGTTCTTGTTACGCGATAAAATTGCTATACGCATCATTTCTTGTCAATTTGTTTTAAATATAAGGAAAGTTTTTTACCGTTCAAATGGGCCAATTTCACGTCAATAATGAATTTGCCTTTTATGGCTTTGCGCCCAATTAAAATAGGATAGCGCATACTTTTTCTATCACTTAACGAAAAATCGGCATTGATCAATTTACGTCCAATTCTGATCTGGGTGCGAATAATGTAACGTTCTTCGGCCTCGCCAAAAGAATTCTTTATTTTCTTTTGTGTGAAGTGTTCGGTTCTGTGAATTTGAGTTTTGTTTTCCGGATAAAATTCAGCCGGTAAAGTAAAAGTTAAGTAATCCACACCTTTGTCTTTTACCACGTTGATATTTTCACAATGAATAGCCGAGGAAAAAGCTCCTGTATCAATTTTCGCTTCGGTGTTCTTGATGTTCAATAATGGAAGATCAACAAACTCACGTCGGCCAATAACTCGTATAGGTTTTTTAGTGTTCATCATTGAACTTTGGATAATACCGCTTGATGTTCACGTCGGTATTCAAAGTGCTTTTATTCAAGTAGAAATATACAAAATTCTTCGACAAATAGGGGGCCAACATCACACCTTTAGTACCTAAACCATTGAAAACAAAGAGGTTTTTGTACTGAGGATGAGGGCCAATAATGGGTCTTCTGTCAAGGGTAGAAGGCCTGATGCCGGCTTGGTGCTTTACAATGGTGTAAGGGGTAGTAATTAATCCTTTGAGTTTTTCTTTTAGTTCGCTACCACCTTTTTCGGTAGGTGTTTCATTGAATTCACTCCAATCATACGTAGAACCCATTTTAAACCTGTTACCCGTTCTAAAAATAAAGGCGTTGTGATTCAGGATCTCCTTTTCCAATAGAATATCTTTTGCTTCAATATCTAAGATTTCTCCTTTTACGGGATTCATGGGCAACCAACTGAAATAAGGATTTTTTTTCACTAAATGTCCTTCACAAAAAACAATGGCTTTGGCTTTATGGTCTTTGTAAGTGACCTGATCGTTCTCGATTTTTAAAAGAGAGTGATCAAATGTTTCATTTGCCAACGAATTACTTTGCTTGTGTAGTTTTTCACAGGCATTTAGAAATTCCTGCAGATCAATATTTCCGCAATGATCTACAATTCCGTATTTATCGGGAATCACCAAATTCTTATGTTCCTCCGTTGGCGAGTAAACTTGTGCGTCAATAAAAGGTTTTAATTCTTTTGTTTTCTTGATCCAGAAATTCTTTTCTTCTTCCGAAAAAAATGGTTTAATGATCTTGCGCTCATGATAAAATTTAGAATTCAATTCTTTTTCCGCAGCAGTATAAAATTGTTTCAACTCTTCTATCAATTCTTCAGCCTTCCAGGAATTGGTCATGCGTTTGAACACAATAGGATTCCATAAACCAGCAGCAATGCGCGAGCAATTGCTCAACGTGTCATCTCCAATAATTGTATAACTAAGTTGATGCTCGCGTAAACGCAAGGCCAATATGTTTGCGGCTAAACCTTTGCCAACAATGATGAGCTCTCGCATTATTTTTTACCTGATTTTACGTAGCGGTTAAAGATCTTGGCTTTTCCTCGGTAAGCGCCGGAGAATAACACAACCACTTTTACCCCAACAAAGGCTTGACTCTGATTTATCTCGGCAATGAATTCAGCACCAATTCCAATATCGTAAGTAAGTTTTTTAAAGTACGCCGCGGTTAAATAAATTCCCGGATTACGGTAATAGAAGATCGGAATGGTGTCTCCGCCGTCGTTGATGTAAGATGGTACATATCCTTTATTTTGCGAAAGGCCGCCGCCAAACGCGATGTTCTTTTTATGATCTTCAATGCGGTAAACATAAGCAAGGTGACCCGACAAGTTATTATTGTTCTGAAATTTATCTCCACTCATTAAAACGCCAACTTGAAAATGTTGGCGACGTATGTGAAAGATAAAATCGATGCCCACCGTTATTTGTTCTTTTTTTCGTAGCGTAGAACCCGCAAATCCCCCTCCAAGCATGAGGTAATTGTTGTGAACGGCATAACGTTTTTGATTATCAATGATCTCTTCTTTGCGATCGTATTTACAGGTATCGCATTGAGCGATGCCATGGAGTACATTTAAAAGAAATAGTATGGTGAATGCGCGTTTCACTTATGCAATTTACTGTTTTTAAACTAAAAAAGGATTGTTCATTTTCTCAAACCCCGTGCTGGTGCTTGGTCCGTGACCGCTGTACACTTTAATATCATCGCCCAAGGGCAATAGTTTTGTTTTGATAGAACGGATCAAGGTGGCGTGATCGCCACGTGGTAGATCGGTACGGCCAATACTTCCGTAAAAAAGAACATCGCCCGCAATGAGTACTTTTTCTTTATCAAAATAAAACGAGATACTTCCTGGTGAATGTCCGGGTGTAAAAATGCATTTGAATTTTAATTCACCTAATTCAATGATCTGCCCATCTTCCAAAAGCTTTTCCGGTTTAGGACATTGCTCATAGGGCAAACCATACATTTCCGCGGTTTTTCCCATCACCTCAATAAAATATAGATCGTCCTTATGAACTTCAGGCAATAATTTGTATTCATCGTAAATAAATTTGCAGCCCAATACATGATCAATATGTGCGTGAGTAAGAAGAAGGCGTTCCAATTTTAAACCGTTCTCGGCTATGTATCTTTTCACCATTTGATTTTCCATGTTACTGGAATTTCCCGGATCAATAAGGGCGGCAATGTTATTGCTATCCCATATCAAATAGGTGTTCTCCTGGAAAGGACCAAATTCAAAACTTTTTAATTTTAGCATACTACTTTTTCGAATTTCAATTCGCTGTTAATTTCACTTATCAAATTCACACCGGTGTTCTTGCCTTTAATGAATGAACCAAATCTATCGGCAATTCCTAAGGCTTGCGCGGCGTTGCTTGTGACTCCTTTCAAGCTTACTTCCAGCTCGCCAGTCTTAGAATAAAAAATATTGGCTTCTTTCACAAGATCAAGATCGGAATTACTCGCCAAAGAATCTGTGCCAAAGCATATCCGACCGGTGTTTTTTAGCAACTGGTCGTAATTTGGCAAAGTATTCTCAATATACAAATTGGCTGAAGGGCATAAACACCAAAAAACATTGGGGTGAACTGAGCGTAGATCTTCTTCAGAACTAAAAGTATTATGCACCAAAATATTGGTTTGTGAATTCAAATGTTTCAAATAAGAATCCAAAGCGCTCTTAAATTTAGGTTTGAACCAAGAGATATCAAGTTGAAGGAACTTATACAATTCTTCAAATTCACTTTGTTCTCCGCGCAGGAATTTGTTCTCGGCTTCACTTTCCTGGTTGTGGATCGAAGTGGATGTGTTATTCTGCGCATTATTATTCGCAATGAGTTTAATAAGTTCTGCTGAGCAACTATAGGGCGCATGCGGCGCTAAGCTTCCACTTAAATTCAAAGCCTTCATTTCTTTTAAAAGATTTACGCCGTACATGAACATGGCTGTTGCTTGCGCGGGATTCAATCCAATAAGTTCAATAAACGTGTGGTAATGTATTTTACTTTTTTGCTTTACCGGAAATGTGAGATTGATGTTACTGATGTCGCCAACAGCCACAATGCCATGTTCGCGCATATATGCATCGGCTTTTTCAGCCGCTTTTACCATGTCTTCAACCGGAACAGAATTACGTTTGCTTATAATGTTTTTAGCGAAGTCCAGAAATCCCTTTTTCTGAGCGATCATCGTGTGCATATGACTTAGCTCCAAATGACAGTGCGCGTTCACAAAACCGGGGGTAAGAATACCTTTATGATGCTCGATTTGTGAATTTTTAACCTCGTGTACCTCTGTAATTTCCACAAAAGCGCCGGTTTCATCCAATACCAAAATGGAATTCTCTTCTTCGAATTCATACCCGTTAAAAATACGATCTGCGCTTAGGTATTTCACAGGGTAAAGTTAGTTATTTACCTTGTAGTTGCCTATCTTTGTAAGGCAAAAAAATGGCTAAAAAGAACATAAGAACTTTGAGTTTGGACCAGATCACCACGCTTTTTAAAGAGCTGGGAGAACCGGCCTTCAGAGCCAAGCAGTTGTATGACTGGCTTTGGAACAAGCGCGCCATTAATTTTGATGAGATGAGCAATTTTTCTTTGGACCTAAGGGAGAAGTTAAAAGCTCAATTTGATATTCACGCCGTAGAGATCCATGATCTTCAAATAAGCAGCGATAAAACCATTAAATGCGCCATGAAATTGCACGACAATTTTGTGGTGGAAAGTGTGCTTATTCCCCAAGGCGAGCGTATGACTGCTTGTATTTCATCGCAAGTGGGTTGTAGTTTAACTTGTAAGTTCTGTGCAACCGCGAAGTTAAAACGTATGCGTAATTTAACGGCCGATGAAATTTATGATCAGGTGGTATTGGTAAGAGATGCCGCTATGGAAAAATATAAGGAACCACTTTCCAATATTGTGTACATGGGCATGGGCGAACCTTTATTGAATTACAACGAGGTGATGTTGTCGGTAGAAAAGATCACCAATCCAAAAGGATTGGGAATGTCGCCAAAGCGCATCACGGTTTCTACAGCAGGTGTTGCAAAAATGATCAAAAAGTTGGGCGATGATGGTGTGAAATTCAATTTAGCGCTCTCTTTGCACGCGGCTAATGATCAAAAGCGAAATCAGTTGATGCCTATCAATGAAACAAATTCATTGGAAGCATTGGAAGAAGCTTTAAATTATTTTTACGAGAAAACAGGTACGCGTTGTACGTTTGAGTACATCGTATTTAAAGATTTTAATGATACAACACAGGATGCATTGGAGTTGGTGGCCTTTAGTAAGAAGGTGAGAAGCAAAGTAAATATCATTGAATACAATCCAATTGACGGAGGAGAATTTAAACAAACTACCCGAGAACGTTTGGATAATTTTGTAAAGGTTTTGGAAGATAATAAAGTGATAGTGAATGTGAGAAGGAGCAGGGGCAAGGACATTGATGCCGCTTGCGGGCAGCTGGCCAACAAGAATAAGCTGGCAGTTATTGAATATAAATGACCAGATGTCGTTTAAGAAGCGATATTTCAACAATAAGTATTAAATTAGACCACAAGTGTCGAGCACAGTAAATAAAATAAAACATCCCATTGCCGAGAACATGGAGATCTTTGAAGAGAAGTTCAGAGATGCCATGAAAAGTTCTGTGCCTTTACTCGACAAGATCACCAATTACATTGTAAAGCGAAAAGGCAAGCAGATCCGTCCGATGTTCGTTTTTTTAAGCGCTAAATGTTTGGGGGAGATCAACGATTCTACCTATCGCGCGGCTTCTTTAATTGAATTACTACATACCGCAACCTTGGTTCATGATGATGTTGTGGATGACAGCAACGAGCGCCGCGGTTTTTTTAGTGTGAACGCTTTGTGGAAAAATAAGATCGCGGTTTTAATTGGTGATTTTCTTTTATCGAAAGGTTTGTTATTGAGTTTAGAGAATGATGATTTTGCTTTATTGAAAGAAGTAAGCAATGCCGTTCGTGAAATGAGCGAAGGAGAATTACTTCAAATTGAAAAAGCGCGTAGACTGGACATTACTGAGGAAATTTATTTTGATATTATCACCAAAAAAACAGCAGCATTAGTAGCTGCATGTTGCGCTTGCGGCGCTATTTCGGTTAACGCTGATAAGCAAATTGTAGAGAAGTTCAGAGAATTTGGTGTACTTACAGGTATTGCCTTCCAAATTAAAGATGATCTTTTTGATTTTGGAACAGATGAACTTATTGGTAAGCCAACCGGCATCGATATCAAAGAAAAGAAAATGACCTTGCCTTTGATCTACGCTTTGAATAATAGCACTTGGCAAGAGAAAAGACGTATCATCAACATTATTAAAAATCACAATAACGAAAGCGAGCAAGTGAAAAAAGTGATCAATTTTGTGATCGCTAAAGGAGGATTGGAATACGCGAACACCGTGATGAATACCTATAAAGACAAAGCTTTGACCTTATTAAAAGAAATTCCTGCTTCAACATCTAAGGATAGTTTAGAAGCATTGATCAAGTACTCCATTGAAAGAAAAAAATAATATGTTCAAACGATCACTCATAGTTGCAAGTATTACTTTATTTGTTGCCTCTTGCGGAAACGAACAAGTAATGGATCAAACCGAGCAGGAAAAAGCTAAAGTTGATTCTCTTGGAAAAGTTGCTCAGAAACGTAAGGTGGATTCATTGAAAAAAATAAATCCGCTCTTGATCCTTCCTCCGGATAGTACGTACACCGGCGAATATGTAGACAAATATCCTAGTGGCATTATTTTATACAAAGGTTTTTTTCGATTTGGTCAGCGCCATGGGCAATGGGTTTCGTTTTACCCAAATGGAATTCCATGGAGCGAGCAGAGTTACAATAAGGGACTGCGTGAAGGTGTGAATATTGTATATTACGAGAACTCAAAAGTTCGTTACAGTGGCTATTATAGAAATGATAAGCGCGACAGTACTTGGACCTTTTACGATTCGTTAGGTAAAGTGATGAAGACCATCATCTATAAAGAAGACAAAGAACTCTCATCTAAGTAAATTAAAAAACCCTCAATCTCTTGAGGGTTTTTAGTTTATCAAAGAAAAATATTACGCTCTTCTTTCTAATACTTCATCGATCATTCCGTATTCTTTCGCTTCCTGAGCGATCATCCAATAATCACGATCGCTATCGGCCCAAACCTTATCGTAAGTTTGTCCGCTGTGTTTAGCGATGATCTCATACAATTCTTTTTTCAATTTTTGTATCTCACGAGCCGTGATCTCGATATCACTTGCCTGGCCTTCTGCACCTCCTAAAGGTTGGTGGATCATCACGCGCGCGTGTTTTAAAGCTGTACGCTTTCCTTTTGCACCTGCACATTGTAGTACAGCGCCCATACTGGCAGCCATACCCGTACAAATTGTTGCAACATCAGGTTTTACAATTTGCATGGTATCGTAAATACCTAATCCTGCGTAAACACTTCCACCTGGAGAATTGATATAGATCTGGATGTCCTTTTTGGCGTCAACGCTTTCAAGGAATAATAACTGAGCCTGAACAATATTCGCTACCTGGTCGTTGATACCGGTACCTAAGAAGATGATCCTGTCCATCATCAAACGCGAGAAAACGTCCATTTGTGCAACGTTCAACTGACGCTCTTCGATGATATATGGTGTAAGAGATGAGGTTATACGTGATGAATAATTATCATACGTTAAACTGTTAATGCCCATATGTTTTGTGGCATACTTTCTGAATTCATTGTTATCGAACATAATTTGAGGAGTTTTTAAATTAATTGAACCAAAATTACCTTTGTTTAACGACAAAGCAAATTCTAATCCAATTAGTTTTCAACGGTTTTGGCAGGAAAAAGCATGACAAGCTAGCATAAAATGCAAGCAGGAAGGCTTATTTTATACGGAAGGTCATGCCAAAAGAGGTATATATGCTCTTTAATGACATGAGGATAGGCTGGTCGGCGTTATAAACCGACTGGTTACGGAAGAAGTATCCGCCGCGCACGTAAACCTGCATTTTATTGGAAATATTATAACCAAGTTTTAAAGCGGTATTGAAGTACAGATCCTTGCGTAGATCGGCTTTTTGTTTACCATAATTAAATGCATAGGCATCGGTTGCAACCAAGTGATTTGATCTTAACGGCATGGTATAAATAATACCGGCTTGTGGTTCAATACTGAATTTAGCACCCAATTTGAAGTTGTAACTAAGATTTAGTGGAATCGAAACATAACGTATGTTATTCTCAAATGTAGCAGTACTTACAGAATCTCCATTTACAGTTGTACCAGCTGTTTTAGCGTTGCCCGAAGGAACTTGTTTGTAAACCGTATCAACAATTTGATAAGTAAGTGTGTTTAACGTGGTATCCATCACATAGCTCCAAACGTAATAATCCAGGGCCGTAGTGTAAACAGGAGTGCTGGTTGTACCAACGCTAAATGTATTTTTTACATTGAAATAACTTAACCCCGCAGTTACACCAATTTTTTCATTGTACAAATAACCAAGCGAGATCGCTCCTGTGATCAAACTGTGTTTTCCTTTGCCTACGGCGTTTGCATAAGCTGAGGAGAATGCTGGATCGCCGGTACTGAATTGTGCAGGACTGTTTGGATTTTCTTTTGTGTTATAAGCGATGCTATTGTAAGAAACTTCAGCTCCTACTAACCATTTATGTTTGTTGCGCGGACTCACCGAACCCGTTCCAATTACTCCCGGGATGTGCGCATCGGCCGAAGCGGTATCAACTTTGGCAACAACGTCGTTTTTATTAGTTACGGAATCAACTTTCGCAGTTTCAGTTACATTTTTAGTTTCGGTATTTATGGTAGTGTTGTCTTGAGCACTGGTTTCCGAACTCTTATCAGCATTGCTATTCGATTCTTTATTTGAATTGTTAGCAGTTGTTTCGTAGTTACTGTTGTTGTTTTCCGACTTTAAGTTCTCGCCACCTTTATTTGCGCTTTGGTTATTGTCAGAATTATTTGCCAATAGATCTTTACTGATTTGAGAGTCTTTTTTACCACGAGAGGATTTTTTCTTTTCTACACCTAAGCCACGTGAACTTCCTGATCTTGTAATAGGAACGTTGTCGTTGCTTTTTGTATTAGACGCTAATTCTTCTTTTTTGCGGTCGTTACTCGTGTCGTTATTAGTTTTGTTTTTTTCAACTTTCGAAGCGATCTTAGTTTTGTTATTGGCCGAGATATTTGTCTCGGTCTTTTTAGTAATTTTATTTGTAACGGTGTTGTTCTCTTTTATGGAGCTTTCGTTTTTCACCGTGTTTGAAGTTTCCTTTTTGGTTGAGACATTTCTCTCGATGTTATTATCAGCTTTATTTGAAGCTACTATGGTGTTGTTCTCGTTTATCGCGCTTTCATTGCTCGACGATGAATTGTTTGTGCTATTATTTTCTGACGTTTCTTCTGTTGATGTATTATTGTTTGCTACAATTTCTGAATTTGAACGTTCAATAAATTTATCTTCAGTACTGGTTCCAACGGAAGTGATCGTGTTCGCATCGCTTGTTGGTTGCTCCGTAACAATAGAATTAGTTTGCGCTACAGTAGTATCCGAATTTGGCATTAACAACGCATAGGTTGTTACAAGTACCGCAATAGCAAAAGCACCAACAATGGCGTAGATACCCCATTTATTGGACGACGTTTCCTTGGCTTTCTCGTAATTAGCGTGAACCGTTGCAAAATTTAATTTGCGAGGCTCAGCATTAAGATCTGCCAACTTGCGCTTAATAAGCTCATCATTATGCTTATTGCTTTCCATTGCGTTTCTTTAACTTGTTCTTTTTTGTTTATTAATTCTATTAAGTGCTGTCGTGCTTTTGTATACTGACTTCTGCTTGTGCTTTCTTTTATTCCCAGTTTATCCGCTATTTCTTTGTGGCTAAATCCTTCTACCAGGTATAAGTTAAACACTGTTCGGTAACCCATCGGTAATTCATCAAGGCATTCAAGGATGTGTTCGGCTTTTATTGTCTCGTCGATCTCATCTTCCGGCTCATCTACGATGTAGAGTTTGTCTGCCGTTTCAAACCTGATCTTTTGTTTTTCCTTGAGGAAGCTTAGCGCGGTGTTAACGGTGATGCGCTTCATCCAGCCCTCAAAATTCCCCTCGCCTTTGTATTGATTGATATTTAAAAATATTTTAATGAACGAATCCTGTAGTACATCTTCAGCGTCATCGCGATTCTTTATGTAGCGGCAACAGATCCCATACAACGATTTAGAGAAGTTGTTGAAGAGAAACTCCTGAGCTTTTGAATCATTTTTTTTGCAGCGATCAATTATTTCTACCAGGTTTTCCAATTTCTAACTAAGAGCGAAAGCACGCGTTAACGCATGCTTCCGCTTCTAAGTAAAGATACGTTTATTCTTTGATCAAACGAACTGTCTTTTTAGCATTTCCACTGTTAATTGTTACGAAATACATCCCTTTGTTAAGTGTGTTTGTTGGGATATCTATCGTATTAACACCTTCGTTAGCTAAGTGTATACTTTGTTGTACCAATTTACCGGTGATCTCGTAAACCGTAAGCGTAACTTCGCCACTTTGATTCATGTTCACTTTTAATTTAGTGAGATCTTTTGCGGGATTTGGAAACAGTGTAAGATCCGTCATGGTTTCCTTAGCTGTGTTCACTTTAATATTTGTAGCTGCTTGAGATCCGGCGACGTTCACATGTCGTAAAGCTGAACTCGCACTCGCATCCGCACTTTTATTGATGAATGTATTAGCACAGAAGCTTGCAGTTCCTGCACAAGATACGGTAACAGTTACACAGATGTTATAGAAACCTGAAGCAGAATAGGTGTGCGAAGGATAGAATCCATTTGTAGTTGTATTATCTCCCCAGCTCCAAACAGCGTTTGTTACGTTTTGAGGATAGTTTGCATATGCCCACCATGTTAGTGCTTGTGAACTATCTTGAACCATTACAAAGTTCACGTTAGCGTTACAAGGATTTGTTGGGATAATAATAGTATCGCAGAAAGTACTGTAGCACCACGAAGTAGAATCATAAACAGTTAAACACACATAATTGAAATAGTTTGTGAATGTTGTTGCTGTTTGTGGTCCGTTTGCCCAGGCGTTGTTGTTGAACGACCAGTAGTAATTTGTAGTGTTGGTTGTTCCTGTTGAAGTACTTGTTAAAGTGACGTTACCGTTTGCACCAACTGTATAAGTGAAGTTAGCGTTACAACTTGTTGTGTTCGCCGCTGTACCTACATAAAAACTTTGGCAATAGCTATCGGTACAAGTATTAGTCGAATCAGTAAGGTAGATACAAGCCCAATACCAACCGTTAAATTGGAACGTGTGATTTGCAGCTGGTCCGTTGTAAGTAGAACTGTTGATCCACCAGCTTGTACTTGTACTGCTGGTTGTTCCTGTAGAAGTACTTGCAAAGCTTACATTTCCATTAGCATTAACTGTGTAGTTAAAGTTGGCGTTAAGATTACAGTTTGAATTACTTACTAAGAACGAATCGCAATAAAAGTCGGAGCAATTGTTCAAAGAGTCGTTAACATACAAACAGATGTTATGCCAACCATTGCCTAAAGTTACGCTTGGATTGAAAGCGCTTGACATATAGGTACTGTTGTTATTCCAATAGTAAGATGTCAATGAGGAAGCACCTGTAGTAGTGTTGTTAAATGTAACAAAACCATTTGCACCAATGCTGTAAGTAAAACCGGCATTTAAGTTGCAAGTATTGGTTGCGTTGCTGATCACAATGGTTTGTGAAGAGGAAATACTACATGAAGGCGCAGACCAAATGAACAAATTCACGGTGTAAGTTCCGTTTGCAGTATAAGTAATAGAAGGGCTAGTTAAAGTACTAGTTTGACTATTACCAAAACTCCAATAGCAATTTGCGGTGCTTGGCGTTGATGTTGATTGGAATGATACGTTACCATTCGCGTTAAGAGTGTAAGTAAAGCTTGCATTACATTGCGCAATGGCGTTTTTTCCAAAAAGGAACGCTACCGCGAGAAGCAAGGTCTTGATTGTTGTTGTAATTGTTGTTTTCATTTTATATGTTGTTATTATAGGTTTCTGTATATAAGAGTGGCCCAAGCCTGAAACGCTGCCCGCAGAAACGAAAAAATATTTAACTAATTGATTATCAGTAATAAAAAATGAGAAACCCTGCCTTGTTTAAGCGGGGTTTTAGGTGGAAATGTATCGAATTTATTGGCCAAAGCCAACCGAGGTCCCTTCAAACTTTATGCGCTGATCGCTAGTGTTAACCAGTTCATCCAGCTCGTAAACATTTTTATATCCGTAGCCATATAAATTAATATAGGTAGGAATATTCAAGGCAAGCGTTAAGGCTTTTTCATCTTTAGATGGTTTTGCCGGAACATATGCTTTGGTAGGAAAATTAATTTCATCCTTTTCAAAATTGTTGTTGCAGTAGATAAGGATCTTCGCGTCTTTTGATTTAATGATCCGCGCCAGATTTGTTTGCGTGAAATCGGAGAAGTTCAAATGTATAGCGCCTTTGATATGTTTGCTTTTATACATAGCGTCTGAACGGGTATCAATAATGATTACTTTAGGCTCCTTGCTCATCTTTACAAACTCGTCTAAACTTACTAAATGTGATTTACGGTGTTCCTTTACTTCAGCTACCAACTTTTCGTAGGCATCAAAATCAACTTTGGCCGGAGTGTAGCTGGTGGTTTGCGCAACTGTACGTAGTATATTCAGTGCTGCAAATGTTAGTAGAAACAAGGCTTTTTTCATGGTTGTAGGTTTATTATTAAGATGCGTTAACTGAGCTTTTCCATAAGTTGATCTAAAGTAATAAACGCTTAGAGCCCAAAGGTTTAAATAAAGCTAAAAACTGAAAAGAGATGTGAAATTTGATGTTTTATTAAATAGGCTTCATCTAAAAATTAGCCGAGTGATTTGGAAATGTGTGTCAGGATTTAGAAAGTAAGCTAAAGCAGTTACTGGTCCATCCACTTTTTGAAATCGCTTACGCGTTCTCTGCTCACCAAATTTTCATTCTCTGGTAAATAGCTATTACTGATCTTGTACCGGCCGTTTAAATGTGGCTCCGCTTTTTGAATAGCGTCAATATGGATCAGGATCTTACGATTGATCCTGAAGAACTGATCGGGGTTAACCTGCAATTCGAGTTGATCAAGTGTGTAGTCAACAGCAAAACGTTTACCCGCAACCGTTGTAAGTATCACCACGCCGTCTTCCGAGATGAAAAACGCAATATCCGAGATCTTTACTGAAATAAGCGAGGAGCCCGATCTTACCATGAAACGGGTTTTGAATTCCTTTTTTAAAATACTCCTTATGTCGTTCAGGTCTATAGACTGATTATTCTGTCCCCTGATCTTCTTGAATTTGTTGATCGCATTTTTTAGGTCCTCTCTGTCTATGGGCTTTAATAAATAGTCAACACTATTAACTTTAAATGCTTTTATCGCGTATTCATTGTAAGCCGTGGTAAAAATAACCGGGATCTCTATTTTTATCTGTGTAAAGATGTCGAAACTCAATCCATCGGATAGATGTATATCTGAAAAAATAAGGTCTATCGCCGGCCGTTCTTTTAGAAAGGCAACACTATCTTTGATAGAATCGCATATCCTGATGACTTTCATTAATGGGTCTATCTTCAACAACGAATTTTCAAGGTGTCTTGCCGTTAATACTTCATCTTCTATTATCAGTACATTCATGACTCGTGTAGTAATGGAATTTTTACAGTGAATTTACCATCGTTGTCAGTTATCACTACCTCTTTGTCGGTAAAATATGAATAGCGCGAGCGAATATTGTTCAATCCTGTTCCGGTGCTTTCTTCTACAAATGAGCGCGGTTGCAGAGAATTTTCCACCACCAGATAATCGTTTTCGCAGCTAATGGATACAGTAAGAGGTTTGGCCGTCGACACTTCATTATGTTTAATGGCGTTTTCAATGAGTAATTGCAGCGCCATAGGTGGAACAAGTCTGCGCAAGAATTCCTTTTCTATTTTTATGTCAAACTGTATAGATCTATCAAAACGGATCTTAAAAAGGTATGTATACGAATTAATGAACGTGAGTTCTTTTTCCAGCGAAACCAATTCGGTAGATTGATTGTCCAATAGATACCTATATACCTTAGAAAGTTGATTTATGAAATCTACAGCCTTATCCTGATCTTCGTACACCAACGATGTAAGTGCGCTGAGGTTGTTGAACAGGAAATGAGGATTGACCTGATTTTTTAGGTTCTGTAGTTGAGATTGAAGGCTTTCTAATTTATATTTCTCTACTTCAACTAATGACCGTTTCCAAAGTATGAAGAATTGTGTTCCTATTTCGGTAGATAAAATAGTTACAGAAACCATCAAGCCAATAACCAGAGATGTTTTTGTGAACGTATCATGCATTTGCACCGGCAATTGGCAAACAAAGGTGTTGAAGGCCAACAACGATAAGTAAATTGCAGCCGCGCTAAACACCATGCTAACCGGTAGTTGAAAAGCAATGCGCTTACCGGGTTTAGTTAGCCAAGGAAAAATTTTATTTATCCAATGATCTATCCGTAAATTACCTTCCCATACTATAATCGTTATTAGCACCGACGTAATAATATGAAATGCGGGATTTCCCGTTTTTACGTTGGCCTTCGACATTAAAAGATCAAGTAAAAAAGAAATGCCGATCCCAGCAAGGATCATATAGATGAATCGGCTATTCTTTCTTTTCATGAGCTAAAGTTATAAAAGATGCTGTAATTCTAGAACTGTACTTTGTAAATAAAATTAGGGAAGAAGCCTATTTGATAGGCGGTATTTATCTGGCTAGTTAAAGGATTATAACGTTGAGCAAAAACATTTTGGTGATTGGTTACATTTTGTATATCAAACGACCATGATTGAGTTACCTTGTATTTTGCGCTGTTAAGTGTAAAGCCCATTTTAATATCAAAACGGAAGAAATCAGGATTTCTTGAAGTAAAAGCATACGCATCACCCATAAGTACCTCCGAGCGTGTAAGCTGAGACATGGTAAGATCAACCGGTGTGTAATACCTTCCGCCTGCCTGTGTCATTTTAATGCCAACATTGATAGTGTTGCGCTTTTGTTTACCTACTTTGATATCCTTTCCTGCAAGTGCATTGTAAACATATTTAGCATTGAAAGCTGTGTTTCTTTCCACGCCATCGCTGCCTTTGTATTTTGATTCGAAAACACTGCCCGTTAATAAGGCGTAGTAACCATTACTGAAGAACTTTTCGATAGTAAGTTCGGCACCATAGTTAGTTCCGGTTCCGGCGTTTTTTAAATAGCTTTGATTATTGGGTTGAAATGTGGCGCCGGTATTGAGCATCGAAAAACTGCTAGGATTGCTTGTAACCGGAATATTTGACAACATTTGATAGTACACTTCCGTTTTTACGCGCCAGTCCTTAAACGGTAAAATATCATAGCCAATAACAAAGTGTTGACTAGTGGTAAATCCAAGATCCTTGTTAGTTTCGTCATAACTTCCGTCTTTTTGTTGTTGGCGATAGAAGTAAACATCGGTTGGTTGCATTTGGCTGTGCATACCATATCCTACATTGATGCTGCTCTTATTTCCGGTTTGGTATTTTAATCCGATTCGAGGCCCAACGGCGGTTGAATTATTTAAGGTGAGCATTTGTGCCTGAACACCGGCGTTGAGTGTTAAGCGATCACTGAATTTGTATTTGGCTTGCACGTAACTCTGCAATAAGGCTGTGCTACTATTATTATCCCAGTATTGATTCCAAACGTTAAGCGAATCGAGTGCTCTTGCTTTTAATATCAGGTTGATCTGTTCAGCAATGACACCCGCTTTTATAAATAAACGTGAGTTTATTTTCGAATTAAAGGAAGTATTTATGGAATAGTGGATTTGACCTGATTTGTTTTCTACCTCGCGTGTAGCTGTTTCCGAACCTGTTTTTGAAATTTTGTCCTGCAGGTAATTTGATCCATTATATGTTGCGCCAATTATGGTATTAAAATAAGAGCGTTCGTTTACTTTTATAAAATGTTTTAACCCAGCAATACCAATATCGCTGGTAAAATAGCTGTCCTTTGTAGGGTCAGCAAAAAGATCAGTTGCATCAATTTTAGTATGTAAAAAATTGATGTGACTTTTTGCCCCTAAGCCAAATAAGGTAAATCGGCCTAATTTGGTTTCGCCGCCATTTATTTTAAACGACAGATCCTGATAAAAAGGCGTGGCGGCGGTTCCGATCGGAATTCCAATGGCTTGCGCAACACCGGTAAAAGAGTAGCGATATGCAACCAAATAAGACGACCCTTTGTCTTTACGAATGGGCCCTTCGGTCATAGCTTCAATTCCGGTAAGCGCACCCAATTGAAACGTGTGCTCGTGTTTTTGCGAGTTTCCGGTTCTAAACCCAAGGTCAAATACACCAGCATTGGCATTGCCATATTCAGCAGGAAAAGCAGAAGTAAAGAAGTCTGAATTTTTGATCATGTTTGTATTGATAGCGCTTACCGGCCCGCCGGTGGTTCCAATAGTTGAGAAGTGATTTGGATTGGGAACATTTAAGCCTTCAATACGCCATAGCACACCGGTTGGCGAATTTCCTCTGATCACAATATCGTTTCGTGCATCGTTAGGTGAGCTTACACCCGCAAAATTAGCTGCCAAACGTGAGGGGTCTGATCTTCCACCCGCGTATCTGTTCACTTCTTCCATCGAAAATGAACGACCGCTTACGGTGGTCATCTCGTTGTTTGTTTCATTTTTCTTGGTGCCTGTAACTTCAATTTCGTTGAGGTTATTTACATTTTCTTCAATACCTACGTCTAAAACTACTTCTTTGCCTGCGGTTACATCAATATTTGGAAGAACAATTTCTTTGTAACCTGTATAGCTGATCTTTATATCATATTTACCCAGGGCCACGTTGTCAAACAAAAAATTGCCATTTGGATCGGTTTGAATAACTTTTAATGGATCGGTCCCCATTATGATAACGTTAGCTCCGGGCAAGGAGGTTTGTGATTGTTTGTCTAAGACCGTACCTCTTAGTGTTTGTGTTTGGTTTTGCGATCTAAATTGATGAATGCCTACTAACATCAATAGAAACAGGAATGTGATTTTTTTTGCCATGTTGCTTTAATTTGAAGCAATATTACAGGCACTTTGGCATACAGCAAGGTATAAACCCTATGAACTGTAGTTTATGGAGCTTGAATTGTAGAAATCAGCCTTTAATTGAATTGGATTTTTGAGCATTAAACTACTTGTGAAGCCATTTGCCCAGTAGTTTTTGTAGCGCCGGAATTAAAATGAAAACCATAATAGGCACCAACACCATGGTTATAAGCAGTGTTCTTAATGGCAATGGGTTGATGGTCATTAATTGTTTGCCAAACACAGCAAATACGGTAGTAATTAAAGGATAGATCGCGATCCAGATAACGATCGCCATTTTCCAACGTTTAGGAGGTTTCATAGTGAACGCGAAGCTAGCGATAATCTGTAAATACAGTAGACCTATATAAAGGGGATAGTTAAAAAAAAATCCCTGCCAATATGCAGGGATCTGTTTTCGTAGCCCGTACGGGAATCGAACCCGTGTTTCATCCGTGAAAGGGACGTGTCCTAACCCCTAGACGAACGGGCCATTTCGCTGTTTTAGCTAATGGAGGCGCAAAAATACTAAATTTTTTACAAAAACAAAGAATTTAAGTCTATTTTAAAGGCTTTTTCAACAGGGTTTTATAAGTAAAAATTGCTAAAATGTACTCATAAAGCTATCTTTGAGAGGTATATATTAAAACACCGTTCTCCCAATGGAAACTACCCCATATCAGAGTAAAAATAAGATCAGGATCGTGACTGCGGCCGCCCTTTTTGACGGGCACGATGCCGCCATTAACATTATGCGTAGAATCATGCAAAGTAGTGGGGCCGAAGTGATCCATTTAGGGCACGATCGCAGTGTTCAGGAGGTGGTGAACTGTGCCATCCAGGAAGATGCGAACGCTATTGCAATTACCAGTTACCAAGGTGGGCATGTGGAGTACTTTAAATACATGTACGATCTTTTGAAGGAACGTGGTTGTGGGCACATCAAATTATTTGGTGGCGGCGGCGGAGTTATACTTCCTACAGAAATTGAAGAGTTACATAAATACGGTATTACCAGAATTTATAGTCCCGACGATGGACGTGAACTTGGATTGCAAGGAATGATCAATGATCTTTTAAAACAATCCGATTATCCAACCGGTGTGAATTTGAATGGAGAAGTGGGGCATATAAAAGACAAGGAGCATAAATCAATCGCGCGTTTAATTTCTGCAGCCGAAAATCATGGCGAGGAAAGTGCCGCACTTCTAAAAAAAGTTAAAGAAATTTCAGCCGCGTCAAAAGTTCCCGTTTTGGGAATTACTGGAACCGGTGGGGCAGGTAAATCATCTTTAGTAGATGAATTGGTTCGTCGTTTTCTTTTAGATTTTCCTGATAAACAAATTGGAATTGTGTCTGTGGATCCATCAAAGCGCAAAACAGGTGGAGCACTACTGGGCGATCGTATTCGTATGAATTCTATTCGTAACGATAGAGTTTTCATGCGCAGTATGGCAACGCGTCAAAGCAATTTGGCTTTATCAAAGCATGTTCAGGATGCAGTTGATATTTTAAAGGCATCCGGATTTGACCTAGTTATTTTAGAAACTGCCGGTATTGGACAAAGCGACACGGAAATTACCGAGCATAGCGATGTGTGTTTATATGTGATGACGCCTGAGTACGGCGCAGCATCTCAGTTGGAAAAAATTGATATGTTGGAGTTTGCCGATATCATTGCACTCAATAAGTTTGACAAGCGTGGCGCATTGGATGCGATCCGCGACGTGAAAAAGCAATTCAAACGTAACCGTAATTTATGGGATACACCGGATGAGAAATTACCGGTGTATGGTTCTATCGCTTCTCAATTTAACGATCCGGGTATGAATCGCTTGTATATTGAAGTGATGAAAAAGATCGCTGATAAAACAAGCGCGCCTTTAGCATCGCACTTTAAATCGGGCGATGAAATGAGTGAGAAGATCTACATCATTCCTCCCGCACGTACACGTTATTTAGCAGAAATTTCCGAGAACAATCGTTCTTATGATAAGAAAGCAACTTCTCAAAGTGAGATCGCTGAGAAATTATATAGTATTAAGAATTCTATTTCCGTTTTAAAAGAATCTAAGCTTGCGGATAAAGATCGTTTGATCAAATCTTTGGAAGAAGAGTATGCGCGCATTGAATTGGATCTTGATGGACATAACAAAAAATTAATTGATACCTGGGAGCAACGCAAGAAACAATACCAGGATGAGTATTATGTATTTAAAGTGCGTGATAAGGAAATTAAAATTAAAACGCATTACGAATCATTATCGCACACTCAAGTTCCGAAAATTGCTGTTCCAAGATTTAAAGGTTGGGGCGATGTGTTGCAATGGAATTTGCAAGAGAATTTCCCAGGGGAGTTCCCGTATACATCGGGTATTTATCCTTTCAAACGTGAGGGTGAAGATCCAACACGTATGTTTGCAGGTGAAGGTGGACCTGAACGCACGAACAAGCGTTTTCATTATGTAAGTAAGGGATTACCTGCTGCGCGTTTAAGTACTGCATTTGACAGCGTAACTCTTTACGGAAATGATCCTGATCACCGTCCGGATATTTACGGAAAGATCGGTAACTCCGGAGTTTCGGTGTGTTGTTTGGATGACGCGAAGAAATTGTACAGCGGATTTAATTTAGCGGATCCAAAAACTTCGGTGTCAATGACCATTAACGGTCCTGCTGCAATTATTGCCGCGTTCTTTATGAATGCCGCTATTGATCAGCAATGCGAATTGTACATCAAAGCAAACAAATTAGAAAAAGACGTTGAGAAAAAGATCAACGATATTTATAAAGTAAAAGGTACCGCGCGTCCAAAATACAATGGCCCTTTGCCTGACGGAAATGATGGTTTGGGATTGATGTTGCTTGGTGTTACCGGTGACCAGGTTTTAGATAAAGAAGTTTACGAAAAAATAAAAGCAACAACGTTAGCGCAAGTTCGCGGAACAGTTCAGGCGGATATTTTGAAAGAAGATCAAGCGCAAAACACGTGCATCTTCAGTACGGAATTCAGTTTGCGTGTGATGGGTGATGTGCAGCAGTATTTTATTGATAAGAACGTTCGTAATTTTTATTCGGTTTCAATTAGCGGTTATCACATAGCAGAAGCTGGCGCAAATCCTATTTCTCAATTGGCATTTACCCTTTCAAACGGATTTACATTTGTAGAATATTATTTAAGTCGTGGCATGCATATTGATAGTTTCGCGCCAAACTTATCATTCTTCTTTAGTAATGGAATTGATCCTGAGTACAGTGTGATCGGTCGTGTGGCGCGCAGGATCTGGGCAAAGGCCATGAAACATAAATATGGCGCAAATGAACGCTCACAAATGTTGAAGTATCATATTCAAACTTCAGGCCGTTCATTACATGCACAAGAAATTGATTTCAATGATATTCGTACAACATTACAAGCATTGTATGCAATTTACGATAACTGTAATTCGTTGCACACAAACGCGTATGATGAAGCTATTACAACGCCAACAGAAGAATCTGTTCGTAGAGCAATGGCAATTCAATTGATCATTAACCGCGAGTTAGGGCTAGCTAAGAATGAGAATCCTTTGCAAGGTTCTTTTATTATTGAGGAATTAACCGAACTCGTTGAAGAAGCTGTACTGCGTGAATTTGATAGTATCAGTGAGCGTGGTGGTGTTCTTGGAGCAATGGAAACCATGTACCAACGTGGAAAGATCCAGGAAGAAAGTTTGTATTACGAAACACTGAAGCATACCGGAGAATATCCTATTATTGGCGTAAATACATTCTTGAGTTCAAAAGGATCCCCAACCATTATTCCGCAAGAAGTTATTCGTTCAACCACCGAAGAAAAGGAATTCCAGATCACTACCGTTCAAAGTTTATGGAAAGCCAGTGGCGAAAAAGGTGAGCAATTGTTGAAGGATATTCAAAAGGTGGCAGTTAGCAATGGGAATATCTTTAATTCATTAATGGAAGTAGTTAAGTATTGTAGTTTAGGACAAATAACAAAAGCTTTATTCGAGGTGGGGGGACAATACCGACGCAATATGTAATCCCGTTCTCGTATCAAAACCCTATTCATATCTATTCTTCTTGCCGTGTCGGGTTTTGCTATGGCAGCAGAGCAAGATACTTCACTTACTAAGTATTTAAAGGAAAAGGACCTTAAAAAGAAAACCGTTTTCCTTTTGGCTTACGCCAATGAGTTGAAATATCAGAATGTTGATTCCGCTTTTGTTTGTATTGGGATCGCGTATTCAAATGCTATTAATTTAAAAGATGAATTGCTTCAGGCCGAGGCAGCAATTCAATTTGCAAAGTGCGAGGAATATAAAAGCAATTATAGGGCTGCCTTGAAATATGCCTTCATGGCCGCTAATCTTTACCGAAAGAATAAAGACAAGCCGGGTTTAGCAAAAACATACACCAGTATGGGTGTTATCTATTGGTACCAGGGTTTGTACCGCCAGGCAATTGATTATTTCCAAAAGAATATTGTTTTAAGTGCAGAGCTCAATGATAAAGAGGGATTGGCCGCGAGTTACGGTAATCTCGCCATTATTTTTGATGAAGAAGCAAAACTGGATAGCTCTTTATTTTATTACAATAAAGCGCTAAAGATCTATTTGAGCTCTGATAGTCGCGCGCAGCTAGCCTCTTGCTATGATAATATGTCGCTCATTTATTTGCAGAAGAATGATTTCTCGAATGCCATAGATATTCATAAAAAAGGCTTTGATATTCGTAAGCAAATTGGCGATACCGTTGGGATCATGGCTAGCCTTGAAAACCTTGGCACCATTTTTTTAAAACAGAATAAGCCGGATAAAGCTATTGAAGTTTCAAAAGAAGTAATTCAAATAGCGGGTCGAAGAGGTGCTAAAGAAGATCTTAAGTATGCTTTGATCAATTTGAAAGAAGCTTACGCCATGAAGAAAGATTTTGGCGCGGCGTTTGAGTATCAACAGAAATTAATGTGGTTGAAGGATAGTTTGCGTAATAAGGAGATCAGTGATCAGGTTGCGGAGTTGGAAGCACGATTTAGTAATGAAGAAAAGACCAAAGAATTGAATGAGATCAAGTTTGAACAACGGTTAAAGGAGAAAGAGAACGAGAATAGCAATAGAAAGAAGAATTATGTGATCATCTGTTTGATCATTGGAGGGGCTGCTTTTATTTTGATCGCGTTCTTATTGTACAAAAGGTTCAAGGAAAAGCAAAAGGTGGCCGAAGAACTGGAAAAGAAAAATGAGGCCATTAATAAACAAAAGAAAATAATTGATAGAGCTTACAGAGAGTTGGAGAACATCAATACTGATATTACAGATAGTATCAGATATGCAAAACGAATTCAAGAAGTTATTTTTCCGCCAGAGAAATTAATTGCAGAGCTTCTACCTCAATCTTTTGTGTTGTTTAAACCAAAGGATATTGTGAGTGGAGATTTTTATTGGATGGAAAAGGTTGGTAACTACGTGTATTTCGCTGTAGTGGATTGTACGGGCCATGGCGTTCCCGGTGCATTTATGAGTATAGTTGGCCACAATCTTTTAAATAAGGCAATTCACGAACATAAATGTGAAACCACTTCGCAAATATTAAACCAGGTAAACAAAGGACTTTACGATATTTTGCATCAAACCAAGAATGATTTTGGCGTAAGAGATGGAATGGAAATCACCTTGTGTAGATGGGACAAAGAGAAGAACGAGTTAATGTTCTCAGGAGCAAATCACATTATGTATGGAATTTCCAATAATGAGCTAGTTGTTCACAAAGGAGATAAACATCCTATTGATGCTTTTTATGATACCGAGCTGAAGCAATTTTCTCAAACTATAATTAAAGTAAACAAAGGAGATACATTCTATCTCACCTCGGATGGCTATTCGGATCAATTCGGCGGCCCAACAGCTTCGTTTAGCAAAGGATATGGATCAGGTAAGAAATTTAAATCAAAGCAACTCCAGGAAACTTTCCTTGCAATACATGCAAAATCCATGAGTGAACAAAAGAAAGAACTGAACAGGATCTTTAATGATTGGAGAGGGGAACTTGAACAAGTTGACGATATACTCATCTTTGGAGTACAATTTTAAGGGTCATATTTGTTTATGAGCGGCGTTTGTCTCCGCTCATTTAATTTTATCTTTACTTCAAATTTTTAAAACACTAACTATGAAAAAAGTATTGTACGTTATTATTGGACTATTTGTGGTATACCTTATTTTATGTGTGGTAGGCCCAAAAGAATCCGGAATTGAAAGAACAGTAGTGGTTAATCAAAAACCCGAGGTTGTGAAAGCGCAACTCGTGGATTTTAAATTCATGAATGAGAAATGGTCGCCATGGTCGGAAAAAGACCCTAACATGAAAATTACCTATACAGGTGAAGTAGGTAAGCCGGGCTATAAATATGATTGGGATGGAAATCCTGATTCTGTTGGCTCGGGAACCATGGAATTTGCAGGTATCTCCGGAGATTCGATCAAACAAAAACTAATATTCAAAGGTTGGGGAGCATCCAATGTTTATTTGATCGCAACTCCTGAAGGTGAAGGAACAAAAGTAACCTGGAAGATGGTAATGCCAATGGGCTTTATTTGGAGAGGTATGGGCATGTTCATGGATTCGGAAAAAATGATGGGCAGAGATTTTAATAATGGGATCGCTAAAATGAAAACGGCTTTGGAATCACTCGCGCCGGCAACAGCAAATTATGAAGTAAAGGAATTGAAATGGGACGCTAAGACCTATTATGGAATTAAAACAAACACAACGTTTGATAAATTGGCGGCCTTCTTTGGAGAATCGTATGGAAAGATTGGCGCGGCCATAGGTAAAGCAAAGGCTCAACCTATTGGTGCACCAAAAGCTATCTATTGGAGCTTTAATGAAAAAACAATGGTAACTGATGTTGCCGCTGTTATGGAATTTGCAAACGGAACAAAGATCGCCGATTTAGAGAAATGGGAAGTTCCTGCCAGTAAAGTTCTTTTAATTGAATACTATGGAGCTTATGATAAATCCGCTGCGGCCCATTACGCGATGGATGCATATATGAAAGAAAAGGGCTTAACTCAAAATATCGTACTGGAAGAGTATGTAACAGATCCAATGAATGAAAAGGATACTGCAAAATGGTTAACCAACATTATCTACGTTCTTAAATAATAGAAATTAGTAAAAATAAAAAATCCCGCCTTTTGAGCGGGATTTTTTTATGATGTGTATTTTTAATTAATTTTCCTCTTTTGGTGCTTCAACACCTGTATCAGGGATCAACATACCGTCAACCAAGATACGACCGCAATGTTCGCATACGATGATCTTTTTGTTGGTACGGATGTCCAATTGACGTTGAGGTGGGATCTTATTGAAACATCCACCGCAAGCATCACGCTCAACAGCCACAACAGCCAAACCGTTGCGAGTGTTCGCACGAATACGCTTGTAAGCGTTCAATAAACGATCTTCGATCTCTGATGAAGCTTTCTCGCTATCAAGGATCAATTGCTTCTCATCCTTTTCAGTTTCTGCAATGATCTCATCCAATTCACTTTTCTTTACTTTGAGATCCTTTTTTCTTTCTTCAAACTCTTCGCGACTTTTCTCTAAAGTTTCAGTCTTGATAGTTACACCGGCTTTCGCTTCTTTGATACGCTTTTCAGCTAATTGGATCTCTAAGTTTTGGAATTCAATTTCTTTTGTGATCGCATCGTACTCACGGTTGTTACGTACTTTATTTTGTTGCGATTCGTATTTTTTAATGTTCGATTGAAAATCTTTGATCGCTTGTTTCTTCTCGTTCAACTGATTTTCTAATTCAGCTAATTCTTCTTCAAGATTAACAACACGGGTTTCTAATCCTGCAACAGTATCTTCAAGGTCACTTACCTCTAACGGCAATTCACCGCGGATAATACGTAAACGATCGATCTTACTGTCAATTAATTGTAATGAGTACAGGGACTTTAATTTTCCTTCAACTGAAGCATCAATTTTTTCTTTGATTTTTGCGCACATATCTTAAAAATAATTTACCGGGTTAGTATGGGTCTTCGATAAATGGATTGCGAATTTAGGGAATTTTTCTGTAATTATTTCATAAAAAATCTCCGGTGTAAACTGCTCACTCTCAAAGTGTCCAATGTCCAGTAATAATATCTTTCCGTCAGCATCAAAGAATTCATGGTATTTAAAATCAGCGGTAATGTAAGTGTCTGCTTTTGAGCTAATTGCACTTTTTAATAAAAATTGGCCCGAGCCCCCGCAAAGGGCCACTTTTTGAATGTTTTTATTTGTTAAATCAGTATGTTTTAGGGTAGGGACATTAAAGGTTTTTTTAACCAGGCTCATAAAGTCCTTTTCGGGCATGGGTTTTTCCAATTCTCCAACTACTCCGGAGCCTATTTTCAGGTGCTTATTTTCGAGGGGGTAAATATCGTAAGCCACTTCTTCGTATGGATGAGCCGCGATCATGGCCGAAACAATTCGGCCTTGGTTATGACCTTCAAAAACGGTTTCAATTCTTATTTCGGGTTCTTTATGTAATTTGTTTTGTTCGCCAACAAAAGGTTGGGCGTTGTTATTGCCCATAAAAGTTCCGGTTCCATCTAAATTAAAACTACAGTGACTATAATTTCCAATATGTCCTCCACCATTTGATAAAATTGCTTCGCGAACTTTATCGGCATGCGCTGACGGAACAAACACTACTAATTTTTTGAGCAATTCATTTTTTGGAGAAAGTATCTTGATATTTTTTAGCCCTAATTTTTGAGCGATCTTGGCATTTACACCGTCGATCACATTATCTATGTTCGTATGACAAGCATAAATGGCAATGTCATTTTTTATAGAAGAAATAATAGTGCGCTCCACGTAAGTTCCACCACTCAATTTTTTTAAGCCTTTGAAAATGATGGGATGATGCGCCACAACAAGATTACATTTTTTCTGTTTCGCTTCTTCGATCACAGCTTCGGTGCAATCCAAACTGAATAGAACGCCGGTGCATTCGGTATTTGAATTACCCGTAATTAATCCGGCATTGTCATAATCTTCTTGTAGGCTTAAAGGAGCAAATGCTTCAAGCGCATTTGTAATGTCTTTTATTGTAGGCATATTAAGATACGCTGTCTAATTTCTTTTTTACTTCGTCACGGTTCTTTTTAGAAGTCTCGATCACCTCTTTTTGTTTTTTTTGATCTTCTTCATTTTGCTTGATGTCCTTCTCAGCTTTCTTGATCTTCTCTTTGTAATCTTCGATATCTTTTTGCAGACCTTTTTTATCTTTTTCTAAGTCCTTTTGCTGATCTTCCAACTTCTCCAGTATTTTCTTAGAAGATTTTGCTTGTTCACTCACAGCGTCGGAACTTGCCGACACAACTTTTTTCTGAACATTCACTTCGGCTTCCTTCTTTTTTAGGTCAGCTTCTTTGCCTACCAATTCTTTTTCCGCTTTCGTGATCTTGTTATTGTAATCGGCGATATCGTCATGCAAATTCTTATTGTCTTTTTCCAGATCTTTTTGTTTGTCCTCTTGTTTTGAAACGTCTTTGTCAGCTTCCTTCAAATGTTTTTCAATGGGTTCTTTCGTCATTTTGATCGCAAACTCCTTCATCATTTTCTCCACATATTTTACTTTATCGGAATGTTTGCCCCCGTCCATATATATACCGCCCAGATCCACAGCGGTACTCATTTTAATGGTCTTGTCTTTTTTGTTCTCTTCAAACCTGGTATAAAAATCAACGGTATTCTCGCCCCAATCTTTGATTAAAATATTGTCACCAAACACTTCATTGTTATCTTCTTTTACTTTATCGTATTTGAAATCTTTCAACACATGCTTCCACTCATTGATCACATCATTGAGTTCAGCTTCCATAATGGTAGTTGTTACGGCGTTTTGCGAACCGGTACTGAATTTTTCGTTAGACTGACTTACTGAAATTTTTTGCGCGCTCAATTGAGTAGCCAAAAAACACATGCATACACAAATTTTTTTCATAATGCGGGTTTTTAATTAGTCAAGATCCCAAACGCTTCTTCGTTTGCGGTAGTAAAACGGTTTAAAGTAGTTCTTGTTCTCCAAAATGAACGCCATAAAGAAGTAGATGATAACCGGACTTCCAAGCGTAAAGAATGAGAGGTAGATAAAATACATACGAACTGTTGTTGTTTTTATGCCAAGCTTCTTGCCCCACCATTCGCACACCCCGAATGCTTTTTGCTCGAACCATTTTTGAACTTTGGTCACCATACCTCAAATATAACAAATCAGCTAGTGCTTTGCAATATGGCCGCGCCAATTCCGCAGTTCAAACAGGCCTTTTTTGAACAATAATTGTTGTTAAGGTTTATAAGTCCCTGACTAATAAGTCCGGTTTTTCGCGAGCAGGGCATCTCAAGGTAATTTTTGGTTTTAATGTTACTTTCAAATTTTACCTCCTCCAGTATTTCCAAAGCAAATTCCTGGTACCATTCTTTATTTAATTTACGACCATAAAAGAAAAAGAAATAACTAAAGGTATTAATGAGAATATTTTGAATAGAGTCTTCCCCAAGTTTTAATTCCGAACTACTTTTCTTTCCATCCGCGCGATAGTGTTTACTCCAATATCCTTTATTTTCAAAATGAAGCGCCTGTTTCAATTCCTTTACACAAGTATAGCTTTGAGGTTCAGAAATTAATTTTGGAGAGTGGCAGATCAATTGGGCAAATTGAGCCAAACGCAGATCGGGAAAATTGGCGGGACGCAAACGCGAATATTTGAAGATCTCTTTTTTAAGGGAGGACAATCGGTATTTATTTTTCAGGAATTCATATTCACTTTGCAAACTGTGTAAGTATTTATCTTCAAATTGATCTTCCAATAAACCTGCCGTTCCAAATAATAAAGCTTCCACTTGTTTTTGATCATGGACATGTTTTAATAGAATATGGACCGGTAAATAATTCGCAATAAGTTCAAAAGGTAATGCATTCACTTTAAATCCAAAATTCTTAAGAAGAACCGCATAAAATGTTTGCGTGAAATCATTGTCAAAATTTGCAAAGGTACGTTCAATTATCTCCGTTTTTAATTCCAAACGCTCAATGGCCATGCGTTGCATCCAGGCGCTTGTTTTTAATTCATTTACTTCTTTCAATTGATTTTTGCAGGGTAGATCGGTTTTTGCCGCCACCAATTTCTCATAATTTGCAAGAAAATACTCGGGTAAAAGATCTCTCAATTCTAAAACTTCAACGTTGTTATTGGAATTCTGCTCAATAACCTTATCATCATTATATACCACATGTAAAATGATATTGTCATAACTTTTATCTTCCTGATGTTTGTGCTTTAGCCAATCACTGCTGTTCACGTGCACTTCGATATTACCGGCAAGCGTGAGTTCATCCAATTTTATTCGCGCGTTAAAAAAATCAGCACCCGAGTCCCGGTTCAGGTCTCCCTGCTTGATGACCTTAACCGTTTTTCCGCTTTTTGTGATCAAGGGTTTTGGTTTCAAAATCCTGTATTGCCATGCAAATTGCAGTAACTCTTCTTTTCCTTCCATAACACAAAAGTAGATTACGAACAATGGATTGATGGCTACAATTTATAGCAATTGCCTAATTTTTATTAAAAAGGGAAGTAATTCCATTTATGCGTGAGGGATTGAGCCATTGTTTGAGCTCCTTTTTGCTTCCAGAAAATTTGCAGCAAAAAGAGCGAGTGGCGAAAGCCCGACCCCGCTGGGTAATTCCATAAGCGGGGGGCACGCCCAATTTTTGCTAAGCGTAACCCTTGATCTTATACATCATAAAGCCTACCCATTCGTGTAAGAGAAGGTGCAGATCAGTGGCTGCTTCAGCGTCGGGAATTAGTAAATGATCGAAGGTAAAACGCCTAATTCCACTGGATCTATTAGTGATGTAAGGCGTGATATTTGTGAAGCCCGCTTTTTTAAATACAGCCAAAGAGCGAGGCATATGAACAGCCGAAGTAACCAACAAAAAGTTTGAATTCAGTAAACTATCACCCAACATTTTTTTAGTGAACGCCGCATTTTCATAAGTGTTCTTGCTTTCGCTTTCAAACATCATGGCGCTATCGGGTAATTGTATTTCCTGTAAATATTTTTGAACGTAAATCCCTTCTTTTTTTTCCGGGAATTCCAAACTTCCCGATCCTCCCGTAAAAATGATCTTGTCTACGCGCCCAAGTTTGTAAAGTCGCAGGGTTTGAAACAAACGATCGCTGGCATAAGTAAAATTGATCTTTTTTAAACGCATATCAACTTCACCAATTCCTCCCAGAACAATGGCACCATCATAGTGAGTTTTCATAAGATCGTAATCGGGGGTAACGGGTTCGTAGGCCCTGTATAGTTCATCTACAATAAAGGAATTGCAAGAAATGTAAAGAATTACCAGCGCAGCAATACGAAGTTTTTTAGCACGTGTTTCTATTTTCGTTAACAAGGAATACACCAACATGCCAAACACCCAAACCATGGGCGAAATGATGAATCCTAAGAGCTTGGAAAAGAAGAAAAACATGGCTTAAAAGTAAGGATAATTAAAGGAAAAATGAACACTTGAATTACAGGTCAAAACACTTATATTTACAACGTATGAAAAAGATCTTAGTTGCAAACAGAGGAGAGATCGCGCTACGCGTGATGAAAAGTGCTCGCGAAATGGGCATTAAGGTAGTTGCTATTTATTCGGAAGCTGATAGAAACGCGCCTTTTGTTAAATATGCAGACGAAGCCGTTTGTGTTGGCCCACCCCCAAGCGCGCAATCGTATTTGCAAGGCGATAAGATCATTCAAATTTGCAAGGATCTTGGTGTGGACGGAATTCATCCGGGTTACGGTTTCTTAAGTGAGAACGCAGATTTTGCACGTAAAGTAAAAAAAGCGGGCATCACTTTTATTGGTCCAAGTGCTGAAAGTATGGACATGATGGGTGACAAATTAAGTTCAAAGCATACGGCTAAGAAATATAAAGTTCCGATGATCCCCGGATCAGACGGTGCAATTAGCGATGTAAAAGAAGCTATTAAAGTTGCTAAAGAAGTTGGATTCCCTCTTTTAATTAAGGCATCAGCGGGTGGTGGAGGAAAAGGAATGCGTTTGGTTGAAAAGGAAAGTGAGATCGAACAACAAATGAATATGGCTGTGAGCGAAGCAATTTCGGCTTTTGGAAATGGAGCCGTGTTCATTGAGAAATACGCAAGTGGTCCGCGTCATATCGAAATTCAATTAATAGCGGATAACCATGGGAATTGCGTGTATTTGTTTGAACGCGAGTGTAGCATTCAACGTCGTCACCAAAAATTAGTGGAAGAAGCGCCAAGCAGTGTGTTAACTCCTGAATTACGCGCCGCTATGGGAAAATGCGCGGTAGATGTAGCAAAAGCTTGTAATTACAGTGGTGCGGGAACCGTAGAATTTTTAGTGGATGATAAATTGAATTTTTATTTCCTGGAAATGAACACGCGTTTGCAAGTGGAGCATCCGGTGAGTGAATTGATCACCGGTTTGGATCTTGTGAAAGAACAAATTAAAGTAGCGCGTAACGAGAAATTGAGTTACACGCAGGATGATATTAAAATTAATGGTCATGCATTGGAAGTTCGTGTATGTGCTGAAGACCCCATGAATAATTTTTTACCGGATATTGGAAAATTAAATGTGTATGTAAAACCGAGTGGAGTTGGAGTGAGAGTTGACGATGGTTTTGAAGAAGGAATGGATATTCCTATTTACTATGATCCAATGATCTCAAAATTAATTGTGCATGGAAAAGATCGCACCGAAGCCATTCAACGAATGATCCGGGCTATTGACGATTATAAAATTATCGGTGTGGAGACCACGCTTGACTTTTGCAAATTTGTGTTGCAACATGAAGCTTTTGTGAGTGGGAAGTTCGATACCGGATTTATTGCAAAGTATTTTAAGCCCGAGATGTTAAAAGGCAACACCATTCACTCGGATGTGGCGGCTATGGCTGCTAATCTCATATTTGACCAAGCAAAGCCAAAACAGGCGGTTTTAACAGGGGAAGGCGTTAAAAAAAGTAAATGGAAGCAGAATCGTTAAGATTTTAAGCGTAACTTTTGGTTACCTTTTGCGTACAATTATATAAACAGAGGAATGAAAGTATCAACTGTTTCAAATATTAGCACTTTCACGTTATTCTTAGCTCTGCTATTACATGTAAATCTTGCCAAAGCTCAAACGCCTATTCAGGGCGAAGGAATTCGTTGTTATGCTGTGGTTGAGAATCAAGATACGATCCCAGTTTTTTATTTGGATGAAGTTGGGGTTACTACCAATTTGGTGTTCAAGACCAAGCGTATGTACGAGCAATGGACCCGCACTAAATACAACGTAAAAAAAGTTTATCCCTACGCCATTTTAGCAGCGGCAAAATTAAAATCCTACGATATTTTATTGGCAAAAATAGATGATGAAGATAAGCGTAAAGCGTTCTTGCGTGTATGCGAAAAGGACCTTCGTCACGAATTTGAAGATGAGTTAAAGGATCTTTCCGTTTCTCAAGGTCGTGTTTTAATGAAACTCATTAATCGCGAGACCGGTAAAACGACCTACGCTATTGTAAAAGAGTTACGTGGATCATTCCAGGCTGCTATGTGGAACACTCTGGCCGTGTTGTTTGGTAACAACATGAAAGTAGAATACGATGCCGCTGTTGAAGATGTGATGATCGAAAAAGCCGTTGCGCTTGTTGAAAGAGGGGATTTCTAAACCTTTTGTTTTTTTTGCAATTCATTTGCTTACCTTCGTAACTCTTTATGAAGATCTTTTACCAGTATTTAAAACAGCATAAATCTTTATTATTTCTTGCTTTAATTTTGGCGGCTATCAATCAATGTTTTTCATTGTGTGATTCTATCATTACGGGTAAGCTCATTAATAAATTTGGCGCGCCGCATGAAGTGGATGATAGTTTACATTTTTGGCATTTGAATTCAACCTTTGCCGATTTCACCGCAAACATTTTATTTTGGTTAGGACTTTCAATTGGCGCGGCCATGATGAGCAGGATAGCAAAAAATTTTCAGGACTATTTTACCAATATTGTGATTCAACGAACCGGCGCACAAATGTATACCGACGGGATCAAAAAAACATTGAGCTTGCCTTATCAGGATTTTGAGGATCAACGGAGCGGAGAAACTTTGGGGAGACTCCAAAAATTAAAAAGCGATACCGAACGTTTTGTGAATCTTTTTATCAGTTTGGTTTTCCAATCTATTATTGGTTTAGTATTTGTGACCATTTACACATTGAATATTAGTACCAATAAATGGATCAGTTTATTGTTCCTTGCCACCGTTCCCGTTATTGGATTTGTGAGTTCCTACCTTGGGAAAAAGATCAAAACCGTTTCCAAGCAAATTTTAACTGAAACAACTCAACTTGCCGGCGCCACCACCGAATCGTTAAGAAATATTGAATTGGTAAAGAGTTTAGGGTTGGTAGAGCAGGAAGAAGGTCGTTTGAAATCAACCACGCTCAAAATCCTTGGTTTAGAATTGAAAAAGGTGCGTTTTGTAAGAAGTTTGAGTTTTATTCAGGGAACAACGGTGCATTTGGTGCGTACCACCATCGTTTTTCTTTTATATGGACTAGTATTCAAACAAGATATAAAAGTGGGAGATCTGATCACCCTGATGTTTTTTTCCTTCTTTATTTTTAATCCTTTGCAAGAGTTAGGTAATTTGATCAGTGTTTATAATGAAACAAAAGTAAGCATGGAGAATTATGAGAAGTTGATGAGTTCTCGAAGCGAGATCATTCCCGATAAACCATCCAAGTTGGGAAATATTTCAGAATTGAAGTTCGATAAAGTTTCTTTTAAACATCAAACGGCTGCCGAGCACGCTGTGAATAATATTTCGTTTACCATTGAAAAAGGTGAGACCGTTGCATTTGTTGGCCCTAGTGGAAGTGGAAAGACCACGCTCGTAAAATTGTTGGTTGGATTGTATCAACCTGTAGATGGAGAATTGTTCTATAATAAGATCAGTTCGAAACAAGTTGACTTGAACGAATTGAGAAAACAGTTGGGATTTGTAACGCAAGACCCACAATTATTTAGTGGAACGATTCGTGATAATTTATTATTCGTAAAACCAAGCGCAACGGATAGCGAGATCAACATCGCACTACAAAAAGCAGCCTGTCAGAATTTATTGAAACGTGCCGATAAAGGTTTGGATACAACCATTGGCGAAGGAGGAATTAAAGTGAGTGGGGGAGAGAAGCAACGTTTATCCATTGCACGCGCTTTATTACGCGAACCAAAATTATTGATCTTTGATGAAGCTACTTCCGCCTTGGATTCTTTAACTGAAGAAGAGATCACCACAACCATCCGACAAATTTCTTCCAACAAATCGCAGATCACAGTATTGATCGCACATCGTTTATCCACTATAATGCACGCCGACAAAATAATTGTGTTGGAGCAGGGCAAAATAATTGAACAAGGAAAACACGAAGCACTTTTAGACCTGAAAGGCTTGTATTATGCGATGTGGAGGCAACAAATAGGGGAGCGTAAAAAATAATTATTTCATAAGTTGCTTATTGTCAATAACTTATCTGTCTGTTTTCTCACGAAGAAGATAAGCTTTACTCCGACACTTAAAACAGGTTTTAGTAAATCAACTTTACATTTAAATATTTTAGAAAATAATATGTTTATAGAACCGCTATTTCCATCGACATACCATCATTTCTTTTCGTTCAAGTAACTCGGTTTTTTCCCGCAGAAAAATGCTCGAAAATACACTCATTTGCTTCTTGCGGATCCTATTTATTTGGCTAATTTTATAACTAACGACGCCGAATTATTTTAAGAATGAACCTATCAAAACATATTTTTCTGTTTTTGTTTTGCTCCATGTTTGTTGGCCTTAGTGCGCAAACTTCCGAGCAAGCAAGATATTTTGTGAATCGTACACATATTGCTTTAGCCAAAGTGGAAAAAGTAATGTACAAAACAAACAACGCTACGCCAAGCGCTGAACTTAAGCAGGGGTTAAAATTTCAAACAATAGCTTTGAAAATGTACCAGGAAGGAAATTTTGAAAAAGCTGTTGGTTATTCTTACAAGGCCAGAGAGATCTCATTGGAGCTTTTAAAAACATTATCGCCTGCTTCGGTTGATGGACTTAGCGCGGATGATAACGAAAAAACAATCGTTAAACCGGACACATACAAGGATCTGAATGTAAATTCAATTGATAAAATAAAAGCGGAGCAGATCGATAATTTAAATGTGATGGATCCTTTGAAATTCAGGGAAGTTGAACTCAATGTAAAACAACAGTAAGCATGAAACAAATTAAACTCATACTCGCTTTCTTGTGTGTTGCTGTTTTTTCAGTTTCTACATTTGCACAAGCACCCGCTTGTCCAAGTATCGACGCTCAAGTTGCAACAGGACCGAGCACTAATGTTTGTTTAGGGCAATGCGCTACCCTGGTGGCGAGTTTAACGCCCATCAATCAAACAAATACTTACGTAGTTACTTCTATTCCTTATTACAGTTATCCTTACACCGGAGGAACTTTAGCTGTAAACAACGTAGATGATGGTTTTGGACCGGTAATTACTTTGCCATTCAATTTTTGTTATTGGGGAAATTCATATAATCAATTAGTGGTTAGTTCAAACGGATATTTGAATTTCAATACAGCAAATGCGAACGCCTGGTCAAATTGGGTTATCTCTGCAGGTTTACCAAATACCATTGATCTTCCGGGAAATAGTATTTGCGGACCGTTTAGAGATGACGTTACTGATCTTGTAAATTACGTTCACTATTACGTTACAGGAACCGCGCCTTGTCGCGCGTTTGTGTGTTATTGGGATCAGTGCCCGTTCTTTAGTTGCACAAGTCAGTTCGAAACTTTCCAGATCGTGCTTTACGAATCAACCAACGTGATCGATGTGTTGATGCAAACGAGTCAGAATTGTGCTGCTTGGAATAACGGCGCGGGAATTGTTGGAATACAAAATGCCGCAGGTAACCAAGCGGTGGTTGCGCCCGGAAGAAATTTCCCTGGCACATGGGTTGCTGCTAATGAAGCCTGGCGTTTTACTCCCGCTGGTGCTCCTACGTTTACTGTAACCTGGATGGATCCTACAGGACCCGTTGCAAATGGTTTAACTGTTTCAGTTTGCCCTTCAGTTACAACACAGTACACTGCTGTTGCTACCATGGGGTGTAATGGTCCTAGCAACTACACAAGTGCTGTACAGGTTTCGGTTGTTCCGGGTCCTTCGATCTCCGTAAATGAACCAACACTTTGTTTGGGCAGTTCAGGAACATTTACCGCTTCCGGTTTTCCGGCAAACTCAACCTACACGTGGATGCCCGGCAATCAAAATGGACCAATAGTAAGCTATCAACCAAATACAACAACAAATTACACGGTGGTGGCCACAACATCTTTGGGATGTATAAGTACAGCAACTTCAAATATCAATGTCATCGCTACTGCTCCTGTAACCTTATCTATTCCGGCCAACTTATGTGAAGGTTCAGCAGCCAATTTTTCAGCAGCCGCTATCGGTGCCAGCGGTTATCAGTGGTTTGGTCCCAACGGGTTTTCATCCACTACACAACAAAATATTATAGCAAGCATTCCGGCAAACGCTGGCGGGATCTATTCTGTGAACGCTGTTTTTAGTTTAGGTTCGGTGAGTTGTACAACTTCATCCTGGCAACCTTTAAATGTAATTCCTGTTCCTAGTATTGCTGTTACCCCATCAATCACTGTGTGTGAACGTCAGGGTACAAGTTTTTTTGCCAATGCTCCGGGCGCTTTGAATTATGTTTGGACCGGACCAAATAATTTTACCGTGAACTCTTCAAATCCAACGTTCTCAAATCTTACGCCAAGTTGGAGCGGAATTTATACGGTAACATCGGCGTTTTCTAACGGAAACATTACGTGTTACAATACTGCGCAAACAAATTTATTAGTAAAACCTATCATGGTATTTAGTTTGGGCCCCGATCAATTATTATGTCAAAACGCAAATTTGAACTTAATGGGTCCCGCAGGTGCAACCTCATACAATTGGTTGGGTTCTACAAGTTATACTTCAAATACGCAGAGCTTTTATATACCATCAATGACTTCGGCAAACAGCGGTGTTTATGTTTTGGAAGTTGATCTGAACGGTTGCAAAACTTATGATAGTGTAAATGTGGATGTACTAACACCCATCGTCTTTACACTAACACCAAGCAATAGAACAATTTGTCGTGGCGATTACGTGAACTTTGTAGTTGGCGCAGCGCAAGGAAGCGAGAATTATGGCTACACATGGAATCCATCAATTTATGTGTCTGGTCCAACCGGTAGTGTGCAAGCGGGTTATCCTTTGGGAACAACCGTATATAATATTTCGGCATATGATATTGCTTGCCCGAATTATATAATTCAAACAAGTTTTACGCTAACGGTGAAACAACCTCCACAGCCAAATATTGAGATCACCAGGAATAATCAATGTGAGCCTTTATGTATGATCTTCAATAGCCATTTGTCGAGCCAGGCCGAGGTGCAATATGATTTTGGCAACAATACTATTGTTGATGGCGACAGTGTGAATGTGTGTTTGAATGCCGGTAAACACATCATGACCATTATTGCCAAAGGAAAAAATGGATGTAAGGGAACTTATAATTATAGTGATAATCCTATTACCGTGTATCCAAAGCCCGGCGCGGATTTTACATGGACACCGGACGAACCTAACACAACAGATAATCAGGTAACCTTTAATCCAACTACCAAAAATGGAAGTACGATCAAGTATGAATGGCAATTTACCAATAGTACGAACATTGGTAAGATCGATACATCTACATTAAAAAATCCAATCAAGACCTACGAGAACAATGGTAAATTCCCGGCAATGTTGGTTGCTAAGAATGAGTACGGTTGTTTTGACACGGTATTTAAAGTGATCACTATTGACGAAGATGTGAACGTGTATATTCCAAACACATTTACACCTAATGATGACGGTATCAACGATAGTTTCTTTATTCGTGGTGTTGGATTAAAGACCGAAGGCTTTTTGATGGAAGTTTTTGATCGTTGGGGAACCATGGTATTTAGTTCAAGAGACATTAACAGAGGCTGGGATGGAACTGTGAAAGGAGTGAGAGTGGAAGAAGGAGTTTACATCTACAAAGTAAAAGTGCATTGCGATAATGGCAAAGGCAAGAAAGAGTTTAAAGGTCATGTGACCTTGATGAAATAGACTATTCTTAAAACTTTATAAGCTCTTCGTATAATTCTTTCACAGGTAAGCCCATTACGGTATAAAAGCTCCCTTCTATTTTATCAATACCAATATAGCCGATCCAGTCCTGTACACCATAACCACCGGCTTTATCATAAGGACTAAAATTAGTTAAGTAATATTCGATTTCTTCAGTTTTCAGTTTTTTGAAATATACTTTACTTACATCGTAAAACGTAGTTTGTTTGTTGGCGCCCTTTAAACATACTGCCGTAAACACTTCATGCATTTTTCCGCTAAGTGATTCCAACATTTTTTTTCCCTCTACAAAATTCATGGGCTTATTTAATACCTTTCCTTCACACCAAACGATAGTGTCTGCTGTAATTAGGATCTCGTTCTCCTTTAATTGCTCTGGAAATGCGTCGGCTTTTTTCTCGGCTAGGAAGATAGGGATCTCTTGCGCTTTCAGATCAGATGCAAAATCTTCGTTAGCATTAATAGGTTTATTCAGGAATTCAAAACCCAGGCTTTTTAAAAGTTCTTGTCGGCGCGGGGAAGCAGAGCCCAATATTAATTTGTAGGGAAATTCTTTGAGAAGTTTTTCAGTGGCGTTCATATTAACTAAAATAAAAGATCCAGCAGTATCCAATGCCTAAAAGCATAATGAATTTTAAGAATAAGCTGGCGTGTTTGAATTGTTTTGGAGAGTTTGCTCTTACGGTCATATACAAGAGGGTAATGAGCGGACAAACTAATCCGAATAAAATGTACATGTTTGGAAGTGTAATTAATTCTGATCGGTATTTGATGGAATTATAGATCACAACTAAAAGTAAAATAATGGTTATGAAAATTAAAAAGAAACAAACTGCCTTGCTTGTCTCAATTCCCCAGCTAATGGGCATTGTTTTAGCACCTGTGGCTTTGTCGCCGTCAACATCTTCCATGTCTTTGATAATTTCCCGGGCAAGACTGGTAATAAAGGCGAACAAACAAAATATGAGTGTGATCTTTGAAGCGGAGAGAATAACCGGAATATGATTGGTGGCAAATTCCGGAATCGTTTTTTGTAAATACGCGATCTCAAAAATAAATGTTAGAAATGGTACGGATGCCGTAAGTAGGGACACTACAATATTTCCAACTAACAATTGCTTTTTGAAATGGGTGGAGTAGAACCAAAGCGCGGTGGCAGTAACAATATGAAAAAGTGCCAAACGCAAATAGCCGGTCTTTAAAGCGGTGAACATGCCTAACAAAATTCCTAAAGCGGTGAACGTAATATGCAATATAATTGCCCAACGACGTTTAATGACTCTATCAACCACAACTGTTTCTGGTCGGTTGATCATATCTGTTTTAACATCGAAGTAGTCGTTGATGATGTAACCGGCGGCGGCAATTAATACCGTGCTTATAACGATCAAACCAAAAAGTTTGATGTAGATATTGCTTGGAATTTGTGCCTCAGTAAATATTTTTTGAAATACTAAATAATGAAGAAAGGTTTGTGTGAGTACAACAATAACAAGATTCTCAACCCGAATAAGTTTAAGAAAGGCAAAGAATTTGTTATTTAAGAAATTTGTCAAAGCTGATTTAAAGATACTATTTATTTATTTGGGAGGGAATTCCATGCCGCGTGAGGGATTGAGCCATTGTTTGAGCTCCTTTTTTTGAGAGGTACGAACAAAAAAGAGCGAGTGGCGACAGCCCGACCCGAGCTTCCAGAATTTTGACTGTGAGGGGCACGCCCAAAAGTGAAATCACCAATTTGAAATTTCCCAGGTGCCTTGCGCGCGCATGGTTTGTTCAATGATATCTCTAACGCAACCTTCTCCGCCTTTTCTATCGGAAATATAAATACAAATATCCTTGATCTCGGTTGCCGCGTCTTTAGGGCAAGCTGCAACGCCAACACGTTTCATCACTTCCCAATCAGGAAGATCATCGCCCATGTATAAAATCTCCTCGTCACGAAGCGAATGCTCATTGATCAGATCTTTGTAACACTGCAATTTATCGTGTTGTTTAATAAAAATAAAGGGAACACCGGCGCGCTCTAGTACTTTTTTTATCGGATCGTTATGTCCACCTGAAATAATGGCGATCTTGTAGCCTTTCTTAATTGCCAAATGAATGGCATAGCCGTCTTTTGAATAAAGATTGCGCAACAACTGCCCTTCTTCAGTTACAAAAACCGTATTGTTCGTCAATACGCCATCGATATCAAAAATAAACGTAGTTATTTTAGTTAAGGCCTGTTTAAAATTGAGCATTTTACTTTTGTTGTTTTGCAATTAGATCGCTGAGTAAAGTATAGATCTGTTTTAATTCTTTATTGTTCTTTAGCAATTCCAAATGTTTTTGTATCACCGGTGTATCTTTGCGCTTAGCCGGACCTGTTTGGGCCGCTTTGGGACTCATGTTTTTTAATTTACGAGCTCCTTGCTTTATCAACGGCAAAAGCAATTCAATTCCCAGATCTCTTTTTGCCGAACGCGCCAATTTATCCGCTTCCACAAACAAACTATTGGTGAAATTATTTGCAAGAACAGCAGCCAAGTGAATTTTTAAACGCTGTGAATGATCAAGCTGGATCACATTTTTATTGAAATGAGCGCTTATGACTCTTGCTTTTAAAATAGCTGCTGGATTTTTGGCATCAATTATTATTGGTGTTTCTTTCCATTTGATCTTGTCATCTTTGGTGAATGTTTGCAATGGATAAAATATGGAAAGACCTCGGAGTTTTGTTTTAACACTTGAAAGATCAAAATTACCTGAGGTTATGAGAACCGGTGCAGTTGCAGGTAGTTTATCTAATGTTTTAATAACTGAGGAAATAGAAACGTCGTTAACGCAAATAAAATGTGCTTCTGCGTTTACGGGAATATTTTTTAAAGAAGAATGAGTTTGTGCTTTGAATTCAGTTTTGAAATCGGCTAATAGAGAATTTGCTTTATGATTGAAGACCAAAAGATCAAATTTCTTTTGCAATTGTTTGGCAATGTGCCAAGCAACATTACCACATCCTACGATCACTATTTTTTTACGCTCCAACATTCTTTCTTCTAATTAAGCGTACACGTTCTACAATGGCGATGCCTGTTCCAATGGCCATAATTAAACAGCCGATCCACAAAACGTTAATGTAAGGGAATATGTGCGCCTCCATCACAATAAAGTCTTTGGAGTTGCCAACGCGTTCACTCATGGTGATCTCAATCGTTCCTTCCTGGGGATTGATCTTCCAGAATACAAATTTCAATCCCAATTCTTCTATGACATACTCTCCTGGGATCTGCATGTTGTCTTTGATCGCGTATTTAGGATATGCTTTATACACGTGATCTCTGGAATCAAACGCGCTAAGAACAGCGGTAACTTCCAATAGTGAATCCGATTTTTTGTATTCCGATTCGTTCACATTGGTTTTAAGGGAATCAATAACAATGATGGCGTTGCCCGCAAAAATGGTATCTTTCAAATGCCCTACGTAATTTGTTGGCGGTTTAAATTTGCCTAAACTCGCCGAGTCAATTTCGGTTTGTACGTCGGCATAAGCAACCGTATAGATATCTTTTTCCAAGAAATGTTTTGTGCCCGGTTCGGCCGCGGTTCCCATTCTTGGATTATTTTGGATCTTTGGTTCGAGCGTAAATTTGTATTCCAGTTTTCCTGTTTTATCCGGTTCCAAATAATCTACCTGGAAATAATGATCTATCCCAATGCGTTTTCGCCCTTTAAAAGTTACCATGTAAGGCCCCATAGGAACCGTATCTCCCTGCGCCAACAACATGCTTTTTTGGTTGTCGAATTCTTTTGACACAGTACTCACATCTTGCTTGGCCATATTTTTGGATATGGTTACTTTTTTTGATGTGGAGATCAACACGCCCACCATGATCAATCCAAAACCAATATGCGCAATGGAGGAACCGGATTTTCGAACATGACCTTTCAACACTTTGAGCATGTATTCCAAATTAGCGAACACAGCAAAAAGTGATGAGATCAAAAGAACTGTAAATCCGATGCGGTCGTAGGTTTCAAATTCTGCTGCGCCAAAATAAAAAGGAATGCTTGCCGCTAATCCAAACGCAATTGATAAACCAAAGCTTAAGAGTAAATTTTTATAAAATCCTTTGGCATCATTCTTTTTGTAGCGCAAAAATTGAGCAGCGGCCATTAGTAGGATCAATATAACCGCAAAAGGCAAAATAAAATTATTGTATTCTTTTACTTTTAGTTGCGCATAATTGAGATCAAATAATTTGTTGATCACCGGTAATGACGTGAAATAGGTGATAACTAAAGCGATCAATAAAAGCACCAAACTTCCAACAAACATCCAGAATTCACGAGAGTATAAAGCTTCTTCGTCTTTTTCCTTTGGGAAATATTTAATGTAAGCCCAAAATGTGAGCAGAATAGAAGCGCCAACCCAAATTTCCAGAGCTAATTTTTGGTGACCGTAGATCAAGCTAAAGAACCATAGCATTAAAGATCCAACGATATAAGAATACTTTACGAGTTCGTCTTTAATAAGCAAAGCAACAGCCAGGAATACGAACGTGAGAACATATAATACCAATTGTCCTGTCATTCCAAGGTCAGTGAATGCGTGCACGCTTGCTGTTCCTAAGATCCCACTGCGAGTTAAGAATGTAGAGTAGAGCACCAGTAAAAAACCTGCGATCGATAAGAAATGTGTTGTAAATAAACTCCCGCCTTTGTTTTTATTGATGATCATTGTGTGCGCTGCAGCAACGATCACCAACCAGGGAACTAAAGAAGAATTCTCAACCGGATCCCAGGCCCAAAATCCTCCAAAGCTTAATGCTTCGTATGCCCATGCACCGCCCATTAAAATTCCAACACCCAAAACTAAAACGCTGAAATATGCCCAAGGCAAAGCAAGTTTTTGCCATTCATTAAATTTTTTATTCCAGAAAGCTGCTATAGCAAATGCAAACGGAACTAAAGTTGAAGCAAATCCTAAAAAGAGAGTAGGAGGATGAATGGTCATCCAGTAATTCATCAACAATGGATTTAAACCGCGCCCATCTATTTTTGACAAATAAGTTGGACTGTTAAGAAACGGAAAGTTCTTAGTGCTTTCGTGCTCTTGTAATAATAAGAAAGGATTAGTGCCAACTTTATAATCTCCGAAATAAATTCCCAGGATCATACTGGCTAAGAAGACCTGTACTAAAGCAAAAATAGCCATGGTGGGCGCTTCCCACTCCGAATTCTTTAAAATACGATTAAGTATTAAGCCAAGCACTACATTCCAGAATGTCCACAATAAAAAACTTCCTTCTTGTCCTTCCCAAAAACAAGAAAGAATGAATTTCATATCCATTGCCGTGTTACTGTGCTGCCAAACATATTGATATTCGAAAAAGTGATTGAACAACATGTAGAATAATGTTATCGCTATTCCAACAACTGCAACGGAATGGATCTTAAATGTTATTCGCGCTAAAGAAAGATAATCGGATCGTTTTGTGGAAAGTGAAAACGAAATAAAGGAAAGTAGAGCAGCTACAAATGATAGAACAATAAATCCGTTGCCAAGTTTCCCGGGCCAAATATGTTCACCTATATGCTCAATGGAGTTCAAAATGATGTCTACTCAGTTTTTGGAGCAGCTTCGTTGTATTTACTTGGACATTTCAATAAAATGTCGTTAGCATGAAACTCATCATTTTGCATTTTACCTATCAAAACAATTTGTTCGCTCTTGTCAAAATCCTGTGGTTTGCTTTTGTGCAACACTACGTGTTTGGTTGTTCCTTTATTATCAGTTAAATAAAAACTGAACTCATCCGGATTAATTTTTGGCTCATAAACCTGCGCTTGTGTTTTATCCAGTTTTCCAACAATATGGAATTCTTTTTCAGGACTGATCCCTGATTCTGTAAAATCAGAATACGTAGTTGTGTTCTTTAGCGTGGTCATGATCACCGCAATGGCTACACCAATGATAACGATCGCTATGATGTATAATTTCTTCATGAGTTCTTTTGTTCTTTAATTTCTTTCTCTAATCGGCTCAATTTTCTTTCAATAAAAAGTAAAACACCAACAATACACACAAATACAATGGAAAGAACAGTGATCACTACATAGATCTTTCCATCGGCGCGCAAACCATCGGCCATTTCAACTTCTTGTGCATTGGCAAAAAAGCCAAGTAAAATAAAAACGAGTAAATAAAATTTCTTAAGCATCTAATTTTTGTTTTATAAGTGATACCCTGTTTAAAATATTCAATAGCCATCCGCTTAAGCACATCCAGCCGATCACGGCGGGATAAAATACCAAGCGCATGTTGTTATCAAGATCGTATTTTCCGAATGCGGGATTTCCTCCGTTGCCGGGGTGTAATGAATCAGTTAATCGCGGAAATACCATGATAAATAACATGAACATCACGAATGCAAAGATGTTGAATACCGAACTTACTCTTGCGCGGGAGCTTTCCTGAACAATGGATGCGCGTAAAATAAAATAGATAAGGTAGACTAAAATTCCGATAGCTACTCCGTTCAATTTTGGATCTTGGAATGTCCACCAGGTTCCCCAGGTGTATTTTGCCCAAAGACTTCCGGTTAGTAATCCAGGGATAGACAATAAAATTCCAACTAATGCAGCGTTGTATGCAAATTGTTCGTCCAGCTTGTTTTGATTCTTTAAATATCTGGCACTATAGAAAACCGAAACGCCCATTTGGAACATCATGGCCCACCAAAGCGGCACGTGATAGTACAAATTTCGGATGGTCTCGTTTAAAATTGGCAAACGCGGTACAACAGCCGTCATTCCAAAAATAACCGTGTAAAGGATCAAGATCACCGCCGCTATTTTGTACCAATTCTTCATCAATTTTACGCGCGCCAAAGATAGGGAAATAATAGCAGAGATAGCACTATACAAATGGCGTTAATACTGGTTAAAATGAGTAAAAAATCGGTGCTCACGCTCCAGGCCAAGCCATCAATAGCCTGCATACCAAGTCTCAACACCAAAATAAGCACCGGAATTAAAATGGGGAAACTCAAAATGCTCATCATGCTGTAGTTATTCTCAGCCTTGGAAGCGATTGCACTCATGAGTGTTAAAATGGCCGAAAAACCCATACACGCCAGGATCAACACCAAAACAAAAAGTGCGCTATTATTGACCTTGAATCCAACAAACCAGGAGTAAAAGAACAGGGTGAACAAGCTAATAGTTAGTAAGAAGATAAAATTGTAAATGAGTTTTGATCCAAAGAAAATCAAGGGTTTATAAAGCACATAATTATTTAACGCCGCTCCACCGCTTTCCTTCACAAAACTTTTTCCACAAATGGTAACGGCGGAAAATAAAAAGATGATCCAGTAAAGCGCGTTCCAGGTTCTTGGATCAATGCTTTTATTGAAACTTAAAGCCGAAATAAAAATAGTGGAAACAACATAAACCAAAACCCCGCCTAAACTGGCTTTTTGCCTGAATTCGAGCACAAATTCTTTTTTAATTAAACCGTATAATTGGCCAGTAAACATTGGTTGGTAAAGTTATTTATTTATAATGGTTAAATGAAGTATATTTGAAGCTCTTTTATGTGCACCTGGCCGGGAAATGATAAATTAATGCAGGAATACCACGACAAAGAATGGGGTGTTCCGGTTTTGGAAGATAGAAAGCATTTTGAGTTCTTGATTTTGGAGAGTTTTCAGGCTGGTTTGTCGTGGAAAACCATTTTGCACCGTCGCAAAGGATTTAAAAAGGCATTTGCCAATTTCGATTATAAAAAGGTAGCCAAATTCACTCAAAAAGATGTGGAGCGCTTGATGAAAGATGACGGAATTATTCGCAACCGTTCAAAAATTGCCTGTATGATCACAAATGCGCAGGCCTTCATGAAAATTCAAAAGGAATTTGGCAGCTTTAATAAGTATGTTTGGCAGTTTGTGAGTAATAAACCGGTTGTTGGAAGATTAAGGAGCCAAAAGGATATCATGGCTACTTCGAAGGAAAGCGATGCGATGGCCATTGATATGAAAAAGCGTGGATTCAAATTTCGTGGAAGCACCATTTGTTACGCCAATATGCAGGCAATTGGAATGGTAAATGATCATGTGCAAACGTGCAAACGCTTTGCTGAAATAAATAAAACACACAAAGACTTGAAAATATGACACAATTAATTGAATGTGTTCCAAATTTTAGTGAAGGCAATAACATGGCTATCATTAAGCAAATTACCGACGAAATTGAAAGCGTTGAAGGTGTAAAATTATTGAATGTTGATCCGGGAAAAGCAACCAACAGAACGGTTGTAACCTTTGTTGGAACGCCCGATGCCGTAGTTAACGCAGCGTTTTTAGCGATCAAGAAAGCGGGAGAATTAATTGATATGAGCAAACACAAAGGTGAACATCCTCGCATGGGTGCAACCGATGTGTGTCCGCTAATCCCGATTGCCGGAATTACCATGGAAGAAACAGCAAAATACGCTGTGAAATTGGGTAAAATGGTGGGTGAGAAACTGAATCTTCCAATTTATTTTTACGAAGCTGCACAGCCTGACAAAAAGCGTTCCAATCTTTCGGTAATTCGTGCCGGTGAGTATGAGGGATTTGCAAAAAAGATAAAGTTACCTGAATGGAAACCGGATGCGGGCCCTGCAGAATTTGACGTCAAACGCGGCGCAACTGTTATTGGCGCACGAGATTTTTTAGTGGCATACAACGTAAATTTGAATACAACTTCTACGCGCCGCGCTAATTCAATTGCGTTTGATGTGCGTGAAGCGGGACGTGTTTTACGCGAGGGAAATCCTATCACCGGAAAAATTATTACGAATCCGGATGGTTCTCCAAAATCAATTCCTGGAACATTAAAATCAGTAAAAGCTATTGGCTGGTATATTGAAGAATATGGCATCGCGCAAATTTCAATGAACCTTACCAACATCAATATTACATCGGTTCACAAAGCGTTTGATGAAGTTTGTGCCAAAGCGCAAGAACGCGGAATTCGTGTAACTGGTAGTGAATTGGTTGGGTTAATTCCATTGAAATCATTGTTGGATGCAGGAAAATACTTCCTGAAAAAACAACAACGTTCAACGGGGGTGAGCGAAAAAGAATTGATCAAGATCGCTGTAAAATCTATGGGATTGGATGAACTTTCGCCGTTTAAACCTGAAGAAAGAATTATCGAGTATCAATTGCGGGATAAATTGGATTCACGCTTGGTGAATATGACGCTTTTAGATTTTGCGGATGAAACCGCGAGTGAAAGTCCGGCACCTGGCGGAGGTTCGATCTCTGCATATTTGGGAAGCTTGGGTGCGAGTTTAGCAACGATGGTTGCCAATTTAAGTTCGCATAAAAAAGGTTGGGATGAGCGTTGGGAAGAGTTCTCAAATTATGCGGAAAAAGGTCAGCAATTGAAAGACGAATTGAATAGAATGGTGGATCTGGATACCAAAGCGTTCAATAAAATTATGACGGCGTTTGGTTTACCAAAAGCAAATGATGAAGAGAAAAGAATCCGTAAGCAAGCCATTGATGACGCTACAAAATTCGCTATTGAAGTCCCATTTAAAGTGATGAATTTAGCGCATGATAGTATGCCTTTAATTAAATCCATGGCCGAAATTGGAAATCCAAATTCGGTGTCGGATGCAGGTGTGGCTGCGCTTTGCGCGCGTAGCGCGGTAATGGGGGCTTACATGAATGTGCGCATTAATTGCAGTGGTTTTGAGGACAAAGCGTTTGTTGCAAAAATGGTAGAAGAAGGAAAAAAGATAGAGCAAAGCGCAATAAAAATGGAAGCGGAAATTATTGCGACCGTGAACACAAAAATTGGAATTTAAAATGCAAGAGAAACTCTCGTTCGATAAAATTTACATGGAGCTGGCCGAGAAATTGGCTACCCGTTCGCATTGCGTAAAGGCGCAAGTTGGCGCGGTGTTGGCAAAAGATACGCGCATCATTTCGCTTGGTTATAATGGTCCGCCCGCAGGTACACACAACTGTGATGTGGAATGGCCAAAAGAAGGTTGCGCTCGTGATAGTAAAGGAAGTTGTTCCTTAGCTTTACATGCCGAACAAAACGCCATTTTATATGGTGCAAACAATAAAATGGATATGAAAGGTTCAACTTTATACGTGACACTTTCGCCATGTATTGCTTGCGCCAGGGTTATATATACCGTTGGAATTTCTAAGGTTTTTTACAAGCACAGTTACGCGCAATTCAAAGGCATTCCCACCGATGAAGGTGTTGATTTCTTAAAACGTTTTGGCGTAGAAGTTGTAGAGTATAAGTAATGATCAAGCGAATTTTATTCCTAATATTTTTTGCAACATTTTTCTGCAATTCTTACGCGCAGGATGATAAGGCCGGTACCGGACCTAAGCAAAAATCCATTCAAAGCGAGCGTAAAGGCAGAAAAGCGGATAGGCGTGAAGCCAAAGAACGCCGTAGAAAAGAGCGTGCCGAACGCAAAGCCATCAAGAAACATCACAAACGGATCCAAACCAAAGAAACGCGTAAGCAAATGAAGCGCACCAAGCGAAAATCCAAACGTTTGCGCCAAAATAAACCGGTTGAAAAACGCTCTGGCCGCAAAAAACGGGTTTAATTTTCCATTTTTTTAAACGAGTAATTCCATGCCGCGTGAGCGATTGCAGCGAAAATCCTTTTTGCTTTCATGTTCTTCCACAGCAAAAAGATTGCAGCTAAAAGCGCGACCCGCTTTGTAATTCCATCGGCGGGGCACGCCCAGATCAAAAACATTGATATTTAACTTCTTCGATCAGAAAACCACATTCCAGTTGAGCCAAACTTTTTGCCACTTATCAAATTTGGCCTGCCACTTCATTTAACATTAATTTTCAAGCTTGGTTTTTACCTTAACTTCGATAAAAAATGAGCGCGCGTATATACATAAATAAAAAAGCCCTGAATACCAAGAACTTAATAATTACAGGGAAAAATAGTTTGGCATATATGGGTAGCATTTATAACTTTAGCAGCTTAGATATTATTGTAGAATTTAAGGTATTTTAACAATATGATTAAAAAGATTTACTTCGCGCTTGCAGCATTGATTTTCACAGGGTTTTCGCTTGTTGCACAAGACAATAACGGGGCTATTAAAGTTACCCTAACGGACAAAGCAACAAAGGAAACTATTCCGTTTGCAAACATTGTAGCATACCAAGGTGGTGTGCAGGTTGCAGTAGGAACAACCAACATGGATGGAGAAGTGGTGATAAAACCATTACGTCCGGGTAAGTACAACGTGAAAGGTGTTTACGTTGGTTACAAAGCACAAGAGATTCGCGACATTGTGGTAGGTGAAGGTAAAACTGCCTACGTAACTATCGGACTTTCAAATGATGGTGGAGTTCAATTAGACGAGGTTGAAGTTGTAACTTACGCGGTTCCGTTGATCGATCCGGATACCAAAACCGGTCAAACTGTAACTCGTGAAGAGTATCAAAACTTAGCAACAAAAGATATTAACTCGGTAGCCGCTACAACAGGTGGTGTGTTCCAAAAAGATGACGGCGGCGCGCTTAACGTGCGTGGTGCTCGTACAGGTGCGGGTGGTATCGCGTCGAGCCCAACAGGATATTTTGTTGATGGTATGAAAGTAATTGGTGGATTAAATCTTCCTCAACAATCTATTGGATCCATGGAGGTTATCACCGGTGGTATTCCTGCAAGTTATGGTGACTTAACTTCCGGAGCGATCTCAATTTCTACGCGTGGTCCTCAGTCAAAATTCTTTGGTGGTGTGGAATTGATCTCATCTCAAATTACGGATGCTTACGGTTATAATTCACTTGGTTTTAGTTTCGGTGGCCCTATCATCAATAAAAAAGATTCAAGTGGTGGAAAACGTACCGTCTTAGGATTCTTCGTTTCCGGCCAAGGTACCTACATCAAAGAACCAAATCCTTCGTTCTTGCCGTTTTATACTTTGAAAGAAGAAAAATTACAAGAGATCAAAGATGTTCCATTATTAAAGTCGCCTTCAGGTATTGGTTACGTTCGTTCATCGGAATATGTTACTAAGGATGATATGGAAACCAGAAAGACGAGACAGCACAATCAATCTCGTGCGTTAAGTATCAATGGTAAATTAGATTTCCAACCAACTTTGAATACCAATATCACACTTGGTGGATTTGTGGAATATGAAGGAAAAAACAACACCAGTCAGCAAGCACAAATGTTCAATGCGGCGAACGGCTCATATGGTACTTCACTAACTTATCGCCCTTATATCTCGTTAACTCAAAAGTTCAAAACATCTACAGTTAGCAAGGAAAAAGCTCAGTCGATCATTTCAAATGCGTTCTTTAAATTCCAGGCGAGTTATGAGAGACAAAAAAGTGTATCTCAAAGTTTAACACACAAGAAGAATTACTTTGATTACGGTTATATCGGTAAATTCGAAACACCGCGTTATGGCCGTGAATATGCTTTGGCGTATCAGTTAGACCCGAAATTTTTGGTGAACGGCGATACAGTTATTGCTTACACGTATTTAGCGGATTTTCTTAAGCCGGTGGTATTTACACCTTCTGATAAGAATCCGGACGCAACACTTTATACAAGCTATTTATTCTCTCAAGAACAAAATAATATTTTCAGTCTTAACCAGGTTATTGGTAACAACGCCTTGAGAAATGGTGATTATCCTGCATCCATCTATAGTATGTACAACAACTTTGGTACACTACCCGGTGGTTATTCAGAACAAACATTTGATCAGATCCGTTTTACAGCAAGCTTTAACTGCGATATCAAGAATCACGCGGTAACAGCGGGTATGGAGTTCGATCAACGTTTTGTGAATTCGTTTGGTGTGAACGCCAACGGGCTTTGGTACCGTATGCGTAACATCGTGAATCAACACATTCAAAACCAAGATAAAGCTAATCCTATTTTGGTTCCTGAATTCAGTGGTTCAGTTCCTTATTACTATTTTGATTATGCTTACCAAGCTGATAAACAAACTCTTTTCTCTGAGAATTTGTTGGCTAAATTGGGACTTCCAAAAAATTACACTGGTCAATTGAATGTTGATGAGATGGATCCGTCGATGTTCTCATTGGATATGTTCAGCGTAGAAGATGTTATCGATAAATCTACCGGTGATGCTTATGTAAGTTATGTTGGTTATGATCACACTGGTAAAAAAGTTGGTGGATCAACGGATATTGCTGAGTTCTTGAAAAAAGATGATGCCGGAAGAAATTTATTCCCTATTGGAACTTTCAAGCCAATTTATTCGTCGGTGTACATCATGGATAAATTTGATTTCAAGGATATCAAAGTTAACGCGGGTTTACGTGTTGACCGTTATGATGCCAACCAAAAGATATTAAAAGATAAATATGTGTTGCATGATGCGGCAACTATTTCAGATCTTGCTTCTATTCAAGGATTACCAAAGAATTTTGCGACAAACATCCCGGGTAACTTAAATTCTGAGTCGGTAGTTTATATTTCGAATTTGCCAACTGAAGGAAGCTACCAAATTAAGGGATTCCGTTACAAAGATACTTGGTATGATGTAGAGGGTAATGAATTATCTGACCCAGCGGCTATAGCCGGTAATACCGGTCGTCAGATTCCGTTGTTAACTGATATCAGCAATTACAAAGAGAACATGAGTGCCGGTGGTTTCGTTAACTATGTTGCGGCTATTAACGCTATGCCACGTTTAGCATTCTCTTTCCCAATTTCAGACGTTGCTAACTTCTACGCTCACTATGATGTATTAACAAGAAGGCCTTTGAATTTTGGTAACCGCTTGGATCCTTTCGGTTATTACTTCATGAGTTCAGGTTCACAAAACACGATCCAAAATCCAAATCTAAAACCTGAAAAAACAATTGACTACGAATTAGGTTTCTCTCAGATCCTGAACGAAAGAAAAAGTGCTTCGATGAACATTGTAGCTTTCTATAAAGAGAATCGTTCTATGACACAGTACCGTTCGGTAGTTGGTGCTTATCCTCGTAACTATTTGCAATTAGAGAACATTGACTTTGGAACTACAAAAGGTTTAACGTTTGCGTTCGATTTTAGAAGAAGTGGTGGTTCACAATTCAAAGCAAACTACACGTTACAGTTTGCCGAAGGTTCTGGTTCAAACAATACCAGTGGTGCTAACCTTGCAAGTAGCGGTCAGCCAAACTTAAGGGTTTTAATTCCTTTAGATAACGATCAACGCCACACTATTAACTTGATCTATGACTTCCGTTTTGGTTCAGAAAAAGATTACAAAGGCCCGCAGATCAAACGTAAGAGTGGAAAAACACTCAATTTGTTTGAGAATGTTGGTTTGAATTTGAATTTTGTGGTTGGTTCGGGTACTCCTTATACACGTTGGTCAACTCCGGTTGCACTTAACGGTGGTAGTCGCGCTAACGTTGTTGGTTCTATCAACGGTTCACGTTTACCTTGGAGCGTTAGATCAAACTTGAGAATAGACAAGAATATCCCTTTAACCTGGGGTAAAGATGCCGATAACAAGAACACGGCAAACTTGAATATCTACTTGCAAGTGTTGAACTTGTTGAACAATCGTAACGTGCAAGGTATCTACCAGTTCACAGGAAATCCTGATGATGATGGATATTTGGCATCGGCGCAAGCAACTTCGGCTTTAGCAACCGCTAACAGTCCGCAATCGTTCCGCGATCTTTACGCGATTCGTATGGCAGATCCTAGTTTCTTCAACAAACCACGCCAGATCCGTATCGGTGTATTATTAGAATTTTAAAAACATTAATTGATATGACCATGAAAAAATTAGTAATCCTCATCAGCTGCCTATCGGTTCTATCGGCTTTCTCAAGAGAAAAAGCCGGAACAGCAAAGGCTCCTGCAAGCCAAGGCTTGGCAGGTAAAGCATTAGGTACTTGCGCTACGCCAAAGGCTGCGAAAGAACTATGGGTTAACAACGTTCGCACCATTATTTTTAACGGTGGTGATATGTGGTGGGACCTTTTTGGTAATAACAATGCTTATTACTATATCCCGGCTTCTTCAAACAGAGCTTCCGCTGCTTCTTCGGCATTTGCCGGTGCGGTTTGGATAGGTGGTTACGATGCGGGTGGGCAGTTAAAAGTTGCTGCTATGACCTATCGTCAAAATGGTATTGACTTTTGGCCTGGGCCTTTGGATACAACCAATGCCGAAGCAGATCCGGATGTTTGTAGCAAGTATGATAAGATTTTCCAAGTATCAAGAGCAGAAGTTGATAATTTCGTTATTGGTGGTGGAGCAATTACTCAAAATATTTCTGATTGGCCGGGTAACGCTGATCCTTCATTGAAGCAATCTCTATACTTAGCGCCATTTGAAGATGTGAACGGCGACGGTATCTACGATCCATTGAGCGGTGATTATCCTGGTTACGATATTTTCAACAAAGCGGCTAAAGATAACTTAGGTGTGTGTAAAACAAAACTTTATGGTGACCATACTTTATTCTGGGTATACAATGATAAAGGTGGAGTTCACTCTGAAACACAAGCTGTGCCTATTGGTATTGAGGTAAGAGCGCAAGCTTTCGCCTTCAAAACAAATGATGAGATCAACAACATGACCTTCTATACGTATGAGATCCACAACCGTTCTTCATTCCAGATCAACAAAACATATTTCACTATTTGGAATGATGCCGATCTTGGATATTATTTGGATGATTATGTTGGTTGTGATACAAAACGTGGTTTAGGGTATATTTATAACGCTAACCAAAATGACCTTATTCTTTATAACGGTACTCCGGGTTACGGTGATTATCCTCCAGCAATCGGTTGCGACTTCTTCCGGGGACCTTTAGCAGATCCTAAAGATGGGATCGATAATGACTTCGATTCTGATCAACCTGGTGCTACTCATGGAACAGATGAGGTTGGTGAAACTATTCAGATGAGCAAATTCCTTTATTATAACAATAACATCGGGCCTTTCCCTTATCAAACCATTAATCCTGATATTGCGATCCACTATTATTATTACATGACAGGATTCTGGAAAGACGGTTCGCCATTTACTCAAAACGGAAATGCTTACGGTGGAACAACTCCTGTGAATTATGTTTATGATGGAGATCCAGTAGCTGGTACAGGTTGGACAGAAAGAACAGCGGGTAACCTTGCCGGTGACCGTCGTTTCTTACAATCAGCTGGTCCATTTACATTGAAGCCTGGTGCCGTTAATAACGTAACATTTGGTATGCCTTGGGCGCAAACAGCTAACAAAGGTGGTAACTTAGAATCGGTAACATTATTAAAAACAGCTGACGATAAAGCACAAGCTTTATTTGATAACTGTTTCAAATTGTTAGATGGTCCTGAAGCACCGGATATGACCATTCAGGAATTGGATGGAGAATTATTGTTCTACCTAACTAATAAAAGAGGTACGAGCAATAACTTTAACGTATACAATAATGATTATGATGAGCAGGATATCTCGATCTTATCAGACCCTTCTTCTACTATTCAAGCGATCAAGAATCCGGATAAACATTACCGTTTTGAAGGATACATTGTGTATCAGGTAAAGGATGATAAGGTTACTGCAACAGATCTAAAAGACATTACAAAAGCGGTTCCGGTTTTCCAATGCGATGTTAAGAATGGTGTTGGACGTTTAACAAATTATGTATTGGATAATAGTATTGGAGGTTATGTTCCGAGCGTAATGGTTGACGGGGCAGATGTTGGTATGACCTCTACATTCAGATTAACTGACGACGCTTTTGCTTCGGGTGAGAATAAGAAGTTGATCAACAACAAAACATATTACTATTATGCGGTTGCTTATGCATACAATAACTACTTACAGTATGCCGAAGACGTTTCTCCAAACCAATCGCAAACTGCAAACTATTTAGGCCAAAAACGTCCGTACTTAGAAGGCCGTAAAACAAAAAGAGCTTCAGGGATCCCTAATAACCCGGCTACAGAGAACGGTGGAACAAGTATGCAATCTGCTTACGGAACCGGCGTTAAAGTAACACGTTGGGAAGGGCAAGGTAATGGTGGAAATTTGATGACGCTTACAAAGGCGTCTGAAGATGCGATCATTGCAAGCGCAAGTGGATTTGTTGAGAAAGTTACTTATGAGAATGGACAAGGTCCGGTTTCTGTAAAAGTAGTTGATCCTTTATCTATCAAAGCATCAGATTTCACTTTCCGTTTAGTTGATTTCAGAACTAAGAACGCGCCAAACTTTAGCGCGGTAATGAGCAGAACAATGTCTGTTACATCTGGAACTACAACTAGTGTTACTACACTTGCAAATATGAACACGGTTGATCCTGACAGTGTAAGCTGGGAGTTGAAAGACAATGCAACAGGTAAGATCTATTATCCAAACTTGAGTCCAAGCGATGTTGGTGTGTATTACAACAACCCGGCTTGGCCTATCAAACCTATAAAAGTAGGTGATGAAACATTCTTCCCTGAGTTAGGTTTCTCTATTAAAGTTGGACAAGTTGCCGATCCCGGTGAATTGGCAAGCTTTACAAACTTTGGAGGCTTAGATAATACTTATGGCGGACCAGCTCCAGCTTCGTTCCTTGGAGCAAGCATGGCTTATGCAAGCACGTCGCAACAATGGTTAGCGCCAGTTAAAGATGCTGATGGATCGACTCCATTTAACTGGATTCTTAGTGGTACTAATAAAACTGCCGGACAACAAGATGCTTTCTACTCTAAAGATAATACAGGAGATATTCAGGCGTTTGTTGATCCTCAAAAACAATTTGGTAAGATCCTTGATGGAACTTGGGCACCATATCCATTGTGCGCTGGTTTCTATACCATCACTCCAACAAGATGTTTTGGCGGACCTGCTTATCATGGTAAAGTATTAGAGAAAGATAAATCTGCAGGTAACTATATTACTAATAATGGTTCTACACCTTACGCTGCCAATACCGATTTGAGAAAGATCAGCAGTGTGGTGATCGTTTACACAAAAGATCAAGCGAAATGGACACGCTGTCCGGTTCTTGAAATGCAAGAGGTGTCTGAATTAACTATTGGTAACTCATTATTCTTTGAACCAAGACGAGTTCCTTCGGTAGATAAGAATGGTGTTCCTACAACTAATTCGGCAGTAGCAAGTACAAATCCAAGTGATGCGAACTATATCAGCGGTACTGGTATGGGTTGGTTCCCGGGTTACGCTATCAACATCGAAACAGGTGAGCGTTTGAATATGGCATTTGGTGAGGATAGCTATCAAAAAGAAAATAATGGTAATGACATGATGTGGAATCCAACTTCGAATGTGAATTTCCCTTATCCGTTCGCGTTTGGTGGTAAACACTTCGTGTATGTGTTCGGAAACTCTATTGAAGGTAAACACAATGCTACAACAGGTCTTTCTGATTTTGATGTACCATTCCAGGATAAACCTTTTGGTGCTGGTCCATACGACGGTGGTGCTAGGATCTTTGATCAGATCACTACCTTCTATAACTCTGTAAGAACCGGTACGGTTAACGTTGTGAATGGTTCACGTTTAACGCCATTTGCAGCCATCGAGCGCGATATCATGTGGGTGAGTATGCCTTTGACCGCTCCAGGTTACGGCTTCAAAAATCCTAAGGATATGCCTTGTGATGTTCGTATTCAGCTTAACGTTTCTAAACCTTACCGTTATGGTTTCGCTGGTATCGAGAAAACAGATTATCAAAACTCAGTTAACGCTCTAACAAGTGTTGGTACGTATTCTTCCGGTGCTAATAGGATGTTCGCTATCATGAGTGCCACACAGCTTCCGAGCAACGTGAAGGCGAGTCCGGCAAATAATAACTTCCCAATGTATAACTTCAGTACAGCCGAACTAGCGGCATTGTATGGAGATAAAGATGTGGCGAAGAATGCACTTGATCTCATTAAAGTAGTTCCAAATCCTTACTATGGAAGCTCTTCATATGAGGACAAACGTTTGGATACTCGCGTGAGAATAACAAATCTTCCAAATAAGTGTACGATCAAGATCTATAATTTAAGTGGAACATTGATCAGAACCATTAAACGCGATGTAACAGGTTTGGAGACCTTGTATAGCAAACCGGCTTATGGTAATCAAACAACAGCTGCAGCAAGTGCGGGTGGTGGAAGCGATATCAATAGATCATTGCGCACACCGTATGTTGATTGGGATCTGAAGAACCAAAGTAACATCGCTATTGCGAGTGGACTTTATATCTTCCATATCGAAGCCAAGGATGCAAATGGTGACGTTATTGGAGAGAAGATCATTAAGTGGTTTGGTGTAATGCGTCCTTTAGATCTACAGAACTATTAATGCGTAAAAAGAATTTTATGATGATCAAAAATTTAAAATATGTTGCTTTAGCGGGAGTTATTTCCGCGAGCATGTTGGTTCAAGCAGGAAATCCTGAACGTTCGGGACAAGCGGGCGGAGCTGCCTTGCTTATTAATCCTTACGCGCGTAATGCCGGTATGTGGGGATCCAATTCGGCACGAGTTCGTGGTTTGGAGGCGCAATTCGGTAACGTGGCTGGCACGGCCTACACACGTAAAACTGAATTGATGTTCAACCGCACAAGTTGGTTGGGTGGAACGGGAATTTATTTGAACAGCTTTGGTTTTACTCAAGGTTTGGGAGAAACAAGTACCATTGGTCTTGGTTTCGTGTCGTTGAACTCAGGTAAGATCGAGATCACAACCGAAGATCAACCCGAAGGAGGTTTAGGAACCTATCAATACTCTGCTTACAATGTAAACCTTTCGTATGCGAAAATGTTCTCTGAGAATATTTACGGCGGTGTGAACTTTAAGATCATCTCTGAGCAGATCCCTAACGTTTCGGCAAGAGGGATCGCGATCGATGCGGGTATTCAATACCACACCGGTAAATATGATCAAATGCACTTGGGTATCACATTAAAGAACTGGGGTCCTAAAATGAGCTATCAAGGCGACGGTTTAACTCGTCAAATGAATGTGAAATACGGAAACAACTATGAAGTAACTGTTGCTAACCGTAGCGCTGCTTTTGAATTACCAGCGTTGGTTAATATTGGTTTGGCTTATGATATCTTCCTTACTAAGGATAGTATCGGTGGTTTGTCAAAAAAGAACAGATTATCCGTTAATACAGCATTCCAATCAAACTCATTTACCAACGATAATTTTCTTTTTGGTTTAGAATATGCCTGGAAGGAAATGGTGATGCTTAGAGGAGGTTTATATACTGAGAAAGGTATTTTTAAAGGAGAAGGTCAAAGGATGACAGTATTCACGGGCCCGGCGGCAGGTGTTACATTTGAACTTCCTTTTAATGAAAAGAAATCTACAATAGCTTTAGATTATTCATATCGTTTTACAAACCCATTCAACGGCGTACATAGTTTTGGCTTTAGAGTGAATTTGTAGAAAATTCTTCGTACATTTGAATTAAGACAAAGGGTCCCGATGCATGTCGGGACTCTTGCATTAAATAAATCGCACAATGGCGCAGCAGTTAGGATATTACACAGAAGAGGGGCTACAGAAGCTTAAGGATGAATTACATCAATTAGAGACCGTTGATCGCCGTAACGCAACCAACGCGGTAGCTGAGGCAAGAGATAAGGGCGACTTGAGCGAGAACGCTGAGTATGATGCGGCACGTGAAGCACAAGCGTTATTAGAACTTAAAATAAGCAAGCTAAAAGAGGTTATTGCTAACGCGCGTATTGTTGACGAAAGTAAATTGGACCTAAGTAAGGCCAGTATCTTAACCACCGTAAAGATCAAGAATATTAAAAATAACACTACCATGAAATACACCTTGGTGGCGGAAAGTGAAGCTGATCTAAAAAGCGGGAAAATTTCTGTTGATTCACCAATAGGAAAAGCATTGCTCGGAAAAAAAGTGAAGGATAAAGTAGAAGTTACAGTCCCTGCCGGCGTAATGACCTTCGAGATCATTGAGATCAGTTTATAAATGGCCAGCATTTTCACTAAAATAATTAGCGGCGAGATACCTTCATATAAGATCGCTGAAAATGAATTTGCTTACGCTTTCCTGGATATTTCTCCCTTAAAAAAAGGACATACACTTGTAGTTCCAAAGAAAGAAGTGGATAATATTTTTGATCTTGATGATGAAACTTTTAAGCAGTTACATCTGTTCAGTAAAAAAGTAGCGCTTGCTATTAGTAAATCTGTTCCCTGTGTGCGTGTTGCATCTCATGTGATCGGCCTGGAAGTTCCACACGCGCATATTCATTTGATCCCCATCAATACAATGAACGACTGCAACTTTGCTAACGCGAAGTTAAAACTGAGCAAAGAAGAGTTTGAGTCTGTTGCAACTGCCATAAGTAGGGCGATTTAAATCCATATTTATTTTTTATTTACAATTCTGTATGCTTTTAGGAACATACACTTAACTCCTTATTGGGTAATTAGTTATACTTTTGTAAAAATTTTTTGAAGATGAGCAGTAAGCGAACAGTTTTGGTTACCGGAGCCACAGGTGGTTTGGGAACAGCCATGTGCAAGAAGTTGTATAAAGATGGATACAACGTTGTAGGAAATTATTACACAAAAGAAAAAGCCGACAAGTGGACCGCGCAAATGAAAAGCGAAGGTTTCGATATTAAATTGTTTTATGGCGACGTGAGCGATTTTAATAGCGCTGCAAATATGATCAAAGAAATAGAAACAACTATTGGCCCGATTGATACTTTAGTAAATAATGCCGGTATCACGCGCGATAGTCGTTTAATAAACATGAAACCCGAAGATTGGGCCGCTGTGATCAATACCAATTTGAATAGTGTTTTTAATTGCACAAAAAATGTGATCCAAGGAATGATAGATCGTAAATTCGGACGCATCATTAATATTTCTTCGGTGAACGGACAACGCGGACAGTTTGGTCAAACCAATTATAGCGCTGCAAAAGCAGGGATGCACGGTTTTACCAAGAGTTTAGCAATGGAAGTTGCAAAATCGGGAGTAACAGTGAATACAATTTCTCCGGGATATATTGGAACCGACATGGTAATGGCAGTGCCTGAAAAAGTGTTGAATCAAATTGTGGCACAAGTACCTTTAGGACGTTTAGGTGGAACGCATGAAGTAGCACATTTGGTAAGCTTTTTAGCGAGTGAGGAAACGAGTTTCATTACCGGTGCTAATTACAGCATTAACGGCGGACAACACGTTTACTAGTTACAGCTTTTTGAGAAGAGAAGTTAAACTTACTCTTTCATTCATATACTGAGGGATCGCAGAAATGGCGATCCTTTCTTGTTTCATGCTATCACGCTCGCGAACAGTTACAGTATTGTCTTGCAAACTTTGATGATCAACTGTAATGCAGTATGGGGTTCCGATGGCATCTTGGCGACGGTAACGTTTTCCAACCGTATCTTTTTCATCGTAAGTTACAATATGATCAAATTTTAAACTCTCAAATATCTTCTCAGCTAACTCCGGCAAACCGTCTTTTTTTACCAAAGGGAAAATTGCCACTTTAATTGGACAAAGAGCAGGAGGTAAGTTCAATACCACTCGAGTATCCCCACCTTCCAATTGCTCTTCTTTGTAGGCAGCGCTTAATGTTGCTAAAAACAAACGATCTAATCCTACTGATGTTTCCACAACATAAGGAACGTAACTCTTATTCTCTTCGTTGTCAAAATACTGCAATTTTTTTCCGCTATGTTGTTCGTGTTGTTTCAAGTCGAAATCAGTACGCGAATGAATTCCTTCCAATTCTTTAAAACCAAATGGGAATTGAAATTCAATATCACAAGCTGCATTTGCGTAATGCGCTAATTTGATATGATCATGAAATTTGTAATTCTCATTTCCTAAACCAAACGAGTGATGCCATTTTAAACGCGCGGTCTTCCAATGTTCGTACCATTGCATCTCTGTTCCGGGTTTCACAAAGAATTGCATTTCCATTTGTTCAAACTCACGCATGCGGAAAATGAATTGGCGCGCTACGATCTCGTTACGGAACGCTTTCCCGGTTTGTGCAATACCAAAAGGAATTTTCATGCGCCCTGTTTTTTGAACGTTGAGGTAATTCACAAAAATCCCTTGAGCTGTTTCCGGCCGTAAATAAATAGTACTTGCGTCTTCGCTTACAGATCCCATAGAAGTTGAAAACATCAAATTGAATTGACGAACGTCAGTCCAGTTGCGTGTTCCGCTTATTGGGCAAACAATTTCGCAATCAATAATGATCTGTTTTACTTCAGCTAAATTATTATCATTCAAAGCGGTTTTAAAACGCGCGTTGATGTCATCGATCTTCTTTTTGTATTCTAAAACGCGCCCGTTGGTTGAACGGAACATGGCTTCGTTAAAATTCTCGAAGCGTTTTTTCGCTTTCTCTACTTCTTTATTGATCTTATCTTCGATCTTCGCAATATGATCTTCGATCAACACATCGGCACGATATCGTTTTTTACTGTCCTTGTTATCAATTAATGGATCATTAAATGCATCCACGTGTCCGCTCGCTTTCCAGGTTGTTGGATGCATAAAAATTGCGGCGTCAATTCCCACAATGTTCTCGTGCATTTGCACCATGGCTTTCCACCAATATTCGCGAATATTCTTTTTTAATTCAGCTCCGTTTTGTCCGTAATCATAAACCGCGCTCAAGCCGTCGTAGATCTCGCTGCTTTGAAATATAAATCCATACTCTTTACAATGAGAGATGATGTTCTTGAAAAAATCTTCGGGTTTAATAGACATAACGCGTTCTAAATAAAACACAAAATTAGAGAAAGTTTGCAATTGAGTTCAATTATTTTCAAGAATAAATAACAATTTTAAGCTAAATTTAAAGGATGCTTCGCTATTGCATAATAGTACTTTTAATGCTTGTTCTAAAGGCTTTTCCGCAAGTTCAGGGCAATTGGAAGTATGTGGGTCCCAAATCGAATTCATATCAATTTAAAGGCTTATTTACCTCTGTTTGGGCCGATGAGAATGATCTTAATACCGTAATGGCGGGAAGTCAAAACGGAGGCCTTTTTATAACGAACAATGCACTTTCTGAAAGTCCTAGCTGGAGAAATATGACCGACAATTTGCCTTACATGAACTTTGGTGTAAGTGGTATTGTTGTAAAGAAAAATACCGGTAACCAGGAGATCTACATTTCAACTTCTTTAGCCGGTGGACTTTTAAATAAAAGCTTTGGAAACGGAGTTCTACATACCATAAATGGAGGACAAACCTGGGAACATGTTGGCCCGAGCGGAAAAAACGATCATGATTTTCCTTTGCAAGGGATAGTGGCCAATGTTGCGAACCAAGATCAAATGATGGCTTTCAATGGAGCAGATCTATATATTACTAAGGACGCATGGAAAACATTTTATTCGGCAAAGCTTCCATTTCATGCCGATATTCAAAGTCCCGATGTTACTGAGGTAGAATATGCGCCTTACGAAAATGGGACCATGTACGCTTGCACCCGAACAGGAGGAAAAGACAAAGCGCAATTATTTGTAACGCGCGATGACGGAAAAACCTGGAAAGATATCACGCCACCTGAAATTGCTTGCGAGCGTATTGCTATTTCCACGATCAACGATCCAAAATATAAAGGAAAATTTTATTGCACATCCGGAAACACTGCGATCTATTTACACTATTTTAATGGAAAGGAATTTTCAAAACCTTTGAATGTTCAGCCGGTAACTCAAATGGCCGGTTCGTCTTTATGGTGCCTTGAGTTAAAAGTAAATCAAATGGATACTTCGGTTATTTATTTGAGTTTAACAGAAACCTGCATGAGTTTGGATGGAGGAAAGACATTCGTGAAAATTGCCTATTACAACGGCGCGAATACGCACGCTGATGTTCGCGATATGATCATTGCTAAAAATACACCTCACGGAAAAGAGGATAAGATACTCTTGGCAAACGACGGTGGGATATCCATGAACAACAAATTATTTTACCCCGGTGTTCAATTCAAAAGTTTGAACGGACCTGGACTGGAGGCAAATATGTTTTGGGGAATTGATATATTCCAAAGCGATAGTTTGTTTGTGGTAGGCGGCGCTCAGGATAACGGAGGGTTTTTTATAAAGGAAAATCAGGAAGATAATAATTTGGCGAATTGCGGCGATGGGTATTATGGATTGGTATTGAATGATAGTATGGCTTTGAATTTGGGAAATCCGCCCTTGGTTTTGCTTCACAATACGAAACACAATTCAAACACTTACATCTATATTCCTGATGGTAATTGCGAGGTGAAACGCCCCATGATCCTTAGAGATTCTTTCGTGTATTTTGGCTATCACGATATTTGGCAAACGCGAGTGGCAGATCTTATTGTAGGTAAGCCTCAATTCAAGAACATGAGTCAACTGAAGCCGGAAAAAGACGGAGATTATATTAAGAATCGTGAGATCAAAGCCTTGTGCATTTCAAAATTCAATACAGCTTTGGTGGGATATAATAATCCAAATTACAGTTCTCAGAACAATGGCAAGTTGTATTATTGCCCTGATTTCTTTGCAAAGCATCCAGAGTATATTGATGTAACAGCCATTAATGCTAATTCTAAGAATGAATTATGTCGCTGGTGGAATGCGGAATATTTTTCGGCAGATATTTATGATAAGAATTCTTTTTACATGGTGTACAAGGATCCGTTTGATCATCGGCAATCAGGAGTTTTTAAGTTCACGTATTTTCCGGATAGCAATAGGGCGGAATTGAAGGAACTCACTTATAATTTGGAACGGGTTGGATTTAATAAAGTGAAAGTTGACGCGCAAAGTGGTGTAGTGTATGTGGCCGCGAATAATGGTGCTTTTTACTTAGACGTTGCAAAAGGAGATACGATTTGGAAGAATTTAAATGTATTTCCAAAAGTGATCGTTACGGATGTTGTATTCAATTACCATACTAATCAACTATATGTCGCCACATTTGGTCGTGGCGTTTGGACAAATATGATCCCTTCATTAAATAATATCGAAGTTAAGATCTCATCCAATAAAATGGAGAAGGAGCCGGTGAAAGTTGACGGAACTTTGATCATAGGAATAGGAAAGAAATATACACTTCACTCTAAACTGATCCTCACAAAGGGAAGTAAGATCGAACTGCGTAAAAATTCAAAATTGATCCTTACCTCAAAAAATATGGTGAGAAATGAACGAAATGAAGTGGTGGATATTGGCGCTTACTTGCCGGCCAAAAAAGCCGCTCAAGTGATCTTCCTAAAAAAATAAGTTATTTATAAGCTACAGCAACAACCGCTTCACCGTTGGTGATATTTATCGCGCTTGTTCCATTAGACAACCTACAGTTAAAAGTGATCTTCACTTTCTTTGTGGTTTGATTAGCTTCGTTGGTCTTATAGTCTTCCACCGATGTGATCTGGAAGTTACTACCCGAATTTTGCGGATCGATATCCGAGTAATAAATTGTACCACTAGCATCGATATACGTAATTTTTATTTTTGAAATAGGACTATTAGAAAGAATTGGCGTTACTTTTTCAGCATAAAAATTAGGCGCGGGATCGTTGTACAGATCGGTGTTCATATAATAATTGTGGTAAGCTGTATCTTGATTAACGTTATCAACAACCCTCAGATTGACTAAATATCTTCCTGCTTCCGGGAACGTGTGAGTCACCACCGCGTCGGGTAAAGGCATCGAGCCATCACCAAAATCCCATAAGTAAGAGCAGCTAGTGCATCCACTTACCTGCGAGCTGAACGAAGCAACGTTTCCGTTGTGTTGGCCAGGTATTACTTTTACTTTAACGGCGTTAGGGCTTGTAGTGACTTTAATAGGATTAACAATATTGGTCCAACTTGTTCCGTCAAAAGCAGCGAACTTTACATTGTAAATTCCAGCAGTAGCATAAGTATGCGTAATAGACGTTACGGTTCCTGTAGTGTTAGTGCCATATCCAAAACTCCATGAATACGTGTTTGCACTTTGAAGGTTGAAAGATCCTTTGTAGCTAACCGCATAGCCAACAACCGTGGGGATCAATGTATTTGAATTTACGTAATTGTAAGGTCCGGGTTTAATTGAAGCGTTGATATTGGAGCTTCCATTCAGTGAGCTTGATTGATCGTCAAAAAATTCAAGTTTGATGGAACCCGGGCAATTTGTGCTGCTGCAATTTTTTTGTTTTACATTGGCAATAAAGCTATAAACCCCATCTACATTTTGCTCGTAGCTTGAGTACATATAATAATCAAAAGCGCCGGCTTGCAAAAGTAAAGGTTGTCCGTCCACATCCGCTTTTACATAAAATTCAGGATCGCCAGAAACGTTATTAACGGGGTATTCCTTTTTCTTACAAGAAGCAATTACAAGAACAAATGCGCAAACTATCAGGACTAACTTTTTCATATTATTTGTTGAACAGGGTATAGGTTAAGCTTAATTTAACGGCGGCAGGAGCGCTGTTGCGACTCTTAGCGCCATAATAGTTGTAATCTTTTACAACGTTCATTAATGATTTATTTAACTCAACGTTGATCGCTAATTTAGTAGAGATGCTGTGGTGATAACTTACAGCCAACTGAGCGTTGAATCTGTTCAATTGCTCAAAGCCGTATCCAAATTCGTAGCGACTATCGTTAGATGAAACGTTACTTTCAGTGAACTCAGTATTGGTGATCTGAGTGCGCGCATTTACTAAATACATGGCGTTAGCACCAAATACTAAAGCATTATTCTTGTCAATACGGTAAATGTATTTCATTGGCATTACCGCGTAGTGAACATCACTTAATTTGTAGTTTGTTACATCGTTGTTGATGCCAAATCCGTAAGTTGTGATGCTGAAGTTAGCTTGTGCTTCACCAAGATTTGCTAAACTGTTGTATTGTAAACCAACTAATAGTGAATGACGAGAATCAATATTGTACATGTAGTTGATGCCTAATACCGGACTAATGTTATTTCCGTTACGTGTTTGATTTACTTTCCAACCAAATGAATTGATAGCACCACCTTCAATGGTCATGGTGTGATGTTTAACACGAACATATTCCCATGCTTTTTTCTCTTCCAAAGTAGAAGTAACCAAATTAGCAGCGGCAATGGTTTCAGCGGTTTGTCCTAAATTAGTTGTTACGCTAGGTAATGAAACAAGTTCAGCATCTTCAACCACAACATTTTTTTCTTCGTTTCCTGCTGTAGTTTGTTCAACTGCTTTTTCGTCTTTGCCATCTTTCATGTGGTTGTTTTCAATGGTTGCAACCGGAACTTGAGAATTTGCGCTTTCAATCTCCTTAGCATTCTCAGCATCATTGTTGGCGATCGCTTTAGAATCGTTAGAGTTGCTGGCGAATGAATTGACTGGAACAGAGTTGTTTGATTTCTTAGAAGCTCTATTTTTCTTTTCAGAAGATGTAGCTACAACTGAATTCTTGCTTACGTTTTTAATAGTAACTTCTTCTTTTGAAGCAATGATCGAAGAGTTAGCGTTCTCAGAATTATCAGTTACAATTACATTATTTTCATTTGAATTAGAAGGAGTGCTGTTGTTTGCATTATTTGATGTTAAAGAAGCATTTGCATTGTCGCTAATTACAGTCGCCACGTTATTACTAGTAACAGCTGTAGTTTGAGCTACTTCTTTGGTATCTGTTGAATTGTTCATCATATACCAAACCGAACCAACAACAAGCGCGCTTCCTACGACGATCGAGGAAATAAGCGGCAGTTTACCAAATGGTTTTTTGGCCGGACGTGTTGCATCCAACACCTGGCTCATTTTTTCCCAATTGGCCTCGTTGAATGAGAAATTCATCCCATCCATCTTGTTCTTTACCGATTCGTCAAAATTGTCAAACTTTTTCATTTTATTTTTATGAGGCTTTTGCTGTTGTTAATACGGTGTCGCCGATCATTTCTTTTAATTTTTGACGGGCGTAATTTAAATGCCATTTACTTGTTCCTTCACTGATCTCTAACATCTCTGCAATTTCTTTGTGACTGTATCCGTCGATCGCGAACAAATTGAATACTTGTCCACTTGCTTTCGGAAGTTTTTCGATCATGGCGAGAATTTCTTTCGCGTTCAATTTCTTTAAGGCCGAATTTGTGTCCGAATATTCCTCCGTATCGTAATATTCTTCTACATAAGTGATCTTGCTCTTCAAACTCTTATTCTTGCGATATTCATCAATTAATGTATTCACCATAATGCGACGAACCCACGCTTTGAATGGAAGATCAGAATCGTATTTCTCTAAATTGCTTAGGATCTTTAAATAGCCAATATTCAACATTTCTTCAGCCATTTCTTTTTGATGCGTGTAGCGATAGCAAATACTCATCAAATAGCTGTACAACGTTTTATACAATTCATACTCCGCCCGGCGATCTCGGCGGATACAATCCTTTATCAGATTGGGTTGAATTATCATTAAACGTGTTTCGATATTATTAATACGTATAACGCGTACTAATAGTTGGGTTAATAAATTTAATTAATTTAATGCTTAAAAACAAGCAAGAATCAAGCCAAAATGCTAAAAATCAAGACATTAACAAATTGTCGATCAAGCGAATTTTTCCTACAAAACAGGCTATCAATGCGATACCGCTGTTTACTTCACTTTTGTCGCTTAAAATTTGGAGGGTATTTGGGTCGCATATCTCGAAATATTCCAACCTATAAATTGGGTTTTGGGCGAATTTTTGGCTTATAAAGGCTTTTATTTCGCTAATTGACCTTTGGGCCTTTTTCATGGTCTTAGCCTCATTTAAAAGCAAAGGAATAAGTTTAGCAGCCTCGCGTTCAGTTGGGGTCAATCGCATATTTCTCGAACTCATAGCCAAGCCATCAGGTTCGCGAATAATAGGACAAGCCACAATTTTTACCGGAAGTTTTAGTTGATCAACCAATGATCTGATCACCATCACTTGCTGATAATCCTTACTTCCAAAGAATGAAATATCCGGTTTTACAATATCAAATAAAATGCTCACTACTTTTCCTACACCCTCGAAATGCCCCGGCCTATGCGCCCCTTCAAGGAGATGATCCAATTCACCAAACTTAAAAACACGTTTGTCTTCTTTAGGATAGATCTCCTTTTCGGAAGGAATAAAAACAACATCACATCCATTGTTACGCAACATCTCAACATCTTTTTCTTCCGTGCGCGGATAATTCTCCAGATCTTTTTTATCGTTGAACTGTGTTGGATTTACAAAAATGCTGCAAACCGTATATAGTCCGTGTTTTTTGCTTTCGTTTATTAGAGAAATATGCCCTTCGTGTAATGCACCCATAGTAGGAACAAAACCAATTTTTTCGCGTTTTGCTCTTATTTCGTTTAAGTGCTTGATTAAGTCGATATTCCCTTTGAAAATTAACATAAAATGGCCTCCAAAGCTACAATTTACTTTGGATTTCCTTTGAAATATGGTTATTTTTTGCTTACTTTTGTAGGACCATTTTTAAAAGGGAATTAACTGTATGAAGAAATCACGTGTTCTATTTGTTTCCCAAGACATTACACCATATCTGGACGAAACACAAATCGGTAAGATCTCTAGAAAACTACCCCAAGGCATTCAAGAACGCGGCAAAGAGATCCGTACGTTCATGCCTAAATACGGGTCGATCAACGAAAGAAGACATCAGTTACATGAAGTTATTCGTTTATCGGGAATGAACTTAGTGATTAATGATGTTGATCATCCCTTAATTATCAAAGTTGCAAGTATCCCAAGCGCACGCATGCAGGTATATTTTATCGATAACGAAGAGTTCTTTAGCCGTAAAGCAACTCTTACTGATAAAACATCAGGAAAATATTTTGATGATAACGACGAAAGAGCAATGTTCTTTGTTCGTGGTGTTGCTGAAACTGTAAAAAAATTAGGTTGGCAACCGGATATCATCCACTGTCATGGATGGTTTACCTCGTTGATGCCATTATACGTAAAGAAATACTATGCTGAAGATCCTATCTTCGCTGAGTCAAAAATCATTGTTTCATTGTATGATGACGCGTATCCAAAAGCCTTGAACAAAAAGTTCACTGATAAGTTAACTTTTGACGGATTCAATAAGAAGGATATCAAACATTTATCAGAAGAAACAAGTCATTTGAACATGTTGAAGCAATCTATTGAATTTGCTGATGGTGTGATCCAGGCTACAGAAGCTATTAATCCTGAATTAGAGAAATTCATTAAGAAATCCGGTAAACAATTCTTAGGTTTTAAAACCGAATTGGAATACATGGACGCGTTCAATGAATTCTATGACTCGGTTTTGGAGGAAGCAGACGTACTCAGCTAAAAAACGCGTTTTATAAATTTTTATGAAAGCCCCGCAAAAGCGGGGTTTTTTATTTCAGAAAAAAGCTGATATTTAGAAATTATTTTGAAACGCGCGTTTGGTAAATATTTTGTTCGTTTAATGTTCCTGGCAGGATGTTCTGCTGTGATCATTTTAAGCTCTTGTAAAAAGGATCAGGATATTCTTCCCGCAAGTGTACAAGACTCGGCGGATGTGTTGGGAACCAACTACACGGATACCGTTACAATGGAAGCGCATACCGTTCCGGTGGATAGCGTGGTGTCTTTTAACGATGCAATTAAATTCATTGGATCAAATCAGGACCCTGTGTTTGGCCGTACGGATGTGAGTTTGTACACAAAATTTTCTATCAATGCCATCAACGTTACATTTCCTCAGGCAAATCTTGTTTCTTCCGAAATTGTTTTGGCGGTAAAGAGTTTGGATTTTGTTGGAAGTTATCTTACACCAATGAATTACCAGGTGTTTGAGATGAATCAAAATGTTCCTGTGGACGGGTCTTATTATTCAAGTCCAAAGAACTGGTATAATTCAAATAGTTTGATCGGAAGTCGCACGTGCACATTTGATGTTGTGAATGGAACGTATGTGGTGAGAATTCCTGTGAATAGCACCTACGCCGCTGCGGTGCTTAACAATCCGCAATTTTTGGTAGATAATACAACGTTTCAAAATACATACAAAGGATTTTACATTACTTGTAAATCAACCAATTTAAATCCTGTTGGCGCGCAGGGTGTGATCGCAAAAATTGATCTCGAGAACGCCTTAAGTGGTTTTTTTGTTTACTATCAGGAAGGACCTATTTCGGCAAGTAAAGAAACAAAATCCTTCCGCTTTCCTTTTAGTGGCGATCAGGTTCGTCGCTTTAACGAATTTGTTCATACACCAACTAGTGGCGGAAGTAATTTATTAACTCAGCAGCTAGCCGGCGATACTACCAAAGGTTCTCAAGCGTTATTTGCGCAAGGTTTAGGCGGAGCAAGGATCAAATTTCACGCGCCTTACCTAATGAATTTTGTAAAAGATCACCCCATCTCAGTAAATCAAGCAGAGATCCGTTTTAAAGTTGATCTTGGAATAAATGGCACCAGCGGTGATTACTTTCCTCCTTTGAAAATGGCAATTTTTGCAATGGACTCTTTGGGTCACGAATTGTTCACGTATGACCAATTGAACACCGTAGATTTTGCGCGTTATGGAGGGTTTTACGATGCAGATAATCATGAGTACGTTTTCAATATTTCACGAGATATTCAAACCATCATGAATGGCAAAAAGAAGAATTATGGCTTCTTTTTAGTTGTTGGAGATGGCGATCGTATTTACGCGATTAGACGTGATGACCGTGCCGAACGTGTAGTGATCGGCGGTTCGGGAAGTTCTCTTTACAAACCAGTATTCAAACTCACGTATACCCCATTCACAAACGATTAAGATCCAGCGGGGGATTCTTTTCCCCAATAATGTTTGAGTACTTTCAAGTAATGCGCTCCAATTAAACTGTTAAAGTTAAATTCAGTGAAAATTTTTTTTGAATTCAAGTCATAAATGAGCTAAATTAGATTTAGTTTCAAAATTGAATTCTGAAGATTTTTGAGTCAAAAAAAGCACATAGTTATTTTAATTCTGAGCCTTGTTTTTTGCTGCTCCTTATTTTCTCAAAAAGGAAAACATGGCGCTGCTGTTATCACCGGACAAGGTGCAATTTTTAATCGCTATACACCATTAGTTCAAAGTGCCTTTGCCGGACAAACATTTGTTGTAGTAAATAATATTGCCGATCTGGAGCAGCCTGCAATTCCCGGTGCTATCAACGATCCGTACAATGCAAGCAGTGTTGAATCCTGCGATCTTTTGATGATCATAAAAATGCAAGGTTCAAGTATGAACACAAGTAACACATCAGCTTACGGGAATGTTACAAATTATAACGGCGTTGGCGACTACGAACTATTTGAAATTGGTTCCATTAACAATAACACCATTGCGCTTTCGGCCGGATGTAAATTAAACAACAACTATATTGTTTCGTCTACACAACGCGTACAAGTAATTCGCATTCCGCGCCTCACAACCTTAGTGATAAACGCCGGAGCTTCTTTGGTTTCTCGTCCATGGGGACAAGTTCCGGGAACGGGAGGCGTTGTGGCGATCGAAACAAATGGCGCGGTAGTGATTAACGGAACGGTAACAACAAAGGGTCAAGGATACCGAGGCGGAAATGCGGTGCTCGCTTCGGTGAGTGCGAACGTTACAAGTTATGTTTCCAGTCTTTCAAGTTCGGGTGGAGAAAAAGGAGAAGGTATTGCCGGAATGCAAACTGACTATGATCTTTTGAATGGACGCTATTCCCGCGGTGCACCTGCAAATGGTGGGGGCGGTGGAAATTCAGATAACGCCGGTGGTGGTGGTGGATCTAATGCAGGAACATTGGTTGGGTACACAGGAACAGGAATTCCTGACAATTCTTTTGCAACCTGGACAACCTCGTGGAATTTAGAAGCTGCAAGTTTTGCCACAAGTACTTCGCCCGGTGGAGGACGTGGAGGTTATTCAAGATCCGTAAGCAATGCCAATGCGCAAGTGAATGGCCCGGCCGACGCAGCTTGGGGCGGCGATAACAGAAATAATATTGGTGGCTTTGGTGGAAGACCACTCGACTTTAATTCCAACACGCGATTATTTATGGGCGGTGGCGGCGGCGCAGGTCATGGAGATAACAGCGCAAATGCAGGTGGCGCAGATGGTGGAGGAATAATTTATTTTTTATGTGATGGAGGAATTGTTGGTTCAGGATTAGTTTCTTCCGATGGCGATGATGCAAGCTCAACCACAGCAACCAATAACGACGCTCCGGGCGGTGGCGGTGGTGGTGGGGCAGTGCAGTTTTTTTCAAATAGTACCATCACAGGAATTTCAATTAGTGCCAAGGGTGGTAACGGTGGTGATCAACTAATAGCCAGTAACGAAGCACAAGGACCGGGTGGTGGCGGTGGAGGAGGTTACATTCGCACAACAAATACGGGCGTGTCAACCATAGTAAATGGCGGACTCAATGGAAATACAACGTCAAACGCTTTAACCGAATTTATTCCTAACGGTGCAACAAAAGGTTCGCCTGGAACAATTTTAAATAATGTTCCTTACCTTCCTTTATCCGCGCCTGTAAATCTTTCTATTTCAATTTTGAGTAACACGCCAGTTTGTTATGGAGATCTTAAATCGTATACGGTTACCATAAACAATAACGCGTGTAATACTGCGAGCAATGTTAATGTAAATCTTCCGGCACCAAGCGGCGTCACATTTACTTCAGCAACTACAAGCCAGGGAAGCTATTCATCACCAACCTGGAGTGTTGGCAATCTTCCGCCAAACTCTCCGATCACTATTGTGTTGAGCGGACCAACAACATCAACATTGATCGGTGCTTTTGGTGGAACGGTCACGTCTTCTAATCCCGAATGTTATGTGATCAATAATTCTTCCGTAGTTCCAGCAACCACGGTCATAAAAGTAGACATTACAGCCGTTGCTGTTCCTTCTGTAATTTGTTTGAATTCTATTTCAACGCTTAGCGCAACCGGCGCAAATACCTATACATGGTTTCCGGGAAATATGACTGGACCAACGCCAACAGTTTCTCCAACCGTTGCAACTATTTATACAGTTGTTGGAAACATCACAGTGTGTGTTGGAAGTCAAACAGTGCAAGTTCTTGTTAACCCACTTCCAACTATTGCCGCAACCGCTGCGCCAACATTAATTTGTCCGGGCGGCACAGGAACATTAAATGCAACAGGCGCGTTAACCTATACATGGATGCCGGGATTTTTAGTTGGCGCCACACAAACCGTTATTGGAAATTTCCCGGTACAGTATACTGTTGTTGGAACTGACGCGAACGGTTGTCAAAATTATACGGTTGTTGATCTTCCGGTATTCGTTCCAACGATCACTGCGTTTCCGTCGCAAATTTGTATTGGTGAATGTAGTACACTCACAGCATATGGAGGTGTAAGTTATACATGGATCCCGCAAAATATAGTAAGTCCAACTATTGTCGTCTGCCCTACAGTTTCAACTTCGTATCAAGTGATCGGAACACATTCGTCCGGTTGCACATCCGGAACTGTTGTTGGAGTTATTGTGTATCCAATCCCAACGGTGCAAGCAACGGCATCACCAACACGAATATGTCAAGGACAAACAAGTTGGTTGACAGCCTGGGGCGCTATGAGCTATTATTGGTTGCCTCCGCTAAATACGTCAACAAATCCTGTGGCAGTAACACCAACAGCAACTACTGTTTACACCGTCGTCGGTTACAACATAAATGGTTGCGTGGATACGGCAACTGTGCAGGTGGTTGTTGACCCAATTCCTACAATTACCGCTGTTGCTAATCCAACACAAATTTGTAGAGGAAGCACAAGTACGTTAACTGCGTTTGGCGCACTCACATATACGTGGTTTCCTCCCGCTATTGGTGTAACGGGATCTACGATCGTCGTCTCGCCGTCGGTCACAACGCAATATACAGTTGTAGGAACAAATACGTTTGGATGTAATAACCAGACATTTGTAACGGTCATTGTTGGCCCAAATATTACTGCCATTGCGGTTCCATCCGTCATATGCGCGGGAAATTCCAGTTCCTTGATCGCGGGTGGGGGTGTTACTTACACTTGGCACCCCGGTAATCAAAACGGAAATGTAATAGTTGTCACGCCAACGGCGAGCGGCTTTTTCACTGTTGTTGCAACTGACAATATTGGTTGCATTGATTCCGCTGCTGTTTATTTACAAGTAAATCCAAATCCAACAATTCTTGCATTTGCAACGCCTTCGGTGTGTTGTGCCGGAGATCATGTTACATTAACTGCCACGGGAGGCACGGCTTACATTTGGAATCCGGGAAATATTCCCGGCGATACAATTACGTTCTTTGCAACTACTACGACCATATATACTGTGACAAGCACAAATATTTTTGGTTGTCCGGGATCGGCAACCGTTTTACTCACGGTAAACAATTGTTCGGTAAATGTTCCGATAGGAATTTCAAAGAAAGCTAAAGTACTGAAGAATGATAATTACGTTGATTACTATGTTGAGTTTACATTCGTCGTCAAGAATCACGCTACCTATCCAATGTACAATGTGCAGGTGAATGATAACTTGAATGCCACATTCCCGCCACCTTCTACCTTTACGGTTGTTCCTCCGCCGGTTAGTAGTAGCAGTATTGTTACAGTGGACCCTAATTTCAACGGACAAGGAAATAATGATCTGCTTGTAGCAAGCAGTAGTTCGTTGTTGCCGGGGCAAAGTGACACTATTAAAGTTGTAGTAAAGTTCTCGCCAAATGGTTTGATCACCTTTACAAACATTGCGGTCGCCACTGCAGGTAATTTGCCTTCAGGTGGATTTACAGGAAGTGATACGTCCACCGATGGAACTAATTCTGATCCTAATGGAAATGGAACCCCGGAGGAAAGTGTGCCAACAGTTTTCAATGTTGAATTTGACTTCTTTATTCCTCAAGGATTCTCACCAAATGGCGATGGTGTGAATGATGTGTTCGAGATCCGCGGAATTCGTTTCTATCCGGATAATGATCTGGTGATCATGAACCGCTGGGGAAATGTGGTTTATAAAACGCATGGTTATGCCAATACCTGGGATGGAACAACGGATATGGGAATTGAAATTGGTGGAAATAAATTGCCCGAAGGAACTTACTATTACATTTTGAATTTGAATAACAACACTAAACCGTATACAGGATTCCTATACTTAAACAGAGGATTAACCAAGTGAGAAAAATAATTTTCATACTCCTTAGTTTGTGGTGCATTGAAATAAATGCGCAACAGGATCCCATGTTCACGCATTACATGTATAATACGCAATGGCTAAATCCTGCTTATGCCGGAACACGCGATCTACTGACCATGACCGGAATTTACCGCTCTCAATGGTTAAATTTTGATGGAAGCCCAAAAACGCAATCCTTCTCCATGCACGCACCTTTACAACTTGGAAAAACCGGAGCAGGTTTAAATTTTGTGAACGATCAAATTGGCGTTACAAAAAGTACATTGGTTGCCGGCGATTACGCGTATCATGTTCGTGTGAACAAGAAAGCCAAATTGAGTTTTGGAATTAAGGGAATGGTAAATATTTATAGAAATGGCGTTTCAACTTTATCTCTAACCACGCAAAATGATGCGGCATTCACTAATGATGTCAGAAGTATTTTACCAAACGCCGGTTTTGGAATGTATTATTTTACGAAGAATTATTATTTCGGGATCTCGTGTCCAAAAATGTTGCAGAATAAATTAAACACATCCGCCTCTTTGTTATCGCGCGAACAAAGGCATTATTACATTATTGGAGGATACGCTTATGAATTTACCCGCGATATTACCTTCAAGCCAACGGCATTCGTAAAAGTTACTCCCGGCGCGCCAATAGAAGTCGATATTACCGGAACCTTCGTATTTGATGATAATTTTAATATTGGACTGATGTATCGTTCGCTCGACGCGGTTGGCGCGCTTATTGGATTTAATGTCACTGATCAATTGTACTTTGGTTATTCCTTTGATTATTCGTTCCCAAATACAAGTTTCCGTTACAATAAGGGAAGTCATGAAGTGTGTCTGCGTTACGACTTCTTTGTGAAGCCGGAAACTAAAATTAAATCAACCAGGCATTTTTAATTTATGCAATTCTTTGTTCGCATATCGTGCCTCTGTTTTTTCCTTCCGTTTTTTCTGTTATCGCAGGTAAATCCAAAGAAGGTAAAGAAAGCTTACGCCGATTTTGATTATTACAAAGTGGTAGCCATGACCCCAAACACTATTGAAGATATGGAAGTGTTACGCGAATTGGCCGAAAGCTATAAGCGTATTGGAAATTATACAGATGCCGAAAAAGTTTGGGAAAAATTAGCGAACGACGAAAAGCATACCTCTGAAGACGTTTATAATTATGCGCAGATCTTAAAGATCAATGCTAAATATAAAGAAGCTACGAAAGCGATGGAGGATTTCTCGAAAATGGCACCGGATGATAGTCGTGTTGATCTGTTTGAATTAGATAAGAATTACTGGGAAGAATTGATAAAGGATAAAAAACAATTCGCTGTTTGGAACATTGCAGGAAATTCACAGCAACAGGATTTTGGGATCACGTATTACAAAAACAAACTGATGCTTGTTTCTTCCCGTCAAAAGTTAAGTTACCTAACGCATATTTGGAATGGAAATCGTTTGCCTTATGTGGATATGTACACCTGTAAAGTATCTGAGAAAAAGGAGCTGAAGAGTGTGCGAAAATTTCCGGCCTATAATAAAAAGTATCATGATGGTCCCGTAAGTTTTAATGCCAAGGGAAATTACATGGTGTTTTCTTCGGATAATTACAATGGAAAAAATAAGGACGGCGTTCGTTGTTTGAAATTGTATGAAGGAAAATATGAGAAAGGTGAGTGGGCTGAAGCAAAATCTTTATCATTCAACAGTGATAACTATTCTTGTGGGCACCCGTGTTTGAGTGCGGATGGAAATACATTATATTTTGCGAGTGATATGCCGGGAGGTTATGGTAAAACGGATATTTACAAATGCACACGTAATAGCAATGGGAATTGGGGACGTCCACAAAATCTGGGAGACAATATCAATACGGAGGGGGATGAAATGTTTCCGTTCATGCATGCAAGTGGATTATTTTTCTTTTCGTCGAATGGGCGACCGGGCATGGGCGACTTGGACATTTTTGTGGCCATGAGTTTTGAAGATTTTTTTAGCAAACCTCAAAATGCCGGCACTCCCGCAAATACAACCAAGGATGATTTTGGAATGGTATTGGATGCGGAAAAGAAACACGGATATTTTGCTTCCAATCGCGATGGAGGAAAAGGAAATGATGATGTGTATGGATTTGATCTTTTAAAGCCATTTGATTTTGGAAAGGTCATCAAAGGAACCATCACCGATAATGACGGAAAACCAATTCATGAAGCCGCAGTATTTTTAACCAGCAGATTTGGAAAGATCCTTGATAAGGTTTGTACTAAGAAGGATGGAACTTACGTGTTATTTGTGAGCAGCACAAGTCAATACAGAATTGAAGCGAAAAAGGAAGATTATTATGAGCGTAGTAAACGATTCACAACCGCCGTTCCTGAAAACACTGTGGGAGTGGATCTCATTTTGGATAAGATCCCGGAGTTTACCTTGCTTGCTTTTATTACTGATCAGAAAACAAAAACGGCTTTAGAGGGAGTTAAAGTAACGTTTACAGAAGAGTATGGAAAAGTAACAAGCAGTGTTACGCCTTCGAGTGGGATGTTCAAGATGGGTTTGTTCAATAATAAATTGGGAGATTCGCTGAGGTACACGATCGAGATCGCAAAAGGAGGTTATGTAAGCAAAACCATTGATTTTAGATGGAAACTAAAAACTCCGGGCGATCAAAAGATCCATGAGATGTTGAATGTGAATTTGGAAAAAGTGGAATTAGGCGGAGATCTTGCCAAGATGAGTAACCTTGGAAATATATATTTTGACCTTGCAAAGTTCACGATCCGACCTGATGCAGCTAAGGAACTAGATAAAATTGTAAAGATCATGAATGAGAATCCTGCCATGACAGTAGAATTAGGCTCGCATACGGATTGCCGAAATAGCAAAGCGGCAAATCTGAAACTATCTGAAAAACGCGCCAAATCCAGTGTGGATTATATTAAGGCGAGGATCGTAAATCCAGGACGTATTAGTGGAAAGGGTTATGGAGAAAGTAAATTGCTAAATAAATGCGCTTGTGAAGGACCAAAACCTTCGCCTTGTAGCGAGGAGGAGCACGCGATGAACCGTAGGACAGAATTTATTATTTTGAAGGTGGAGTAATTGCTTAAATCCATTATTTCCTTATTTTTACAAGCAATAATTCATTTTTAAACTCGTTGAGTCTTTCTTGGACCAGGTCGCATTAAATAAATTATTTCAACTTGCTCCGCACAAGAACGCGCCCGAATTTATTATGTATTCTTCCAAGCTAAGCGAGCGCTTGAATTATGTTTGTAAATTCATTTTTGAACATGTGATGAACTGCAAGTATTCGGTAACGGATAACAAACAACTCTTCAAAAATTCAACGGCTTTCAAGATCAGTTACTCTACGCATTCAGAAAAAGAGATCATTAATATTTCTCCCTACGATCTTTTATTCAAAGCCGGGGTTGATGAAAATTACCGCCCTAAAGGAATTGTGAAGAACGGAATGTTCTATTTGCATTCCAGCGATACGTCATGCGATCTGGGTTACGATATTTTCGCTTCAATTTTCTATTTTATTTCTCGTTACGAAGAATGGCAACCATTTTCAAAAGATAAACATGAGCGCTTTGAATTGGAAAGTAGTATTCTTTTTAAAGAGCAAATGCATTTAAGACCTGTTGTAGAACTTTGGGTAGAGGAGTTCAAAAAGGCCTTGATCAAATTTTATCCCGACCTGCGTTTTCCAAATAAACGTTTTCAATACATCAGCACTATTGATGTAGATAATTTATATGCTTATAAGCACAAAGGTTCATATAGAGTAGTGGGGGCATCAGGAAGGGATATGATCACGTTTAAGATCAACAATCTTCTGCGTCGTTTTAAAGTATTACAAGGTAAGGCAAACGATCCTTTTGATATTTATGAAGATGTAAGTCTGCTCTGCAAACAAAAGAATATTCCTTTATTTTATTTCTTCTTACAAAGAACAGGAACGGAATATGACAGAACTGTTGATCCAATATCGCCGGCATTTAAGGACGTGTTTGATAAATTAAATAAAATTGGTATTGAGTATGGACTTCATCCTTCCTATGATGCTTACAAAAATGATGCTCTTTTAAGAGAAGAATTGGAGATCATCAATGCCAGCGCGGGAAGGCAAATTGATATTTCACGCCAACATTACTTACGTTTTGATATCAGAACAACGCCCGCGCAATTAATGACTCATGGGATAAAAGCCGATTTTTCTATGGGTTTTGCATCTGGTGCGGGTTATAGAGCCGGAACATTTACGCCGTTTTATTACTACGATCTTAAAAAAGAAAGAGCCAGTGAGTTGCTGATGGTTCCGTTTGCGGTAATGGATGGTGTCTATTTTATTTATTCGCAAACCAATGCCAACGAAGCAAAAAAGCAAATTCTTCAAATGGCCGAAGAGGTTAGACGTCTGAACGGGATCTTTATTTCTGTTTTCCATGAGCGCACATTCGACGAAGCGCTTTATCCGGGTTTTGGAGAACTGTATCGTTTTTTAATTTCGAAGCTTTCCTAGGACTATTTAACCACGGAGACCTTCGGTCTCTCAGAGGTTTGCATCGAGGACACAGAGTTGATGGAAATGCAGGCTTTTTCTCCGCGACCTCTGTGTAACCTTTGTGATGCGCGAAGCGCATCCGTGGTTAAATGCCTCTAACAACCACATATCAACCTTCTTTAACCATTTGTCATTCTCCGCTAAACCAGATCGTTTACCATACTATCTTTAAGTTCTGAGAGCCGGCTTTAATATCTTTTTTTACAGAAAACAAACAATAAATTCACTACATTTGGCACATGCGTTCAGCACTTAAAATAGCAGTAATTCTTGTCTTTGGTCTATTTATTTTCAGCTCATGTAAAAATGATCTAAAGATCGTTGCGCCGTATAAAGAGATGCCGCAAGTGTATGCCATTATTACGCCTCAGGAATCTATGCAAATGATTCGCATCAATAAGATCTTTCTTGGTGAGGGCGATGCAAATGTGATGGCGAAGCAACCTGATTCGGTGAATTACCAATCCGGAGAATTAACGGTTTGGTTGGAGCATTACAATAACGGTTCAAAGATCGCTGCTGAAATGGTTAATGGAAAAACAGAAGTGTATTTTCGAGATAGCTTGATCCAAACAGAACCCGGCGCTTTCTCAACAACCCAACGCGTTTATGTTTGTAATGACCGTTTATTTAGCTGGGGTCAGTATAAATTGTTCATTAAAAATAATCATACCGGAAATGTGTTTAAAGCTACAACAAATGCTATCGACAGTATGCCGCTTACATTCCTCCAACCATTTGCATGGCCATACCTGAATTCCGCACAAGGCTATACTCCCCAAGCCGGCGATCCTTTCATTGATTACAGCAATCAGGTCAATTCACAAGGCGTATATACCAAGGCTGTAGCCGGAGGTTATTTGCACGACCTTACTATTCGCGTTCACTATTACGATAGCGTTTATCCTGCACCAACCTCAAATCCAAGTGGAAAGTATTTTCATACCTATGATTATGTGTTCTTTCCGAAACAATTGACCGAACAGGAAAATTTAGGGATCAACAAGTTCTTTATTTTCCGTTTCTACTCAAAGAATTTATTTGCCGAGATGGCAACTGATGTGCAAGCGCATGCAAATCCTGCGGCGTTTGTTGGAAGAAAAATGTTTCGTGTAGATTTTATGACCTATGCAGCAACGCAGGAGTACTACGATTTTTTACAGTACTCGGCCCCTTCGCTAAGTTTCGCACAGGAAAAGGTCTTGTACTCCAATTTTGAGGACAGAGCAGCCTTGGGTATTTTTACCTTCAAGTCGCGAAGCCTGATAGCAAAAGTACCGGCAAATGCGTTTATTGATGAATTCGCCAACAATAAATACACCTGCAATCTCAATTTTTGGAAGAGTGATCTGAGCACTGGTCTTTGTCCTTAAATCTGGGCTTGAGGTCTTCAAAACACTGCCATTTTCCGGCACATTTCACCTTGTATTTGCCATATTTTAAGCCCTTTCCGGTTATATACTGCCAGCCTGTCATATTTGCCTGGATATGGCCCCAATGGCATATTTATTGAAGGTTGAGGGGAAAATTAATACTTAGAATTATGGGAAAGATCATAGGAATAGACCTTGGAACCACAAACAGCTGCGTAGCTGTTATGGAAGGAAGCGAAGCTGTAGTTATTGCAAATAATGAAGGCAAGCGTACCACACCCTCGGTGGTTGCATTTGTTGAAGGTGGAGAGCGTAAAGTGGGTGATCCCGCAAAACGCCAGGCCATCACAAATCCTAAAAAAACAGTTTATTCTATCAAACGTTTCATGGGCCATTTGTTCAATGAAGTTGCAACCGAAACATCGCGTGTGCCTTATTCGGTAGTGCAAGGAGATAACAATACGCCACGTGTACAAATTGATGATAGAAAATATACGCCTCAAGAAATTTCGGCTATCATTTTGCAAAAGATGAAAAAAACTGCCGAGGATTATTTGGGTACAGAAGTAACCGAAGCAGTAATTACAGTTCCTGCATACTTCAACGATTCGCAACGTCAGGCAACAAAAGAGGCCGGTGAAATTGCGGGCTTGAAAGTAAAACGTATCATCAACGAACCAACCGCAGCCGCTTTAGCTTACGGTATGGATAAAAAAGGAAAGGATATGAAAATTGTGGTGTTCGACTGCGGTGGCGGTACGCACGACGTTTCAGTTCTTGAATTGGGTGATGGTGTTTTTGAAGTAAAATCTACTGATGGTGATACACATTTAGGTGGAGATGATTTTGATCAGGTGATCATTGATTGGTTGGCGTCGGAATTTAAAGCGGATGAAGGTGTTGATCTTACACAAGATCCAATTGCTTTGCAACGTTTAAAAGATGCTGCTGAAAAAGCGAAGATCGAATTATCGAGTAGCAACTCAACTGAGATTAACTTGCCATACATTACCATGGTAAGCAATGTTCCAAAATTCATTGCAAAAAGTTTGACCCGCGCAAAGTTCGAACAATTAGCGGATAGTTTAATTCAACGTACTATTGCACCATGTCGTTCAGCATTGAAGAACGCTGGATTATCAACTACGGATATTGATGAAGTGATTTTAGTGGGTGGATCTACGCGTATTCCTGCAATTGTTGCGGCGGTAGAAAAATTCTTCGGTAAAGCGCCAAGTAAAGGTGTGAATCCGGATGAAGTAGTAGCATTAGGTGCAGCCATTCAAGGTGGAGTTCTTTCGGGAGATGTAAAAGATGTGTTGTTGTTGGATGTTACTCCGCTTTCATTAGGAATTGAAACCATGGGCGGTGTGTTCACTAAATTAATTGAGTCGAATACAACTATTCCAACAAAAAAATCGGAAACATTCTCAACCGCTGCGGATAATCAACCATCGGTACAGATCGTTGTTTACCAGGGTGAGCGTCCGATGGCAAAGGATAATCGTAAGTTAGGTGAATTCAATCTTGATGGTTTGCCTCCTGCTCAACGTGGGGTTCCTCAAATTGAAGTAACATTTGATATTGACGCGAACGGTATCTTGAACGTAAGCGCAAAAGATAAAGCCACAGGAAAATCGCATAACATTCGCATTGAAGCTAAATCTGGTCTTTCACAAGAAGAGATAGAGAAAATGAAGCGTGAAGCGGAAATCAATGCTGATGCTGATAAAAAAGCGCGTGAAGAAATAAATAAATTGAACGAGGCTGATTCAATGGTTTTCCAAACTGAAAAACAGTTGAAAGAGTATGGCGATAAAATTCCTGCCGAGAAAAAAGGAGCCATTGAAAGCGCGTTAACAGAGTTAAAAGCAGCGCACGCTTCAAAAGATCTTGCAAAGATCGAGGTAGCATTAAAAACAATTAATGATGCATGGAGCGCGGCGAGTCAGGATATGTACAACGCTATGAATAATCAACAAGGCGGCGCACAAAATAACACTCAAGATCAAAACCAAAACAACCAAGCTAACAACAACCAAGGTGGTGGAGGTAAAGATGAGAACGTGACCGACGTTGATTTTGAAGAAGTGAAGTAATTTTTAATAAGTAAAATAGAGCCCTGCAAGAAATTGTGGGGCTTTTTTATTTGGCTTTTTTGGTCGCTGAGCTTGTCGAAGCGTTATTCCAAGCCGTTTGGAAAGACCCTTCGGCAAGCTCAGGGACCAAGCTTTGAAAAAGGTTTAATGTTAAATTACAATTTTCAAATATTTTAACACCGCTTTGTTTTTGTTTGTGGAACAGTAATTGGTTTACTTTGAGCAAAACAAAATCAAAATGAAAAAAGGAATATTAATTTTTGCCTTAGCCCTTACGTGCGTAACGGGCCAGGCACAGACAGCACCAACTTATGAATACAAATTATTTACTACTGTTGAATCGGTGGTGCCGGGTGGAATGGGTCGTTCGCGATTGATCGCAACTGATAAATCCGCACAGATCGTAGAAAAGGATCTTGAGAATTTCTTCAGTTTAGTGGGCATCAACTTCAAGAACATTCAAAATAACGATCAGGTTATTACAGCTAAGATAAACGAATACGCCAAAGATGGATATGAATTAGATCAGGTAGCTCCCGGTGTGTATAGCGGAAGCGATAATAAGGCGGGAATTTATATTACGCGTTACGTGTTCAAGAAAAAAGTGAATTAACGATCTTATGATCTCTTGACGCAAAAAATTAAGAGTAGCCCTTCGACAAGCTCAGCGACCACGGTCACTGAGCTCCGTCGAAGGGCGTGGTTAAATTATCCCCCCGCTTTTTTTACTTTATATTTTAATTCCGTTAAGATCTTCATCAATTTCTCTCGATGATCGCCTTGTATCAAAATATTCCCATCTTTTATAGATCCACCGCCGCCGCATTTTTGTTTCAGCAGTTTTCCTAAAGCTTCAATGTCGTCTTTCTTGCCAACAAAACCACTTACGCGACTCACCACTTTTCCTCCACCCAAACGATCTAAAAATATTCGAAGGTCCTGTTGTTGAGGATCCAAGGTGTCATCCTCATGTTCGTTTTGCGTTTCAAACTTAAAATTTGGATCGGTGCTATACACCACATTGACTATCTTTTTATTTTTCTTGCTCATCGTTTATTTCTATAAATGATAAATAAAATCACAAAACACACCAGGGATAAAGTGATCAGCATTAAATAAGGGAAATTGAACGTATGAACAGGTTTTGGAAGCTCAACCTTTTCATCATTAAAATCATTACTCATTACGATCAATTTGTTTTCTTTTTCAACACTGTCTTTTAAGGTCAAATATGCTTTGTAATAATATAGAGCCTGCACCGGATCTTTTCCTTCATTAACTCCGGATTTCAACGCAAGTAATTTTACTCTTGCGTCAGTGTAATTAAACACACTGCACAAACTATCTGCTTTGGCAATGTAGTATTCCCAGTTCTTTTGATCATTCAAACGAAAATAAGCACGCGCCAAATTGATATAACTATCGGTCTTATCCATTTCATTGTCGGTGATCTCTTTTGCTTTTAAAGCATCCAGGCAATTTCCAATAGCAACCTCGTAATTTTTATTCTCAATATTGATCACTGCCAAATTATTTAAACACATAGCTTCCAGATCGTAATCCATAATAGATTTGGAGATCTTATAAGCTCCCACAAAATATTTTTCGGCTTCCAATGGCTTTTTGGCATCCATTTTCAGAACCCCAAGATTGATGTAACAATTTCCGGTTTGTCGGTCATTACCCAATTCAGTGTTTAATTGCAAAGCGTGCAAATAACTTTGTTCGGCCATGCTCGTTTTGTGAAGATCGGAATACACATTTCCTAAATTTGTCTCACTTATGGCAATTCCGCCTTTGTCTTCAATATGCTCTCGTATTTCAAGGGCTTTTAAATGAAAATTCAAAGCTTTTTTAAGATCGCCTTTTCTATAATACAAAACCCCAATTAAATTATAAGCTTTGGCCAGGTGTTTTTGTGAACTCGATTGCTGCGCGAAGAACTCGGCTTGTTTGGCGCAATTATAAGCGTATTGCGGAGCGAATACTCGTGCTTTAAATCCTTCCTTGTAAAATACATTCACACGCTCGGTATCTGTTGCAAGTTTAACAGAAGCATACACCAGCGAGTCGAAATTTTGAGCGCCGGCGCGTATGACTATGAGTAGAAAAAGTGGAAAGAAATGCTTTCTCATCATGTTTTAAATATATACATTTAAAATCAGTTTTTAGTCAAAATATTTTATGATCAAATACATTTTCTATCAAAAAAATCCGGCTTCGCATTATGTATATATTGATATGCATATTGAAAAAGTGAGCGGAGATACACTACAACTTCAACTGCCTTCGTGGCGCCCTGGCCGTTACGAATTGGGCAATTTTGCAAAGAACGTAAAACGTGTGGATGTATTTGATGAGAATGGAAAAGAGCTTTCGTATAGCAAAAAGACAAAAGATCTTTGGGAGGTAAATTGCAAGGGAGCAAAAACTTTAAAAGTAACTTACAGTTATTATTCGGCCGAATTAAATGCGGGCGCCTGTTATGCGGACGTGGAACAGATCTATATCAATCCTGTGCATACTTGTTTTTATGTTGTTGGCCGAGAAAAGGAAGAGCATATAGTTGAATTGATGGTACCGCCGAATTATAAGATAGCGTGTTCAATGAAACAAAACGGAACAACGTTGACGGCTGTAGATTTTGATGAATTGGTAGAATCACCTTTTATAGCTTCAGCGTTTCTCCAAACAGAAACTTATGAAGTGAATAAAACCAAGTTCTATTTGCATTTCAACGGCGAATGTAAACCGGATTTCAAAATGATGAAAGATCATTTTACAAAGTTCACGGACTACCAATTAAAATTTTGGGGCGATTTTCCTTTTGATGAATATCACTTCCTGTTCCAGATCACGCCGACCAAATTCTACCACGGAGTTGAGCATTTCAAAAATACGGTTATAGCGCTTGGTCCAGGATATGATCTGAATCACGGAAAAACCTACGAGAATCTGTTAGGCGTTTCTTGTCATGAATTATTTCATGCCTGGAATATCAAAACAATTCGTCCAAAAGAAATGTTACCTTATAATTACACGAAAGAGAATTACGCGGAAACAGGTTTTGTTTATGAAGGATTCACAACGTACTATGGCGATAAGAATTTATATAGCTCGGATGTTTTTTCTCTTGACCAGTATTTTGAAACATTGGAGGAGCGTTTGGATAAACACTTCAATAATTTTGGGCGATTTAATTTAAGCGTTGCTTCCAGCAGTTGGGACAATTGGTTGGATGGTTATGTTGCCGGAGTTCCATATCGCAAAACAAGTATTTACGACGAAGGAAATTTAATTGCATTCATGTTGGATGTGATGATCATGGAAGCTACACAAAATAAAAAGTCATTGCGTAATGTTTGCAGAAGTTTGTACACCGACTTTGGAAAAAGAAACAAAGGATATTCAAAAGAAGATATTATTAGACTGTGCGAAGAAGCGGCAGGGAAAGATCTGAAAGATTTCTTCCATAAATTCGTATTTAGCGCCAATGATTTTGATGAAGGTTTAATGCCCTGCTTTAATTATTTGGGAATTGATTTCCAGAAATTGCAGAACCATGTGCTGAGCGAACGCAGTTTTGGATTTAAAACAGTTGAACATCATCACGTGACAAAAGTAAGTTTGGTGGCGCCATATTCGCCTGCCTGGAAAGCCGGCTTATTTGCAAATGATGACATTGTTGCCGTGAATGGAACGGTGGTGCGAAACAATTTGAATCAACTTTTAAATTACTACGCGAGCGAAAAAACTTTGGAGATTTCCATCATTTCACATGAAAAACTTAAGACCATAAGGCTTGATCACGACGAGAAAGGACGCACCTGGTTCTTTAAAAGTAAGTTAAGTATGATGTCCCAAATTACTGAAAAACAAAAGGATAGTTTTGTTGCTTGGAAGGAATTTTAGAATCTAAATAACTTGTTGAAAACTTGGAATTTACAACTCTAAATAAATGTTAAAAAGTACTTTCTTTGTATTCATATAAACTAAAAAAACATTAAAAATGGAAGAAAACAACGCAACAGCAACGTCAACTAAGGGTAAAGGTCTTGGTATGGCTGGAATGATCATCGGTATCGTAGCCTTAGTTTGGGCAATTATCCCTCTTTTAGGTGCAGGTGCATGGTGGTTAGCTTTAGTAGGATTAATTTTAAGTATCGTAGCTTTCTTTATGGCTAAAGGTGGTGGAAACCCTAAGCGTGGAGCTATGCTTGCAGGTATCATTATGAACGTAGTTGCTATTGCTTTAGCAGCATTTTGGATCTACAAGATCACATCTACAATGATGGATCTTAAAGACGGTTTTGAAGATATGGCAAAGAACTTAGATACAGCTGCACTTCGTCAAAATCTTGAGAATGCAATTGAAGGTGCTGTTACAGGCGATTCAACAGCTCACTAATATTTAATATCTATTATATGAAAGGCTATCAGGAATGATAGCCTTTTTTTATTTTTGTATATATAAAAATGTAAAAACATGGATAATCAATTTGACAATACACTTGTGAGTGAGATGAATGGTGGATCGAAGCGTCCGCAATTCTTAAAAGTACTTTGTATCCTTTCGTTCGTTTGGTGTGGATTGGCGTTCATTGGCGGCATTTGGGGCCTGGTGATGAACACACCTGAGCGTATGGCGCAAAAAGTAGAAGAGGTGCGTGAATTTTCACCTTCCATGGCGCAGGAAATGGAGCAGCAAATTGAAGCGCAACAAAGTAGCACCATGGCAAAGATCCAACCTTACATCAGTATCGTGCTTTTATTGATCAGTTTTTTAGGTGTGATGCAAATGTTCAATTTGAAAAAAATGGGATTTTATATTTATACTGCTGCCGAATTAGTGCCTTATATCTTTTTGATCGTTGGTGGAAAACAAGCCATGGCCATGATGGGATCTATGGGTGGAGGCGCAGTGAAAGCCGCGGCTATGGTGATGTTGGTTCTTATGGTTTTGTTCGATATCGCCTTTATTGTGATGTATGCTTTGAATTTAAAGCACATGAAGAAGTAAGGTGACGGATCAATTCGATAGTACACTCGTTAACCAGGAGGAGGGCCAAGTTCAAAGACCAAACTTTTTGAAAGTGCTTTGCATTCTGTCGTTTGTTATGTGTGGATTATGGATCATTGTTTTTTTATTTGGATGGATCATTAGCATGAGCATTAGCTCTGACGCCATTTCCCAGGTGTGGGAAAAAATATTGTCGCAGGAGCCTCGTTTGTCAGACGCTGATCCTATGCAATTCATGAGTGAGGTTTCTAAATTATGTTTATATTTTTTACTCGCTAACATCGTATCGCTTGTTGGAGTGATCATGATGTGGCGCATGAATAAAACGGGATTCTTTATTTATGTTGCCGCCGAGTTAGCAACCAATTTCTTTAGCCTTAATGTGGAGATCCCCAATGAACAAAAATCGTATATGGGTTTGATATTCTACCTGATCATTGATATTGCATTCTTTGTATTATACGCAATGAATTTGAAACCGTTCAAACGAAGCAGTTAATTTTAAGATGTTTCGCCCCTAAAGGGGCGACCAAATACGGAGGATGTTTTTATAACATAGCGTCCCTAAAGGGACGCGGGAAATTCCAATAAGCAACAGCATAAATTATTCAACTTTCTCTTTTGAGCACCAAATACTTCGGGATTACATATATTTTTAAAACATAAGCCCTCTACAGGGACGCAGGAAGTTCCAACTTACAATTCGTTAAATTGCTCGATGGTCCCTTTAGGGACCAAATGTTTTAGAGCAATTTGAATTTTTATTTCTCGCCCCGTTAGGGGCGAAACAATCGGAGTAAATGTGAGGGCATTGGTTCGGATTAGTTCTCCGAATAAGAGAACACGTTTTTCAGAATACGCTTATTTGTTTGCGTATCCCATAATTCGATCACGATATCTTTAGCAGAAGTGGTGGATGCGCCGTCGGGCGATATTTGTACATGGAATAAAGTTTCCTGCGAATTAAGGTCTTCAGGAACTTCTTTCAAATACACCAAACGGTATTTCATCCCTTTGGTGTAAACCAATTTGAAACGTTTATCGTCGTTAGTTTTTAAAAAGGTGGCGTTATTGAGTTTGATCTCGGTATTTGTTTTTATATCATCACTGATATCAAGGTAAAAAATATCAGAAGTGTTCTTTTTCACCAAACTGTCTTTGGACTCTCCTGTGCGATAGAAATAGATCTCGCCCTGTTTTTTTATAGTGATGGTCTCTTTTTTTTGAGAGTAGGAGAGAAGAGTGCCGAAAAAAAGAATTAATAGACTAATCTTTCTCAACATCAATTTCCTTTTTTATTTCCTGGATCTGCTCATTCACTTGTTGGGTGAGGCCGCCGGTACTTTGATGGATATCGCGTTGGATATCGTTTGTAGCATTTTTAAACTCACGAATGCCTTTTCCTAACGTTTTAGCGATACTTGGAATTCCTTTTCCGCCAAACATCAACAAGATCACGAAAAGTATCAAGATAACCTCTCCGCCTCCAAGATTAAGGAATAATATGTAATTGAAATGGATCATTTATGACGCATGAATTTGAAAACACCATAACATCCCGCAAAAAAAATAATAGCCACAAACGCTATAATGAACATGTCGGATAGGTCGGGTGTTGCCATGTACAAATGTACCTTTTTTTGAATAGATTTTGCTGTTAATTTGGCTTATGATCGGCCATATTTAGTTCTTTTTCACAGAACGAATATTCCTCTTTTACGGTATTAGAACATACCACAATCGTTTTATTAGCAGCGTATTGCGATATCATGTGTTGATACCATTTTACGCCGTTAGCATCCAGGTTAGACAAGGGCTCGTCCAGGAACAATAATTCACTCTCGGCCAATATAGCCAATCCCAGTTTAACCCTTTGTTTCATACCACTCGAAAAATGCTTGAGTTGTTTATTGCTAGCTGTTTTTAATTCGATGATATCGATGACCTGTGTAGAATTTAGGCCATTCAAAAACGGTTTGTAGATCGCGGTATGTTCAATGATCTCCTTCAATGTGAACTCTTCACTCAATTGTAGAAAGGGAGATGCAAATGAAATATGCTCGTGAGCAATTTCTTCTTTTACATCCGCATTATTAGAAGTAAATTTTACTTTTCCCGAATCAGGAATTAAATAACCCGAAATGACCTGGAGTAAAGTTGACTTTCCGGAACCGTTGGTACCTAACAAAGCCAAACGAGATCCGGGTTTTATTTCGAGGTTAAGATCCTTGAAGATCCACTCACGGTTATACTTTTTTGAAACAGATTGAAGATGTATGGAAATGGTATTCTCCACCAATTAAATGCCTTTAACGATACCGTCTTTTTGTTCGCGAATGAAACTCACAATTTGTTTACGCTCCGCCGTATCAGGAATTTCCGATTCAACAATGTCCAAGGCGTTACTGATATTGTGTCCACGCACAAAAATGATCCTGTAAATATCTTCGATGTTCTTGATAAGATCTTTGCTAAAACCGCGACGCGTTAAACCCACTGTATTCACGCCAATGAACTGAAGCGGCTCACGCGCCACACGTATGTAAGGGGGAATACTTTTTCTAACCAAAGATGCACCCGACACAAAAGCGTGCGCGCCAATATTCACAAATTGTTGCGCGGCCACAACACCCTCAATGATCACGTTATCTTCGATGGTAATATGACCTGCTAAATTTCCGCTGTTCGCAATAATGATATTGTTTCCCAAAATGCAATCGTGTCCCAAATGTGTATACGCCATCAGCAAACAACCATTTCCAATTTTTGTGGTCATGCGATCCACGGTTCCGCGATTGATGGTGACACACTCACGAATGGTATTGTTATCGCCGATCTCAACCAAACTGTCTTCGCCTTTGAATTTAAGATCCTGAGGAATAGCAGCAATTACAGCGCCGGGGAAAATGCGATTGTTCTTTCCAATACGGGCTTTATCCATGATCACTGCGTTGGAACCTATCCAACAGCCGTCGCCAATTTCTACATCGCCATAAATGGTGGCAAATGGCTCTATGGTAACGTTATTACCTATTTTTGCTTTGGGATGAACGTATGCTAAATTGGAAATCATAAATTATGCTTCTACGCTTTCTTTTACTTCCTTACCTTTTACTTTCACTAACATGGCCATCATTTCGGCTTCCATCACTTGCTTCTCGCGCACAAAGGCATCACCGCGCATGTGAACAATACCGCGACGAATAGGAGAAATTAAACTTAATTTAAATACAATAGTATCGCCCGGCATTACCTGGTTCTTGAATTTCACCTTGTCAATACTCATGAAATATGTTAAGTAATTCTCAGGGTCCGGAACTTTACTTAAAGCAAAAATTCCACCTACCTGTGCCATGGCTTCAATTTGAATTACACCCGGGAAAACCGGAGCATCTGGAAAATGTCCACGGAAGAAATCTTCATTCATGCTCACGTTCTTCACGCCTACAATTCCTTCTTCGGTAATTTCCATGATCTTGTCAACAAACAAAAATGGCTGACGGTGTGGTAATATTTTTTGGATCTGCACTACATCATATAACGCAGGTTTATTCAAATCGTAAGGATCATGCAAGTTCTTTTTCTTGCGCATGGTCTGTTCCTTGATCATTTGCTTTAATTTTTTAGCGAAGGCAACATTACCGGCATGACCAGGACGCGCAGCCAATACGTGGATCTTCATTGGTTTTCCAACTAAGGCAAGATCGCCAATGATATCTAATAATTTATGACGGGCAGGTTCGTTGTAGAAATGAAGTTTGGTGTTGTTCAATACGCCTCTTCCTTTTACTTCTACAGTTTCCTTATTGAACACCGTACGTAAATAATCTAATTTCTCTTTTGGAATTTCTTTATCCACCAACACGATCGCATTTTCTAAAGCACCACCCTTAATTAAATTGTGTTGCAATAACATCTCTAGTTCATGCAAGAACACAAAGGTTCTGCATTTTGAGATCTCATTTTTAAATTCATCAATATGATAAATGCTGGCGTGTTGAGTTCCTAATACTTCGCTGTTGTAATCAACCATTACGGTTAGGCGATAAGTGTCTTGAGGAACAGCCAACATCTCTACTTTTTTTACAGGATCTTCAAATGTTAGGTTGTCGGTTAAAACAAAATAGTCGCGCTCTGCACTTTGCTCAACAATTTCAGCGGCTTCTAAAGCTTCAATAAATTTCCATGAACTTCCATCCATGATGGGCATTTCGGGCGCAGTGATCTGGATCAAACAATTGTCAATTCCCAATCCAACTAAAGCGGCAAGAACATGTTCAGTAGTATACACACGTGCGCCATCTTTTTCTAAAGTTGTTCCGCGTGATGTATCCACTACCAGATCCGCGTCCGCCGGAATAATTGGCTGTCCCGGAAGATCCATGCGCTGGAATTTATACCAATGATTTTCGGGAGCCGGATTAAAAGTGATAGTTACGGGTTTACCTGTATGTAAACCTACACCGCTTAAAGAAACGGCCTGTTTTATCGTTCTTTGCTTATCGCTCATGGTCAGAAATGCTTGGACTAAATTTACTGATTTTTTTTAATATAAGCAGGGCAAATTTTGGTAAAAAATGAACCTAAAAGGGCTTAAAACCCTTGCAAAGACTAGTATTCCAGGTAGGGACGTATTTTAGAGGTCAATTCCTCATCTTCTATTACATCAGCTAAATTAGCTTCAGAAATTGACGCATTCTTTTTGAAATTGAAGATATGCTTGGTGAGTTCGTAGTTAATGTACGGATGTTTGTTGAGCGTTTTAAAATCTGCTGTATTTACATTTATCTTTTTTATAGCCGAAGAATTAACGCTGCATTGTTGCGCGATGAGTTGATACAGATCATCACTCATGCCATAAATTTCTTTTACTTGTTCGATGGATATGAAACCGCCAAGCATACTTCTGTATTTTAAAATGCGTTTTGCATAACCGGGACCAACACCTTTTAATTCTATCAAAGCTAAACTATCGGCTGAATTCAATTCCAGTTTTTTTCCAATTGTTTTCTCCTTGGTCGCCGAGCTTGCCGAAGCGCCTCTGGTATTCTTTATTAAAATATAAGGTTCTATTTGCGCGTATAATTTTGGTGAGATGCCATAGATCTTTTGAAGATCTTCTTTCTTTTTAAAAGTAACGCCTTTGCTTCTATATTTTATAAATGTTTGCGCGGTCTTTTCTCTAAACCCAAGTTTGATCAGTTCTTCCTGAGTAGCAGTATTTGGATCAAAGGGAAAAAGAGTTCCTTTTACATCGGCCGACTTTGAAAAAGAATTTTGTTTCTCGTCAATTTCATCTTCTATCATCGCAATATTCTCAATTTGAATATTGGAAGGTTTGATGAAATATGGATAAATGATCCGAATTGCTAATAAAGCAGCACTGATGCAGCAAAGAACGTATAAACCGTTTCGTTGCTGTTTATTGAAACCGAAATAATTATTTAAAAATTCACGTACCAGCTTCTTTCTTTTTACTGAATAAGAAGTACACAGGTATGCCTAGAAGTATGATCACTACACCAAGCACCGAGTTCTTTGGATCAAAGATCAGGAGGTCGATGCAAATAGCAGTGGTGATAATGATATAGAGTGCCGGAATTACCGGATAACCCCAGGCCTTATAAGGACGAGGTGTATCAGGTTCTTTTTTTCTCAATACAAACAAGGCGATAATCGTTACCACATAAAAAAGTATAGAAGAAAATGTGGCGTAGGCGAGAAGTTGCCCGTATGAACCACTCAAACAAAGTACAGATGCCCACAAACATTGGATCCATAACGACTTTGAAGGCACATTGTGTTTGTTGAGATGTGAAGCCCCTTTAAAAAACAAACCTACATCTGCCATCGATTGAAATAAACGTGAGCCGGCAAGGATCAAACCGTTATTGCAACCAAAGGTTGAAATGATAATTAAAATGGCCATAATGTAAACAGACGCATCTCCAAAAAAACTATGCAATGCCGCGGTGGCAACGCGATCGTTATCGGCAAACATCATTCCGCGTTCTTGCGGCCCCACACCATTAGGATCGCCAATGGCAGGAAGTAAGATAAAATACGCCAGGTTGGCAAGGATGTAAAGAATGGTTACAATAAATACGCCAATGGCTAAACCCAAGGGTAAATTGCGTTTTGGATCTTTTATTTCAGCCGAAAGAAATGTCACGTTATTCCACGCATCACTGCTAAACAAAGCGCCAATAAGCGCCGTGCCCGAGAACATTAAGATAGACAGCCAATTTAATGGCGTGCTTGTTTTTGTTTCAGCATCATATTTACTTGCGAAAAAAGGATTTTCGAAATTTTGCGCAAGGTGATTATCCGAACCAAGTTTTGTAAAGGCAAGAACAATTAATCCGAAAAGGGCAAGAAGTTTTGACGCTGTAAATACACGTTGAATGAGTGTTCCATTTTTTATTCCTTGCGTATGAATGGCTGTGAGTAATACAATGGAAACAATTGCTACGAGTTGAGAAACGGAAATAAAAAGACTTCCAATGTGAAAGCCGTTATCTTGGGAAATTGCAGGAATTAAAACGCCGAGGTATTTTGCAAAGGCAACGGCCACCGCAGCAATTACTCCTGTTTGAATTACTAAAAAAACCGTCCAGCCATAAACAAAGGCTGTCAAGTTTCCGAATGCTCGTTTTAAAAAAATGAACTGCCCGCCTGCTTCGGGCATCATGGCAGCTAATTCCCCATAACTCAACGCGGCGAAAAGTGTAATAACTCCACTGAGCAACCAACACATCAACACCCAAAACGGCGAACCGAGTGTGCGCATCATATCGGCGCTCACAATAAAGATACCGGAGCCTATCATGCTGCCCGAAACCAGCATAACGACATCCAATAAATTCAATCGCGGTTCAATTTTGCTCATAAAGATCAAATAAAGATATGTAAATTTGTTACAAAACAAAACCTATGAAGGTTATTGGCGAACGCGTAAGTATTTTAAAGAAAGATGAGCTTTTGAGCATTGTTATTTTGCCTAAAAAAGACAAGCGCAAATTGTTGTTGATGTTCCTTTGGCTCATGGCCTGGACCGTTTGCGGACTTATTGTTTTTGCCAACTATTTTAAAACGGTTGATCAAAATTCTAAACTATTCATCATCATTTACCTTGCGTTTTGGACTTATTTTGAATACAAGATCGTACGCGCTTTTATTTGGCGCCGCTCGGGAAAAGAAAAATTGTGGATCACCGATGGGAAAGTTCACTACAAACAAGATATCAATGGAAGAGGGAAGACCCAGGAATTTGATTTCAGTTTGATCCAGGATCTTCAATTGATACCATCAGAGGAAGGAAGTTTTTCGAGCATCATCAATAGTAGTTTTTGGATCAAAGGCGATGAACGCATAGCATTCACTTGCCAACATCGCACGGTGCGATTTGCCATGCAGCTTACTGATAAAGAAGCAAAATCCATTATTCACGAGATCACAGGATTCATTTTTAAGGGGAAATAACTGACTATCAATAAAAAAGGCCGCAATTTGCGGCCTTTTTAAATTTGTGTCTTTTTATTCTTTGATCAATTTCTTAGAATCGATCACTTTTCCATCAACAACTAAAGAGTAAGAGTACATTCCGCTGGTAAGGTCGCCAGCGAAAATATTCAATGTACCTTTTCCTTTATTTGTGATATTTACTGTTTTGATCACAACACCGTCAGTTGTAACAAAAATGATCTGAGCTTTACTGAAATCACTTGGAATATTGTAAGTAATAACGGTACTCTCTGCAAACGGGTTCGGAACGTTTTGATTTAAAACGATCGCGTTTTTATCCGTTACATTGATCGACTGAATATTACTTGTTCTATCTTCCAACGGAACATTTAAGTTTGCTTTCGTTAATGCTTTTAACTCATCAATTTGTTTTTGCTGATCAGCTAATTTTTGTTCTAAAGTAGCAATGGTTGTTTCGTCATTCTCAATTTGTTGTTGTTGTTCTTGAACGGCTTTTACCAAAGGAACTACAAATAAACTATATGCTATTCCGTAATTGTCATTCGGTCCCGTTGGTTTTGCTACGCCGTTAAAGTTGTATCCGACTTTTGAAGCTGCTTGCTCAACTTCCTGTGCAATGAATCCGGTTTGTCTTACTGATGTATTAGACTTGAAATCTACACCATCAAAATAATCAGATTTGACACTATCCGGCATGTTTTTCGTCAGCGCTTCAGTAAATTTCTTCGTGTCGAAATTATAAACAACTGGTCTCAGTTCTTTGATGAATTCGAGACCTTTAACTTCTTCTTTCACATCGAACTTATATCGACCATCTGATGATTGAATAATCCCCATAGTACTTTCAATTTTATTCAAAGAAGTATTCCCAAGCCACATTTTGTTTGATGCATTCACAATCGCGCCATATCCAACAGCGGTAGAATTTGAGTACCCATCGGCGTCTGCACCAGTATTCGCACCTAAATAAGTATTATTTGTTCCGGTTACTTGGTTTCCTCCACCGCAATTTCTTCCGACGCCAGTTACGTTTGTGCCTGTAGTATTTCCCAGTAGTCCCCAAAAACCTACAGCTACATTATTACTGGCTGTTGTATTCGCACCGAGCGCACCAAAACCAACGCCTGTATTGTAGTAACCGGTGGTATTATATGAGAGTGCCGAACACCCTAATGCAGTATTATCGAATCCAGAAGTATTGTAATGTAATGTGTTATAACCAACCGCTGTGTTTTCATATCCATCCGTGCCGCCAATTGTACCTCTTCCAATTGCGACGTTATCATAACCAGTAGTGTTATTTGCTAGCGCAGCACATCCAATACCTATATTGAAACGCCCAGTAGTGTTTGCTGTTAGAGCAGTATACCCTATAGCTACAAGATTATCGCCGCTTTGATTTGAATAGAGTGCTTTGGTTCCTAATCCAACGTTATCATAACCGGTCGAATTGGTGTACATTGACTGATATCCAATACCTACATTTGCCGATGCAGTTGAGTTAGTATATAAAGCTTCTTTTCCTAAAGCAATGTTAAATGAACCAGTGGAATTTGTATACAAAGATTTATATCCGCCACTATAATTATTATTTCCAGTTGTATTGTTGTACAAAGCTCGATACCCCAATCCAATATTTGCCGAGGCAGTTGAATTGGTATATAAAGCTTCTTTTCCTAAAGCAATATTTAATGAACCGGTGGTATTGCTCATCAACGCCGAATTTCCTAAGGCAATATTGTCGTGACCAGAGCTGTTTCCGTTTAGAGAATACAATCCCAATCCAATGTTATTTGTCCCCGTTGTATTACTCCAAAGAGATTGGTCTCCTATACCGATATTAAATGAGCCAGTTGTATTGCTTGACAAAGCCGTCCATCCAATAGCAACATTGTCGTATCCTGAGGTATTGCTATATAAACAGTTATAACCTAGTGCCGTATTATTTTTCCCTGTGGTGTTGCTTAACAAGGCTTGTCGCCCAACCGCAGTGTTCGATTCACCTGTAGTGTTTGCCGTTAAAGCAAGAGAGCCAATTCCAGTGTTGCCTGTTCCGGAAGTATTATTTAGTAGAGCTTGGTAACCAATTCCCGTATTGTAGCTTGCAGTATTGTAATAGAGAGCTTTATAGCCATCAGCTACATTGCCGTCGCCTGCGGAATTAGAATATAATGCAAATCTTCCACTTGCAGTGTTATTACTTCCACTTGAATTAGTTAACATTGATTCCATTCCTAAAGCCGTGTTATCGTGTCCAGTGGTGTTAAATAAAAGGGAATTTAAGCCCAAAGCAGAGTTATAATACCCTGTTGTATTGTAATACATTGATTGCAGGCCCACGGCTGTGTTATAGTAACCATAAGTATTGGTATGCAAAGCTTCGGCTCCACACGCAGTATTGTTGTCTCCGCTTATATGGGCTTGCAGCGCATTAAATCCGACTGCTACATTACCTCCGCCAGTAGTCACCGATTTTAACGCATTAATACCGAAGGCAGAATTATAATTGCCGCTTGTTAGTACTTTGAGTGAATTCTTTCCAAATCCCGCATTGCAAGATCCAGTATTAGTATTATTTAAGCTGCTAGGACCGTAAGCAGCGTTATCAGTGCCACTGATGGATACTGTATTAGAATTAAGCGATGTGTTTTGTGAATTTAGAGTTAGAGTGGATAAAAGCAAAATGGAAAGGCATATTTTTGGCACTTTTATTCTTGTACGATTTGCGGTGGCCCTTTGGGCTCGGTCGGAATTTCTGGTTCCTTTTTTTTGTTTTTTCATGGTTTTTATTTTTTGGGTTTGTTGTAGCAAAATTATTTTAAGCGAACGTCAATTGTGAAAACAGAAGATTAATGGAACAGCAAGAAAACAACTCAATCTATATGATTAATAACGTAAGAAGTGATTCAGAAATATTGAAAGAACTTTTTCTTTACAAGAGGGTCAAAGTGTAGTGGTGATATATTAAATTTGACTTCACCTGTAATTTTATTAAAGGAATGATAAAAAAAATGCTTCTCCAATACCGTAAAAGTACGTGGGAATCGAATTTTAAATGACAGTCAAACGTTTATGAGCAATCATTTAAAGAAAGAATAGGTAAAAATACTTGAGTCTTGTAATACAAATAACTACAAACTTTTCTGTTAAATAAAGTATAAGTTCTGTTCAACGTAGTTTGGAAAGACCCTTCGACGAGCTCAGGGACCAGGTTAAGCGGAGCGCGCCCAAATAAAAAAGATGAAAAGCCCCTTTGATAAACTCAAGGACCAGATGCTATTTCTTCCCTGCCAACTGACGTTGCTTAGCCATATCCTCCAAACGTTTTTGGAAATTAGATTTTGTGACTGGCTTTTTCATGTTCGCTTCGATCTTAGCGCGCAATGATTCATCACTGATCACTTTTTTCATTACCCAGTTTTGAAGGAAGGTGAACATGTTGGCAAGGAAATAATACCAGCTTAATCCGGCAGCGTATTTATTCATTACCGCAAGGAAAATAACAGGCATAAAGTACATCATGAATTTCATGCCCGGCATTTGTGTGTTTTGCTGAGGCATTAAATTTTGATTCATGTAAGTATAGATCAACGTACTCACAAACATTAATAATGCGAATAAACTCACGTGATCACCGTACAAGCTTGCAACAATAGGTACTTCACCAAATGTCCAAATGCTATCGTAAGTACTTAAATCTTCAGCCCACAAAAAGCCGTGTTGACGTAAGTGAATAGCCGCCGGAATGAACGCGAATAAAGCGATCAAAATTGGGAACTGTAACAATAAAGGAATACAACCCGATAAAGGACTAACGCCGGCTTTTCGGTAAAGCGCCATTTGTTCTTGTTGTTTTTTCATCGGATCGGCTTTTTCGCCCATCTTCGCATTGATCGCGTCCAATTCAGGTTTTAGTACACGCATGCGCGCCCCACTCAAATACGTTTTGTAAGCAATTGGTAATAATAAGACTTTAATGATGATGGTAAGGATCAGGATCACAATTCCCATATTCATGTTCGACAAGGCGTCGAACAAAGGAATAACCAACCATTTGTTGATGTAACTAAAGATCCACCAACCTGTAGGAATGATCTGCTCAAGATCATTACCGTATTTTTTCAGAGTTTTGTAATCGTTAGGACCGAAATAAAATTTGAAAGAGAATTTTTCGTCAGGTTTGTGGCCATAAGGAACGCCTAACTCTGCAAACATACTTTTCACTGCAGTGGGCGATTGTTCGCGTTGTCCTAATTTGATCAAACTTCCGGCTTTCATAAATGAACCGTCGGCAACAATGGTGGCGTTGAAATATTGTTGCTTAAAACTCACCCATTTAATATCTGCTTCGCTAATGCTTAACTCTTCATCCTTAAATGGATTAATATTCTCCTGATCTTTTACAGTTTGTTTGTAATGAATGGTGGCAACTTGTTTTTCCTTGTCAATGTATTTTTCTTGCGAAGGAAGAACCATAGCCCATTGCAATTGCAATTGATCTTCGGTTTGGGTAATGATGTTCTCCATTCCCACAAAACGAATATCGCAGTTCACCATATAGTCATCCGGCTTAAGAGAGTAGATGAAATCGATGTAACTTTTCTCTTTGGAAGTTTGCAAACGCATGGTAATAGCGTTAGCCGTTGTTGATACAGGTTTAAAGTAAAAACTATCGGTACTTAAAATACGCGAACGATCATAAGCGTTCAGTTTCAAAGAGAAAACAGTTGAATCTCTATCAAATAAAATAAGTGGCGCTTTTTGATCGGGACGATTGTAATTCTTTAACTCAACTTTGCAGATCTGCGCACCTTTATTTAAAATACTTGCTTTTACTAAATTATTTTCAATGCTAAAGAATTCCTCTTTGCCTTCGGCAGCCTGCGCAAGATCTTTGTAAGCATCTGTTTTTAAAGCGGTCTTTGCAGAGTCGCTCATGGTTGCCACAACAGCTTTTAAAGTATCTTGTTTTTTTGATTCGGCTAAAATGCGCTCCGCTTCTTTTTGTTCTTCGGCCTTACGAACGGTTTCAATCGAATCTTTTACTACTTTGTTGCGTGCTATTTGCTCTTTACTTGGTCCGTTGAACCATAGCCAGGCCCCTAAAATAACGGCAATGATCCCCAAACCTATCAATGAATTTCTGTCCACGAGTGATGATTAATTTAGGCTGCAAATGTAACGATTTTTGTAGGAAAGGAGAGCTTATTTGGTGGGGATTTTAGGCTTAATTGGCGTCAAATCGGCGAAGTGTATCAGCGTATCGGTAATTTCATTTCGAATCTTTCGGGTTGCCCTTTTTTTAACCACGGAGACGCCTGCGGCGTTGCACAGAGGTAACACGGAGGTTCACAGAGGCAGTTTGGAAAGTTGCGATGCCTAATTGAGGACACGGAGAAGACCTTCGGTCTTTTTGAAGGTCTCTGAAGGGATAAATAAAAAAGCCCCGCTTTGCAGGGCTTTTCGTGATAAAAGCATCTTTATTTTGCCGCTTTCGGAAGCGGCGTTTTGTGCTTGTAAATAAAGCCAATATTAAAGCCTATGGTTCCGGCCATAAAATTTGAAAAACGTTGAGCTGCTAATACGTTAGACGCCCGCGGATTGTAATATCTGTTGTAATAGTAGTAATTCTGATAGTTGTAGCTTGGTCCGTTTACACTAAAATCGCTTTGAGAGAACGTATAACTTGAACCGTTAAATCCTAAACCCGCGTAGTAATCAATGGTAAGCGCACCCGCCATCACGTGTTGGGCGCCAAAGCAAATTAAGAATCCATAATTGTAATTGTTGGCATCGGTTGTTTTTTGGATCATGCCGGCGTTTGGATTGCTGTAGTTGTAATTGTTGTTTGCAGGTGGAACATAGTTAGGATCCGGCACCCAATAATCAATTCCCTGGTAGTTCATATAACTGATGTACGCATCAAAGCGAATGTAGCCTCCGCTTAAAAGGTGACCATAACTTTTGCCTTTGCCGTGCGAATTATTTGAAGCCAACAATTTTAGGCCTCCTTTAAAAAATGTTCCTCCGGCCCAACCGGCGCCGTAAGGATTATACATTCCTCTTTCATAATTGGAATTGAATGAGCTGAAAATACTCGAATTAAAAATACCCACTTTAAAATCCGTGTTGATGCCGGGGCGAAGTACGCGCTCATAACCAAAAGAGATCTTACCTGCGGGAAGATCGAACACGTGAAATTTGATAGCCTCACGTTGCTGAACAACTTCTTTCACATCATATGGAATAGCGAGTTCATCCGGAGTGAAAACCTGGCTGGTGCCGTTCTTATATTTTATTTTAAGAACGTTATCAATGTGCGACACAAACAATGGACTTTCATCCATATCGGTGCGTTTATAACGGATCTCATTTTCGCTGATCTCGTAGATCTTTACGGGAATCTTCCCGTTTACGTTCCTCAAGAAAATAGTATCGCTTTGCGAGAAAGCCATTTCGAACAGGAACAGGGCCGGTAGGATCAATAGTTTCTTCATTGCGTTTTGTTTGATTAAAGTTAAACAAAAAAGAGCCTGAAAATAGGGGGAGGTGCGTTTTTTGACCAATATCAAATAAAAAACCCCTTAACGTTTAACGTTAAGGGGTTCTTAAATATTGTTCAGATTGGATTATTGAACCACTAATTTCTTAGTGCTTTCTGTTTTACCAACTTTGATCTTAACAAAGTAAACACCAGCTTTAGCGTTATTCATGTTCATTGGAACTTCGTTAACACCTAATTGACCAGCTACTTTTGTTTCAGTTACTTTTTGACCAATGGCGTTGTAAACTTCAACTGAAATATCGTTGATGTTTGCAAGAGTTAAACGAACGTTGAATTGGTTATCAGTAGGGTTTGGATATACAAAACTCTCCGAAGCTTCTGTTTTAGCAGCAGCAATTCCTGTAGCAACTGTTGCACCGCAAGCAGAGCTAGGGAAGTTGTGAGTAACAATACCGTTAGCGAAGTAGTTGTTCACAGAAACACCACCATCCGTTGACGCGTTGTTAGACACAGTATAAGGAACAGTAAATGTTGCTGAAGTCATTGTAGAACCACCAGCCTTGCAAGTAGAACCCATGAAGTGGAAATACGCTTTATCACGTACGCTAGGGTTAAATCCTGAAGAAGGTGAAGAAATGATCAATTCGTCTGTACTTACAGCGCCGTCACACAAACGTAAAGCACGTTGGTGAATGTTAGGGAACTCGTTCCATTTTGTTGCACCTGTAGTTAACGTTGAATCAGACTCGGCCCATGAGTAAGTGATAAACTCACCATCATAAGAACGAGAGATCTGAATACGGTCACTAGAACTTACCGGATTAGCTTGACTTTGGTTAGCCCAAGGGTTTGAACCGAAACCTGGTTGACCAGAAGTTTCAGATGGACCTTCAGTTCCTAAAGAGTCAATTACTTTCATATCCCAAGTACCGGTTCCATCACCTGAGAAATCAAGGATGTAAGGATATGCAGTATTTTGGTAGATCCAAGCGTAACCTTCAGTACCATATTGCCATGTGTATTCTACTGAATCAGGGTGCTGACGAGCACAACCAACTGCTGTAGTTACAATGTGAAGTTTGTTTGAATTATCAACGATCAAATCAACACCTTCATCTGATTTAAAGAAAGGAATAGAGATGTTTGTGTTTGTATTTGGACCATTCATTGAGTTCAATAATTTGTCATACACTGTTGGCAAGTTAAAATCGATACCATTTACTAAAGCCCAAAGACCACCACTGTTAGTGGTTTTGTAAACGATAGGTTGCCATCCAACATTTTGTCCGGTTGAACCTTGACGTTGACCTAAGAACATTACGTAACCTACAGTACCGGCATCATTCCATGCCATGTAAGGAGTTCCCCACATTGATTTTGTACCTGGCTCATTAACTGTTCTTACAACCACTGGAGGGATGAAAGAATCATATTGCCAAACAAACACACCGGAAGTAAATACACCTTTGTTCATCGCAGCACCACGAATACCGTAAGTAGTATTAGTTGTACCGTTGATATCGTTACAGATATTAGCTAATGAACGAACCATTCCGTCGTCAGTTGAAGCAAATGAATAACGAGGGAAATCCTGTTTCTTCATTTGAACTGAAGTTGCATTGTTGAATGGTGCAGTGTTCGGAATAAATTGTTGTTCACTTCCTACAACACCAGTTGAGTTTGTTCCAGGAGAAGTGATCTTCTTACTAGAGAACCAACTTCCTACCCAAGAATTTGATTGACTTGTACAAGGACCGCTACCAACAACGTAAGCGTTAGTGTAAGTGGTGTTTCCCGGAGGATTGTAAATAGCTCCTTGTGGGTAACGTGACCAGTTTGCAGCATCAGAGTTGATCAAAGTACTGTCCCATGACGCACCGTCGTTCTTTCCTAAATACGCAACAATAGCACCTGATTGAGCGTTAGCCGGTAAAGCAGGATTAGTTACGTAAGTAGCACTTTTACGTTGAATAAAAGAGAATGTTTTTAAGTAACGGTTGTATTGAAGAGCTTTTTGATTACTCACCAACATACCAAATACATTCATTGAACCAGAGAAACGTGTAAACGTTGCACTGATGATCGGAGAACTAGCACTGCTAGCTGTGCTGTTATCAGAACCAACCTCTGGTGAAGGATTTGTGAATTTGTTAGCATTCGTAACCGGAGCCTCAACCGCCGATCCCCAGGCAAGTTTGTTTGCCTTCATCTTTGCGTCCATGTTCACGATCCCGGTTGTCGGGCGAAACTGTCTGCTGTTTTGTGAGTTAACACTAATAGCAAGTAAAAGTGCACTCCCAATGAGTAATTGTTTTTTCATTTTCATGTCATTTTTAATGTTCGGCAATATAGTTCAATTATTTTACGCACTGAAATAAAATTACCAAAAAAAAACCACTTAAATAAAAAACCGCCCTTTTGGGGCGGTGTCTATACCGTTTCTATGGAGGCAATTACGCTATAATTAACTTTTTAGTGGTCTCAGTTGAACCGGTTTTAATTTTAACAAAATAAACGCCCGGAGTCACTCCATTTACGTCCATTTTAACAGAATTCTCGCCCAATTGGCCGTTTACCTTCACCGCCGAAACCTTTTGACCAATCGCATTATAAAGATCAATGTTAATGGTGTTTAGGCTAGATAACGTGATCTCAACGTTGAAACTTCCTCCGTTTGATGGATTTGGATATACACGTGCACGTGTAACTTCGTTAGAACTTAAATTATTTATGCCGGTAGTTAGGGTTGTACCACAAGCCGCTGATGGGAATGTATGAACCACAACCGCATTTGAAAAATAATTTGTTACCGGCGCGATGGCGTCGGTGTTTATGTTGTTTGAAACGGTATAACCAACGGTAAATGTTGCCTGGGTAGCATTAGAGGCTCCGGCTTTACAAGTTGAGCTCATAAAGTGGAAATATGCTTTATCCCTTACATTCGGATTAAAACCACTGCTAGGTGATGTAATAACATATTCGTCGGTACTTACTGAGCCGTCGCAAATGCGCATGGCACGTTGGTGAATATTTGGAAACTCATGCCATTTGTTGGTGGTTGTATTCAAGGTAGAATCTGATTCTGCCCACGAATATGTAATAAACTCTCCATCATATGTACGCGAAAGTTGTAAGCGTGTATCGGAAGAAACAGAAGCGGTAGGATCGCCGGCATCTGCCCATGGATTAAAACCAAATCCGCCTTGACCAGAAACTGAAGAAGGACCTTCGGTGCCTAATGAATCGATCAATGTAGCTGTCCATGCACCAACACCGTCGCCAACAAAATCAAAAATGTAAGGACGCGCTGTTGGAATATGTGGCCAGGCATACTGATCGCCGGCAATCGTAAATTGATACGTGTAACCTAAAGAATCATTATGTGTACTTGATGTACCAACTACCATGGAAGCAATGTGAAGTTTATTATTCTTGTCAACTACCATATCAATTCCTTCATCGTATTTGAAAAATGGAACTTCCAAGCTTGGGTTGATATTTACAGATTGCATGGAGTTCTTTAACATTGCCCAGCTGCCTGTATTAAAATCAATACCGTTCACTAATACCCATGTATTACCGCTGTTTGTTGTTTTGTAAACAAAAGGTTGATACCCTTTGTTTGATAACGTTGCACCTTGACGAGCACCGATCAACACAACATATCCAACTGTGCCGACATCATTCCATGCCATGTACGATTGATTTGAAAGAACAAGTCCGTCACTCGATAAAACTGCCGGAGGGATCATACTGTCCGGTGTCCAAACAAACGCACCTGAGTTAAATGAACCTTTAGCCACTAGCGCGCCACGGTAACCATAATTTGCGTTTGAAGAAACATCATTTACATCTCTCGAAATTTCACCAAGTGAACGCACAACACCGTTGTCATCAATATTGAAAGAGCTACGTGGAAAATCATGTTTCGTCATTGTTGGCGAAGTTGCCGAACCAAAAGGCGAAGCATTAGGCATGAACTGCTGATCAGCACCTGCACTGTTTGTAACAGCTGCACCGATCAATTTACTCGCATACCAACTTCCAACCCAATTATCGGATGAGGCCGTGCATGGCCCGCTACCTACAACATAAGCGGCCGCAAGATTATTTCCATTCAATGGATTATAAATTGCGCCCTGAGGATAACGCGACCAACGACTTGCATCGGAAAACAACAGCGTACTATCCCATACGGTACCTTCGTTTTTTCCAAAGAAGGCTACAATAGCTCCGCTTTGCGCGTTTGCCGGTAGAACTGGGTTGGTAACATAGTTTGGATGTTTTCGTTGTATCCAGGAATATGTTTGTAAGTAGCGATTGTACTGCAAAGGTTTTTGGGCACTCACTAACATTCCAAAGGCATTCATAGACCCTGTGAATTTGGTGAACGTGGCGCTAATGATGGGGTTAGCGGCAGTGCTTGCTGAACTGTTCAGTGGATTATTTATGATATGGGGACTTTTTGCAGATCTGCCAGCAACAAAAACAGGATCATGTTTAGCGGTTTTTTCTTTTCTGATCTTTTCAGCCAGATTTGTAACGCCGCTAGGCTGGATCGATTTCGCTGTTTGCGAATGCACGCTCATTGATATCAATACAGCGTTTCCGATAAGTAGTAGTTTTTTCATATGGTGACTTTTTAGTTGTTTTTAAACTTTTATCTTCTTGATCCTACAAAAGTAAGGGTATTAAAAAACCGCCTCCTTCCTTTGGAGGCGGTTTCTATTCCACTCATAACAAATCTCTAATCTATTATTCTAAGATCAACTTCTTGGTTGTTTCAGTAGTACCAGACTTGATCTTTACAAAATAAACACCCGCGTTAGCGTTGTTCATATCAATCGCAACTGTGTTCTCTCCAATTTGTCCGTTGGTTTTCACCGAACTCACTTTTTGGCCTATGGCATTGTAAACTGTAATGCTCACATCGCCGGCAACGTTAAGATTAACCCCAACGTTAAATGTATTCTTAGCCGGGTTTGGATAGATACGTGTATTTTTTACTTCGTTAGACGCGTTATTGATAAATCCAGTTGTAGTTGTACAGCCAGGTGAAGCAAATGAATATGATACCACGGCGCGAGCGTAATATGTATCAATTGGGTTGTCACCTAAACACAATGGGTTGTTTGAAACAGTAACCGGTACAGTGAACTGAGCAGTTGTCATTGTGGTTTGATCTCCGCGTGATTGACGAGACATGTAGTGGAAAAACGCCTTATCGCGAACACGTGGATGGAATCCTGTTACCGGTGAACTTACCATGTACTCATCGGAACTAACCGACATATCGCACATACGTAACGCTTTCACTTTAATGTTAGGGAACTCATTCCATTTAAGATTTCCTGTTGTTAAAGTTGAATCTGATTCCTCCCATGAATAAAGAATGAATTCTCCATCATAAGTGCGAGACATTTGAATACGCATATCAGAAGCAGCAGGACTGGTTTGACTTTGATTTCCCCAACAGTTATTAGGGTTTGTTGTTGCCATACCTTCCGAACCAACTGAGTCGATAGTTTTATAGCTCCATGCACCTGTGCCATCACCAACAAAGTCAAATAAATAAGGCCATGCCGTATTTTGGTAGGACCATGAATATTGGTTTGTAGTGAATTGCCATGTGAATCCTAAAGAGTCATTGTGTGTACTTGAAGTACCTACAACAGTTGAACCAATGTGTAATTTACCATTCTTATCAACTGCGCAATCAATACCTTCTCCAACGTTGAAGAAAGGAACAGAAAGTGAGTTGTTGATGTTCACAGATGCCATGGAATTTAAAACGAAATCCCATGTAGTAGCAGTGTTGAAATCAATTCCGTTCACTAAAGCCCATGTACCACCACCGTTTGTTGTTTTGTAAACAATTGGTTGCCATCCTTTGTTAGCGTTTGTTGAACCGGCGCGAGCACCTATGAACACAACATAACCAACTTGACCTGCGTCATCCCAGGCCATGTATGACTGCGAAAACAATTGACGTGCGCCCGCTCCAGATGAAATTACCGGAGGAACCATACTGTCAGAGGTCCAAACCATAGCTCCGGAAACGAAGTTTCCTTTTGCTAACATACCACCACGATATTTTTCCGGCTGACCTGCTGTTACAACACCATACTCATCATATAAACCACCTAAACTGTAAACCATTCCATTATCACATTGTGTAAACCCGTGACGTGGGAAATAATGTTTAGGCATAGTTGGAGAAGTTGCCGAACCAAATGGTGCAGTGTGCGACATAAATTGTTGATCGGTTCCTGCAGTGTGGCGGTTTGCAGTACTTGTAAGAGTTTTTGTAGCGTAATAACTACCAACCCATCCACCACCATTAGCGGTAATAGGACCCATTGCAACTGCATATGCGTTCTCAATATTGCTATTTCCAGCAGGACTGTAAATACCACCTTGTGGGTAACGCGACCAGTTTGTTGGATCAGCAAATACTAAAGTACTGTCCCAGGTTAAACCGCATTGTTTACCTAACATGGCAACAATTGGTCCCGATGCCGCGTTTGCAGGCATAGTTGGACTAACAGAGAAAGTTGTACTTCTACGTTGAATAAACGAAACAAGGTCAAGGTATCTGTTGTATTGTAGAGGTTTAGAGCTACTAACGATCATACCAAGGATGTTGTAAGATCCTGAGATCCTTACCCAGTTAGCTGAAATAATAGGCGAACTATTAGTTGCTAATTCAGGATGTGGAACTCCAGGGTTGATCTGAAAATCCGGAGGTAAAGGTTTAGCTGCCACCTGAGTTTCCACAGGATTGTCTACGGGAGCAAACTTAGCTTTTAGTTTTTCGGCTTGGTTAAGAATGCCCGAAGGCTTCAGCTTAACCTGCCTGTTTTGAGCGAAGGCTCCCACCGAGAACAGCAGGGCGCTTGCTATAAGTAATTGTTTCTTCATGTCATTAGGTTTTATGGTATTGCTAAAGATAGTCACTTATTTGAAACACAACAAATGTTAAAATCTTTTTTTTGGATAAGTGATGTGATTGAAAGGAAGCGCGGTACGAATCAATTCACAGGTGGTAGCTTTTGTTTACTAACTGGTAATCACTTTTTCGAGTGTTTTTCAACATCCACTATCATTTTTTTGAAAATAATATTCCAGGTAAATTGATGTTTGATACGATCTATTGCGTTCTGTTTTTTGTGATCAATAGTTCTCTTGTCCTCAGTTAGGATCTGATCAAGAACTTTTGAAATTGCGTTTGAAGTTGGAGTAGAAATGATCCAACCAATTTTTTCGTCAACTAATAATTCAACCGCGCCCACCGGAGTTGCCGCCACAGCCAAACCGTTGCTCATAGCTTCCAAAATTACATTAGGAAACCCTTCGCTGTGACTGGGACAAATGAGTACATCATAGCTTCTCATTTTCTCAAAAAGAACCTGACGATCGCGGATCTCTCCGTGATAAATAACGTTCTGTGTTTTCAGTTTTTTGTCATTAGGAATGTTACCAATGAAATGGAATTCCAGACCTTTTTTTGAACCATTAAACAACGTGATGGCCTGAGATAGCTCTTCAACTCCCTTGCGTCGCTCATATCTTCCGAGAAATAAAACACGTTTAATTTCTCCGGTTGCGTTTATTTTTTGTGTGATAAATTCTTCCTCAATTCCCGATGGGCTTTCAATTATTTTTTGATCATTTATTCCAAGCGAACGGATGATATCGCTGATCTTTCCACCATAAGAAAAAACAAGATCAGCACGTTGACTAATTTTTTTTGCCGGACCTTTTAAAAGGAGCGAACGTAACCATTCCGAAAAGCTTGCCGGAGGTTGAAACATTTCGTATCCGTGTAATTTTACGCCAATATCGCAGCATTTTATGCGCCCCTTAAATTTCTGATCGATCAAATGCCAACCGGTAAATCCTTTGCTATATATAAGGTCGTACTCTTGTAATTTTGGTTTAAGAATATCGAAAATGAGTTTGGAATGCCGATAAGAATTGTAAACATAATGTCCCGGAAATTTTACAGTTGAAGGAATATCTACAATGGTCGGATGAATAAACGTCCGTTCTTTTTCCGAAAAGAATTCCAGTTTATTGATGTCGTAATTGCTCCTATTAAAATGAATCAGATCAACGTGAATACCGTTTGCAGCGAAGTATTTGCATAAATAATAGGAGTGTTTTTGCATGCCTCCGATCACGTAGGGCCAAATTCCGTCGGTTATGAGTGCAACTCGCTTCAAATCTAAATTTACGGTCTAAATATAGGTAATTATGGGCAGCCCGGCGGGACCCCAAAAACACATCTAAAAAGCTTTAAATAACCAGCTGTTAAATACTGGTGCAGAAAGGTAGTTTAACATATTTTGGTATTAAAAAAATTATCGTATCTTTAAGCCACAGGTAGAACTGCCGCCGTGGATTAATTTCCGCGGAGGAAAGTCCGGGCAACATAGGGAAACTCACCATGTGAAAACGTGGGTACATAGGCCAATAGTTTATGTAACAGACAGTGCCACAGAGATTAGGTAGCCTCCAGTTAAACCTGGCGGTGATAGTGAAAATGTAGGGTAAGAGCCTACAAGTACCCTCAGTAATGGGGGTGTTTGGTAAACCTTGGGTGTTGAAAGACCAAATAAGTTGCGGTACGGGTGTCCCGCTTTTTTCCGAAAGGAAGCCGCAACGGGTAGGTCGAATAGATAAATGGTAGTTTATATTTCGGGCAACCGAAACGAAACAGAACCCGGCTTATATGCCTGTATTGAACTTTAAAAAAATATGCTTGTGAAAAGAATCATTTGCCTCGCGCTTTTACAGCTCACATTGTTTGCAGCTAAAGCGCAATGTCCCCAGATCTTCGATTATCTGGGAAATCCCTCAGCCAGCCCAATGTGGATCAGTTGCACGGGAGGAGCCTACAACCTTAATTTCCAATCCCCTTCCAACTTTCCGGGAACTTACACCATTAGTTGGGGTGATGCCTCTCCGGATTTTACGGGCACGAATTACATCGCTAATACCGTAATTCCGCATTTGTACGGGGCTACAACCGGATCATTTCTAGTAACACTCACTATTCCGGCGCAAACATGTACCATGACCGGTGTGGTTGTTATGGAACAAGCCGTGGTTGCAGGTTTATCAACGCCCGTGGGTGGAACGCTTGCTGGGTGTACTCCCGCAAACATCACGTTCAGTAACACAAGTACGAATGTGAGTTCTACAACACAATTCCTTTACATTTGGGGAGATTCGTCTCCTAATACTCCGGATTCGTACACCAATACAAGTGCGAGTCACGTGTATACCGCTTCAACTATTCCTTGTCAAACCTCTGCCACTTTAATGGCTTGGAATTATTGTTCTTTCTCTGCAACAAGTACAGCTGTATTGGGACCAATTAGTGTTTACGCGCGCGACATTGCGCAGATCACGACCTCCGTACAAAACAGATGTTGGCCTGATAACGCGTGGACATTCACAAACACATCATCACAAAACTGCGTTGGATCGGGAAATAACTACCAACGTAAACAGTATTGGAAACTTGGAAATTATTGGGCATTCAATAGTTTTCAGGATTCAATTTACCCTTGGCAAAATATCCCTCCTAACACACCAGTGACCGTAGCTTTTCCTAACCTGGGAGGTTATGTTGTTTGGTTAAAGGATAGTAACGTTTGTGGTGTGGATTCGGTGAGTCAACTCGTAAATTTATTTAACGCGCCCACTGCAAGTATGGTTGCGCCTGCAGGACCATTTTGTGTGAATACATTAATGACATTTACAAATGCAAGTAGCGTGGGTGTATTTTACAAATGGGACATGGGTGATGGATCCGGATTCATTAATTTCCCATTTGGACCAAAAACATATTCTTACGCAACCGCTGGAACTTACACTGTTAAATTAGTAGCGTACATTCCATTTGGTGGCGCGTGTAGTGATACCGATCAGGTTGTGATCAACGTTGTGGGATCGCCGGTAGCTTCATTTACCATGAATCCAAATCAGTCTTGTGTTCCGTTAACGGTTAACTGGACCAATACATCAATTCCACCTACAACCGCTTGGTTCTGGGATTTTGGAAATTTGAGTACATCTACTTCGCAAAATCCGCCTGCTACAACCTACACGGCAAGCGGAGTGTATACGGTGATGCTTGTTGTTACAAATCCAGCGGGATGTCAGGGACAGGTCACGCATACCGTCCAGGTTGACGCGCTTCCTACAGGATCCTTTGTCTCCGATGTCGTCTGCGTTGGTGGCACCACGTCATTTACTAACCTCACCACAAATGGAACAAATTACATTTGGAATTTTGGTGACGCAACACCAAATTCTTTTGCAGTAAATCCCGTACACACTTTCTCAGCAGCCGGAGTGTACACGGTAACACTATTTTCATTTAACGCGTTCTGTTCCAACACGTATACAAATACAGTGTTGGTAGCAAGCAATGCCACTGCAAACTTCGCGTTCACGCCAACTGCGGGTTGTGCGCCTTTGCTGGTAACATTTACAAATACAAGTGTTGGAGCGGTAAGCTACCAATGGGATTTTGGTGATGCATCGCCAACCACAACTGTAATAACACCAACGCATGCTTACGTGTCACCAACTGTAACTAACCAAACATATACGATTTCACTCATCGCTCAAAATGCGAGTGGTTGTGGAACTACCATGACGAAAACAGTTACATTGTTTGCAAATCCGTTACCGGGTTTCACATTCTCTCCTAAAGGAGCCTGTACGCCGTTCAATGTCACCTTCACAAATACGAGTTCTGGAGGCACAACTTATAAATGGGATCTTAATTATAGTATAACAGCAACATCAACCAACGCATCGCAAACATATACCAACGCTCCGGGCTCCGGGCCGCAAAGTATACCGGTTAAATTAATTGTAACAAATGCCGGAGGTTGTAAAGACTCCATCACGGATTTTGTAACTGTGTTCGCACAACCGCAATCAGGATTTATTGTTGATAGCGCGGTTTGTCATCCAAAAGCATTAACCTTCACAAATACATCAACAGGTGCAACTACTTACTCTTGGAATTTCGGAAGTTCTTCGTCAAGCACCTTGAGCATACCTGTTACTACTTTCACAAACCCCGGCTCAACTGCGCAAACGAGTATAACAACCTTGAACGCTATAAACTTAACGGGTTGTGTGCATTCATCAACCTTTGCAACGGTTATTTATCCAAAGCCAAATATTGTTTATACAGCCTTACCGGATAGTGGATGCTCACCTTTAAAAGTAAACTTCCCTGCCGTAAATGGATTTACAGTTTACAATTGGAATCTTGGTAATTCCAACACCGCAACAACATCAAGCGCGAGTACGAAGTATATCAATTTTGGAACAACTGTAAAAACCATCACTACTACATTGATGGCTACTGATATTCACGGTTGCGCGGATACAGCAAGCAAAAATATAAAAGTGTTCCCCGCACCAACAGCGAGTTACATTTCAACCGGCTCTAATACGTTAAGCTTGCCCAACGCTACAATAAACTATACAAATATGTCGGTGGGAGCAACGTCCTATACTTGGAATTTTGGCGATCTCACAACCTCTAATACGATAGATGCGACACATATTTTTACTACAGAAAGTACGTATTCAGTATTTTTAATCGCTTCCAATTCGCAAGGTTGTAAGGATACGTTTAGTTTAGGTAAGATCTTAGTTAAGGATGAAAGTCAATTCCAGATGCCTAACGCGTTCACGCCGAACCAAAATGGTTCACCAGGAACAACGTTCGATCCAAATGATTTGAGTAATGATATTTTCCATGCTAATATGAAAGGCGTTCTAGCCATGAAGTTCACTGTGTATTCGCGTTGGGGTGAAGTAATGTTCGCTACCGAGGATCCAACACAAGGCTGGGATGGATACTACAAAGGAAAATTGTGTAACCAGGATATTTATGTTTGGAAGATCCACGTTGAATTATTTGATGGTACAGTCATAGATAAAACTGGAGACGTTACGTTAATACGATAGTTGGATGCGAAAGCTCGCTTTGATAGCTGTACTTGTTACTGGTTCTCTTTTGTCCTTAGCGCAAAGTAAGAATTTTGTGAAACTGATGAAGAAAGATGCCGCGTTCTATTTTAAGAATGAGGATTACTATAATGCCCTTGGATGTTACAGGAGAATTGTAGCTGCAAATCCAAAGGAAGAGGAGGCAAATATCCTTGCTACGTTTTGCAAATTGAAATTGCAATACCATTTGGATAGTTTGCTGGCGCACGAAAAAGAATTGAAGTCCTCAAAAAAAGCGGACGCCCTGTATTGTTTGGCGATGATCAAACACCATCAGAAAATGTTTGATGAAAGTATCATCACTCTGCAGCAGTGTTTGAAAGATAAGAAGAGGATAGTGAACGACGACGGAATTAATTTTATGATAGGCGTGAATCAGAACGCGAAAAAATATATGGCTAGTCCGCACCGTTCGGTGGTGAAGAATGTCGGTAAGAATATCAACACAGCTTACCCTGAATATGTGCCAGTGATCAATTCTGATGAGAGTTCGTTGTATTTTACCTCACGCAGAGTAGGCGTTAATCCAAATAAGGATCAGTTCGGATATTTTTATGAGGATATTTATGTAAGTCATAAAAATGACGATGGTGTGTGGGGACCGGCCGAAGATATTGGAAAGCCTGTGAACACCGATGAAAATGACGGTTGTGTTGCGATTAGTCCGGATGGATATAAGATGATCATTTACCGTTCTACTCCTGATGGAATTAATGGAAATTTATACGAAACAAAGTTGAATGCCGCGGGAAAATGGGAAACACCAAAAGTTTTTGGTTTAGAGATCAACTCTCAATATCACGAGTCAAGCGCGTGCTTCACTAACGATACGAATGTGATGTATTTCACAAGCACGCGTCCGGGTGGTTACGGAGGAAAAGATATCTATCGTATCCGTCGTTTACCAAACGGAAAATGGTCGGCGGCATATAATCTTGGTCCAGGCATCAATACCATTTATGACGAGGAGTCGCCTTATATGCACGCAGATGGTAATACATTTTATTTTAGTTCAAAAGGTCATAACACGATGGGCGAATTTGATGTGTTCAAAACAACGTATAACGACGAAACTAATAGTTTTAGTCCGGTACAGAACCTCGAATATCCGATCAACACTGTGGGCAACGATGTATTCTTTGTATTGAATGTTGACGGACAAAAGGCATATTATTCTTCCCTTAAAGAAGATTCTTATGGCAGCGAGGATATTTATGAGATCGATACGCGTTTTGGAGATAACGACCTCAAGGTAAAAGTAGGGATGCTTTTAAAAGATAATATAGCCGGAAAAGGGAAGATCACGCTGTTGGACAATGAGTCCAACAAAGTTGCCGGGATCTATAACTCCAATCCAAAAACAGGGAAGTTCATCATCGTGGTAAATCCGCTTAAAACATATAAGGTAATTGTACAGGAAGATGGTTATCAATCGTTGGTAATAGAGTTGGAACCTTTGGTGATGGAAAAAGTAGAATCGGAATTAACTATTAAACTAATAAAGAAGTAAAGTGAAAAAACTAATGTATCTATTCTTAGCTCTTGGAACAGTTTCTGTGAGCTTTGGTCAGGACGCTCAATTTACGCAGTTCAATTCGGTACCGCAGTACCTTAACCCTGCATTTGCGGGAAACAGCGATGGTATCCATCGCTTTGCTGCTGGCTACCGTAATCAGTGGCCTGGCGTTGAACGAGGGTATTCAAATTACTTTGTTTCCTACGACGGGAGTTTAGAAAAGTATCATGCAGGCGGTGGTTTGTATGTGATGCAGGACGCCGGAGGAACTTCTTACCTTACCAATACACAAGTTGGATTGAACGCGGCATATGCTGTTGAGGTTAATCGTAAATATAAATTCAGAGCGGGTTTGCAGGCGTGTTATACTCAAAAGAAATTTCAACCCGGTAAATTGATCTTTAACGATCAGTTGATCACTAATCAGGCTTCTCTTGATGCTACGGTTGCAGCAACTTCGATCTCTTATTTTGATGTTGGTGCCGGTGGTTTATTGGATTCAAAATTATTCTGGTTGGGTGTTTCTGCTCGTCATTTAAATAAGCCTGATCAAAGTTTAATGGGTAAAGGTGCTTCTGCAGAATTACCGATGTTCCTAAGCGTACATAGTGGATTTAAATATGAGATCGTGAAGCCTGAGAAATTTGATGATCCATCACCGCATACTATTGGTGGTTTGATCCATTACCGTCATCAAGGAGTAAATGATCAATTGGATATCGGCGTTAATTACTTTTATAAAGTGATAAGCTTCACAGTTTGGTATCGTGGTATACCATTTAAAACCTATGGTAGTGGATATACGAATACCGAGGGCGTAGCATTTTGCCTGGCTTACGAGCCAATGGATAAGCCTTTCAGAATAGGGTATAGTTATGATTATACACTTTCTAAGTTGAGTTCTAAGGTTACTGCCGGTGCGCACGAGATCACTCTTGGACACGTTATTGGTTCAAAAAGAGGTGGACCTCGTAAGTCGCGCGAGGCTATTGGCGGTAAGATGAAGTTCTAAACTTCGTTAAAATCGTTCAACCCAAGCTTTTATTATCTTCCTTTGAGGGTATAAATCCCCTTACATGGAAGAAAATAAAAATCCGCAATTTGGACTCCCCGAAGTTCCAAAAGAAGAAAGTGTATTTGGTAAATATCACATCTTCATCAAAGGCATCATCATTTTTGTTCTCCTTTTAATTTTCATTATTCCCCAGGTCATCATTCACAGTTTGATCGATGAACGGGAAAGTAATCAGTCACAAGCCTTCTATGATATTTCCAGCAAGTGGAGCGGTAGGCAAACTATTACAGGTCCAATTTTGGTTGTTCCATACCTAGAATACTATCGCGACACAGCCAAGGTTGTACGTTCTGTAAAACACTTCTTGTACATTTTACCTGATAAGGTAGAATTTGATGGACAAGTTCTTCCAGAAAAACGACATCGCAATATATACGAAGTAGTAGTGTATAACTCTAAGATCAAAATGAATGCGAGCTTTGGGAAATTTAATTTGAATGCGCTCACTATTCCTAAGGAAAATTATGTGTGGAAAGAGGCATCGATCATTCTTGGTTTAAGCGATATGCGTGGCATCAAAGAAAAACTGGAAATGAAATTCGATGGACAAATGTATTCGTTCAACCCAGGTGTTGTGGCACGTGATGTTTTCGAGTCAGGCGCCATTTCACATTTGTTAGTGGACAGCGTGGATAAATTTTTGGCGAGCGGTCATGGATTAGAATTAGATCTTGATTTAAAAGGAAGTGAGCAATTGTTTTTTGTTCCTGTAGGAAAAACTACAAAGGTAAAATTGCAATCGGCGTGGCAAACGCCCGCGTTCAATGGGCAATTCTTACCTGACACGTCGAAGATCGATGCGACAGGATTTATTGCAAACTGGAAAGTGTTGCATTTAAATCGTAATTATCCTCAGGTTTTCTCTGATGCGGCTTACAATATTGGTTATAGCTCTTTTGGTGTTGATCTCATTATGCCAATAGACGGATATCAAAAAACAACACGCTCAGTGAAATATGCCATGCTTATTATTTTGCTCACCTTTTTAGTGTTCTTTTTTGTTGAGATCACTCAGCAGAAGAAGATCCATCCGTTCAATTATGTGATTGTTGGGTTCGCTCTGTGCTTGTTCTATACGTTGTTACTATCATTCAGTGAGTATATGATATTCTCATTAGCGTATTTGATTGCCACAGTTATGACTGTTAGCGCTATTTCGTATTTCATTTATTATTTGTTCCGTGGAACACGCGTATTTGCAGCGATAGGGGGAATGTTGCTTCTATTATATGGATTCATGTTTGTGATCGTTCAGTTAGAAAGCTATGCTTTACTGATAGGAAGTCTTGGATTGTTTGTGGTGATGTTCGCGATAATGAACTACACTCGCAGGATAGATTGGTATAATTTGGGGAAGAAGAAAAAGGCCTAAGTAAAAAAGCCCCTTCGTTTTGAAGGGGCTTTTTCTTTCCTTAGATTTATTATTTCATTAGAGTAACGTGACCGGTTTTCGTATGTTTTTTTCCATCGAGCGCGATGTATTTTACAACGTAAACATAAACATCATTCTTGCACAACTCACCTTTGAAAGTTCCATCCCAACCTTTTGTTTGATTATCGTCGTGGTAGAGTTCTGCTCCCCAACGATCAAAGATCGTCACTTGGATATTTGAAATTCCTACACCAAATACCAAGAATGTTTCATTTTTCTCATCATAGTTTGGCGTAAAGATATTTGGAATGTAAATAGAGTATTCGTTTGTGATCTCCACATTCAACTCATCACTTGCTTTGCAACCAAATTCATTTACCGCGAGAATTTTATAATTGCCACCGATGGCTGTCATGAATTGAGTGTTCGGACAAACCTTACAAAGAATTCCATCACCAAATGTCCAGGTAAGCGTTCCGGTTCCAGTACCACTTAAATACATCGGTTCATCGTAGTTGTATCTCAGGTCTGGTCCGGCATTTACAACGGGCAATGGATTTACTTGCACGTATACCATGGCTTTCACAGCGCAGTTCCCTTCTTTAGAAACAAACACCGTATACTCCGTACTTGTTTCCGGATTTGCATATGGATTTGATATGAGAGAATTACTTAATCCTGCGGGAGGTGACCACACATAGGTGTCTGCACCGTTCGCGTCTAGTTTCACAGATTCTCCAAGGCAAATTTGAGTACTGGCACTTACAACAGCCGTGATCGTTGGTACTACTTCTATCAATATTTCTTTTGTGAATACACAACCAACTGTACCAGTATAATTTATTCCTGTAACAGTGTAATTTGTGTTTACCGAAGGTGAAACAACAGCGTACGTTGTAACGGTTGAATCTGGCAGCGGATCCCAGGTATATGATTGCGCGCCAGCAGCAAAGATAGTTGACTTAGCACCGTAACAGATCTTTGGTGAACTGGTTGAAAGTTGTAACACAGGTTGTGGTAATACAACAATTGGAACAACCAGCGTTGCGGTACACACTCCGTTATTTCCGATCAATGAATAATTTACAGAGGCCATTGGACTAACGATCACGAAATTTGAGTTGCCATTACTTAATCCATATGTTGGACTCCATGTGTAAGAGCTTGCACCATTAGCGTTAATGTTTGTTTGATCGCCAGCGCAGATCACGCTCTTTTGTGTGATAGCTTGAAGATTTGGCAATGGAATAACTGACACTTGTCTAACTGCCGATGATGTACATGTAGCAGCTTCACCGATGACTGTGTAATTTGTTGTTACCATAGGCGAGGCAACAACATTTGCGCCAAACGCGGTGTTCAATGTATTTGCAGGCGACCATGTGTAATTATTCGCGCCAAACGCGCTTAATCCAGCAGCGCTGCCTGCACAAATTGTAGGATTGGCCGGAGCAACTACTATAGAAGGTAATGCAACAACATCTACAGTTGTTTGTTGAGTTGTACTTTGACATCCAACACTTGAACCTATAACACTATACACTGTTGTTTGCGCCGGATTTGCCATCACAGTACTTCCGGTTGTTGCGCTGAGATCATTTGGTGGTGACCATTGATATGTTTGTGCGCCACTTGCTGAAATCATTACACTCGTTCCAAGACACATACTTACGGAAGGAACGGAGATGATCGGATTTGGTACCGAAATAACTGTAAATGTTGTGCCGCCCGTACATGTTCCAACACTTCCAACAACAGTACCTGTTCCAACAGGACTATTTGGAATGGCAGTTAAAATAATTTGCGAACCTGAATTTGTGTTCGCAGTAACACCTGTAAATCCCGTCCAGTTATAACTTGAAGCTCCACTCGCGTTAAGCGTAATGCTATTTACTGAACCATTGTAATTATTCATACACATGGTTGGACTACTTAATGCAATGTTGATCACAGGAAGGGCGATAACTGTAACAGTTCTTGATGCTGAGTTCGTACATGTAGAAGCTTCACCAATGATTTGATAAGTTGTTGTTACGGTTGGACTCACCACAACGTTCGCGCCAACGGTTGTGCTGATCGCTGTGTTTGGCGTCCACGTATAATTGTTGGCGCCGCTTGCTGTAAGATTGATCGACGATCCGAAACAAATAGTTGGAGTTAAAGGCGCAATGCTCACGGTCGGATTATTTACAACGTTCGCAGTTGCATTTCCTGTTTGAGAATTACAACCAACGCTTGATCCTATAATACTATATACTGTTGTTACAGCAGGACTCGCCGTTACGTTTGGTCCGTTTGCCGTATTCAATGTCGCGCTTGGCGACCATGTATATGTTTGCGCACCGCTCGCGGTTAAGTTAACGCTTGTTCCCGCGCACATGCTACCTGATGTTGTTGCCAAAGTAGGATTAGGTAATACGGTTAAAGTAAATACCGCACTGTTTGTACAAGAACCCGAAGTTCCAATAACACTCATAGTTGCAACGAGAGGAACGGAAGTCACCGGAGGCGTGATCACAATTGGACTACTGTTTAAGTTCGGTGATGCATTGAAACCAGGAGGTAATGTCCACTGATAAGTAGATGCGCCTGTAGAAGTAAGAGTAGTTGTATTTTGCGAACCATTAAAGTTTTGCGAACATAACGTATTTGTTCCAGCAACAACAACTGTAGGTGCGGGAACAACGGATACGGTACCAACACCGGTGTTAGTACAGCCAAGCGCGCTTGTAACTGTTACGGAGTAATTACCATTTAACGTTGTTTGCGCGTTGGCGAATGGAGGATTTTGCAATGCAGAGAAAAATGCATTCGGTCCTACCCAAACATACATGGTGTTACCAGCCGGTGCTGTTAATGTAAAGCTTGATCCAACGCAAACTGTAGGGCTATTCACGGTTACAACCGGGGGAGCGTTTACAGTAACAGTTGCAAATGCTGTACCTGTACAACCTAGTGTGTTTGTACCACTCACTGTATAAATTGTAGTTGCAGCCGGTGTTGCAACAACAGGATTTCCGTTGGCAGAACTTAATGTTGCGGCAGGGGTCCAGGTGTATGTGTTACCTCCGGTTGCCGTTAATGTTGCGGATTGCCCCGTACAAATTGTTGCACTGTTAACTGCTAATGTTGTGGAGCTTGCCGGTATTACAGCGAGCGCGGTTCCCGTTAAGCAACCGGTTGCATCTTTAACTGTAACTGTGTAATTGCCCGGAGCAACGTTTGAAATTACTGAGGTGTTTGCTGCACTTGGAGTCCAGGTGTATGAATACGGCGCATTACCTCCGCTTACAAAGGCAGTTGCAGAACCTGCAGTACAAGTTGAAGTAACAGCTGTGGTAATAGTTAATCCACCTGCAGAGCAAACGTTGCAATTGGTTCTCCAGTATAATCCTTCAGTAACAATGTTGTAACAGTCGGCAGTGTTTGTTGTTCCGAACAAACATGAATTTTGTCCTGTTGTAACCATGTTCGCGTTCCCAACAATATTATCCCACCATTTGTTCGAGGCTGCAGGATAAGAAAAGTTGTAAGCAGCAGGGCTATTCATCTTGCAACCAGTAGCCAAAATATTTTGGAGGTCACTAATGATGTAAAAACACTGAGCAAAAGTTGAGTTACCGCAAGAGTTGAAACCTGTCAATGTATTTTGCAATGTTCCTGTTGTAGAAGCATTCACCTGGCAACCGTCGCCAATAACAATGTTTCCCTCCCAACTTTGAGAAGGGTCAGTAAAGATGATCACTAAACTCGCGCCGTCCATATCATTTCCCGGAGTTGTAATACTTGTTGGAATTCCGGAAAGAACATAAGCTCCATTACCCGAGATCAATGCAGTAACATCTGCACGGTAATTGTAAGTTCCACTATAACCCCAGCATTTGTCCAGGTGATTACCGATCATGGTCATTGGAAAAACAGAAGAGGTTGACGCAGGATTCACAAGTGTTGAACTGAATGCAAGTCCGTTCCCCGAACCACCGGTGTATAAATATGCTTTTTGTATCTGATAACAAGGAGGAATTCCCGTGATGTTGATGGTTACCGGTTGATTAGCTGCTGCAGGAGAATAACGTTTTCCTGTCTTCACTTCACCCAATACATAACTCAATCCGCAAGCGGAATTTTGATAGATGGTTGCTATTGTACCATTTCCGTTATTGATCTGATTGTTTCCACCACCTTTTGGACTAGGGGTTAGTGTGGGATTAATAATATTGAGAGGCGTACACGTTGCTGCACATGTGCCCAATAAATTCGGATTTTGATTTTGTACCGAAGTTTGTGTTGTGTTGAAATTTGGATTCACTACTTGAGCATAAGCAGTTCCAAAAAGCAACATCGCAATTCCCAAAAAAGCAGATGTTATCCTCATTTTAAATTCTAGTTAGGTGTTGTGTCAGTAAAATACTGATAATCAACACATTTAAGGTACGCAATACTTATTAAAAGCCTATTTCTGTTCACTCAACCAAAATGTAGTTTCACCCAGCTCTAAATCAATTTTGCTTAAATAAGATATTAACAGTCAGGGTATTGGACAACGTTTTTGGAAAGTACGAAAAACAAAAAAGTCGACCGGTGGCCGACTTTCTATAAAAGCAATTTTTAATTTTTATTTCATTAGAGTAACGTGACCACTCTTGGTATGTTTTTGTCCGTCCAATGAAGTGTATTGGATCAAATAAGGATAAACATCATTCTTAGATATTTTTCCTTTATAAACTCCATCCCAACCAACTAGCTGATCTTTGGATACAAATAACTTTTCTCCCCAACGATCAAAAATGGTCATCTCAAATTTTGTAAGTCCTGTTCCGTAAACTAAGAACACATCGTTCATTCCATCTTCATTTGGAGTAAAGATATTTGGAATGTAAATGTTGTAATTGGTTGTTACTTCAACACAGATCTCATCCGTTGCAATACAATTGTAGTCATTTACAGCGCGAATTGTATAACAACTACTTTGCTTAGGTAAGATCTGAGAGTTTGGACACACACTGCAGAAGACTCCTTCACCGGCGATCCAACTTAATGTTCCCGATCCTTGCGCATTCAGATACATTGGTTCATCAAGATTCACCGCAAAATCCTCACCCGCGTAAACAGTTGGAGATGGATTTACTTTTACCGAAACAGTTTGTTGAACAGTACAATTGTTGAAATAAGAAATATTTACGGTATAAACTGTACTTACAGTTGGTGAAGCAACCGGATTCTTAATAGAACTACTATTCAAGGATCCAGAAGGTGTCCAACTAAATGTGCTTGCACCATCCGCCAATAACTTCATACTCTGACCCAAACAAATTGTAGCATTTGAACTTATTGATGGAGTGATCTGAGGTAATACATCGATCTCGATCTCTTTTCGCGACCAACACTCAATTCCATAACCGGCATTGAAACCGCCCACGGTGTAGTTGGTAGGCGCGGTAGGCGTTGCAATTGCCATGGCACTGGTAGAGGACGAAAGACTAGCAGCAGGTTGAATTGTGTACTGCATTGCCCCCGAAGAGAAAATATTTGTTGATTGACCCTGACAAATTTTACCGTTTGGGGTTGATACGTTCAAATTAGGAAAAGGAACTACATAAACAGTTACTTGGCCAAACGCAGTACAAGCTCCGTTTTGTCCAGTGATATTATAAACCGTTGTAATGTTTGGTGATGCTGTAACCTGTCCGCCACTTACATTACTCAATCCCGCCATCGGCGACCACGTATACGCGGTTGCGCCGTTAGCGTACATATTTATTTGACTGTATTGGCAAATTGTGTGTGTTTGTGGAGATGACACAATGCTAGGTAAAGTGATCACCGACACCTGATACATAGCACTTGCAGTACAAGTAGCAGCTTCGCCTATAACAGTATAAAATGTGTTTACGGTTGGAGATGCAACGACGATGGCACCATTTGCACTGCTCAAAGTATTTGCAGGAGACCAGGTATAGTTGTTTGCCCCAGATGCTGTTAACGTAATGTTTTGTCCGAAACAAACTGTGTTTGTAAATGGAGCAACATTCACTGTAGGATTTGCAACAACCGTTACCGTAGCACTTTCAGTGGCGCTATTACATCCTAAACTTGTTCCAGTTACCGTGTAAACTTGAGTCGTTGGCGTATTTGCAACAACCATTGATCCTGTAGTTGGAGGATTCAATAATGCAGTCGGAGTCCAAGTATAAGTACTGGCGTTATTAGCAGTTAAAGCAACCGTATTACCTGCACAAACGCTTGGGCTATTAACTGTAATAACCGGATTAGGAACAATAATGGCAGTGTAAGTTGCCGAATTCGAACACGTACCGTTTGATCCAACCACCGTCACATACCCCACAAGAGCAGGTGGCGCAGCACTAACAGAAATAAATGGAGTTGTTGTAGATGTGTAAGTGTTATTTAATCCAATAAAGTTAGACCACGTGTAATTTGGTGCTCCGGAAGCTGTGAGTGAGACTGAGTTTGGTGAACTGTTCGTATTGAACATACACATACTATTGCTGGTGGCCGCAATTGTGACTGTTGGCTGCAAAGCAATGTTTACGGCCGCAGTTCCATTACATGCGGAGTTAGTGCTTGAAATAGCGCAGGTGTAACTACCAGGACCATTAATTGTAATTGTTGGGGAATTATTTGGACCAACAATACTTGGGCCAAACCATGCATACGAATTTGTAGCGGTATTTGGCGCGCAAACAAGTGTAGTTGGACTTCCAATTCCTGCACAGGTTGGTGCGGTAATGGTAGGAATAATAGCGGCTTGAGGCAATACAAAAACTGTATCCGGCCCATTGCCCGGCATGGCTGAGCAGATCTCAAATCCTGCATTGCACGCGCCGTAATCATATTTACATGTATAGGAATTTCCGGTAATGGCAGGCGTAACAACAACACTACTTCCCTGTGCAAATGGAACAGCATTTCCTACAACGTACCAATTCAATGTTGGAGTCACAGCAGCACCTGTTGGAACCCATCTCCACGCATCGTTGCTAGCTGTCCAATTTGTTCCGTTTCTTCCGGGAACAACAACTGCGTTATTTCCGGCAAGGTTATGAATGCCTTCCGTTCCTAATCCACCTACCCAAGCACTACATACAGGTTTATTTGTTAAGTGGTTCTCAATTAAGTTTGTGGTTTCATAAAGAATGATCTGAATAGTACCTTTTAAATTGGTACAAGAGAACATTGGGCATTGTCTCCAACTCACTACCAATCTGCGGCATGGTGCGGTGCCTAATGTTTGATAACAAATATATGGCCCACCAGCCACGCTTGGATTCCAATCTGTCCATGGGCCCATGATACAATTTTTTGGAGTACCGGCGGCAGCTGTAGGAATTGCATTTGGAGCGAACGTAACCGGCTGACCAGCACTGAAGGATATCCATCCGTTGGAGCCAATGTAAAATTGAGTATAGGAGTTGCCGTAAAAACAAAATGTAAAACCAATAGGAAAAGGACCCATTTGTGAATCGTCGGACATTACAACATTTGTTGCGCCAACAGTTGGTTGAGGAGCAAAAGGAATATTAGTTACCGAATATGATGTGGTTAAACGAGCTTGAACGGTTGATGGATTACAAGCGCTAAAATTAGCTACTAAAGCTGCCGTGGTTTGCCCGCAAGGCAAAAACTGATCTGGGCCAAGATTTGGACAGTTGTTCTGCGCCAGAACATTGCTAACCCCCACAGTTAGCACCAATCCTAATAAAAATTTGATGATAGTGTTCTTCATAATGCAAATATACATATAGCTTGAACGCGGCCTCCATTAATAAATCCCAAAAACTAACACAACTTATTGAATATAAGCTGTGGTTGAGTAAACCAACTAAATGTTAAAATGGACTAAATTCTGTCGTTGAGCGAAGGCCCTTTTTGACTGATTAAACCTGTCTGTTCACATCCCATTGCTCAAGGTAATCGGCAACTTTGCGAAGGAAAGTACCTCCTAAAGCTCCATCAACTACCCTGTGATCGTAAGAAAGTGATAGGAACATAAAATGACGAATGCCGATCATGTCTCCCTGAGGAGTTTCAATGACAGCCGGTTTTTTCTTAATGGTTCCCACAGCTAAAATGGCAACTTGTGGTTGAAGAATGATAGGAGTTCCCATCACGTTCCCAAAATTACCTACGTTAGTTACAGTGAAAGTCCCACCTTGAATTTCGTCGGGTTGAAGTTTATTGGCACGAGCTCTTGTAGCAAGATCATTCACGCTTTTTGTGATGCCTAAGAGATTTTTTTCATCGGCATTTCTGATCACAGGCACAATAAGATTTCCTGTTGGTAACGCAGCAGCCATCCCAATATTGATCTGCTTATGTTTAATGATCTTGGTTTGCGTTTGGTCAACCGAAACGTTGATCATTGGGAAATCCTTAATAGCTTTTGCAACTGCTTCAATAAAGAGTGGCGTAAAGGTCAATTTCTCTCCTTCTTTCTTTTCAAATTCTTTTTTGATCTTATCTCTCCATTGCACTAACGCTGTAACATCAGCCTCAACATACGATGTAACGTGTGGTGCAACATGCTTACTCATCACCATGTTCTCGGCAATGATCTTGCGCATGCGATCCATTTCAATGATCTCGTCGCCGGCCATTAACGAAACTGCAGGACGATTGATATTGATGCTTCCGCTTCCGCCTGATGTTGAAGTTGTACTGGTTGAAGTAGAAGTGCTAGTGCTTGTAGTTTTTTGTTTGTTTGGATTCGCAACGTAAGCTAAAATATCCGCTTTTGTTACGCGCCCTTCTTGTCCGGTTCCTTTGATGTTATCTAATTCAGATAAACTGATCCCTTCGGCTTTAGCAATGCTTTTTACCAAAGGAGAATAGAATTTATTGGATTGAGAATAATCGTTCGCGCTTGTTGCCGCAGAACCTGTATTACTTACAACCGGTTGTGAAGTTGTGGTGGTTGTAGTTTCTTTTTTTACTTCCGGCGTTGCTGTTTTTGGAGTTTCAGAAACTGCTGCTCCTGCATCACTGCTAATTTGAGCGATCACCGCGCCCACTTGCACAACATCACCTTCTTTAAACAAACGCTTCACCAAAGTTCCTTCAAACGGCGATGGAATTTCGCTATCAACTTTATCTGTTGCGATCTCAAGTACCGTTTCATCGATCTTGATCTTATCACCTTCATTTTTGGTCCATTTGATGATAGTAGCCTCGGCCACACTTTCACCCATTTTAGGCATTATTAAATCGAAATTTGCCATTACGTTTTGTCTTAAAGAGCTACAAAAATAAGGGTATTGACGGCATTCCCAAAAAAAACTTGGCACATTGGTCGGTAATTGAATACCACCCAGCTAAAATCACTCAAAATCAGGATAAATGAGGTACTTTTTGCGAGTTAATTTAAAGGTCTCAAGGTCCTTTTCCCAGCTGGCGCGGATATCTTTTTCGCTCACTTTTGCCTTTAGCTGTTCCTGTAGTTGAGAGTTTCCGGCATGGTAGTTAAAATTCTTGTCAAAAAAGTCTTCCTGACCCAAATACATTTTATTCAAAAGCGAAAGATCGAGTTTTTTGCTGTGATGCGCGATGTCAGTTTTCCTTAGATCAAGCGCGTTACATTTTTTGTCGAGATATTTTGGCGACGCGTTCAGTGCTGAAGCTTTTGGAGTAAAAGTAAAAGTACTGTCTTTGTACCCCGGGTAACCGATCACTTGGAAAGGCCACAATGTTCCGCGACCCAAACTCACTACAGTTCCTTCAAACAAACCTAAACTTGGATATAAAATTACCGCCGTGTGATTTGGGATGTTTGGCGACGGAGAAACAATAAGTTTGTAAGTTGAATTTCTGTCGTAATTAAAACAAGGAACAACAGTTAAATTGCATTTCAGCGTAACTTCTTTCTTCTTTACTTTTCCTTTCAGCCAACCTTCGCCGTTTACCATTTGCGCATATTCACCGCAGGTCATTCCGTAAACGATTGGAACAGGATGTAATCCCAAAAAACTTTTGAATTCAGGTTTTAGAACCGGGCCATCAATGTAAAATCCATTGGGATTTGGGCGATCAAGTACGATCATTTCCTTATTATTTTCAGCACAAGCCTCCATGACATAACACATGGTGGAAATGTAAGTGTAGAATCGCACACCAAGATCTTGAATGTCGTAAACCACCACATCAATTCCCTGAAGATCTTTAGCGCTTGGTTTTTTATTATTTCCATAAAGTGATATCACGGGTAATCCTGTTTTTTTGTCAACATTACTGCTTACTTTTTCTCCCGCATCGGTATCTCCTCTAAAACCGTGTTCAGGACCAAAGATCTTTTTAATGTTTACTTTGAGTTTCAAAAGCGTATCAACAATACTTACGCCATTGAGCACGCCGGTTTGATTGGTAACCACGGCTACATTCTTATTCTTAAGTTTTGGAACGTATTTGTAAAATTGCGCGGCGCCCGGTGCAAGGCTGCTGTATTCTTTGTAAGAAAGTTCCTGACTGTAACTGATAAATACCGTAAAATAAACTATTACAAGCGTTATCAATTTAGTATTTTTGTTTTTCAAGTACATTTTTTTGAACGTTGAACGATACATAGCCGACCGAATTACGGGAAGTAACAAAGATCAGCCTAACATCTCCAAACCCATTGTAAAGATAGGGATTTTAGGGATAATTCTGGGTCTTTCTGTAATGTTATTGACAATTAGTATTGTGTTAGGGTTTAAAAAGGAGATCACAAAAAAAGTTACGGGACTGGCGGCCGATGTAAGCATCACAAATATCAGTTATGGTAGCAATGGGGAACAAATTCCGGTTAAAATTTCCAAAGATAGCTTGGCGCTGATCAAAAAGATCCCAAATGTAAAACACATCCAGGGAACGGCTCATAAAAACGGGATCGTAAAAACAAAAACCGAAAATGAAGGTGTGATGATCAAAGGAATTGATATCAATTATGATCTTACATTCATTGAAGGACATTTGATCAATGGACGTTTACCCGATCTTAAAGCCCAGGACCCGGGTAATGATATTTTGATCAGCGAAAATTTAGCAGCCCGTTTGAATTTAAAGACCGATGATAAATTCCTTGTTTATTTCGTGGTTCAACATGACGTGTATGATTCTATCGAGAGAACAAATTACACCAAATTCGAGCAGCGTTCGCGTAATTTCAAGATCTGCGGCGTTTACAAAACGTCATTCTCTGATTTTGACAATGACCTTACGTTTGCCGATGTGCGCCATATTCAAAAATTGAATTATTGGGAACCGGAAACGTTTGGTGCTTATGAAATTAAAGTGAATGAATTCACTGAGCTTGACAATACTATTTTCGACATCAACGATAATATTCCCTTGAATTGTCAGGCGATCAGTGTAAAAGATAATTTCTCAAATATTTTTATTTGGTTGGATAAACTCGACATCAACGGAGTGATCGTTATTGTGTTGATGATCGTTGTGGCGGTGATAAATATGATCACAGCTCTTCTTATTTTGATCTTAGAGCGAACAAACATGGTAGGAATGGTAAAAGCGCTTGGGATGAATAATGTGAATGTTCGCCGAATATTCTTTTACATCAGCGTAAAACTTCTTGGGCGTGGATTGATATGGGGTAATGTTGTTGGAATTGGCTTGTGTTTGCTCCAGTATTATTTTGGTTGGGCAAAATTGGATAGTACTACATACTATGTCGACAAAGTGATCATCGATCTGAATTGGTTGTGGTATCTTATCTTAAATGTCGGAACCACTGTAACTTGTTTAGCAATGTTGATCCTTCCAACGTTGATCATTACAAAGATCACTCCGATAAAAACACTGAGGTTTGATTAGAAGAATTGTTTGATCTTTCGAATAGGCTTCAGCCAAAGTGTGAAGAATTTCGGTTTGATGTTATTCACTTCCCAGGCTTTTCTGTCTTCCAAATTTGCTTTTACCCTGTTGTTCACGCTGGCGGTGCTTTGTCCGCCAACACGCATTTTGATAATGAATTCATCAAGATAGGTCAACGAAATTTGATGTTTATGAATAAAACGCAGCATCAATTCATAATCAGCTGAAGTTTTGAATTCCAAATTGAAAACACCGTATTTTTTATAGATCTCCTTTTTCAAAAAGAGAGTAGGATGAGGCGGCATCCATCCATACATAAATGCGTTTGGGGAGTAATCCCCCGAATGCCATTTGCGCGTTATTTTATTAGGATCATTCTTATCAATGAAATACAAATTCGCGTAAAGTCCGTCGGTATTATTTTTTTTGAGTCCTTTTACAACTTTTTCGATCACTAAATTATCAGCGTAAAAATCATCGGAGTGCAAAAATCCGATCACATCGCCGCTTGTTAAAGCAATTCCTTTGTTGAGCGCATGATAAATTCCATCATCTTTTTCCGAAACAAAATGACTGAGTTTCTCTTTGTATTTATTGATAATGGAAATGGTTTTGTCGGTTGATCCTCCATCAACAACGATGTATTCTATTTCCTTGTAGGATTGATCAAGAACAGATAAAATGGTTTGTTCTAAAAAAGCTTCGCTGTTGTATGTAACGGTAACGATCGAAACCTTCATAACGCGGCGATGAACTCGGAAAGTGAATTGAATTGAAGATCGATCTTTGGATCAGAAACTTTTTTCTCGCTAATAAAAACAGTACGCATGCCGGCGGTTCTCCCAAATTCCATGTCGCTCATGCTATCGCCAACCATCACACTTTTTTTAAAATCAATATGCGGATGATCTTTTTTTGCCTGCAAAGCCATACCAATATTGGGCTTTCGTGTTTCGTGATTTTCTGAAGCTAAATAAGGGGAATAGTACACTTTATCGATAATGCCTTTGTAATATTTTAATTCGTAAAGCATATTACTGTGGATCAATTCAAGGTCCTCCCTGGTGTAAATTCCTTTTCCTACACCTTGTTGATTTGTTACAACAACGATGGTCCCAAATAATTCATTTAAGCGTTTGAAATTAGGAAGTACATCTTTTTCAAACTCAAAATCAACCCAATGTTTCACGTAATCGTCTACAATGCGCTTATTGATCACGCCATCACGATCCAAAAAAAGTGTCCACTCTTTAGTTATGTGCCAATCCTTTAAGGTCATGTTGCGCTTTGTTGTAGTCTTCGGGAATTCCAATGTCAATAAAATAACCATCAAATTCAAAACCGTAGATCGGCAAGGTTTGTAACTCCTTCTCAAAAAGGTCTTTTTCAATGGAGAATTTGGTGTGTGCCGGAGTATGTTTCAGGTATAATGTTGGTTCCAAGATATAAATTCCGGCGTTGATCAATCCGGCTTCAGGCGTATCACTTTTTTCCTGGAATTGTACGATCTCATTTTCCCTATTGATCTCAATATTTCCATAACGCGAAGCATTCTCAACTTTTCTTAGGGCTAAAGAAAACGACGCGTTTTTGAAATCATGAAATTGTTGTAGTTTATCCAGATCAATATCAAAAAATGAATCTCCATTCAAGGCAAAAACAGCTTTGTCATCACATTCTTCAATGCCTTTTCTAATTCCTCCGCCTGTTCCCAATGGTTCATTTTCTATCACATACGTGATCTTTATTCCATTGAATTCATTCTTGTAGAATTCCATGATCTTCTCGTGCATATAGCCAACAGACAATACTACATGGCTGATGCCAAAGCGCTTTAAATAATTTAATTGGTAAGATAAAAAGGGAACGCCATTAATGGGAGCCATTGGTTTGGGAACATCGTTCACCACGGTTTTTAATCGCGTGCCAAATCCTCCGGCTAATATAATGGCGGTTGTAATGCTCATTTATTTTTAGGAAATAAATTCATTTCTACCATTTCGCATATGGTATGCCCTAATAACATGTGACATTCCTGAATGCGCGGCGTATCAGTACTGGGAATATTCACTAAAATATCGCTTAGCGCTTTCATTTTTCCACCGCTTTCACCTGTAAATCCTACAGTGATCACGCCCATGTTTCTCGCTTCTTCAAACGCTTTCACAACGTTGGCGCTGTTGCCGCTGGTGCTTAATCCTATTAAAACATCTCCTTTTTTACACATGGCCTTTACTAAGCGACTATAGATCACATCGTAGCTATAATCGTTCGCTACTGCGGTTATGTAACTTGTATTGACATGCAATGCATCCGAAAAAAGCGGTGGACGATCATAATAAAAACGACCGCTTAATTCTGCAGCTAAATGTTGGGCATCGGCGGCGCTTCCACCATTTCCGCACCACATCACTTTACCTGTGTTCTTGTATGCGACAATAATTTTATTTACAGCTTCATTCACCGAATTTAAAATTGCCTGGTTATTCATCACAGCTGTTTTGAGTTCAATGGATGTTCTTAATTTGGATTGTATGAAAGGGATCATATGCTAATTTAAATATTAATGTTTTGGTGTTGAATCGTATTTGTCAATGATCGCACGTACTAATTTGTGACGGATCACATCGGTGTTATCTAATTCAATAATGTCAATTCCTTCTATATTCTTTAAAATACGTACGGCCTGCATAAGTCCGCTCGGTTGCTTAGTTGGAAGATCCACCTGACTTGGATCACCGGTAATGATGAATTTTGCACTCGCGCCCATACGCGTTAAAAACATTTTCATTTGACTTTCGGTAGTATTTTGCGCTTCATCCAAAATTACGAAAGCGTTATCTAAAGTTCGTCCACGCATGAACGCCAGAGGCGCAATTTGTATGGTACGATTTTCGAGATATTGGTTCAGTTTATCCTGTGGGATCATGTCGCTCAATGCGTCGTAAAGCGGTTGCATGTACGGATCTAATTTTTCCTTAAGGTCTCCGGGTAAAAAACCTAAATTTTCGCCGGCTTCTACAGCAGGACGTGTAAGGATCAAGCGTTTTACCTCTTTGTTTTTTAAAGCTCTTACGGCCAACGCAACAGCGGTGTAGGTTTTTCCAGTTCCGGCAGGACCAACAGCAAAGAGCATATCGTTCTTGTTGATGGATCTCATCATTCGACGCTGATTCTCGGTTTTTGCCTTTACAACCAATCCATTATTTCCAAATAAAATGATATCGTTATTAAGCGCGTCTTCTTTTTGTTCAATGATATTGTCTCCTGTTTGCCCTAGTAAACGTTCAATGGCGCTATCGGTTAGTACGCCACTTTTGTGATAGTAATCCACCATTAGGTCAAGCTTTTTTTCAAATCGCCCTATCTCATTGTCATCTCCTAAAACTTTTAAAGAATAACCTCTGGCGATCAATTTTAGCTTGGGAAAATATTTTTTTATGATGTTTAATTTGACGTCGTTCACGCCGTAGATCTCAACCGGGTCAATGCTATCTAGTGTAATTAATTTCTCTCCCAAAATGCTCTTATATTTTATTGTTTATAAAGCTGTTAATCAAATTCAATTTTAAAAAAAACTTACCCAAGAATAATATTTATTTTTGAACATTGGGCATTGTAACATTAACAACAGATCTGGGCTATCGCGATCCTTACCTTGGCATCGTAAAGGCCGAACTGTACTCCAAAATTAAGGATATTACTTTAGTTGACCTAGCCTGCGATGTGAGAAATAATGCCATTTCGGATGCCGCGTTCATTTTAAAACACTCTTTAACGTATTTCCCGAAGAATACCATTCATTTAGTGGCGGTAAAATTGATCGTGAATAATAGTCAGCTTAACCAAAATAATAAGGGAATTGACAATACCCGATATTTGCTTACCAAGTACAAAGATCAATACATTGTGTGTTTGGATAATGGATTGATCTCCCTGATAGATGAAACATTTAGCGAGCCGGTTTACCAGATCTATTTCGATAATAAAGATCAACATCAGTTCTTTTTAAAGGATGTGTTTATCGATGTGGCCGCGCATTTGCATGAGAAAAAACCTTTGAAGGATGTAGCGGTTGCAGCCGATGATTACTACAAAGCGTTTCAATTCAATAGTTATAAAAATGAGAGTCAACTGCGTGGAAAGAACATTTACACGGATGACTTTGGGAATGTGATCACTAACATTACGCGAGAAGAATTTGACAAAGCTCGAGGAAAACGGAATTTTTCTATTATCTTGCCGGGTGCGGTGATCGAAAAAATTAGTGATACTTACGATGATGTAAAATTCGGCGAAGTGTTAGCTTTATTCAATACATTTGGTTTGCTGGAGATAGCCATTAACGGAAAAAGTGCGTATCAAATGTTACATCCCCGCCAAATTGGAAAAGAGTTTGATTTTAATTTATTAATAGAATTCGAATGATCAAGCGTATTGTAAAGATGAGTTTTGCGTCCGAGAAGGTAGAAGATTTTCTGGCCGTGTATCGCGCCAACTGGAATTTGATCAGAGGATTTGAAGGTTGTAATCATGTGGAGCTATTGAGAGATGAAAATACGCCGAATATTTTTTTTACATACAGCTTGTGGGAATCAGAAACACACTTGAATGTATATCGCGACTCGGAATTGTTTAATTCGGTGTGGAGTAGGGTAAAACCATTGTTTAATGATAAACCACAAGCGTGGTCGGTTAACGAAGTGAAATTTTGAGTTTTTCATCCCAAATAAAAGATTGCGCTGCCTTCGCCAAGGCTAACTACAAGTATTATTTTTTTATTTGCTTATTTTTCTCTTTACTTATTGCACAGCTTTGGTTCAATTCAAGGGGAAATGTCCTGCATAATTTTAACGGACGTGCTATGGGCGAAGCAACCGTGAATGGTGTGGATGTAGGAAAGCGAGTGTCGGCATTCTATACCAGCGGGGCGATATTTTTTATTTGCAATGTTCTTTTTTATTTCCTTTTCTACTTTCTCTTCAGAAAAAAGGATGATTTAAAGTGGCTTCAACTGCCAAACATTTTGTCAATTGCCGGATCGCTAACGGTTTTTTTTAACGCTATGGATTACGTGTCCGTGATTTGCACGCAAGTGCTTTTAGGGCTCGTGTTGTGTTCGATCATCTTCGTGCTGGTAAAAAAAAAGCTCATTAGCGAGCTAAACTCCAAATTGTTCGATCAAACTCTGTTTGTTTATCTTGTTTGTTTTTCATTTTTCCTGTTTTTTCTTGTAGGGGAGCTTTTCTCTATAAAATTCGATCTCGATCTATTTCTACCTTTGGCCTTTGTTCTGATATTTTCGGGACTTGTTGTTAGTTTCAGAAAGAACGCAGATACTTACCAACTGCAAAAACTAGGAAAGTGTTTCTTTATATGTTTTCCGATAGCGCTATTGCCGTTGGCAAGTGTTATTAAAACAGAGGTGTTCATGATCCTGAACGGAAAAAACATCTTCGTTTCACCGTTGTTGATCTATTTTCTTCTTTTGATCGTTCTTACCGTGTGGATAGTTCAGCGTTATTTCTGGTTTAGAAAACGCGGTAAAGCCGTAAACATTATTACGCTGCTTCATAAACAGTACTTGCCCTGGTTCATTGTTGGCGTGAGTGCTTTTGTTTACTACGATCCTTTTTATACCAATATTTCTGATGAGCTTTTTGAAAAGGGGAATCGTTTCTTACCGGTGATGGAGTTTTATAAATTCGATCTCATACCAATGGTACAGAAATTCAATTCACACTTACTTTCCGATTTCGTTACCATTTATCTCTATTCGTTGTTCAATAAATTGGAAGGGATGGGGCCAATGATCTACGATTTCATTTTTCCTACTATTAGCGCACTTATTTCGTTTGTGGTACTAAGAGATCTTAGCCGAAATTATTTGATCGCTTTGTTTGTAGCACTATTGTTTCCGTTTACCGAGCAATTGATCCCGCTCAACTTTTCCATTGCGTTGCTTGGTATTTATAGTTTGAAGAAATTTATCTTCGGCGCGCGTGATCTAAAAGCGCATCTCTGGCTTTTTGTTGGGATATTCTTCCTTGTGATTTGGAAAATTGACATAGGCTTTGGTGCCTTGTTTGGCTTTGCCTCGGTATTCCTTGCGTTCCTCATCACAGGCAATATCAGGGTTTCTGCAAAAGTTTTTACAAAGAGTTTGGGAATATTTTTGTCCCTGATAGTTATATTTTCGATCTTCTTTTATTTTATGGGGATTAATGTTCTTACAACGGCCAAAGATTACCTCAGTCACATTTCCGCAAGTCAGTCGTATGGATTTAGTTCTTTACTGCAAGAGGAGGATGAGCGAAGTGTTTTGCTTTTCAACGTCCATCATTACGCATTTCCGGTTTTGGTGATGTCAATAGCGATCTATGTTCTTTTCAATTTGACCAACTTCGTTACCCAGCGCAAAACGCGCTTTGCGGCTATTGCTATCTTATTTAGCGTTGGGTTTTATTTGGGTAACTTTCAGCGCGGGCTGGTTCGTCACGGTTTTATGGAGCATACCGATCTTTATCTTTCTTCATTTGTGTTTTTTATTTTCGGAGCCTTCATTTTTTTGTTCTTTCAGAAACGATCGCAGAAATTTAAATTCCTAAGTTTTACCGTTTTAACCTGGCTTTTTATTAGCGGATTTAAATACGACGAGATCGAACCTCAAAACCTCCTTAGTGCTGTAGATAGTAAAGAATTTGTGAGGATTGAAGTGGAGACACAATTGAGCCGTGAATTGGATGCCGAAGTGCTTGAAGAAAAATATAAGCCCTTTAAGGAATTTGTGAACCAGGAGCTGGCGGAAGATGAAACGTTCATTGATTTCTCTAACACACCCATGTTCTACTATTTTACCGGCAAAGAAACGCCTTCCTTCTTCTTTCAAAATCCTATTTGTATGCACAACGATCATTTGCAGAATAGATTTTTGGAAGAATTGAAGAATTATAAAACCCCAATTGTTCTTTTTTCCCGCTCGCATCAAATGGACGATCAATGGGGCTGGGATTTTATGGACAATGTTCCGAACCCGTTGCGACATTATCGCATTGCGGAATATTTGTACAACCATTACGAACCTTTTACCATAGTTAAAGATCACTGTGTTTGGCGGAGAAAGGGTAGGCAATTTAAAAAGCCGGATTCTTCTTATGAAAAAGATCATTACTCCGATAAAACTCAAGCGTGGAACATAGGACTGATCCCTTATCTTTGGGCTAACTATGATGCGGAGGTGAAGAACGCCTTGCCACAACATTTATTATCAAAAGAAAAACTACTATTGATAGATAGGTTGGACTTTGATCTACCGCAAAAAATTGACAAGGGTACTGGAAATTATATATATGTTGAACTTGAATCAAATAATGAAAGTCCTGAAATGATCAGGTTGGTTTATGGTCCGGGTTATGGTCAGTTCGATTTTACTTTGCCTCGCGGGAAGGGAATCAGATCGTTTGCTGTCCGAATTAGTGCTCAGTACAATTGGCATTCAAAAGAAAATGAGTCCATTGGTTTGCAGTATAACGGAAGTGAGCATATCTTTTTACGAAAAATGAGTATCTTAAAGGGCAATTAATTTATGGAGTGTAAGGTTTGCGGTTCAGGTTTTATTACAAAAAGATTCAGCATTTTTGAAACACGATCAATTTGCAAATGCGACACTTGTACGATCGAATTTCTTGACCCGCAACTTAACGACGCGGAGTTAACCAAATTATATTCGGAAACGTATTACACGCCCTGGGGATTAGCGGGAAGCGCCGAAAATGAGGCGCTCAAGCGCATGAAGATCGCTACCTTCAATTTACGTCTGGATCTTGTCCAAACATTTGTTTCAAAAGGAAAATTACTCGACGTTGGTTGTGCTACTGGATATTTATTAGAAGCGGCAAAGGAAAAAGGATTTGACGTGTACGGAGTTGAATTCTCGGAATATTCCTCTCAGCTGGCAAAGCAGAAATTTGGAAATGAGAAGATCCACAACGGCATTTTAGAAACCTCACCTTTTGCAATTAGTTTTTTTGATGTGATCACCATGTTCGATCTTATTGAACATGTTCGAATTCCACAAGTAGTATTAGAAAAAGCAAAGTCGCTGTTAAGCGATAAGGGTGTTATCATGATCTCAACACCCGATACAGGTTCTACTTCACATTCTTTAATGGGAAAAAAATGGACCCATTACAAGCTGGAGCATTTTTTCTATTTTAATAAAGCTTCAATGAATTTAGCGGCAGATCGTTCGGGATTGAAAGTTGTGCACTATGAGCGTTCGAAAAAAGCACTCACACTAAATTACATGTATCTGCAATTCAAAACGTATAAACATTGGCTGTTCACGCCAATTAGCGGCATGTTATATGCCATTGCTTCAAAAAAACTGCGCGAACGTAATTTTTATTTCCCAATAGGGGAGATGACGGTAGTTTTGAAGAGGAAGTAAGATTTTTAGATCTGCGGAGCTTGAGCATCGTGTTTTTTGCGTAGGAAATTACTTCCCTCTGAGATACGCAATGATAATTGTAAGCCGCCGCGCAATTTGCTCGCCACCGAAAGCTGAGAGTAATTTACATCGTATGAAACGCCAAACGTAAAATTTGCATTGTCGTATTCAATAGTCGGAATGTACGCGTCATTATACCGGTACAATAATCCAAATGCGATCCCAGAACCTTTATTTATACCGGTGATCTTAGAGATCTGGCCAAAACTACAGCGGATAAATCCACCCCCGGTGATTTCAAGGAGTTTTCGCTGATAGTACGCAACTATCATCGGTTTAAAGGATGTTCGTTCATTCATAGGAACAAGGCCGGAAATATAAACGGTATGTTTTAAATAAAGAAGGTCTTTTGCTCCATTTAAAGAGATGTTAGGCGAGTTTACGTGATTAAGACTATAACCGCACATCCAAAAGGCAGAAGTGTTGGAGATCTTTGGATCTTTTTCTTTTGAGTAGATGGCAGAAACGCCAGCATTAAGATCACCATAGATGTGTCTAACTCTTGCGGAGTTTTCATTAGAATTCAAAGAACCGTCGTAACTAGATCCGTTAAATTGATTTCCCCACTGAAAATTATTTTGATTCAATCCAGTTTGCACTAAATTGCCGCCCATCCCCAATCCTAAACGCAAATGCTCGCCAGCTTTTAGCAGACACGAAGCTGTGAGGCCAAAACTATTGGTTTGGAATTTGCCGTTACCAGCTTTATCAGTTATCACAATGGCGCCAATATTGATCAACTTTGTTTGTGAAGTTTCTTTTCCTAAACGAAAGTCTCCCGAAATAATTCCTGTATTGAACGAACTATTAGCAGCATTCCATTGACTTTTGTATGAGCTGGTGAAACTATATTTTCCGCTAGCACCCGTAAACGCAGGATTTTGATAGATCAAAGTATTTCCGGGTTGTGAAAAGTGAATGTCTTGCGCGCTCAATGAGCCGCATAAAAAGAAAAATATGCCAACCGTTTTTTTCATCTATCTTACCAACGTGATATTTCCTTTTTTGGTGATCTGTGTATCGTCCAATAGCGTTGCTTTTAATGTATAAGCAAACACAGCTTCGTTTAATTCAACTCCTCTGTATGTTCCGTCCCAGCATTTGTTCTTATCATTGGTTTCAAATACAATTTCTCCCCAACGATCAAATATTTTAAATTCTACGCTCTTTATGCATTTTCCATACACGCACGCCTGATCATTAATTCCATTACCATTAGGCGAAAAAGCCGTAGGAACAAACACTTCACAGGTTGGAATCTCTTGTTTCTTTTCTTCGATGGTAATTTCACTTGATAAAGAAGTACAACCTCCATTATATCTTACTAGCACGGAATATTTACCGGGTCCTGGTGCAAACGTTGGAGTATTGGCTCCCGGAATAATTGTTCCACTGTTGTACCATTGATAATAAAGATAACTGCTGTTAAGGGAAAGAGTATCGTTTGTATTTGCAATAACCGGCAAAGGTTGTAGTTTATCCATAAATGCAATAGTGTTTGCCCAAAATTGATCTTGCGCGGTTGTTACAAGAGAACCGGTACTTATCATTCCAAGATCCGTGTAGGCATCAACATCAGAAACTATTAGGTCCAGTGTATTACAGTCCATGATGAGGTTTGGAAACCCTTCTTGATCTACCGCCAATATTTTGCAGTAAGTGGTCAAAGTGTCGAAATATCCCTGTAACGATCCGCCCTGTCCTGGATTCGTTGTAAAAGTACCAAATGGCCCGCTAAAAATATCGGTTGTAGCTCCGGTTGTAGTAGCGATGAAGGCCCTAGGATTAGGCCCCATTCCTTGATTTCTAAAACTAAATCCCCATTTCTTATTAAGAATTCTTCCATCGTATAACATGGCGCCTTGATTTACATATTGGCCTGCAGAAATGATCGCTTTACCGCCTTTTTTTGACCAGGTGTAGAAGGCATCTACCTCTGCCTGTGTGAACTGCTGAGTAGTGGAATTAAGTTTATCAAACTCTCCAAAAAAGAAAAGGTTATTTTCGATGGCTAGGTTAGTTAATCCAACTAGGCCGTTGGAAGCAGAATAGGCATCCATAAGAGCAATACTTTTTCCATGGGTTCCAGACGGACCAAAATTTGTAGGGTTAAGTAATTTTGAACGCGAATCAATCATTCGCCCACCGTCAAGCGTATAGCCAAAATCACCTCCGGTTTGTCGCAGTGTGGAAATTGAATGAATAGTAAGTGTTTGACCGTAAAAAATAGTACTAATAAAGATAAATACGAATTGAATAAACTTATGCTTGAATGGAGTATGTAAAATAGAAAGCATTTGTTTAAACGGCTTCAGTTTAAATTTACAAAAATTTTATTGAAGTAACAAAATTTTTCTTGATCTGTTAATGCTCCAATATCTCCAACTCAACCCTTCGGTTCTTAGCTAACGTAGTCTCATCCATTCCTAAAAGAATTGGTTTAGTATTTCCGTAACCAACTGCATTGATACGGGTTTCAGCAATTCCTTTTTCAACAAAGTATGCTTTCACAGCGTTGGCACGATTTTGAGAAAGATTTTGATTCCACTCAGGTTTAGAATTGTTCTTACTTGTGTGACCAGAGACCTCGATCTTTAAATTGCGATTTACTTTCAGCACTTCAACGATCTTATCCAACTCTTCGTGCGACTCAGGTAAAATATCTGCTGTATTTGCTTTGAAGAATAAATTATTCAGAACTAACTTCTCTCCTTTTTTGATAGGAGTTAAATAAAGATCGACCTCTTGCTCTTTGTAAGTTTTCAGATCAACAAGATCAAGATTTTCGTGAACAGACAAGAAATGTTGTTTATCGGCTGTCAATGAATATTTTTTTCCTTTACGGAGCGCTAACATAAAGGCTCCGGTTTTCGGATCAGAAGTTACATGATCCGACGCTTCTTTCGAACCCAATTCGCGGTAATGAATAGTTGCAGCCATTGGTAATTTTGTTTCAGAATTATATACTATTCCTTTTACAAGAACTACAGGTTCCGGACGTGCAGACTCGGGCTGTTTGATAGCATAAATATTATCATTCTCACCATCGCGTTGCACCATGTAGGCCGTTTTTCCGGAAGCAGGCATTACATAATACGCCTCTCCTTTCTTGGTATTTATTTTGGGACCAAGATTTTTTGGTTTGCTCCAATTGGTCCAGGTGTGATCCAATCGTTTTGACATAAATAGATCGTTCCCGCCATAACCCGGATGCCCGGTTGAAGCGAAATATAAGGTAACACCGTCCGCAGCAATGAAAGGACTCATTTCATCGGCATAGGTATTGATCACAGCGCCCATATTTTTTGGTTCGCTCCATGAGCTATCAGCTAACAGGAATGATACATAAAAATCTTTAAAGCCCTGTGTTTCGTCGCGCCAAGCGCTTAGGATCATTGTTTTTCCATTAGGCGCTAAGCACACTTCATTGTAAAGCCCTTTATTGTAATAATTTTTGATCACCACCGGTTTTGGAACGGACCAACCCTGAAGCGTGCGATGAGAGTAAGAGTAACCGGGACCACTATATTCACCTGCGCTGTTATAGTGATTTCCTACAATTAGTGTATTATTATCCGGACTCACATACTGGCAAAAATTATTTGATTTATTGTTCAATGGTTTTCCGATATTTTTTAGCGGCCCCCAAGAGCTATCTTTTACATTCAATGTAGAATACCAAATATCATCGTCATAATCCGTATTCTCATAATGTGAGGCTTTTACACGTGCAACATACAACGTGCGTTCGTCATACGAAACAACAGGACATAATTCATTTTGATCCGTATTTATATTACCGCTCAATTTTACTTTTTGACCAAAACTATTTGGGTTATCAATTAAATTAATGTTTTCCGTTTGCACTTGTTTTACGGTGTAGTAATCCGAATGGGTCGTGCTTGGTCCGCTGATCAGATATCCAAACACAAATCCGTAAAAAGGTACGGACGCATGCGTATACGTAAGCGTTCCATTAATGTAAAAATTAAGAACATTGTTATCGGATTTTAATTCGATCGTATTTGTACGTTTTCCGGTTAAGATCGCCGGTGATTCCGTCCAGGCTTTTATTTCTTTGTAAGTATCCTTTTCATATTTGTAAAACGTGTACATTCCATTGCCACTAATATTAAATATGTAGCAATTGTCTATTCCTGTTCCGCCAAATAAGATCCCATGTCCTTTTGTGTCTGCTCCCGAAACTTGCTGCAAAGTAGTTTTTACGGTGAACGGTTTTTTCCAATTTACATCGGCCCATTCCGAAATAAAAATTGAATTATCCTCAATATACTTCAGCTCCAAAGAACCGTTAATGTATTTGGTGATGAATTTGCCATCATTCCAAATGAAGTCGCCAGATTTATCATCGGCACCAAACTGGCAATCAAAACCAAGGTCGGCGCCTTTTTGAGCAAAAGAAATTGTTGAAGCCAAAACGAAGAGAAGGGAGAATAGTTTTTTCATAAGAAATGCGTCGTGATTTGTTGTACTAATTTATGTATTTTATGGTATTGGGCATAGCATTGTGTAAAGAAATCCCCTCCTGAAATCGTGTATTTCGCTTATAAGCTTGGTATTCAATTAGCAGGATCATTCTGTTAATTTGAACTTATGAATAATTTATTTAGTGTGTTGCTTGCGGGCGGCGCTGCCAAATGGGGTGGTGGGTGTTTTGGAATAATACTCGTATTCTTGCTAATTTGGTTTTTGTTGGGATAGCGTAATTAAAATACCTTCTCCAAAGCGATCTTGAACCAACTTGTATAATTCTCAGGAAATTTCTTAATCTCTTCTTTTACTTCACCCAAACTTATCCACTTGTAGTCTCCAGCCTCATCCTCATTCAAAACCGGATTTTCATTGCAACTCCCAATGAACACATGATCAAATTCATGTTCGGTGAGTCCATTGTCAAAAGGCGTTTTGTAAACAAAGGAAGTTTTATGGATAAGCACGGTATCCATTCCCATTTCTTCTTTCAATCGTCTGTTCGCTGCGGCTAATGTGTCTTCTCCAGGATAGGGATGCGAACAACAGGTGTTGGTCCACAAACCGGCGCTATGATATTTTGTGGAAGCGCGCTTTTGCAGCAATAATTCGCCTTTATCATTAAAAATAAAAACCGAGAACGCGCGATGCAAAACGCCTTTTTTATGCGCTTCCATTTTTTCCATGCTACCCAATGGCTGGTCTTGTTCATCAACCAATATTACATGATTCTCTCGTATTTGTTGTTCTGGCATTTGAGGTACAAATATACCGTTAATATAAGAACTGGCCGTGTCTTGGTGTCTCCGTGGTGATAAATTACTACATTTGTATGCAATGAAAATCATTCTAAGAATACTCATGATCCTGATCTCTGTTGGGCTTGGATTGATCTTCATTTATTCGGGCTACAGCAAACTTGATCCTGTTATTGAGACCTTTGAATTTACCTTTATCGATATTGGGGTAGGGAATTGGTACACTGCGCCGGTGGAGGCCCGTCTTTTAATTGGCTTGGAATTTTTGATCGGATTTTTATTGATCATCAATTATAATTTAAGAAAGTTCACTATTCCTCTCACCATAGGAGTTCTGGTATTTTTTATCATCTATTTGTTATTGCAGATAGCTTTCAGCGGAAACAACGGAAATTGCGGATGTTTCGGCGAGCGTTTGCACATGACGCCATTGCAAGCCATTATTAAAAACGTGATCATGATCATTTTGGCTTTGCCGGTGTATGTGTTGTGGCATGGTTGGAAGATCAAATACAACAAATTATTCATTTCATTCTTTGGCCTAACAGCACTTACCGCTCCTTTTATTTTAAACTATATTGATTACACGTATTCGGCAAATAATTTTGGTGAAAAAATAAATTATCCTTTAGAACTTAATTTGCTTTATCAACCGGAGGACAGCGCTAAAGTTCAAATTCCAAAAACGGAATTGCGCACGGGTAAGCACGTGATCGCTTTCCTAAGTTTAACCTGTCCGCATTGCCGCATTGCCGCCAAGAAATTTCATTTGATCAAAAAAAGTAATCCAAACCTGTCGGTTTATTTTGTATTGAATGGAGACGAAAAATTGCTCCCTGAATTTTTTGATGATACCAAAACAGCAGATATTCCTTCCTCGCTTTGTTTAGGAAAAGCCTTTGTGAATTTGGCAGGCGCGCATTTACCACAGATCTATTATGTGGACAATGGTGTTGTGGTGAGAAAGGTTGATTACTTCGAACTTAACCAATATCAAATTGAAGATTGGGTTTCCGGAAAAGGGTTGAAGTAACCTACCTTTTTTAACCACGGAACGCTTCGCGTTCGCAGAGCTTTTCACAAAGCGCACAGAGATAAATTGGAAAGTTGAAATACCTAATTAAGAACACAGAGAAGACTTTTCGTCTTTGGTCCGTAATTCAATGGTGGCCCCGGAGGGGTCACACATTTTTAGCGATAGCGAAGCTGAGCGATCACGACCCCAGAGGGGCCGAACGTTTAACGACAAATGAAATTTTCACCGCCCTCGCGTGAGGGATTGCAGCGAAAATCCTTTTTGCTTCCAGTGTGTGTTCGGCAAAAAGATTGCAGCGAAAAGCCCGACCCGAACTTCCATGATGTGACGGGTGAGGGGCACGCCCAAAAAGAAAAATCGCTCAAAGAATTTTCTCTGAGCGATCAATATATTTTCTAAAATAAGAATTACCCGGCTAAACCAGTACCAAAATTAGTTAAGCTAACTTTTTTGGTTGGTTGAATGGTCAACACAGGAATGTTGCTGATGTCAACTATCTTTTGCGCATCTGTTCCGCCAAAGAATTCACCAACGCCTAAGCCTTTTTTATTCATGATCATGATCAGATCTGCTTCAATTTTGTTGGCATATTCAACAACTGTTTCGGCGATGTTATCGCTTGGGATAGATTTATTTGTACAGGCAATACCTTTGCTTTTTACAAATTGTTTTACCTGGTGAGAATAAGCGATCAATTTGTTTTCATAGGCCGCGTCGCTCGGACTAAATACCGAAAGAATACGAATACTTGCGCCAAAGTAGTGAGCGAACTGAACTGCAACATCCACTTTTTCGCGTGATTCGTTTGAGAGATCTAAAGGCAATAAAATATTTTCGCAACCATCGCGATTTTCTTTTCCGCGGATGGTAATGATTGGACAAGGAGCTTTACGGATCAATTTACTGGCACTGCTTCCAATGATGTTACGGAAATGCATGTGACTTTCTAACCCGGCAATAATTAAAGTTGCGTTGATCTCTTCTGCTACGCGATCGGTCTCTTCATAAATATCACCTTTCACGTTCATAAATTCGCAAGGAACACCGCTTTCTTGTTCTGTTTGTTTGGTCAGTTTGGTCAAAGCTTCATAGCTTTCGTCGCCCGACTTGCTATAAACATGCAGTAATACGATCTTAGAGTGAGTATATTTCGCAAGGTTAAATGACTGTTTTATAGCTAATAAGGATTGTTCTGTAAAATCAACCGGAACTAAAATGACACCTCTTTCTTTAACCTGCATAATTGTTAAAATTTTATACAAAAGTAGCCATTTTAGCGGAATTTGCAAGGCAGTTTGGCCTATTTATTTGGCTGTTTATAGGATTTTAACGACATTTGCACCCTAAATTTTAATAAAACTCAAAATGGCAGTAAAGATTAGACTACAGAGACATGGGAAAAAGGACGCAGCGTTCTTCCATATTGTAGTTGCGGATGGTCGTGCACCTCGTGATGGGAAGTACATTGAAAAGTTAGGCGTTTACAACCCTACTACCAATCCTGCAACAATTAACCTTGATTTTGATGGAGCTTTGAATTGGATGTTGAAAGGCGCGCAGCCTACAGATACATGCAGAGCAATTCTATCTTACAAAGGTGTTATTTATAAGAAACATCTTTTAGGAGGTGTTGCTAAAGGCGCTTTAACTGAAGCACAAGTGGAGCAAAAATTCACAAAGTGGTTACAGGATAAAGAAGGCAAAGTAAATGCTAAGAAAGATCGTTTAGTTACTGAAGGCAAGAAAAAAGCAGCTGATAAATTAACTGCTGAAACTGCACGTAAGGAAGCTATCGCGGCTAAAAATGCAGCAAAAGTGAAACCTGTTGCTGAAGAAAAAGCTGCTGAGACTGAAGCTCCTGCAAACAACGAAGAACAAGCATAATTTTTTTCGACCAATTTTAAAGAAACCGTCTATTTATGACGGTTTTTTTATTCTATATTTACCTAAATCCTTCTAGTTGCTAAAGTACGGTGGCAAGAAGCTTGATATACTAACCTGGACTTATGTACATTTTAATTGCCGATAGCGGATCAACGAAAACAGATTGGATCTTATTAAAGGATAATCAGATCGTAAAAGAAATTTTTACGATCGGTTTTAATCCCTATTTCCAAAATAAAGATCAGATCGCCAATGCAATTTATGCGCAATTATTGCCCGGCATTGCCGAATATTCCAATCAAATAAGTAAAATTTATTACTACGGGGCCGGTTGTTCCAATGAAGATAATTGTGCTATTGTAAAAGCGGGTATCGCTACACATTTAAAAACAGGCGAGATATTTATTTCTCATGATCTGTTAGCTGCATCGCGCGCACTTTGTCAGGATAAACCGGGCATTGCCGGAATTTTGGGAACAGGGAGCAATAGTGCTTTGTACGATGGAAAAACTGTGGTTGAAAATGTACCATCGGTTGGTTTTATGTGGGGCGATCATGGAAGTGGTGCGAGTATGGGGAATAAATTCCTTAACTATTATTTTCATGATGAAGTTCCAACAGAAATTAAGAACGCATTTGAATCAGAAGGATATCATCGCGAAGAGATATTGAACAACGTTTACAAAAAACATATGCCAAGTAAGTATTTGGCATCGTTGAGTTTGTTCTTATCAAAACATAAAACAAACGAATTCATTGCAAGTTTAATTATCAGTTGCTTTGAAGAATTTTTTACTTACCAAATTTCAAAATACACGAATTCAAAACAGCACACGATTAACACCGTTGGTTCGGTAGGTGTTAATTATAAAGAGTTTTTAGAAATTGCCGCTAAGAATAAAGGTTATAAATTAGGAACAGTTATTAAATCGCCACTCGAAGGACTGATAAAATTTCATCAAACCCACAAGTAAATGATATATGTTGTTATTGCTCTCGTTGCTTTAGCCGCTTCATTTGTTACTTTTTTTTCCGGTTTTGGTTTAGGCACCATTTTAATGCCGGTATTTGCTTTATTTTTTGATCTTCCAACGGCCATTGCCCTTACCGCCGTTGTGCATTTACTCAATAATATTTTCAAATTGGGATTGGTTCATGCAAACATTCGCTACAGTTTACTTTTAAAATTTGGTGTCCCTGCTTTGATTGCCTCGTTTGCGGGCGCATGGTTGTTGCGTTACGTAAGCAAAGAGAGTTTAGTGATCTACGCTTATCACTTAGGAGCAAAAGAATTTGCCATCACCTGGCAAGGTTTGATCATTGGCGGAATTATTTTGGTGTTCTCTGTTATAGAACTGAGCAAACGCTTTAGCAGAATAAAATTCAGTCCCAGCTTAATTATTCCGGGTGCTTTGCTAACCGGATTTTTCGGCGGACTAAGTGGTCACCAGGGAGCTTTGCGTAGCGCGTTCTTATTGCGGCTGCGACTAGACAAAGCCGTTTTTATTGCCACCGGCGTTGCCATAGCCTGCATGGTGGATGTGGCGCGTTTGAGTGTTTACTCTTTCACTTTAAAGGATATCACGGATAACATTGGCATCCTGGCAACCGCAGTTTTATCCGCATTTTTGGGAGCATTCTTCGGAAATCGCATCTTTCACAAGACCAGTATGCCCGTTTTAAAATGGATCATTGGTGGTTTTATGTTTATTGTGTCGATACTTATTATCTTTGGTATCATCAATAAATGACCCGATATATTCCTCTTATACTTATTGAAGGCGCCACGGTAATGGCAGTTGAATTGTGCGGTGCAAAATTATTGGCTCCATTATATGGCGGAAGTTTATTTGTGTGGGCTGCCATTCTTGCTGTCACCTTAGGTGCATTAGCATCGGGTTATTACTATGGAGGCTTGTTAAGTGGAAAGAGCGAATCTAAAAGTAAATTGTTTAAGACCATACTTTATGCCAGTATATTTATTTTAATGATGCCGCTTTTGAGTGTGTACATTGTTCCTTTGGTGTCATTTATGAATTTTAAATTAGCAGTAATTGTCAGTTCATGTTTTCTGATCTTTGCGCCAATATTTTTTTTGGGATGTACAACGCCACTTTTGGTTAGAATAAATACTACTGATGCAAATGATGCCGGATTGGTGAGTGGCAAGATCTACGCTATTTCTACAGTTGGCGGGATCATTTCTACATTGTTGTGTGGGTTTTGTCTTATCCCCATTTTTGGATTGAAATTAACCTTGGTGTGTTTTGCGATATTGCTTTTTGTAAGTGCTCTATTGGTTTTAAAGATCTTAAAAGCAAAATCGTTTGGCGCTTTTGCCATTGCTCTTATTTTCTGTGTAGCAAGATTATCGGTAAATGATGAGGCCAATGTGAACTATGTTGATCATGGAATTATGGGAGATCTAGTGGTAAAAGATGAGCGTGGAATTAGAAAGTTGCTCATCAATAAAACCGTTCAAACAGAAATGGATCTTTCAACAAAACGTTCTGTTTCCGATTACATAAAAATGATCGACAGCATTGTTACAACGGGTAAAGAAAAAAGAAAAGCTTTGGTGTTAGGTTTGGGTGGGGGATTGCTGGCAAATTTAGTACAACAAAAGAACTTTGAAGTGGATGCAGTTGAATTTGATCCGCGAATCACTGAAGTAGCAAAAAATAATTTTGAGTTAGACCCCTCTGTTAATTGTTTTAATGCAGATGCAAGAACCTATTTGAATTCCTGCGATAAGAAATATGATCTGGTCATTTTTGATCTTTTTAAGGCGGAAGAGCAACCCGTGCACACGATCACCGTTGAAAGTTTTAAAAAAGTTTCTGGTCTACTAAATGAAAATGGAACTGTGCTGATCAACTGGCATGGCTATCTTGAAGGGGAGCTTGGCGAGGGGACGCAAATACTTTTGAATACATTGCACGTGGTAGATTTTGAGACGGAAATAGTTGCAGGTCCTGGTTTATCCGACAACAGGAACCTTTTGATCATTTGCAAAACGGAAAATGACATTTTTTCTGACCCTCAGCTAATAGTAAACACTGACGACCAACCTGTTATAGAACTCGCCAATGCAAAAGCCAATTTACGTTGGCGTCAGAATTATTTGAAATATTACCAAAGTGCGAGATAAATTAAGTCTTATCTTTGTTTCCTATTATTTATGGCACAATTAGTTATTTTCCGTCACGGACAAAGCACCTGGAATTTAGAGAATAAGTTTACCGGTTGGGTTGATGTGGATCTTACACCAAAGGGAGTTGATGAAGCAAAAGCAGCCGGAGAAAAAATAAAAAATTTTAAATTCGACTACGCGTATTCTTCTGATCTTCAACGTGCGCAAAAAACATTGAATACCGCACTTGAGGTTGCGAAACATCCTGCTATTACCCCAATTTATGATAAAGCGTTGAATGAACGCATGTATGGCGATCTTCAGGGTTTGGATAAAACCGAAACGGCAAAGAAATACGGCGACGATCAAGTAAAGATCTGGCGTAGGAGTTATGATATTGCTCCGCCTAATGGCGAAAGTTTGAAAGATACTGCCGCTCGTGTGCTTCCTTATTTTGAAAAAGAAATTGTTCCGAAATTGAAAGCCGGAAAGAATGTAGTTATTGTTGCGCATGGAAATAGTTTACGTGCGTTGATCATGCATTTGGAAAATATGACCCCGCAACAAATTTTGGAATTTGAAATAGGTACAGCGCAACCGCGTTTGTATGATTTGGATTCAAACCTAAAAGTTATCACTGCAAAAAATTTGTGAGATGCAAATGATGGACCACAATAGCAAAACAATTGCCGTTGATTTTGACGGTACTATTGTTGAACATGCTTATCCAAAAATTGGAAAAGAGATGTTGTTTGCTTTTGCTACATTGAAGGAATTACAGAAAAAAGGGCATAAATTGATCCTTTGGACCTTTCGTCACGGCGAGTATTTGGATGAAGCTGTTGAGTATTGTAGAAAGAATGGCGTTGAATTCTATGCCGTGAACAAAAATTTTCCTGAAGAGGTTTGGGGAAGTGATGTTGCACGCAAATTAAATGCAGATATTTTTATAGATGATCGTAACGTTGGTGGATTTTTAGGATGGAGTGATGTGTGGCAAACCTTGCATCCCGAAGGTGGAGAGTTTTTACACCAATTCCGCAATCACGATGCACACACAAATTATAATAAACAGGGGGGCTCTTTGTTTGGAAAACTGTTTGGAAAGAAATGATCTATTTAAAAACCCGTGAAGATATTGAATTGATGCGCGAGTCGGCCTTAATGGTATCGAGAACGCTTGGATTAATTGCAGCCGAAATAAAACCGGGAGTAATTCCTTCCAAATTAGATAAGTTAGCGGAAGAATATATTCGAGATAATGGTGGCGTTCCCGCTTTTAAGGGATACAAAGGGGCAAACGGACCGTTTCCTGCAACTTTATGCGTTTCTATTAATGATGTTGTTGTGCATGGAATTCCCGGTGACAAATCGGTAAAAGAAGGCGATATTATTTCGGTGGACTGTGGTGTAAAGAAAAACGGATTCTTCGGCGATCACGCTTACACATTTGAAGTGGGTGAAGTGAAGCCCGAGGTAAGAAAATTATTGGAGATCACACGCGAATGTTTGTATAAAGGAATTGAACAAATGGTTTCCGGAAATCGTATTGGTGATATTAGTTATGCTATTCAACAACATGCCGAGAAGAATGGTTATGGCGTAGTTCGCGAATTAGTGGGTCATGGTTTAGGGAAACATTTGCATGAAGAGCCCGAAGTTCCGAATTATGGATCAAGAGGTAATGGGCCAAAAATTAATGAAGGACTGGTTCTGGCAATTGAGCCCATGATCAATATGGGCAAAAAGAATATCAAACAACTGAATGATGGTTGGTCTATTGTAACTGCCGATGGAAAACCAAGCGCGCATTATGAACACGATGTGGCAGTGATCAATGGCAAACCGGAAATTTTGAGTACCTACGCTTTTATTGAAGAAGCGTTGAAGAAGAATAAATAGAGTTTAAAGTTAGAAAGTTTAAAGTTGCGGCGGTTAAACCTTCGAACTTTCCAACTTTAAACTTTGTAACTCCTAATCAAACAATCCGCTCGTTAGCAGTTCATTCAAGTACATCCTCTTTCCTTTGTGAATGGCAATAATGAACGCGTCTTTAGCTTTGGTTTCTTTCAAACGTCCGAGCAACTCGTAAGCTTGGTTGTACGTTTCGTAATTTCCCATGGTAAAACGTGTAATATAATCATCAAACGTTTCACGAATAATGATCGGCATACCCGCAACGGAATTGTAATTGAAGTTCTCGATGAATTTATAGGCACCAATTTGCACTTTAAAAGTTAAGCCTTCCACTTTTTTTGTTCCGTATTTATCTGAGAATTGTTTGAGAGAAACTTTATTGTAGACCTTCAACATAGCCAGGAACAAACTGTCTTGTTTTGTTTTCACCATTTTCTCTAAGCGTGCCGACATAAAATCAACGTATACATTGATAGAATCATTGTCTTTGTTCTTTTTGGTGTCAATATCAATGATCTGCGGAGGAGAATCTTTTACCACAAATTCCAATTCATATTCTTCGCCGCCGAGTAGGTTAAGCGTGAATTTTCCGTTATTGTCCGAAGCTATTTCGGGATAATACAAGAAGTGTTTGTTGATCGATTTTACGATAATATTTCCTAATGAAGGATTTCCGTTCACGGTAATATGTCCATTTACTTTTACTTTAGTGATCTTACCCGAATCAGCGGCCGTTTTATAAAAATCAAATTCACTAAGGTTTGGTTCATAAGCTTTGCGGCGTTTGGATTCCATTTTGTAGATCTCTGTACTTAACTCTTTCAAAAATGGTATACCGATACTTTCGTATTCGTAGGATCCGCTCCCAAAACTATTGCGCGCGTTGGTGTAAACTGTTGCCGTAAGCATGAACTCTGTTTTGGTTTTAAAATTCACAATGTAAGCGCAATCAATTAAAAATCCATAAGAATATCCTATCATATTGAATACACGCATAGAATCCGAATTTATCACTTTTACTTTGTTCCCGTACATGAAGTATTTCTTGAAAGAATCATCAAATTTGGCTGGGTCGTAGCGCGGATATCCTGCTTCGCGTGGATACATGCCTATGTGTTTCACTAAAAATGCCCAATCGCCTTTGGTAATATTGAATTGATTTTTTTCGGATAGATGATTGTGGAACAATAAGCGTTTTAAGATGCTGTGAATATTGCTTAACGGAATGAAATTGGAATAGGTAAAATCTTTTTTCTCAGAAACCAATTTGCCTTTCTTATTGCGCACATCTACTCCAAACGTGTAATCGCCGTTGGGGGGAGTAATCGTTACAAATTTCGGATCGGCTTCCTGTTTGTAAACTAACTCTAAATTGCGATCCATGAAACGAATTTGATTCATTATATGATTTACTTCCGGTTTGCAAATTGGATCGAAACGGTGTACAATACGGATTCCAGGATAACCGTAGGCTGCTAATTTCTTATGTATGTATTTTGGATTCAGAAATTCAAACGTCCGACTGTATCCAGAATTATCACTCACCAATAACATTTTCTTAATGTAGTGCTCCAAACTAGGATATCCGCTTTGTGAGCTCGTATCCTTGTCTGCGCTTGTTTGACACGGCATGGTTTTATCAGTGAACATGTAAGTTTGACGGTTCAATCCATGAATATTGAGTTCATTTAATTTTTCAAGAGCTAATATGGAGCAGGGTAGTTTTACCAGGCTGGCACAATAGAAGTATTTTGTGCTGTCTAAAAGATACGTATGATCTTTAAAGATGGGATCGTTGTTCTTGTTTCGATCGATCTGGGTGTAAATGATCTGCGGACGATAGATGTCTTTTTTATCGATAATGTTCTTTAAAACAGGATCTGCGTTGATAATGGATTCTAAAAGCGCCGAATTGCTTTGAGAAAAGCAGGTGTAGAATAAAAAAAATATAAAAACGCTGAGCTTTATTCTCACATTAAGTTTTTTTGATGAGCATAAAGCTGCTGTTCTTATCGCGGTAATTATAGCCAAGACCAAATCCTAATTTTTTCGCACCTTCTTTTTTATACAAGGAATCAAGATCTGCCTGGTAATTCTCTTTGAACATATTTATTGGTTTAGTGTAAGCGCCATAGAAAGTGAACTTCCACTTATGACTATCGTTGGTAATGTAGTGAATGGCGATTCCGCTGTCGTCCTGTACAATGGTTTGAGTATTGTCCAATATCAATTGTCTTATTTTTGAGAAAGCCGACATATGCATTAAATACGAAGCTCCTTTTAAATACGTGGTCTCAAAATGCAGGCTATTGATGTAGGTTTGTAAGCCTTTGTTCTTTTTCAAAGCCGGATCGCTAAGGTCAGTTGATGTGTAAGTCACTGTTTTTACTTTATTATTTGGTCCAATGGCGGTGATCTCAACACTTTTGTTCTTGTGGCTCGATTTTCCCATTTCAACCGTCGAGGTCATGTATTGCTTCGCACCCATGGTGTCAATGTAAAACGGACGAACATTCGCAATTTGGTGACCTGTTTTATTCAAGAAAAGTAAAAGCAAATGAATAGTCCCATCTACTTCGTCATTTCTAAGATCCTCTTTCATACTCACTGTTCTGAAGAAACTAAAACGTAAGATCGCGTTCAAAGAGGAATTTATTTTTCCGACATATTTTTGAATGGAATCTGCTACAATTTTCTTGTCATCCACTATTGGTAAAGTTCCCACCGGTTCCAAGCCGATCATGGTAACCACATCTGCTTCAGGAAAAATGGTGTTCGCGTAAAGAATATCCGGACCAGAGAAAGGGTAAAATAAATTCTTGATCTTACTTTCGGTAACAAGTTCGGTACTAACAAAACTTTTGATAGGCGCTAACTTGGTAGAATCAAAATCTTTCCAGCGTTTGGTAAATTTGGAAGAGAAGTCTGTGTAAGACGCTTTATTTCTGAAGTCTTTGAAATATTTTTCGGAGTTTGAATTTCCTGCAATGAAGTTCGCAAGATCATTCAGCGTGTCGTTTATTCTAGGCAGCGGACCGTCAACAACGGCAACGTTTTTGAATTTATCAGAATCCGGAGGCATGAGCAATTCCAGAGAATCTTTTTTTCCGTCATGTTTTTCTTCCGGAGCATTTCCGTTGCATGCAACCAATAGTGCAGCAATGCCGATGTAGTACTTATATAGTTTCATTTTTTCTTTTGTCCAAATACACAGTGAGGTAATAAAATCCTAATCCTCCCAATACCGTTAGTAATCCTAAAAGGGATTCCAGAGGTTTTTCAAGTAACACGTTCACCAATATCCAACCTAGAATAAGTAAGAACAAAATAGGAGGTAAGGGGAACAGGGGAGTTTTAAAAGGACGTTGCACATCACGCTTTTTAAACCGGAGTATAAAAATACCAAAAACGGTTAGAAACGTAAAAAGATTTAAAGTAAATCCAATATAATTTATCAAACTCTCAAAGCTGGAGAAGAGAACAAGCACCAAAGCGATCAAAGACTGAACCGCGATGGCCACATAAGGAACACCGTTCTTGTTGGTTTTTGCCAATCCGCCCAGTGAAGGAAAGGAAGTTCCCATACTTTGCATCACCCTTGGACCGGCTAAAACCATAGCGCTAATGGTTGAGATCAACAGAACGGCGATGGCCATTCCCATGTATTTTCCTAATTCCCTACCAAAGATCTGGTTGGCGCTGATGTATCCAACTTCTAACTGTCCTTTGAGTTGATCAATAGGTGTAGAATAGAGAAAAACAAAGTTCAAAAGGGTATAAACTACCAAAACAATAAGGGTCCCGAGAAAAAGCGCGCGCGGCAACGTACGATTCACGTCTTTTATTTCACCGGACAAATACGCAGCAGCATTCCATCCGCTATAAGCGTAGGTAACATAGATCAGCGACGTTGCAAAGCTTGCGGAGAAGATCTGCGTAATGGCGGTATTATCAAGTTTAAAGGAGATAGAAAAGTCCGGTGTGTGTGTTATCCCGAAAATAACAAACAAAACGATCACGCAAACTTTTACAATTGTAAATACTCGTTGAAATGCGCCCCCGGTTTTTAAATTAAAGGAATGCAAAGCTGTAATTGCTATGATCACAATAATGCCAAGCAACATAACATTAACTCCCGAATAAATAGAATGCACATAGTTTCCTAAAGCCATAGAGGCTGCAGCAATTGGGGCTGCAAAACCTACCGTAACACTTACCCAACCGCTCAAAAATCCAACGGCGGGATGGTATAATTTACTTAGGTAATGAAATTCTCCACCGTTCTCGGGATATGCCGCGCCAATTTCTCCGTAAGTTAAAGCGCCGCAAAGCGCCAAAATTCCTCCAACGATCCACAGTGCTAACAATGCGCCTCCACTTTGAATTCCCATCACTTGAAACCCCAGGCTTGTGAACACACCGGAGCCTATCATGTTGGCAATAACAATGGAAATGGCAGTGTAAAAACCGATCTTGTGATGATTCATTCCTGAATGTTGATTAGTCAAATGATTGAGTTACGTTCTTACTGTTCTCAACCAATTGTTGGTATTGCATTGGCGAAAGATCGCTGTAGTAATAGCTGATAGGATTTGTTTTATTTCCGTTCTTAATAACCTCGTAATGCACGTGCGGCGCTGTACTCAAGCCGGTGCTTCCCACGTAACCGATCAATTGTCCGCGTTTTACTTTTTGCCCCGCAACCACTTTCATTCTGCTCATGTGTCCGTATAAAGTTTGGTATCCAAATCCGTGATCTATCACCACGTGATTTCCATAACCTTGCGCCATGTTATCCGCGCGCTCCACAACTCCATCGCCCGTTGCGTAAATTGGCGTTCCTTGAATTGCGGTAAAATCCATTCCCGGATGAAACTCCTGCGTTTTGTAAATTGGATGTGTTCTCCAACCAAATCCACTGGTTACCGCATGGGTTAGATCTTTTTTGTTGATCGGCATAATGGCGGGAATTGAATTGATCAATTTCTCTTTACTCTTCGCCAATTTCACTACTTCATCAAACGAACGCGATTGCACATACAGTTTTTTTCCGATCATATCCAAACGTTCGGCGGTTGTTTTCATTAGATCTGCATTATCGTAATTGTCAAATTGCGAATAACGATCGCTTCCCCCATAACCGGCATTGCGCATGGATTTTGGAAGAGGTTCTGCTTCAAAAATAGAGCGGTAAATATTATCATCGCGTTCTTCAAGATCCTTCAGCACCAATTCCATCTCTTTTAATTTTTCATTAACGATATTGTATTGAAGCGTTAAAGCTTCGATCTCGCGATTTTGTTTTTTCTCGGCCGGAGAAGGTAAAATTTTCCTCGAAACAAAAATGGTAATGGTTGCAAATACCAATCCGGTGGCCAAATACGACAGTATTTTCCAAAAACGTTCCTTAAAAGTGACACTCACTTTCTCGTACGTTAAACTTTTGGTATTGAACCTGTACTTTACCTTGCTCATTTGCGCCTTGAATTTACTAAAATTCCCTTGTTGGAGCAAGTGCAAACTATAAGCTAAATTGTGAATAAAAAAGACCTTAAAACCCCTCATTTTTCCTATATTTACGGGGTATTTTTTATGGAAGCGAATAAGGTAAGAGAGACATTTTTAAGTTTTTTCAAGAGCAAAGGTCATCATATAGTCCCAAGTGCGCCTATGGTTGTAAAAGGCGATCCAACACTCATGTTCAATAATAGTGGCATGGCCCCTTTCAAGGATATTTTCCTTGGAAATTCACCCATCAAATATCCTCGCGTAGCGGATACTCAAAAGTGTTTACGCGTAAGTGGAAAACATAACGATCTGGAGGAAGTTGGTGTGGACACGTACCATCACACCATGTTTGAGATGCTTGGTAACTGGAGCTTTGGAGATTATTTCAAAAAGGAAGCGATCTCATGGGCATGGGAATTACTGACTGAGGTTTACAAAATTGATAAATCGCGTTTATACGTTACCGTTTTTGAAGGTAGCAAGGAAGAAGGTTTGGCATTTGACCAGGAAGCATACGATACCTGGAAACAATTTGTGAGTGAAGACCGCATTTTGAACGGAAATAAGAAGGATAATTTCTGGGAGATGGGTGATATGGGTCCGTGTGGGCCATGCAGCGAAATTCATTACGACGGAAGAAGCGATGAGGAGCGTGCAAAAGTTAGCGGAGCAAGTTTAGTGAACAATGATGATCCGCAAGTGATAGAGATCTGGAATAACGTATTCATGGAATTTGAACGCAAAGCGGATGGATCGCTTGTGAAATTACCAAAGCAACATGTGGATACCGGGATGGGTTTTGAACGTTTGGTTCGTGTGTTGCAAAAGAAACAAAGTAATTACGATACCGATGTGTTCATGCCTTTGATCAATAAGATCGAAGAATTATCGGGACACAGATACAAACCGGAAGATGAAGCCCATCACAAAAAGCAATTGATCATCAATATTGCCATCCGTGTTATTGCCGATCATATCAGAACTATTTCATTTAGTATTGCCGATGGACAACTGCCTGGAAATACAGGAGCAGGCTATGTGATCCGAAGAATTTTGCGTCGCGCTATTCGTTACGGTTATCAGTCTCTTAATATGAAGGAGCCATTCATGCATCGCTTGGTGCATACTTTGGCGCATCAAATGGGCGCAGCGTTCCCTGAATTGAATTCACAAAAGCAACTGATCGAAAAAGTATTGAAAGAAGAAGAAATATCTTTCTATAAGACATTGGAGTACGGATTGAAACGAATTGATACCGTTTGTATTGACGCTAACGCTGCGAAACAGAAAGTGATCGATGGAAAAGTGGTGTTTGAGTTGTATGATACCTTTGGTTTCCCTGTAGATCTTACGTCTTTGATCGCTCGCGCTTATGACCTGAGTATTGATGAAGAAGGATTCAATAAATATTTACAGGAACAAAAAGACCGATCGCGTGCTGCCACGTCAATTGATACAGACGATTGGATCTATACAGAATATGGAAAAGCGAACAAAGGCGACACAGAAACTGATTTTGTTGGATACGACGAGAATGAGTGTGAAGCTCACATTGTTCGTTTCAGAAAAGTAAAAGCGAAGAACAAAGAATTATACAATATCGTATTAAATAAAACGCCATTCTATTCAGAGAGTGGAGGACAAGTTGGTGATACAGGCGTTTTAGAAAGTATAAACGAGATGATCCCGATCTTCGACACTAAAAAAGAAAATGGAGTGATCATTCATTTCAGTGACCGTTTGCCAATGAAATTAGATTCGGCTTTTACGGCAAGGATCGATAAAGAAAAAAGACTTCTTACCACCAACAATCACAGTGCGACGCATTTGATGCATGCCGCCTTGAGAAAAGTGTTGGGTACGCACGTAGAACAAAAAGGAAGTTTGGTAAATAGCGAGCATTTGCGTTTCGACTTTTCTCACTTCAGTAAAGTAACCGATGAGGAAGTTGAAGAGATAGAGCGCATCGTGAATCAAAAGATCAGAAGAAATACGAAGTGTGAGATCAAATTAATGCCAATTGACGAAGCTAAAAAAACCGGAGCAATGGCCTTATTTGGAGAAAAGTATGGCGATATTGTTCGCGTTGTTACCATTGATAAGAATTTCTCAATAGAATTATGCGGTGGAACACATGTGAGACGAACCGGTCAGATAGGGTACTTTAAAATAAGTTCTGAAGGCGCTGTAGCAGCGGGCATACGACGTATTGAAGCAACAACCGCGATTAAATCGGAGCAATTTATTAAAGAGCAATTACATTTGATAGGTGAGATCAAAAACACCTTGAAAGGAAGCAAAGATATTGTGAAGAGTGTGAATGGTTTGATCGAAGAGAATGCGGAACTTCAGAAACAACTGCACGGTTTTGTGAAGGAGAAAGCACAGGAGATAAAAAGAGAATTGAAATCTCAGTTGCAAAACAAGGACGGCGTAAACTTTTTGGCGAAACAAATCGTGTTCGGTCATGCCGAAGAGATCAAGAACATTCTTTTTGAAATGAAGAACGAAGTGGAGAATTGTTTTGTGGTGTTGGGCGCTGAGATCAACGGTAAACCAAGTTTATCGGTGATCGTAAGTGATAATTTGGTGAAAGAAAAGAATTTGAATGCCGGAAATATTGTACGTGAATTGGCCAAAGAAATAAATGGCGGCGGCGGTGGACAAGCATTTTACGCGCAAGCGGGTGGAAGTAAACCGGAAGGTTTATCTGCTGCAATAGAAAAAGCAAAAACATTAATATAAAAACAAATCAAATGAAAAAGATCACAATGGTTCTGGTATTTATGTTCGTATTAACGGGCTTTACCAATGCGCAAACCACTTCGTCAGAATTTTTTGATGCTGGTTTCAAGAAATACGAAAATAAGGATTATAGCGGAGCGATCATGGACTATGATCGTTGCATCGAAAAAGATCCAAAAAATGCCGATGCATACTACAACCGCGGAATGGCAAAGTATTCTTTAGCAAAAGATGACGAAGCGATCCTGGATTACAATAAGTCCATTGAATTGAAGCCGGGCGTATTTGATGTTTACTACAACCGTGGATTGTGTTATTTCTGGAAGAAAGACTACAATAAAGCTATCACTGATTTTAATATCGCTATCAGTATTAAATCTGATCACGGCAAATCTTATTGCTATCGCGGCGCTTGCAATTATTACTTAGCTAAAGACGATGAAGCTAAGAAAGATCTTACGCTTGCTATTGGTAACGATCCTAACTACGCCTGGAGTTATTACTACCGTGCTTTAGTAAAATATGCGGCCGTTGATGATCAAGGCGCTATTGAAGATCTTACAAATGCAATCGCTAAGAACAGTAACGAGTATTTATTTCACTATCAACGCGGTTTAAGCAAATATCAAATGAAAGATTACAACGGGGCATTGGCTGATTTTGATATGACTATTGGTTTGAAAACAACTTACAACAACGCATATACATGGCGCGGTACAACCTATTTTGCATTAGCAAAAGACGATAACGCGATCGCTGATTTCAATAAGGCAATTGCAGGAAATCCTGACGATTCTCAATCTTATCACTTCCGAGGTCTTTCAAAAAGCTATAAGAAAGATATGACTGGTGCTTGTAACGATCTTAAGAAAGCCAATCAGTTGGGTTATTCCAAATCCAAAGGAGAAATGGATAAATTAGGATGTAAGTAAGTGCATGTCTGAGTATTCTTTTGTAAGGTTGAATAAAGATAATTTGAAGGATCTGATTTTCCTGTACAAAGCTGCGTTCAATGAGATCACCGACCTTTCTTTTCTGGAAAAGAAATACAACACTTCTTTTTTTGGAAAGGAAGATGTTGGTTTTATCGCGTATCACCAAGCGTCAAAAACTCCAGCGGCATATTACGGTGTTTTTCCAATACGAATGGATCTTCACGGAAAAGAACTATTGGCCGCGCAATCGGGAGATACGATGACGCATCCCGATCATCGCGGTAAAGGTTTATTCATAAAATTGGCTATGCAAACATACAGCTTGGCCAAGGATCTTGGGATCCATTTTGTTTTTGGCTTTCCAAATGAGAACTCTTACCCAGGTTTTGTAAAGAAGTTGAACTGGCAGCATTATTCTAATGTAAATCATTATAAATTCAAGGGAAGCGTATTTCCAATGGATAAAATCGTAAAAAAATTGCCTTTTTTGCGAGGGATCCATAATTTGATATTGCCCAAGACAGATACATCTTCGTACTTTGCAAATTCCTTGGCGGTACAACAGTCAAATTTTGGAAATGTTAAGCACGACCCAGCTTTTTTTAAATACAAAACCTATGCGCCTTCGTTCATTGTGGAAATTGCCGGAGTAAAGTGTTGGTTAAAAGTGGACGGACGCGTTTGGGTAGGAGATATAGATTATTGTGATGAAACGAAATTTAATGAGGTTGTAGACGGATTGATTGCTTTTACCAAGAGAAAACTATGTTCAGGTCTGATGTTCTCTGTTATGGAAAATTCAACCTACGATCAGCGTTTAAAGAAGAGAACGAACTTAAACTCTTCCATCGCGGTAGGTTGTTTGGATCTTTCAGGGAACTATAAGCCCGAAAATTTTGCCTACCAGGCTGGTGATTTTGATACCTTTTAATACTTTTGCAGTCGAATGCCTTTAATTCATACAAATCCCATAAACCTGATCTTGAGAAGAATTCTTCACCCGTTCAGGAAATTCATGCCCGAGCGAGCTTATTTCGCGATCAATGGAACCGAAACGATAAAACTTACCGAAGGAAAAAAACTTATCTTTCACGCGAATCCTACCAGCAATTTGTTACGGGTTCTATTTTGGAAGGGTATTGAAGGATTTGAATATGCTCCCTACAACGTGTTTGTTGAATTGGCAAAACGTTCCAACTTGTGTTTTGATATTGGTGCTAACATTGGATACTACTCTATTGTTGCGAAACTGTTCAATCCAAAGATCAGGGTTCACGGATTCGAGCCTTTGCCTTCGGCTAATAAATATTTTAAGATCAATGCCGAATTAAATGGTCTGAATGATATTCAAATTCATCAGGTAGCACTTACAAATTTTAATGGAACCGCTAAATTTTACAGCAATTTAAATCCGCGTTTTCCCAACGAGAAAGACCATTTGTATGGCGATAATAGTTTAAATACTGAGGCTACCGGTAATATCGCGAAGATAGAAGTGGATGTGATCACGCAAACTTTGGATGATTTTGTTTCAGCGAATCTCGAGGATCACGAAAAGATAGATCTGATCAAAATTGATACCGAGGGAACAGAGAATTTGGTTTTTGAAGGTGGGAAAAGCGTTTTGCAATTTCATAGACCGGTGATCATGTGCGAAGTGATAAAAGGATTTATCGAAAGGGAATTGGAAGAGATATTAAGTAAATTCAACTATACATATTACGAAGTACGAGACAAAGGTCTGGTAAAAGTTGAGTCTCTTCGCGTGCAAAGCGGAAAGAACGATTTCTTTTTGGTTCCGCAGGAGAAACAGGAAATGATCAATAGTTTGATGAAGAAGAATTAGAACCCGAATTTATCAAAATCCAAAGCTAAGCGGATCAAATTTGATGCGGCCGTAGTAGAATTGCTCACGGTAAAGCGCGACAATATATAGGGATCTTTATTGCTTTCATTGAATTTATAACCAACAGCCACCACATTTTCATATCCCACTTTTTTTGAATTTGAAATGGTTTCCGGGTTATAACTTCCATCGGGAAAAGCCAATGAAGCAACCGGTTTTTTGACAATGTCTTCTATTATTTTTTTTGAAAGAGAGAGTTCTTTGAAATTATCTTCACCTTTCAGATATTCCAGATTGTAATGTAAATTTGTGTGCGAACCGTATTCGATCAACGGTTCATCTTTGTATTTTTCTAAATCTATTTTATGCACTAGTTTGATCAGTTCCGGTTCCTTTGCAGCTTCTGAAATATAAACGGGATATTTTTTCTTGATCTCGTTAAGATATATTTCTCTTTTGATTCCGCTTGTTTTCATTAGGTCAGTAAGTGACATTCCACCCTCACTCCTGAAAAATCCCGGATATTTAAAGGTTCCGGCGGAGATGGTGATGTCTTCTTTTGTATGTCTTTGTATCAGGTCGATCACATCGGGCCAAACATAAAAATCTTTGTTCTCTAAACCTTCGCTGATCAAATAATAAGTAGCGGGAATATTATGTTTCTTGAGCATCGGCAAAGCTACCGTGAAATTGTTGATGTATCCGTCATCAAAAGTTAGAGCAATGGTTTTTCTTTTTGGAACAGTTTTGTTTCGGTAATTATCAAATAGTTGCTTTAAAGGGATGATATCGTAAGTTTTCTTCAGTGAAATGATCAACTTCTCAAACTCATTTGCATCGAGATGACGGTTATTGAAACGTTTTCCCTGAACTTTTGAAACACCGTGAAAATTAATGATGGTTTGTTTGGTTTTGTTCTTACTCAACAAAAGTCTATCAAATCCAATTGCTACCAGGGTAGGGAACACGATCTTTCTTGATATGGTTTTGGCAATGCCCATTTTGCGGTAAAGTTAAGACTTCGTTGCGCTTGTTTCGACTAAATAATATACCAAATAAGTATATCGCCGCCAAGTTTTCCACAATTTTAACCACTTATGAGTCAAATACATATAAATGTATTTTCCCGTGTTTTTTGCCTAAAAAAGCAATATCTTTAGTTTTTAAAAATACCTTTTTTGAATACAGGACATGAGTGAATTTGAAGATGATGGAATGAATGATAAGGAATTTGAGGAGATCTTGAAGCGGTTTGAGGGGATGATAACGAATGGAGACACTGCTTTTTTTGACGCTGAGGAATTAGAAGAGATCATAGAGTACTATATGCAATGGTTGAACTACGATATGGCCAAGAAAGCCATAGACTATGGCGTTGCGCATTATCCATTCTCTACAATTATCAAGATCAAGAAAGCGCAGTATTTATCAACTCAACATTTTACGCACGAAGCATTGAACATGCTTAATGAAATAGAGCAGATCGAGAATAATAATTTTGATCTGTACATGACCCGCGGCTACATCTATAGCCAAATGGGATTGGGTGAACAAGCCATAGAGAATTTCAAAAAAGCAATTCCTTTAGCAGAGTTCAAAGATGAAGTGTATGTGGCTTTAGGAATTGAGTTCCTTAATGAAGATAAACCGGATGATGCCTTATTCTATTTCAAAAAGGCGATTAAAATAAATCCAAAGAATGAAACCGCATTGAATGAGATCTCGCTTTGTTTTGATCTAACTCAAAAGGGAGAGGAAGCGATCACATTCTTTACGGCTTATATCGAGAACAATCCTTACAGCTATTACGCTTGGTTCAATTTGGGATTGTCATACGGCAGAATGGGCATGTATGAGAAAGCAATTGATGCTTATGATTATTCGATCGCTATCAACGAGCAGTTCAGTTCGGCCTATTTTAATAAAGCAAATTCGCTGGCGCAATTAAAACGTTATGCGGAAGCGATAGCGGTTTATAAAGAAACGTTGAAGTACGAAGAAGGGGATCCTTTGACGTACTATTACATTGGTGAATGTTACGAGAATTTTGAAGACTACGAAAATGCCCTGGTGAATTTCAATAAATGTGTGAAATTGGATCCGGCGCATGCTGATGGCTGGTTGGCTATTGGAATTTGTTTGGATTCTTTGAATCGTTTAACGGAGGGTATTCACTATATCAAAAAAGCTATTGAGATCAATCCAAATGAAGCTGAATACTGGTATGTATTTGCCGAAGTGCAACAGAAATTAGGTTTCCAGGAAGAAGCCGCGCTTGCTTACCAGCGAGTGATCGAATTGGAGTATCCTGATTACGACGTGTGGCTGGATTATAGTAAACTTATGCATGAGGCAGGTTATTTTTCGGAAGCTCTTGAAGTGGTTCAGGAAGGAATTAAGAATTTCCCTGATGTTTCTGAATTGTATTACCGTTTGGGGATTCTGCTTTTAGAGCAGGGAAATAAACAAGACGCGATGTCGGTTTTCGAAAATGCTTTGCGTTTGAATTACAACGAACACGGAACTATTTTTGAATACGCGCCGTCATTAGAGAACAATAACGAATTATTACAACTTATTAATCAATACAAAAAATAGGGTATGCCCACTAAATACAACTTTAACCTCAATCATATTCCACAGCGTACGGAACGTCCAAGAACAAACGGTATGACCATGGTAATGGACAAAGGATTGTCGATGCGACAAGCCGAAGATCTTTTGGCCGTTGGTTCGGACTATGTTGACTTTGTCAAATTAGGATTTGGTACTTCAGTAGTTTCAAAGAATTTAAAAGAAAAAATAAAATTGTACATCGGCGCCGGAATGAAAGTGTATTTAGGCGGAACTCTGTTGGAGGCCTTCATTGTAAGGGATAAGTTTGACGAGTACATGAAATGCATTAGTGATCTTGGATTGAATTGCGCGGAAGTGAGCGATGGTAGTATCATCCTCGATCATGAAAAGAAATGTGATATCATTCACAAATTATCGCGCGAATTTACCGTGGTTAGTGAAGTGGGAAGTAAGGAAGAAGGCGTGATCATTCACCCTGCACGTTGGATAAGCATGATGCAAAGCGAATTGGAGGCGGGTGCCATGAAAGTAATTGCCGAGGCTCGTGAGAGCGGTACCGTTGGTATCTTCCATAAGAACGGAAGCGCGCACACCTTGTTGATCAATCGTATTGTAAATAAGGTGAAGATCGAGAATATCATTTGGGAAACACCACAAAAGAGTCAGCAAGTGTATTTTATCAAATTATTTGGTGCCAATGTGAATTTAGGAAATATTGGTCCGGACGATGTGATCCCATTGGAAACATTACGCTTAGGATTAAGAGGAGATACCTTTTTTACATTCTTACCCGAAACTATGAAACAAGAAATTTGATTATGAAAGAGATCACTGTACAAGAACTAAAAAAATTAATGGACACTAAAGCCAATTTCCAATTGGTGGATGTTCGTGAAGAGCATGAGTTTGATGAAGCGAACTTAAATGGATTATTGATTCCTCTGGGAGATATTCTTGATCGCGCCGGAGAAGTTGTAAAGGATAAACAAGTGGTGATCCATTGCCGTAGCGGCAAACGCAGCGCCACCGCTATTCAGGCTTTAGAATCACAATTAGGATACACCAATCTTTATAATTTGAAAGGTGGAATTCTGGCTTATATTGAAGAAATCGGGTTGTAATTATGGTAGAATTATTTAAACACATCATCCATTTGGATTTTGATTGGCTGTTTGCCAATTATAATACCTCTGTGTACGTTATCTTGTTCGCAGTGATCTTTGTTGAAACCGGTTTGGTGGCAATGCCTTTCCTTCCGGGAGATTCACTTTTGTTCACGGCCGGACTTTTTGCACGCTCGGGGTATTTGAACATGGCTTACTTAATGCTGTTGTTATTCATTGCAGCCGTATTAGGAGATAATATTAATTATTGGGTGGGAAGAAAGATCGGTATTCGCGTATTTAATTTTAATTTCAGAGGAAAGCCTCTTGTAAAAAAAGATTATCTGGATAAAACGCATGAGTTCTTTGAAAAACACGGAACTAAAGCTATCATCATGGCGCGCTTCGTGCCTTTTGTGAGAACCTTTGCGCCTTTTGCTGCCGGTGTGGGGAAAATGAGTTACAAAAAATACCTCACATTTGATGTTGTGGGTGGTGCTTTGTGGATAGGAAGTTTAACTACAGCCGGTTATTTGCTTGGAGAGGTTGAATTCATTCGTAAACACATTGATCTTGTTTGTTTAGGTATTATTTTCATTTCTGTTCTTCCAATTGTTGTCAATATTCTGAAGGCGCGCATGAGCAAGTCTAAGAATTAAATGAGATGCATAGTAACCATATTGGCGACTTTACTACTGGTTTCCTGTTCGGTTAAGAAACGCACGTTTAGAGATGGTTATTATGTAGATTGGGCTTTTAAGAAAAAAAAAGGTTCTGGAAATATCTCAGTACCGGTTAAAGTGGCTTCGGTGAAAGCAGACGATCCAATTGAAGTGATCATCGTAAGCTCAAGTAACGACATTGATGTTTCACTAACTTCTGTAAAGAAAATTATTTTGCCGGGAGATACCTGCGGTGATCTTATTACACTTAGATCTGGCGATCAGGTTATGGCCCGTGTTGTAGAGATAACCGAGGATAAGATCAAATACAAGCGTTGCGATAATTTGGAGGGGCCAATGTTTGTTGTAAATAAGGCAACTGTTTCGAGTATTCGGTATTCAAATGGTACCCTTGAGAAAATTGAAGCCTCAACAGAACCAGTTAATACCACTCAAACAAATTCAAGACCAAAAGATAAAGATGCATTTTACGCCGAACAAAAAGTTCATCCTTTAGCGGGTTGGGCTTTAGTAGCATGGCTGATCGGTGCGCCTACTTTAACGCTGGGTTATATTGCCGCGTTGATCATGTCCAACAAAGCTATCAGAGATATAACGCTTCAGCCAAAAAAGTGGAGAGGTTTGCAGTTGGCACAGGTTGTGAGAGCTTTGTCTATTGTTTGCCTCACATTGTGTCTCATTGGACTGATAGCCTTAATTGCAGCTTAGTTGAGAAACATTATGAAGATCTCCAGAGCGTTCGTCATAGTTGCATTTACGTTTATCACACTAGGGGGTTTTTCCCAACAAGCCGCTCGTTCTGTCAAAGCAAATTTTGTTACAGAGAAAGTAAAAATTGACGGAGAGCTTAACGAAGAGGTTTGGAAAGCAGCTGAAAAAAGCGGATCGTTCTGGCAGAATTTCCCAAATGATACATCTTTAGCTAAAGTAAAAACAGAAGTGATGGTAAGCTACGATGATCAGCATTTGTACATCGCCGCCATTTGTTACGATAGCATTCCTCATAAATACATCATTCAATCTTTACGCCGCGATTTTTCTTATCCCGTGAGCGACGCGTTTGTTGCCACCATAGATCCATTTAGCGATCAGCAAAATGGGTTTTCATTTGGATTAAATCCTTACGGTGTTCAACGCGAAGGTTTGGTGTCAAATGGAGGAGGTCAAGGTGTTACAACTATCTGGGACAATAAATGGTATGGAGAAACAAAGCGTTATAGTGATAAATGGACATTGGAGATGATGATCCCGTTCAAGTCCATTCGGTTTAAAGGTGGTCTCACCAAATGGCGGATCAATTTTTCGAGGAATGAACTTTCGGTAAATGAAAATAGTTGCTGGGTAAAAACGCCGCGGCAATTCAATATTTCTACACTGGCTTTTGCCGGTGATCTTGTATTTGAAAAAACGCCGCCAAAGAAAAATGGCCCAAATATTTCATTGATCCCATATGGAATTGGGCGTTTTAGCGAGGATTACAATGTGAAAGGTTCACAAAAATTGGAGGCCAATGCCGGTGGCGACGCTAAAATGGTATTGGGATCTTCCTTGAACCTGGATATGACCATCAATCCGGATTTTAGTCAAGTAGAGGTAGACAGACAGTTAACTAATTTAACGCGCTTTAGTTTATTTTTTCCGGAGCAACGTCAGTTCTTCATTGAGAATAGTGATCTGTTTGATCGTTTTGGATTCAGACAAATTCGTCCGTTCTTCTCGCGTAGAATTGGTTTGGATAATGGGGGTATTATTCCAATTATTGGTGGAGTGCGATTGAGCGGAAAACCAAGCAAGAATTGGCGCATTGGAATTATGGATATGCAAACTAATGATAAGACCATCAATTTCCGAAAGGTCTTTTCTCAAAATTACTTTACGGCTGCTGCATCTTACAATATTTTCAAGCGAAGTAACATTTCTGCCATTTTTGTGAATCGCCAGCAATTTGATACCACAGGGTATTCAGTTAATAATTATAACAGAGTTGCAGGTTTGGATTATAATCTTGCCAGCGCAGACAATCGATGGAACGGAAAATTCTTTTTTCATCATTCTTTCAGTAACAAAAACAACAAAAACGCGTTTGCGCACGCCAGTTGGGTAAACTACAGTTCACGTTCATGGAACATTGAATGGAATCATGAATACGTGGACAAGAACTATAACGCCGAGGTTGGATTTACACCACGTATTTTTCAAACTGATCAATATGGAAAAGTGAACCGCTTTAGCTATTGGCGTTTGGAACCTCATATATATTATCTTGTGTATCCAAAAGGGGGAGTAGGACGCATCAATAAAATGGGACCAACCCTTTATTTGGATCATTACCGAAATCAAGCATTTAAAAATACTGATTGGCTATTGCGCGGCTCTTACGATATTTTTTTCAAAAGTTCCGCTACCATTTCATTTATTACCGCAGGATATTATACAAAATTATTTTTCCCAACTGATGTAAGTTTTAGTGGAAAAAACAAAACTTTAAAAGATGGTGACTATTATTACAATACTGTAGCGACAAGTTTTAATTCCGATCAGCGTAAAGCTTTCAATTTTGGAGGCTCAGTGGTTTATGGAAGTTACTATGTGGGAAATAAATTTTCAACTACTGCCAATCTTATCTACCGCGTACAGCCCTATATGATCTTTTCGGTTTCTTATACGCGTGATGAGATCTATTTACCATACCTCGATAAAAAAGTTCAATTGGATCTTATTAGTCCTCGCGTTGAGCTATCGTTCTCACGCTCACTTTTTCTTACTACCTTCTGGCAATATAACGCCCAGGCAAAGAACATAAATTTCAACGGGCGTTTGCAATGGCGTTTCAGACCGATGAGCGATCTGTTCATCGTGTATAGCGATAATTATAATAATGTGGATTTTTCGGTGAAGAACAGGGCAATTGTTGCTAAATTTGTATATTGGTTGAACGTTTAATGAGTAGCAAACTAAAAATAGTTTTTATGGGTACTCCCGAATTCGCAGTAGCGAGTTTGGATATTCTTGTGCAAAACGGTTTTGATATTGTTGGCGTTATTACAGCGCCCGATAAGCCTGCGGGTAGGGGACAGAAGATCCAGATGAGTGCGGTGAAAGAGTACGCTTTAAAACACAATTTAAAAGTTCTTCAACCTACAAATTTAAAGGATCAAATTTTTTTATCAGAGTTGAGATCTCTGAATGCCGATCTGCAAATTGTGGTTGCTTTTAGAATGTTGCCGGAAATGGTTTGGAACATGCCTCCATTGGGAACGTTCAATTTGCATGGTTCCCTATTACCAAAATACCGCGGCGCGGCTCCAATTAATTGGGCTGTGATGAATGGGGATACTGAAACTGGCGTGACCACTTTTAAGCTATCTCATGAGATAGATACCGGAAGTATTTTATTTAGAGAGAAAATTTCTATTGCTGATGAAATGAGCGCCGGCGAGCTTCATGATGACATGATGATGGTGGGAGCCCAATTAATGCTAAAGACAGTTAAAGCAATTGATGGGTCGCGTTCTGGAGAGAAATTGAATTTTATAGCGCAAAATGACGCTGATGCAACGCACGCCCCAAAAATATTTAAAGATACTTGCAGGATCAGTTGGAGTAAACCTCTAAAAAAAATTTATGATCAAGTGCGTGGATTAAGTCCATACCCAACAGCATTCACAGAATTTACTGATGCAAATGGCCAAACTCAAACACTGAAGATCTATAAAGCTTCACGAATAGCGAGTAGTGGGAAGCCACAAGCCGGTTTAGTTGAAACGGATAATAAAACATTCATTCGCGTGCATTGCGGCGACGGAATTTTACAATTGAACGAACTGCAGTTGCAAGGAAAAAAAAGAATGAGTGTGAAAGAATTCTTGAACGGTTATAAATTTTCTGAAGAAACTTTATTGAAGTGATTCTCTAAAGCGAGATGGTCTGAAACCCTTGCTGGTAGGCTGTTTTCGCGCTTTTTATCAACAAAACCCGCGTTTATCAACAAAACTTTGGCTTTTGTCCTCTGCAAGCCTTGATAACAGGGGAATATCCGATATATTTGCTTCAGAATAATTAAATTGTTTAACCCTTAAAATTTTTAAAATGAACAAAGCAGAATTAATCGATGCAATCGCAGCGAGCGCAAAATTAACGAAAGCAGATGCAGGCCGTGCATTAGATTCAACCATCGACGCTATTCACAAAGCACTTAAAAAAGGTGACAGAATTGGATTAGTAGGATTCGGTTCTTTCTCTGTTGCGAAACGTTCAGCTCGTGTTGGTCGTAATCCGCAAACAGGAAAAGAAATTAAGATCGCTGCTAAACGAGTGGTGAAATTCAAAGCTGGTACTGAGTTAGCAGGTTCTGTTAACAAGAAGTAATTGTAACCACATTATAATTAAGATCCCTCAACAGAACGTTGGGGGATTTTTATTTTCTAGAGTTCCTTCATTAACACCTGGTACAATTTGATCATATTCTCAATATCATCTTTGTGTACCTTTTCTACAGGAGAATGAACGCCTTCTTCGCCGGCGCCAATAAAACACCAATCCCAGGGATTGTCACTCATTTGTAGTTCTTTTGCGTCGCTTCCGCCGGCACCTTCTACTTCTAATTGAAAGGTTGTTTTATTCTTCTTTGCAATAGCAATGATCCTGTCAATAAAAGCTCTGCGCGGTACTAAACTATCACGCATGGAAATTACCGGACCTTTTCCCGAAAACACACCGTCACTTATCCAAGAGATATCAGAGATCAATCCTTGTGTGATCTCGTATTTTTTATAAAGAAATTTTTGCAAGTAGGCCACCGCGCCTCCTCCATGTTCCTCCCAGGTGCTAAATACGATCGCGCCATCTTTTAAAGTTTCAGCAACTTTCAAAGCGTTGTAAACTCCTAAACGATTATCCATGTAACACGATTGTACATGAGTTTTAGTTTCTACCCAATGTTGTTTGAATACTAATTCTGTTCCGCGTTCAAAATCACGTTTGCCTTTGTAACTCAGTTCGCGCATGCCATTCTTTTCTGTTACTTGCAACGTCACCGTTTGTGTTCCTTTCGAATCCGTACCAATCAATTCAAAACCTGTTTTGCAAACCGGACCGCCAATTTTTACTAATTGTTTCCCGTAGCGCACAGTAAAACCAATGCTGTCTAAATGCGCGAAGATAGCAGTGCGTGGTTTTCCAAATATTAAAATCACATTATCCTGAAATCCTTTGCCGTGAATGACTTTGGGTTGGTGCTTCCAGTTCTTTTTATTCTTTTCAATATAATTTAAAACGAATTCCTTCATGTTCACTTCATTCCCGCTAGGGGCGTGAATAGCGCACATGGTTTTTACAAGGTCGTATTTGCTTTTAGTTGCCATAATATTTAATTGGTGATGTGGTGAATTTCTGAATTATGAACGCTGGCAGAATTATTCACTAACTCATCAATTCAGTAATTCACTATTTGTTATCGTAAATATAGGCTTTAGAAGTTAAAACCCAATACGAATTTAAGAACTATATTTTTCTTTGGATCATCAAGTGCGTAGTTTCCATAACGGTAAAAAACACCCACGCCATAGCTACTGAATCCGCTTTGTAACAAATTTTTTACACGAATACCGGTTTCTGTATACGATTTTGAAATATCGCTCAATTCAATATTGGTCAATCGCTCGCGGTTCAAAGCATTTCCAATTCCAATATTATTTACCAATTCAAACTCTGGGTTTAAGAATTTATTTGGTTTGAAAAGCTTCCCGGTATTGAACGTTGTATAAATCGCAGCGTATTCAGTACTCACAAATTCGTTGAAGTACATGGTTTCAAATGAATTATCGGCGCTGATGTAATATTTATTGATCCTGCTTCCGGTATTGTTGTATTGATAACTGTAAGGCACATCTCCAAATACTTTGCCGGCCTGGATCTGATAGTTGAAATAACCACGGATCTTAAAAAAGATGCGGTGATCCATTCGTAGATCGAGTTTGCTGAATTCTACACTGTTTGCATAACCCATCACGCTTGCAGGAACGGTTTGCGAATAATTTACATAGAAGCATGGCCATTTGCTTCCTAAGGAAACTAATCCCACAAACGATTCTGTGAATTTTTCGAAAGGCCAGATCTTTAATTGAATTCCTGCTTCATTGGTAACAAAGGTGTGTTGATCATCGTTATATAATTTCTCAGCGCTTCCAAAGCCCGAGCGTGATGTGCGTTGTACAGTTTGAAAATAAAAACTGCTTTTAATAAATCGATTGACGGGCGTATTCAAAGAAATTTTCCCATAGTTCACATAGTCCATCATCCCCACTAAATAATTTCTAATATTCTGTGTAGACAATAAGGAAGCACCATCTTCTAAGAATTCGGTGTGCGCCGTTTCCAAGAGATCGCGAGCTAGGTCAATCCGAATATTATTGCTTTTGTGCCCGGTAAAATTTATTTGTGCATGCCCACCGTATTTCCATGCTTTATCGCCAAAGCCGTAACCGGCATACCCACCTAATTCGTACCATTTGCTGAGTTTTTCGTTGGTAAGAATTCCGGCACCCAAACGGAATTTCTCATAGTCGTTAGCTTTCAGAATTTTTCGGATATCCAGGCTAATTGGACCCATGGGTATTTGCCCGGTGCTAAGGATCTTTATCAATTTTAATTTCTTGTCAAAGTTCGCGGCCTTTCCAACGCTGTCAATGATCTGATAAGTGCGCTTTTCTTTTTCGGTTAGGCTATCGTTACGTTTAGCGATCCAATAGTCCTCATTTTTAGTTTCATAACCTTTTTCGTTGATCACTTCAATGTTTTTCTTTTTGATCTTTACGGTGGAGTCGAGATTGACGTTACTTATATACAAACGACTCACGCATTTCATAATGCGATCAATACCTTTATCTGTTTCGGCGCTCACCTGTGCATTATTAAATAGTATTTCCGTTACTAATTGAACCGGGAACCATTGTTTGTCGTTCACCCGCTTGTACAATTGCTGGATCTTTACGGTGTTTGACTTGGTTTGCGATTCAAAAGGCTCTGCAATTACGTTGGCAATAGCGTGATCGTTCTTGTTGATGTATAGTGTTCCTTTCAGCGCTTTGAAGTTGGTGTTCTTTCGTGGGTGAAAGTCTATAAGAATAGTTGTGTCCGTTCCTTCAATAACGGTGTCGCGAATATCAAATCGATAACGTTTAAATGTTCCTTTTTGAACCGGGTTCACATATTTAATGTCCAGCACAGAAATATTGTTCTCGAAAAAAGTGAATGACTGTAATTGTGATGCGAGCGATGCAAAAGGTGCGGATTTAAACCCGGAAACACGCGAGGCCAATATTTTTTCCTGTGTGATGTTCTTGTAAATATATTTTTTCTCGCTGGCCGATTCAATTAAGAAGAAATATTGCTTATCGAGAAATTTTTTGTCTTTTTTAAAACGAGAAGTATCTTGGTTATAGTAAAACTCATCTCCTTTTTTTGTACTGGCTGTAAAATAAGTTTTGCCATAAGTTTCACAAGAGTAAAATGGCAGGTTACGTGGATCGAGCTTAATTTTGTTCTTTATAACTCTTCTTATGATCTCATTGGCCGGATTCTCTTTTGGTGTTACTACAACTTCCCCTAAAGTGATATCACTTGCTTTGATCTTTATGATCAGAGGTTTTGAAAGATCCGCGGACAATAGATCAACTTCGGTTTTTTCATAAGAAACAATTTGCACAACGAGTAAAGAAGCACCTGATTTTAAATTCAGGGTGAAATTTCCATCAATGTCGGTGGTTGTGCCGATGTTTGTATTGTTTATTCCAACAAAAGCGAAGGGGATGGCTTGTTTGTTTCGCTCGTCAATAACTTTTCCGCTTATGGTTTGGGCATGAGATGAGGAGATCATGAATAGAAGCAAGAAAAGTATCCTCAATGCCATTGCGAAATGCTTATTTAGTTTTAAAGAAGTATTCTTTCAAATACGAAGGTTCAAAATAAGCAATATCTTCAAATTGTTTGCTCTTATATTTTGTTAAAGCCAGGTTTAACATGTTAGTAGAAGAGGGAGTAAGGCTCTCAATAAATTTAGCACCCTTAATTTTTTGCAAGAGTTCTTTACACTTTGGCATACCATCTCCAAAGAAATAAATGGTGTTTCCATTATCAAAGATCTTAATAGAGTTCTCATCAACGATCAATGGCTCTGTTTTTCCGATCTCTTTTAATTGCATATCAAATTGCGCGGTATAAACTTCCATACGCCTTGCATCCAACATGGGACAAAGTATGACATCTTTTTCGTTGATAAGTTTAACTGCGCCTGCACTTAAATTTTGAAGTGTGTTTACCGCGATCAATGGAATTTTCAACGCAAAACATAAACCCTTAGCAGCACTCACGCCTATACGTAAACCAGTATATGATCCCGGCCCGGCACTAACGGCAACAGCATTTAGCCCCGCCGGTTTTAAATTGACTTTGCTTAAAGTTTGTTCAATGAATGGGTGTAAATGTTCGGCGTGTGTGAAACCTTCATTCAATTCAACAGTAGCCCGGATCTGTTCATCATTACTTACAGAAACAGAGCAGTTGCTTGTAGCTGTTTCAATATGTAATATTACAGCCACTTACTCTTTATTGTAGAGATCTTTTTTACTGACGACAACCACATTGGCGCCATCTTTTAAACTGCGGGATACCGCGCTATACGGACCGGAAATAACCTGTTCGCCTTTTTCCAAACCGGAAACAATTTGTATGTATTCGTTGTCCTGAATTCCAGATACCACAACTTTTTGGTATGCCTTTCCATCTTTGATAACGAACACAAGTTCTTTTAATTCTTCTTCAGCTTTCTTCTTTTCCTTTTCTTCGTCAATTTTTTCCTTGTCGTTCTTCACTTCCATATTGCCACCACCTTCTTCTCGTACTTTTAAAGAATCTTTATTGCGTGAGGTTACCGCTTGAATAGGAACTGTAACAACATTCATTACGCGCAGAGTTTGGATCTCAACGCTTGCACTCATTCCCGGTCTAAAAGGTACCGGATTCTTTTCACTTACTAAATTTGAATATGATTCGCGAACCAAACGGATCTTTACCACAAAGTTTGTTACCTGGTCCATGCTCATCGTGCTGATGTTCGCTGAATTTGCAACCTCGGTCACTATCCCTTTGAATTTTTTATTCATGTAGGCATCAACTTCTACAATAGCTGTATCGCCTTTGTGAACCTTGATGATATCATTCTCATTCACTTCAACACTTACTTCCATTTCATTCAAATTCGCTAAGCGCAAAATTTCTGTGCCTTGAAAACCGGAAACGCCTTGAACACGTTCACCTTTCTCCACGTTCATTTTATAAACGGTGCCGTCAACCGGCGAAAGGATCTTGGTCTTTTCTAAATTGGTATTCGCTTCTTTTAATGAAGCTTCAGTACCTTGAATGTTAGATTTACTTGCAGAAACACCTGCTTCCAATGCAAGAACATTAGCAAGCGCGCCTTCGTATTGCGCTTTTGTAGCGTCAAACTCCTGTTGAGAAATAGCTCCTTGATCGAATAATTTTTTATTACGCTTGAATGTTGCGTCCGCGTTAGCTAAACTAGCCTTGGCTTGCTCCAATTGCGCTTCGGCCGATTTTAAATTTGCTTTGGTTGTACTTACAGAGGCATTTACTCTATCTAAAGCGCTTTCATAAATGTCCGGTTTGATGCGACAGATGAGATCTCCTTTTTTAATTTGATCTCCTTCTTTCACTAACATTTCTGTGATCTCACCACTCACATCACTAGTGATCTTTAATTCTGTTTCAGGTTGTATCTTTCCCGTAGCGGCAACAATTTCAACCACGGTTCTCAATTCGGCTTTATCCAATGTAACTTCAGTAGGTTCCTGGCCTTCGCTCACTTTCATAAAAATGATAACGAGTAAAATGGTAACACCTATTCCTATGATCCAATAAAGCTTTTTCATATTGCGTCTTTGTGGCTAATATTCGCATCAAATTTAGGCAATTTAAAGTTCAATACTGTTGATACTATAACTATTTTTTCGGGCTTAATATCCGTAAATTGCCACTCATAAAGTTTAGTTGAAACCATGGCAAAAAAACAGGCCAACTCCCTTGTTAATGAAAGCAGTCCTTACTTGCTGCAGCATGCCTATAATCCTGTAAATTGGGTACCATGGAGTACCAAAGCCTTTGAGGATGCAAAGAACCAAAACAAATTGGTAATAATTAGCGTTGGCTACAGCGCTTGTCACTGGTGCCATGTGATGGAACACGAAAGTTTTGAGGACGAGAAAGTGGCTGAGTTGATGAATGAGCATTATGTATGTATTAAAGTGGATCGGGAGGAACGACCTGATGTAGATAATTTGTACATGACCGCGGTTCAACTAATGACCGGGCACGGCGGTTGGCCATTAAATTGTATTGCATTGCCGGATGGCCGTCCGGTTTATGGCGGAACTTACTTTAATAAACAACAATGGACAAATGTTTTGTTGAATATCGTTAAAGTTTACAACGAGGATAGGGAGCGAGCATTAGAATATGCGACCAATCTCACCGAAGGAATTAAGCAAGCGGAGTTGATCGCTACCACAAAACATCCTGAGAGTATTGAACTGGAAGAAGCGCTGAAAAAGGGCGTCAGTAAATGGAAAGGAAGTTTTGATAATGAACACGGCGGACCAAATCGCGCGCCAAAATTTCCGTTACCAAATAATTATATTTTTTTGTTGCGTTATGGTTATTTGTATAAAGACAAAGAAATTCTCGATCATGTGAACCTCACGCTCACCAAAATGGCTTGCGGTGGAATTTATGATCAATTACATGGCGGTTTTGCGCGGTACAGCACTGATGGAATTTGGAAGTTACCTCATTTCGAAAAAATGCTTTACGATAACGCACAATTAGTGAGTTTGTATTGTGAAGCATATCGTTTGACAAAAAACACGTTGTATAAAACCATTGTTACAGAAACTTTGGATTTTGTAATGAAAGAATGGCTGAAGCCCGAAGGATGTTTTTATTCGGCTTATGATGCAGATAGCGAAGGCGTAGAGGGGAAATTTTATGTATGGAGCAAAGAAGAGCTTCGATCTGTTTTGAAAGATGACTTTGAGATCTTTGCAAGATGTTACCATGTAGATGACCATGGTTACTGGGAAGAGGGCAATTATATTTTAATGCGTTCAGAAAATTGGTCGACGGTAGCGAGCGAAAATCAGATGAATTTGGAAACCCTGAATTCAAGAATAGATTCCTGCAAACAAAAATTAAAAGAGGTTGCCGCAAAAAGAATAAAACCCGGACTAGATGATAAATCTATTACTAGTTGGAATGCATTAATGGCAAAGGGATTTGCCGACGCGTATTTGTGTTTTGGAAATAAGAAATATAAAGAGGTCGCGCTCAATTGCTGCAATTTTATTTTGAAGCAACAATGGAACGGAAAGGAATTACATCGCATTTATAAAAATGGTACCACAAAGATCTCCGCTTTTTTGGATGACTATGCTTTTACCATTGATGCTTTGTTGAGCGCAAGTACTATTGATCAAAACGAGGAATATTTGACGCAAGCTCAGAAATTAACAGAGTACGTTTTGCAGAATTTCGCGCACGGATCATCCGAGCTGTTTTTTTACACCAGTAAACACGCCAACGAATTGATAGCCCAGCAAACCGAAACATCGGATAACGTGATCCCGGCTTCTAACTCTCAAATGGCGCTTAACCTGTATCATCTTGGGGTCATCCTTCAAAAACCCGAATATCTGGAAAAGGCTAAAAAAATGCTGCATTTATATGCCGGCGAGATCAGTGGTTATACCCCCGGATACAGCAACTGGGGCTGTTTAGCGCTGTATTTAACAAAACCATATAAGGAGCTGGTAATTGTTGGTAACAATGTTGATACTATATTATTGGAGTTCCATAAACATTACTTAACAAATACGACTTTAGTAGGCAGTAACAAAGCCTCTGAGCTTCCGTTATTTAAGGATAGATTTCAGGACCAGAAAACACGCATTTTTGTGTGTAAGAACAATACCTGCAATTTGCCCGTTGGAACGGTATTGGAGGCGCTAAAACAAATTGAGGACTATTAAATTCATAGCCATTGTAGTGTTCATGATTCATCATGCAACAGCACAATTGCTTATTCCTCACTATTCAACGGTTTTCAAAAAGGAATACACGTTTTCTCCGCTTTACATTCAAAAAAATCAGATCAAGAAAGTTCAGTTCGAAATTCTCGACAAAAAAGATTTTGAAGCTCCGGTTGATCGTCAACTTATCGAGCATTACGAGTTCAGTAGTTTGGGATTCATATTGCGTTTTTACTACAACGACATTATTAAAACAATTGAAAAGGAAGTTACGGTTCCTGCAAAATACCGCGGAAGAAGAAAGATCAGCGGCGCTTACACGTATATGATGAACGACTATATCTATGACACCATCAGCACAACTTACATGTACAAGTCGCAAAGCGCTAAAGTATTAATGAAGCGTAGCCATTTAGGTAGCGGATTTTATGATACGCGTTATTTCCGTTATGATTCTCTGCAAAATTTGGTAGAGGAAACGCGCTATAAAGAAACAAACGTATCGCAAACCAAGAATGATTTTGTTTTAGGAAGTCAAACTTTGGTGAGTAAGGATAGTACTTCCGTGATCGTTTATAGTGACAATCAAACTAAGATCATTTACTATAACAGCGAACGTCGTCCATATAAGGAGCAAATTATTTTAAAGAAGAATGGAAATGTGGTAAGCATCAACGAAAGTTATGTGGCAGCGTCCTGGATCCAACAAACACAAACGTTTGAATATAATGATCAAGGACAAATGACTTCTGCCTTGTTCAATAGCAACGCTAATGTGAACTTATCCTACAAACACACGTTTGATTACGATAAGAACGGCTGGCTGCTTACAGAAAAGAAATACAAGAACGATGTATTGCTCACCGAATCAAGTTTTGTGAATGATACACTTTCTTCTCTTGTAAACTCAGTAGTGATCCGCGATTTTGGGAATAAGAGCATTCGTATCATTAAGATGAAGTATTCTTACTACGATACAATACAGGTAAGGAAGAAGTAAAAAAAAGCGCCACAAAGGTGCTAAGACGCAGAGATACGCTGAGAGATCCCTGTGAAACTTTGTGTCTCTGAGCCTCCGTGGCAAAAAAACCAAACAAAAAAGGCCCCTTTCGGAGCCTTTCTTTATTTCTTATCTGCAGGTTTAAAGTCCAAACTTAAACTATTCACGCAGTAGCGCATTCCGGTTTTGGTAGGACCATCATCAAAGATGTGGCCCAGATGCCCGCCACATTTAGCGCAAACAATTTCTGTGCGCGACATACCTAAGGTATTGTCTTGAATTTTCAGGATCTTTTCACCTTTACCTAATTCAGAATCAAAACTTGGCCAACCGCAATGACTATCAAATTTTTGATCATCTGTAAATAATTCAGTGCCGCAACCGGCGCAGGTGTAAACACCTTTATCTGTAGTTAATGTGTATTTACCTGTAAAAGGGCGTTCAGTTCCTTTTTCGCGCAACACATGGTATTGCTCAGGCGTTAATTGCTTTTTCCATTCCTCGTCGGTCTTCTTGTATGATGTTTCCATAGGTTTTGTCTCCTTTGTTTCGGTTTGTTTTGTAGCGTTGGTTTGGCAACTGTAAAGTTGCACGCTCAAAACGCTTGCTAGTATAATTACTATTTTTTTCATATCATAAAGGTACTTTGCTTATAGCCGAAACCGAAATATTTTAGCAAATTTTAATGGACCTAAATTTTCAAAAAGCTAAATCTAAGGTTTTTTCGTTTGCGTATATACCGGGTCCGACGAAAAAGCGTGTTTTTCATTGTGCTCTCTGGATTAAGCCTGCTTTTACACTGGGTAGTAACTCATAAAAGGACTATATTTACGTTAACTAAAACAATAATCTCATGAAGAAAGTTTTTACGTTTTTATTTATTGCTGCTTTCAGTTCAATGTTTGCCCAGGTGAACATTGTACCAAATCCGGGTTTCGAAAATCACACACAATGTCCGGACTATCCAGGACAAATTAATTTTGCTACGGGGTGGAATAATGTGAATTTGGTATACGGTAATTCCTCCTATGGAACTCCCGATTACCTCCACGCTTGTGGTAGCGCGAGTTTAGGTTATAACACCGTTCCTCCAAATACGTTTGTAGGCACCTGTATGCCGCATACGGGAAACGGAATGGCAGCCACAATTATTTACAACACACCTTATCCAGACTATCGGGAATATATGTCTATTCAGTTAACGGAAGCGATGACCCCAGGTTTAACCTATACTGTTTCGTTTTGGATCACCAATGGTTCGGTTCCAAAGTCGCCTTACATCATAAAAAATGTAGCTGCGCATCTTTCTGTGAGTCCATTAACGCAAAACGGTTGGGGATTGATTAACTTAGCGCCTACTTGTGAGATTACCGCATACTCGGGAACAACGTCGTGGGTTCAATACACGTTTGCGGTATCGGCAAATGCACCCTACAATTATATTACTCTTGGAGCCTTCAGAGATGATGTAACCAATGCGGCACTTTCTACTTATACCGGAACTTCAGGCCCACCATCGGTTTATGCCGCATATTTCTGGGATGATATCCAGGTGCTTTCGCCAACCACGGCTTTAAAGGAGTTTGTTTCAGATTACGGTGATCTGAAGGTATTCCCAAATCCTGCGTCAAACTACATCAGTATTTCTTGCAAAGGCACTATCGAAGAGATGAAGATCTATGATCATACCGGCATGTTAGTGAAAGAATCTAAACTTGTAAAAGATGGTGATGTTTACAACGTGAGCACAGAAGACTTGAGCAACGGCATTTATTTTGTGCAGTTCTTCAATGAAAAAATCATAGTGTCAACGCAAAAAGTGGTGAAGCACTAAAAGAAAATGATAAAGTGAAAAGGCCGGATCATCCGGCCTTTTTTTCTTTTGGAAAAAAAGAAAGATCAAAATTTAAAGAAGAAGAATACAACGGCTGCCCATTCCTTTTTTACACCACTAGCGTGACCAATGGTTGAATGTGAGGAGTTCTCAACTGTTCCATCGTTTTTCACATAGCCAATTGTAGAATGCGATGAATTCTCAACAGTACCGTCTGACTTTACATAGCCCACAGTAGAGTGAGATGAGTTCTCAATAGTTCCATTGCTTTTAATGTATCCAATAGTAGAGTGTGATGAATTTTCGATCGTTCCATCGCTTTTAATGTAACCTTTTGTCGAATGCGATGAGTTTTCAATAGTTCCATCCGATTTCACATAACCTGTTGTTGAGTGTGAGCTTGATTCAATGGATTGCGCATTCACTGTAAATGCAGCCGCAGTGGCGAGTGTCAAAAATAATTTTTTCATGTGATTTTTTTGTTTTAAATATAGTCATTAATGTTTGACCACTTTTGCGAATCTATCATTTACCTCAAGAATATAGATCCCTTTTGGGAGCTCAGAAAGAGGAATGACAGTTTTACTGTCCAACGAAACAAGCGTTTGCAACAGCTGACCCAAGGTGTTATAGATTTTGATCTTTGTCCCCTGGCCAGATGTAATCACTGTTAATGTTTCCGAGAAAGGGTTGGGAAAGAATTCCATTTGTTTATCATAGCTAAGTTCTTGGATGGCTGATAAAACGCAGGGAGTAGTGAGATCAACCGAATAAATGGGCGAAGAAATAGATCCGCCTTGACCCTTTGGAACCCATACAGCGTAGGTTCCACTTGCTGAGGCAACAATGGTTTGTGTTGTAGCCCCATTACTCCAGTTATAACTTGAATAATTATTCCCCGCATCCAGTATCACTTGTGTTCCATTCACCGCACAGCTAATGGTTGGTTGGTGCAGGCTCCAGGGTAAACTCAGATAATTAAAAACACGATAAGAACGCAAGGTATCTCCAAATGTGATCTCAAATATTTTTATGCCGTCGGGTTTAACCACGTTGAACATCCTGTTTAGATTGTTAACCATCCCATAATTGCAAAGAGAATTGCCATTGCTTAGTCGCTGATGGTTTCCAATGGCGCGGCTAAAAGTTGTATTGTTCTCGGCGTACACCCACACAAGGGTAGCTGTTAGCGTATTTTCATTAAGTTGATATTCTTTGGATGAAGCAACATGAAAAGGTGTCTGTCTTCCGTTGTCATTAAGTGTTATATTGCCATTAGCAATACGCCTGATATCGTGCTGCCCTACGAACTTAGCAGGATCATTTAAAAAATTGAACTGATTCGCGTTACCTCCCAATCTCCAGATGATCGAGCTGTCGCTTCGTTTGATCTTTGTGATCTCGTTAAAATGTCGCACCGATAAAAGATAATTTCCGTCCAGATCAAATTCGATGGCATTCAGGTGGGTCCAGTCAACATTTGTTGGACTTTGGAGCCATTTGGGGTCGACGTCGCTAAAATTGTAATGATCTTTGCAATGCCATTCAAATACTACATTCTTATTGGCGTCTTGTTCTTGTATAACACCGCAAATAACTGTGGCAGCTGAACTTCCCGGAGTGGTGTTATTTGGCCCAAAATAATTATATGCGCTCAGATCCATTGTTATATTTTCATTTCCAATGATCACAAAATTGCCATTCGGAAGTATTTGAAGCTCGTGACCGTCGGGTAATAAGCCATTTTTAACGCCTACCGAATCAACAACGGTAAACGTACTATCCATAATGAAATATTTACTCCCTTTGAAATACGACATTTGACCATTGGAGTGTAGTTTCAGGTCGCCGCTTCCTCCCGGAAAACGCTTATAATAAATGGGAGTTCCTTTCCAATCGACTATAACTTGTGTAGGAGTGTAAGTTGGGATCGCCGCCCCGATCTTTAATGGAACAAAAAAGTAGTAGCCCTTCGACGCGGTATCGCTAATATTAACCGTGTATGAAGGCAGTGGTTGCGATAACGCATATCCTCCCAACAGATAGAAGATCGACAAAATAAGGTTTCTCATTAGTTAAAGGTACAAAAATCATTGTAGAGGTGGAATTACGTTAATTACTCACGCTTGCTTCTCAACTTCACTTCCTCCATCAAGATCTCGTCCAAATTTGTCTTTTTCTTAATATGCATAAAGCTGCCTTTACCTTTGTCGGCAATTTCTTTCAAATTCTTTATTGCGTCTCTGTCATTTCCAAAACCAATCACACTCATCACAACCGGATGACCGATCTGTTGCTCCTCAAATTTCTTTTCATCGTCACTATAGAAATTAAATTTTCCGTCGGTAGCAAGTAACATCTGATTGTTTCCTTCCGCAATGTAATTCTTCACCAAAATGGCCTCGCTTTTAATAATAGCTTGTCTTCCTTTAGTTAAACCACGCGCTTTTAAGTTACTTACAATACTGTGTAGTTCTTTTTTATTTGCACCACTGATGTTCTCTGCTAAAATTTTTATGCTATCAGCGTAACTCACCAAGGTAATATGATCTATCTCTCGCACGTCATCAATTATTTTATGCATGGCCAATTTCAATAGAGGAAGTTTGGATGAATCTTTCATGGAATTACTTACATCTACCAGGAACAATAAATTATTTGGCTTATATAAATTCTCTGGTAAAGCAGTACTTAACCCAACGTCTTCTTTTTTTGCTGTCGACGGGCTTGTCGAAGCGATCTCCGGTTCTTCAACAACAGTTTTTGTAACAATAGGTTCGCTGGAATTGTCCGGCATCTTATTACTATTGTCTCTCTTTATATTTGGTTGATTAATTACTATGGCGTCTTCTTTCACCTGCACAGGTTTATTGGGTTTGCCAAAATAAAAACAGGCGGTCTTATCATCATTCTTCAATACTTCTAAATTTCCCTTGATGCGCAACTCGCTTGCCTCCATTTGCGCGCTGCTAAATAGTCTTATTTCTTTAGAGAAACGTCCGGCATTTTCAGGAATAAATGAGATCACCAATAAAGCAGTATCGTTTACATCAATTGTTTTTTTGCTGGTAAAAACTTTTATTCCTTTTTCTCCGTCGGCTTTTAAGAGGTATAATTTTTTGCTTCCTGTGTTTTTTACAACAATGTCGGCGCGAATTTCATACGCTTCTTTAATGCTTCCAAGCTCAACTGTTTTGGCCGAGAAATCAATTTGTGTAAAGCACAAAAAGGGACTAAAAAAAGAGATCAAAAAAAGGAGATTTTTCATACCTGTTTTATAACAAATAACGGGCTAAAAGCCAGTAAAATAGCCCATTCCGGCAATTTTTAATAAAATTAACTATTTCAGAAGAAAAATGCTATATTTGAAGCTGGTATAACCCATTTTTCTATATGAATATTCACGAGTATCAAGGCAAAAGCATCCTCAAAAGTTTCGGGGTTGCAATTCAGGAAGGTATAGTAGCTGAGAACGTTGATCAAGCAGTTGCGGCGGCTAAAGAATTGAAAACGAAATACAACAGCGATTGGGTTGTTGTAAAAGCTCAGATCCACGCCGGTGGACGCGGTAAAGGCGGGGGAGTGAAACTTGCAAAGAATCTGGACGAAGTGAAAGAAAAAGCGGGAGCGATCATTGGTATGCAATTGATCACGCCGCAAACCAGCGCTACCGGAAAAAAAGTAAATAAAGTATTGATCGCACAGGATGTTTATTATCCGGGTGCTTCTCCTACAAAAGAATTTTACATGAGTGTGTTATTGGATCGTGCGAAAGGTCGTAACACAATTGTTTATAGTACTGAGGGTGGAATGGACATTGAGCATGTTGCTGAAACTACTCCCGAAAAAATTTGGAAAGAAGAAATTGATCCGCGTGTTGGATTACAAGGTTTTCAGGCGCGTAAGATCGCTTTCAATCTTGGCCTAAGCGGTAATGCGTTTAAAGAAATGGTAAAGTTTGTTGCCTCTCTTTACAAAGCATATGAAAGTATCGACGCTTCTTTATTTGAAATTAATCCTGTTCTGAAAACAAGTGATGATAAGATCATTGCCGTGGATAGTAAAGTTTCGTTTGATGATAACGGTTTGTTCCGTCATCCTGATTACGAAAAAATGCGTGATATCACTGAAGAGAATCCCGTGGATGTTGAAGCTCGTGAAGCAGATCTGAACTATGTACAATTAGATGGTAACGTTGGTTGTATGGTAAATGGTGCAGGTTTAGCAATGGCTACTATGGACATCATTAAATTAAGTGGTGGAGAACCAGCTAATTTTTTAGATGTTGGTGGAACGGCAAACGCTGAGCGTGTAGAAAAAGCGTTCAAGATCATTTTAAAAGATAAAAAAGTAAAAGCTATTCTTGTAAACATCTTTGGAGGAATTGTACGTTGCGATCGCGTGGCACAAGGTGTTGTTGACGCGTATAAGAACATTGGAAATATTCCGGTGCCTATTATCGTTCGTTTACAAGGAACAAATGCTGAGCAAGCAAAGAAATTAATTGATGATAGCGGACTAAAAGTTTACTCTGCTATCGAGTTTCACGAAGCAGCATCGTTAGTTAACAAATTAATTAAAGAATCATAAAAACCTCATAAAATAGAGTTAAAAAGGTGACCTTTTTGTAACTTTAAGTATAAATGAAGGTATAAATTAACCAAACCCAAAAAACGCATATGAAAAATCTACATTATCTTATCGCTTTAGCTCTGGCAGGAAGCATGACCTTACCAAGCTGTACGGGTAAAGACGAGGAGAAAGAGAATCCTGAAGATGGCATAGACACTACTACAAAAGTAGAGACTGTGAATACACCGGTTTCTGAAACATTCTTCCAGGTGCCTTCACCGGGAGAGATGCTAACCTTCATTAAAATGGTTGGTAAGGATACTAAGAACGTTTCTTTCTTAAATCCCGCGGATAATCAAAAGAACTATAACGACGCGAAATCAAAAGCGCTTAATTTCGGTATCTACAGTTGCGACTTAAGCTACTGCAGTATTTTCGGAATCGGATCTGAGTCGCTTAAATATTTCAAAGCTGTTAAGATCATGGGTGATCAAATTGGTGTTTCTACAGCAATTAAACCTGAGGTCCTAAAACGCTTAGAAGCAAACTTAGGAAATCCTGATTCGTTAGCTGTTATTACAGATGATGTGTATTTCTCTTCATTCGAAGCCTTAGAAGACAGTAAGCAAGGTCCAACCTTAGCTTTAGTTGTTGGCGGCGGATGGTTAGAGAGTTTGTACATCGCTACACAATTAGCTAAATGGGAACCAAACAGTCCGGTGATCGAACGTTTGGCTGACCAAAAATATACGTTAGAGAACTTGATCGAGTTCTTGAAGAAACACGAAAGCGATGCTAACGTTTCTGCTATTAAAGGTGACTTTGAAGGTTTGTTAGCTGAGTACAATAAAATGACTGAGAAAGACGCTGCTGAAGCTAAAAAAGGAAAAGATTCAAAAGCAACTTTGATCGGTGGTGGTAAACAATTAGTGATGACCAAAGAAATCTACACTGCAATTGTTGACAAGATCAAAACATTAAGAAATTCTTATACCTTAACCAAATAAATCCAACAAACATGAGAACTATACTATTAACCATATTGATCGCTTGTTTGAGTACCTCAGTGTATTCGCAAAGTAGCGTTTGTGGGAATTTCCATAAGAAGTACTGTATTTTGGAAAAAACCGGAGAAAAATGGAACTACAATGCGCAAAGTAAGAGTGGATTATTTGGCATGGGCCAGGTGCACAAATTACGTTGTGTGATCTATAAAGGTCAGGATTACCGCATCTCTGTATGCTGTGAGACCGTTTTAGGTGATAAAGTGAATTACAAGATCTTTGATGGTCGTACGCAAGAGTTATTGTTTGATAACGCTGCCGCGGAAAACACTCAAATTTTCGAATTCCAAAGCGTGAGCACACGTCAATTGATCATTGAAGTAAGTGTACCACAAGGTGCAACTGAAAAAGATAAGCACAAAGCAACTGATGCAGCCTGCGTAGGTTTGTTGATCGAGAACAAGATGACAGACAAACAAGGTTTCTCTCAGTATTAGTAGAAACTGAAATAAAGGAACCCCAGCCAAACGGTTGGGGTTTTTTGTTGGGCAAAACCAATATGACCACCCCTAAAGGGGTTCTGTTTCCGTTTTTACAGTTATGTCTTACCAATATTTTGTCCCTACGGGACAATCGTCAGTATTTTCCATCGCGACCCCTTTAGGGGTCAAATATTGGTAGAACAAAAACCCCTCACGGATACAGAAGTCCCGTAGGGACGACATGTTGGTTATTGCAATTTCTCCCTGTAAAAACCGTATATTTATAGCCCAAAAACAACACAATGCCTATCCGTAAAAAAGAGTATAAAAAGATCACAACGCACAGTTTGCAAGAGATGAAGCAAAAGGGCGAGAAGATCGCCATGCTTACCGCTTACGACTTCACCATGGCAAAGATCATTGATCATGCCGGAATTGATGTGATCCTTGTTGGTGATAGCGCCAGTAACGTTATGGCAGGACATGAAACGACATTACCAATTACATTAGATCAAATGATCTATCACGCGAGTAGTGTTATTCGCGCTATTGATCGCGCTTTGGTGGTTGTGGATCTTCCGTTTGGCGCTTATCAGGCAAACAGTAAAGAAGCGTTGAACTCCGCTATTCGTATCATGAAAGAGAGTGGCGCCCACGCTGTGAAATTAGAAGGTGGAAAAGAGATCAAGGAAAGTATTGAACGTATTTTAACGGCAGGTATTCCGGTAATGGGACATTTAGGATTAACCCCTCAAAGTATTTATAAATTTGGAACCTACGCTGTTCGTGCACAAGAGAAAGATGAAGCTGCTCAATTATTAGAGAACGCGCGTTTGTTGGAAGAGTACGGATGTTTTGCCATTGTGTTGGAAAAAATTCCTGCTACACTTGCCGCTAAAGTAGCAAAGACCGTAAAGGTTCCCGTGATTGGAATTGGCGCCGGTAATGGTTGCGACGGACAAGTATTGGTGACACACGATATGTTAGGAATGAATACCGAATTCTCGCCGCGATTTTTGCGTCGTTATGCAAACCTATACGAAACAATGGGTAGCGCATTTAAGTCGTATATCAAAGATGTGAAGGATAAGAAATTCCCTAACGCTAAGGAGCAGTACTAATGGAAAGTAATCCAGCCCACGATCAATTACTCAAACTACTTCAAGTAACTGCCACGCATTTTGGAATGCAAGATGCGCAAAGCGTAACTTTCAGAAAACGCGAGAAGCTATTGCTGTATTTAAAAATACACAGCGAAGATGCGTTTGATGTAATGACCGAGGTTGTTACATCGCAGTTAACACTAGATCGAATCTTAAAAGACGAAGAGAAGAAAAGAACTAAGCTTGAGTTTTGGAATGCAGAGGTAGAAAAAGCGACACAAGATCGTGAAGAAGCGCAAGCTATAGTGGAAGGATTTTTTGAGGAACATGGAATTACCTTAGTTTAGTTTAAAGTTAGAAAGTTAAAAGTTGTTTAGTTGGAAGGTTTAAAGTTAGAAAGTTTAAAGTTAGAAAGTTCGAAGTTGGAAAGGTTAAAGTTCACGGTAATGAAATCAAGAAATAACGCAAACGGTAAGCATTCCCCAACTTTCAACCAACTTTAAACTTTCAACTCATTAACTTTAAACTTTCAACTCATTAACTTTCAACTAACCAACTTTAAACTTTCAACTATCTAAGATGGCTTCCGCTTTCGCACACGCGCTTGTAGCAGTAACTGCCGGGAAAACCTTCCCTAAAAAATTCTCTAACTTAAAATTTATTTTACTGGGCGTATTTTGTTCTGTAATTCCCGACGCCGATGTGATCATGCATAATTGGGTGGGCTACGATAGTTTTTTTGGTCACCGCGGATTTTTTCATTCCTTTTTCTTTTGCATGGTGCTTGCCATTTTTTTGACGGGAACATTTTACAAAGAAGAAAAGACCTTTAGCAAAACCGGTTGGCTTTACATTGTATATTTCTTTTTGTGTGGTGTTTCACATGGTTTGTTGGATATGATGACGAGTGGGGGATTGGGCGTTGCAGTTTTCTCTCCCTTTTACAACGAGCGATTCTTTTTTGGTTGGCGGCCTATTCGTGTTTCGCCCATGAGCGTTTCTCGTTTTTTTGACGGGCGTGCCTGGGCAATTTTAAGTAGCGAGTGGAAATGGATAGGAATGCCTTGCGTTATTTGGTTGGGAACAGTAGTGATTGCACGTAAGATAAAAGATCGTGTTTGATCTGTTAATGTCGTATTTGCTTGATCTTTTTTGATTTTATCCTTATTTCACACCCTTTATCCCTTGCGCTTGCAAAAGTTTTAACATAACACCTCGTTTTGTGGTACGCTAATTGTTTCTGAGGGGCGTTTATGAGAACTTTTTCCTGGATGGATGAAATAACGCCATTAGAACTTACCTTGCCTAAATACTCCACAGCCTCCAAAGAGATCTTGTTTGGAAATGAGTTCAGTAAATTAATACTTCACAATTGGCCTAAGCAGGCAAAGAATCTCAAGCTTATTTTGCGTTCGGCCGATAGAGGCGAATGCAGAGTGTACACGGTAACAAAAGGGAACCGTACCTTTCCCATTAGCGATTTTAATTTCTTTTGGTTTGAGTATGATATTATGAGAAGCAAACAAACCATACATTGTGTTTTGCTTTGACGCGGCTTCACTGCTCATGTTTTTTAGGCGCGAATTTCACTAATTTAACCCCCTCAAGACTGAGGACTGTAACTTTTAAGGATCCTCATCCGTCATACCTCTATAACCTATAAAAACCACAATATGAAAAAAGCAGGAATAGTGTTGGCCTTATGCATGGGCCTTGGGGCTATGGCCCAGTCTAAGAAAGACGTTAAAGTAGAGAACTTCACAGGTATTGAAGCTACCAGCGCCATTGAAGTGATAGTGACCATGGGCTCCAGTGAGGGTGTGGTGTTTGAGGCCAAGGAAGAAGCCTTAAGTAAATTAAAAGCTGAGGTTAAAAAAGGGAAGTTATTCCTAAGTATTGAAGGAGAGTTACGCAACTGTTCCGGGGAATTAAGGGCTTATGTGAATGCTAAGACCTTAAATAGCCTTGGCGTGAACGGCGCCGCATCTATAAATGTAAAGCAGCCTATTACCTGCGATAAAATGGAATTGGAAGCTGCAGGTGCGGGAAGTATTAAATTAGAACTAACCGCGCAGGAAGTTACCGCAAGCACAAGTGGCGCGGCGCAAATAAAATTGAGCGGTTCTACTAAGAAATTAGTTGGCACTGCTACAGGAGCAGCGTGTTTAAAAGCCGAAGAGCTGAAAGCAAGTGAAGTAGATGTTACAGCATCGGGTGCAGGTAATGCAAAAGTGAATGTAAGCGAAAGTTTGAACGCGCATGCATCAGGGGCAGGAAGTGTAACGTACATTGGCGATCCTAAAAAATCGCAGGTAAATGCGAAGAGCGCGGGGTCAATTAATAAAAAATCATAACGATCTTAGAGACTTTTTAACCACGGAGACGCTGCGCGTCTCACGGAGGTCACAGAGAACACAAAGAAAAAAATCTCTGTGACCTCCGTGTTAACCTCTGTGAAGCCGAAGGCTTCTGTGGTTAAATGCCTCTAAAAGTCTCTAAATGCAAAAAGGCAGCCTCAGCTGCCTTTATCATTGAACCTTATAAGCCAAACCTATGGAGCTTATACGATCAAGCTTTTTTTATCCAGAAGAAATAACGATTTAAATACGGACGTTGCGTTGTTGGATCGAACTGAAACTTGTTCGTTCTAAAACTGAACCGGATATTTAAAACGTTCTTCAATATTTGTAAAATTCTAACGAGTACCATGTGTGTCTCCTTTCTTCTTTCGTCCTGTTATCCTGGTTGGAGTTGAAGGACTTCTTCTTTTCAAAGATAAAACAATTAGTGTGCCATCGCGTTAAATTACCTAAACCAAAACGTTAATTAAATAATTGGTAAGTGCGCTTTACATTGTGTACGCTAAAACAGATGCCCGGGTTTCCCTTTCTGGCGCGTATTTCAGGGCTTTTGGCTTTAGCACTAACAGCATTTAGAACACATGTATCGTAAAAATAAAGGAGGGCAAGAGGTTGTAACACCAAACTAAACACTAACACAAAGTACAACCTCCGCCCAACCTTTAAAGTCTTTTATAAAATGTCATTGCCCTTTTTTGCTTCGGCATTCCACCAATACTCCGTACCGGAGAAAAACCGGAGTTTGATCGCAGCTCCAGTTCTTTAAATGGTTTGAGGTAGCGGATCATCGACCTCTTTCCCATCCACCTTTATAAGCTTCTATCTCAAACTTTCCTTCCTGTGAAATACTATCCACGAGAAACCGCAACAATCAAGGAACTAATTCAGTGTAATACTCATCCAAAAGTGTAATGGAATCATGATCTATTTTATCCCAAAATTCCCGCAAAGATATCTTCTCGCTCATGGCTTTCTCCTTAAAATTGTTTCCTTGTATCTTTGGTTTCTTTTTTTAAGTGTATAACCTTACAATTGGGATATTCCAATCCGGCTTGGGTAAACGCGTCGGAAAAGGTGGTGGCCTTTATAGTGATTTCAACGGTTATTCCTTTATGCTCGATAGTTACTTTCCAGGTATTCATGTGAAAAATTAGATGTGGGACGTAATACTACGTTCCAATTGAATAAAATAAATTAAGATGCTGCGGTCTTAACTAACGGGAGGACCCCTTTGCGGATGGAAAGAATGACGAAGGTTTGGTAGCGATTCACCTTCAAACGCTATGAAATTAAATGTGTGGTAGCTTAGCGCAAAAGATCCAAGATCGAAACTTGGCACAATAAAATCACTATTTTTAATGCAGGATTTTTTTGAATTGGCGGCGTAAAATGATTCGAAAGGTTTGTGTACTTTCTTTTCAAGTGTAATGCGCTCGCGATGGAATTGCTTTAAAGTTCGTGCCGGGGTAAACGACGCTTTGAATGTAGGCGATAAGAAGAGGCCAAACAGAACAAGCAGAACATGGAGCGCACGGAAATACATGTTTTAAAGATAAGGAAATATTCCAAATACCCTTGCATTGGGTATCAACAATTTAACAACGATTATATTTTGCTATTTTTACGTATGCGTTATTCATTAGTAGTGTCTTTGCTCATCCTGCTTGGGGCCTGTTCCCAAGAGAAACCGGATACCGTTCCGGCTCCAACATTCGATTTTTGTAAAAGCATACATCGCGATACAACAACCTCTTTGGCCAAAGAACTGGAGCCTGTAAAAGATTCCATGGCTAGTAAAACAGGCGTGTATGTATTGGAAGACGGAGGAACATCACTTATTGCGCGCGCCTGGTTAAGTGAGTACGCGGAAAAAAGTATAGACATTCAATATTTCATTTTTTCAACGGACAATGTGGGATTAATTGCCTGTGATTATTTAGTTCGTGCGGCAGATAGAGGCGTGAAGGTTCGCATTTTGGTGGATGATATTATGGTGGACGCCGGTGTTCATGAAATTTTGACGATGGATTCACATGAGAATATTGAGATCAGGATCTACAATCCAAACGCTAATCTTGGAAAAAGTATTTTTGATAAGATCACGAATTTGAAAGATGATTTCAAAGGCTTTAACCAGCGTATGCATAATAAGACCTTTACAGCAGATGGGAAAGTGGTGATCACGGGTGGAAGAAATATTGCAGATGAGTATTTTGATTATGATCATGAATATAATTTCCGTGATCGTGATATTTTATTGCTTGGGAAAACGGTGGAGAAAGTAAACCAATCTTTTGAAACATTTTGGAATGACTCCTTAAGTGTATCGGTAAGTTCATTGGTAAAAGAAGAGGACATCAACACGACCAATCCCGCGCGTTATATGCGTTTGCATGAATACGCGTGTAACCCTGAGAATTTTTGGCCTCAAGTGCGCGAACGAATTAAGAATCTTCCGAAAGCATTTAAAGGAATTGTAGAATCCGGCGATTTAGTTTGGTTGGACAATGTGAGTTTTGTGTCGGATGATCCGGGAAAGAACAGGGAAAATTTGGGTTCGGGAGGAATTACAACAGATACTTTGGTTAAATTATTGCGTAGCGCAAAAAGCAGCATCGACATTCAATCACCGTATTTAATTACAACTAAAGTGGGGCAAATGTTGATGCGTGAAGCAACAAAACGCGGTGTGAAAGTGCGTGTGCTTACCAATAGTTTGTGTTCAACCGATAACATGGAAGCGTTTGGCGCTTATCAAAAATGCAGAGAAGATCTTTTAAAGACAGGTATTCGCATCTTTGAATTTAAACCCGACGCTGCGTGTCGTTTTAAAGTGATGACCGGCGCTTTGCAAAAAGAATTAAAGTTCAAACCAATTTTTGGTCTGCACGCGAAAAGCATGGTAATAGATGGAGAAACAACTGTAGTGGGAACATTTAATTTGGATCCGCGCAGCGCTTATTACAATACCGAATGTGTAACCATCGTTCGGAATAAAAAAATTGCTCAAGGTGTATTGAAAGAAATGGAGGAGGAGATCAAACCTGAAAATGCTTGGGAAACAACTTTGCAATTTAATCCGGATGGTTTGGCAGGAAAAAAGCAAACGAAGACCTGGATGGGGAAGATCTTACCGAAGGCGATTCTTTAGAAATCCTTTTTTACCACGAAGTTCACTAAGATCTTACACGAAGCTCACGATGGGCTTTGTGTGCTTCGTGAAAAACTTTGTGTTCTTCGTGGTTTCTGCCTCTAAATAGCCCCAGCCATAAACTCAGCGGCACCAATCCCGCAAACACATGTTTCAAACTATGTCCGCTGAATTCGATCGAAGAAAATACGTGTTTGTCGTAATGCTCAAACACTTTTGCCAATGTATAGAACAAAAGCATCAACCAATAGTATTTTGCCATACCACTTTGTTGTTTGTAAAACAAAAGCATAAGTGGCGCTAAAATTCCGGGTAAAAATTGCACTAGGGCATACAAACGAAGATCATTGCTAAACTCCCAGTAAATAATACTCATTGGTCCAATAAGAACGAGTGGAATTAAAATTTGCTTTCCGGCTTTAGTTGAAATGCTATCGCCAATCAATAAAGAAAAGAACCCCATAAACGCAATGGTCATGGGGAGGCGGTCCCACACCAATGTTGCGCTATTGGGGTTCCAATGGTAGTAAGCAGACCCGATGCCGCAAAAGAATATTCCTATGAAGAAAACATAACAACTAATGTTTAATTCTTTAACGGCACTTTTGGGTCTGCTTACTGCATTTACACCTAATATACCTATAATGCAGAAGGGAAGATTGGTTACAACATTCCAAAAATTTGGAATCTCGTATAGCAATCGCCCATCGGCGAACGTATGGTAGGTAGGATCCTGCGCCAAAGGGCCAACAAAAGCCATGGCCACAAACGCTGTAATGCTAATTGCAATTAATATATACGCTTTAGTTTTGTTGTTCATGACCAGTGAAGTCATTCTTTACTTCATGTTTGGCGTTCTCGCGATCGATCAAAGCAGTATCGCGTACATTTTTTTGCACGGCCACCGCAGCAAACATTGCCAGCGTAAAACTCATTCCGTAAAATCCTTTTTCACTTCGTTCGAGCTCTGCATTCCAAAGTCCAACAACTAGCAAAAGCAATGATAAGATGACCGAGAACCAGCTGATGCCGTAATAAATATTAGTAACAGGTACGCCTTCCATTTGATCGCGTACCGCTTTTTGAACCGACACGGCGGCGAAGAGTCCATACATAAGAACTGTAAAGTAGTACCCTTTTTCATTAAGCATCATGCTACGCGCGTTCCAAAGTCCGGTACAATAGGAGACAACTCCCGCAATTAAAGCCACCCATGAGGCGCCAATAAAAGCATTTGATGGTTTTTGATTCATAGTTAGATTTTATGAAGCAAAAGTACTTTGGGTGCTTGGGTTGGTTTTTGACCTGGATCAAAAAGTGAGATCCTTAACAGATCTTCACATCTCGGCGCGTACGCGGCTAAGTGTTTCCTGGGCGATGCCTAAATATGTGGCAATTTGGCCTAAAGCGGCACGATTTAAAAGCGTTGGATTCTTAGTCATAAGATCCAGGTAACGATCTTTGGCAGAACGAATGCGTTGGGTTAGAAAGCGCTCTTCAAGTTTGATGTAATATTTTTCGGTGATAATTCTTCCGATACGTTCGGTTTCAGGAAATTTTTTGTACAGAGCTTGAAGATCTGTATTAGAGATCTGAATGAGTTCGCAATCTTCTAATGTTTCGATCGTTTCGGGCGAGGGCTCATTGGTAATAAAAGAATAGAATGAGGTTGCAAATTCTTCTTCCTGGGCAAACCAATGCGTGATCTCTTTATTCTCATCGTAGTAATAACCACGCGCCAAACCTTTTTGAATGAAATACACATTTCGGCAACGCTCGCGTTCATTCACGAGAATTGTATTTTTAGCCACGTTAATTTGGTGGCTAATGGAATTCACTTCTATTTCCAGTTCTTTGGAAATAGGGATGATCTTATTTAGGTGTTCAATAAAAGACAATGCTTAGGTTCTTGGTTTTGTGCTAATACTTATTTTATTTGATTTAAAACCTCCACCGCTGCTGCGACCTGTATTCCATGTACTACCCGACGAACGGTAAGGTCTGTTGCAACACTCGCAACGTTTCTTTTGACCACAGTCTTGGTCATTATCTAACAAGAACGTAAACCCAACTTTTAAGATCAACATATTCTTAGGTGTATTGATATTTGAGGTCACCAAATTTCCGGCGTCAATAGATGTTCTTTTAAGATCGGTCATCTGGCCCATTTTGTTTGAAGTGGTGAACATCAAACCGGTATTGAAACGCACGTATTTTCCACAGTAAATTAAAACACCCGCGGTTCCTCCATAGCAAAACTGAGATGAATTGGTGAGATTCTTTGATGTGGATTCTTCGTAACCCTCTTGTTTTTGCAATGGCGTGATACTCATTCCTGATCCAAAATTTCTGAATCCGGCAAACAGATCAACATACGGCGTGAATTTTGTTTCCATAGGTAATGATAGACGCAAATTGCCATTCAACCCTAAATTACTTTGCGACAAACGAATTTTAGCGTCGCCAATTTGTGGTGCGCTTAGTGGCATTGTTCCCATTTGTCGATGCGCTAGTTCTGCAAAATAAAATTCTCCCCCAAAACGGATATGCAAGGGTAAAGTAGGAGTGATGTTTGCCACTTTTGTTCCCGGACCAAATACGCCAAATCCAAATCCCCAGCCGCATTGCTGAATTGGTACAGCTCCATAAACGTCGAGCGACCAGTATTTGTCTGCGTATTTATTTGTAGGCGAAAGTTTCGGAATAACCGTATTACTTGTTTGAGCAAAGCCAAAGTTGCTTATGAATGTAATACCAAGCGTGAGTTTTTGTAGAGTTGAGATCATGTTGTTTGTTTTCTTACTCAAATTTAGGCATAGCACTTGTGAAAAGTTGGGGAAATTTGTAAGTGGTATGTTAAAACATTTTAGTGGACAGAAGTTTTTGTGAAGATTTGTTAAGAGTGTTTTTGAGAAGGGGAAACCAACATGGCCGCCCCTAAAGGGGCTCCGTGAATTGTGTTTGTGTCTAATACCAACATTTGGTCCCTACGGGACCATGCTCGTGAAAAATAACGCATACTCTTTTGAATGTCCCGTAGGGACATCATGTTGGTAAACCTAAATGTAAAAGATAAAACGAACCCCTTTAGGGGTGATCATGTTGAACTGAGGTGTTCGATTAGCTTCTTCACGGCAATTGCACGGTGTGAAATAGAGTTCTTTGTTTCCAGATCCAATTCAGCAAAAGTGGAACGCAAACCTTGAGGAATAAAAAGCGGATCGTATCCAAAACCATTTTTTCCGCGAGGTTCATAAACGATGGTGCCACGAATGATGCCTTCAAATTGTTTTTCTTCTTTGTTATTTATAAAATGAATAACAGTTTTGAACTGTGCATTACGTTTTGTTTCGCTCCTGAGTTCTGTAAGTAATTTCTTGTTGTTCGCCTCATCGTTCTTTGGTTCGCCCGCGTAACGCGCGCTGTAAACTCCCGGGGCTCCGTTTAATGCATCCACTTCTAATCCGCTGTCGTCGGCAAATACGGCATCGATAGAAATAGAAGAGGAATGTTGTTTTAAATAATTCCAAATGAATTCAGCTTTTAATTTGGCGTTGCCTTCAATGGTGGTTGCAGTTTCGGCAATGTCTTCAGTAAAATTAATATCGCTGAGACCAAGTAACTTTATTTGCGCAGGCAACAAAGCCTGGATCTCTTTTATTTTGTTTTTGTTTGATGATGCGAAAAGAAGGTTCATTTATCTATGTAACTCTATGATATCCTCTGTATGCTCTGCGGTTTCCGTCTCCTTTTAACCATAGAGAACATGGAGGTCACACGGAGGTTCATAGAGGATTATTTCCTTAATTCAAAATTCTGCCCGAGATAAACCTTGCGTACTTGTTCGTCGTTGGCAAGATCTTCTGCGGTTCCGCTTTTGATCACGCTGCCTGAATACAATAAATAAGCTCTATCCGTAATACTTAAGGTTTCATGTACGTTGTGGTCGGTGATCAGGATCCCAATATTCTTTTCTTTTAATTTCTTCACTACAGATTGAATATCTTCCACTGCAATTGGGTCAACGCCCGCAAAAGGCTCATCCAATAAAATAAATTTAGGATCTGTAGCCAAAGCACGGGCGATCTCTGTTCTTCTTCGTTCGCCTCCGCTTAATTGGTCGCCTAAATTTTTACGTACATGATGTAAAGCAAATTCGTCCAATAGGGATTCAACTTTTAATTCCTGTTCTTTTTTGGTGAGTTTGGTCATTTCCAAAACCGCACGTAAATTATCTTCAATACTTAATTTGCGAAATACCGATGGTTCCTGTGGTAAATACCCAACACCCAATTGCGCACGTTTGTACATGGGCTCTTTGGTAATATCAAGATCATTCAAAAAGATCTTACCACTATTCGGACGAATCATTCCAACGATCATATAGAACGATGTAGTTTTGCCAGCGCCGTTTGGTCCCAACAAACCAACAATCTCGCCTTGCTCAACTTGCACACTCACCATATTAGCAACTGTTCTGCTCTTATATTTTTTAACCAGGTTCTCCGAACGTAGGATCATTGTATAAACTTCGTGATTATTCTTATTACTAAACTCTAAAAAATGTTATTATAAGGTGAATTGGAAGCTAAATTTGATCCCAAAGTTATTAATTGCCTTTGGATCTCTATAGGTCAAACGCCATAACGCATCCACTCTAAACACTTTCAAAATATTCTCTACACCGGCGCTTGCCTCAACGTAAGGCATTTTGTCAAGGGATCTTAATGTTACCGGAACCGAAGGCGCTGAAGGGAACACTAATTCCTTTCTGTTCTTATCTTCCACACTTCCATAAACCCCTTTAATGGTAACAACCTCTCTTAATTTCGCCTTACGAAGAAGCGGTAATTTATTAAAGAAAAGTCCATCGAAGTGATGGTAAATGCCAAGAGAAACAAATTGATCGCTCGCAAATTCATAGTAACGCATCATGTTATACGCTTGTTCATCGTAGATCAATGTTTCGTTACCTCCGTGTAATTCCATTAGAGGGTAGGGAACTGTTCCAAAGATCTTTCCGATATCAAATGAGTAATCCGTATATCCAATAATTGGCGTAATACGAATACGATCGGTAATACGGAGCGCGAGTTTGTGATAATCGTACTCACCTTTGAAGGCGTTACGTAAACTCTTAGAATAATTTAATTGGATCACCGGCCATGTTGTGCCTATTGACAAGCGTGTGAAGCCTTCGCCGACATATTTTTCTTTCCATGCAAAACGTACGTTCACACGCGCTTCTGTATTAAAAATACTTTCAACATTGGTTAAAGATCCATCGCGGGCATAACCGGTGTAGATCTGGTTGCCGATTGGAATGAATTGTCGGCCTACCAACGTAAATCGTGAAGTTAATCCCTGAAACCATTCGCGTTCGTACCAGGCTTCGGCAGAATTTACACGTGTTAAGCTGGTGAGTGGCGAGGAGCGAAATAGAGAAGCAAGAACGTTATCCTGAGTGTAACCATTGGTACTTTGTCCTAAGATCTCGTTGTCACTCTTGTAACGCATACCAATTAATTGTCGGTATGGTTTTTTAGTGATGAAAGATTTAAAACCCAGGGAATATTTCCATTTTTCATCCTTCAAACCATAAGCAACGTATCCGGCCAACTCATACCATTTGCTGAACATATCGCTGGTTCTTCCCCCAAAGCGCAAGCGCAAACCTTCCAGGCGGTTGTAGGAAACTAAGTTTGTGTATGGGCCAATTTCAAAATTGTTGAACTTCTTGTATCCTGCAACCGCTACGTAAAAAATATCTACCCAGGTTTTGTACACAGGTAGCGACTGAATCGTATCGATCATTTTAAAGATCTTGAGTTCGCGATTGGTTAAGCTATCATGCCTGTTCTCCGCCCAAAATTCGTCTGACCGATTAATGGCGCTATCTTCAACAGCAATTGCGTCGCTGAATTCGTAGAACTTATCAGTCTTAGGTTGATTTAAGATAATATTCTTGTACGACGTTGTTTTTCTTCCGTAAAAACCAATGGAATTTTTTGTTGGCGCAAAATCTATTACCAGACGATCTTTCTTTAACATCCATGTGCTATCCTGATAAGAATATTCCTGGATCACATTTGCCGCGTTGATAAAATTCAAGTTCGCGTCCTTTGGCATACTCATCTCCAAACGCTTAATTCCCCAAGTGGTATCACAGATCCAAATATTACCGGTGAATGATAATTCCTGTACACGTTTAGGTTTGAATTTAATTTGCCAGGTGTAATGTCCGTCAATAAAACTGCTATCTACCATGTAATATTTGTAATAGAACAGAGCATTCTCTCCAACCGGACTCGGAATTTGTTTATTGAACGCGATCACGTTGTTATTGTAAACGTTGATGCGTTGGTACATATCACCCAATACTTGCGACACACTGGAGTTTTGCATTCCGGTGATCTTACTTCCTTTGATCACTTCTTTTTTGCGAACCGGATCACTCTTGTAATAAATATCCGATAAACTTTCGGTGATGAAGAAAGGCAAAGAAGGTTTTTCGCCGCTATTTGTACTATCTACGTTGTCAAAAACAAATTTAATAGGCTTAAAGATCTTTTTCTCGCGCATTTCTTTTGGGATACGCGTAAGATCAAATTCGATCTTATTGTATGTTTCGTATTGGTAGGATTTTAAATTGTCAGGATTGTTCTCCTCTCTATTCTTGTTAGCGTTGCGAATGATCCTGTGGGCAGGATTTTCTCCCATCACAACAACTACTTCTTCAAGTGAAACACCGCCATCTTCAACCATGGGCATATTGATCTCCTGCACTTTTAAACTTTTATTGATCTTACGTGCGCAACGTTTGTATCCGATATAAGTTGAGATCAAAGAATCTCCTAAAACATTTGCTTTGATCACAAAGTTTCCGTCAAAGTCGCTGGAATTACCGGTCTTGGTTCCTTTAATGATCACCGGCACAAAGGGCAAAGGTTCTTTGGTAGTTGACACAAAGATCTTACCGGTAATGGTGTACTCCTGGCTGTATAGCGAATGAAGGCCAAGAATGAAAAGAAAAAGAAAAATTCTTTTTACCATAAGTCCTAAAAATACGAATTAGCCCTTTATTACCAAACTCAAAACCATGGTAATTTTACTAAATTTGTGACAATGTTTCATTGGTTCAAGATATACGATAGTTTGGAAGCCTTGGAGAACAATGTTTTAACGAATAAGACGGAAGTTTTCAATTTAAAGGGTGAAAGAATTTGTGTTGCCAAGGGAAAGGACGCGTTTTATGCGGTTCAGGAAAAATGCCCGCATAACGGCGCGTCGTTACAGCAAGGATTTTGTACTGAAGAGGGAGAAATAGTTTGCCCTATTCACCGGTATAAATTTGATCTTAAAAGTGGTCGCGCCACAGCCGGGGGAAGCTTTGCTTTAAAAACATATCCTCTGGAGGTAAGAGAGAATGGCGTATTTGTAGGAATAAAAGCCAAATGGTGGGAACTTTAATGAGCGCCATTAAGAATATTATTTTTGACCTTGGTGGTGTTATTATTAATCTCGACATCCAAGCCACAGCAAAAGCCTTTGAAAAATTAGGAATTAGCGATTTTGGCAAAGTGTACAGTCAGTTAGCGCAATCCAATTTGGTGGATCACTTTGATAAAGGAACAATTAGCGAGGATGATTTTTTCAATGGTATCAAAAAGCAGTTTGATTTAAAACACTCACGCCAGGAATTGGAACAAGCCTGGAATTCCATGTTACTTGATTTCCCAAAGCATAGAATGGATGCTTTGAAGAAATACCAACAGAGTTACCGAACTTTTTTGTTGAGCAACACAAACGAAACGCATGTGCGTGAATTTCACAAAACGCTTCATAAAAATATTGGTGTTCGCGACCTAGAAGGATTTTTTGAGAAAGTATATTATTCGTGCAGAACAGGAATGCGCAAGCCGGATAAAGAGATCTTTGAACTTGTTTTGAAAGAAAATAAATTGGATCCCAAAGAAACTTTATTTATTGATGATACGATTCATCACATCGAAGGTGCTAAAAGTGCGGGAATAAATGCGATTCTTCTTGGGAAAGGGGAGGAGTTTGAGGAAGTTTTGAGAGGAGTACTTTAAGTCATTTCTCGATACGATCGCCGGAAACGTCTTGGAGGCGATCACTCGAAATGACATCGCTTAACCGAACGCTGAGCTGTGTCAGTTCGAGTGATTTCTTTGGAATTCCACCGGAAATTGTATCGAGAACTGACTGGAAAATTAATTACTGCTTTTTCAACTGTTCTTCTAACAACGTAATTCCTTCTTCAAAAGAATGCGGGTTGTAACCAAGATCACGTTTGGCTTTGTCGATGATAAAACCGGTTATTGGCGGACGCTTAGCGGGCTGTTTAATATCAGAGCTTTTGCTTGGTTTTATCAAAGACTTATCTAACTTATAATAATCTGCAACACGATTAGCCAGTTCCAAAATACTCATGTAATCTTTTCCACTGATATTGTAAATCCCTTGAGCGCCTTTATCCGCAATTAAAATACAACCATCAGCAAGATCTTCAGCAAGCGTAGGTGTACGGAACTGATCATCTACAACGTTAATGGTTTTCTTCTGCTCCAAATTTCCTTTTACCCAAAGTACAATATTGCTTCTACTCATATTGTCAACAATGCCATAAACCAAAACTGTACGCGCGATAGCCCATTTTAATTTACTTGCCATCACGATATTCTCGGCTTCCAATTTTGTTTCGGCGTAATAACTTAAAGGATTTGGTTTTTCATTTTCATCAAGTGGACCATGCGTGCCGTCAAAAATGAAATCGGTACTCAAGTGAATGTAATGGGGTTTGTAATTCGCGTTCTTCGCCATCAATCCTTCCAAAGCTTTTACTTGATAGTCAACAGAAGAAGCATTCATAACCAATGCACCTTCGCGATCGGTCTCGCAAGCATCAACATTGGTCATGGCAGCGGTATTGATAATAATATCCGGTAAATGTTTTGCGAGTACGCTTTCAGTTTGTTCCTTGTTGGTGATATCTAAAGTTTCGTACAGGTAACCGTCTTTTTTCACTAAACGATTTTCTCCACGCGCTGTAGCGATCAATTTATAAGCGGGATGGTTGCATAGTTTGTAAACCAGTTTTTGACCAAGCAAACCATTGGAACCTGTTATGAGGATCTTCTTCATGTTAATCTTTTTTTAAATAGAGCGCGGCGGTGATCTCGAGTTGTTTGAACCACTCTTTGCCATATTTACGAATAAGAGGGGCTTTCAGAAATTTGTAGATGGGAACATTTAATTTGTCTCCACATTCGCAAGCCGGTTTGCAAACGCTCCATTTGCTGTAATTTATTGTGTCGTATTCCTTGCGTTTTCCAAGACGAATAGGATACAGATGACAACTGATAGGTTTTTGCCAATCGATCTTTTTTTCCAACCAGGCTTTTTCAATGGCGCATTTGGCGGTGTTGGTCTCATCAAAATATACAAACGCGCATTCTGCCCCTGGCGCAACCAGCGTGGTAGTATAATCTCCGTCGCTGTCTTTTACGTAAGTTCCTTTTTTCTCTACCGCTTTAATTCCTTTTGGAACCATATATGGTTTTACCTTAGGATAGATCTTCTCAAGGGTTTCTAATTCATCTTTATCCAGTGGCGCCCCACTTTCGCCCGCAACGCAACACGCGCCCTTGCACGCGTTAAGGTCGCAAACAAATTTCTTTTCAAGGATATCCTCCGAAATAAGCGTATTGTCTATAGCTATCATGTAATTCTCCTGTAAAATTAGTGTAAAATTACTTTACGGCCATGTTTTGCGCCATAAATCCTCCTAAATATTTCTCAAGAATGAGACGGTATTTGATGCCGGCTTTGAAGGTTGTAAAAAATTCGGCAAAAAGTTTTTTATGTTCGCTGCCTTTCGGGCAAACAAAACTGAAGGTCTCTTTACTTTGATCCAGGCTTTTTTGAACTTTCAAGAATTTATTTGGATTTGTTTTGAGGAACATCCAAAAATCAATAGCATCAACATAGCCAAACATCAATACGTTCTTGGAAATGGAGTTCAGGATCTCGTTCTCAGTATTCAAGAAATTTATTTTCAGATCTTTCACGTATAATTTTTTGATCTCACCAACGCAGCTCGCTAAATTACTTTTATCAATGGTAAGCGCGGTCATGCTTCCCAATGTTTTCATGATCTCGGTAGCGTTCTTTGTCTTTACATCAGGCGCATTTCCATTGGTAATACAAAACGAAAGATTTTTTAAGTAAGGTGTTAAATATTCTATTTCCGGCATTTTTTCAAAACCGGTTATGGCCGCTGCCATGCCCAAACTTTTCGGATCTTTTTTTGTTTCGCTAAGCACCGCGTTGTAGTCATCACATTTTTTGAAGTCAATCGTAGCATCTATTTTCTTTACAGCCTTCAACCACAACGCATATTCATTCATAATATCTATCTCGATGCCTTTTGCACCTGTAGAATCTTTAACAGAGAACGGAACATGCGACAAATAATTGACGGTGATGACAGATGATTGCGAAAACATGCAATCGAAAAGCATTAAAAAAAATATACAGAATGCGGCGCGCAATTTGATGATGTAAAAATTAGAAAAATAAGTTCCCAATTTCGTGCCAATAAAAAGTCTTTTCAGCAAAGCTTTGTTAATTAAGTTGTTATACAGACTTAATGAAAGTGGATTTTGGCGCTTTTTTGTAGGTAATGGATAGAAAATGCCTTGGAAATGAGTATGCCCATTAGGCTGGCTGCTTAGAGGGACCAGGGATTCACGGCATGGTCCAAACTTTTGTTATTTTTTTGTTTATCTACCATATTTGTGGTATTTTTGTATTGAATTTAGAATTAATCTAAATAAAAATTACCGATTTAACTATTTAATTATCAATATTATATAAGATGATAACAGTTTCTGAAGAGGCAAAGCTACATGCCATAGAGCTCATGGCAGCGGATAACAAACCTGCTGATACTTTCATTCGCGTAGGCGTTGAAGGCGGAGGTTGCAGCGGCTTGTCGTACAAATTAGAGTTTGACAATGTGATGAAAGATGGCGATCAACAGTTTGAAGATAAAGGCATCAAGATCGTTGTTGACCGTAAAAGTTTTTTATACCTGGTTGGAACCGAATTGCAATACACAGGAGGTTTGAACGGAAAAGGTTTTGTATTCAATAATCCAAACGCGTCGCGCACCTGTGGTTGCGGTGAGTCGTTCTCAGTGTAATTATGTCGAACGAAATTTTAGATGATCATATTCAGAACGAATACAAATGGGGCTTTACAACCGACATTGAGTCGGAAACATTTGCGAAAGGCCTCAATGAAACCGTAATTCGCGCACTTTCCAAAAAGAAGAATGAACCGGAGTGGTTGCTTGATATTCGTTTGAAAGCTTTCAAGCAATGGCAAAACATGCCTGAACCAAATAATTGGGCACATGTTCCGTATCCAAAAATTGATTTCCAGGATATCAGTTATTATTCTGCTCCAAAGAAAAAGCCTGAATTGAAAAGTTTGGATGAAGTGGATCCTGAGTTATTGAAGACATTCGAAAAACTTGGAATTTCTTTAGAGGAGCAAAAACGTTTGAGCGGAGTTCAATCTAACATTGCAGTAGATGCAGTATTTGATAGCGTATCAGTTAAAACAACATTCCGCGAAACACTTGCAGAAAAAGGTGTGATCTTTTGTTCGTTCAGTGAAGCAGTGCAAGAACATCCCGAATTAATTAAAAAATATATGGGTATGGTCGTTCCTTTTGGCGACAATTATTATTCAGCTTTAAATACTGCAGTATTCAGTGACGGATCTTTCTGTTACATTCCAAAAGGCGTTCGTTGCCCAATGGAATTGTCTACTTATTTTAGAATTAATTCCAGCGGCACCGGTCAGTTCGAAAGAACCCTGATCGTTGCTGATGAGGGAAGTTATGTAAGTTATTTAGAAGGATGTACAGCTCCGCAACGCGACGAGAATCAATTGCATGCGGCGGTAGTTGAAATTATTGCGCACAAAGGTGCGGAAGTGAAATATTCAACCGTACAAAATTGGTATCCCGGAGATAAAGATGGCAAAGGAGGTATTTACAATTTTGTGACCAAGCGTGGAATTTGTTTAGAAGACAATTCTAAAATTAGCTGGACACAAGTTGAAACAGGATCCGCTATTACCTGGAAATATCCTTCGGTAATTTTAAAAGGAGATAATTCAGTTGGTGAGTTTTATTCGGTTGCTGTTACTAATAACAAACAAGAAGCAGATACCGGAACAAAAATGATCCATATTGGAAAAAATACCCGTAGTACTATTATTTCAAAAGGAATTTCGGCAGGAGTAAGTAATAACTCTTACCGTGGATTAGTTCAAATTCGAAAAGGAGCCAAAGACGCACGTAATTTTTCTCAATGTGATAGTTTGTTGATGGGAGATCAATGCGGTGCTCATACATTCCCATACATTGAAATAAAAGATAAGACCGGAATTGTCGAACACGAAGCAACAACAAGCAAAATTGGCGAAGACCAGTTGTTCTATTGTAAGCAACGTGGTATCGACACTGAAAAAGCTGTGGCACTTATTGTCAACGGTTATTGTAAAGAAGTATTAAATAAATTGCCGATGGAATTCGCTGTTGAAGCACAAAAGCTTTTAGCGATCAGTCTTGAGGGAAGTGTAGGATAAAATTATGATTAGTATTAAAAATTTACATGCTTCCATTAATGGAAAGGAAATTCTGAAAGGAATTAATTTGGAAGTAAAAGCTGGAGAGATCCACGCGATCATGGGACCGAATGGTTCTGGTAAATCAACTTTGTCAAGCGTTTTGGCGGGAAGAGAAGATTACGACGTAACAGAAGGTTCTGTGACCTTTGGAGGAAAAGATCTTTTGGAAATGAGTCCGGAAGACAGAGCTCGTGAAGGATTGTTCTTGGCGTTTCAATATCCAATAGAAATTCCGGGTGTGAGTAACGTTAACTTTTTGAAAACAGCGGTAAACGAAATTCGTGCACACAAAGGACAAGATCCTATGGAGGCAAAGGATTTCTTAGCACTTTTAAAAGAAAAACAAAAACTGGTGGAGCTTGACGCAAAGCTAACTAACCGTAGCGTTAACGAAGGATTTAGTGGGGGAGAAAAGAAACGTAACGAGATCTTCCAAATGGCAATTTTGGAACCTAAGTTGGCTATTTTGGATGAAACTGATAGCGGTTTGGATATTGACGCGTTACGTATTGTTGCAAACGGTGTAAATAAATTGCGTAATAAGAATAACGCGTTCATTGTGATCACTCACTATCAGCGTTTATTGGATCATATTGTTCCTGATTTCGTACATATTCTTTACAACGGGAAGATCGTTAAGAGCGGAACCAAGGAATTAGCGTTTGAACTCGAAGCAAAAGGTTACGACGAAATCAAACATCAATTTGAAGGATCGGAAAAGTAAGCTATGATCGCAGAGAAATCAATAACCGCACAAAAGATCATTGATAGCATTAGCGCCAAAGCCAATAAAGTTGGTTTTGTGAATGATGCTGAACTTACCGATGCCCTAACATACCTTGAAACAAAAGGAATTCCCTCACATAAACATGAGGACTACAAATACTGCAATATGGACGCGGTATTTAAAAAGGAATTCAAAGAGCTTTCACAGGAATTTAACGAGTTAAGTAATGCGGATGTAAAGCCGTATAAATTGGACGAGGCGATCAACTTAGTTGTGGCCAATGGAAATTACGCCGAACACTTAAGCGATAAGATCATTGTAAAAGGAATTACTATTAAAGCTCTCAATGATCTTACGGGAAAGAATTCTCCGGTTGCAAGTATCGCTAAGTCGAACACCGACGCGTTCATAGCTTTAAGTAATGCTTTTAGTGGAAATGGCGTTGCATTGAAGATAGATGCTAAGAACGTGATCCCAATGCCCATTAATATTATTTATATTAATTCTTCGAAGTCAAATTCTTTGGTGAATCCCCGCAGTTTCATCCAAGTAATGCCGAGCGCGGAAGTGACCATTTGCGAACGTTTTGTAAATGTTGGGAAGAAAGCATTTTCGAATTACCTGAGCGAAAAAATTGTAGAAGAGAACGCGAAATTAACTTCTTACACTATTCAAGAAGAGGGAACCGAAGGATTTTCGGTGAACACAAATCAGGTTAAAGTAAATAAATATGCTACTTACGATAATACAACAGTAACATTAAGCGGACAAGTTGTTCGCAATAATCATAACGTTGTAATTGCTGGCGAGAATTCTCAATCGCATTTGAATGGATTATTCTTAACTCATGATACGCAATTGGTGGATAATCATACCTTGATGGATCACCAAGTTCCAAATTGCGAGAGTAATGAGTTATACAAAGGTGTGATCAACGGAAAAAGTACCGGCGTATTTAATGGAAAGATCTTTGTACGCAAAGACGCTCAAAAAACAAACGCGTATCAAAGCAGTAAAAATATTTTGTTGAGTGATGATGGAACCATCAACACAAAACCTCAATTAGAGATCTACGCCAACGATGTAAAATGTTCTCACGGAACAAGTACAGGTAAGATCGATGAGAACGCTTTATTCTATTTGAAAGCCCGCGGGATTGGCGAAGAGAGCGCTCGCAAATTATTATTAGCCGCATTTGCCAATGAAGTGGTAAATAAAGTTGAGATCGAAAGTTTAAAAGCGCATTTAGAAGCAGAATTGAATAAACTATACTAGTGATCAACGTTCAACATATACGTGAACAATTCCCAATTCTTAAAAAGCAAGTGAACAATAAGCCACTTGTGTATTTTGACAATGGGGCTACTACGCAAAAACCAAAAGTGGTGATCGATTCTATTGTAAAATATTATTCGGAACAGAATGCAAATATTCATCGCGGTGTTCACACTCTAAGTCGCGAGGCAACTGAATTATTTGAAGCGGCGCGTAAAACTGTTTCTGAGTTCATTAATGCTAAGCAAAACGAGATCATTTTCACGGCAGGAACAACAGATTCTATCAACATCATTGCACAGGGACTGAATATTCCAAAGGGTTCTGAGATCATTGTCACCCAAATGGAACACCACAGTAATATTTTGCCTTGGCAATTGTGGTGCGAGCGTAATGAAGGAAAATTGAAAGTTATTCCGATCAATAGGGATGGATCTTTACAAGTTTCTGAATTAGATAAGTTAGTTACAAGTAAAACGGCTTTGATCGCTTTAGCTCATGTGTCAAATACACTCGGAGTGATCAATCCTGTAAAAGAAATTATTCAAAAAGCGAAAGCTATCAATTCAAAGGTTCTTGTTTTGGTTGACGGCGCACAGTCTGTTCCACACATGAGTGTAGATGTTAAGGAACTAGGTTGCGATATATTTGTGTTCAGTGGACATAAAATGTACGCGCCAACCGGAAGCGGAGTTTTATATGTGAAAGAGGAGTTGTTGCCAAAACTTGGTCAATCAAGAGCGGGTGGAGGAACAATTAAAACTGTAACGTTCGAAAAAACAGAATACGTAGAAGGGCCTTTGCGTTTTGAAGCGGGAACCCCAAATATTGAAGCGGTTCTGGGTTTAGCAAAAGCTTGTGAATTCATGAAAGATCTGGGAATAGAGAATATTTCAGATCACGAGCATAGTTTGTTAGAGCACGCTCAGAAACAATTAAGTGAAATGAGTGAAGTAGAAGTGTATGCCAATCATTCAAACAAAGCCGCGGTAATTTCATTCAATGTAAAAGGTCAACATCCTTTTGACGTGGGTACTTTGTTGGATAAATACGGGATTGCGGTAAGAACAGGACATCATTGTACGCAACCTTTAATGGGTTATTTTGGAATTCAGGGAACAGTACGTACTTCTTTTGCGGTATATAATACGAAAGAGGAAGTGGATATTTTTATTGAGGCTTTAAAGAAGTCAATTAAAATGCTGAACTAATGAGTATAAAAGAAATTGAAGAGGAGATAGTTTCGGAGTTTGAATTGTTTGGCGATGATTGGGAAGGAAAATATGAACACCTCATTGATCTTGGGAAGTCGCTTCCGATGATCGAGGAGAAGAATAAAACGGAACAGAATATTATACAGGGTTGTCAGAGCAGAGTATGGCTAAATTCGGAGAAGAAAGGTGACAAAATATTCTTTACGGCAGATAGCGATGCAATTATTACGAAAGGAATGGTTGCGTTAATGATCAGAGTATTTAACGGACAGAGTGCAAAAGATATAGTGGAATCGAAAGTGGAGTTTGTAGATAAAGTGGGATTGAAGGAACATTTGTCTCCCACACGGGCAAATGGTTTAGTAAGTATGATAAATAGAATGAAACAAGACGCGATAAATTTAAGTAAGTAATGGCTGCGATAATTGTAACAAAAAATACAGAACTGATGCAGCGCGTGATCGATGAAATAAAAACGTGTTTCGATCCGGAAATCCCTGTGGATGTATGGGAACTTGGCCTTATTTATGAATTGCATTTGGATGATGATGGGAATTTAAAGATCGTCATGACCTTGACCTCTCCTAACTGCCCGGCAGCAGAAAGTTTACCGGCTGAAGTAGAGAACAAATGTAAATTATTGGCAGGTATCAAGTCAACCGAATTAAAGTTAACCTTTGAACCGCCTTGGGAAAAAGATATGATGAGCGAGGTGGCGCAATTGGAGTTAGGATTTATGTAGTATAGAGTTAAGTCACTAGTCGTTAGAGTTAAGAGGGATTGCCTAGGCATCCAAGACTAATGACTAGAGACTTAACTCTAAAGACTTAAAAAAATGGACGAAATAGTAAATAAAGTAGCAAACAGTGGAATTATCACCATTGATCCGGAAGAGTTTTATACTTCGGGCGAGCGTGTATTGTTTGACATTAAGCCTTTTTTGTTCCAGGAAATGATCTTAAAGGAGAAAGATTTTCGCGAGCACATTAAGAATACGGATTGGAGTAAGTTCAAAGACCAGTTTGTTGCGATCTCTTGTACGGCCGACGCCATTATTCCTACTTGGGCTTATATGCTCATTGCATTGGCACTTGAGCCATATGTAAAAAAAGTGATTTTTGGAGATCTTAACACCCTGGAGAATGAACTCTTCAATGATAAGATCGTAACATTAAATATTGATCAGTACAAAGATGCCCGTATAGTGATCAAAGGATGTGGCGAAAAGGAGATATCGGCTAACGTTTACGTAAAATTAACAGCATTGCTTAAGCCCGTGGTAAAGAGCATTATGTATGGTGAACCCTGCAGTACGGTGCCTCTTTATAAAGCGCCTAAGTAAATAATAGAAAAATAACAATACCTTTGCACCCAATGGAGATCCAAGTTTTAAAATCCAAATTACACTGTGTTACAATTACGCAAGCTGAATTGGATTACATAGGAAGTGTTACCATCGATGAAGATCTGATGGAAGCTGCCAATTTAATAGAGAACGAGCAAGTTCATATTCTTGACAAGAACAATGGCGAACGTTTTATTACGTATGTATTAAAAGGAAAAAGAGGAAGCGGAACTATTTGTTTGAATGGTCCGGCCGCGCTGCGTGTTAAAGTAGGCGATGTGATCCTCATTATTTCTTACGCCATGATGGATTTTGAAAAAGCAAAAACTTTCAAGCCATGGGTGGTTTTCCCTGATACTGCAACAAATAAATTAAAATAATTTGTGAGTAAGTCGGCCAGATCCATAATCCAATTCTTAATTTTACTTTCTATTGGTGGATTATTTGTTTGGCTCTCGTTAAGAGAAGTTGCTCCTCACAAAGAAAAAGTGATAAGCGCGTTTAAAAGCGCTAATTATTTTTGGGTAGTAATTTCTTTGATCATTTCATTATTTAGCCATTTTTTAAGAGCCTATCGTTGGAATTATCTTTTAAATCCTTTAGGACATAAGGTGGGTTTACTTAATTCTAACTGTTATGTTCTCATTGGATATTTTTTTAATTACGGAATTCCACGAATGGGCGAGCTTTCCCGTTGTACCTTCGCTACACGTTATGATAAGGTGCCATTTGAAGTTGGTTTAGGAACCGTTATCACGGAGCGACTTGTTGATACACTTATTTTCCTTATTATTTTTGTACTTACGTTATTTGTTCAATTCTCAAATTTAATTGGATTGGCAAATGAATATGTGTTTGATAAACTAAGACCAAAATTGGCCGGTCTTTCAGAGAATCCTGTAAAGCTTGCGATCCTTATTATAGCTGTTATGCTTGTGATAGGAGCTTTCTTTTTTTTCCGTAAAAAGATGGCCTCATTATTAAAAGGAAAGTTTGGAAACATTATTAAAGGATTTGCAGAAGGTGTGGGTTCAATTCGAAAAATGAAAAAACCATTAGCATTTGTGTTAATGAGTTTTGGTATTTGGGCGGGTTATTTTTACTCTTTATATTTTTGCTTTTTTGCCATTGAGGGTACTTCTAATTTAGGTCAATCAGAAGCGCTTACGTTACTTCTCTTTGGTGGAATTGCGGTAATTATTTCTCCCGGAGGTTTGGGAGTTTATCAGTTTATTCTGGGCGCTATCTTAGTAGGAACATTTCATGTGGATGATGTTTCTTCATTTGCCTTGCCATGGTTAAGCTGGGGAAGTCAATTTATAATGTTGGTGTCCCTTGGCGTTATTTCACTCATTGTTTTACCAATCATTAATCGTAATAAAAATGTCGTTTCACAACCTACTCAGTAAAAAAATTGTCGCAACAGAAGATATTTCACGTTATGTGAATGCCCGCAAATTAAACGGAATGCGCATCGTATTCACCAATGGTTGCTTTGATATCTTGCATCCGGGACACGTTGATTATTTGGCTAAAGCTCGTGACCTTGGTGATATTTTGGTTCTTGGTTTAAACACAGATGAATCAGTGAAGCGTCAAAATAAAGGTCCGGATAGACCTATAAATAACCAGGACTCTCGCGCAAAAGTGTTGGCGGCTTTGGGTTGTGTTGACGCTATTGTTTATTTTAACGAGGATACCCCGATAGAGCTTATTAAAAAAGTGATGCCCGATTTTCTTGTAAAGGGCGGAGATTGGGCGGTAGACAAGATCGTGGGACATGATATTGTGACTAAGAATGGAGGCAAAGTTCTCAGTATTCCATTTGTAGAAGGGTTCTCTACCACGGGTTTGATCAACAAATTAAAGGGGTAAATCTTTCTTTTGCTTTAATTCGTTAATTACTATATTTATAGGTAATTAATTCTGCTATGAAGAACATTCACGGGAGTACCACGCTTGGCATGATCCTCAATTTTGGAGCTATTGCGTGTTTGTTTTTGGGCTACGATCTTGTTGCAAGCATTTTATCTTTAGTGGCGTATTTCGCCTCAATCAAAGAAGTTTCCAAGTACACAAGCTGGTATCAGTTCGCCAACGTTTTTGCCGCGGCCATTGCTTTGGGTTATTCAATTGATCATTCAAGTGATGGCTTGCCATTGTTTACGGTTGTATGCCTTCTTACCGGAATGGGTTCAATTCTCCGCATAGTTATGTTCCCAATATTTGGTTACACAGGCATATCATGGTTTGAACCTACCATGTTCTTTATTTCCCTGGGAGGTTATTTGTTTTTAAATATGACAAGTACAAATGATTGGAAGGCATGGACATTTCCTGCACCGATCATTTTATTCTCAAGTGTTTTGGCCTGGGGGATTATCAAAGATAAAAAGCAATTGTTGGCGCATACCAAAGGAGGTTACCGCGTGCAAATTGGAAAACCCGCTGATGAATTTGCGCTTCCTGATCAGGATGGAAATATCGTAAAGCTATCTGATTTCAAGAATGACCGCCATTTACTTTTAATATTTGTGCGTGGAGATTGGTGTCCGGGTTGTCACATGATGTTACGTACTTACGAAAAGAATAATCTAAAATTCAAAGAGAAGAACATCATGGTTATGGCCATTGGCCCGGATCCGGTTGGTGTGAATAGAGGAATGGTTGAGAAGTTGGGTTTGGATTTCAAAGTATTGTCGGATGCGGGACAGAAGACCGCGATGGTGTACGGTGTTCAGTTAACCGAATACGATAATGATTTTGCGGAGAAGTATGAAGAAGGGATTCCATTACCTGCATCCTTCCTTGTAGATAAAACCGGAATTGTTCGGTATGTATCTCGTCCCGATAAGGTAGGGGAGTTCTTAAATCCTTCTTTGATCTTCCCGATCATTGATCAGTTGGATGTGAATTTCAAGAAAGCAAAAGATCCTACAAAGGATATGCAATCTGCAAAAGAGATCATTGAAGCACCTGTTTCGAAAGAGATGGAAGAAATTGTGGTGCCTCTGAAAAAGCAACTGAGCAACTATCAAAGCATCATTGATCAGGCAAACGATTCTATTCTTGTTATCGATATTGTTGATGGAAGAATTCATCAGAGCAATCCGGCTGCTGCAAAATTACTGGAATACTCAAAAGAAGAATTGGAAAAACTAACCTTATTTAATTTGCATCCCGAAGAATATTTACAGCGCAGTTCAAGCATTGTAGCGGATGTTTGGGAAAAAGGTGGATACATTTATTCAGATATCCCTTTTAAAACCAAGAATGGAACCCTGATCCCTGTGGAGTGTTCGGCTAAAGTAGCGCCTTTCGCCGGCCGCCCTGCCATAGTGATTTATGCCCGCGATATCACCGAGCGTTTGCGCATGGAAAAAGAGATCAACGAGCAACGCGCAATGATCGATGAGAAGAACAAAGACATGGCCGACAGTATTGAGTATTCAAAACGTATTCAACGCTCTATTTTAATTGATAAAGAGAAACTAAAAGAATACGCACCTGAATCATTCATTTTCTTTAAACCAAAAGATGTAGTGAGCGGAGACTTTTATTGGTTTGCGAATTACGAGATCAAAGAGCGACTACAGGCCGATCATGGATTTGATTATGAACCCGGAACAAATATCTTAATGGTAGCGGCGGTAGATTGTACAGGACATGGGGTGCCGGGAGCATTTATGAGTATTATTGGAAACTCTTTATTGAACCAAAGTTTAAGTAGTATCAATGTGAACTCAGCGGCCGCCGCGCTTGATTTTGTGAATGCGGATCTTAAGAAGGGACTGAACAGAAATAGCGAAGATACTCCGTTGAGAGATGGTATGGATATTGCTTTATGTTGTTTGGATCTAAAAGGAATGCGTATGGAGTACGCTGGCGCAAACAATCCATTATATTTGGTGCGCGACAAAGAACTTATCGAATTCAAAGCCGATAAACAGCCTATTACCGCGGCCACCGATAGTATTCCAAAGCCGTTTACAAACAAAAAATTTGAACTGCAAAAAGGAGATACTATTTACGTGTTTACCGATGGTTATGCCGATCAGTTTGGTGGAGACACAACTTCCGAAAGGCCTTTAGGAAAGAAATTCTTGTATAAACGTTTCAAGGAATTATTGGTAAATATTAGTCATTTGCCAATGGAAGAACAAAAATCTCAATTGTATCACACGCTTGAGAGTTGGAGAGGCAAGTTAGCACAGGTGGACGATGTGTTGGTGATAGGGATACGTGTTTGAAACTTTAGCAAATTTATCAATTGAGACAAGCGGGGAATCAATCACTCTGTTATTCGCCTAACCATTTTTTAGCTTCAAGCACCGCTTTTTGGTTTTCAATATCCTTATTAATTTCAAAAGGCACTTCTATGTCTACCGGTATATTGTACCTGTAAGCAACACCATTTCTATCGCAAAAAATTCCCGTTGAGATATTTAAAATAACCTTGTTTTTCACAATTTCCCAATTGTTATTAGACGTTAGAGCCCCAGAAGCTTCGCCAAAAAATTTTGTGTTCGGTCGCCCCTTGAAACATGTAGCAACAAGTTCACCCGAACTCACGGTGTACCTGCTCAACAATACAGCTACCTTTGGCGTAGATTTGAATTTTGGTTCGTTCGGTAAATTCAATAATTGATAATTAAAATAGATGAAATTGGATTTTTTTATTTCCCAATTAAACTGTTTGTTCCCTTTAAGGTCAACGGTACTTCCCACTATCCCTTCTCCTATCAGTGGAGCAATTCCTTCAACCATTGGGTGCATATTGCCACCCCCATTATATCTAAGATCTAAAATCCATTTGTTTACTTTTAGTTTAGAGAATTTAATTATCTCATTTCTTATTTTTTTTGCTTCGTTCTCCAGGTCAGCATTCGGGGGTATTCCAACAATTTTCAAATAACCTATATTTCCCGCCAGTAGTTTGGCTTCAAAACGCAAAGCGCTATCGTTTACAATTTTCCATATTTCTGTTGAACGTGGTCTTTGATCGGGGTGATTTAAATTTTCGTAATCGTTAAAGTTTGCCAAGGTGGAGTAATTTTCTGAATGAAGTATCCTTCCGTGGTGATCTTTTAGGCCGTTTAATAAGGTTGTAAATGCCGGACCCAAGTCATCCAGGTTTTTCGCATTAATGGCTTTTTTTTGAACTTCTTTTTTTAAACTATCCCAGTTTACAATGGAGGAATACATGGACGTAAGCTTTGCTCTCGTTATAACTGAATCCACCAATGTGTTCAAGTCGGTTTGGCTAAAAGAAAATGAAGTTCCTAAAACAAAGAGAAATGGCAGGAGAGCTCTCATTTTTAGATGATTTTGGTTTTAACGTGGTTGATTTGAGTAGTTACAAAGTTATGCACTAAAAGTTGGCTACTGTTTCTTCGTCAACTCCTTAAACACATCCTCCATCTTCTGTTCTTCTTTTGTGAGTGTGAGTACTCCAATATTATTTTGAACAGCAGCGTTAAAAATATCTTTACGAATATCTCTTTCGTCGGAAGCTATGATTCGGTAAGTGTTTCCGCTTACGTTTGTAACACGTTCAACGCCTGCAATGTTTTCTAAAGCTTTTGCATCAATCGCATTATCAAATTCAACATTAATGATCTGTTGAATTTTAGTTTGTTTTAAGTTTTGTGTTTTATCGTTGGCTACTATTTCGCCATTATTGATAATGATCACGCGGTCGCACACAGCTTCTACTTCTTGCATAATATGTGTGCTTAGCATCACCGTTTTTTCTTTTCCTAATTTCTTTATCAAGCCTCGAATTTCTTCCAACTGATTTGGATCCAAACCTGTGGTTGGTTCATCCATAATTAGAACTTTGGGATCATGGATCATGGCTTGCGCTAAACCAACACGCTGACGGTATCCTTTACTTAAAGCACCTATCTTTTTATTTTGTTCAACTTGCAAACCAGTAAGGTCTATCATTTCCTTCACACGTTTCTCAATATTCTGGACTTTATATAAACCTCCAACAAAAGCAAGGAATTCCTTTACATACATGTCCAGATACAAAGGATTGTGCTCAGGCAAATACCCAATTTGTTTCCTCACTTCTAAACTCTGATCGTGAATATCAAATCCACAAACTTTTACTTTTCCGGAAGTAGGGGGGATGTAGCAGGTAATGATCTTCATCATCGTACTTTTGCCGGCGCCGTTAGGACCTAAAAATCCAACGATCTCATTTTCGTTCACATTGAAGGAAACGTTATTCAAGGCCTTTTGGGTCTTATAGAGTTTCGTGATATTTTCGACGATGATTGACATTAGCGTAAAATTAGGATTTATTTTTTACATCTGAAATAGTTACTCAATGGCAACTTTTCCAATACAGGCCTTACCATTAACCTCTACGATCACATATTGGTAATTTCCCTGCTGCGAATAATTGTTCACGATATTATAAACGGTATGTCTGGGGTCATAATTCAGTTCGATCTTCCTAACAGGCTCTCCATATTTTACTTTGAAACAGCAGAAGTTAGACCCGTATAATTTTTTCTCAGCTTTGTAATCGATCACCGGACTTTTATTTGGATCAAGATCGGCGTTCTTTTTATTTTCATTCATTAAAATGAAAATAGAGTTATTGGCAACGATACTTCCGAAGTTCAAACTTTCGAATCCACTCAATTTAGTGCCCCACGGAAAACTGGCGTCGTCGCGCGCAGTGTAATTAAAATTGATAGGTACAACTTTAAATTCCTGCGATTTTGTTTGTTTGTTCCGAGCGAGTACGATCAGGTGTAATTGGTAAGCAAAGCCAGCGTAACCCACAAGGAATTGACGGGAGATCATTTTATAGACATGATCTTTTGTTTCGAGACTACGACGAAGATTGTAGCTCTCAAGCACTCTCTGGAATTCTCCAATAGTGCCGTTAAGTTGCGTTTCGGTTCCTTCGTCAAGAAGATCAACCCTATTTCGGATAAGATCATTTTTTACAGGAGAATAAGAAATGTCTAAAAAGCCGAGTGTTTGTTTGTTCTTTTCATAAAATGTTACCACGTAATTCGTATCGCATTTGGGATCGAAGTGTTGATTATTGTGATTTTCGTCCAGAACAGATAAGTAGCCATTCAATTGTGTAAGATCACTGATCTCACGGCTTGTTGTTCGCCCATCAGCGCGGTGCATATAAAAACGATTCTTACCTTCAAGATCGTAAATGGTTCCTACCGATCCGTCGTTAAAACAATACATGGGGTAAAATCCTTTCTGAGCATTCTTGTCTTCCAATTGGAAATTATAGGATTTTTCGAGGGTCAAACCATTGGTGCGAGCGATCTTAAAACATGACACTTCAGTTATGTCCTTTGTTTCATTGCTATTAAAAAAGAAAATTAATCTCTTGTCGTTACTCAATTGTACGTGAGCCTTTTTTATTGCTAGGTGCTTTTTGTAGACCTGAGAATGAATAACGTTTGGCTTTGGGTCACACTTCCCGTCTTTATCAATTCTTACATGAAGAACTTTATGTTCATTGTCATCGTGGTAGGTAAAAAGCAGATCCACTTCTCCGTTCTGTAAAATGGTAAAGTACTCCCGTTTGTAATAAGATCGCGTTATTATTTTATTTTTCCCTCCGTAGATCTTTGGAATGATGCACTGATAGACCCTGTTCAGAGTTTTAGAATCGAATTTCTCGACATAGTAAAAGTATTTACCCCATTTTTTTCCACGCTTCAAAAAATAAACGCCGCTATTATCTGAGTCTATATATTCAATAAAATTAGTGTCGTATTTGTCTTCCAGACGATCGCCTACATATAGGCGCGCGGTTTGTGGAAAGATAAAATTGATGAGTAAAACGAAAAAAAGTGTAGATCGAACTTTTGTGATCGGTTTTAACTTGGATCTAGAGGGGTTCACGCAATAAAAATAGTGAAATGTACCGGATATGCAAAGCTCCGTTTTTAAACGCTACTTAACTTCATTCTAGCTTTTTTCATGGTCACTACCGGACTTTGAAATTTCTAGATCAATTCTTCCATCTCTCTCTTCAGGTCATATTGAGTGTCTTCATGAAGTTTTGACATGGCGCTTTGCAAACGTTTTAGTTGTGTGTTGTATAAATTCACCAGCACTTTGTTCTTCTGCCATTGAAAATCGGCATGTTTCATTTTTTGGAGGAAGTAGATGATCAATTCCGCTTCTTTTTCTTTTGAACCAGTGTATTTGGCGTAACGGTAAATGATGCGAAGGATCTTTCTTAAACTTTTCTTTACCAGATAAAGATTTGTTTGCGTGATCTCTTTAAACAACTCGTCCATTTCGGTTTTAGCTGCGGCTACAAAACTTTCGGGATCGTGAGCATCGAAGAGGAGGTAATTTAAATACGCTTTATTGTCAACTTTATATTTTCCAAGGGCAAAGCAAAGATCTATCAATTGCTCCTTAGAAAGCTCTTTCATTTCCTTTTTAATATCGCTGATCGAGCGTAATTCCATTAGGGTCTTTTAAGCGGCGTTAATAAATACTCAAGACCATTCAATTTGATCTCATACATGGTTTCCAATAACACACCGATCTTTCCTTTGGGAAAACCATTGCGGTTGAACCACTCTAAATAACTTACCGGCAGATCACACAGTAATTTTCCTTCGTATTTACCGAATGGCATTTCTTTTCGCACAAGATCGAGTAGGTATGTTGGATCAATTTCCTTCATAATAATTTCACTTTATATTTTTCCGCCATTTTTTTCAGTTGATCGTCGCTCACGTTGTGAATATTCTTATTGGAATGATAATTTTCAACCGTTACCACATGCAATTGATAGTTATAGTTTGATGCCAGTTTAAAATAAGGTTCCAATTCCCAATCCAACGTAAAGGTATTGTCTACAAACACTTTTGCCTTATTTTGTTTTAAAGCTTCTTCGGTGTTTTGTTCACAGCTTTTATAGGCTTTATGATTCTCATCAAACTTAAATTCATAATCGCCTTTTTCATTTGTGAAATAACTGTCTATGGAAAATACCGGATAGAGGCCATTCTCGCTCAAGTGTTTGGCCAAAGTGCTTTTTCCGGCACCAGGCAATCCCCTTAATAGTATCAATGCTTTTTCCACAAGAATAAAAATAAATAAAAAACCCCACATTTCTGTGGGGTCTTAATTCATAACTCATAACTCATAACTATTTCTCAGCGCCTTCAGGTTTTGGGATCAAGGCCTTACGACTCAATTTAATTTTCTTGGTCTTAGGATCATCACCCACATATTTCACTTTTAAGATATCGCCTTCTTTGATAACACCTTCTAAAGTATCAATACGTTTCCAATCGTATTCGCTAATATGCAATAAGCCATCTTTACCAGGCATGATCTCAACGAACGCGCCATAAGGCATGATAGATTTTACTTTTGCTTCATAGATCTCTCCAACTTCTGGAACTGCAACAATTTGTTTGATCTTGGTTTTTGCAGCTTCAACACTTGCTTTGTCGAATCCGAAGATCTCAACAACACCTGTTTTGTCAACCTCAGTAATAACGATAGTTGCACCAGTTGAACGTTGCATTTCCTGGATCACTTTTCCGCTTGGACCGATTACAGCACCAATGAATTCTCCAGGGATAACAATTTTTTCGAAGCGTGGCGCGTGTGGTTTGTAATCCTCACGTGGTTTGTCTATCGCTTTCAACATTTCGTTCATGATATGTAAACGTCCGTCACGCGCTTGTTTCATGGCTTGCGCCATTACTTCATACGGCAATCCGTTTACTTTAAGATCCATTTGAACTGCAGTGATACCATCTTTTGTTCCGCACACTTTAAAGTCCATGTCTCCCAAATGATCTTCATCACCCAAGATGTCAGATAAAATGGCGTACTGACCTTTATCATCAGTGATCAAACCCATTGCAATTCCTGCAACCGGTTTTGAAATTTTGATACCAGCATCCATCAACGCAAGTGTACCTGCGCACACAGTTGCCATACTTGATGAACCGTTACTTTCTAAAATATCACTAACAATACGGATCGTGTAACCTGAATCAGTTGGAACTACTTTTTTCAAAGCGCGCAATGCTAAATTACCATGACCAACTTCGCGGCGACCAGGGCCACGGTTTGGTTTTGCTTCACCTGTACTAAATCCAGGGAAGTTGTAATGCAACATAAATGTTTCTTCACCTTGATTGAAAGCACCATCAATTTTTAATTTATCTAATGGTGTTCCTAAAGTTACTGTTGTCAATGATTGCGTTTCACCGCGAGTGAACACAGCGCTTCCGTGTGGCGAAGGTAAATAACCAACTTCTGCCCAAATAGGACGGATATCCGTTGTTTTACGACCATCTAAACGTACTTTTTCGTCAATTGCTAAACGACGAACAGCAACGTATTCAACTTCGTGATAATATTTGTTGATCAATGCTTCTTTTTCTTCTAATTCTTCAGCAGAATATTGCTTTTTGAATTCTTCCAAAGGTGCTTTGAAGTTTACTTTACGATTGTTCTTATTCGGATCTAATTTCTTAGCAGCCGCGTAAACTTTATCGTAAGTTTCTTTCATCACTTTTGCTTTCAAGTCAGCGTCGTTTGTTTCGTGATTGTACTCACGTTTTGTTTTCAAACCAGCTTTTTGCGCAAATACACCGATCTCTTTAATTTGACGTTTGATGGCTTCATGTCCGAATTTGATAGCTTCTAACATTTCGTCTTCGCTTACTTCTTTCATTTCACCTTCCACCATACAAATATCAGTAGCGTTACCTGCAACGATCATGTCGATAGCAGTTCCTACCATTTGAGATTTTGTTGGATTGATCACTAATTTGCCGTCGATCTTTGCTACGCGAACTTCGCTTACGCAACCATTGAAAGGAATATCGCTCACTGCAATTGCTGCAGCAGCAGCTAAACCTACCAATGCATCCGGCATATTTTCTTTATCGCTGCTGATCAATGATAACATCAATTGAGTATCGGCATGATAATCATCAGGGAATTGTGGACGCAAAGCGCGGTCAACAATACGTGAGATCAATACTTCATAATCAGATAATTTTGCTTCGCGCTTGAAAAATCCTCCAGGGAAACGTCCTGACGACGCGTATTTTTCCTGGTAATCAACGGTAAGCGGTAAAAAGTCAACGCCTTCTTTGGCTTCTTTATTACTTACGATGGTTGCTAGTAACATGGTATCTCCCAATCTTACTACAACAGCGCCATCGGCTTGTTTTGCTAATTTTCCTGTTTCTAAGCTTACAATTCGGCCATCGCCAAGATCGAAGCTGTGTGTTGTTCCTATTTGTGACATTTGTTTTTGTTTTGTGATGAGCCCCTTGCTCATCGGGTTTATATTTGTTTATTTAATATGTAATGAAGCGAACTTGTTCTGCTTCTTTATTCCTTTAATAAAAAAGGCAATCCGATTGTGTCGAATTGCCCCCCTTTAATAAATTGCCCGCAAAAATTATTTACGGATATCTAACGTTTTAATGATAGCACGGTAGCGAGTTAGATCATTCTTTTTCAAATAATCCAATAACGCACGACGCTTACCTACTAAGTTCAATAGAGCGCGTTGTGTACCAAAATCTTTTTTATTGTTCTTTAAGTGACCGGTTAAATGGTCGATACGGTGAGTGAATAAAGAAATTTGCGCTTCAGCACTTCCTGTGTTCTTTTCACTTCCTGCGAATTTCTTAAAAATGTCTTTTTTTACTTGTGATGTCAAATACATGTTCTATCGTTTTAATTTCGGACAACAAATATAGCTATTTTTTGGCTATTTCACCAAAAAATGCCCCGCTGCGGCGGGAAAAAAGTCCCTGTTTATGAGGGTTTTAGGGCAAATGGGGTAAAATACATACTTTTGAGGCATGGTATTAAAGGGTATACTCTATATTTTACTCATCATTTTCAGTGCTGTTTTTCTGGTAGTTTCTCTGGTAATGGGCGCTATGAAATTCACTTCCAATAGTAAAACCGCTTTAAAATGGTTGGTAGGTTTTTTGGTGAGCTTAGGTGTGATGATCTTTGCTATTGTAATGTTGGTACGCGGTGTACTTGGAAAAGCAAAAGCATTTGGAGAGGATATGGTGGCGATAGCGGAACATAAGGCCGCCGAAATGGATTCTCTCAATAATTTATATACCAATAGTCACGATTCGGTTTTAAAGTCTCAATCGGTTGCTTATTTAATGACACTGGAGCCGGATAGTATGAAAGGAAGAGTACCGGAACAATTTTATAGCTATTTAGGATTCAGAGATTATTACCGTTTGCCTTTGGCCTGGCCATATTCTTTACACTGTATGGATTCTTTGGGCGATGGAATGTTATACGACGAGGCCAACGTTCAGCAATTTGATATAAATGATAATGGGGAGCGCTCGTGTGATGTTCACGGCATCATGGATTTTGAATTCACTAAAGATCATTTAATAGGTAGAAAAATGATCATTGAGAACAAGGCAAAGAGCATTTATTTTGCGTTCGATCTTAAAAAGAAAGAGGAGAAAGAGTTTAAAAGCTATAGGGAATTAATGAACTACGCGAGTACCAAAGGATTTGATTTAAATACTGAATTGAAAAGTTGTAAGACGTATTACAACGAGTTCCAGCAGTGATCAATCAGGTACTATTCTTCCGGTTTTATCTTTAGTGAAGATGCGTGTTTGAATATGGTTGCGGAAGTTGATGTATTCTTTGTAGATCTCGGTTGAATCAGTTCTTAATTTCAAAACCTCTTCAAAATTTCCATTCAGGCTCATCAGCATTTCGCAAGATTCGCGAATACCATGATCTTGACCTGCGTTTGCGCTGATATAATCCACCAATTTATTTTTAATGCAGTATTCTGTGAATAGGGTCGTGGCTTGTTTAGCGATCATAATGCGCAATCCGCACACTTTTGCAATAGAAAGATCTAACACATCATCAAAAAAGTAAACTACTTCTTCGGGTTTAATGCCTTTGTGATCGCACACAAAATTAAGCGCGTCAATTTTATGAGCTATTTTGTAAAATGAAAGATCAAAGCACTCACGCGTGGCAAAGAACTGCGCGCTTTCATTTTTTTCCCCACTAATAATGGCAGTAACAGGTAAATGTTTTGTCTTTAAAAAATAAGAGAAACGCAAAAGATTAGTACCCATGCTATCAACTTCGCTGAATCCACTGCCTTGCTGACCCATTTTAAAGCCGTTGTTGAACACACCATCCCAATCAAAAATGAACGCCTTGGCTTTATTTAAGCGTGCTTGAACGTCAGATTCACCGGTTACAAATTTACCTATGTATTTATCTGACATGAGTGATTTTTAAGATTTCAGATCCTGAATGTCCAACATACCAACCGGTTTGCCATTGTTTGTTACCACAATGGTATCCACGTTAGTTTTTTTGAATAGAACATTGGCATCGTTCAATAACACATCGCCATCAATGGTAATTGGATCGCGGTATTCCAGATCACTTAATTTTTTCCCTAATACATCACGTCCCTTATCCTGGATCAATTTACGTAACGAACCATCGGTAAATACACCTTTAATGCTTCCATCAGCTTTTGTAACTGTAATGGCACCAAAGCCAAATTCGGTCATTTTTACGATCGCGTCGGTAATGGTTGTAGTTTCGGCAACTAAAGGATTAACCGCTTTAATGGCTTCTTTTACTTTCACCATCATTAAACGCGTATCCATAATGAACTGATCAGTACCAACGGTTGTGAAATTATTTTCGGTCAATTGTTTCATTACTTTTAGAGGAACAGTAATAGTATGCACGCCCACATTGATCGCGTTACGTACATGCTCTACAGTACGTACAGATGAGAACATGATCTTGGTATTATATCCGTAATGATTTACCGCTTTAACGCATTGTTCAACCAAACCTAAAGCATCATGCCCTTGGTCTTGCAAACGCCCAACAAGCGGACAAACATAAGTTGCCCCGGCTTGCATAGCCATATACGCTTGTTGTAATGTGTAAACTAAGTGAACATTTACTAAAAGATCTTTATCGCGAAGCATTTTACAAGCGCGAACACCTTCTAAGGAAACCGGGATTTTGAAAACCGTTCTTTTTTTGTCTAAACCCAATTTTAATTGGCGCTCAGCTTCCGCTAAAATCTCTTCCGCCGTGTTTCCTAATGCTTCAATTTGAAGTACCGGAACTATTTTACTGAGTTTTACAATGGTGCCATCAATATCCGTGATACCTTCTTTTTGCATGAAGGTTGGCGTGGTGGTTAAGCCATTTAAAAAACCTAATTTAAAACCTTCTTCAATTTCTTTAAGGTTTGCCGAGTCTAAATATAATTCCATAGAGGGTGTTTTTTCAGAATGTAAAGAAACGAAATAAGATCGAATTTTCATAGAACAAAAACCTGCAGATCCGAATCCTAATGTTTAGAGGCAGAAACCGCAAAGAACCTGCGGTTCTCGCAAAGGATGCGCAGAGATCGCAAAGTTTTGTCACCATGGTTGACGAGGAGGCAAAGACCTTTCGGGACGCAAAGGATTGTGCGATAGACGGATCATCTTTGCGTAGTGAAGCCTTTGCCTTCTTGTTCTTTCTGCGGTTAGCGAGTCTTTGCGTTCGTTGCATAGAACTTTGCGAACGCGAAGCGCTTTGCGGTTTCGCCTCTTAAAATAAAACGAAACAGGCAGGTTTTTTACACCTGCCTGTTCTTAAATAGCCTTAAAAATGCTTTTTATTCGATAATGATCACTAAGTATTTAGACACGCTCCAGAATTCTTCAGCATTTGTGATCTCGATCTTCTCAACAGTTTTTTCGCCAACCAATTTGTAAGAACCACTTGGATGAGATGTGATGATCTTCGCTTTTTTAGCACCAATATTAATGGTGGTTGTTTCATCAATATTCACTTTAGTGAAATATTCCTTATTGAAATCATCTTTCACTTTGGTAGTTTTACCAATTCCAATGAATCCGCCTTCTTTGGTGATGATGTTCTTTTCTTTTAATTCTTTGCTCGTACCAAACGCGTAGTACGCTGTTTTGATAACCACTGTTTTCGCATCACTTTCGTCTTGAATTTCTTTGTAATCGGTGTTCAAAGTAGAAAGTTCGATGTTCAAACTTTCGATTTTGTTCTTAAGATCGGTGATCTCTTCGTCTTTCATGTTCAATGAAGCCTGAAGATTCTCGATCATGGTTTGCATACCTTCTAATTTAAGGTTGCTGTCTTTTAATTTTTTGCTCAATGAATTGATGCGCGATTTATTTTTACCCATCAAGTCGTAAATCGCTTGAATATCTTCTTTAATTTGATCTTCCTTACTTTTTACATCACCGTTAACGGTATTCTTAGAAACGATCTTTTCTTTTTCTTTAATAGTATTCAAGTTCTCCTGGATCTCGTTGAATGTTGAAATGAACTCTTGTAAAGCCAATTCTTTCTCATTCAATTTTCCGCTTAAACCACTGTTCACTTCTTTTAAACTATCCGCTAATGGATTTATTTCTTTTTCCTTGTCATCTCCACATGAGGTAAATAACACAGGACTCATTGCTAACATGATTGCGATGATCACTAATCCTATCTTTTTCATATATAATTGTTTTAGGTTTATTCTTTGGAGGTACAAAAGTAACCCATTTTAAAATAAAAAAAGCGCAAAATTTGCGCTTTTTAATGTGAGGCTAAATTACTTAGCAAAACTCGTCGTAAACCATCTTTAAATGGTCGGCGATCATTGCTGCGGTTCTTCCTTCAATATTATGACGTTCAACCATATGCACTAGTTCACCGTTCTTAAAAAGAGCAATAGCAGGACTACTTGGCGGATATGGGGCAAAATGTTCACGGGCAGTTTTTACGGCATCAATATCAAAACCAGCAAAAACGGTAGTAAGCTTAGAAGGCTTCTTAGTATTGTTTAAACTTAGCTTAACGCCCGGACGAGCAGCACCTGCCGCGCAACCGCAAACGGAGTTCACCACCACAAGTACGGTTCCCTGTTGTTTGATGGCATTTTCAACAGATTCCGGAGTTAATAATTCTTCAAAACCCGAAGCGGTCAATTCTGCTTTCATAGGTTTTACAATTGTTTCTGGATACATAGTATTAAAATTTTGATCAAAGTTACGTATAAAACCAAGAAGCAAGCCGGTTTATTTTTTAAAAGGAATGTTAATTTATCCCTATAATTTGCCGTACAAAATAAACTGTTATTCAAACATGGCCTGAATGCCTATATTTGCTCAAAATCAAATCACAACACTATGAGATCAATTTTGTTCACAACCCTTGCCGCACTTGGTTTTGCGGGCTCTATGCAAGCACAAAAAAAGAACTTGCCTTCGGATATGGTGGTTCACACTAAACCTAAATTAATTGAAGAGGTAAAGAAAGTAGGTAATGAGATCGTTATTCCTTATAAACGCTACGAATTGTCAAACGGAATGCAAGTGATCATTCATGAAGATCACAGCGATCCAATTGTGTATGTGGACGTAACGTACCACGTAGGAAGCGCGCGCGAGCAACAAGGTCGTAGTGGATTTGCCCATTTCTTCGAACACATGATGTTTCAGGGATCGAAGAACGTTGGAGATGAACAACATTTTAAAATTATTACCGAAGCGGGTGGAACCTTGAATGGAACTACAAATACAGATAGAACAAATTATTTTGAGCAAGTGCCAAGCAACCAATTCGAAAAAATGCTGTGGTTGGAATCGGATCGCATGGGATTCTTATTGGATTCGGTAACTCAAAAGAAATTTGAAGTGCAACGCGCTACCGTAAAAAATGAGCGTGGACAACGTTACGAGAATGCGCCGTATGGTTTGGTGATGGAGAAACTTGGCGAATGTCTTTATCCAAAAGGACATCCGTATAGCTGGACAACCATTGGGTATATCGATGATCTTAATCGTGTGGATGTAAATGATCTTAAACGCTTTTACATGCGTTGGTATGGACCAAACAATGCCGTGGTCACTGTTGCAGGTGATGTGAATACAGATAAAGCTCTTGAATTGATACAAAAATATTTTGGAAGCATTCCTCGTGGTCCGGAAGTAAAACCACAAGTGGTGGCCCCGGTTGTTTTAAAAGAAACACGTTATGTTTCTTATGAAGATAATGTAAAGCAACCGATGTTGCACATGGCTTTTCCTACCGTGAAAATGAATACTAAGGAAGATATGGCCTTGAATGCTTTAGCGCAAATTTTATCGGGTTCCCAAGGTTCGCCTTTATATAAAGCCTTTATCGAAACTAAGAAAGCCGCTACAGCAAATTGTTTTCAGTATTCAAGAGAATTAGCGGGGCAATTTGGTGTTGTCGTACGCGCTAATCCCGGTACATCTTTGGCCGACATGGAAAAAGGAATTAAAGATGCATTAACAGCCTGGGAAAAAACAGGAGTTACGGATGATGACATTGTAAAGTTTAAAGCAGGTTACAAATCAGATATAGTTACTCAGATCACGCCGGTGATGGGAAAAGGAAAAATACTCGCGGCTAATTTTACATTCACTAAAGATGCCAATTACATTAAAAAAGAGATGGCTACAGCCATGGCAATTACCAAAGCGGATGTAATGGCAGTGTATACTAAATATATTAAGGGAAAGAATTGCGCTATTGTTAGCTGTGTTCCAAAAGGAAAACCAGAACTGATAGCTGCAAAAGATACCTGGAAAATGTATGAGCGCACAGTTGAACCGGAAAGCGCTGAGTACAAAAATTTAAGTTATAAAGAACCAAAAGATAATTTTAATCGCGCTGATCAACCGGCTGCTGCGCAAGCGATGCCGGTTCCTGTTCCTGATTTCTATACTAGCACGTTCGCCAATGGAATTAAGGTTATTGGTGTTCAATCTAACGAAGTTCCAAAAGTAAATATCTTGATCGCCGCACGTAGCGGACATCGTTATGAGCCTCTGGAAAAAGCTGGCCTTGCTTCGCTACTAACTTCTTGTTGGAACAAGAGTACGATGAAAACGAGCGCCGAAGAAATTGAAAATAAATTGGATCGTTTGGGGAGCCGTTTCGTTATTTACACCGGCGAAGATGAGATCAACATTTCGGTGGAATGTTTTAAGGAAAATCTTGCTCCAACCTTAGCTATTTTAAAAGAAGGATTGTTTGAGCCAAAATTCGACAAAACTGAATTTGAATTGGAAAAGAAAAGGCAAGGTGATGCGATTACGCAAGCGCAAATGAGCGCTGCAACCCTCGCAAGTAACTTATTCGCCAAATTACTTTATGGTAAGAATAACGTTATAAGTGTTCCGGTAGACGGAACAAGCACTTCATTGGCCAGTATTACATTAGAAGATGTAAAGGCCTATTATGATCAAACCATGAATAGCCAGATCATGAGCGTATCTATATGCGGTGATGTAAGTAAGGATGAGATCATGAAGGGAATGGGTTTCATGAACGACATTAAATCAAAAGCTCAAAAGCGATATGATATCGTTGAGAAGCCGGTGATCGAAAAAACAAAGATCTACTTCTGCGATAAGAAAGGCGCTGCGCAAAGTGAGATTCGTGCAGGTTACGTGGCTTTTGCGTACGAACCCTTTGGAGACCTTTTTAGAAGTAACATTATGAATTATTCTTTTGGTGGAGCGTTCAACAGTCGCTTGAATTATTCAATGCGCGAGATCCATGGTTGGACCTACGGCTGCCGTTCGAGTTTTTCGGGGGGGAAATTTGCAGGACCGTTTGAATTCTCGGGAGGATTTAAAGCGAATACAACGGATAGCGCCTTGATAGAGTTCTTCAAAATTGGAACCGAATTCCAGCAGAATGGAGTTACTCAGGAAGAATTGAATTTCACAAAAAATGCCATCTCACAAGCTGATGCTTTAAAATATGAGGCACCGAGCCAAAAGTTATTCTTTATCAAGCGTATCATGGACTACGGTTTAGATAAAGATTATGTGAGCAAGCAAATGACCATTTTGAACTCCATCAGTAAAAACGACGTGGATGTTTTGGCTAAAAAGAACATTCCAATGGACAAGATGGTAGTTTTTGTTTTAGGTGATAAGGCCACGAATTTTGAGAAAATCAAGAAATTGGGATTTGATGTGATCGAGATCGATAATGAAGGAAACGAGGTTAAGGAATTGAAGACTGAAAAAATAAAGGATTAGAAAGTTAAAAGCCTGATTATTTAGCCGGCATCTGGCTAGTAAAACCGCTCTAAAACCCCATAAAACACAGCAAAAAAGCCTTAGAATACCATTTTAAGGCTTTTTTGTTAATTTCTTTCCACTCAAACCCCCGTTTTACCCAAAAAAGTTTGTTGGGGTCAAAAAAACTCGTTACATTTGCAGCCCTTATTTTTGGGAAAAACGATTAGAAATGGACGCATTAAGTTATAAAACCAAGTATCAAACCAAGCAAACTACTAAGAAAGAGTGGATTTTGGTTGACGCAGAGAATGAAGTAGTTGGACGTTTGGCCAGCAAAATTGCCATGATCATCCGTGGTAAGCATAAGGCTAACTATACCCCACACATGGATGGTGGTGATAACGTTATCATTATCAATGCAGATAAAGTGAAATTTACCGGTAAAAAAGTTACCGATAAAGAATATAAGCGCTATACAGGGTATCCGGGAGGTCAGCGTATTGCTACCCCTAAAACTTTGTTAATGAACAAGCCAACCGAAATTTTAGCTCATGCTATTCATGGTATGTTGCCAAAAGGACGTTTGGGACGTACTTTGAATACCAACGTTCGCATTTTTGCAGGAACTGAACACGGTATGGAGGCGCAACAACCTAAAAAAATTGATCTAAGTAAAATTAAGTAAGAATGGAAATTATCAATACATCAGGACGTAGAAAGACTTCAGTTGCCCGTATCTACATGAAAAAAGGTAGCGGTAACATTGAAGTGAACGGAAGAGATTATAAAACTTATTTCCCAACGCCAACTTTACAGTATTACGTAACTCAATCATTAACTGTTTCTAAAGTAGCAGGTGAATATGACGTTACGGTGAACGTAGCAGGCGGTGGAATTACCGGTCAGGCGCAAGCAATTCGTTTAGCAATTGCTAAAGCTTTGGTTGAGATCAATCCTGATTATAAAAAAGATCTTCGTGCAGAAGGATTAGTTACGCGTGATCCACGTATGGTTGAGCGTAAGAAATTCGGTCAAAAGAAAGCTCGTGCACGCTTCCAATTCAGCAAACGTTAATCATTTAATAGAAGAGATATACAGATGTCAACAAGAACAACATTTAACGCGTTATTAGAAGCAGGTGCTCATTTTGGTCACTTAAAACGTAAGTGGAACCCTGCAATGGCTCCATACATCTACGCAGAGAAGAATGGTATTCACATTATCGATCTTAACAAGACCGTAGCAAAGGTTGACGAAGCAGCAAATGCTTTGAAACAAATTGCGCGTTCTGGTAAAAAAATATTATTTGTTGCTACTAAAAAGCAAGCGAAAGATATCGTAGCAAGCAAAGTAAAAGAAGTGAACATGCCTTATGTAACTGAGCGTTGGCCAGGTGGTATGTTAACTAACTTTAGTACAATTCGCAAATCGGTTCGTCGTATGTCGCAAATCGATAAAATGAGTACTGATGGAACTTTTACAAACATTTCAAAGCGTGAGCGTTTACAGTTCTCTCGCGAAAGAGCTAAATTGGAGATCCAATTCGGTTCTATCTCTGATCTTTCTCGTTTGCCGGCAGCTTTATTCATCGTTGATATCACTAAAGAACATATCGCGGTGGCTGAAGCAAAACGTTTGAACATTCCAACATTTGCAATTGTTGATACCAACTCAAATCCTAACTTGGTTGATTACGCGGTTCCTGCAAATGATGACGCTTCTACTTCAATTTCTTTTATTATTGAATTGATGTGCGAAGCAATTAAAGAAGGTTTATCAGATCGTAAAGCTGATAAAGAAGCGAACGCTGAAGAAAAAGACACTAAAGAGTCAAGTGCAATGGAAGCTGAAGAATTAGCACAAGGTACTCGCATCAAAGGTGTGAAAGGTGAAGAGGAAGAAGAGAAAAGCGGCGCTAAAAAACCTCGCAAGAGAGTGAGCGCTAAAAAATAATTAAAGAATTAATCATATAAAGCGGTCATTCTGGAAACAGTTTGACCGTTTTTTTTAAAAAAATAAAAATAAATACATGAATATGGCAATTACAGCAGCAGACGTTAACAAACTACGTCAACAAACAGGAGCAGGAATGATGGATTGCAAAAAAGCGCTAGAAGAAACAAATGGCGATTTTGAAGCAGCAGTGGATTATCTTCGTAAAAAAGGAGCAAAAGTGGCAGCTAATCGTGCTGACCGCGACGCAAAAGAAGGTGTAGTATTAGCAAAAACTACAGCTGATAACAAACGTGGCGTAGTAGTAAGCGTTAACTGCGAAACTGATTTCGTTGCTAAGAATGCGGATTTTATATCGTTCGCAGATACAGTTACAAAGATCGCTTTGGAAAAAAATCCTGCAGATATTACCGCTTTAAAAGCACTGCCTTATGATAACAACATTACTGTTGGAGATAAATTCATGGAGCAAGTTGGTAAGATCGGTGAGAAAATTGACATTGGATTCTATCAATCAGCTTCTGCTGAATATGTAACAGGATACATTCACCCGGGTAACCGTTTGTCAGTAATTGTTGGTTTCAGCAAAACTGTGAGCGCTGAGGTTGCTAAGAACGTGGCAATGCAGGCGGCGGCAATGGCTCCGGTTGCAATTGATAAAGGTGATGTTGATCAAAAAACGTTAGATCGTGAATTGGATATCGCACGCGAACAAATTCGTGCTGAAGGTAAACCTGAAGACATGGTTGAGAAAATTGCTCAAGGTAAATTGAACAAATTCTATAAAGACAGTACCTTGTTGAATCAAGAATATTTTATCGACAATAAAGTTACAGTTCGTCAATACTTGGAAAGCACCGAGAAAGGCCTTACAGTTACGGCATTGAAGCGTTATTCATTAGCTTAATTAATTATCCCGACCAATGTGTCGGGATTTTTTTTGCTCATAAGTTTTTTGAATCGAACATTAAATAATTAATATTTTAGCGCACATGAAGTACAAGAGAATTCTTTTAAAATTAAGTGGGGAAGCCCTGATGGGAAACAAAGGTTTTGGTATTGATCAGGAACGATTACTATCCTATGCAAAGGAAATTAAAGCGGTAGCAGATTCTGGTTGCCAGGTTGCTGTTGTAATTGGTGGCGGAAATATTTTTAGAGGGATACAAGCCGAAAAAGGTGGAATGGATCGCGTGCACGGAGATTATATGGGAATGTTAGCCACGATGATCAACAGTATGGCAATTCAAAGTGCTTTGGAACGATTGGGAACGGAAACCCGTTTGCAAAGTGCTATTAAGATGGAGCAAATTTGCGAACCCTTCATTCGTCGTAAAGCGGTTCGTCATTTGGAGAAAGGTCGCGTTGTTATTTTTGGTGCCGGAACCGGGAATCCATATTTCACCACAGATACAGCTGCAACATTGCGCGCTATTGAAATTGAAGCGAATGTTATTTTAAAAGGAACTCGTGTGGATGGAATTTATACTGCGGATCCTGAAAAAGACAAGAACGCTACAAAATACGACACTATTAAATTCGAAGAAGTATATAATAAAGGATTAGAAGTGATGGATATGACTGCCTTTACACTTTGCAAAGAAAATAACCTTCCTATCATTGTGTTCGACATGAACAAGCAGGGTAATCTTTCTAGATTAGTGAAGGGAGATAAAGTTGGTACTTTGGTGGAAGTTTGATCTTAATACATTTATTTAAAGGCATCGCCCAAGGGTTGATGCCTTTTTTATTATCTTTAATTAATGAAATTCCTACGTGTCATTTTACTTTTTGTTCCGTTCTGTTTTTCGGCACAGTCCTTTGATGTGGAGTATAAAAAGCTTTACGCGCGCATGGAAAAAGGGGAAGATGTTCCAAACGCGGATTTCGAGAAACTCATCAATCAGTATCAAAAGACATTTAAAGATTATCCCGATGAAAGTGCAGAATTATATTACTACTACGGATTGAATTTATACGCCGAAGGAAAGAAGGATGAGGGAATAAAGAATTTAAATGGAGCTTATTCATACGCTTTGCAAGGGAAAGATACTACCTTCAGGTACTATGTGATCCTACAATTCGCACGGATCTCGAAGAATAATAACGTTTTGGACAAAGCCGAAGAATATTACCGTTATGCTTTGCCTGGAATGGCGGTGGTTCACGGACCAAGCAGTTTAGCCTATACCAAGATCTATTTTGAGTACGTGAGTTTACTGATCAATCTTGATCGTTACCGAGAAGCCAAACCTCTTTTAGAAGCATTGGAATATTATTTTGCCACGCTTAAAATGGAAACCGATGAAACGTATTTGGAAGTGCTTAATGGTTTAGCAATAGCGCTAAAAAAGGAAGGGAATTATGCGAAGTCTGTTGAGAAATACAACAAGATACTTGATGGCGAAAAGATGTTGAAGAATGGTGATACACTGAATCATGTTATTGTGACAACAAATTTAGGACAGACCTACACAGAGATGGGTGAGTACGGTTTAGCATTAAGTTTTTTACAGAATGCCAAGCGCATGATGACAAAGTACAAAATAACTGAACCCGATAATCTAGCCATGATAGAGAACAATTTGGGATTGGTGTATAAGAACACAGCTGACTACAAGAACGCCGAAATAAGTTTTAATAACGCGCTTAAACTTTACAAAGAGGTAGAAATGGATAAATCTTCGGAGTATTGCTCAACCTTAAGCAATAAGGCCGATCTCTTACGTTTGATCGGCCGAAGAGAGGAAGCACTCAAATTATTATCCACGTCATTGAAATTACGTGAAACGTATTTCGGAAAGATCTCGGAAATGTACGCGAATTCCCTTACAAATTATGGTATTATTGCTCAGGAGTTAGATGAGAATAAAATAGCGCAAGAGTATTTTGAAGAAGCAACTCGCATTTACGAACAAACTGTTCCGAAAACACATCAGAGTTATGCCAATAGTTTAAATAATTTGGGCGCTTGTTATTTATTGAATGGCGATATTAAAAAAGGTGAGGCTTATAAAACAGAAGCCTTGAAGATCATTGAAACTAATTTAGGAAAGGACAACTATAAATACATCACATATCTGATCGGAATGACAGACATTCCTTTTTTGCAGAAGAACTATGCCAAAGGACTTCAGTACGTGAATGAAGCGCGCACGCTGGCAAAAAAGAAATTTGGCACCAATCACGATCTTTATATTCGCGCGGCAATGCTTTCGGGCGGATTGAAATTTTGGGAAGGAAAATATGAAGGCAGTATGTTGGATTATGAGGAGGCTATAGAACTCAAATTGAAAAACCTTACCGATTTCTTTTACACGATGAATCGCGAGGATCAGGTTGCTTATTTGGAGGAATTACAAGGGGAAATAGTGCAGTTCAGCAATTGTTTGTTTGGATATGCTTATAAACAACCAAACGCCAAGATCGGTCCGCATTTTGAAAAGTACTTTGATTTCCATTTGACCATAAAATCTTTGCTGAATAAGAACACCACTGAGTTCCAAAAGAAACTCGTTGAAAGCAATAATGATTTCGTAAAAAAGAATTATCCCAAATACATTGCGTATAAAAATAGTTTGAATGAATTGTATCGTTCAGATTTTACCATGGCCGAACAGGATTCTATTCACAGCCTAATCAATAATCTGGAAACAGATCTAAGAAAGGCCATCAATTACACCTTGCCCGAAAGAAGTACCTTTAAAAGTCTTACAGAAAAATTAAAACCGGAAGAAGCCATGATCGACATCTCCTGGTATTATCATTTTTTTACCGACACAAGCGGAATAACTCGCTATGCTGCTTTGGTCCTCAAAAATAAAGCCCAGTATCCTGAATGTGTTTTTCTTTCCCATGAGAAAAAGGATGATCATGTAACCATACAGGATTATAACGATAGAATGGACGCTGAAAAGTTGGACACCATATCCTATGATCTTTTTTACAAGAACATGGTTGCGTCATTAAATGGTGTTTCTAAATTGTATGTTTCGACGAAGGGAGATTTTAGCCGCATTAATTTCCAAACTCTTTACGATCCAAAGAAAAAGAATTATCTGATCGATCAAATGGATATTGTGTACATGCCCGATCTAAGCGCGCTAAATAATTTGGAAACAAATTCTAACATCACAAAAGAAGCGCAGTTGTTTGGTAACCCTGATTTTAATTATGATTTTAGGAAGAAAATTGACGTGAAGCCAAAACCAAAGGAGCAACCCTTATTGGCAAAACGTTTTGGTTTGACTGCCATCTCTGATCTTCCCGGAACAGACACTGAATTAAAGGAGATCGAGAAATTAGTGGCCGCGAACGGCTGGAAATATAACTCTTACACAAGAGAAAAGGCTAACGAAGAGAATTTGAGAAAAGTAAAGTCGCCGAAAATAGTACACATTGCAACGCACGGCTATTTCTTAAAAGAAGTTGAAACGGATGATGATAGATTTCTTGGCTACAATTCAACGGCGTTCAAACAACTGGCCGATGTGCGATCGGGATTGATCCTAGCCGGAGCATCGGTTAACACAAGCGACACTTCGGTTAAAGTAAGCGCCGACAAAGATGGACTTCTTACTTCTCGAGAGGCCGCGTTATTAAATTTGTCAAATACCGATGTGGTTATTTTATCGGCATGTCAAACCGGGCTAGGGGTGGAGACACTCAATATGGGTGTTATTGGTTTACAGCAAGCGTTTAGTAATGCAGGCGCAAAGAATTTAATTTTGAGTTTGTGGCCAGTAGATGACAATGCGACGCAACTATTGATGGTAAAGTTTTACGAGTATTGGTTGAAGGATGCCACCAATCAAAACATTTCTTCAGCTTTTAAGAAAGCGCAACTCGATGTAAAGCAAAAATTCCCACATCCTTATTACTGGGGAGCTTTTGTTCTCCTTAGAAATTAACCGGCGGGCTCTTGATTATTGTCTTTTAAACAAGTTATTAAAATCTGAATATTTTAGTACCCTTTTAAGCGAGCTAAATGTTAAATTGTAGTGTTTTTGACTACAATCCTGAAGAAAATCTGATTTATTAACTATTTTAGTGTCAACAATATACTTGTTTACATTCTTCAAATAAAACTCTTTTACGCTTGTGAAAAAAATAAAATTATTTCTCGCTTTCTTCCTGCCTTTTTTTGTTAGTTCTCAAGTATCGTACCTCTGGAACGGATCTACATCAAGTGCCTGGAATGTTACTACCAATTGGACGCCCAATGGGGTTCCTTCAAATCTAGATAACGTGACCATAGTTACCGGTGCGAACAATTGTGTATTAAATGCGAATACACAAATTACAAATATTACCGTAACAAGTGGAGTACTTGATCTTGGAGGTTTAACGCTAACGCCAACGGGTAATCTTGTATTTACAGCTGGGACTGTAATGAACGGAACATTATCTGTAAATGCGGGAGCAGGGAACACGGCAAATTTTTCGAACACTACTTTAAACGCGAATGCTTTTTTGAAAGTGATTTCCGGTGCGGTAACAATAAATGGTGGAACCTATCACGGTCCTGTGTATATGAATCAAACTGGTGCCGTGCAAACATCGGGTACGGGAAATGCTACGTTCAATAGTACATTTACTTTAACCAATAGCGGCACTAATAATTTACGTGTCAACGGAAATTGCACCTACAACGGAGTTACTACTTTTAGCAACACAGGTTCCGGATACTTCCTTCCGGAATTAACCACCGGAAGTACTTATAATTCAACCCTGCATATCGTTAACACGTCTGCCGCCTCGCTGAGAATGTGTTACCTGGGTACAACAAATTTCAATAGTAATATTTTTGTAAATAATACAGGTGCGGGCAATATTGAGTTTTGTGAGCAGGCTACCGCAGTTGCAAATTTGAATTCGGGAAATACGATCTCTGTGGGTTCTTTCGGCTTTACTCAAGGACGTTTGAATTTGAGAAGATTCAATCAGTTAGGCGCCACCGCACAGAACTTAGTTTTAACCGGAAGTAGTTACATTTCCATTACCAACAGCTGTGTTTTCAACGGACCGCTCAACACAACTGCACCAAGTTATGTACTTTCAAATAGTACCTATCAAATGCCCGTTAGCTACACAAAGAATGGTAGTACGAATGATGCAACAAATGGCGGAAACGTATATAATTCAACATTAACAGTAAATCACAGCGGTTCAGGTTATTTGTCGTTTGCTTATGCAGCTGCAGATATATACAATGGTGATGTGTATTCCAATAATAACGGCAGTGAGCGCATTATTTTTGGCCATAACTCGGCAGGAAATCAATTCAATGGGAATTTTATAGCAACACAAATTGGTTCTTCGCAAGGAACAGCAATTACCTGGAATGCAGGCGCAACTGCAACAATGGCCGCTGGTAAAACGATCCAACTTGGAAGTGGTGGATTTAATGTTGGCTTCTTATATATTCGCGGCTTAACTCATTTGGGTACAGTTCCGCTTAACCTAACTCTTACCGGTTCTTCTTCTGTTTACCTCGGACCAGCAAGTGTTTTTAGTCCCAGTGTTTCTATAACCGCGCCTGATATTTATGCGCAAGGTGGTACATACAATAGTCCTGTGGTATTCTTAAAAAATGGGGGAACAAATAATCATAATTCAGGAAACCTGAATATTTTTAATTCAACGCTCGACATTCAACAACAAAGTAACACCGGATATTTCATGTTGGGATATAACGCGAACGATCAATTTAATGATAACGTTACTGTTTCTTCCATTGGTACCGGTGGTATAAACCTTGGGTGGGTGAATGGAACAGGGTTGCCAACACTCGCTTCAGGAAAGACCCTTAGTATCGGATCTGCCGGTTTTAGTGCAGGCTATTTGCGACTTGGTGGGTTCACTCAATTAGGATCCACCCCAATTAACTTAACGCTTACTGGGTCTTCATCTTTTTATATAAGTCAAAGTTCTGCGAATTCAACTTTTGGTGGTTCACTTACTGTAACCGCACCTGATCTTTATCTTCAGGGTGGAACATTTAACGGCGCAACTTCTTTTATAAAAACCGGTGGAACTAATAACCACAACAACGGTTACCAAAATATTTTCAATTCCACTTTAAATATTGATCAGCAAAGTAACGGTGGATTTTTCCTTTTTAGTTATTACTCAAATGATATTTATAATGATGACATCACAGTTACTGAGAATGGAAGCGGGGGAGTTGCTTTAGGATGGACCGGAGGACCCGGCTCTCCAACACTTGCTGCTGGAAAAACCATTTTAACCGGAGCCGGTGGGATCACTGCAGGATATTTGAGACTTGGCTCTTTTGTGCAACTTGGAACTGCTCCAATAAATCTGACGCTTACCGGGTCGTCTTATTTCCAGGTGGTGCAGTCGGCAACACAACCTTGTGTGTTTGGCGGTTCTTTAACTGTTGTTGCTCCCGATCTTTACATTCAGGGAGGGATTTTTAATGGACCAACCGAGTTTACAAAAACCGGTGGAACAAGTAATCATAATGCCGGACTTCAAAATATTTTCAACTCAACGCTTGCGTTCAATCAGCAATCATCGAGTGGATATTTTATGCTGAGTTATAATTCAAACGACCTTTTTAATGATGATATTACATTAACTTCTACCGGTAGCGGTGGCACGTATTTTGGATGGCCCACAGGAACTGGTTCGCCAACCTTAGCTGCAGGTAAAACGATATTTGTAGGATCGGCGGGATTTAGCGCTGGATTTTTAAGTCTCCATAACTTTAAACAGTTAGGTTCAGCTCCAATCAATCTTAACTTCACCGGCACAACGGCGTACATGACGTTTGCAAACAATTCATTGATCGGCGGAAATCTTACGGCCACAGCGCCAGGTTTTTATTTTAATGGAGCAACATTTAACGGACTTGTGAATTGCGATAAAAATGGTCCCGGTAACTATGCAAGTTCGGGAGGTAACACGTTTCAAGCAGTTTCTAGTTTTACTAATTCGGGCTCAGGTTATTTAATGTTCGCGAATGGAACTCCTGACATATTTAATAGCGATGTGAAATTCAGTAACAATGGAAGTAGCTATATTTATCCATCTTACAATAGCGCTTCTAATATGTTTAATGGTAATATAGAAGTGAATTCTTCAAACACCGCTCTCGGAATTTATTTTGGGGCAAACAATGGAACTTCAATTCTGGCGGCAGCCAAAACAATTAGCGTTGGTACTCCCGGTTATGCAGCAGGATATTTGATCCTAAGGAATTTCACACAACTGGGCAGTGCAGCTGTGAATCTTAATCTGGCGAGTACATCCACCTACTTGCAATTTGGACCCTCATCAACTATTGGCGGAAATCTTACTTCAAGTAGTCCCGGATTATATTTCAATGGTTGTACTTTTAACGGCACTACCAACTCTATAAAAACAGGATCGACCAATGATCCAAGCATTGGCAACAATGTCTTTAATGCGTCAGCGAGTTTCACCAATTCGGGCTCAGGTTATTTAATGTTTGCGAATGGAAACCCTGATATATTTAATAGCGATGCGAAATTCAGTAACAATGGAAGTAGTTACATTTATCCATCTTACAGTAGCGCTTCTAATATGTTTAACGGTAATATAGAAGTGAATTCTTCGGCCACCGCTCTCGGAATTTATTTTGGGGCAAACACTGGAACTTCAATTCTCGCGGCAGCCAAAACAATTAGTGTTGGTACTCCCGGTTATGCAGGGGGATATTTGATCTTAAGGAATTTTACGCAACTGGGCAGTGCCGCTGTGAATCTTAATCTGGCGAGTACATCTACCTATTTACAATTTGGACCCTCATCAACTATCGGCGGAAATCTTGTTTCAAGTAGTCCGGGATTATATTTCAATGGTTGTACATTTAACGGTACCACCAATTCTATGAAAACCGGATCAAGTAGTGATCAAAGCATTGGCAACAACGTTTTCAATGCATCAGCGAGTTTCACCAATTCGGGCACAGGGTATTTAATGTTTGGAAATGGTAATCTCGATCAGTTCAACAGTTCGTCTAATTTCAGAAATACAGGATCCAGTCACATTTATGTATCTTATAACAGTGTAGGAAATGTATTTGTTGGACCTGCAACGTTTAGCAACACCCCGAGTTCAACAAACTCGTGGATCTATGTGAGTTCTTATCTCGCGGGCAATTCTACGTTCAGTGATAATATTATAGTATCCAATGTTAACGGAGGCGGAGTTTACTTTGGATCTTCAACGGGTTGCTCAACGTTAACGGCCGGAAAGATCATTTCTGTAGGTTCGGGTGGTTTTAATAGCGGTCAATTCATTCTTAAGCAATTTACACAGGTTGGAAGCACAGCGCAATCCTTTACTACTACCGGTTCAAGTATTCTGCAATACGGTCCATCTTCTAAATTTGACGGTGATGTAACAACTGCAAGCCCCGGACTTTTATTCAATGGTTGTACCTATAACGGATTGGTGAATTGTTTGAAGAATGGAAGCAGCAACGATGCCGGTATTGGTGCCAATGTGTTCAACGCCGCCTCAAGTTTTACTAATACAGGAAGCGGTTATCTAATGTTTGGAAACGGAAGTTTGGATCAATTCAATTCCACTTCAAGTTTCAATAATTTAGGATCTAGTCATATCTATGTTGCTCACAACAGTGTAGGAAATGTTTTTGGTGGCGCGGTCACTTTAAATAACTCACCAACCTCCACCGGATCGTGGATCTATGTGAGCTCTTATCAATCCAATAACGCTACGTTTAACGGAAATTTGACACTTACAAACGTTAGTGGAGCCGGGATCATTTTTGGTAATAATACAGGGTATTCAACTTTGAGTTCCGGAAATTCGATCTCCATCGGTTCCGGTGGATTTAATTCAGGACAACTTATATTTAGACAATTCACGCAACTAGGATCAACTGCTCAGAATTTTACTACTACCGGAACGAGTATTATTCAGTACGGACCAACAAGTACATTTAACGGTTCATGGAACACCGGAAGCGGGGGTGTTTTGTTCAATTCTTCAGTATTCAACGGGAATATCACCGCATACAAAACCGGAGCGAGTAATGATGCCAGTACAGGTGGAAATACGTTCAATGGAGTTTCAGTATTCAGTAACCTTGGTACAGGATATTTGTTGATGACAAATACGAGTGGAGATTCTTATAACGGAGATGTTCAGTTCGAAAGAAACAACACAGGGCAAACTTATCCAAACTACAATACCACCGGTACTTATTTTGGCAATGTTACTGTAAAAACCGGTTCTACTTATACGATCACATTTGGCGCAAACAATGGTATAGCAACTTTTAGTGGAACAACAGCGCAATCGTTAGGCAAAACAGTAGGGTCAGAAAATCCAACGTTCACCAGAATGGTGATGAACAAATCTTCAAATAGTTTGACTCTGAATACAAAAGTAAATATTTCGAATACGTTAACACTATCAAGTGGATTGATCAATACAACATCCAGCAATGTTTTGTATATGAATAATAATTCAGGTGTAGGAATTGGTAACACTGCAAGTTATATTAACGGACCAATGAGTTACGAAATGGCATTGAACGGTACACGCACACTAAATATGCCGGTTGGTAAATCAGCCGATTGGCGACCAGCTATTTTAGTTGCCGCACACAATAACGCAACGTCATATACTTATAACTCCGAACTGTTTAATGCGAGTGCAAACGCACTTGGGTGGACCTACGCGCCAACAATCAACCTAGTTTCATTGGTTCACTATTGGGATATTAATAGAGTTTTAACAAGCTCAAATGCATCGGCTCCAACAGCAAACGTGTCAGGAACCCAAACTATCACTCTTTTTTACGGAGCCAATGACGGTGTACCAACTCCATCTGCTTTAAGAATCGCTAAAAATACCAATGCAGCCCCAACGGCATGGATAGACATTGGCGGTACTGGTTCAGCAGTGGGTAGCGGAAGTATCACATCTACATCGTCGCCTAGCAATTTTAATTCATACAGTCGTTTCACCTTAGCTAATCACATTTCAGGGAACAATCCTTTGCCTATTGAATTGCTGAGCTTTACGGCCACAAAAAGTAACGATGCGGTTGAATTGAAATGGAGCACTGCTACTGAAACTAACAACGACCATTTTGAAATTGAGAGAAGTTTGGACGGCGTAAATTTCGATCGCCTTTTGAATGTGCAAGCTTATGGTACCGGAAATAGCATGGTAACTCAATCTTACTCAACGCTGGACAAGCAACCCTATCGTGGAATAAATTATTATCGCTTGAAACAAGTGGACAAGGATGGGCAATACTCATATACCAATATGGTGAGCGTTAACTTTGATAAGCTGGCTGAAATAAAGATATATCCAAATCCTTTTGGTGAAAATATCAAAATAGATGGGCTTAATGGAAATTGTTCTTACGTGCTTGTAAACGCGATAGGACAAAAAGTAAAAACAGGAATTGTTTCCGATAAAGATACTGAGCTGATAACATCAGATCTGCCGGCCGGATCGTATATTATCCAATTATCTAGCGGAAGCGATATAAAGCATGTTAAGCTTATAAAGAACTAATTCGGTTTTTTTCGGGACCATTTCCCGTTCAATTCTGCAGGGTAATTAAGCTAAAGGACGTTTCTTTATCATACCGCCTTTGATATCCTTCAAGCTGTTCATCACCACAAATGCCTGTGGGTCTATTTTTTCGATCTCGAGGTTAAGTTTGGAAACCTCTAATCGCGTTACAACCGAATAGATAATGTCGATGTTTTCTAAATTATGTCCGCGTTTACCAAATCCTTTTGAACCACGATAAATGGTAACGCCGCGACCAAGATCTTGAGTGATCATTTTACGAATTTCTTCCGAGCGTTGTGAAATAATTGTTACACCGGTGTATTCTTCAATACCATTCAAAATGAAATCTACTGTTTTTGAGGCTGCCAAATAAGTTAGAATAGAGTAGAAGGCAACTTCAAATGAAAGCAACCATGCAGCGAATGAGAAAATGATAATGTTGAGGATCAAGATCACGTCGCCGATGGTAAGCGTAGATTTTTTACCGATATAAATAGCCATTACTTCGGTACCATCCAACACACCACCACCTCTAATGGCCAAGCCAATCCCAGCGCCTAAGAAAAACCCACCAAAAACCGCAACAATGAGTTTATCCTGACTTAAAACGGGATAATTGATGAATGCTAGGCAAAGCGCTAAGCCAACAATGGCAATGCAGGTCTTTATGGCGAACGTTCTTCCTACACTTCTAAATCCTAAAATAATAAATGGAATATTGAGCAAAGGAATTAAAATGGAAAGCGACCAATTGCTGAGCTTAGAAAGAAGAAGAGAGATCCCTGTAATTCCACCGTCAATAAAACCCGTTGGCAATAGAAAACTCTTTAGGCCAAAACCTGCAACAAAGATTCCGGCGCATAAAAGTACTGCGTTAAATACTTCGCGTTTTACCAGTGTTTTGAACTGAAGAAAAGACTTAGCCAAAAAATATTTGCTAGGTTGGTTTTTTGGATCTTTTTTATCCTTGCCCTTTAATGTAGCATCAATGACTATTTGTTGAAAGATCGGATTCATGCTGTTTTCTCCTTATTTATGCGTTACAATTGTCGTGCCCCGGTGGCTCTCTTACAATATTATAAAAATACACAAAACAGGGCATTAAAACCCTATTAAAAATGCCTTGGGATACTGTTATTAAAATAAAAAATGTGAACTTTATACCACATGAGTTCGCATAGAATATTGATCGTAGAAGATGAGACAAAAGTAGCTCAGTTCATCAAAAAGGGATTGGAAGAGAATTCTTACCAGGCAACAATTGCCGGAACTGCAAAAGAAGGTTATGATGTTTTGAAGGATGGTCGTTATGACCTTATTATTCTTGATATTAATTTGCCGGATATGAATGGTTATGCATTTTGCGAAATTGTGCGCAAAAACGGCGCAACACTTCCCATATTGATGCTTACCGCTTTTGGAACTACGGAGGATAAAATAACGGGCTTTGATAGTGGTGCCGATGATTACATGGTAAAGCCATTTGAGTTTCGCGAGCTTTTGGCGCGCATTAAAGTACTTATTAAGCGTGTTCAACAAAATAGTTCAATAAGCGATATAGTTAAAGTGGCCGATCTTGAATTGAATTCGAGTACTAAAATTGTGAAGCGCGACGGTAAGGCAATTGAACTTACCGCTAAGGAATTCTTATTGTTGGAACTGCTCATGCGAAATAAAGGCAAAGTGATATCTCGTGCAGAAATTGCGCAGAAAATATGGGACATTAATTTTGACACGGGTACAAATGTAATAGACGTTTACATTAATTTTCTTCGAAAGAAGATAGATAAGGATCACACAATTAAATTGATCCATACGCAAATTGGGATGGGTTATACCTTAAGAGAATCGGCCGAATGAAGATCAGAGCACGCTTAGCTTTATATTTTACCATTATAGTGGCATCGCTTCTTATTTTCTTTGCGCTCGCCATTTATTATTTTTCTTCCAGTTATCGCCAAAAGGAATTTTACCAACGTTTGACCGAGAAGGCCTTTAACTATGGGAAGTTAGTGATAGAAGTGGATGAGGTGAGTGTCGATCTAATGAATATTTTTGACAAGAACACTGCTTATCTTCCCAACGAACGAATTATTATCTACGATCACAACAATCAACAAATATTTATAACCGCTGGAGCCAGAAAAAATATTGATTCTCAGTTTCTGGAGAAGATCAGAAAGGATAAAGAAATGCGCTACCTGGATGGGGAAAATGAGGCGTTTGCTAAAGCATACCCGTACAAAGATCGTTTATTCGTAGTGATGGTTTCGGCGTTTGACAAAGATGGAATGAATAAGTTAGATAACTTGAAGATCATTTTGTTGATCGGTTCCTTTGTATCGGTGATCATAACCATGTTAGTAGGATGGATGTATTCAGGACAAGTGTTGAGTCCGATTTCGGGCGTAATACGTCAAGTAGAGAAAACAACGGCATCTAATTTGTCGCAACGAATTGATATTGGCAACGGTAAAGATGAGATAGGGCAGTTGGCTATTACGTTCAATGGAATGCTCGAGCGTATTCAGCGTTCATTTGAATTGCAAAAGGAGTTTGTGGCTAATTCTTCACATGAATTGCGCACACCGCTCACCGCAATTACGGGCCAGTTGGAAGTGGCATTGATGAGCAAGCGCCAACCCGATGAGTATATCGTGGTATTGCATTCTATTTTGGAAGACATAAGAAATGTGAATCGCCTCACAAACGGGCTCCTTGAATTGGCACAAACAGATGCTGATGTCTCTCAATTTAAAATGCGACCGGTGCGTATGGATGAATTATTGTGGCAAACGCGCGAGGATCTCATAAAAAGAAACCCAGAGTACAAGATCAGCATTGAAGTTGGAGAAATGCTTGATGATGAACTTAAATTACAGGTGATGGGAAGCGATCAACTGCTAAGAAGTGCCTTGATCAACGTGATGGATAATGCTTGTAAGTTTTCGGCGAATAAGCAAGTGGATATTGTTTTCAAGCAGGAGCCAAACGCGCTTCATATGTCGTTTGCCGATAAAGGCATCGGAATTTCTCAGGAAGATCTTGAACAGCTAAAGCAACCATTCTTTCGTGCCACAAATGCGAAAACGTTTCCGGGTCACGGATTAGGTTTAGCGCTTGTTTATAAGATCGTTTCGCTTCATAAAGGAAGTTTGGATATTCAATCACGTTTGGGTGATTTTACCAAGGTAAGCATGGTATTTCCTGTTTATAAGGGCGCTTAACTTAAGTTCTAAGTTTGCGATACGAAAAAAAGCACAGCGCGTAAATGAAGGTTGTGAGTGAGAATACATTGGAGATGTAAATGAACACTCCGGCGCATAGCAAAACATTGGTAAACACAATAAGAGATTCCATTCTCAATATTTTTTCTAGACCAAGATCACCGTATTCAAGTGAAAATTTATCGGTAACCTGGAAATAAAGTACAATGTTGCAAATGAAGGAGATCTTCACCAGGAATATACCAATGTAGTCGAGGATCTTCGATTCCATGGTGTTCACCGGAAACAACAGATGGTGCCAATCGGGAACAAACAAATGGATCAGGGAAATGAAAAAACAAATTCCAATAACGGAAGTGGCAAATAAGATGTTTGATTCCACTGTTCTCTCCACCTGTCGTTTTTCGACAAGCGACAGCGATAGATTCATCATGCGTTTTTTTCGGGAGAGGCCAAAGTAGAAATGGAATACCAGGCAGGCGAATACAACTATTAGGAAAAGATACGTGGGCATGTAGCTATAATTTTCACTCTCTTACTAATTCGTCCTGCGTACTGGCTACAACAGCAAAAGCAATTCCATTTAACACAGAAAAAGGAACCTTATCAAACACCTTAAAATTGAAGGGCTCTTTCGCGTGCAAAGGTAATTGCTTTTTGACCGTAAGACATGGCGTGTTTTTTATACTTAGTATTGATCTCATCTTGCCGATCATGCTGCTGTAAACTAAACTAACATGATGCAAGGTTATCAAATAAAGTAAAGTGGGGGATTAAATGGGAATTAAAAGTAGATTAAAAGGGGATTAAAATCTCTTTTAGAAACAGGAGCCGCGGAGCGCTTCGCTACGCAGAGATTGGCGCAGAGAACGCAGAGTTAAAAAAATTCGAGTGATAAGGTCTCTACGACCTCTGCATAAAACTCGGTGATCTCTGAGGTAAAAAAGGGTGTAACGTTATTCAAAATAATCCTTCATTCGTTCAAAGAAACTCTTTTGTGTTTTTGAAGGATTTGGTTTGAAGTTAGTAGAGTTGCGCAATTGTTCTATCATCTTCTTTTCATCAGATGAAAGATTACTTGGGGTATAAACGCTGATCTCTACCATAAGATCACCTTTGTAATAGGAATTAACGTCCGGTAATCCCTTGCCTTTTAAGCGCAATACTTTTCCGCTTTGAGTTCCAGGATCAATTTTTATTTTGGCTTTACCTTCTATCAATGGAACATCAACCGAAGTTCCTAATATCGCATCTGGCATGCTGATATGTAAATTGTAAACTAAGTGCTGACCTTCGCGTTTTAATTCCGGATGTTCTTCTTCTTCGATCAATACAATTAGATCACCGTTAATTCCGCCACGCACAGCTGCATTTCCTTTTCCACTCACATTCAACTGCATTCCTTCGGCAACGCCGGCAGGAATATTAATGGAGATGGTTTCTTCGCCGCGCGTAACGCCTTCGCCATGGCAGGTGTTACATTTATCTTTTATTATTTTTCCTTCACCATGGCAATTGTTACAAACGCTTTGTGTTTGCATAGCGCCTAACATGGTTTGTTGAACGCGCGTAATTACGCCAGCGCCATTACAAACCCGGCATGTCTCATACGCATTTCCTTTAGCACCACTTCCGTGACACGTATTACAAGAGACTAATTTATTTACCTTGATCTTCTTCTCAACACCATTAGCGATTTCCTGCAAATTCATTTTCACTTTCACACGCAAGTTGCTTCCGCGATTCACGCGTTTTCCTCCGCGTGATCCCCCACCAAAACCAAATCCTCCACCAAAAATATCTCCAAACTGGCTGAAGATATCATCCATATTCATTCCTCCGCCAAATCCACCTGCACCACCACTGGCCGCTCCGCCAACACCGGCGTGACCAAACTGATCATAACGTTTGCGCTTATCACCATTACTTAAAACTTCGTAGGCTTCGGCCGCTTCTTTAAATTTCTCTTCCGCTGATTTATCATTTGGGTTCTTATCAGGATGATATTTAATGGCCAACTTACGATACGCTTTTTTAATATCGTCTTCGCTTGCATTTTTAGCAACGCCTAATATTTCGTAAAAATCTCTTTTAGCCATAACTAACTACCAACTACAACTTTTGCAAAACGAATTACTTTATCTCCCAACTTATATCCTTTTTCGATCTCGTCGATCACTTTTCCTTTCATATCTTCGGTAGGCGCGGGAATATGTGTAATGGCCTCCATGATGTCGGCATTAAAAACTTCACCTTTACAATCAAACGGTGTGAGGCCTTTGTGCTGTGTGGTTGTTTTTAGTTTATTGAAGATCATGGTCAAACCGGCTTTTACAGCCTCCACATCACTCACATTCTCATTGGCTTTAATAGCCCTTTCAAAGTCGTCTATAACCGGTAAAACAGCCTTTAAAACCTCCTCGTTGGCCGCCTTTAAATACTCTACTTTTTCCTTGTGTGTTCGCTTACGGTAATTATCAAACTCCGAATACAAACGAAGGTATTTATCATTCAACTCGTTGAATTTTACCTCCGAATCCTGGTCTTTTTTATCGTCGGTTCCTGAGGTGGTCGAACTGTCAGTTTTTTCCTCATTTTGGTTCAAATTGTCAGTTTGTCCCAATCCGCTATCATCATTAACCCCAGGGTTATTGTCTATGTCCTTGTTCTCCATGGTTTAGTACTTAATTCTACCAAGGTAATAACAATAATGCTGCCAGAAGGGGTTTTTGGATAAAATGTCAGTCTTTATAAAGTCTGAACTCCACGCGCTGGTTCTTGGCGTGCTGATCATCGGGACAGGTTTTCGGAAGTCGACAGTCTACAAGGGGTTTATTATTTCCCTCGCCGGCTACCTTAATATGACTAATAGGGATACCTTTTTTGATGAGATAAGCCTTTACCGTATTGGCGTGTTTTAAAGAGAGCGCCTGCGCTGTTTTTGCATCCAGTTTAGTACTGGTGTGACCTGTAATATCAACAAACAAACCGTCATTCTTTTTCATCATTTCGATGATGCCTTTCAATTCAAATTCATCTTTTGGATTTAATTCTATTCCACCGTTCTTAAAGATCAAATGTTTGTTCACGTCAATGTCCGCAATTTTTCCATCCATGGGAGCGTCATCGTTGGGATCCTGAATCTTAGAGTTGAAAGCTGAAGGAACATAGAATACAAATCCATTTTCCGAACTTTTTGCTTCTACAATTCGTTCGCCTTTTTCATTGAAAACCGCAACAGGATCGGAGGTATACAGGTTAATACCATTATCCATCTTCAAAATAAAATCCTGGTTCAATTTGATCTCACTGAAAATAAATTTACCATTCTCATCGGTCAACGTTCTGTCAACCGAATCGCCATATGCATTGAACAGATACAATTTCGCGAATTTGAAAACGTCGTTACTGTTTGATGAGTAGGCGATCTTACCCACAATATCTTTTTTTACCGGTTGAAAATTCTTACGCTCATCCAATAGATCTTCGATCACGGTGATCTTAGGATTAATACCGATCACGGCCCCTTTTTCATCAATAACAATATCGGTTGGTAAACTTGTGATACCATATTTTCTGCAGAGCTCGTCGTTATATCCACGCGGAGCAATGCCATTCACTACGTCCGTTAAACTATCAGCGGCTAAAGATTCGTTCCATGCGGTCTTGTCACTTTGCACAGCGATCTCTAACACCACAAATCCTTCACAGGCTTTGAACATAGCGTTCTTATAGCGTTTTGCTAAACGATTGAAAGGTTTGTTATAGAATTTGGAATGCTCAACCGATGTGCTGTAAAAGTGAATTAATACCACGCGATTCATATAGGGCATTGAAAATCCCTGCGTAGAATTCTTTGGCATGCTCAATACAAAAGACTGCGCTTTGTCACCAATTTTAATGGTTGGATCCTGGGCAGCAAATGCTTTCCAAAACAACAAACATAATATGAGCACTACTCTTTTCAATTCAATACGTATTTATTAAGCGTTGTTCGTAAGTTAACGCCTGTTAAATGAGTGGCAACAATTATGCCCTCGCCGTTGATCAGGTAATTATTAGGAATACTTAACACCTGGTATTTCACCGCGGGCTCGCTTCCCCAGCCTTTAAAATCGCAAATATGTGTACTCCAGATCAAACTATCTTTTTGGATGGCGTTTATCCATTGTTCTTTTTGCATGTCCAACGAAACACCAAGTACTGTAAATCCTTCCTTGCCATTTTTGAATTTTCTATCCTTGTAGTTCAAAAATGTTTGCACCACATTTGGATTTTCTTTTCTACACGGTCCACACCATCCCGCCCAAAAATCAATGAGTACATATTTGTTCTTCAAAGAAGATAAAGTGATCTCGTTCCCATTTGGATCAATACCCTTGATCTCGGGAGCTTTATTTCCCAAGTTCAAACCAACAGGTTTATCACTCTTGGTTTGTTCAGTTTTTTGTGGTTCGTTAGCTGCAACGGGCTTAGCTTCTTGAGTGCTTTTACAATTCATCAACACCACACAAGCTGCAACCCATATGATCTTTAATTTCATTATTGCTGCTTTCGAATAATTTGGGCTCCTATAGCGTTCAATCGCGTATCTATGTTTTGATACCCGCGATCGATCTGGTTAATATTGAAAATAGTGCTTTTTCCTTTAGCGCTCATAGCTGCAATTAAGAGTGCAACACCGGCACGAATATCCGGACTGGCCATTTGAATTCCGCGCAATTGAACTTTTCTGTCTAATCCCATTACGGTTGCTCTGTGCGGATCACACAAAATGATTTTCGCGCCCATGTCAATCAATTTATCTACAAAGAACAAACGACTCTCGAACATTTTTTGGTGAATGAGAACATTTCCTCTTGCTTGAATAGCTGTAACTAAAGCAATACTGATTAAGTCGGGTGTAAATCCAGGCCAAATAGCGTCGCTAATTGTCAAAATAGATCCGTCAATAAAGGTATCCATTTCGTAATGCTCTTGCTCAGGAATAAAAATATCATCGCCTCGGCGTTCCATTTTAATTCCTAAGCGTCCAAATATCACAGGAATAATTCCCAAATTATCGTAGCTAACGTCCTTAATGGTTATCTCTGATTGGGTAAGCGCAGCCATTCCGATGAATGAACCGATCTCGATCATATCAGGTAACATGCGATGTGTAGTTCCTTTTAATTCCTTTACGCCTTCGATGGTTAATAGGTTAGAACCAACTCCGCCTATCTTCGCGCCCATGCGATTCAACATCTTGCAAAGTTGCTGCAAATAGGGTTCGCAAGCCGCGTTATAAATGGTTGTAATTCCTTCGGCCATGGTTGCAGCCATCACAATGTTTGCTGTTCCCGTTACAGAAGCTTCATCCAACAACATATAAGAGCCACGTAAATTCTTTCCTTCTACCATGAACAATTCATTATCATGATCGTAATTGAATTTAGCGCCTAATGCTTCAAAGCCCTGAAAGTGTGTGTCAACTCTTCTTCTACCAATTTTGTCGCCGCCCGGTTTTGGCATATATGCTTTTCCAAAACGGGTGAGCATCGGGCCACAGATCATCATGGATCCACGTAAGCCGCCACCTTTCTTTTTAAATTCAGGAGAAACTAAATAATCTACGTTAACGTTATCGGCCTGGAATGTATACTCCTCGTGCCCGGTTTTTTCAACCTTCACGCCAAGTTCGCTTAGAAGTTCAATGAGTTTGTTTACGTCAACAATGTTCGGAATGTTTCCGATCACAACTTTTTCTTTCGTAAGTAACACAGCGCATAAAATTTGGAGAGCTTCGTTCTTTGCGCCTTGAGGGATAATGTTTCCTTTTAATTTATTTCCTCCGTGAACTTCGAATAGTGCCATATTTAGTATTTACGTTTATGTTTGTGGTGACCACCTTTATGTTTATTGTTCTTATGTCCATGCCCGCCATGGAAGTGTTTTTTAGTTGGACCTCTTAATTCCTGGTGAGAACTCAATACTGTATTCTCATCCATTTTTAAAGCGCCTTCTGATAACTCGTTCAAATTCTTCAACACCACATCATCGGTAATCGAATCTTTATTCCAATTGAGGTATGATTTTTTAAGGTGATTGGCAATTTGCCTTGTTAACTCTGCCTTTTCAGGACCATCTTTCAGTTTCTTTGCTTTTTTGATGATCTCTTCAATGGTCTTTCCATAATGCTTGTAACGGATCCTCCCTGCAGGGTATTTTAACACCTCAGGCTTACTTATAAAAGTTTCAGCGCTTGGGCGGGGGTAGGGACTATCCACATCCAATTTGAACTTGGAAATAATGAATAAATGGTCCCAAAGTTTATGGTTAAAATCGGCAATATCCCTTAAATGCGGGTTTAACTGCCCCATAACCTGAATGATAGCTTTTGCGCAAATATTACGTTCGTCCCTGTCCTTGATAGAGATACAGTGATCGATCATGTTTTGGATGTTTCTGCCGTACTCGGGAATAATGAGTTTTTCCAACTGTGTATTGTAGTCCATGACTCTTTCTAAAGCATTAAAGTTAAGGAAAAAACCCGGTATTTTGGGGGCTAAAATTTTTTTAATTAAAAGGGTGGTGTTAGTAGTGAAAATGCTCTATATTTATATAAAAATCATAGAAAGATGAATGCAACATTCGATTTAAAGACAGCCGTTTCTAACATTGCAAGTCGTTGGAATTACAAGTTAGACGAGGTGAGCCCTGGCGTATTTCGCTTAGATGTGGCTATTAAAATGAAGGACGGAAGCTTCCGTTACCAGTATGTTTGGGCATGGATCATTGCCGGACGCCATTATGGTAAAGATGTAGTGTATATGAACAGCCGCTGCGGTGAGTATAACGCTAATTTGAACCATTACAAACTCTTAAAGGAAGGTGGATATGGAACGTTTGCCATGGTAACAATTACCACGGATAAGCGCGCTGATGGAACACCATGTGAAAGTATCATTGTGCAAGCGGTGCAGCCGGTTGAGATCACTAACGAAGCTATCTTAAATGAGGCACTTTATGATGTGGCTTATAATGCCGATATCATTGAAGAGACCTATTTTGGTGGCGACAACAATTAAGAGTATAGGAATTAAGAAAATAGTAAAGGAAGGGGCTAAAAAGAAGGTTTTAGCCCCTTTTTTGTTAGGCATTTTTAGGTCGATTTTTAATAAAAATAAGTATATTCGTGAACTATAAAACAGAACGCTATGGCAGTATTAGTTAACAAGAATTCAAAGGTAATTGTGCAAGGTTTTACGGGTGGAGAGGGAACTTTTCACGCCACTCAAATGATCGAATACGGAACCAATGTGGTTGGTGGAGTTACTCCCGGAAAAGGTGGTACTAAGCACTTGGATCGTCCGGTTTTTAATACCGTTGCCGAAGCTGTAAAAGTTGCCGGAGCCGATGTTTCTATCATTTTTGTGCCTGCTGCTTTTGCCGCAGATGCTATTATGGAAGCTGCTGAAGCTGGAATTAAAGTAATCGTTTGTATCACCGAAGGAATTCCGGTAAAAGATATGATCTATGCTAAAGAATATATCAAAACAAAAGGTTGCCGTTTGATCGGACCAAATTGTCCGGGTGTAATTAGCGCAGGCGAAGCAAAAGTAGGTATCATGCCGGGCTTCGTTTTCAAAAAAGGAAAAATTGGTATCGTTTCAAAGAGCGGTACGTTAACATATGAAGCAGCTGATCAAATTGCGAAAGCAGGATTAGGAGTGAGTACTGCTATTGGAATTGGTGGAGATCCAATTATTGGAACACCTACAAAAGACGCAGTAGAAATGTTAATGAATGACCCTGATACAGAAGCGATCGTGATGATTGGTGAAATTGGTGGAAGTTACGAGGCGGATGCTGCACGTTGGATCAAAGCAAACGGAAATAAAAAACCGGTTGTAGGATTCATCGCTGGCCAAACTGCTCCAAAAGGACGTACAATGGGTCACGCCGGTGCAATTGTTGGTGGTAAAGATGATACAGCGCAAGCGAAAATGCAGATCTTACGTGAGAACGGAATCACTGTTTGCGAAAGCCCGGCTGAGATCGGAAAGACAATGGCGAAAGTTTTAAAGGGAGAAAAAGTTGCGTAATGCAGATAAAAATAATTTAAAGAAGCTGTTCGCGAGGGCAGCTTTTTTTGTTTTATGCGCTTCGGTGTTATGCTCGTGCATGACGGCGCATCGCATGGATAAATTGGTAACGAATCATTACACTCAAAAAGGGAGAAATTTGTTGGTTCCACCGGTGAATGACTATTTCGATCTGGATTACTCGAAGGTGAAGCACTTGAATTATTTCACCGAAAGTAAATACAGGGCATTTTTTACAGTGCCTTTGTTGTTCTATACGTTTTCTAAAGAAAAGATCTACTGCGCGATAAATCCGAAACTTGTGGCTTATGATTTTTACATGGAGCTTCAGAATACTTTGAGTCAGGAGTATTATAAGAGTAAATTAACCGATAAACATCTCACCATACAATTTCTTAGCCTACCAAATGGCGTAGAACACAAATATGTGAGCAATTATATTGCGCTGCCTTCCCGCTATTCGGCTAGTATGGGTATATCCATTAATGAAATTAGTTTTACAACCGATTCGGGCGACGTTGCATTAAAGTGTTTTGTGAGAGATAAGTCAGGCAATACGCTAAAAGAGATTTCGCTCAACAAACGTTTGAATCCTGTAACTATTAAAACCATGTTCGAGGGACGGAGACGGGATTTTATTTACAATGGAATGGCCAGGTTTGACGAACGATATTTAACGATCTATAGAGAACTTATTAATCAAATATTAGAAGAAATTTAAATTTGAACTATGAAACTGTACAGTGTTAACGCGGGTAATTTTAAATTGGATGGAGGTGCCATGTTTGGCGTGGTGCCAAAAAGTATTTGGAATCGGTTGAACCCGGCCGATGAAAATAATATGTGCAATTGGGCCATGCGTTGCTTATTGATCGAAGACGGAGATCGTTTGATCCTTGTAGATAATGGAATGGGAGATAAGCAGGATGCGAAATTCTTCGGCTATTATTATTTGAACGGAGATGATAGTCTACAGAAATCGTTGGCCAAGCATGGATTTGGACCCGATGATATTACGGATGTTGTGTTGACGCATTTACATTTTGATCATTGCGGTGGAAGCATTAAGGTCAGTGGCGATAAATTAGTGCCGGCTTTTAAGAACGCCAAATATTATGTGAATGAAAAACATTGGAATTGGGCTGTGAATCCAAATGCAAGAGAGAAAGCCAGTTTTTTGAAAGAGAATATTTTACCTATCCAGGAGAGCGGTCAATTGAATTTTATTACAGGAAGTAGTAAGATCATTGATAACATGAGTTTTGTTGAGGTGAATGGACATACTGAAGCTATGATGCTTCCAAAAATAAATTATAAAGGAAATACCATTTTGTATATGGCCGATCTTATACCAAGCGTTGCGCATTTGCCATTGCCTTATATTATGGGATATGATGTGCGTCCTTTACAAACATTAAAAGAGAAAACAGATATTCTGGCCCAAGCTGCAAAGAATGATTGGAAATTATTTTTTGAGCATGATCATTCCGTTGAATTGATCTCTTTGGAACAAAATGAAAAGGGAGTGAGAAGGAGAGAGGAATTAAAACTTTCGGATCTTTAGATAAATTTAACCACGGAACGCTTCGCGTTCACAAAGGTTTACACGGAGGTCACTGAGAGATGAAATAAAAAAGGAAGCGCTATGCTTCCTTTTTTATTTGTGTGTTCTGCGTAAACCTCTGTGAGGCAGAAGGCCTCCGTGGTTAAAGTGCCTCTAATCTGCCTGCAAGAATGGATACTTGTAGTCAACCGGCGGCACAAATGTTTCTTTAATGGTACGCGGACTCACCCAACGCAATAAATTCACTTTTGCTCCGGCTTTATCATTTGTTCCACTTCCACGAGCACCACCAAATGGTTGCTGACCAACCACTGCTCCGGTGCATTTATCATTGATGTAGAAATTACCCGCAGCGTGTTGCAATTCTTTTGTTGCTAATTCAATAGCGTAACGATCTTGTGCAATAATAGAGCCTGTTAACGCGTAGATGGAAGTTGTATCCACTGTTTTCAAAATATCTTTGAAACGACTTTCGTTATAAACGTAAATTGTCAATACCGGACCAAACAATTCCTCGCACATAGTTACATACTTCGGATCCTTTACTTTTAAAATCGTTGGTTCAATAAAATACCCTTTGCTCTTATTATATTTTCCACCTGCTACGATCTCAACGTTCTTATCTTTCTTAGCAGCGTCAATATATTTTGTGAGCTTATCAAAACTCTTTTCGTCAATTACCGCGTTAATGAAATTAGTGAAATCCTCGGTCGGACCCATTTTCATTGACTTAAGATCGGCTTGTAAATATTTTTTTACTTCGTCCCACAAATTTGCTGGAACATAAGCGCGTGAACATGCCGAACATTTTTGTCCTTGATATTCAAATGCGCCACGAGCGATAGCGACAGCTAAAGATTTTGCTTCTGCAGATTTGTGCGCGAGAATAAAATCTTTTCCTCCTGTTTCTCCAACGATTTTTGGATACGATTTGTATTTGTGAATATTGTTACCAATAGTTTGCCAGATGTTTTGGAACACCTCAGTACTTCCCGTAAAATGTATTCCGGCAAAATCACGGTGATTGAAAATAACATCAGCTGCGTCAGGCCCACTTGGGTAAATTAAATTGATAACCCCATCCGGAACTCCGGCTTTTTTGAAAACTTCCATTAACACGTTTGCGCTGTATACTTGTGTGTTACTTGGTTTCCAAACAACCACGTTGCCCATCATAGCGCAAGATGTAGGAAGATTTCCTGCAATGGCAGTGAAGTTGAACGGAGTTAAAGCATAAACAAATCCTTCAAGCGGACGCCATTCTAAACGGTTCCAAACTCCCGGAGAAGAAATTGGTTGATCTCCGTAAATTTCTGTCATGTAAGAAACATTGAATCGTAAGAAATCAATGATCTCGCATGCGCTATCAATTTCGGCTTGATATGCGTTCTTACTTTGCCCTAACATTGTAGACGCATTCATTTTTGCACGGTAAGGACCTGCAATTAATTCGGCGGCTTTCAAAAATATACTTGCACGGTGTTCCCAACTCAAGGCAGCCCATTCATCTTTTGCTGCAAGTGCCGCGTTAATGGCTTGTTCAACATGTTTTTTATCACTTTTATGAAAATATCCAAGTGTATGCTTGTGATCGTGTGGAGGAGCAATGCGAACTTTAGTGTTGCTGCGTACTTCTTTGCTTCCAATATACATTGGAATGTCGAGTTGTTTGCTACGCATGGTTTTAAGCATGGCCTGCAATTCTTTTCTTTCGGCACTTCCTGATGCATACGATTTTACCGGCTCGTTAACCGGCACCGGCACTTTATAGATTCCTTTAGGCATAATGGATTTTTTTGTAATTTTAAGAGTACCAAATTTACCTGTATCTCCGATAAAAAACAAACTTATTTGCCCCCCTATAATTGACTGAATTGAAAGGTATTACAAAGATATTTTTAGTCCTTTTGTGCCTGTTTTCCTTGAGCATAAACGCGCAAGTGCCGGATACATCGAAATATAAAGGACACTTTCACTACATGTATGAAAATGATCTATTCACCGCAACCGATCGTTATTATACGCAAGGTTCCATTGTTGAGTTCATGCATCCCTCGTTGGGAAGATCTCCTTTTTCAAAATTATTACTCAAAAGCTATCATCCCGAACATATTCTGCATTTTATTTATTTCCGGCAAGATGTGTTCACGCCAAAAAGTATTTTGAATAAAACACTTGATTCCACCGATAGACCTTATGCAGGTTCGTTTTATTTTACGCAAAGATCAGTTTCAAAAAGTAGGTTCGCAAATTTGACAACCAGTCTAGATATTGGTTTGTTGGGACCAAGCGCTTTAGGCGAGCAGATGCAAAAATTCATTCATGCGCATACACGAAATGCCGAACCCATTGGTTGGGAGAATCAGGTGGCAAATACACCGATCATCAATTATGATCTTTGGTACGAATACGGCTTATTACTTCCCCAGGGTTTTGAGTTGATGCTTGAGGCGGGAGGAAAGGCCGGCATTTTGTATACGAATGCGGAAGCCGGATTAAAAATGCGTTTTGGAAAAATGCGATCCTATTTTTTGCGCTACCATCGCGTGTCTCAACCACAATGGGAATTGTTTGCCACGGCGGAGGGCACTGCAAAATATGTTCAGTATAACGCGGTAATTGAAGGTGTGCCATGGGTTAAAAGCGTTCATGTGCTTAGTCCTGATAAATTAGAGCGTATGGTTTACAAACTGGAATTTTCGGTGAATTTCTTTTACAAAAAGTTAGGACTAGCTTACACAACCACCTTTATCACACCCGAGATCAAGGGAGGCCTGCCTCATGGTTGGGGAGGTTGTAATGTTTATTATCGTTTTTAGAATATTTAACCACGGAGACCTTCGGTCTCACAGAGGTTTACACAAAGTACACAGAGAAAAATCGTATTTCTACCTCTGTGTAGCGGAGCGCTCCGTGGTTTCTGCCTCTAAATACGAGCTAAAATTTGAGTATCGCCTATTTAAGTAGTAATTTTACTCCATCGATCGCAATCGGATATATTATAGTTCTGTAATAGCCGTAGTGATACTTTTTTCTGTTTTTTGCCTTGTCAATTTAAAGAACATCAAATTTGATTACGATTTTGAGGCCTTTTTTCCAAATGAGGATAAGGAACTTGAGTTGTACAATAATTACCGCCAAACATTTGGGTACGATAATGAATTTGTTCTTGTTGCACTCGAGAATAAGAAAGGGATCTTTCAAAAAGATTTTTTAGAGAAGATCGATCAGTTCACTAAGGAAGTTGCAGAGGTAGAAAATGTAGTGAAAGTAAATTCGCCCACCAATTTAAAAAGTATTGCGTGGGGAGGATTGATGCCAATTCAAAAACGGGTACTCCATTTTGAGAACCCTGATCTTTATAAAGAGGATAGCATTGACATTTACAATACGCCTCATTTGGTGGGATCGTTTTTTCCAACAGATGCCAAGTCATTAAGTATTTTCATTAAAACAAAAGATGTTCTTAGTAAAGTAAAAAGCGATACGTTAGCCAGAAAACTGGAGCGCATGATCTACAAGTACAAATTTGATGAAGTGCATTATGTGGGAAGGATCTTTGGTCAGAAAGTGTATTTGGAGAATTTGCAAAAAGAATTTTTGGTGTTTGTGGGACTTTCATTTTTAGTAGTGATCATTTTTTTGTGGTTATCGTTTAGAAGTTTGTACGGAATTGTTGTTCCGGTGATCATTGTATTGGTTTCCATCATTTGGACCTTGGGCATTATGAAATTAGTTGGAAAGCCAATTGATATTATGACGGTAATGCTTCCAACCATGATGTTTGTCGCCGGTATGAGCGATGTAGTGCATTTTTTTAGTAAATATTTTGAAGAATTAGCGAAAGGAACCGAGCAAAGGAAGATCTATCCACTTATTTTGAAAGAAGTTGGTTTTCCAACATTTCTCACCCTTATTACAACAGTAGTTGGATTTTTGTCTTTATTATTTTCCAGCATAAAGCCTATTCGTGATTTTGGAATTTACACCTCCATTGGTGTGGTGATCTGTTTCATTTTGAGTTATACATTTTTGCCGGCGTTATTACATTTCTTCACGCCTAAGAAACTGGTTACCGTGCACGGAAGCAACAATCGCACAACGAATTTAATGCGTAACGGATTATTCTGGATCTTCCGAAACCAAAAATTTATTTTGATCATTACCGCGGTTTTGATGGCGGTGTCGGTGATCGGAATGTTTAAAGTGCGCGTAAATAATATTTTGCTGGAGGATCTGAGCGACAAAGTAAAAATCAAACAGGATTTTTATTTTTTTGATGAGCATTATAGTGGTGTGCGTCCCTTTGAAGTATTGATCACTTTAAAAGACAAGAACAAGCATGTGTGGGACAGAGATGTGCTGTTGGAAATAAGTAAAGTGGATGAGTTCATTCAAAAAGAATACGAAGCTGGTTACATTATTTCTTTGCCACAAATTGTAAAGGGTATTCATCGCGGCATGGGCGATGATTATTCCATGCCTGACTCCACGAGTTATTCCGCTATCAAGGACGCGATAGTTGACAATAGAAAAAATAAGGACCTGAAGCAATTAGTGGCCAGTGATGGATCTCAAACAAAAATAAGTGCTAAAACCAGGGATATGGGTAGTTTGTTGATCGCTGAACATAACAAGCATTTATTTGAGTTTATTCACAATAACGTGAAGAAGGATCTTTTGGAATTCAACATTACCGGCGCGGCTCATTTAATGGATAGAAATAATGAATATATGGTTGCCAATATGACTCAAGGCTTTGTATTTTCTTTGATCGTTATTGCGGTGCTTACTTTCTTTTTGCACCGGAGCTGGAGAATGGTATTGGTGTTCCTTTTGCCGAATTTAATTCCACTAGTGATCATTGCCGGATTGATGGGGTACATGGGAATAGAATTAAAGGCCGCAACCTCGTTGGTATTTAGCATTGCGTTTGGAATTGCTACCGACGACACCATACATTTTATCTCGCGTTTAAAAATTGAATTAGGTTATGGTAAATCCTTGATGTATGCGTTTAAACGAACTTATTTTGAAACAGGAAAACCCATCATTCTAACCACCTTTATTTTATTGGGTGGATTTTTGAGTTTAATGACCAGTAATTTTCAAAGCACCTATTACTTTGGTTTTTTTTTAGCGGATATATTCTTGTTACCTGTATTATTATTCTTAATTTACGGGAAGAAGAAAAAGATAGAAAAGTAATGGACTGGGAAATAGTAAATACCAAAGATGGATCCAAGAGTGTGTTCAGTAAAAAGTTCGACTCTTCGTTTCATTCGTGGTATGGCGCTGTTACCGAAAGTAAACATGTATTTATCGGAAATGGACTTGCATACAAACATATGCAGGGGACTAATCCTATTAAAGTATTGGAAATTGGTTATGGTACCGGATTGAACGCCATATTGAGTGGTGTTTATGCTTTGGAAAATGATGTGGAAGTTATTTATTCGGGACTTGATAAATATGAAATTCCTCGTGAATTGGTTTTGGAACTCAATTACTCAACGTTCTTTGATCCGAGTTACGCTGAATTCATTAAGAACATTAACGATGTGCCGTTTGACGCGGCCATTAAATTGAACGATAATTTTACCTTGATAAAATCACTGGGCTCTTTGAAAGATACTGCGCTAAGACAGAACTACGACGTGATTTATTTCGACGCCTTTTCACCCCGACAAGTTCCTTATATGTGGACCATTGAAGTATTTAAGCAAATGTTTACCGCTTTAAATCCGGGAGGAATTTTAGTAACCTTTTGTGCACAAGGGCAATTCAAGCGCGATCTTAGAGAAGCTGGTTTTGAGGTGGAAACTTTGGCGGGAGCGCCGGGCAAGCGTGAAATGACACGTGGAACCAAATTATGAGTGATGATTTATGAGTGATGAACTGGGATGGAATTTCTGGCTTATTCATAACTCATCAGTGGTTCTAATGATCTCTGTACTCCCTTTTCAATTATAATCGAATTTTGATGGTTCCACAGCACCTTTTTTAATTTTGGTAACCTCTAATTTCGAGATCATTTTATCATCAGAGATTTGTCTTTCTTCGCTCAGCACAGGCATAGATCCTTTTGGTAGGCCTGTGATCTTTCCAAAATAAATGCTTTGTTTGTCCTTACGGTTCCATAACTCCATCATAGGAATAAAGAAACTGTAATTCCCGGAAGTAATGTAATAAGTGATCACCGTGTTTTCTTCGGTGTTTTTTACAATGTACTCATTGCATTTTACACCATTGATAGTTTTGCTCTTACCTTTTGAGATATCGCATGTGCCTTTCACTACAGGAGGAATGTCGCTTTTTTGATCACCCCAAACTTTACGTTTTGGGTTCACAAATTTCACGGTCTGTGAATCCAGATCAAAAATAAAACTTCCTTCTATTGTATTGTTCTTCCTGGCATATTGGTCAAGTCTGATCTTCTTGTTTTTAACCCAATACGTATTTGAGGTGGTGTCTCTAAGGTTGTAATACTTAAATTCAATTGAACCCGAAAACTGAGCAACGAATTTAGAAAAGTTACTCCAAAGAATAAGGTTAAAAACGATCGCATATGTATTAATTTGGTATATAAATTTAAGAATTTAAATCAATATCCTTATGATTCGAAAACACCACCTTTAGACCAATACATTCATAACTCATCATTCATAACTCATAATTATTGGCTATCTTGCTATCATGAAGTGCTTCAACGTTCGTGTATATGGTGTTTTGATCCAGGATAATAAGGTTTTGGTGAGCGACGAATATATTAAAGGTAATCACATTACAAAATTTCCGGGTGGAGGATTAGAGTTTGGCGAGGGCACGATCGAATGCCTCAAACGTGAGTTCATGGAAGAGTTGAACCTTGTTGTGGATGTTGAATCTCATTTTTATACTACGGATTTTTTTGTGGCTTCCGCATTCGCACCGAATCTACAAGTTATAAGCATTTACTATAAAGTAACACCTCTTAAGTCTGTTGAACAATCGTTTAGTACCAAGGCCCATGATTATAAAATAGCAGAAGGCGCGCAATCGTTTCGCTGGATCCCCATAAATAAATTAAGTACTGATGATCTGACGTTGATCATCGATAAGAAAGTGGCGGAGATGATAGCTGGGTAGTCTTTTTAACCGCAAAGACGCAAAGTTTTCCGACAATGAACCTTCGGTCCATGTCTGTATTTCAAGGAGGCAAAGTACGCAAAGTTAATGTTGAACTTCATTCAACCGCGGTGGCTTAGTTGGTTGTCAGGGCACAGATTTAGTAGTACTGTACATATATTAGTCTGTGTGAATTTGTGTGATCTGTGGCAAAAAAGCCGTATCACTTTTTAAAGTTCAAAAGCCATTTGTAGGCTTCGTCCTTATCCGTAAAGAATTCCTGTGGAATATTTTTTTTGCCGAGTTCATTAAGGAACCTGAATAAGGTTGCTTTCATGAAATTGGAAACGATCACCGCGCGTGCTTGTGTGATCTCCGGAGTGTTTTCTAGTTTGGCTCTTTCTTTCGCTTTTCTATCCATGCTCCAACGCGCGCGCGCGTCGAATAATTTTAAGGCTGGTTTTCCTTCCGTGATATGACGCAACACTAAATTGAAATCAACCACATCGTATTCATCTACGCGTCCGCAATTCTTCATAGTGATCAATACGATCCCGTTCTCATCCATTAAAATGCTGGCGGTGCGTGTTTCGGTGGGCGTGTTATTCGACATTTATTCTTATTATAAGTACTTGAGACCGCAAAGTAACAACGTAATGAGCCAGCTATCTTAAAACCCGCATAAGTGGTAACTTTTTACAGACAACTGGTAAACTTCAATACGTAAGTGTTGAGAGCCAGGGTCTTGAAAATGATGCAAAATTCGTTAAATTCGAAGTTGGTTCGAATAACGCTTGTTCCGTTTCATTGAAAATAAACCCGAAATAAGTGAATGTTGTAGTAAATTAATAGCTGAGCAATTTTAAATACGTATGAAACTGTACTGACTGTGTCTTGGCGTCTCCGTGGTAAATAGTTATTTGGTAGTGATGTAGAGTTTTTCGCCTTTTGCAAGTTTATTTATCGCAGCCGCCATGCGCTCGATCTTGGTGTCTTCTTTTTTGGCGGAGTAGATCCAATCCAAATATTGTTTTTGTTCGGCGTCGCTTAGTGCATTAAATGTTTTCAATGCTTTAGCTTCTTCTTTTAAACAGTCTAATAGTTCCTTCGGTACTTTCAAGGGTGTTTCGTCTTCATACAAGATCACGTGAACTGTATCGCCGTCTTTTTTCTTAATGGCTTTTCGTATCTCCGCCTTAATTGGAAAGAAATGATCGCCGGTTTTCATAGGCATGATGTTGTATTTCTCCACGGCATAACCATCAACCGTTCCGCTTACTCTTACAAAACCAAATTTTCTTTTTTTAGAAGGAGGAATTCCTTTCACTACCACATAACACCAACCGCCTTTGCCGGGGTATTTTTGGATGATGAGTTTTTTGTTGAATAATGGTTGGGGCATGAATTAAATATAGTAAAATATTTTTTTTCGGGAGAAAATCTCCCGCCCCACCTGAGCGAAGGTTTTTTTGAGTTCGGCGGGACATTTTGTCCCGCCCGATATCGCTGGTACACCTCCAACTTTCCAAACTGCCGCGTGAGGGATTGCAGCGGAAATCCTTTTTTGTTCCGAGCGCCTTCGCTTTGTATCCGTCGATGGCGCAAGGACAAGAAAGATTGGAGCGGAAAGCCCGACCCGAGCTTTCCGAGATGTGGCCGGCGAGGGGCACGCCCAAAAACTAAAAAGGCCCTTCATATACAGGAAATTAAAAATCTTTATAGACTAGACTAGGGGTACACGCCTCTGTAATTGTCTTAGGCTAAAAGCGTCTATGTTTAATCCTATCTTTGCGGGAAATACCCTAAAGGTGGAATATAGCGGACCTGAATACTGGCAACGGATACAAAACGGCGATAAGCCGGCGTTTGAGGAAGTGTTTAGGACCTATTACCAGGCTTTGTGCAATTACGCGTGCGCAACGGTTAAAGACATGGACGATGCTGAGGAAGTTGTGCAAAATACATTTTTTAATATTTGGAATAAAAAGGAAGACCTTGAGGTAAGAACTTCAATTAAGTCTTATTTATATAGAGCAGTTCACAACGAATGTTTGAATCGCATCAAGCACTCAAAAGTACGCCGCCTATATGCCGAAGATCAAAAGGCTTTCATGGCCGGTGGTTACGAGGATTCTTCAAAGCAATTACACGGAAAAGAACTAGGCGCTATAATTAATAGAGCCATTGATAGTTTACCGGAGCAATGCGGAAATGTATTTAGATTAAGTCGTTTTGAAAATATGAAATACCAGGAGATCGCCGAACATTTAGGGATCTCGGTGAAAACGGTGGAGAATCATATGGGAAAAGCGCTAAAATTATTGCGTGATCAGCTAAAGGACTATTTACCCTTGCTATTATTTGTGTTTAACATTGACCAGTTTTTAAATTGAAAGACAATTTTGAATATATAGATGAACTGATCGCGAAAGTTCTTGCCAAAGAAGCTACTTCTGAGGAACAAGCCTGGCTTGATAATTGGGCTAATGAATCGGAATTGAATAAAGTGTATGTGGACGATTCGAAGAAATTATTCACGCAAATTGATCAGGCAAAAGGCAATAATATAGTGGATACAACTGCTGCCTGGAATAAACTGAATGATAGAATTGAAAGCGGCGACACCAAGATCATTGAACTTCAAAAACCAAAACGCACCTTCCAAATTGCAGCGGCTGTGATGTTATTACTATGCATGACATTCTTTGTAAGAATGTTGTTAAATAATAAAGAGGTGAAACCCGAAGTTTACGTAGCCACAAAACAAATACTGGAAACGAAATTGCCTGATGGAAGTAAAGTATTCGTTAATAAGAATTCGGAGATCGCCTATTCGGTAAAAAATGATGTGCGCGAAGTAAAATTAAAAGGAGAAGCTTATTTTGAAGTAGTACACAACGAAGCGCAGCCTTTTGTGATCACTATAAATGATGTTTTAATTAAGGATATTGGAACAGAGTTCAATGTAAAAACCTTAGATAACGGTGATGTTGAAGTGAAAGTGGAAGGCGGAGAAGTGCAATTTTATACTGAGAACGACGATGGATTGAAACTGGTGAAAGGAGAGAAGGCTCATTTCAGTAAAACATCGAGAAAGTTCACAAAAGTAAATACGGATGTTTTTGATAACACAAGTAGTTACCATTCCAAAGTATTTAATTTCAAGAACGCGAGATTGCAAGATGTGATCGATCAGATCAACGCGGTGTATTCAAGCGACATTCGCTTAGGGAATTCAAAGCTGGGAAGTTGCCCTATTACAACACCATTTAATAACCAAAGCATCGAAGAGATCGTGGATATTATTTCCGATATAATGAATCTTCAGGTAGAGAAAAAGGATAGTACGTTCATTTTAAATGGGAAGGATTGTCCAATTTTATAATATGAGACGGTTCATCATATTGTTATTATTGATACTGAGCGCAACGGTGAAAGCCGGTACCCCGGTTCTCGAAAGAACCGTGAGTATTACGTTCAATAATGAGCCGATAGTTTCTGTGCTCGACAAGATTCGCGCTCAAACGGGTGCAGCGTTTGGCTATCAACCCCAAATATTAAATGGCGTTGCTCCGGTAACAATGGAATTCAAGAACAAAAGTATTCGTGAAGTGCTTTATCTGGTGCTGCCAAAAAATCTTGTCGTCAAATCAAAAGGAAATCATGTGATCATCAAAGAACGTGCGAAAACTGAGACAAATGAAATGAGTGGTTACGTGTACGAAGCAAATTCAAATAAGAAATTAGCAAATGTTACTATTTACGACAAAAAAACCTTGCAATCTGTAACAACGGATGAATACGGTTACTACAGCATTAATCTTCCAATGAAGAATCAATGTTTAACCGTAAATAAAGCTAACTACGAAGATACGTGCATTGCTCTGATACAGTCGCCCGAAAGTTCGCTGACCAATATTGCTTTGGAGCCCGTAAAAGATTCAACTCAGTTGCAAAAGAAACTTCGCGACTTCAGCACAAAAACAAATGACCTTTTCAAAAAATTCAAGGGGTACGTAAATACCTTGAACGTTATCGATACGATCAATCAAAATTTCCAGTTCTCCTTCATTCCTTTTGTTGGAACCAATGGAAGAATGTCGGGTAGCGTTTATAATCGTTTTTCCATCAATTTAATTGGAGGTTATTCGCGTGGAAATAAAATGCTGGAGCTTGGAGGTATGTTCAATATCAATAAAGAGAATATGACCGGTGGACAATTTGCCGGCATGTTCAATATTGTTGGCGATTCGGTAAAAGGAGTTCAGGGAGCAGGATTTTTTAATTTAACGGGAAGATCAGTGCAAGGCGCGCAAGGTGCAGGTTTCATGAATATAAATCTGGGAACTTTAAAGGGAGCTCAAGGCGCAGGTTTCATGAATATAAATAAAGGAAATGTGTATGGTGTTACCGGATCAGGATTTATGAATTACAATCATAAACAGGTGAAAGGTTTGCAAGTAGCAGGTTTCATGAACGCGTGTATGGATACATTGCAAGGCGCAACTGGAGCTGCCTTCATGAACTTTACAAAATATAGCAAAGGTTCTTTGGAGGTCGCAGGATTTATGAATCAATCTGTAGGGTCAAAAAACAATATTCAACTTGCCGGTTTCATGAATCAATCTTTAAAAGGAACAACCCGTTTTCAGGCCGCGGGTTTCATGAACCAGGCAAAAGTGGTGACAGGATCTCAAATTGGATTTATCAATATTTGCGATTCTATTCGAGGAGTTCCAATTGGTTTTCTTAGCATCGTAAAAAGTGGCTTGCATCAAATTGAAGTGTATGGCGATGAAACGTTCTTCGCGAACATGGGTTTTAGAACGGGCGTAAATAAATTCTACAATACCTTGTTTGCCGGAATCCAAACTACCGGAACTAATCTCTGGCATTTTGGTTATGGCGTTGGAACTTCGTTTAAATTAAGCGAGAAGATGCGAATGGATCTTTCTTTGAGCTCTCAGCATGTGAGTAAAGGAAATTTTTATTTCTCAACCAGTGAGTTAAATAAATTTTATATAGGAGCAGATATTGCTTTGGCGAAGAAAGTACGTTTGGCTTTTGGTCCCACATTTAATTTATATGTAACCGATGCCTTGTCGCCCCAATATGCCACAGAATATATTTCTATAGGTCCTTACTCTCAATACAATAATACTACGGCTGCCGGATTTAACTTGAAAGGCTGGATTGGTGGCCGAATTGCCCTTAGATTTTTTTAGGATCGAATAGGGGTAAGTCTTTAGATGCCTGTCATAGTATCAAAAGCAAACAACATGAGAATTATTAGTTACGCGGTAATTGTAGTATTCGTTGCAATACTTTCATTTTCCTGCAGAAAAGAAGGAACCTGGGCCGTAAGAGGTCAGGGCTCAAACGAGACTGAGTCGAGAGAGGTGATGGGATTTGATGGGATTAAATTATGCACCGACGCCGAGGTTTACTATGTGAAAGATTCTATTTATAAGGTTGAGGTCGATGCGCAAAAAAATATTCGCGCCATCATAACTACTGACTTACAAGGCGGAGACCTGGTGATAAAGAACAAGCGCCGGATTGGAAGGGCGAACAAGGTTACCATTACCGTTCACGCGCCCCACATGAAGCGTTTATCTATTAGCGGAAGCGGGAATATCAATTCAAAAAGTACGATCAACGAAAGTGATCTGAGTTTGAACATTAGTGGTTCAGGAAATATTTCCGTACCAACTATGACGGTGCAAACGTTGAATACAAAGATCAGTGGATCAGGTTGCATCAAAACTGAAAATGGAAATGTAGACAATGCGTATCATTCAATAAGCGGATCGGGGCATGTTGGTGCAGAATATGTAAAAAGTAAGATTGTGGATGCGAATATAAGCGGCTCGGGAAATATTACTGTCACTGCAACTAGCAAACTCAAAGCAAATATTTCCGGAAGTGGTAAATTAAGTTATCACGGAAATCCAAGTGTGAATGCCGATGTAAGCGGCTCTGGAAAAATAGTGGCCTTAGACTAAAACAAAGAACTTATGAAAACAAAATTGATCATAGCACTTTTAGTGCTAAGCTGGGCGAGCTATGCCCAAATTACTCAAACAGTTCGTGGAACGGTGATCGACAAGATCTCGCAAACACCATTGCCGGGTGCGGTAGTTAGTGTGTTGAATTCCGAACCAATGATAGGTTCTGCCGCTAACGAAAACGGGGAATTTTATTTAAAGAACGTGCCGGTTGGAAAGCAAAGTTTGAAAGTGACCTATATTGGCTACAAACTTATTACCATGCAAAATCTTTCTATCAACGCGGGAAAAGAGCTCGTGCTTACCATACAAATGGAAGAAGATATCACACAAATGAAAGAAGTGGAAGTGGTAGCTAAAATGGATAAGACCAAACCGCTCAATGAAATGTCGGCGGTAAGTACGCGCGCGTTTTCTGTGGAGGAAACACAGAAATTCGCCGCGGCTGTAAATGATCCCGCACGTATGGCAACTTCTTTTGCCGGTGTTGTTGGTGGTCCTGATGGAAACAATATTATTTCGGTGCGAGGAAACTCCCCAAACGGTTTATTATGGAGAATGGAAGGGGTGGAGATCCCAAACCCAAACCATTTTTCAAATGTAGGAACATCCGGTGGAGGAATTTCTATATTAAGTTCTCAATTACTTACTAATTCCGATTTTTCAACCGGAGCTTTTGCTGCAGAGTATGGAAATGCTTTATCGGGTGTGTTTGATCTTAAATTGAGAAAAGGAAACAATCAAAAACGTGAGTACACTGCGCAGTTAGGATTGTTGGGCGCGGATTTTGCGGTGGAAGGTCCGTTTAAAAAAGGATATGGTGGATCGTATTTGGTTAATTATCGTTATTCCACCTTGTCCATTCTTGGAAAAATTGGTGTTCCATTGGGCGATGCGATCACCAATTTCCAGGATCTTTCTTTTAATATTCATTTGCCAACAAGAAAATGCGGAACTTTTGGACTGTTTGGATTTGGTGGATTGAGTTACCAAACAACTCAGGCAAAAAAGGATTCGTTGAAATGGAAGGAGGATGATTGGACAAGTTACAATAGTAAATTTTACGCTAACACCGGCGCCATGGGTTTAACGCATGTGATCTTATTAAAACACAATGATTATTTGAGAACTGTGCTTGCCGGTTCAGGAACTCAAAATGGTTACTCTCAAGAGAAAATGCAAAGTGACTACTCTAATTTTGTAAGGGACTATCAGCAGCAATTTACACAATCCAAGATCACGATTTCGTCAATTTATACACGCAAGATCAATGCCTCGAGTAGTATTCGTACAGGTCTCATCTTAAATCAACTTGGATACAATTTAATTCAAAAGGAACTGAACGATAGCTCCATACTTACCGAAAAGATCAACACGCATGGCTCCACGCAAACCGGGCAGGCCTTTTTTCAATGGAATTATAAGATCAGTCCTAAGTTCACCAGCAATATTGGTTTGCATTACTTTCAATTGTTCTTAAATAATTCTAATTCATTAGAGCCTCGCGCTTCTTTGAAATATCAAATGAATAATAGAAATAATGTTGCATTGGGATGCGGATTGCATAGTCAGCTTCAGCCCATTGGTGCATATTTTGCCAAAGTGCAGCAACCCAACGATCAATATCTTGTTCCCAATAAAGATCTTGGTTTGAGTAAAGCGCATCATATTGTTTTGGGTTACGATCATATCATTAACGAGTATTCGCATGTGAAGATCGAAACCTATTACCAACATTTATTCAACATTCCAATTAGCAATGATACAACAAATACATTCTCTATGGTGAATGCGATTGATGGTTACTACACCGGACAATTGGTAAATAAAGGTCTAGGTAAAAATTATGGAGCAGAGTTAACTTACGAACGGTTCTTAAATAAAAATCTTTACTATTTGGTTTCAGGTTCTCTTTACGAATCAAAATACCAGGCCTCAAACGGAAAATGGTTCAATACGCGTTTCAATACAAATTACGCGTTAACAGTAACGCTTGGTAAAGAATGGATATTAAGTGATAAACGCAAGAACAGGATTGTTGGTTTCAATTTCAAATCAATCTACGTAGGAGGATTCCGTTACACGCCAATTGATCTGAACGCTTCGGTTGCTGCAGGCGAAACACGTTATATAGATTCAGAAACTTTTGCCAAGCAAAATCCATATTACTACCGTTTGGATACCAGGATCAGTGTAAAACGCAATTACAAAAAAGTAACTACCACTTTTGCTTTAGATATTCAAAATACCAGCAATCGTAAAAATGTTGGCGGTCAATATTTTGATTCAAAGACCGGGGCGATCAAATATTGGTATCAGGCGCCATTGATCCCAATATTGAGCTATAGAGTGGAGTTTTGATCAGAAAATAAGTATATTAGTGATGTGAGATTACTTAATGCTTTCTTGATCGTGTTAACTTTGAGTTCTTGCGGAAAGGACTATGTGTGTGAATGCAAAGCCAGTATTGGTACTGTTGAAACTTCGCAGATTCACGGTACGCATAGTAAAGCTAAGAAAAAGTGCGATGAGAAGTCGGGGAATATTATTGGGCAGTCAGGCAATGTGACCATTCCGGTAACCTGCTATTTGAAATAGGTGGACTGGTCTCAGACAATAAATTTGCCGAGTGAACGTTTAGCCATTATGAAAAGAGTTGTATTATTTTTAGTTATTGCAGGCGCTACAGTTTCCTGCAAAAAGAATAAAGAAGCCGAATGTTATGACCCGGCCTTAAAGCAGCATTTCGAAAAGATCGATTGTACACAGGATTGTCCTGGTGTTACCGGTTGCGACGGAAAGACCTATTGTAACGAATGCATTGCTAATTCGCAAGGCATCAGGGTTCAATAGCTACATTTCCAACACTTTATTCACAGTAGCCATTTATTAAATAGAAATGGCCACATATAAGCCTCCATACAAAGAAAGTTCTTTTATTGTATCTTTGTTATATGAGGGGAGTCTACCTTTTATCCTTTTTTATTTTTGCTTCATTTCTGGGGTTTTCTCATACTCCTAAATTCATCTTTCAACAAAACAAGAATCAGTGGCCTCAAAAGGTAAATTTTGCAGCCGATATTGGCGCCGGGCAGGTATTTATTGAAAAGACCGGCTTAACATGGGTGATCTACAATTACGCCGACATCCAAAAGCAACACGATAAAAAATTTGAGAAGGAAAGTTCAACGCAAAATGAGATCATTCATGGACATGTTTTTAAAGTTGAATTTATTGACGCAAAACTTACCGATCAAAGAGCAATCAAGCCCCAAGCGGAGTATTTTAATTATTTTTTAGGTAAAGATCCTTCAAAATGGTCTAGCAACGTGAGAGCATTTGAAGAGATCTACTATTCGAATATCTATAAGAACATAGATGCCAAATTTTACGGAACGAACGGAAATTTTAAATACGATCTTATTTTAAAACCCGGCGCAGACGTTTCTAAGGTCAAACTTAACTATCAATTTACGACTGGGCTTACTCTAGTAAGTAATAAATTAGTGGTAAACACCTCCGTTGGGCAGGTAGTAGAAAATATTCCGGAAGCGTATCAATTCATAAATGGAAAGAAAATAAAAGTAGAATGTAACTATACTTTGAAAGATAATGAAGTGTCTTTTGTATTGGGACAATATGATAAGAATGTTGAGCTTGTTATCGATCCTGTTGTGGTTGTTTCGTCTTACAGCGGAACACAATCGGTAAGTTTTGGTTTAGGCGTTGCTCCGGATAGCAAGGGAAATATTTATTTATACAGTTTGAATATTACTCGGGGATATCCTGTAACAAGCGGAGCTATTCAATCTACATTTGCCGGAGGTGTTTACGATGCCACGCTTTCAAAATTCAATTTCTTAGGAACATCAAAACGTTTTTCTACTTACATAGGAGGTAACAAGGATGATAAGATCATTAATTGCGTTATTCAAGGTGATGAGATCGCTATTTTTGGAAGCACACGTTCCGATACATTCCCTATTTTAGACTCAGGTTTTCAAACTGTTTTTGGTGGTAACCTCGATTATTTTTTAGTAAAACTTGATACTTCGGGGAAAAACTTGATCGGCGCCACCTATCTCGGCGGAAATAAAGCCGAAGCTGCTTCCAGTGCCGGAAATGTTAGTTGGCAATATGGCGTAAACGATAACAGAGGTGAAATGACCATGGATCAATGGGGCAATTGCTACATTATTGGAAGCACGTATTCCTGGGATTATCCAACCACCCAATTTTCTTACCGGGAGTATTCTGATTCAAATGGCGCCAGTGATATTGTGATCACGAAGATTAACCGGGATCTAAGATCGCTTAATTGGAGCATGTATTATGGAGGAACCGGCGCAAATTATCCCGTTGGTATACGAATTTCAAATTCAGGAAAATTATTTTGTGGTGGTGGAACCAATAGTCGTAATTTCCCTACAACGCCGGGGGTGGTGCACACTACAAGTGTATCAACAGGTGATATGGTGGCTTTTGTTTTAGATACGCTCAACGGTTTTCCATTAAGCTCAACCTATGTTGGAGCACCGTACACGGAAGCGCTTCGTTTTGATATCGATCAAAATGAAAATGTGTACATGGCTGGTTGTTGTCTTGCTTCGCCTCCTACAATTAGTACAACACCCGGTGCATATAATTTAAGTACAGGTAGAGTTGTTTTTTACAAAATAAATCCGGGACTCTCAGCCATAAACGCGATCGCGCGATTTGGATATCCTAGTACCAGTACGCAGCAAATTGAAATTGACGCGATGAACGTGGACAGTTGTGGTTACGTTTACTTTGGTGGTTTTGGAATGCCCGGTTTGCCGGTTACATCCGACGCGATAAAATCTACTTCGGATCCAAAAGGCAATGTATACGTAGGCGTGTTCAATCCCGGGTTTGCGTCTCTTAAAACAGGAACTTATTTTGGAAGCAGTGGACAACGTTTTGGAGATCACGATGACGGTGGTTTAAATTATTTCGATGATCGTGGTTATTTTTATCATGCAGTTTGTACTGAAGCGGGTTTTCCAACTACGCCCGGGTGCTATAGTCAGTGCAATGTAATTGATAGTTTAGGCGCTGGTAATAACGCGTACAGAGAATCTGATCTGTTCTTGAAAGTAGATCTTCAAACGTTTGTGAACGCGAATTTATCCCTGGGTGGACAAACAAAGAGCTGCGCGGTTATCACGCAAACGTTTTTGGCAAGCCCTAATTACGGAACTGTAACCATTGACCCCGGTGATGGTAGTGGACCGGTGAATACAAATTCATTAACGCATGTTTACAATGTTTATGGAACGTATACAGCGATGATCATAGCAGGAACTGATCCGGCAAGTTGCAATCAAATAGATTCTATTCAGGTAGTGATTAAATACGGACCAACACCAACATCGAATTTGGAAGATATTACAGAAAACTGTGGAGGAGAGCAATTGATACTTGATGCAGGAAACCCCGGGGCGCAATATACCTGGGATACCGGAGACACTACTCAAACTGTTCAGCCGAGCAATGGCAAACACTGGGTGATGGTAGATAATGGATTTTGCGTGGTAAAAGATTCAACACTTGTGCAGGTAAATCCGGGGCACGATCTTTCCATGCCAAACGCATTTACACCAAATGGAGATAACGTCAACGAACAATTTTGTTTGCAAGGTTGGGATTTTTGCCTTTTAGAATTTAAGATCAGGATCTTTGATCGTTGGGGCGAGAAAGTTTATGAGTCCGATGACCCTAATTTTTGCTGGGACGGTAAATTCAAAGGGCAATTATTGAGTTCTGATGTGTATATTTATAGTATTACGTCTAAGTTTAAAGGCGATAAAACCGAGAACCGAAAAGGAAATATTACATTGATACGTTGAGAAAGTTGAGCTACATAGTTGGATTATTGTGCCTGGGATATATTTCCAAGGCGCAGGATCTGCATTTTTCTCAGTTCAACGAAACACCTGCTTTGGTGAACCCCGCGCTTACTGGTGCCGAAAGCCCCTTAAAAATTTCTCTTATTAATAAAGATCAATGGAAATCGGTAACCACTGCGTTTAAAACCCGGGGCGCAAATATAGAAGCGCGAATTCCTTTGGGAGGCAGAAGTAAGAGCAGGTCGACCGTTGCAAAGCAAAAAGTATTTAACGGAATCAATGCAGGACTTTCATTTTTTTCTGATAAAACCGGTGACGGAACGCTCAGTACAAATCAGATCAATCTTTCTGTTTCTACTTATATCCGAATTGCTGAAGGTCATTTTGTAGCTGCCGGTATTCAAAATAGTTATATGCAAAGGAAAGTGAACGCCGGGAATTTTATTTTTCCTGATCAATACAATGGCGCTATTTACGATCCAGGTTTTAAATCCGCTGAAACCTTCGCTACCCAAAGTTATTGGTATTCTAATGCAGGTGCGGGTGTGTTGTATTCTTATGATCACGATCAAAAGAATTTTGATGTGAAGGAATTATTCCGCACGCATATTGGTTTTTCTGTCTACCATTTGTTACAACCAAAAGATCAGTTCATTTTTCCTGATCAAAAGAGTTATTACAAGTACGTAATTCATGGTGATCTTGCAAAAAGCCTTGGAAAAACACGCCTTATTATTGCGCCCTCATTCCTGGTGCAAATGCAAGGGCCATCCTCTGAGATCATATTTGGTTCACTGATAAAACATTCTATTAAAGGAGATTCAAAATATACCGGCAAGAACAGACGTTCCTCTATTGGATACGGCGCCTATTACAGAACCGGAGATGCTGTTATTGTTTCCTGCATGCTTGAATTAGCTGAGCGTTTTGCAATCGTTATGGGATACGATGTAAATATTTCCTCTTTGAAAACTGCATCGTCACGTCGTGGTGGACTTGAGATCGGATTGAAATTTACGCAGCCTAGACCCGTGAGGGGTAGGTAGTTCTCTACTTCAAATGCTTCTCTATTTCTTAATCTATCGTGTTACAATTCCTTGCTGTGAGAAAGACGTTTTGGATTTGCTTAAAATTCATGAAGGCTAGAGCGGCTGCGCATAAGAGTAAGTAAGGCATTTATAAATAAAAAGCTAATTTATTTATTAAATCTAGACAAATGCCAAATAAATCTTGTGCACTATCAATGTCGTACGTCACCAATGGGTGCTGAGTTGGGTTTCTATATGAAGTTCTAACTAAATCTAATGTATTTAAGGTAGTCTCATCAGGTTTTTTTCCTGTTTTATTTCTAAGTTGGTCTGTCATTGGACCCCACATTGGTTTGTCAAGTCGATTTGTTTTTTTGAATTCAAAATATACGTGTTTCAATGTGTCTTCGGTTGTTCTTAAAATGTGGAATGCGCTTGCTGTACTTTCCCCAAAGGCTAGACACCTACACGCTGATAAAAAGTCATACCTGGCGATATCGCTTAATTTGTTTAATGTGCCATTTTTTAGGAGTTTCTCAGGCTCATTCAAAAGATATGATGAATTGTATCTTCTTTGTGGAATAATATAAATTTTTTTAATTCGTGATTCGGAGAAGACAATATTTTCCATTGTTGCCATTTCAATTCTAAGTATTTCTTGATGCTCCTCGGTAACGGTAATTTTAGGATCTAATTTTCTAATCTCCTTTATGGTGTCCTGCAATCGATTTATATTTGTTAGGGCCGACAAAGAAACTGGTAAGTCGGCATCTTCAAGTTGCGTTTCAAGAGCATCAAATGATTTTAGGACTCTTTCACCATCAAAAGAAGCATCAACTTTCATTAAATGCCTTATAAGTAATCCAATATAAATTAATGTATAACTGCTTTTTGTTTCCATTCTTCGATAAATAAAGGTAAAAATAAATCAAAAAAAACCCCGCTCATCGCGGGGCTTTTTATTATCCTAAATATTGTTGAAGTAATTTACTTCTTGAGCTGTGTCGTAAACGACGGATGGCTTTTTCTTTGATCTGGCGAACACGTTCGCGGGTTAGATCAAATTTATCACCGATCTCTTCAAGAGTCAATCCATGGTTCAAACCAATTCCGAAGAATAATTTTACCACGTCTCTTTCTCTCTCAGTTAATGTACTCAACGCACGATCGATCTCTTTGCTCAATGATTCATTCATCAAACCGATATCGGCTTTAGGTGAATCATGATTGATCAATACGTCCAATAAACTGCTTTCTTCACCATTTGCAAATGGGGCATCCATACTTACATGGCGTCCGCTCACTTTCATGGTGTCGCTTACTTTGTCAATAGGTAAGTCAAGAATATCAGCTAATTCTTCGGCGCTTGGCTCACGCTCAAATTCCTGCTCTAATTTGCTGTAAGCTTTGTTGATCTTGTTCAAAGATCCTACCTGGTTCAAAGGTAAACGTACAATACGACTTTGTTCGGCCAAAGCTTGTAAAATACTTTGACGGATCCACCATACTGCATACGAAATGAATTTGAAACCGCGGGTCTCGTCGAAACGTTTTGCCGCTTTAATTAAACCTAAATTTCCTTCGTTGATCAAGTCAGGAAGGCTCAAGCCCTGATTTTGATATTGCTTTGCTACTGATACCACGAAACGAAGATTTGCACGGGTCAGTTTTTCTAACGCACGTTGGTCGCCATCCTTGATCTTTTTAGCTAAAATTACTTCTTCTTCGGCGGTGATCAATTCTTCACGGCCAATCTCTTGAAGATACTTGTCTAAGGAGGCACTTTCACGGTTAGTGATCGATTTGGTAATCTTGAGTTGTCTCATTCTTACGGTTGTGTTGTTAAACACCATAGCTAGCGCCATGGCATTGTTGTGTTATCTACAAAATTAATAAAAAATTCAACTTGGCATAATCTAAATTAGACCAAGCTGTATATTATAACGAACAATTGACTAAAAAGTTTCAGAATTTGGCTTGGGAGTCCCGTATTTAAACGAATTTTTCGCCTTTATTAACTTTTACGTCGTTAACAAAATTGCGGATCTGTTGCTCGTCCTGCTTTTTGCAGATCATCAGAATTCCATCAGATTCCACAACTATGTAGTCTTCCAGACCTTGAAGAACTACCAATTTATCTTTAGGAACATGTACTATGCAGTTGTGACTATCATAAACCATCACATTTTTACCTACAACAGCGTTTTGTTTTTTGTCTTTGTTAATGTGACCGTAAATACTTCCCCAGGTTCCAAGATCGCTCCATCCAATGATGCTCGAACGCACATAAACATTTTCGGCTTTTTCCATCACGCTATAATCAATCGAAATGTTTTTGCAGGTGTTATATGCTCTGGTAATAAATTCTTTTTCTTTAGGAGTATTGTAAACCGAATTTCCTTCTTTGAATACGTTTGCCAATTCAGGATCATGGGCTTCCACTGCTTTTAAAATGCTTTGTGTACTCCAAATAAAAATGCCCGAATTCCAAAGGAAATCGCCGCTATCCATAAAGAATTTGGCCATTTCATGATCCGGTTTTTCAGTAAATGTTTTTACTTTAAAAATGCGTTTATCTTTTTCGTCAACATCGCTTTCCTTGTACTGAATGTAACCGTAACCGGTATCAGGACGCGTTGGCTTTATTCCTAAGGTCACTAAGCAATCTTCTCCCGAAGCCTTGGTAATACAGGCTTTCATGGCTTTTACATAGGTGTCTTCTTTTTTAATAAGATGATCACTGGGAGCAACAATAGTAACGGCCTTTGGATTTAATTTATGGATCTTATAAGAAGCGTAAATAATGCAGGGAGCGGTGTTCTTACGCGCAGGTTCTAAGAGGATATTTGCCTTTGGTAATTTTGGTAATTGCTCTTTCACCAATTTCTCATACCCGTTGCTGGTCACCACGAAAATATTGTCCACCGGACAGATCTTTACGAGGCGATTGAAGGTTTGCTGAATAAGCGTGTGGCCTGTACCCAACACATCCAGAAACTGTTTTGGATGCTGAGTGGTACTCATTGGCCAAAAACGGGTACCAACACCGCCTGCCATGATGATAGCGTAATTATTACTTTTACTAGCCATTTTGGCCTGCAAAAGTACTAAAAATCCCTAATAAATGGAGCTAAAAAAGCCCTAAAAGTCAATAAATTAGGCCATTTAACTTAAAATACCTACCTTTGTGGCCTGTTCAATAAAAGTTTATCGACGAGTTCTAAGTCGGCCATTGTGCGTTAACTGCGATAAATTTTTGGGAAAGCAGTTAATTATAAACTAAAATCTAGAAAATGACCTTTAAAGAGCTAGGGCTTAATGATGCCCTAATGAAAGCTATTGAGGACCTTGGATTCGAAAATCCAACCCCAATACAACAACAAACCATTCCATTATTAACCGAAAAGGAAACCGATGTGGTGGCCCTTGCGCAAACAGGTACCGGTAAAACGGCTGCTTTTGGATTGCCAATTTTAAATACTATCAATGCGTCAAGCCGCGATCCGCAGGCTTTGATACTTGCGCCAACGCGCGAATTGTGCGTTCAAATTTCGAACGACGTAAAGAAGTATGCTAAATATATCAAAGGATTAAGTGTTGCTACCGTTTATGGTGGTGCAAGTATCGTGAATCAAATGCGCGATATCAAACAAGGCGTGCAGATCATTGTTGCTACACCGGGACGTTTGGTTGACTTAATTGAACGCAAGGCTGTAAGACTGCAAACTGTAAAGGTTGTGGTGTTAGATGAAGCGGATGAAATGTTGAATATGGGTTTTAAAGATAGCTTGGATGTTATTTTAGAACAAACACCTGATACAAAGAATACTTGGTTGTTCAGCGCAACTATGCCTCGCGAGGTTGAGCGTATTGCAAAGAACTATATGAATAACCCTGCGGAAGTAAGTTCGGGTAAACGCAACGAAGGTGCTACCAACATTACGCATATATATTACCAGGTAAATTCACGTGATCGTTATTTAGCATTGAAACGTATTGCCGATTTTTATCCCGAGATCTTTGGTATGGTATTTTGCCGTACAAAAGCTGAGACACAAGAAGTGGCTGATCAATTAATAAAAGACGGATATAGCGCGGATGCATTGCATGGAGATCTTTCTCAAGGTCAACGTGATTTTGTAATGAAACGTTTCCGTAACCGCACATTGCAAATGTTGGTTGCTACCGATGTGGCTGCTCGCGGAATTGATGTGGATAATATCACACACGTTATTAACTACAATTTGCCTGAGGATATTGAAAGTTATACGCACAGAACGGGTCGTACTGCGCGCGCGGGAAGATCAGGAATTGCCATTGCGATCATTACAGGAAGAGACGCAGGTAGAATTAAAGATATCGAGCGTATCATCAATAAAAAGTTTGAACGTGGTGCTTTGCCAAACGGACAACAAGTAACCGAAAAACAATTATTCCATTTAGTGAAGAAATTGCATGATGTTGAGGTGAATGATGAAGAGATCGAAAAATATCTTCCAAAAGTTTACGATGAATTGAAAGATCTTTCAAAAGAAGAGATCATCAAACGTTTCATTAGCGAAGAATTCAATCGTTTTCACGCGTATTATGAGAATGCCCAGGATCTTAATAATGGAGAAGGTGGAAATTCTAAATCTTCACGTTTCTTTATGAACGTAGGAAGCATGGATGGATTTAACCGTAATAGCTTAAAAGACTTCTTAACGGAGATATCTAATGTTCCTCAAAAGATGTTGTTCAATGTGGATGTAAAAGGAAGTTTCTCATTCTTTGAAACGGAAAGTAAATTCATGGACACCATCATTGCAGTGAATAAGCAAGATGTAGAATTCAATAACCGTAAAGTTTCTATTGAAGTAAGCGCTAAAAAAATGCGTGAAGGCGGAGGAGACGGCGGTGAACGCAGAGGTGGCGGAGGCTACAAAGGCAAATACCGTGGTGGTGAAGGGAAGAGTGATCGTGGTGGCAAAGGCGGTTACGGTGGAAGCCGTGGGAAATTTGGCGCACACCGTGAACGCAAGAGCAGCGGCGGCGACGGAGATCGCAAACGTTCGTTCGGTAAGAGCGAGTTTAAGAGAAATAAATACTAAGATAAAAGGCGACAGAAATGTCGCCTTTTTTTAGGAACACCGATATGTCACCCCTTCGGGGTTTAATTCACCATTTGCAATGGTTCTACCGACATGTCGTCCCTTCGGGACTAAGATCATCGGTCAATTACTCAATGGATTCTTTTAAATCGAGAAAAAACGCCAACAAAAACCGCAAATTATAAACGTTTAAGTTGGCTTCTCTAACGAGACCAAATATCTATCTCAAAACGACAACTTTTTGTTTATCGGGATCTTTGTTATTGAACTATCGTTTAAAGCGTAATCGGGAAGTTCTACATCAAACGCCGCTAACTTACAGTTCTGAGATTTTAATAGCTCTATAGTTTCCTTTGCCGGAATATAGTTACACGCCTCATGGTTTGTGTAGAACATTATCTTCAAAGCCATTGATCGGGCGTTAAGGAAAATAGTCCTTTTATCATAAGTTTTGTCTAAGTGAAATATAAACGCTTTTTGGTTCAATCCGTGAGAGATCCTTTCTTCTTGAGGTTTATATCCAAGCGTATGTTGCTTAATAAAGAAACCCGGGCTAAAAAAGAATATCATCATGGTTGGGATCAATAAACAAAAAATGCCCCTTCTTAATTTCTCTATTTTGATCTTTTCCATCAAATCGCAGATCAGAAAAACTAATGTTAGAATAACGTGAGGGATGACGATGATACAGAACGCGGGCATTTTTGTTTGAGCTAAGCTGAAAAATAGATAGACTGAGAAAATACTCATTAGAACACAGAATTTGAAGAACGTATCTATTTTTTTGCTGAATCCAAAATATACCAGGGAAATACCTATGGCGAAAAATATGAGATCGTTATTTCCATAAAGTTCTCTGATAGATTCAAAATGAAAATACCAAGGGCCGTTGTGACCCTCTAATGGTTGCCAAAAATGTTTTAAATTAAAATCAAATTCGGTTAAAAAGATCGATCGGTATTTGATGTAAGCATATATTTGCCACGGAATGCTGATGAGCAAGGCTACGATGAACGCTAATGCTGAATTTAGTAATTGCTTTCTTTCATAAAATATGCTGTGGCTTATCCATATACCAATTGCTAATAGTCCCGGTAGCCATTTTACGAGTATTGCGCATCCGCAAAACACGCCGGTTAACAGCAAGAATTTTATCGCATGGCCGTTTCTGTATTTAAATAGACTCCAAAATGAAGCAGTTACGTAAAATAGGAACATGTAATCGTTATGATCGGTTGCCAACATTCCGGCGGCATAACACAACGGGAATTTGAGGTAGCAAAAGCTTAAAGACGAGAGCAGCCCAATGAAGTTATTGCTCATAAGTTTGCCAATATCATAAATCATAATTGCCATGATACCATGCGCCAGAATGTTGGGCAATCTTAAGCTGATCTCGTTGATGCCAAAAAATTTCATACTCAAAGCCATTTGCCACAAGAAAAGCGGCTGTTTGTGGAGCCAAATATGTGTGACGTTCCAGGCGCTGTTGGAAGTAAATAGAAGATTTTTATAAAGAACAGGTTTGAAGGGATTTGATATCATGTTTTTTGCCACCAAGGCATGGAATTCCTCGTCCCAGTCATGAATGAACAAATCCAAGGAACAGGCGAAATAAGCCACAGTTGCTCCCAGAACGAAGAGGACGAAGCGAAGGACAGGCTCATTTTTTTTATAAAAGAAAATACATGAAACAGACAGCGCTACTGATAACAAAAGTACAAGTATGCTGCCCGTATTAAAAAATTCAGGATAATGAAAAAGGTAATTCATTAGCGTGTTAATATGGTAACGCTAAAACCGGTTTAAAATTGCCATAAATAAAAAACCCCTAGAAGGAGGGGTTTTAATTTCTTATTTAGCTGCTTCTGATTTAAATATACCGAGCTTTTCTAGTTGCTCCAGATAAATACGTTTACCTTTATAGTAAGCCGTCACAAAAGCATCGGCCTGACCGGCGGTAACAGCCTTTTTGTTCAGATCCCAAGCTTCTCGTAAGGTTTTAAACGCAGGACCAACTGTGATCAAAGTTACTTTGCCCGTTGCATCCATTGTTTTAGCGATCTCGCCTAAACCTTTCAAATGTTTATAGGTGTAATTCTTCGGATACTTGAATGCAGCAACTTGTACTTTGAACTCAAGACCTTCAGTACTTACCTCTCCGTATTTGCCCGCAAAATTCTTGATGTTGATGAGTTTTTTGTTTGTAGTAACAAACGTGTCTTTTACAACAGAATCTTTTTTGACGATCGTGGTGTCAATTTTTGGAATATCAAATTTGATATCAAGGATCTTCTGTGTGAACTTCTCAATTTGTGAAGCGTCAACTTCAAATTCCTGGTCTTTGAATTCTTTATAAGAGAATACCAATTTATACTTTTGACCCGCAGGCAAGGTGGTGATATAATTTCCGTTCACAGTATTTGTTTTAGCGTTGCGATACACTTTATTGTCAAGTGTTGTGATGGAAACCTGGAAACCTGCTTCGATCGGTTTTCCTTCCGATGTAACTTTACCCTTCACTAAATATACTTTCAGTTTCTCAGTAGCAAAATTAGTTTCAACCATGTAAATGTCTTTCAAACCTTTTCCGCCTTCTTTTCCACTACTGTAGTAACCGCGCGTTCCGTTTGCTGCTACAACAAAATAAATGTCATCATCGGGTGAGTTGATAGGATAACCTACATTCTCAACTTTCTTGAATGAAGAATCCATTTCCATGTTTGTCATGAAAATATCGTAACCACCACTACTGCGTTTACCGTTCGAGCTAAAGAATAGCGTTAATCCATCAGGGTGAATAAATGGTGCGTCCTCGTCGTATCTTGAATTAACTGAATCACCTAAGTTCACAATATTTCCCCAGGTAGAATCCGCTAATAAGGTTGCGCGCCAAATGTCTCTGCCACCTTTTCCGCCCGGGCGTTCGCTTGAAAAATACATCATTCTACCGTCGGCGGATACCGAACAATGTCCGTCCCATGAAAACGAGTTCACTTGACCTTTGATCTTTTCCGGCGCTGTAAAATCTTCGCCAATTAAATGACTTTGATAAATATCTCCGTGGTCGTCACCATTGTCTCTGAATAAATATAGAATAGTTCCATCAGGACTCAAAGAAATAGCTGCATCGTTGGTATTTGTATTGATGTTTTCTAAGGCTTTTGGACCTGAGAACGCATCGTTCACTTTGTATGTAACATAAGCATCCTCCATATAGATCCCAATATCTGTAACTTCTCCAGATGCATTCACCCGTCCGCCTTTACTTTTTGGACCGGTGTAAGTGAAAACCATCATCGATTCATCTGTGGCAATAACGGGAACATATTCTTCATCACGCGTATTAATTGAATCTCCAAGATTTGTGATCGTTGCACCAGTTGGTTTTGCGTTATAATACTGAGCGTTCTCTATCCACCTCTTAATATGTTCTCCTTCTTCTCGTTCTTCCGGCTTCAGTTTTTTGATCGCAAGATACATATCAATGAATTTGTGCGCCTCTTCAAATTTGTAATTCAAATGATTTGCTTTTGCAAGATCAATTTCAATATCAATGATCTTTTTGTTCTTATCGTAAGCCTTAGAAAGATAGGAGAGAGCATCTGCGTGTTTATCCGAACGGAACAAAGAAGTTTTTCCGTACATATACTCAATAAACTCCTCGTTAGGGTGACTCTTATTAACCTGCTCGTATATAGGTAGCGCGAGATCATATAGTTTGTCTTCGTAAAGAAGGAAAGCGTTCTCGAAAGAATCGTAAGAGCAGGAAGAAAAGGGTTAATAAAATTCTTTTCATGTGTTTAGTTTAGTTTTTATCCTAATAATTTTTAAACCTGCTATTACTCATTTTAAATGTATTCCTGCCCCAAAATAGCGTGTTCCTCTAATTTAAGTAATTAATTTATTTTAAGCCTGATAAGCTCGGTTAATTAAACCACACAAATATACCTTTTTTTATTTAGAAACCAATTAAAGGTCAGGTATTTAGTAACAGGCGAGTCTTAGTAAAAAATGAACGAAAAAAACGGCTTAGATGCTGAAAAACAGCCTTTTGACCGTAAAATTTGCTAATACTATCTCTTGACGAGCTTAAATGTACCTGATCTCTGATCTTGTTTTACAACAAGAAAATACACGCCGGAATTCTGTTCGGATAGATCAATAGATCCCGAACTTAGAGAATTGCTGTTTCCACTCTTGATCTTTTTGCCACAGATATCGAGCAAAGAAAAAGTAAATTGATCTTGACATTCTATAGTAACAATGGAATGATCGGTATCAAGAACTGACGGAAATATTTTTATCTGATCTCTAATAGTCACTTGATTTTCGTGCAAACCAATTAGGTTTCCACCAAAGAACGCGGCGGAATCATATTTAATAACATACATGTCTTGATCCACGGCTCCAAAACTTTTTGTGTATCCTATTCCAATATATCCTTTATCAGAGGTGTTTTTAAGATCATACAATTCCTCATCTTCACTTGAACCAAATGTATTACCGGAAATATAAATGCCTACTGCATCTAGCAATAAATGCTTTGGGTCGCGTTTAAAGGTGGAAAAGTCTACGTCGCTATAAGAGATCACGTAAGTTCCTGTATTACTTACATCAAGAACAACATCACAAGCTTCTTGGTCTAAGCCTGCGTTACCATTACGTTGAAGCCAAACTGAATCACCTGTCGTATTAGCGATAGCAAATATGAACGCGTCCTTTCCATAATTGGAGTAGCTTTCTGACCCACCTCCCATCACATAATAATTGAAAGGAGGATTTTCAATGATACTATTGGCAAAGTCAACTTTGTTTGGAAGTCCGTAACTTCTGTACAAGATCGAATCTCCATTAAGGTCCATTTTCATAAAGTAAATATCACCTTTGCTATCATTATAACTCTGAGTTTCTCCGGCCGCTACTAAGATGCTATTCGACGAAACGATGTTTAATGTTCTAAATTCATCGTCATTTGTTCCTCCATAAACTTTTTCCCAAATAAGCGTGCCGTTATTTGAATTTACTTTTAGAAGATAGGCGTCTTTTTTTCCATATCCTTTACTAAATGTTGAACCACAAATGATCACGTTCCCATCTGGCGCTAAAACAATTTCATTCCCAAAATCCCAATCAAGCCCCCCAAAACTTTTTTGCCAGATCATATTTCCATTTTTATCTGTTCTCACTACGTAAACATCATAACCTCCAAATCCAATTGAACTTGTGTATCCGGTGAAAATAAAACCACTATCCACCGGATTAACAACCACGCTCTTTGCAACGTCAGATAATGCGCCACCAAAAGTTTTTTGCCAGATCGGTTTTCCCATGCTATCTATCAAGATCACATAAGCATCAACTGCTCCGATACCATAACTACTGGTTGAACCAACGGCGATGTATTTCCTTTCAAAACCTTCCTTCACACCATAGCCAATGTCTACGCCATTCCCCCCAAACTTATTATACCATTTGCTTGGCGGCTGCGCCTTCAAACTAAAGCAAACGCATAAAAAGAATATGTAAGCTAACTTTTTCATTTGAATTTTTTGGCAATACTAATGAATAATCCCTGACCATAAGCTTTCTTTGGCGCTATGTAACCTTGTAAACTATTGCTTCCTATTTTGAAGAACACATGTTTGCCATTGTAACAGATAGTAGCGCCGTAATTCATACGTGCGTAGCCACCATAACCAATGTGCGCTAAAAACGTCATTTTTTTAGTGTGATACTCAGGTTCAGCAAAGAAATAAGGTTCGTAATTAGCATTAAAGATGTAACGGAAACCCGTGTTAAGCACAAATTTCATTTTTCCAAAATAGATCTTATTCATCAATACCAAATTAGTTGGAATGTTGATATTGAAATTCTCTTTTCGTCCATTTACCAAGCTTTGCAGGATAGTATCTTTGTTGATACGATTAAGTGTGGAATCTTTCAGATCCAGGATATTTTCTATCTGATAGCCATTGAAAGTGATGATCGAGTCACTGCTGTACTGTACACTTTTATTTTGCCAGTGAATAAATCCTATGTTATTCGCGTTAACTACCAAAACACTTTTTTTACCAACAGCGCTTTTGTAAGGTGTTTCAAAGAATACATCGGCACTGGCACCCATACCGTTAAATCCGAAAAGATTTCTGTTACTGGTATCGCTTACCGCTAAATTGAAATTGGAATTCATCACAATGCTGCTTGCGTCGGCAGAAGTATACAAAGAAGTATTCTTTCCGGTTTTAAAATAAAACAGCTGTTCTCCTTTTAAGAACGACACCGAACAGCCGATCTTGGCAATGGAATCCACATGATGAATGATAGCCCCAAATTTTACTTCCTGAAAACGCAGAGCATTCACACTCACGCTTGAAATGTCGGCGGTATCGCCCATAAAACGCTTGTTGCCATAGAACATCAGACGATAGAAATCGGAATTAAAAGAAGCATTCAGCACTTCCTGATTTTTAAAACCAATAATGTAATCGAATTTCTTATTTCCTTTTACAAACGCCGTTGTACCGTAGTTCAAATTGATCCCAAAATTATTCCTGGCTTTAATGGATCGATCTGAAGCATCCTTCATTTCATTATTGATATATCCACCCCAGATCAATTTGTTCATCATATCATTTTTGATGGCATTACTTCCTGCTTCGTACTCCACGTTCAAGGAAATCCCTCTTCCCATGGAGCTGTAATTAAGGAATTCAGTATTGTACTGCGCCTTTCCTTTAAATACGAAAAACACCAGCAAAAGGTTGAGAATATGTAACGGTTTTTTGATCACCTATTTTCGCTTCACTTTGTAATTTACGTCGAGAATAATATTGATATCAATTTCGTAAAAATCCTGAATGGTAATGTCCGGGGGTTGTGGCGTTGGCATATTTAACCGAGCGGTTATCTTCATGTTCTTACCTTTTTTGATATTCTGAAGTTTGGCATTATCAAATGGGATATAAAGTTTTTGATAGCTTGGTGCAACTACCACATGTTGACTGTTCGTTATCCCTTTTGCAATGGTATTATTTCCTAGCACAAACAAGGAATCGATCACCGTGTTGCTTTCATCCAGAATATATGCCTGTACCACCGCGTCGAAAGGATATCCGTTCTTAGCCGACACAATGAAGTTCCCGTAATTCACATCGTCTAATTGCTTCAGCGTTGAGAAATCAATGGGAGCATTTGATTGTAATACAAACGCAGTTGCTTTAAATTTCATTGGAATATTAATATCGGCCAATACTTTTATTCCGGTATTGTAATGCGCGAAATCAGTAAAACCTGAACTGTTTCCCAAAGGGTTTAAATTAATGTTACCGGCATAAGTAAGTTTGTTTGGTAAATTAGATAAGAACGGAAGTATATTACTGTTGTTCTTGTTGAGTGATAATAATTTTACGGTTGGACTAATTCCATTTCCTGTTTCGTAAGCGCGGTTGATATTGATGACAGAAAGTTGTTGAGTATTGAGCGCTACAGTATTTTGGTTAAGGGTATTAATGGATTTGATATTTGACAATGCGCCGCTAAACTCTGCTCCAAATTCATTGATGATCCTAAAATCAAGTGTTGCATCACTTAGCTGAAAATTAACTGCGTTGAAATTCTTGAAAATATCAAGTCGCGCGGTATCAATGTTCACTGGAACAACCTGCTGACCAAAATAGCCCTTGGCATATTCCGGGATGATCTCCGAATAACTTAATTCTACTTTTGCGCCATCGCCATAATTTGCCTGAACGCTTTGCGCGGTTGTGCTTAAGCTAAGTGTATAAGTTTGAGAAATGGTATTGTAGTTTGCAGGATTTCCTGCTGTAAGATCAATATCGTAGCCATCCAGAATATACGTTTTGATCAAGGAATTATTTCCCGGAGGAATGGATTCGATAATGGTGAAGGGCGTGTTATTTTTTTTAACTCCCGGCAATACAAAAACAAAATCTAAGGGTTGTGTGAGTGTGTTGCTGTATTTTACATTGAGTTTTCCTTTGCGAATGATCGCATATTTTAATGCAACACCATTGCTAACGCTAAAGGTGAGTGGAGTAGGCGGTAAAAAGTTCATGCTTTGCCCCGGATTTAAGGCAAGACTAAATGGAATAGTGTAGGAGTTAACTACAGTGGTGTCAGGAAGTTTTAGTAGCGAATCCACTTTAATGTAAGCTACCTCGCGGTTGACATTCAAATTTAGTACGCCATTTGCGTCAGTTGTAAATAAGCTATCCGTAAGAAAATGACGTATATTAAGTTTGGAAGATACCACTGGTCCGGTAATATCAACGTCCCAGCTTGCTACGGTTTCTTTACGGCATGACCAAATCGCTAACATAGCGAAGACGAGCACTATAAAGGCCGATTTTAGACGCATTTTCAAATATAGTTAAATTAATGTGGCCAACCTCCTAAATTTTAGATAAAATAAGACTGTATAACCTAACGTTTTTTTCTTAAATTTGGTGTTCCGATTATGAAACTGAATACGCGGTTTTTTGTCTCTTGGATACTTGGCGCTGTACTAATGTATATCCTCTTTTACGGATGGCATGGTGTTTTTCTTAACGATTTCAAAAAGATCAATTTTCCATTTACCTGGCTCATTATTTTCACGAGCGTAGCCTACATTACTATTTCATTTGTTCTTTACGCGGTTTATGAGTCAAAACCTATGAAGAATGTATATAATTTCTTTGTACGAGGTATTCTTTCCGGCTTGTTGCTTGGATTTATCATTTTCGTGGTATCAACGGTAGTTACTATTTCTATCTCCCGAAACCTTAGCGCCGAACATTTAATGTTGGATTGTGTTTGGCAAATGGTTGAACAAACCATTGGAGGTTTACTTTTGGGGGTTGTTAAGGTTTTCGTTGCCGACCCACGTCACGAAGAAGCGTGATCTCTAGGCTGTTTTAACAAATCGCTGAACAGCGGATTTATACTCCCTAATTTATTTGTTATCTAGAAAAAATTGTTTTTATTTGTTGAGATAACATTCATTTTTTATGGTTACTACATTGGATATCGCTATTGAAAAAACTGCCAAGTCGCGAGTTGGCGAACACGACGTGAACAACGTTCCATTTGGGAAATGTTTTAGCGATCACATGTTTATTGCTGAGTTTGCCGATGGCAAATGGCAACAAGCTTACATTAAACCTTATCAGGATCTTCCAATGAGTTACGCCATGAGTGCTTTGCATTACGGGCAAGCTATTTTTGAAGGAATGAAAGCTTACAAGAATGAGAAAGGTGAAGTTTCATTATTTCGTCCCGATGCAAATTTCAAGCGTTTGAATAAAAGCGCGGTTCGTATGGCCATGCCGGAAGTTCCTGAAGATATTTTCATGAATGGGATTTTTGAATTGTTACGTTTGGATGCCGCATGGATTCCAACCAGCGAAACAGGAAGTTTATATATTCGACCGTTCATTATTGCAACCGATGAGGCCATTGGCGTAAAAGCCAGCGATACTTACAAATTTATTATCATCACCTGTCCTGCCGGAAAGTATTATGCAGATCCAATCAAAGTATTGGTAGAAACAAATTATATCCGTGCGGTAAAAGGCGGAATAGGTTTTGTGAAAGCCGCCGGTAATTACGGAAGAAGTTTATATCCAACAAAATTGGCCCAACAAAAAGGATACCAACAGGTAATTTGGACCGACAGCGAAACACATCAGTATGTGGAAGAGAGTGGAACAATGAATTTGATGTTCGTGATTGGCGATACTGTTGTTACACCGGGATTAAGCGATACTATTTTAAGTGGAATTACCCGAGACAGTGTTCTTGCTTTGGCGCGCGATTGGGGATTGAGAGTAGAGGAACGCAAGATCAGTATTTTTGAAATTATTGAAGCGCACGAAAAAGGAATTTTAAAAGAAGCATTTGGTTGTGGAACAGCCGCAACCATCGCGCATATTGTTGGCATTGGATACAATGGAAAAGATTATCCATTACCTTCTATCGAATCACGTAAATTCTCTCCAAAAGTGGATGAAACACTTCGCAATATCCGCAAGGGTAAAGCGGAAGATCCTCATCATTGGATGGTAAAAGTTTGCTAACAGAAATTAAAAAGCCCGGACATTTGTTCGGGCTTTTGTTTTAATCAACAGGGTTAACCGATATGTCACCCCTTCGGGGTTTCATGAATGTCATCATTCGGTTTTACCGAGATGTCGTCCCTTCGGGACTAGGAACTTGATGCCGTAATTTCTCTAAGACCCCGAAGGGGTCATATATCGGTAGGCCTAAATGCATGAGAGGATCGAAGCCCCGAAGGGGCGACATATCGAGTCTAAGCTAATTCTTTGGAAATATATTTTTCGTCGTATTTTATTTCGTGTTCTTCCAAAAATCCTTTGTATTCCGCTCGAAACGGAATTGTTTTATGATGTAATTCCTGTTGTTCAATATAATTGATCACGTATTTCAATTGCGATTTGCCATATGAAAAAGCACCATACCCTTCTTGCCATTCAAATTTTGTACGCAAGAAATTTCGTTCATTTATCCATTTGGAGGAGCAGGCTTTTATTTCTCGAAGAAGATCTGCAATAGTTTGGGTACTTCTAAAACCAACCAAAATATGAATGTGATCAGGCATTCCATTTATACAGATCATTTTATGGCCGTGATTTTGTACAATGCCTGTTATGTACTTGAATAATTCAATTTTCCAAGACGGATGAATTGATGCGTTTCTATATTTTACAGCAAAAACAAACTGTAAATGTATTTCTGAATATGTTCCCATGAGCTAAAGGTAGTGTGGCAAACAGGGAATGGTGGCTATAAATTATAGCAATTAAAAAATATGTCACCCCTTCGGGGTTTCATTGATCGTTGGTGTTCGGTTCTAACGACATACCGTCACTTCGGGACTTAGAAAGGTACAAACGTCAGTCCGATCATGAAATTGAATCGTTGCGTCGGAAAACGTTCCCAACGGTAATAGCGTTGATTAGCAATGTTGCCTGCTTTTGCAAAAAAGCTCAGCATTTTGCTGTAACGGTATTCAACTCCTAAATTCACATCAACCAATCCATTGATCTGGCGCGGTTGTAAGGAAGTAACAAGCGTTGCTGCATCGGTAACCTGAGTATTAGCCCATTGTTTCCCGATCACAAAAATATCCCCACATAAAATGATCTTGCTCTTCAGGTTGTAAATGGTTGACAAGGTAAGATCATAATCAGGCTTGTGATACGCACGGGTCAGGTTCTTAGTCTTATACATGTAATAATTTCCTTTTACAATGAAATGCACCTTCTCAAGCATCTGGTATTTCAAAGCGCCATTGATATTTACAACAGAAGCATTGTCGTACAAGATGTCAAAATGATTATATAAGGTGTTTGTGCCGCTGTAGTCAATATTAAAAAAATGCAGACTGTCCATTTGACTATAACTGCCTTTTATATCATAACTGGTCTTACTGCTTAGATTACCTTTTAAACCCAAGTACAAATTGTATTTATTGTTAGTGTTGGTGTAGTTCAGGGTTGTATCAACAAATGGATTTTCGTTGGTTAGCGAGCGCATACTGTTCTTGATCAAACCACCAGTGGCTCCGGCATAAGGGATCACCATATTTTCATAAACATCATATTCCACATTTAGTTGAGGATATCCATAAAAACGTGTTTTACCCTTGAAATTATCTACTGTTCCTTTTAAGCCAACCACAGCTTTCCATTTTTTACCTTGGGCTTCAAACGACGGCGCCAAAGATATGATGAGGTCATTTAACGTATCGTTGCTTTGCTTGTGATTGTAATAATCTGTGCTAAACCCAAGATTGATCTTTTCTTTATTGAGGAACATGCTTAGGTCTGCGTTAGCATGAATGTTATTTTCGGCTTCGCGATTTAAGTTCTGTAAATTGTAATAACTGAAACCAATGATGTGATTAATGTGCGAGCTATCGGTATAATGACTTTGCAAAAGTAATTTTGGTTCGATTAATTGGTAACGTTGTTTTGTGTAATCATTGGTCAATACGTTCATGTTGGCGTCATACCCGTAGTAATGAACCACATTGCGCGAATAATTAAGATCGCCGTTCAACGTATGTTTTTTGTAGAATTTCTTTCCGTAAATACTTCCAATATTATCGCTAAATGCAGGGTAACCTACATCATCCAATTTGCCGGTACTTGAATTGTGTTTGATGTGCGCACCATAAGCCATATCGCGTGAACGAAGATTACTGATGAAAAATTCGCCATAGGGGCTGTTATAAAGTGGGCCATATCCCAATTTCAGAAGTGAATGATATAATTTTGGAAGTGGTTCATTCTGCATTTTAGCCGATTCAATTTTCTGAACCTGGTATTTTGGGAACAAAGGATTGCTGGCAATACCGTATTTCACGTTTGTAATTCGCTTTACCGTGTCCTTGATCTCGGGTTGATCATTGATCTTTGTAGATTCTTTTATTTCCGGTTTAAATGTACTGGTAGTTTGAAACGTATTGTTGTTCCCATTAACCTGCGCGAACGAGATAGCAACCTGTATCAATACAAGCAATATCACCAATACCCAGGTAACAATGGTCTTCATTTTTCGTTTCTGAGACTCTTCTGCCTCAGCGGCTTTATATGTCAATTCCGGATCCATGTTTCTTATTTAGGTTGTTCTGGTGTTTGCGGTTGTTCGTTTTGTTTTGAAGGATCTTGTTCGTTAAATAAATTTGGATCTGTTCCCTCATCTTTATTTTCCAATTTCATTTCGGTTGATTGTTTTTGTTTGGCTGCCTCTTCTTCTTTCTTAGCTTGTTTTTCTTTTAAGGCATTTAATTTAGCCTGAGCTTCATCCAAATAAATTTGTTTTGGTTTTCCGTCAATGATCGTCTCTAAGATCACTTGGGCATCAGCATCATCTCCTTTTGCAATGTAGGTGTCGGCTAACAACAACATTCCTTTATTGTTCCAATCATCATTACTGTATTCATAACCGATCAATTTGTTCACGGTCTTCTCAACTTCTTTGTAATCCTGCTTCTTGAAGTAGATACTTGCCATATAATAATAAGCTTCGGCTCCGGTAATGTTCTTCGAAGTTTTGCTCATAGCTTTAAATTCTATCAAGGCATCGTCCAAACGATTGGTTTCGTACAAACACTTTGCCTTGATATACTTAATTTCAGTGATTTGCTGAGGATAAACTTTTTCATGCGTTAATACTTCGTTACAGGCAGCTAAGGCTGTGTCGTATTTGTTGAGGTAGAACGCTGAACGCATGCTTCCAAAACGAGCATTTGTTTTATTGAGTGGACTTTCAGCAATATCCTTCAAATACATGAACTGAGGTAAGGCAGCAGTATAATTTTTTGCTTTGTAATTAATATAAGAGGCTTTGGCTAGTGAGGTTTCAGTATATAAACTTCTTGATTTCGATAAAACGAAATTATAAGCAGGCAAAGCTTTATCTAACTGGTTTTTATTATAAGCGATCTCAGCGTAATTGAACTGCGCTTCTACGTTGAATTTTCCTTCAGGGAAACGTTGAATGTAAGCCGCCCATTTTTCAAAGGCCAGATCCATGTTCTTATCTTCGTACTGAGCTTTTGCCGCGATATCGTAAACGTCTTTCTCAACTTGATTGATGTTTAGCGGATCGCCCAGGTCAGCAAAATACTTTTCCATTCCTGCAATGTCTCCTTTTGCCTTAAAAATAGCTTTGATCTGAGATAGAACTTCTTTTGCTTCCTGGCTCTTTGAGTCATTCTTCACAAACTTGTCAAAGTATTCAAATGCCTTATCATCTTGTTTTTTCTCGTAATAGATATTCCCTAAACGCGCGTAGCAATTTTGAGTAGAAGTTGATTTTGGATAATTGTTCAGGATCTTGTTGTAATACGTAATGGCGTTATCGTATTCCTGCAAATTCTCGTAATACGTATCGGCAATTTCGTTCATTGCCTTAGCCATATAGATCGATCCCGGGTATTTGCTTTCAATAGTTTGCATATCGGCGATCTTCTCTTTGTACTTTTTCATCACGCCCAAGCACATTCCTTTTTGGTAAATAGCGTAATCAACATCCAGTTTATTTAAATTGATAGCTTCCTTGTAAAGATCTGCAGCTTGCGGAAAGGTGTTATTCATGAAATAGCAATCTGCAGCGCGTAAATTCGCGTCAGCTTTCTTATTGAGATCAGTTAAATTCTTCGATAATAAATATTTTCTGAAAGCGATATTGGCATTAGTGTAATCTTCCTTCTCTTTTCTTTCAAAGTGGGCATAACCAATGTTGTAATTAGCCAGATCGTATTCAGGCATTGAAACTGCACCGTCCATTACCAGGAACTTTTTCCAGGCCTCGATAGCGGTTGTGTAATCTTTACGGATATAAGAGATTTCCCCAAGCCAATATTGATTTAATGCATTTAAAACAAGATCTGTGTTTTGTGATTGTGATTTTTTGAATTGTTTTTCGGCCTCATTAAAATTATCGTTATTGAAAGCATCAACTCCCTTAAAGTAAATCAGTTTTTGATACGTGTATTTTAAAATAGGATCAATGCTTCCCATGCTCTCAATGCTCTTGATGGCCATGTCGTAATTACGAGTGGTAGAATACACGTTTATCAAGAATGCATAACATTCGTCTTTGCGAGAAGAAGTAGGATATTCCTTCAAATATTTACTGAAAGCTTTAACAGCTTCGTTGTACGGACTAAAATCCAACTCGTAGCTGATCTTTGCAAAGCTGAACAAGGCATCTTCCTCAATTTTCTTATCGTAATTTAATTGATAAGCGCTGTAAAAGGCGTTCTTCGCTTTTAATTTCTCACCCATCTTCATATAGCAATCTGCCATATGATACCAGGCGCTCTGCGAAATAGAATCTTTTGGAGTTGTAGCTTTTTCAAATTGTTTAATGGCGTTAGGACAATCATTTGTCTTATAATAACAATAACCCAATGCATAATTCCCTTGAGGGTTGTAATCCGAAGCAAGACTGGTTTTTTTGAGGAATTCAAGTGCCGAACTGTAATTTTTTAAATTGTAATAACTCTCACCGATCATGCGGTTGATCTCATCGGCCTTTTGAATGTTAGAAGTGTCGTTTAATAATTGTGGAGCGGTTTTAGTTACTGTTTCATATTTCCCCTGAATAAAATAGATCTGCGTAATATAATATGGTACAACCGAGCCAAAAGTTTCGTTATTCACTAATTTATTGAAACCTTGTAAAGCAGTTTCGTAATTCTTTTCGGTGTAGGCAATATGAGAGTAGTAATAAATGGCAGGATTCATGTATTTATTATCCTTATCCTTTACTTCAGCAAGATCCGCTTTCGCTTTCTCGCTGTTATTCTCCATCAAATAACTATAACCGCGTTTAAAATGAAACTCCGCAAGATCTTCTTTCGGTAATTTATTGCTCTCGGTTTTTTCAAAATACTCTATTGTTTCTTTATATTTTTTCTTTCTAAAGCTGGACTTTCCCAAATAGAACCAAGCCAAATTCTTTTTTAAACTCTCTGGATGCTTTTCAATGAACTGCTTCATACGCCATTCACCGTCCTTATGAAATAGCTCGATCCCGCAAGCGGCAGCATAAAATTGAGCATCGGTCTTTAAAACAGAGGAAGAGCTGTTTAGCGCATATTCGTCAAAACTTTTTTGAGCACTGGCATATTGCTTTTTGTCAAACAGCTCAATACCGGTCTTATAAAGTTCTTCTTTGTCTAAAAGAATGGCTGTTTTTTGCGCGCTCACACGTCCAACAAATAAAAAAAGCAAAACAACCAGAGAAATTCTGTTCAAAAGCATTAATGTAGATTTAAGATAAAATTTATCTCAATAAAAGTAGTTTGCTTAGGTTTATACTTGTTGTAGTGAAGATTTCAATTATTAACGGTAACGTGTTGATATTGTTACAGCTTAAATGCAAATTAAACCGAGGATGATACCTAATTTTAAGTTTTTGGAAATTTTGTGATGTCCGCTTTAGTAAAATTTGACAACGCTACTCTGATGCAGGAGGAAAGGCCTGTGGTGTCGGGTGTTACCGTTGAAGTAAACAAAGGTGAATTTGTTTATTTATTAGGAAAAACGGGTAGCGGAAAAAGTAGTTTTTTAAAGACTATTTACGCCGATCTGCCATTGGGTACAGGTTCGGCTACAGTAGCAGGTTACGATCTTAATAATATTAAGCCAAAAGATATTCCGTTTTTACGTCGTAAGCTTGGAATTGTGTTCCAGGATTTTCAATTGCTTTCCGATAGAACCGTTGGAGAAAATTTGAAGTTTGTAATGAAAGCCACAGGTTGGGCGGACGAGAGTAAAATTAACGCACGCGTAAAGGAAGTGTTAAATAAAGTTGGTTTGGAGAGCAAAGAAGCTAATATGCCTCATGAATTGTCGGGCGGAGAACAGCAAAGGGTAAGTATTGCCAGGGCTTTGGTGAATGATCCTGAAATTATTTTGGCCGATGAGCCAACCGGAAATCTGGATCCGGAAACTTCTGAAGAGATCTTGAAATTATTGAAGGCATTGGCCGAAGCCGGTCGTGCTGTGTTATTTGCAACTCACGATATGCTGGTGTACAATAAATTCAAGAGCCGCACTCTGATGTTCGACGGCGGAAAAATGATCCAATCTAATTGAACTTTTTGATCGTTTAGGTGTATTAGTTCACTGCTTGCCCTGTCATCCTGAGCGTAGTCGAAGGATGGTTGAATGCTAAGAAAATGAAGTATTCTTTTGTCATAATCTTATGTTTTTTCGTGTCCTGCGTTGATCGAGACCGCAAAGAGGCTTCGTCTGCGTATTTTGATAAGGAAATTGCTGCGAGAATGACGGCTGTTAAGGGGCTTAAGCTGGCCGACTCTGTTAAGGTTGACGTAACAGAGATCAATAGAGAATTTGATCGCTTGCTTTTAATGTCAAAGGATGTTGAAAATATTCAGGCCTGTATTAACCTTTCCAAGAAGTTTTACGATGAGTTGACGGTAAAGTACGCTATCAATCGTGCGGATCTCATTGATATTACTCCTGAAATGAGTCTTGAAGAGACTGCCAACGCCATTAAAGGAAATGAGCTCAATTTCTTCAATCAGATCATCTTTAGGTATAAGGGATCAACGGGGACGATGTATACTGCTCAGTAGCATAAAATTACCTTCCATAAAATGTGCCGGATTTAATGATAAAATTCCCCGCATTTTGCTATTTTTGAGCCTCGAAATTAAACCTTGGTTTTTGCTAGCATAACTTTCCTGATTTACGTGCTGCCGCTGTTTTTGCTGGCCTATCACTTAGTGCCAAACAAGCAAAAGAATGGGTTTATCTTGGCGTTCAGTATTTTCTTTTATAGTTGGGGCGGACCAAAATTCATTTTCGCCATTTTGGCCACCACATTTGTAGATTTCTTTTTGGTGAATGCCATGCATAACGCCAAAACAAAAAGTTCAAAACGCCAATTTCTCATTTTATCTCTGTGTCTGAATTTGGGATTACTTTTCTATTTTAAGTATTGCAATTTCTTTATTGAGAATTTCAACGCGATCTTAGGCTTAGATATTCATTTCGCAAAAGTCATTCTTCCTATTGGAATTTCGTTCTACACGTTTGAAAGCTTAACGTATGTCGTAGATGTATATCGCGGAGTTCACAAGCCACTCAAAAGTTTTTGGCAGTATCAAACCTACATTCTCTTATTTCCAAAATTAATTGCCGGACCAATTGTTCGCTATCATGATATAGCCGATCAAATAACAAATCGCGAAAAGAACTATACGCCTGAAGCTAAACTTAGCGGATTTTTTATTTTTTGTATTGGGCTTGCAAAAAAAGTGATTCTTGCAAATACTTTAGGTATGCAAGCCGATGCAGTCTTTAAACTGCCGGTTGATCAATTGGACACTGCCGCTGCCTGGGTTGGCGCGCTTGCTTACACATTTCAAATTTATTTTGATTTTAGTGGTTATAGCGACATGGCCATTGGTTTGTGCAAGATCATGGGCTTTAGAATTCCCGAGAACTTTAATAATCCATATATTTCAACAAGCATTACCGATTTTTGGCGCCGCTGGCATATTACATTGGGTGCGTGGATGAAAAATTATTTATACATCCCACTCGGCGGAAATAAAGGCGGACAAACAAAACTATATCGCAATCTTTTTATTGTTTTCCTTCTCTCGGGTTTATGGCACGGCGCCAGTTGGAATTTTGTGCTTTGGGGTGCTTATCATGGCTTATTCTTAGTGCTTGAGCGTTTGTTCTTAGGTAATGTGTTTCAGAAATTAGGCAAATTCATTTCGATCCCAATTACATTTATTATTGTTGTTACCGGTTGGGTTTTATTCCGTAATGAAGATCTACACTATGCGTTCTCAGTAATGAAACAAATGTATAGCTTCAATTTCGCCGATGGAAAATTTGCTATGAATAATGATTTCATCACCATGGCGGTGATCGCTTTATTAGTTTCTTGGTTCGCAATTACAGAACGAACCTATGCGATCCAACAAAAACTGTACGGAGAGAATTTCAGCGCCAATGGAAAATGGATGGTTGTTCTTTCTTGTGTTGCCTTATTTTATTTGTCTTTGAGTTTTATTTCCGCCCTTAATTTTAATCCATTTATTTATTTCAGATTTTAATGGCTGGCAAGAAAGCATATTCAATTCATCACATAGTGCTTTTGCTGGCTATTTCTTTGCCACTACTGATCTCATTTGTGAATAAAGACAATAAGCCCAACCTTGTTGGGTTAGTGATCTCTGATGAGAAACCAAAATTCAGTTCTAGCAGTTGGCTGGACGGCGGTTATCAGGAAGTGATGGATGATTACAATAATGATCATTGGGCATTCAAAGAAATTTCAGTGCGTTTGAATAATCAATTGTATTACGATCTGTTCAATCAACTTCGCGTTAAAGGATTTGTAAGCGGAAAAGACGATTATGTGTTCAGTGAGGAATATATTTTCTCGGCTTATGGAGATGATAATGTGAATGAGAATAAAGTTGTTACGCTTATGCAGAAAGCAAAAGTGGTACAGGATACTTTAAAGAAAAAGGGGATTGATCTTGTTTTTGTTTACGCTCCGGGCAAAGGCGAATACTGTAGCGAATTTGTTGAGGATAAATACAAGCACCCTGTAAAACAAACGAATCACGAGCTATTTGCTAAATACGGAAAGCAATATGGCATCAACCAATTGGATCTTTACGCATTGTTCAATCAAATAAAATCGATTGCACCACATCCTCTGTTCCCAAAATTTGGTCACCATTGGAGTTATTATGGAGAATGCCTGGCAATTGATACGATCATCCATTACATAGAGAAATTGCACAAATGCGATATGCCTGATCTGAAATACTCTTCAATTGAAGTTGTTGATACAGCAAGAAGCCGTGACGCGGATGTACTGAAGAGTATGAACTTGTATAAGAATCCTGAACAAAATATGAAATTGGCTTATCCTCAAATTTCCTGGGAAAGTGATTCGCTCAAGAATACAACGCGAGTTCTTACGTTATCGGATAGCTATTGGTACGGACCGGTTTACATGGGAATTTTGAATGGGGCGTTTGCAGGTGGATCGTTCTGGTATTATTACAACAAAGTAATTCCTTCTCCTATTCCTGGTGAAAAAGTGGAAGTTTGGCAATTAGATCTTAAAGAAAGTATTGAAAGCAATCAAGTGGTGATGATCCTGTATTCGGACGGCAATTTGGGAGCCTTTGGAAATAATTTTATTCCGGACGCTTACGAAATGTACACCTCACCGAAAACCTACTACGCGCGCAAAGAGAGAGAAAATAGCATTCAAAATTTTGCAAAGCAGATCCGCGAAACACCTTTGTTGCTGAAGAAAGCAACGCAAAAAAGTAATGATGAACAAATACCATTGGATAGCGCTATAAGATACGACGCGATGAAAATGGCAGGAATGATAAAATAAAAGACATGAAGAAGATTTTTTTCGCACTAACATTGATCTCTTTTGTTGCAAAAGCCGACGAAGGAATGTGGATGCCTCAATTGATAGAGGCAATGAATTTTAAAGACATGAAGAAGAATGGCTTTAAATTAACCGCCCAACAAATTTACAGCATCAATAAAGCCAGCATGAAAGATGCGGTGATGATCTTTGGAGGTGGATGTACAGCTGAAGCTATTTCCAGTAAAGGATTGATCTTAACGAATCATCATTGCGGTTATGGCGCGGTGAACGCGTTGAGTACCGTTGAGAAAAATTATTTGAAGAATGGTTATTGGGCCATGAACGCGAATGAAGAATTATGGTGCAAAGGACTTACCGTAACATTCATCAAGAAGATCGAAGATGTAACCAAACAAGTGCTTGCTGTGATCAAGCCCACATTTTCAGAATTTCAAAGAGACTCAGCCGTAAAAGCGAGCATGGGGCAAATTGAAAAGAAAGCAATAGAGAACACGCCATACACAGCTTTTGTACGACCGTTCTATTACGGAAATGAATATTATTTATTTGTGACCGAAGTATTCAAAGATGTTCGGTTGGTTGGAGTTCCACCTGAGAATATCGGAAAATTTGGAGGGGAAACAGACAACTGGGTTTGGCCTCGTCACAATCCGGATTTTAGTATGTTCAGGATCTATGCGGGAAAAGATAACAGGCCTGCTGAGTACAATGCCGATAACGTTCCTTACAAACCCGCATATTCTTTTCCAATTTCTTTAAAAGGATATGAAAAAGGTGATTTTACCATGGTGTACGGTTTTCCGGGAAGAACACAAGAGTATTTGACGTCGTTTGCGGTGAAATTGCTGGTGAATGAACAAGATCCTCGCCGTGTTTCTCTGCGTGATAAGCGCTTGGCTATTTACGAAGCGGATATGAAGAAGAATGACACAATTCGTTTGATGTATGCGGATAGATATGCGGGAATAGCTAACGCCTACAAAAAATGGAGTGGAGAAATGCAAGGACTGATCGCTAATGACGCCATTAATAAAAAAGAAAAATTTGAGATCGATCTGATTCAAGGATTGGCGAACGATGCTACGAAGCAGAACAAATGCAAACAGATCCTGGCCGACTTTAAAAAAGTGTACCAGGAATACGCGCCTCTAAGTAAGCAAGTGGATTACTACAGCGAATGTTTAATGGGTATTGATGCTATTCGTCATATTACAAATTACCACCAGATATTTAGTGAGCTAAAGAAAAAACAGGCGGGTAAAGAAAATAAGTTCGATCAACTTTTTGCAGAGATCAAGAAATCAGTCCCGTTCAGGAATATGAATAAAGCTACCGATAGAAAGCTCTGTGTTGCTATGTTGAAGGAATATGCGCTTGCCATAGAAAAGGAAAGTCGCCCTTTGTATTTAGATTCTTTGTATCAGGTATATAATAACGACACCGAGAAAATAACGGAGTTCTTATATAGTAACTCAAGTTTTATCGACAACACCAAAGCGGCTGCTATGTTGAGTGATTTTGAGAAGAATTTCGCCTTGTATGAACGCGATCCGTTCTATCGCCTCACGCTTTCAATAAACTCCTATTATCAGAAAGCAGTGTTTCCGCAATATAATTACGACGATCTTCAGATCCTGGAATTACAAAAGGAATACATGCAAATGCTCAAGGAAAATGTGAAGACCAAGAAATTCTATCCGGATGCAAACGGTACTTTGCGTGTAGCCTATGGAAAAGTGGATGACTACAAACCAAAAGATGGCGTTACGTATTTGCACTACACAACTATCGATGGAATGGTGGATAAGAACGCCACCGGAAACCCGGACTACGAATTCATGCCGCGTTTGAAAGAGTTATACGACAAAAAAGATTTTGGAGCTTACGTTGATAAGAACGGAAAATTGCGCGTTTCATTTATTGCCAGCAACCATACAACCGGCGGAAATAGCGGAAGCCCTGTTTTGAATGCTAAAGGAGAATTGATAGGAACAAATTACGATCGCAATTGGGAAGGAACCATGAGTGATGTGATGTACGATGTAACGCGTTGTAGAAATATTGTTCTGGATGTTCGTTTTACCTTGTGGATCGTTGATAAATACGCGGGCGCCGGTTATCTCTTAAATGAGATGAAGATCGTTAAATAATTTATCCCCTGATAAAATACGAATACGATAAATAGGGAAGAGGTATTACTTTTGATTTTGAGCTCAAGGTTCTGAGATCGCCCAAATACACACCATAGCATCCAAAATTCCATTGAGTATTCATGTCGCGGATCCATTTGATGCTCACGCCGGTCATGCCCAAATTTACTGTACTGTAAGATCTCGACATGAACATTGGAAATAAAAAGCTTTCAACGTTGAACGCCCCATGTTTAGAAAAACGATTGGTATAAGCGAAATTCACGTAATACAACGGCACATAAGGACTCGAACGGCCCACATTGTGCGATTTATCAAAATCTTTGATAACGATAGTTCCAACACCAAGCGTTGAATTCGTATTGTTATCACCCTTGGTTATTTTTGCTGAAGCGCCCATGAATGGAACATAATAAGAACTATTGTTGTCGTTTCCCGGTAAACCCCACACAAACGCATTTCCTCCCAAATAAAGATCTTTCCCAATAGGATAAGAACATTTTACACCCAAAGAAGTTGGTAAAACAAAAATGATGTTTAATGAAACGCTCCAATGTTCGCTAAACGCGTAATTGCAATTCTCAACCAGATAATGCGTGGTAGCATTGAAGGACCCTTCCTTAAAAGGTAAAACGTTTTCTACCAGCATATAGTAATTGCTATAGTAGTCGTCATCAAAACGTGTGATATTCTCTTTTGCACTCACTCCAATTGGCGTTACTTCTTTAATATCGCTTTTGAGAATGATGTGTTTTAAATTTCCACGGCGATCCTGAAAGGTTATATCTCTTTCTGCCTCATGAATTACCTTTCCTCTAAATTGAGCGCCGTACTTGGTTATGATCTGATAGTATTTGGTTTGATCGAACTGAGGAGTAAAAATGGTGGACGTTGGCGTGGTGTACAACGTATCTTGAGCATTTCCCGCAAAGGAGAAAAGTAAAGTGAGTCCGAAAAAAATATGTCTTAATGTAGACATCCTATCAAATGTACAAAATTACAGTGAACTGGCGCAAATGTAGCCAGTGCTCCAGGCGTTTTGAAAGTTAAATCCCCCGGTAATGCCATCAATATTTAACACTTCTCCGCAAAAGAATAATCCCGGTACTAATTTACTTTCCATGGTCTTGAAATTGATCTCTTTCAAATCAATGCCTCCCGCGGTGACGAATTCTTCCTTAAACGTAGTTTTCCCTTGCATTTTATACACATCACGGTAGAGTATTTCAGCCAATTTATTCACGTGCTGTTTGGAAATATTAGCCCAATTCGTTTCCGGAGAAACCCCAGCCTTATCAACCAGAAATTCCCATAGCCTGCGAACTAAACCAAACATCACAAAATTTGCCACCAATGTTTTAGACTGCGCAGAACGCGTTTGGTTTAATTCCTCAAGAATTTCTTCCAGTTTTAAATTTCCGGTCCAATTGATCAAAATAGTGTTCTTGTAGTTTGTTTCAAAGAAGTACGGCGCTGCAAACGCGGATAATTTCAGTACGGCGGGGCCGCTAAGCCCCCAATGCGTTACTAAAACCGGACCTGTATAATTGAATTTTGTTTTTTCAATGGAAACCGTTGCTTCTTTTACCGCTACGCCCTGTAATTCTGTTTTAATTTCTTCCCCCGGTAGGTTGATTGTGAACAAACTCGGAATAGGGAAGATGATGTTGTGGCCAAGATCTTTGATCAATTTATAACCTTCGGCTTTGTTATTTCCACCCATACTGCAGATCACCGCGTCAACTTCAAAATTTCCTTTATTTGTTCTTACTTCAAAAAGATCGCTCTTACTTATTTTTTGCACATCGCATTGGGTGATGACTTCGATATTGAGTTTTTTAGCTAAGTTCAGGAAGCAATTGGCTATGGTCTCACTTTTATTTGTAGCGGGAAACATTCGTCCGTCTGCTTCCGTCTTCAATTCAATGCCTTGCTCCTTGAACCATTTGATGGTATCTTCAACTGCGAATCGGCTAAATACTTGCATTAGTTCTTTTTCCCCACGAGGATAATTCTTCACCAATTGTTTTATGTCAAAACAACTGTGGGTTACATTACAACGCCCACCGCCGGAAACCAATACTTTTGAAAGGAGCTTGGTGGTTTTCTCGAGAATTTTCACATCAAAGCCGGGATTCAAAAGCTTGCAATTGATAGCCGAGAAAAATCCGGCTGCTCCACCACCAATAACTATAACTTTTTTTGGTTTCAATGCTAATAACTTTTGTTTACGAGATGCGTTATATCCTTTAAATTCGCTTACAAATTTAGCAAAATGCGCATCATAGCACTTCTTTTATTGTTTTGCACCGTTTTAAAGGCTCAGAACAAAAATCAGCTGAATGATTTCTCATTTACCTTGCATGAAGACCTTGTAAACAAAACACTTTTGGCTGTGGGAACGGTTTCCAGCACCAACGATTATGAGGTAATGTTGATCAAAGGAAAATACCATTGGAGAATTGTAAATCCAAAGATCCAGATCCGCCCGGATAGCTCTCAGTTTATTTGCGATGCCTTTGTGGATGTTGGTCCGTTTAACTACAGCACAACTGTGAACGGCGACGTGAAAATTACTTATGATAAAACAGCGGATAAGATAAGTATCAAGATCACACGAGCGATCTTTGAATTATATACAGTTATCCTCGATAAGAAATTCCACATTAAGGATATTCATCTCGAAGAAAAATTCAAAGATCCGTTTTTGTTTGATGGACCTAGGTCTTACGGAACATCCGTTGATGTGACTTTGCCCGATAGCGTCAAGAAAACAATTTACATTCAGCCAAATGATTGTCTAGTGGAAGTAAAATGGCAGGAAGTTCACGCCGTTTGCGAATGCGTGGTGAGCGATAAACCCTTTAAGCCTAAACCTCCTGTGAATCCTACCAAGTCAACACCAACCTATAAAACCATTCCCGAATCCAAAGTTTCGGCTACCGTTCAGCCGCAGCCTAAAACCACTGACACTAAAACGGTTACACCTCAAAAAAAATAGCTATTTTTACGGGTAATGTTCAACATTTTTAAGTGGTTCTGGTCCTATAATTTACCGCGCTGGTTCATTTTATTGATCGACGTAGGAATTTGCGCGTTTTCTCTCGGACTAAGCTTCTTCATTCGATTCTATTTTGAGAAAGACAGCATGGCGCTTATCGACAAGGAGAACATGCCTTACGATTTCGCTATCGTTCTTGGTATCCGTTTGATCTCATTCATTGTTTCAAAAACGTACAAAGGTGTTGTACGTTACACAAGTTCTAAGGACGCCACCCGGATTTTTATTGTGGTGATATCGGGAACAATTGTTATTTCCCTGATAAATCTTGCTTTGTTTTATACGGGCGATAAAATTTATATCATTCCAAATTCGATTATTATCATCGACGCGTTAGTGACCTTGTTCCTAATGATCAGCTCGCGTTTAACTATCAAAGCCCTATTCTTAGAAACCAAAAATCCGGCGAGTGAACGCATGAATGTGATCATATTCGGCGCCGGTGAAGCTGGAATTATCACAAAGCGTACTTTGGATCGCGATGCGGCAATTAAATACCGCGTGGTTGCTTTTGTGGATGATGATGAAAAGAAGAAAGGAAGAAGTTTAGAAGGCGCGTTCATTTTTACTACGGACAAACTTGGGCAATTGATCAAAGAGAATAGTGCAGAGATCGTTATTATCAGTATCCAAAATTTGAATGCGGCCAAAAAGAATGAGATCACTGATATTTGTTTGAACTACAATACACGTGTATTGAATGTTCCACCACCAACAAAATGGATAAACGGGGAATTAAGTTTTAATCAATTAAAAACGATCAACATTGAGGATTTGTTAGAGCGTGAACCTATTAAACTGGATGCTGATCTTATCAATGAACAGGTAAAAGGAAAAGTGATCATGATCACGGGCGCGGCAGGTTCTATTGGAAGCGAATTAGCACGCCAGTGTATGAAATTTGAACCAAAGAAGATCTTTTTGGTGGACCAAGCTGAATCTCCTTTGCATGAATTAGAATTAGAATTTGCGGACAAATATAAAAAAGATAGTTTTGAAGTTGCTTTGGCAGATGTTCGAAATTCGGAACGTATGCAAAAGGCTTTTGAAATATTTAAACCAAATATCGTTTTTCACGCCGCTGCTTATAAGCATGTTCCTTTGATGGAGAATAATCCTTCGGAATCTGTTTTTACAAATGTACTCGGAACAAAAGTATGCGCTGATCTCTCGGTAGAACATCAAGTAGAAAAATTTGTTTTTGTAAGTACCGATAAAGCGGTGAATCCTACGAATGTGATGGGAGCAAGCAAGCGTATCGCAGAGATCTACATTCAAAGTTTGGGTAAGAAAAGCAAAACTCGTTTCATCACCACACGCTTTGGAAATGTTCTTGGATCCAATGGTTCGGTAATTCCTCGTTTCAAAAAGCAAATTGAAAGTGGCGGACCGGTAACTATTACGCATCCTGATATTACACGTTACTTTATGACCATTCCAGAAGCTTGTCAATTAGTTTTAGAAGCCGGTTGTATGGGTAAAGGGGGAGAGATCTTTGTGTTTGATATGGGGAAATCAGTAAAGATCATCGATCTCGCTCGTAAAATGATCAAGCTTTCGGGTTTACAAGAAGAAAAGGATATTAAGATCAAGGTAACAGGTTTGCGTCCGGGCGAGAAATTATTTGAAGAATTATTAGCGGACGCAGAAAATACTTTGCCAACACATCACTCACAAATTTTAATTGGTAAAGTGCGCGAGTATGAATACAATGAAGTGAATCAAACCATTGAAAGTATTATCAAATTGTTTAATACGCAAAATAACGAACTTATTGTGAAGCATATGAAAACCATAGTGCCAGAATACAAGAGCAATAATTCTGTATTTGAAAAACTCGATAAAAAGTAATGAAGCTAAGCCCTTTATATTTTCTTTTGCTCATCATTTCTGTTTCATTTGGGCAAGCTGTAAAGAAGCCAATTAACGGGAAACCAAAACTCGTTGTTGGAATTGTGGTTGATCAAATGCGCAATGATTATATCTACCGGTATTGGGATAGATATGGAAATGGCGGATTTAAGAAATTGATTGGCAGCGGTTATTATTTAAGAAATGCGCACTACAATTACGTTCCAACGATCACGGGACCAGGGCACGCGAGTATTTTTACAGGAGCTACACCAAAAATTCACGGTATTGTGGCGAATGATTGGCCGGATAAAACTACCTGGAAGTATACCTATTGTACTTACGATGAAAAAGTAGAGCCTATTGGACCGAATTCCAAAGCAAAAAAGCGTTCGCCTGCAAACTGTTTGAGTTCAACTATTGGCGATGAATTGAAATTAAGTTCTAACGGAAAAGGAAAAGTTTTTGGCGTTGCTTTAAAAGATCGCAGTGCAATTCTCCCTGCTGGTCACGCTGCTGATGGTGCTTTTTGGTTTGATGATTCCACGGGAGCATTTATTTCTTCAACCTGGTATAAAAAGGAATTACCGGCTTGGGTAACTGAATTTAATAATCAGCAAAAGTCCGTGACGTATTTGAAACAAGGTTGGAATACACTAAAGCCTGTTGAGAGTTACACAAATTCTATTTCGGACAAAAACAACTATGAGAAATCTCCTAATGGAAAACCTGAAGCAACATTTCCTTATGAGTACTCTAACTATTTGAATCCCCGAAAATTTGGAATGATCAAATGTACACCTTGGGGAAATACTATTACGAAGGATATTGCCATTGCATGTTTGAAAAATGAAAAATTAGGGAAAGATGATGTTACAGATCTATTGACCATTAGTTTTTCTAGTCCGGATATCATTGCACACGATTTTGGTCCGCGTTCGGTAGAAGTGGAAGATGTGTATTTGCGCTTGGATCTTGACCTAGAGGAATTGATCAAAACCCTGGATACTGAAGTTGGTGCAGGAAATTACGTATTGTTTTTAACTGCCGATCACGGCGGAGCTGATGTTCCAAATTATTTGCTCGACAATAAAATCCCCGCCGGTTATTTTGATGAAAAGGAATTAAAGAAAGATCTGAAAGGGTATTTTAAAAATGCATTTGGTGATCCGGATGTTGTTTTGGAATGCGCCAACCAGCAAATTTATTTGAGCGAGGAAAAAATGGAAAAACTCAACCGACAATATGTTGAACAAAAGCTATGCGATTATTTGGTGACAAAAGAAGCGATCGCCGAAGCATTTCCTTCAATTTCGCTTAAGAATGAAAGCTCTGATAAGCGCGACTCGAAATCTTTGATCCAAAATGGTTTCAATCATCAGCGCAGTGGAAATGTAGCCTATGCTTTGCGTCCGGGTTGGATGGATCACGAGAAAACTGGCACAACTCATGCGGCTTCCTATTCTTACGATACACATGTACCAGTTATTTTTTACGGTGCTGGAATAGAGAAAGGTAGTTCATTGAACTATTATACCATCACACAAATTGCACCAACCATTTCCGATATCCTTAAGATCAATTATCCTAACGGATGTATCACAAACCCAATCGATGTTTTAATTCAAAAGTAATATGCTTCAGCAGTTCAAAGGTTCGTTCAGTAAAATAGTTGTGGTGGCCGCGCTCGGATACTTTGTAGACATCTACGACCTTGTGTTGTTTGGTATGGAGCGTGTAGCGAGTTTAAATGATATTTTGAAAGGTGTTTACGCTGATCCGGCCGAATTAAAAAAACAAGTTGCTGAAGTTGGCGCAAATTTATTGAGCTTGCAAATGATGGGAATGTTAGTGGGAGGTTTGTTCTGGGGAATTTTAGGAGATAAAAAAGGACGTTTAACTGTTTTATTTGGAAGTATCATTACGTATTCGCTTGCCAACATCGCAAACGGTTTTGTAAATGACACATTTTGGTATGGGGTACTTCGTTTTGTGTCGGGATTTGGTTTAGCAGGAGAATTAGGCGCGGGAATCACGTTGGTAAGCGAGACCATGAAAAAGGAGGATCGTGGGATCGGAACAACTATTGTAGCATCTATTGGATTATTTGGCGCTGTGGTAGCCGGATTAACAACGATCGCTATCGACAACTGGCGTGCGAGTTATTTTTTAGGCGGAGGAATGGGATTACTGCTTTTGTTCTTACGTATTGGTGTTTTTGAATCGGGGATGTTTGATTCGGTGAAGCATGATAAAAGTGTGAGTAAAGGAAATTTCTTTTATTTATTCTCGCATCCCCGTTTGCTCTTAAAATACCTCAATATTATTTTGATCGCTGTACCGGTTTGGTTCGTCATGTTCTTTCTGGTTCAGTTTGCGCCCGAAATGTCAACTGCATTGGGATTGGAAGGCGGACCAACGCAAGGGAAGATCCCAATTATGGTGGCGTACATTGGGATCACTATTGGCGACGTGGTAAGCGGTGTCATGAGCCAGAAAATGCGTTCGCGGAAAAAGCCATTATTTATTTTTATCACACTTACCCTGATCGGAAGCATTATTTACTATTTATTCGCCAATATTTCCCCTGTTGTATTTTACTGCATTATTTTCTTCATTGGATTTGGAACCGGTTATTGGGCTGTGTTCATGAGCGGAGCTTCCGAATTGTTTGGAACCAATATCCGTTCAACCGTCACAACCACGGCGCCAAATTTTGTTCGTGGCTCCGTTTCGCTTATGACCGTTGCAAATACTGCTATGAAACCGGGTATCGGGCTTGTCAATTCGTCATTAATTATTGGTGGCATTGTATTTGTATTAGCTTATTTGGCGTGTTGGAAATTAGAAGAAACATTTGCCAAAGACCTCAATTATACTGAATGAAACCAACTGTAGTTATAGGCGCTTCCGCTGACCCCTCACGTTATGCTTTTTTGGCTACAAATAAGTTAAAACAGCACGGACATAAAGTTTACCCCGTAGGGATTCACGAGGGAAATATCAATGGTGAAGTTATTTTAACCAATAAGCCGCATATTGACAATGTGGATACGGTGACCATGTACGTTCATCCAAGAAATCAAAAAAGCTGGATCGACTATATTTTGGCACTGAAACCAAAACGTATTATTTTTAATCCCGGTGCGGAGAATGCCGAATTAGAAACTTTGGCAAAGCAACAGGGAATAGAATGCTTGGAGGCCTGCACGCTTGTAATGCTCTCAACGGGTCAGTATTAATGAAGTGGATCACAAAGAGCTTTAGGGAACTCACGGTGGACGAATTGTACGGAATTTTACAATTGCGTGCTAAAGTATTTGTTGTGGAACAGAATTGCCCATATCAGGATCTGGATGATACCGATAAAAAAAGCTGGCATTTATATGGAGAAGAGAATGGAAAAATTGTGGCTTATGCGCGCTTGATCCCTCAAAACATCAATTACCCCGAAGCAAGTATTGGCAGAGTAGTGGTTGATCCTTCTGTGAGAGGAAGAAATGTTGGAAAGGAGTTGATGATAACCGGGATTAATGAATGCGAAGAGCTTTTTAAAACGAGCAAGATCACCATCTCCGCGCAATCTTATTTAAAGAAATTTTATAATGAACTTGGTTTCAAAGAAACCGGCGAGGAATATTTAGAAGATAATATCCCGCATATGAAAATGAAAAAATGATACTATGATCCGGATCGCTATTATTGGCTGCGGCAACATGGGTTTAACCTATGCCAAAGCATTTCTAAAAGACAACATCGTTTCCCAAAAAGATATTTTATTAATTGAAAAGAACGCAGAGATGAAAGATCGTTTGCGGCCGTTTGGGAACATTGCTAACAAAATTGACGAACGCATCATTGGTTTTGATACGATCATTCTTGCTATCAAACCGCAAGACGCCAAAGATATTTACGCTGATCTTAAAGAGCATCTGCTCCCTTCGCAATTGGTTATTTCCATTATGGCTGGGATCACGATCAAAACACTCGAGGAGAATTTAGGGCATACGAACATTGTTCGCGCTATGCCAAATCAGCCGGCGCAATTAGGTATGGGAATCACCGGTTTTTCTTCAACCAAGAAAACGAAAATGCATGACGTGTTGAAGGCTGACAATTTATTGAACACAACGGGCAAGACCATTTATTTTGATGACGAAAGTAAATTGGACGCGGTTACAGCGCTGAGCGGAAGTGGTCCTGCATATTTTTTCTTTATTGTGAGCGCTATGATAGAGGCAGGAAAGCGTATGGGTATTGAAGAGCATTTAGCGAGTTTACTGGTACGTCAAACTATGCATGGGGCTTATCACTTAATGAATACTTCCGAAGGTAATTTGGATGATCTAATTAAATCCGTTGCCTCGCGTGGAGGAACTACCGAAGCAGCCCTTAATGTTTTTAACGATGAGAAATTACGTGAAGCCCTGATCAATGGAATTGTCGCGGCCGAGAAGCGCGCAAAAGAACTAGCAGGCGCTTAATTTATTTGTAACTTAGTAAAGTGCTAAGAATTTCATTTATTCTTTTATTTCTTCTTGGTTTTGCAAAAGCGCAAAAAAGCTGCGCCATCGACGATATTAATTTCCCCGATGGAGAGACTCTGGAGTATGAAGTGTATTACGACTGGGGACCAATTTGGGTGAATGCAGCGCGCACCAGTTTTTCTGTAAAAAAAACCGAGATCGGCAAAAGAAAAGTATTTTATTTTTTGGGCGAAGGTAGTACGCATAGAAATTATGATTGGTTCTTTAAAGTGCGGGACACATTTCAGTGTTGGGCGGATACTCATGATCTAAAGCCAATTCATTACATCCGTAATTCCAAAGAAGGAGGCAATCGTGTGTACAACGACAATTATTTTCTTTACGATAAAAAGCAGGTGAATTTTTATAAACTCGAGAAGAAAAAATTCAAGCGCGACTCTTTAAAACTGAAGGATTGTACGTTTGATGTTCTTTCCATGGTATATTATGCACGAACGATCAACTATAGGCACTATCAAATAGGAGCTAAGATTCCCATCTCCCTTTATTTGGACGGAGAGATCAATGATAGTTTATACATTCGCTATTTGGGAACGGAAAAAATTAAAACGGCCTTGGGAGAAAAGAACTGCATTGTGTTCAGTCCCTTGTTAATAAAAGGGACAATTTTTTCAGGTGGTGAAACCATGAAAGTTTGGGTAACCAACGATGAAAAGAAGATCCCCGTTTTAATTAAGACGCCGATTATTGTTGGGAATATCGAGGTGAAATTGAAGTGGGTGAAGGAGAAGAAGTAACTACCGATGTTTTTTTATTATCTGCTTCGTACTTTCGACATATCCTCCTCCAAACAATACCGCGTGTACCAATAAAGGATATAGTTGCGTTAATTGAATCCTTTCCTCCCAGCCTTTTTCCAGTGGGTATTCTGAATCGTAAGCCTCGTAAAAACGTTTATCAAATCCTCCAAATAATTTCGTCATTCCAATATCCATTTCGCGATGGCCATAATAAACAGCAGGATCATAAATACTTGCTTTTCCATTGGCAGTGCACATAAAATTTCCGCTCCACAGATCACCGTGGAGTAGAGAAGGAGTTTCTTTTGGAAATAGATCATCAAGCTTGCCACAGAATTTTTCCACGAGATTTTTATCAAAACCAAGTTTGTTTGTCAAAGGAATGATCCGTTCCTCCGCGTAAAATTTGCTCCAGGCATCATGTTTCTTATTGCTTTGATGAAGCGAGCCAATAAAATTATCTTCTTCAAAACCAAAATTTGCTTGTTGTTTTTTGTGCAATTGCGCAAGGGAAATACCAAAGTCTTCCCAAAAATCTTTTCCGGGAATTCCGCGTTCTATCCATTCCAATAATAAATATTGTTGATCTCCCACGGTTCCATGTTTTATTACTTTGGGAATTTGTAAAGAACAGTTTTCAGAAAGTGCTTGCAATCCTTTTGCTTCTTTAGCAAACATGGAAGGAAATGCAGAAGCCGAATTTGTTTTTAGGAAATACTTTTTTGAATTTTCGTGAAGACAATAAGCGTCGTTTATATCTCCACCGCTTACGCGCTCATAGTGTTTTGGAGAAAATCCTGTATCCTTTATGATTTCGAGAAGAGACATTTGTTATTTTTGCCACGGAGACTCGGTGCCGCTGAGGAACCCAGGGTTTTCTCTGTGTAACTCCGTTCCTTTGCGTCTCTGTGGCTAAAAATCAACTTTCATTCATATAATACAACTTATAATACTTCATCCCTTTCCCTTCATCATAACCTCTTTCCACATGATCGTATTGTCCGTGTATATACAAATGAAAATTTTTATCGAGTTTTACCACGCTGCGCATGTACTTTGCGTTCTTTTTTACCGCCGTATCCGAAACATCAAATTCATCTATCGAATGAAGATCGTTACGCTCGTTGAAATTATGACGGTATTCGCTAAACGCGTTTATCACGCCCGGATCAACCAACACTTCTTTTTCAAAATCCTTCATGTTAAAGCGATCTTTTTCTTTAAAGAAACCTACGCTTTTATTCAACATCATCATTTGATCTTGCTTGGCCACGTTGTTTCCTTCGGTGAGCACCTCTTCACAAAATCCACGCGAAGCATCCATGAAATTCTTTGTAAAATAATAGCCGTTCTCTTTTAATTTTGCGCCTAAAAAGTCTTCTTCCCAATACAAAGCACATTCGGCATTACGATTATTATTGTCGATGATGCTTAATTTGTAACCTTTTTCTTTTTCTGTATTAAATACTAAAGCGCCTTTGTCAAGTTTATGAATATCAATGCCATCATCGCATTCTACATCAAACGCGTTGAGATGTTGATATACTTTTAGATAAGTCTCTTTGTTCTCTGTTTTAAAATAACCAATAGCGTCGCATAACTCTCCATCTACGATGGCATCTTTAAAATAACACACATAAAATTCACCCCCTTTGATCTTTGGATGAATACTTTGATCGTGCAAATATTTAGCGAGCTTTTTGCTTACCGACAGAAAATTCTTTTGCGAGCCAAAAAGATCTTCGCTCATATTAGCCACGCTTTTCAGGCTCACGTCGGCCTTTTCGCGAAACTTATGGTAAATGTCTGTTTTGAACGGATTCAAAAAGTAGCGCAAAAGAGTTTCCTTCACAAAATCGTCCTTAAAGCTTATCAGTTCTTCACTCAGGGTAAGTTCCTCGCCAAGTCCTTTGTTACCTACGTAGTGAATGGCAAAATGGCTAAGTTCGGCTCTGCTAAAATCTATCATATTAAATTATTTGAGGCTAAAGTATGTTTATTCCAAGGTTTCATCCCTATTATTCCTTTAACAAAATTTAAACAAGTAAAAAATGTTACAAGTGGTGAATTTTGGCATCTAAATTGTAGCTAATCTCCTGCAAAGTGATTAAATTTGTTATAACCATGCGAACTATAGTAAATACCCTAAAAAAGAAGTTCATTATCATCCCTTTAGTTCTGGGTATCACTTCTTTTACCGTATTCAAATACGTTTTCAATAAAAACGAACTTATCCTTGATATACTTTTAGGTGGCTTAACGGCTAACCATTATAATCCGGTGAAATTAGATGACGCTTTCAGTGAGAAAGTGTTTGATCTTTATTTGAAGCGCACAGATCGTAGTAAGAAATTCTTGTTGCAGTCGGATGTGGATATGTTGAGTAAATACCGCCGTTCTATTGACGATCAATTAAAAAATCAAAATCACGATTTTTATCAGGTGTCAGTTGATCTCATTACAAAACGCATTAAAGAAAAGGAAAATTGGTACAAAGAGTATTTGGCCAAGCCTTTAGATTACACAACGGAAGATATGTATGAGTCTGACGCTGATAAAGCAGGCTATGCTAAAACAACCGAAGAATTAAAGAAAGAGTGGGAGAAAATGTTGAAGTACCAGGTGCTGGTGCGTTTGGATGAAGCATTGATGCGCCAGGAAACCGCGATAGAGAAGAAAGACACTGCGTACAAAGTAAAACCATTCGATTCATTGGAAGTTGACGCGCGCAGAAAAGTATTGAAGGCTAACAACAACTTATTTAAGTACTATAACAAGCTAACACCAAAAGATCGTTTCAGCGAATATGCGAATGCGATCACCGGAATTTACGATCCTCACACCGAGTATTTCGCTCCAAAAGAGAAAAAGAAATTCGACCAGGCTATGAGTGGTCAGTTCGAAGGAATTGGTGCACGCTTGATGCGTACAGAGATGGGACAATTGAAAGTTACTGAGGTAATGAAGGGAAGTCCTAGTGATAAACAAGGTGAATTAAAAGAGAACGACGAGATCCAAAAAGTTGGCCAGGCTACTGAAAAACCTATTGACATTACCGAAATGGAAATGGATGAGGCGATTGATTTGATCAAAGGAAAGAAAGGAACTGAAGTACGTTTGACCGTGAAGAAAACGGATGGAACCATTAAAGTGATCCCAATTATTCGTGATGTGATCGATATGGATGAAGCCTTAGCAAAAAGTGCTTTATTGAATAACAAAAATAAAGTTGGTTACATCTATTTGCCGGGCTTTTACACAAACTTCACAGGTAATCCTAATGGTGGACACTATTGCGCGCAAGATGTGCGTAGAGAGTTAGAGAAATTGAAAAAAGCCGGTGCAAAATCGGTGATCATCGATTTGCGTGATAATGGTGGCGGATCATTACAAGAAGTTGTACAAATGGCCGGATTATTTTTTAATAAAGGTCCTGTTGTTCAGGTGAAAGATAAGAACGGTCGCATCAAAGTAATGGAAGATTACAATCCGGATGTTGCATGGGATGGTCCTGTTGCAATTATGGTGAATCACGGAAGCGCAAGCGCGAGCGAAATTTTAGCGGCCGCGTTGCAAGATTACAAACGCGCTGTAATTGTTGGTACGCCAACCTTTGGAAAAGGAACAGTGCAATCATTCTTAGATCTAGACGGGTATTTAATGCCGCAGTTTGATACCATTAAACCTATTGGGCAAGTGAAAGTGACTCAACAAAAATTTTACCGTGTAAATGGCGGTTCTACCCAATTGAAAGGCGTTACACCGAATATTAATTTGCCGGATATTTACGCATACATTGACAGGGGAGAACGTGAATTAGAGTATCCATTACCTTGGGATGAAATTCCAAAATCGGCTTATACAGAGTTCAATAATATCAATTATGAGAAATTGAACAAGAACAGTATTGCGCGTTTGAAAAAGAGCGAAGCGTTCAAAGCAGTTGAAGATCGTTCAAAGGAATATAAGGCAAAGAAGGACGATTCCATGGTGAATTTGAAATTGGATAAGTTCAGAGCCGAGCAAAAATATTGGAGAGAGCAGAATAAGAAGTATGATGAGATCAAAAGAGATATCAAAGATTTCAGCGCAACTGTTTTGGAAGAAGATCTGGCTGCTAACAAAGCAAAGGCCGATACAAGTAAAATCGGTTTAGCGAATCGTTGGGTGAAAAATGTTGCGAAGGACATTTACATTTACGAGACCAGCAATATTTTGAACGATATGAAATAAGAGGCGTTTAACCACGGAACGCTGCGCGTTCACGGAGGTTTACATGGAGGTCACAGAGAAATTAAAAAGCTCACCGTTTGGTGAGCTTTTTTGTTTGGTCCCGGAGGGATCAAACATTTTTAGAAACCATTTTTGATAATATTGTATGGCCCCGGAGGGGTCGAACGTTTCAGGCGGACTATTTTTTTACCGCCCTCGCGTGAGGGATTGCAGCGGAAATCCTTTTTGCTTCCATGATCTTCCATGGCAAAAAGATTGTAGCGAAAAGCCCGACCCGAGCTTCCGTGGAGTAGCCGGCGAGGGGCACGCCCAAAAAATTAAATTACATCCATTTGATCTGTTTAATATCAAAATAGTGATGATCTCCCTTTTGATCCTCAAGATCTAACAAACCTTTTTCATTAATGCCTTTTACCGTATAATTCCCAACGGTATCGTTCACTTTGAATTGTTGCGGTTGGTTTATCTTGTAAAAAACCGCATAATACGCGCTTAAAATGGCTTCAAATTGTTTGTTCTTCAGCTTTAGATAGTAATTCTCCAAATGCTTATGTAAAGCCTTTAAAACGGCCTCTATATCGTGCGCGTTTCCCTTTAGCAATTTAAGGGAAGTCACATCATTTAAACCTTCAAAATTCTCCTGGTTAATGTTGATCCCAATGCCAACAACCGTGGTACTTGCGGTTGTATTATTCAAAATGTTCTCGCTCAAAATTCCGGCTATCTTTTTTGAGTTCACCAAAATATCGTTAGGCCATTTTATTTTTATGTCAAATTGGCTACTGGTAAGTATTTCAGCCATTACGTCATGCACCGCTAAGGCAGAAATGATATACATGAAAAATAATTTATCGATGGGTAAAAACGTAGGTCGTAAAACGTAAGATGCCGCCAGGTTAAGCCCGGGGCCGCTTATCCAGCTGTTTCCCCGTTGGCCGCGTCCGTTTGTTTGATCGCTGGTATAGATCACAGAGCCTTCCGGAAGGTTAACGTTCTTTAACAGCGCAGTGGCATAGGAATTGGTACTCTCTACTTGAGGTAAAAAAATGGCATTTTGCCCTACAAATAATGTATCCATTAGCCCAAAAAGATTAAATTTGTAAACCTAATAAAAAATTAAGAATTCAGCACACCTGTTAAAGAATTTATGGCCAAGAAAAAAGTAAAGAAAGCGACTAAAAAAGCTCCAAAGAAAAAGATCACCTCTCTCGCTAAAGGAAAGTCAAAAAAACCTACGGCAAAGCGTTCGGCTTCTTCGAAAACAAAAACAAAAAGTAAGGCTAGCTCAAAATCGTCCGACAAGGAAAAGAATGAGCGTAAGGCTAACGCTATTGTAAATTCGGAAAAGAAGAAAGTTTCTAAAAAGAGAGTGAAGGTTGCTTCGCCAACAGAAACTAACGGTTTGCTGGCTTCGATAGTTGACGGAATGCAGGAAAAGAAAGCGAAGAATATTACGATACTTGACTTGCACAAAATTGAAAATAGGATTGCCGATTTTTTTGTGATCTGCGATGCTGACAGTGGAACACACGTTGATGCGATCGCAGGTTCTGTTGAAGAAGTGGTATTGAAACAAGCGAATGAAAAACCATACCATTCCGAAGGTCAGCAAAATAGTGAATGGATATTATTGGATTACATAAATATTGTGGCGCACGTTTTCTTAAAGGAAACACGTGAATATTACAATGTGGAAGGTTTGTGGGGAGATGCCGAGATAAGGACAATCAATTAGTGAAGTGATGAATTAGTGAAATGGTGAGATCCACCAATTCATACATCACCAACTTACCAACTAAAAAATTAAAAATGAGTAACGAACAAAATAAAGAAGAAACAAAGGATCCTAACCATAAAATTTCTAACGAAGAAGAGCGTAAGAAACAATTCGAACGCATGAAAGAGAAATTTGGAAAACAAAACTCACAATTTGGCGGGCAAGGAAATAAAGGCGGAAATAATTTCTATTGGATCTATGGTGTAGTGATCGTTGTATTATTATTCATCACATTTTACGGAACAGGATTTAGCCCGCGTATAAAAGAAATTCCATTGCCGGTGTTTGAACAAGAGATGTTGGCAAAGGGAGATGTGGTGGATATCAATATTGTGAATAAGAGCATGGCGAAGGTCTCTATCAATCCGGATAGTTTAGCATTATGTGATCGCTACAAAGATAAAGCAACAGGAAAGTCTGTTTTTCCTGATCGAACATTTATCGGTCCACACTTTGTTGTATCAGTTCCATCGGTAGATAATTTTTTACAACGCGTAGAAAAAATTCAGAACGATGCAGGTATTCCAAAAGAGAAACAAGTTTATGCGCGCAGCTCGGAGGAATCGAGTTGGAGCGAAAGTATTTCCTGGATCTTACCAATTGTGATCATGATAGCACTGTGGATCTTCATGATGCGCAGAATGGGCGGCGGAAGTGGAAGCGGTGGTCCCGGACAAATATTTTCCATTGGGAAATCGCGTGCGGTATTGTTTGATAAAGACACGAACGTGAATATTACTTTCAATGATGTTGCCGGATTGGATGGCGCTAAAATGGAAGTAATGGAGATCGTTGATTTTTTAAAGAATCCAAAAAAATATACCGATCTCGGCGCGAAAATTCCTAAGGGAGCACTATTAGTTGGACCTCCGGGTACAGGTAAAACATTATTGGCAAAAGCGGTTGCCGGCGAAGCAAAAGTTCCATTCTTCTCTTTGTCAGGTTCTGATTTTGTGGAGATGTTTGTAGGTGTTGGAGCGTCGCGTGTACGTGATCTTTTCAGAAATGCAAAAGAGAAAGCACCGTGTATCATTTTTATTGATGAGATCGATGCGATTGGTCGTGCACGTGGAAAAAGTATTTCTGCCGGGGCAAATGATGAGCGTGAGAATACATTGAATCAGTTATTGACGGAAATGGATGGATTTGGAACGAATAGTGGCGTAATTATTTTGGCTGCAACAAATCGCGCGGATATTTTAGATAGAGCTTTATTGCGTGCCGGACGTTTTGATCGTCAGATCTACGTTGATATGCCTGACTTAAATGAGCGCAAAGAAATTTTCAAAGTTCATTTAAAGAAAATTAAAATTGATGAGAGTGTTGACATTGAATTCCTGGCGCGTCAAACGCCTGGATTTAGTGGAGCGGATATTGCGAACATTTGTAACGAAGCTGCTTTGATCGCTGCGCGTAGCAATAAGAAACAAGTGAGCAAACAGGATTTCTTAGATGCAGTTGATCGTATCATTGCAGGTTTGGAAAAGAAAAACAAGATCATTACCAAACACGAAAAACGTGTGATCGCCTATCACGAAGCTGGTCACGCTACGGTAAGTTGGATGTTGGAGCACGCGAGTCCTTTGGTAAAAGTTACCATTGTACCTCGTGGAAGAAGTTTGGGAGCGGCTTGGTATTTGCCGGAAGAACGCCAAATAACTACGGCTGATCAGATCATGGATGAGATGTGTGCAGCATTGGGCGGTAGAGCCGCGGAGGAAATTGTTTTTGGAAAAGTAAGTACGGGCGCTTTAAGTGATCTGGAGAAGATAACGAGACAAGCCTACGCAAGTATTGTGTATTATGGCTTGAACGACAAGGTGGGAAATATCAGTTATTACGATAGTTCTGGCCAAAGCGAGTACAACTTCAATAAGCCGTATAGCGAGCAAACAGCCAAGCTTATTGATGAAGAGGTTAAGAAGATGGTAGATATCGCTTATGCGAGAACTAAGCAGATCTTAGCTACAAATAAAGATAAACTAACCACTCTGGCCGAAAAACTGCTCGAAAAAGAGGTGATCTTTAAGGAAGATCTTGAGGAAATTTTCGGAAAACGTCCGTTCGAAAAGGACGATAATCACGAAAAACCGGAGATCAAGATCGAGCCAACGCAGTAAACCGAAAAAAGGTTGGGTCAAAAAGATTGACTTTTATCAAGTTTTATAAGGGTAAATTCAAAAATTGGAAATTGAGTTTACCCTTTTTTATTTTCATTCCACAGTGCGAACCCTTGTGTAGCATGGCTTACAGCCGATTGTGGAATTTTGTAGAATTGTTTTTTTATTCGTTGAAAGTCCAATTTTAAGCTATTTTCTGTCGCTTTTTCTGAGGCCTTAATAACTGATTTTTAGCCTTTTCACCTGTTTATAACTTGTTAATTTGGGTGAATAGGGGGTATAAATGAGCGAAATGAGTAGGTCAATTAGCCATTTTTTAACAATTTTTTCTGTTTAGATATATCTTAGTAGAGGTTAAACTATACTATTTCTAAAAATAAAAAACGAATAGCATGAAAAAATTAATTACAACCGCATTAACGATCCTGATGATGTTAGGATTCACTCAATCGTTGATAGCTCAATTGCAGATCAATGCTCCTGTTACACAGGTGTCGGCGAACAACAGCAATAAGCCATGGTATATGTATGTGTTTCCATCGGATTCCATTGCGGGATTCAGTGAGACTAATGCGCAACAAGACGCCTTAAACAGAAAATGTTTTGGACTTGAGTATCATCGTTTTTTATATTCTGAGAAGAGACGCTTCGTTAACCTGAAGTACAATATCCAATCTAGCTATGTGGCTGATCCTAACAGCAACACTAACTATTTGAACGCAAAACCGATCTTAAATCCAACTAACACTATTAATAATGCACCTTGTGTTAACGAAGATTTTGAGCAATCGCCTTCAACAACCTTGAGTACTGCAGCTGCTGCGATTCAAAACGCGTTAACAGGCTGGCAAGTAACTAGTATTAATACAGCGATCACCCCATACAATAACTGTAGCGTACTTCCAACAACTGGTCCTGGAAACAATAATTCATGGATCCGCGCTACTCCTTGGACCCCTCCTGCTCAAACAATGTTAGGTACTGTTGGTGCTTCACCTTTTGGTGGAACTAAAGTATTGCAAATGAATGATGACCTGGCAGGTGGAAAAGGTATTCGTATCCAACAAACCTTCCCGGTAACAACTTCAAACTGTTTATTCCAAATCGCTTACCGCGCGGCTTTATTATCGGGTCACGCGTGTTGTGAGAACCCATATATTAAAGTGAAAGTAATTGACTGTAATAATAACGTGCTTAACTGTCCTGCAGTTGACGTACAGCCTCCGGGACCAAGCTGTGCTTCGGTTACGGCTACTGGCTGGCAAACAAACTCATCTACTTGGGTTACTTACACTCCAAACTGGATGATCAAGTCTCTTGACTTAACTCCATATTTGAACTCTTGCGTTACTATTTTAATTGAAGTAGGTGACTGTCCTTATGGTGGACACTGGGGAACTGCATACGTGGATTGCCAATGTTTACCAATGAACGTTACTGTAAATAACATTGTATTCTCTGCAGCTCAACCAATTTCATTTGTGGCGGCTTGTACAGCGGGAACTGCAACGATGACCGCGCCCGTAGGACTAGGTCCTTATTCTTGGACTGGGCCAGCAGCAAGTGCTATTACAAATAACCCAAATCAAACTATTACCACAACTGTTCCGGGTAACTATACCTTGGTGATGAATCCTCCGGGAGCTTGTGCACCTATTACAAAGACGATCAATTTACAGTTTGGTACATTCCCCAACGCTGGGTTTACGGTCAATAACAACTGTACCACATATACTATTACTAATACAGGAACACAAGCACCATCCATACAGACGTATACTATATTAGGTCCTGGTGGTCCGCCTTCCTGGTCTACAACGGCAAATACATCTGTAGTCAATTTAGCGCCTAATACAACATATACTATTTGGCAAACGGTGACTAACCCGCAAAACTGTCCTGCAACTTTCTCCATGGTGATCACAACGCCTAACGGACCAAATCCGGCATTCAATGGACCATCTTCTTTATGTATTTCATCAACGGCTAACTTTACCGCAGTAACGTCGGCCGGTTCGCATACGTGGACATTTAGCTCTTATACAACGTCACCCGGACCGGTTTTTACCAATCCAACAGGTCCTATTTCGTTCCCGTTTGCAACAACATACACTGTAACACATACATTGAATAGTAGTGGTTGTATTGTTGCAACAAGTTCTGTCATAACCGTGGCGGCCATGCCAAATGCTACTGTCAATGCGATTTCACCAACTTGTCCTGGTAGTCAGGCAACTTTAAATGCGGTTGGTGGTCCCGGGCAATTAACATGGACTGGTCCAAACTCTTATTCAGCGCCTGGCCCAACAGCCATGGTAAATAACTTCCAAGCGGTTAACGCAGGTATATATACATTAACTGTAAACAACTTTGGCTGTATTATTACTAAAACAGTGCAATTAACGGCACCAAGTGGACCGTCATTCACTATTACAAACAACGGTCCTGTTTGCGTTGGTAGTCCAATTGTACTTACAGCAACATGGCCTTCATCTGTTGTGCCAAGCTGGTACTACTGGTATACCTATATTCCATCGCCGTATTTCTATAGTTATGGTAACTATAACGTGGCACAGTACACGGTTACCGCTTCGGCAACTTCGTCGTTCGCTGTTCCTTATGTATTCTGGATCCAGGTAGGTGCTAACTGCCCTTACCAAACATTTACCACAAACGTATCTGTTGTAAGCGTATCTGTTCCCGTTGCATCCAATACAGGTCCATATTGCCCGGGTGCTAACATCCAATTAAACTCAAACATCTTTAGCGCGACATCGTATACTTGGACTGGTCCAAACTCGTATTCGCAAAGTACGGTTCAAAATCCAACAATTCCGAATGCGTCAACACTTACCGCCGGACAGTATACTATTAAAGTAGGCGCGGGAGCCTGTACAAAAACAGCCGTTACGACTGTTTCTGTTCATCCTAATCCTTTGCCTAACCCTGGAAGTAATAGTCCAGTCTGTTTGAATACGCCTATTAATCTTACATCGTCTGCGGCTGCAAGTTATACGTGGAGTGGGCCAAATGGATTCTCGTCAAACGCGCAGAATCCAAGCATACCTAGTGCTCAGTTAGTGAATGCGGGAACGTATACATTAAAAGTAACGGCGGCCACAGGTTGTACAGCCATGGCTACGGTCACGGTAGGTGTATTAACTCCTACGGTAGCTGCCTCGAATACGGGACCATATTGTGCGGGCGCAGCGGTGAGCTTGAGCGCTACGGCGGCCACATCATATACGTGGTCAGGTCCGAACGCATTTGCTTCCAACGCTCAACAACCAAGTATTCCAAACGCTCAACCGGTAGCATCAGGTAACTACACAGTTATTGCTTCTGTTGGTTCTTGTACAGCGTCTGCAACTACTTCTGTTACTGTAAATGCGTTACCGGTGCCTCTTCCGGCTAACACCGGGCCTTATTGCCCTGGTCAAACTATTCAGTTAAGTACTAACGCTATGAGCTCTTATACATGGGCTGGACCAAATAGTTATGCTTCTAACGTACAGAACCCAACTATCGCTAACGCTCAACCAACATTAAGCGGTAACTATACGGTAACTGTAACAAATGCTAACGGTTGTATCAATACTCAAACAACTAACGTTTTAGTAAATCCAACTCCTGGTATCCTTGCCGGATCTAATAGTCCGGTTTGTATTGGAACTAGCATCAACTTAACTTCAGCTGCTGCTAGTACTTATACTTGGAGTGGTCCAAACGGATTCTTCTCTAACGCTCAAAACCCAACTATTGCAAATGCTCAGTTAGTTGCAGCAGGTAACTATACTTTAATTATCACTGCTGCTACAGGTTGTACAGCTATGACAACTGTGAGTGTTGCTGTGTTGAATCCAACTGTTGGTGCTTCTAATGGTGGTGTGGTTTGTGCGGGTGCTGTTGTTACTTTAAGTGCAACATCTGCTACATCTTATACTTGGAGTGGTCCTGCGGCATTCTCTTCAAATGCTCAGTTCCCAACTTTACCTAACGCTCAACCTGTTTCTACTGGTAACTATACAGTAATCGCTACCATCGGTTCTTGTACCGCGCAAGCAACTACAGCGGTTGTGGTAAATCCATTACCTGTTCCAACTCCGTCTAATACCGGAGCATATTGTCCTGGTCAAACGATCCAGTTACAAGTGAATGCTTCTACTTCTTATACATGGAACGGTCCAAACTCGTTTAGCTCGAACTTCCAGAACCCAACAATAATTAACGCGAACACTACAATGAGCGGTCCTTATGTTGTTACTATGAAAGATGCAAACGGTTGTGTTAATACAGGTACAACAACAGTTCTTGTGAATCCAACTCCTGGTGTTACTCCGGGTAGCAATAGTCCGGTGTGTTTGAACAACAGCATCAACTTAACTTCTAATGCTGCTAGTACATATACATGGAGTGGTCCAAACGGATTCTTCTCTAACGCTCAAAACCCTACTATTCCAAGTGCTCAGCTTAACATGACGGGTAACTATACATTAATGATCACTGCTGCTACAGGTTGTACAAACGTTGCAACAGTTTCGGTTACTGTATTGAATCCAACAGTTGCCGCGTCTAACACAGGTGCTTATTGTGCTGGCGCAGTAATGTCATTGAGTGCAACCGCTGCTTCATCTTATACATGGAGTGGTCCAAACGCATTCGCTTCAAACGCTCAATTGCCAACTCAAGCAAACGTTCAACCTGTTGCCACAGGTATATATACTGTATTGGCTACTATTGGTACCTGTACTGCGCAAGGAACAACTTCGGTAACAGTAAATGCATTACCTGTTCCTCTTCCGGCAAATACAGGGCCTTATTGTGTTAACCAGCCAATTTCACTGTCAGTTAACGCGTTTGTAACTTATACTTGGTCTGGTCCTTCTTCATTCGCTTCGAATGCTCAGAACCCATCAATTCCAAGCGCAACTATGAATCATAACGGTAACTTCATTGTAACTGTAAAAGATATCAATGGTTGTGTTAACACAGCAACTACAACCGTTGTGGTTAATCCACTTCCTGTGGTTGGTGTGAATAGCCCTACTGCGTGTTTAAATGATGTGTTGTCATTGTCTGCAACGGGAGGTACAGCTTATTCATGGACTGGTCCTGCAGCATTTGCTTCATTACTTCAAAATCCAACTATTCCAAATGCTCAAATAGTTAACAGTGGTAACTACACAGTAACTGTAACGTCTGGATTTGGTTGTATCAATAGTGGTATATTAACCGCTTCAGTTATTCCTTTACCTACTGTTTCTATCGCAGGTACAAATACATTGTGTTCTCAAAACTTCAATGGTTCTCCTGCTCAAGTATCGATCTCTGGTAACGGTGCTAACAGTTACGCATTCACAATGCCAGCTGGTTGGTCGGCAAGCAATCCTAATGCTCAAACATTCATCTTAACTCCTCCGATCACAGCGGTTAACGCGGTTGCTCAATTATCGGTTGTTGGTACAGGTGCGTTTGGTTGTACAAATACAGCGGTATATAACGTTACTGTAGTAGCTAACCCAACGGTTGCAACTACAAGCGGAAGTATGTGTGCTGGTACAAGTGTACAATTAACTGCTAACGGCGCTAATACTTACACATGGTCGCCATCCCAAACGTTGAATACACCAAACGGTCCTGCTGTAGTAGCTAACCCAGCGGTAACAACTGTTTACAATGTAATTGGTAGTGCTAACGGATGTCAGGCACAAACTCAACAAGCAGTTGCAACTGTTGTTGCTAACCCAACCGTTGTTTTAAGTCCTGCTCAACCTACAATTTGTATCGGTCAAAGTATCAACTTATCAGCTAACGGAGCAACCAACTATACCTGGACTCCTGCTACTAACTTGAGCTCTACTACTGGTCCTGTTGTTACAGCTAACCCACCAACAACTACAACATATAGTGTGTTAGGCGAAGCTGCAACTTGTACTCACGTAGCGGCGATCACAGTAACAGTTTACAACTTACCGAACGTGTTTGTTGCGGTAAGCAGTCCTACAATGTGTATGAATGGTTACAACGGATCACCTAACTCAGTTACATTCTTAGCGGGTGGTGCTAGTACTTATACATGGGGTGGATTTATTGGTATCACGGCAAACCAAACAAACGGATCTTCGATCTTAGCAACATCTATCTTACAATCTGCTACAGGTTCAGGTACGGTTCAAGGTTTTGATGGTTTCTGTTATAACACCGCTTCTTATAGTGTTATCGCGATCCCTAACCCAACTATCGCTGTTACTTCTAACAGTATGTGTTTTGGAACTACAGCGGATATCAGTGCTAGCGGTGCAAACAGCTACAATTGGTCCCCTAACTCTTTCATTAACTCAACTACCGGTTCAACTATCACTACATTTCCTCCAACTACGCAAGTTTATAACGCGATTGGTACAACAGCTGGATGTAACAGTCCAACTGAATCGGGAACTGTTACAGTGATCGCTTTACCGGTGATCGTAGTAGCTCCGGTTAATCCAACCATCTGCGCGGGTCAATCAATTGGTTTATCGGCGTTTGGTGCTGCAAACTATACTTGGACACCTGCAAATAGCTTAAGTAATGCTAACAGCGCGTTCGTAGTAGCTTCTCCAACTATAACAACTAACTATACTGTGATCGGTGAAGCTCAAACTTGTACTTCAGCTGCGGTTCGTCAAGTAAGTGTAACACCTCTTCCTGATCTTTCAGTAGGTGGAAAAACAGAAGTATGTAAAGGTTCTAAAACAACCTTGAATGCTAATGGAGCGGAGACTTATACTTGGTTACCACACTTCGGTATGGCACCAGCTGATTACAACTCTAACTTTGTAACATTGACTCCAACAGTTTCTGTAACATACACTATCTACGGTCAAAACGGACCTTGCTTCAATTCAATTTCTGTTCCTGTGGTAGTATTGGATTTCCCAGTTCTTCAATTAGCAACTGATATTCAAAAGGTATGTTATGGTAAGAGCACAACGATCTTCGCGATGGGTGCGATGGGTTATACTTGGTCGCCTGACGATGCGAACTTGCAACATGTTAACTTGAACATGGTTTCCGTTACACCAACCGCTTCCACTAATTATACCGTTATGGGTCTTAACGTGGTTGGAAACGCAACGTGTATGATGACCAAAGAGATCTTGATCGACGTTGTAATGCCAATTCAAGCGAATTGCTTCAGAACTTTAGAGATCTGTCAAGGTCAGTCAGTAAGATTAAGCGCTGATGGAAGTACCCAATATGTTTGGTCTCCAGCGGTAGGATTAAGCAACAGCTTAATTGCTCAACCTTATGCAAGTCCTAATGAAACTACAACCTACACTGTTCAAGTATCAGACGGTGGGTTCTGTGCAGAAACTGCAACATGTGTGGTTATTGTAAAAGAAACTCCAACTGTTGATGCAGGTCCAGACTTCACGATCAACATGAATGATGCCGCGTTCCTTAATGCTAAAGGTTCCGGTAACTTAAAATGGATCGTTGGTGAAGGCGTTGTTTGTCACGATTGTCCAAACTCACAGATCATTCCTCAAAATAGTGGATGCTACTTGATCCAGGCTACAAGCACACAAGGTTGTATCGCTCAGGATGAGGTTTGTATAGAAGTGACTAAAGACTACAGCGTTTATATCCCTAACGTGTTCACACCAAACTACGATGGATTGAACGATACGTTCTTAGTATATGGAGTAGGTATCTCTGATATCGCTGTAACTATCTTTGACCGTTGGGGTGAGCAAATTTACCACGCTGACCAACAAACCAAAGGTTGGGACGGATGGGTAAGAGGTGAAGAAGGCAAGCAAGATGTTTACCAGTACATGGTTACTTATATGTCAATTGACGGTAAGAAACACACTAAGACAGGTCACGTATCATTAATAAAGTAATAACTCTAAATAAAGGAAAGGCCCACAGAAATGTGGGCCTTTTTGTTTTAGGGCTTTTTCTTGATGATCACATCAGGCAATGTCATGTTCTGGCCGTTGATGCTTACTTTGATGTTCTCAATAAAAACCCGTTTGTTCACTGGGGTTGCGGCAATAATATCTTTCGCCTCTTTGCTAAACACCGCGCCATTGATCTTGGTTTCTTTTAAAAGACCATTCCTATCATAGGTTACTATAGTTGCTTCCTTGATAACTGTTGTAGTTGGAAATTCAAAACCAACGCACATCGCGCTAATGGAATTCAAACCCGACAATTCAGTGGCTTTCATTTCCAATGTAGAAAGTACAGGCTTACCGTTGATCTTTGCTACGGGTGGTGGAATTGGTTTTACTCTAAACACTTTTGCAGGACCTTGGGCTTTTAATCCCTGAGGCGTTCGGGCCATAACCGTCATCATGCAAGTTCCTGTTGTTGCCGCTTTAATAATGTATTTTCCTACTCCATTCGATCTAAGTGTGGCGCCACAACCACTCACATTCACCACTAATTCGCTTGGAGCGAAACCCGCCGCGGAAGCGCTAATAGGATTGTCAACGCCAATATACATCACGTTCATGTTGTCAGCAGCAACGGCGCTAAATGGAGACGCAACCATGTAAGAGGATTCAAAAGGAAAATATTCATACTTGCCATAAGAGTTTTTATACTGAATAACACCGTCAAACTTTTGTTCGCCCGGGGATGAAGTCTGAATCTGGAATTTTCCGATGCCATCTTCAATGTTTATTGAAGTTCCCGGTGCCGTAAGCGTTTTTGTAACTGTATCATACTTGGCGCCCATAAGTACTTTCATTCTGTCGGCATTCATTTTACTGCTTGAAGCCGATAAAAGAATATCGGCATTGAACATCTCGCCGGTTTGAACATATGAATGCGGCACCAGAACTTTTGCCTGCAATTTATTGGCGGTAAACAAGTGTTTGTTAGATGACGCTGCAAAAACCCTGAATAATTCCGACTCTACATTGGTAAGATCGGTTTTCATCTTATCGAAATTGGTGAGTACAGCTGCAGTTGGAATATTGTAGAAATTATCCAGCTCCCAATTCATCTTCAAATCATTTTCCATCACATTACGATCTGCCGGAACAATGGTCTTTGTTTTTTCCTTCAAACTCATGGCGTCCGCTTCATCTAATGTAGAGTCCCTTACCATGTCGTTGATCATTTTATTTAGATCTCCGGCCAACGAATTAAATCGTTGACGCAGATCATAAGCGGAGTAGGGTGTTGTTTTTGGATTAGTTTCGTCGTCACCCAAAAATAAATAAGTGGGTGTGTCAAAATCATCCAGTTTGATCATGTGACGTATTTGTGAAGTGTCGGGCTTTGTGGTTTTTTGTGTGGAGGTAATTAAATTGTACTTCATGCTATCAATGTAGGTGATCAATCGCTCGATCTTGATGCGCGACTGAACACATTTTTCGTAGTAAGGCTTTGCTTCCGCATTCCCTGCATTTACATAATCTTTAAATGCTTTTTCTATTTGCTGATTATTCAGTGCAATGATGACGTTTGATTTGCCAATACCTTCATCAACCGTAATAAAGCCTTTTAATACCTGGTCCGAAACGTTTAGCGCCAACAGCGCCGTCAGTACGAGGTACATCATACCGATCATTTTTTGCCTGGGGGTTTCTTTGCTTGAAGCCATAATGTTGTGTTTTTGTTATAGCTCATAACAAATTAATTTTGGAATAGATACAGGTGTCTTTTTGAACTGTACAAGCTCAAAAAAATAATTCAGAAAATACTGTAACGCTTTATAACTTCTGAGTTATAATGGGAATGGCGGCAGGAAAACGCGAACTATTGTACGGTAATATTAATGGTCTTTTGTGTGATGTTCCCATCTCTATCCACAATAGAGAATACCCACCTTTCGGTGCCTGCAACATTGCGAGTTACGATCATCACATCTTTAGCGTAATTGTAATACTCGCTGGATTTCAATAGCTCATTAAAGAATGTGGTAGTAGTGCTAACACCGTCGTAAGCAAACGAAACGTTATAACTCTTCAGGTCATCCTCGGTTTTGTGAGCGGCTATGCCCACCCAAACAGTATCCTGTTTTCCCAGTGTACAATCACCGGTAATAAAATTTGCTCCAGATCTTAATTCTACATCCGGTGGAATATGCGGATCGGCTTTTCCTTTTTTACAACTAGTTGCCGCGAAAACCAGCAATGCGATAAAGATATAATTTTTCATATTAATTGAAATTAAGTTTAAAATTGAGTGAAATATTTCTTCCTATATTATAGATGCCAAAGTACTTGAATCTTGATAAATGATCGTAATAAACTTGGTTCAATAGATTGTTTCCCGTTAAGGTTAGAGTGTAAGCGTTATGTTTTGTTTCAAAATAGCAGCCTGCCGCTAAATTAACAAGATAGTAATCTGATGTGGGAGTTTCAAATTCTCCGGTTCGGGTTTGTTCAAATACATAAGTGATCCCGGGTTTGATAAATAATTCCTTTAGATCTTTATTGGATTTTTTTGTGAGCTTAATATCGGAGTTCAATTTAGGGGCGGGAATAAAAGGCATAGGTTTTCCTTCAGCCAAAGATCCGTCGATGTAAGAATAATTTGTACTCCAATTGAACCAACGGTTATCTTCAGGATGAATATTGATTGCTGACTCGATCCCGCTTATTACAGCATTTTGTTGCTTGTAATAAAAGATATCGAAGCCAATGTACTCGAGGTTTGAAGGCGCCAGGTAAATATAGTTTACGAACATGTTGTAGTAACTCGCTACGGAAAGATCAATGAATGAAGAATTATATTTTAAATAAATATCTCCGCATACATTTTGTTCGATCTTTAAATTTGGATCACCTATCTCGTAACGCACGGTTCCTTCGTGCAAACCATTTGAAGATAGCTCAGCAAGATTACCCGCGCGATATCCACTGGAGAAATTTACTTTGAAATTAAAATTTTTATTGAACCAACTTAATCCGGCGGAACCATTGAACGAGGTGTAATCTTTAACGAAGGGTTTTACTTGCGCACCAACACTGAACGGATCTGTGTTGATATTGCCGGTTGCGTAAGTTTCTATATGTCGCATATCATAACGCGCGCCGCCCTCTAGAGTAACGCTTTTCAAGTTGTATTTTACGTAAGAGTAAAGCGAATTCTCCAGCTGTTTGGCATCCGGAATAATCGTGCGCGAGCCAAGATTTAAATTCGTTTGATAATAACCTTGCGAACCAAAACTAAGATCAAGCTTATTAAAACTTCGGGTCCAGATCAAATTTCCAATGTAGGAATTCAAGAACATATTTAAACTGATCATGTTCCCGCCTTCTTGTTCTTGTCGGTTATTATTTTGGAAGCCGAGATTTACTTTCAGTTTAGAGTGTTCCATAAAAAAAGTATTTTGACTTGACAATACATTCAAATTCACTGTATGGTGAGGTCTATCAAAGCCACGGCTACCGCGGGAATCCGGAGGGTCTTTCAATTGAACGGTATCCATCAAAAACCCAAAATTATTTTGCGAGAACATGTAATTGTTCACGCTGATCCATTTTGAGCGTGTAAAACCAAGACCGGCTTTTGCATAGTAACCACCAAAACGAGAATTTAAAATGCGTGTGTTGTTTCCGTCGGTGTAGTCAGCGTGAGAATCTGTTCCCGCACGCAAACGCCAGTTGATCTTTTTGTTTGCGCCTTTTACACCAACATCTCCAGCTACGCCAAGCGTATTGCTAAAAAAACGAGTGGAGACATCGCCTTGAATTTTTCCAATCGGCGCGCTTTTCTCTTCGATGATATTGATCACACCACCCATGGCTTCTGAACCGTATAACAGTGAAGCAGCGCCTTTAATGATCTCAATTCTATCAACGCCAACATCGGAAAGACCTAAGCCATGCTCGTCTTGCCATTGCTGATTATCAAAACGTAAACCATACAAGACTGTTTGAATTCGGTTTCCAAATAAACCGCGAATTACCGGTTTTGAAATTCCGGAACCGGTGCTCAACTGACTTACACCGGGAAGTTTGCTGATAGCATCACTCAGATTCAAAGCACCGCTTGTGCGCATGTCGTTTTGATTTAACTGCGTAATGCTGTTGGCTGTTCGTTTGGGGTCGGAATTATTTGTTCCGTAAACAACAACTTCAGGCACCTCAATATAACTTGGCTTTAAAAACACGATGGCTAAACTGTCGTTTTGCCCAAGTGAAATGATCTTTGTGCCATAACCAAGGGCTTTGAACATGATCACGTAAGTTCCGGCAGGAATATTTGAGATCGTGAAATTTCCTTGTTCATCACTTAGCGTTACATAATTTAATTCTGCAATCGATATCTGCGCATAAGGCACAGGAATTCCTGTACTATCCTGTTTTACCTGAGCAGAGATACTGCGCTGGGCAAAACAATGGATAGAACAGAAAAAGGAAAATACAACGATGTATTTAACGATCGATCGCAAAAATGAGGAATTACTATCTTCCGTATTTGTAAATATACTTGTCGCCGTTTGGTAAAGTATTTCTTAGCCAAAGTTCATCATTCTTTAATTTAAGAATGCGATAGGCTATTTCAAGAGATCCCGCAACGTTCGAGGTAGTATAAATGTCGTCCTTGTCTTCACCTAGCTCCCACTTGCCTTCATCGGTAAATCCTGCATAACTAACATGGTAAGATCCGCTTTTTTCAATATGCAATTCATAGTCAGTAGGTGCGGTAACTTCAATTCCGTTAATTGATACGCTAGTTACTTTCCATTCGTGACACAAGCGCATTTTTTTTGTACGTAAACTAAATTTTGGACCTTCTTCATATTTTTTACAGCCACTAAATGTAGCCGTGATAATAAATAATACAGTTAATACTTTAATAATTGTTTTCATTTGAAAGTGTTTTTTGGTTTAATAAATAAATGAAGATCGAGCCCCGGAGGACCGATCAAAAAAAAGAAAGAAAACAATTATACCGCAGGCGGATGATAAGGAAGGTTGAAATGCCCTTCCTCCGTAGTCATGCTTAGCGATCTAAAAACAAGGTCCTCAGCGCAAAGAAGGGAGTTCAAATATGAATGTTTAGTGTAAGTTTTTAATTTTAAAAGGTCAGCGAAACTACTGTGATGTTTTTTTCCATTTGCCTTGTGAAGATCGTGGTCCTTCATTGTTTTGGTAAGTCCGGTTTCAATATCATCACCATAAACATAAACGCGACTTTTTCCGTTTCCAAGATCAGCGATCCTCAGTACATCAAAGTAATTTCCATCGATCATCATTTCTTCGTCATCCAACCATTTTATTGTATTTTGATCCTGAAAAAGGAGTTCTGTTTTGATGTCAAAGAAAGTGCAATGGGCGAGATCTTTTTTATTAAAGCGAATTTGCGCGCGGTTAACGATCAAAACGAACGCGAACAACGCATTTGCAACGATCAATACAAGAATTGAAAGTAGGGTGCTTATCCTAAAAACCTTTTTCAAGTTTAGTTCAATATCAGCTCAGGTAAACCAATTGGCGCTGTGTGGTAAAACGCAAGCTCGTGGATCCTCACTTTTACGAATTTCATGATAGGGAATGATTTAATGGTATCGTTGATCTCGCGAACGTCCTTTCCTTCCATAAAAACCCATAGATTTCGGCGATCCATGTCCAAAGAGTAGTTCAAAATAACACGTTTTTCAAGCAATTCATTTACCACTACGCGTTGTGCAGGAATAACATCCCACATTTCGTTGTTAAAGTGCTCGGGTAGGGTAAAATGGATCATAAAAACGTCTTTCATCTCTTCTTTGGCTTGATAACCAAAGATACAACAAAAAAAGGCTCGTTTTTGGGGAAAATCAGGGTTTTATGTAGGCTCCGGCGTAGTAAGGGCTTGAGCGTGAGGAACCATTTATATCAACGGGAATTTTACCCGCGTCAGTGGCGGAATTGCTACCTGTTAAAGGCCCCGCTTCGCTGGTAGGCTTTAGGTTGAAGTTGTACTTTTTAGGATCGATGTAATTACCCTCGTTATTAGTCAAATTTCCGTTGAATTTTGTAGCGTCACTGGTATTCACCAATGATTTTAATAAACACGAACTAAAGAGATATTTTGGAGGGAACGTGGCGTGGGGTTGAACGTCCAATTGTAATTCGTCGGTCAAATATCCGTCGATGATGCAATTCCCAAAATAGCAAGTATCCAAAGGAAGAACAATATTCTCAATATGATTGTTTACTCTCACAGCGGAAAGTGTGCGGGTTTTTTCTCCCGACCAAAAATTAGCAAAGGTGCAATGCAAGAACGTGTAGTTTCCACCTAAAGACAAATTCACGCTATGCTCCTGGCAATTACTGATCACGTTATTGTATCCGTAAATGTTAAATGCGAAAGCGTACAATCCCCATTTACTCATGTTGTAGATCTTGGTATTTGTAATGCGTAAACGATTTGGGAATTTATTCAGCGTGTCTTCCAATACTTCGGTTTGCACACCAATGTATCCATTTTTAATGATCGCGTAATTGATCTCGTTATCCACGCTTCCTTCATTGATCCAAATACGATCCCATTGTCCGGGTTCATCGGCGTATTCGGGATCTCGTCGCGCTTGCTGAAATAATACTTCGTTTCCTAATGTTCCTTTTACTTTCAAGGTTCCCTCTTGGTAAACCCACAAGCCGGCTTTTTGCGCAAAATATAAACGCACGCCACCATTGATCGTAAGCTTTTGTTTACTGTCAACTACCAACCATCCGTAAATAACGTGAGGTTTGTCGTTATTCCAGGTTGTGTCGCAATTTGGATTGCTGCTGATCAAAGAGTACGGAAGATAACTTCCATTCGAAAATTTAATGGCGTCGGTTGGATAATGATAATACGCATCTTGTCCCCACGCTTCCAAAACAACATTCTGCGAATTTCCGTTCACGCTAAAATTAATGTAATCTGAAATAATGAGCGGAGAATTTAAATTGGTTGGATTTACAAAAACCTGAACAAAAATGTAAATACTATCATGCGCCGCAATTTCCACATCTTCAAAATACGTTCCTTTTGCTCCGTCAACATTTAAAATGAACGATGAGCCGTTTCCCTTTCCAAGCGAGATATTACTGATCTTAATGCGCTGGTTGTTGTTATTGATCACACGAATATTTCTCGTGCTTGATCCAATGGTTGTGAAAACGGTATCGAAGAGAACCGAGTCGCTGGAGAACGTTACTTTATCCGAAGTATCAGTGGTTAACTTATCTTTCTTACAAGAAACAAGCTCAAAACCCACACAGGCTAACAAAAAACAGAGTGCTAAATATTGGACAAAACGATACAATCCTGCAAATTTAGGATAAAACGGAGAAAAGCTTTAAATAGTGTGTAGAATTACAGTTGATCCTTGATCTTAAGCAACTGAGCCTTAATTGCCAACAAGCGTTCAATAACCTGTTGCTTTACCTCTTCCTGGCTGGTTTTATCGAATTTCTTCAATTGTTCCTTAGCGCCCTGAAGGGTGTAACCCTTACTTTTAACAAGATCCACAATTTTATAAAGACTTTCAATGTCCTTACGGGTAAATAAACGGTTACCTTTTTTGTTCTTGGTAGGCTTTAAATTAAACTCCTTTTCGTAAAAGCGAATAGTACTGGCATTGATATCGAAAAGTTGAGAAACCTCACTGATCGTGTAGTAAAGTTTTTCTGTTTCTTCTTGTTGCTGTACTGGCATGGGATTAAAAATATAGGAATTTAGCGAAATCCATATAAATAGTTATTAACAATATACGGTATTTTATTTAAACTGTTAATACCATAAATATACAACTTTTTTGAGTGTTTTAAGTGCTTATATTTGCGGCATGGTTTCCTTCAACAACACCGAAATTGCCTTTAAAGCTAAGTCTAACAAAGAGTTAAAAAGGTCGTATTGGCTATTCAAATTAATAGGCAATCCTGCCCTTGTTAAATTTGGGGCTAAAGTAACCCCGCTGGCCCTCAATTTGGGCTTTAAAGGGCTCATTAGAGCCACTATTTTTAAGCAATTCGTAGGTGGCGAGGATATTCATGATTGTGATAAGACGATAGCCCAACTCGGGAAATTTAACATTGGGACGATTTTGGACTATAGCGTGGAGGGCAAAGAAAGTGAAGCTGATTTTGACCACTGTTTGGAAGAAACTCTGGATACTATCAAAAAAGCGCATCCAAATCCACATATTCCTTTTTGTGTTTTTAAAGTAACCGGATTAGCCCGTTTTGAATTACTCAGAAAAGTGACGGAAAAAGAAGCTTTATCAGAAGCAGAGAAAAAGGAATGGGAAAAAGTGCGCGAGCGTGTACATAAGATCTGTAAAGCGGCGTTTGACGCGCGACAACCGATTTTTGTGGATGCCGAAGAAAGTTGGATCCAGATCGCTATTGATGATCTTGCGAACGAGAACATGGCTCAGTTCAATAAAGATAAAGTGATCGTTTATAATACCTACCAAATGTATCGCCATGATCGTTTGCAGTATTTGAAAGATTCTTTGGCTAATGCTATGAAAGGCGGGTATAAGATCGGCGCTAAATTGGTTCGTGGAGCTTACATGGAAAAAGAACGCAAGCGCGCTCAGGAAAAAAACTATACTTCGCCAATTCAAAAGGATAAACAAAGTTCGGATGTGGATTATGACAAAGCGGTGGAGTTTTGCGTAGAACATATTGATCACATGGCTTTATGTGCCGGAACGCACAATGAAGACAGTAGTTTAAAATTGGTTGATCTTATGGCAAAGCATAAGATTCAAAATAACGACGGAAGGATTTATTTCTCCCAACTTTTGGGAATGAGTGATCATTTGAGTTACAATTTAGCGGCGAGTACTTACAACGTTGCTAAATATGTTCCTTACGGACCGGTAAAAGAAGTTCTGCCGTATTTAATTCGCCGTGCGCAGGAAAACACAAGTGTAAAAGGACAAACCGGTCGCGAACTTGGATTGATCATTAAGGAAAAGCAAAGAAGAGCAAGCGCGAAATGAATTTTTTAGCGGTATTCATAGGAGGTGGTCTTGGTAGTGTAGTAAGATACCTTTTTGGATTACTATTTCAACGCTCAACTTTGACTTTACCTATTGCCACGTTATTGGCTAACATCATTGCTTGTCTTATTTTCGCAATTGCTTTAAAATTCTTTGCAGTGAAAATGGAATCACCTTCCTTAAAATTATTTTTACTCACAGGTGTTTGTGGTGGATTAAGTACATTCTCTACTTTTAGTTTTGAAACTGCCGAACTCATGAAGCAGGGCAATACAGGTTGGGTTATTGTAAATATTGCGATCAGCGTTTTACTTTGTGCAAGTATTTTCTTTTTATTTAATCCTAAAACAAACTAATGGATATCACCAAAAGGAAAGACTTTATTTTTGTTATCCTGGCCGGGTTTTTTGTAACGAATGCTATTGTTGCCGAATTGATAGGAGGAAAGCTTGTTACCTTTTTTGGCTTGTTCACACAAAGTATCGGTATCATTCTTTGGCCGGTTGTTTTCTTGCTCACCGATATTATCAACGAATATTACGGTAAAAGAGGTGTACGTCGCTTAACGTACATTACAGTTGGCTTGATCGCATACACTTACATTTTGATAACGATCGCCATGAGCTTGAAGGCAACGTCATTCAGTCCGGTTCAAGACGATGTGTTCACTACTGTGTTCGGGCAAAGTCAGTGGATCATTGTTGGAAGTATCATTGCTTTTTTGATCTCGCAATTAGTTGACGTTTATTTTTTCTGGATCTTTCGCAACATGACCAACGGAAAAATGATCTGGTTACGCGCTACGGCTAGCACGGTTATTTCTCAACTGTTCGATACATTCATTGTGCAGTTCATCGCGTTTGTATTGCCGGGCAAATGGGCTTTTGATGAATTCTTGAAGAATGCAACGATAGGTTATCTATTTAAACTGCTTGTTGCACTTGCGCTAATACCTGTGATATACTTCCTTCACAACATCATTCACAAGTACATTAAAACGGCCGAGGAAGAGGGAATTAAAAATTGACTATTTTAGTAAAGTAATCACTTTATTCTGAATGAGATTTTTGACCTTATTTTTTGTTTTGATCACATGCGGTATAAAAGCAGAGGATACTCTCGTTTTTTCTAAAAGATCTGAACCCGCAAAAGAGTATAGAGTTGTTTTGAAACAATTTCCCTTTAAAGTATTTCCTTACCATCAAAAGAAATTTAAAGCTTTAATAGTTGATGTGAAGGACTCTTTAATTGTTTTTCGTCAGTTAAAAAGATTTAAAGGGGCAAAGAAGTTAGTACGAGATGAGAGAAGAAAATATCAGAAAATACTTGTAAGTAGTCAAAGGCAACTTGACAGTTTAACGCTGGTGATCGAAGATGCGGTAAACAAAATAATTTACCCCGATCAAAAGATCATGGGAATCTCCTCAATAAAAAAGTTGAAACATTCAAACGGATTTATTCCCAAGAAAGTTAAACGCATGAATGCAATTGGAATTACAGGTTTAGGACTAGGTTTTGTTGGATTAGCTTTAGTGGGTTTAACAGGTTCTTCAATTCCGGGAATTGCGGCATTTGGTATTTGGATCGCCGACATGACATACGGTTTTATTGCCCAAACAAAACGATTGAGTTTAAAAAAGACCTGGGAAATAAAACGTGTGATAAGAACTTAAAAACTGAACATCTTCTTGGTCAATTCTACCAAGCGATTACTATAGCCCCATTCGTTATCGTACCAACCAATTACTTTTACAAGATTATTTACAACGCTGGTAAATTCTGCGTCAAAAACAGTGCTATAAGGATTTCCAATAACATCTACACCCACAATTGGATCTTCAGTATATTGTAAAATTCCCTTCAAATCTGTTTCCGCTGCTTTTTTAAATGCGGCGTTTATTTGTTCGGCTGTTGGAATTGTTTCCAACACCGCTGTAATATCCGTCAATGATCCATCCGGAACAGGAACACGCATACCGCAACCTCCTATTTTTCCATCTAACTCAGGAAATATTTTGGTGATAGCTTTTGCCGCGCCGGTTGAGGTTGGAATAATGCTCATCGCAGCTGCACGCGCTCTACGCAGATCTTTATGTGGTGCATCGTGTATGCGTTGATCGTTGGTATAGGAGTGAACGGTTGTTATGAATGCGTCTTCAATTCCAAATTGCTCTAACACTTTCAACATTGGCGCCGCGCAGTTGGTAGTACAACTTGCATTCGAAACGATCACATCATCTTTTGTAAGAATATGATCATTTACGCCAAGAACAATTGATTTTGTTGAATCATCTTTTGCCGGAGCAGAGATGATCACTTTTTTTGCACCGGCTGTAATATGTTTTCCGGCTTCTGCCTCTCCGGTAAAGTGCCCTGTGGATTCAATCACGCAATCAATGTTCATTTCCTTCCAGGGTAAATTGGCTGGGTCTTTTGATACAGTGATCATGATCTTTTTTCCATTCACGATCAAGTGATCTTTTCCCGCCGAAATAGTTCCGTTAAATGCGCGGTGAACCGAATCGTATTTCAATAAATGCGCCAACGTAGCAGCATCTGTAATATCGTTAATAGCAACGATCTCAATAGAAGGATCGTTGATGGCATTGCGAAGATACACTCTTCCAATTCGGCCAAAACCATTGATGGCAACTCTTACTTTCATTCGTTTAGGATCTTTAATTCGTCTAATTTAAATAAACTCGTTTTAAAATATTTACCTTTTATCTTAATGTTCACATTGTCGCCGCCCAAATAGGTAATATCCTCGGCGTGAATTATTTTTTCTTTTTTGGTCTTTAGTTCCACGATCACATAATATTCGTGTGGTTCAAAAACACGGTGAATGATGAAATTCTTGCTGGCGTTATCAATGTGACGATTGAAGGTTTGAATTTTTTTACCGTGAATGTCCAACACATCATCGTTTCCGGTCAATTTTATTTGGGCAGTGCAGCCAATGAACAGTGTATCAAAGGGATTTGATTTGATATGCGTATATTCCATGGGCACCACTTGTTTTTCATTAACGTCAATAACTCCATTCAAGTATGAAACGCTTGAAGTTTTGTTTTCAACAATAAAATGTCCTTTGATAGAGCAAGGGATGATCTCATCGTAACCGGCAAAGGTGATCTGTTTGAACTGACGGTCTACCACGTATTTTTTATCACGTGCGCTCACCACCATGTATTCTTTGTATTGGTTGTAATAATCAAAAGCTTTTTTGTGATATGTGAAATAGTTCACCGTATCGTTCTTGATCTTGATCACAAGGTTCTCATTCTTTTCATTCAAATATTTACACATGAGAACCATGTTATTCATTTTAATGAACTTGTTGGCGCTTGGTTTCTGAGATCTCACACAAGCCATGCAAACTTTCTTTGTTGAATCAAAAGGTAAAATGGTATCATAAACTGCCGGAATAAAATCGGCGCCGTCTTTAGTGAATCCCCATTTATTATTTTTCTTAAAAAGACTTAACTGTGCGGAAATACAACCGCAGATCAAAATGAAAATAAATATGCTCAAATTCTTTTTCATTTTTGCACTAAGTAAACTGCGCCACCAATACTGTTATTTTTTGCTCCGGTCACTGTTTTCAATGTGTTAATTCTATGATGCAAGCGCAGGTAACCCAAAAAGGCGAAGATGATGGCTTCTTTAAAGTTAACGATCGTTTTGCCTGGTATAACTACTTTACACTTGGTTTTTTGTTTAATTAACGCTATCAAATGCGTATTAAAGGCTCCGCCACCGGTTACAAGTACGGTTTTGAGTTTATTCGTATTTAAAACGCCGGCAATTTGCTGAGCGATGTGCTCAACACAAGTAGCTAAAAGATCATTTGTGTTTCCCTTCAAAAGAGGTAAAATTTCTCTCTCAAAATTCTCATAACCGATAGAGCGACTGCCTTTGATCTTGTAGAAATTATTAGAATTTAGTTTTTTCAAAAGCTCTTTATTCACTTTTCCCTTCGCAGCCATTTTTCCGCCGTCATCAAAACTCTTCTTGTTTTTCTCAGCCAGAAAATTTAACACCATATTGCAAATACAAATGTCAAATGCCAATCGTTCGCCTTTTTTATCAAAAGAGATATTTGCAATTCCTCCAAGATTCAAACATGAATCATGATCACCAAATAGTAATTTGTCACCAATAGGAACCAATGGCGCACCTTGTCCTCCCAAAGCAACATCTAAACTTCTCAGGTCGCAGACCGTGGTCAATTTTGTTTCGGCAGCAATAGCAGCACCACAACCAATTTGTGTAGTAAACCCTAATCCCGGCTGATGAAAAATAGTATGGCCATGCGAAGAAATGGCGTCGGCACTGAGTTTATTCTTTTTAAGAAAATTTCGGGTGTTCTCTCCTAAAAATTTTCCGAACTCCCTGTTCAATTGTACAATATCCAGAGCTTTTGCAGAATAAATATTCTTTAGGCGCAGTTTTAAATTGGAAGAGTAAGAAATTGTTTGGGCGGCCAAAACCTTGAATTTGTAGCCATTTTTCCCCTTTTTGAAGCGGCAAAGGGCAATGTCTAAACCGTCGAGCGATGTGCCGCTCATAAGTCCCGCCACTGTGTGTATTTGCCGAGTTTTTGTCAATTAATTATTCCTTAAAAATGCTTGTAAAATAGGCTTCGGCTCTTATATTTGTACCTCAGTAAATTTACTAAAAACTTTAAAATAAATACCTATGCATTTTGATTTAAGTGAAGAGCATTTGATGATCCAGAAAGCGGCAAGAGAGTTTGCGCAGAATGAATTGAAACCTGGCGTTATTGAGCGTGATGACAACCAAAAGTTCCCTGCCGAACAGGTAAAGAAAATGGGCGAATTAGGCTTTTTAGGTATGATGGTTGATCCGAAATACGGTGGAGGCGGAATGGATGCCGTTTCTTATGTGTTGGCTATGGAAGAGATCAGCAAGGTTGACGCAAGTTGCAGCGTAATTATGAGCGTAAATAACTCTTTAGTTTGCTGGGGACTTGAGCAGTTTGGTACAGAAGAGCAAAAACAAAAATATTTGGTTCCATTAGCAAAAGGCGAGATCATTGGCGCATTTTGTTTAAGTGAGCCTGAGGCGGGAAGTGATGCAACATCGCAACGCACAACAGGAATTGATAAAGGCGATCATTATTTAGTGAACGGAACTAAGAACTGGATCACCAACGGAAATAGCGCATCGGTGTATTTAGTAATGGTGCAAACCAACAAAGAAGCAGGACACAAGGGCATCAATTGTTTGATCATCGAAAAAGGAATGCCGGGTTTTGTAGTTGGACCAAAAGAAAATAAAATGGGTATTCGCGCCAGCGATACGCACTCCTTGATGTTCGAGAATGTAAAAGTTCCAAAAGCAAATCGTATTGGAGAAGAAGGATTCGGATTTAAGTTTGCTATGAAAGTGTTGAGTGGCGGACGTATCGGTATCGCTTCACAGGCATTGGGAATTGCAAGCGGCGCTTACGAATTGGCGCTACAATATTCTAAAGAAAGAAAAGCATTCGGAAAGGAAATTAGTAAGCATCAAGTTATTCAATTCAAATTGGCTGATATGGCCACACGTATTGAAGCGGCTCGTTTATTGATCTACCGAGCGGCTTGGTTAAAAGACCAGCATTTGCCTTTCGATAAAGAAAGTGCAATGGCTAAAGTATTTGCGAGTGAAACTGCGATGTGGGTTACTACAGAGGCAGTTCAAGTGCACGGTGGTTATGGATATGTGAAAGAATATCACGTGGAGCGTTTAATGCGCGATGCCAAGATCACACAGATCTACGAAGGTACAAGTGAGGTACAGCGTATCGTTATTTCACGCCAGGTATTGACTTCGTAAGCCGGAGGATTTTTATATTTTTGAAAAATGAGGTATGTACTTTTTCTCATACTGCTCTCTTTTAAGGTTGGTGCTCAAACACCAAATTTTCTGTTACTAGATGCTGACAATTCAAATACGGTAGTAACAAATAACTACACGTATTTGCACACCGTTGCCGGTAATGCGTCAAGTACACATAATTTTTCGGTGAGCAATACTGCTGCTTTTTCTCAGACCGTTATTGTTAAACGATTTACTCAATATTTAAATACAATTTCAGTGAGCGATCTTGCAACGGCGCCGTTCAGCTATAATTTGATAAACTTTCCGCCTGCTACTTATAGCGCTAGTGCAGTGGTTGCAGCCGGACAAAAACTTCAATTTAACGCTGATCTTTATGAAGCTTCAATTGCAGGCCCTTCTGAAGTGCATTATAAATTCATGGATGCTTCAGATACCACAAAGGCTATAAAAGTACTTTTGAAGTATAATGTTTCAACCGGCGTGATCAATAATTTTAGGAACGATCAATTTAGAGTGTTTCCTAACCCGGTTGGTGTAGGAGAAACTATTTATTTCAATACGCCTGCGGAACTGAAAAGTATGGAATTGACGAATGCAAGCGGACAAAGTGCTCTGCGTATCGCCCCAATCAATAAAAATGAATTTTCCACAAATGGATTAACGCCTGGTATGTATTTCCTAAAAATTGAAACTGGACAAGGGGCAGGCTTCGAAAAGCTGATCATAAGCCCTTAAGCAATAACTAAACTGAAAAGCCCTGAGAGATCAGGGCTTTTCTTTTAATGTTTTACCTTATTCTTAAAGATCTTCTCGAATTTCTCAACCTTGGGCTGTATCACATATTGGCAATAGCCTTCTTGTCCGTTTTGGTTGTAATAGTTCTGATGATAATCTTCTGCCTTATAAAATTCTTTTGCTGGAGTAATTTCAGTTACTATTGGATTAGGATATGCGCCCTGCGCGTTGATCTCTTTTTTATACTTCTCAGCAATTTCTTTTTGTTCTTCGGTGTAATAGAATATTGCCGAACGGTATTGTGTTCCATGGTCATTTCCCTGGTAATTCAGGGTAGTAGGATCGTGCGTTTTCCAAAATACTTCCAGCAATTCATCAAATTTGATCTTTGTTTTGTCAAATGTTATTCGAGCTACTTCGGCATGTCCTGTTGTTCCCATACAAACCTCGCGGTAGCTTGGGTTCTTGATGTTTCCACCGCTGTAACCGCTTTCCACGGTTAAAACGCCTTCTAAGCGTTGAAAAACCGCTTCTACGCACCAAAAGCATCCTGCGCCCAATATCACTGTATCTATATTGCTGGTATTGGTCAAAGGTTTTTTGGCATCAGTTTTTGTTTCCATTTTACTAGCTGTTTGATTTTGCCCACAGGCATTCATAAAAAAAATAGCCGAGACCATCGTCACAGCTATTTTTAAATTTTTTGTTAGTGTATTCATACTCCTATTTACGATTCACAAAGTTAATTGGCTTTCGCAATTTGGCTATTTAACACTTATTGTCAATTGCAGATCTACTTCTTGTCATTACTAGGCGGTTCTTCGCCTTCAACGCGCATTTTCTCCTTGGAAGCATTCTTATCTTTCTTAGGTTTTCCACCTTTTTCGCGACCAGTTACTTCAAAATATTTCTTTAGTTTATCATTCTTAGTGATCTTGTAAGTTCCATCCAGATCCCATTCTAATTGAACTAGAGAGATCATTACGGTTTGATTGCTTTCATCCGTTGCACTTGCTTCAATTTGCATGTAGCGAACTTCAGTATCGGTTGAATCCGTGTAAATAGAATCTTTTTCAACGCGGTATTTGATCCATTTATAGCCGAACTTTTCGTTCAACAAACTACTAAAGATCTTTCCGCCTTTAAATTCAACTTCGTCCTTCAATAATTTTTTTTGAGGAGTTCCATCTTTCACCTCGTTCAAACTCATATTGAATACGCGTTTGGCAAGTGGATCTTTTTCCTTGGTTTGACTTTTGCCTGAAAACGTAAATGATAGCAACAGTATACAGAGGCAAAATTTTGGGAGGGCTTTAAAACTCATCATACAAATTAGTTTTCTACTTGCTAATATAGTAATATATTTACAATAAGAAACTGAGTATTTAGTTAAATATAATTAACATGCAACCATTGGCGGAAAGGCTTAGACCACAGAGTTTAAGCGAGTATGTAGGGCAAAAAAAGATCATTGGAGAGGGTACTGCTTTACGAAACGCCATTAAGAATAAACTTTTACCATCGATCATTTTTTGGGGACCTCCCGGTGTGGGAAAAACCTCGTTAGCGCTCATTATTGCAAACGAATTGAAGCGTCCTTTCTACAGTTTGAGCGCCATTAGTAGCGGCGTAAAAGATGTGCGTGAGGTGATAGAAAAAGCATCCGATAAAAATATTTTCAATACCGAAAAACCGATTTTGTTCATAGATGAGATCCATCGGTTCAGTAAATCCCAACAGGATTCTTTATTGTCGGCCGTTGAAAAAGGTGTTGTGACCTTAATTGGCGCAACAACAGAAAATCCATCATTTGAAGTGATTCCGGCTTTGTTGTCGCGTTCTCAAATTTATGTTTTGGAACATTTAAGTGAGAATGATCTTGTGGGGATATTACAACATGCCATATCAGAAGATACTTTTTTACGTGCTAAGAAAATTGAACTGAAAGAAACCGAAGCCTTATTACGAGTGAGTGGGGGAGATGCAAGAAAACTATTGAACGCATTGGAAATTGTGATCAACGCCACCGATCAAAGTTTAATTGTGATCACCAATGAATTGGTGATGCATACCATTCAGCAGAATCTCGCACTGTATGATAAGAGCGGCGAACAGCACTATGATATTATTTCTGCCTTCATAAAATCCATGCGGGGGAGTGATCCTAATGCCGCTCTTTATTATTTAGCCAGAATGTTGAAAGGAGGAGAAGATATTTCTTTCATTGCCCGACGAATGATCATCTTAGCAAGCGAAGATATTGGGAATGCGAATCCAAACGCTTTACTAATGGCAAAAACCTGCTTTGACGCCATCAATATTATTGGAATGCCTGAAGCGAGAATTATTTTGGGTCAGTGTGTGGTTTACTTAGCAACATCCGCAAAAAGCAATTCGAGTTATATGGGCATCGGTACTGCAATGGATCTTGTGGACAAAACAGGTGATCTTCCCATTCCTCTGCATTTGCGTAACGCCCCAACAAAATTGATGAAAGAAATGAATTACGGCAAGGATTACGAATACGCGCATAGTTACGATGGGAACTTTGTGGACCTTGAGTTTTTACCTGATCAGATCAAAGGAACTCAATTGTATGATCCAGGTAAAAATGCGCGGGAAGAGGAGCAAAGAAAGTACTTGCGTTCGCTGTGGAAAGAGAAATACGGATATTAATTTAAATTAGGATATGAAAAAAGTAATGCTGTTCCTGAGCTTAATACTGGTTGTGTTAAGTTATTCGCAAAATGATAAAGATGGTTGTAAGGACCATGAAATGATCCCTAGTAGGATACCCGGATATTTTATAGGGGATTGTGAAAAAAATGATTTTTCGAGCCATACTGTTATAACGCCTACCGGAGAGAAAACAATCGAAGGAAAGAAAACCATATTACAGTATTTTATTAAGGAAGGGGCTAAAGGAGTGAGCGAAACATTTGTGAGAAAGAACTATTTAGAAGCCATGAAAAAGCAAGGCGCTAAAGTTATCAATGATGCAGGTGGAAGAGGTGTTGCCATGATAAAACGCCCTGACGGTTCGGAAGTTTGGATGGACGTGGCCGGATATGTTGGTGACGGAACACCTGAAGAAACGGGACACTTTTATTTAACGATCGTTGAGATCGCCGAAATGGATCAAGTGATCACGGCAACAAGTTTGGGTGGAGAAATAAAAAGCACCGGGAAAGTTGTGTTGTATATTCAATTTGAAACTGGAAAATCCACTATTAAACAAGAGTCGGCGAAAACAATTGAAGAAATGTCGAAATTGCTAAATAGCGATAAAACATTAAAGGTGTTTATTGTTGGTCATACCGACAACGCAGGTGCACTTGCCGATAACATGAAGCTTTCTGAAGACAGAGCGAATGCGGTTGTAACAATGCTGACAACAAATTACAAAGTATCTGGCTCGCAATTGATCGGAAGGGGCGTTGGTCCACTATCACCAATTGCAAATAATAATTCAGAAGCAGGAAAAAAACTCAATCGCAGGGTTGAAATGGTGAAACAATAATTACCAACCTAATATCCAAGAGAAAATTAATGGTGCAACAATGGTTGCATCACTTTCTACAATGAATTTTGGAGTTGTAATATCGAGTTTCCCCCAGGTAATTTTTTCGTTTGGAACAGCTCCTGAATAAGAACCATAAGAGGTTGTTGAATCAGAGATCTGACAGAAATAACTCCAAAACGGAACATCGTGCATTTCCATATCTTGGTATAACATTGGAACAACACAAATAGGAAAATCACCCGCAATTCCTCCACCAATTTGGAAAAATCCCACGCCTTTACCCTGGCAGTTTTTTGTATACCAATCAGCCAGCCAAGCCATGTATTCAATTCCACTTTTCATGGTACTTGCTTTGATTTCGCCTTTGATCACATAAGAAGCAAAGATATTTCCCATGGTGCTATCTTCCCAACCTGGAACAACAATTGGCAAATTCTTTTCTGCTGCAGCCAACATCCAACTGTCTTTTGGATCGATCTCGTAATATTGTTTCAGTTCTCCATTGTTCAAAATTTTGTACATGTATTCATGCGGAAAATAACGCTCACCTTTTTTATCGGCATCGCTCCACACTTTGTGAATGTGTTTTTGCAAACGACGGAAGGCTTCCTCTTCAGGAATACATGTGTCTGTAACACGGTTATAATGATTTTCTAAAAGATCCCACTCATCTTGCGGCGAAAGATCGCGGTAATTTGGAACGCGTTTGTAATGTGAATGCGCCACCAAATTCATGATATCTTCTTCCAAATTGGCGCCAGTACATGAAATTATATCCACTTTTCCTTTGCGGATCATTTCAGCTAAAGATTTCCCAAGCTCAGCAGTACTCATAGCACCGGCAAGGGTTACCATCATTTTCCCACCTTCGGTTAAATGCGTTTCATATCCTTTGGCTGCATCCACAAGGGCTGCGGCGTTAAAGTGTTTGTAATGATGTTCGATGAACTTTGAGATAGGGCCTTTATTGGCTGCGGTATTTGCTGACATATTAAAAATTTAAAGCGCCAAATTAAGTATTTACCCTTAAAAAAGAGACATTTTCTGTTAACAAAATATAAAGGCTTTTTTACCATATTTCTTATCCTTTTTTGCCCTAAATTTGTATTGGAAATGATCCAAAAGATAAGTCAGTACCTCTCGCTCATTAAGTTCAGTCACACTGTATTTGCATTACCTTTTGCTTTTATTGGATTTTTTCTGGCTATTCATAGCGGACAAGCTACTTTTTCGGTTCAAAAACTAATTATGGTGGTTTTATGTATGGTATTCGCACGCAGTGCAGCCATGGGTTTTAACCGTTTTATCGACCGTCGTTTTGATGCGAAGAATCCCCGTACTGCTATTCGCGAAATTCCAGCCGGAATTATTAGCGCCAACGCAGCTTTAGTTTTTGTGATCGTTTGTAGCGCGGCCTTTGTGATTTGCACCTATTTTATTAATTCAATTTGTTTGTATTTGAGCCCGATTGCGCTGCTCGTGATATTGGGTTACAGTTACACCAAACGTTTTACACCTTTGTGTCATTTGATTTTGGGACTAGGATTAAGTTTAGCTCCGATAGGCGCTTATTTATCGCTCACCGCGCAATTTGCTTTAGCGCCAATTTTATTTAGCGTTTTGGTTTTTTTATGGGTGGGAGGTTTTGATATCATGTTTGCTTTGCAAGACGAAGATTTTGATAGAGGACAAGGTTTAAAATCTATACCTGTTTTATTAGGAACCAAAAACGCATTGCGTTTATCTGAAATATTGCATGCGGTGGCCGCTTTAGTAGTTATGGCTTGTTTTTATTTTGGTGGATTTCATTGGTTGTTTGGAATCGGAGCCGCTATTTTTATTGGATTATTATTTTACCAACACAGCATCGTAAAGCCAAATGATCTTAGTAGAGTTAATCTGGCGTTTGGTACTGTGAATGGGATCGCGAGTGTTACCTTCTGTATTTTTGCCTGTGCCGACATGTATTTTTTGTAAATGAAGAAACTGTTTGCAAAAATTCGCGAGAAAATTACCCGTAAAAGTGTGATGTGGTTCTTTATAGTGCTCACGTTTTTTATTTTGTTCTGTAACAAGCATATTGAAACAAAAACAGAGCCTTTTCTTTATAACAACATTAATATTCTGCCCAAAACGCGCGTTGCCTTAGTTTTAGGAACATCTAATAAGCGAACTAATGGAGATGAGAATATGTATTTTACCAACCGCATTGAAGCGGCGTATGATCTTTATTACTATGGAAAGATCCAAAAGATGATCTTGAGCGGAGACAATAGCAAAAATTACTACAACGAACCAAAAGAAATGCGTAAAGCTTTGATGGGAATGGGTGTTCCTGATTCGGTAATTGTTTTGGACTATGCAGGTTTAAGAACCTTCGATAGTATGATCAGAGCAAAGGAGGTTTTTGGACTGGATACCGTAATGGTAGTTTCGCAGCGTTTTCATAACGAACGCGCAGTTTTTATTGGAAGAGAGAATGGGATCATCGCTTACGGATATAATGCGAGCAATGTGATCTATCAAAATACTTTGAAAGTAAAAACGCGTGAGTTTTTCGCGAAGGTGAAATGCTTTTTGGATGTTTATATTTTGGATACCAAACCAAAATATTTGGGTGAGAAGATCAAGGTGTAGTTTTTTTGCTACTGAGACGCAAATAATCAGAGGTACAGGGAGTATTCTCCGTGAAACTCCGCGACATTGTGCCCCTGTGGCAAAAAAAATCAAATAAATTTACACTTTCTAGATGCAAACGCGCACATACGTAGGAGAATTAATCCATGCTTAAAGCGAGAAATATTTGTTTCGCCGTATGTTCTTTCTCGGTAACGAATAGGAACTTCAACAATTTTCAAATTGAGTTTGTGTGCGCCAAATAAAAGATCAAAATCGCCAAAAGGATCAAATTCCCCAAAGTATTTTCTATTCTTGGTGAGTTTAATATAATCTGTTCTGAACATGACCTTCGTTCCGCACAAAGTATCTTTAAAACGTTGTTCTAATAACCAGGTAAAGGCCCAACTAAAGAAATGGTTTCCCAGGTAATTCAAAAAGCGCATCGCTTCTTTGTCCATTGGATAAACCAAACGCGTCCCATTAATGAAATCACCTTTACCGCTTGCTATCGCGTCGTAGAATTTAGGAATATCTTCAGGCGGAACAGTTAAGTCTGCATCCAGGATCATTAAAATGTCTCCTGTTGCAATTTTGTATCCTTCGCGCACTGCATCCGCTTTTCCTTTCCCCTTTTGCTGACCAATTTTAATATCGTGGGTTCCTGCGTATTTTTTTTGGATCTCCTGTATCTTTGCCCAGGTGTCGTCGGTACTGTTTCCTTCAATAAAAATTATTTCGACATGTTTGCCAAATTTCGGTAAACGTAAAATGGCGTTCTCGATATTTCCACTTTCATTACGGGCCGGAATAACAACGGTGGTAGAATATTTCTTCTCAAATTTTGCAGGATCGATTTCCGGAAGCGGTTTCGCGAAACTGTAGATATTTAAACTAAAGAAACGGAAGAAGGGGAACTTTGCAAGGTATTTATTGAAAATGAATGATAGAATAGGGATCCAAACAGGAAAGATCAAGCGCTTGGTATTGCGATATACATCAAACCCCGAAATAAATAAAAGATTATTGATGTCGCGCGTACTTAACCAGTTTTGCCAAGGTGTACGTTGTTTTAACCCCAGCAACTCTGCAAATTTGATAATAGGCTCCCAAAACGAGTTATAGTATTGAACAATGATTTTTGTATTAGGATGACAACATTTTTTTACTTGTTCAAATACGTGTTGAATATCGTCAATAAATCCGATCAAATTACTTAGCACGATCAGATCATAAGTTTCATTCAACTGGATGTTGTTGGCATCCATGGTTACAAAATTTATTCCTTTACCGCTGTGTTTTTCTTTTGCCCAGGTAATATATTCTTCGCTGATATCTATTCCTGTTTTTTTCGATCCCGGAATGCTTGCTAAAAGATCGCCGCTTCCGCACCCAACTTCTAATACAGAACTGTCTTCGTGGGCATAATACCCCACGTAATCAGTGATCTCTTTCCAATAATAATGACTCGCCACGCGTTTTGAGCGTTTTTTGGCGATCTTATTGAAATATTCGCTATGAGTGTTCATGGGTAAAGGAGGCTAAAAATACTAAAAAATAAGGGATAATGAAATCCCGATTTTCTAAGAGAATTAGGCTATTTTTTCCAATTCAACGGTACAGAATAGCCCTAATTGTCTTGATAAAGGACTTAAAAGAAACTCAAAGCCTTTTACAACGTGATACATAAAGAATGGAAGCATAGCGCTACGCGAAACGCCTCCGCTGATCACATAAGAGAAGGGTGAATGATAGCTAACGTAGTTGATCTTTAAATGAGGGTAGTCCTTTTTGAATTGTTCAAGATCTCTTTCAAAATAAATATAAGGCAATGCCTGATTACTGTTTGATAATGGATTTCCCGGTTCAATTTCGCGTCCGCCATTCTCGTCAAAAGGTTCATGATGAAATCGTTTGTAAATAAATCTTCCCAGTGCACTATTGGCCGGTTCTATCATGATCACTTTTCCGCCTTTTTCCAAAGTGCGTTGCGCTTCCTGAAGAAATAAATACGGTTTTGGAATGTGATGAAATACATTCAACATCACAATGCTATTCAATTCTCCGTCTTTAAAGGGTATTTTTTCGGCGCTAAAAACCTGATCAACATTTGGGAGATCCAAAATATCGCTTGTGATCACCTTTGGAAATACGTCCTTTAAAAAGCCTCCACCTGATCCAATTTCCAAATGTTTTCCGTTCTTATTCTTGTTGAAATGCTCAACAAAAATGGCGTACCAATCTTTATACAATTGTTTTAAGAAAGGTTTTTGTAATATAATATCCCTGTGAGCCAAAGTTGCTTTCGGATCATCAAGGTCATATTCTATCACATACTTTTTAAACATTACCGCGAGTTGCTAAAATATTATAGTAATGCGATTTGTCGTCCTTATATTTTTCAAGTTCAAGAACTTTTTTCTCATCCATTTTTACCAGAGAGTTATTCTCGAAAAGATAACAGGTGAATTGTAACGACACTAAATGATTGAAATATTCCAACGAAGAAGAGTTAGCTTTATTTAAACCATATGGCCAAAATTCAGAGATCAATTTAATGTCTTTGTTTTCAGTCAGTGTTTTTTGCATTCCTTTTATGGCTTGCATTTCAAATCCCTGAATATCCATTTTAATAAAGTCAACTTTTCCAGGAACTTTCGTTAGATATTCATCCAAATTTACCGCATCAATTTCGATCACTTCGTCGTATTCTTCCGGTTTATACGTACGATGATCAACATTCAATTCTTTTGACGTGTATATTTTTAATTTTTCGGTATTCGGACCGATCGCTTTGTGATTAAGCGTTATGTTTTTTAAATGCCCCGCTGCTTTTTGAAGATGTTTAAAGTTTGTAGCGTCGGGCTCAAAACAATGCACGCGTCCTTTTTCTCCTGCGAGTTCGGATAAAATAAGTGCGTAGAAACCAATGTTAGAGCCAATATCAATGATGGTATTTCCAGGTTTAATGTATTTCTTTAGAAGCTCGATCTCAAAAGCGTCCTGCTTGGTCTTAAAAGCATTGTACATGGGTTTGTACACTACAAATAGATTCTTGAAGAGAAAATTACCAAGTTTTACTTTAAGATCTGCCATTCCTTAAGTATTAATAAATGATCTCGTAAACTTCAGTAACCTCGGTTTCGCCTTGAACGTGGATAGGTCGCAATTTTGTTGGATATTTATTTGCTATAGGAGCCAAAATATTGTGCACCGTATTGATCACACCCGCTTCAGGGAAATTAGGATTGATCCTCAAACTTCCCAGCATCACATGTGTTACTTTATTAGCGCGGAAATACGCTAAGGCGCTATCTGGATTTGATTGATCAGTAGCTGTGTCTTTTTTGATCACGCTATAGATCGGGAAGAATTTCTTGCCTTTCCCATACACAAAACTCATTGGTGCTTTACGGCTAGCCACAAACGCCGTTGCCGGCAAACTATCCGCACACCACTCGCTGCATTTCAAAAAGTTTTGCCAATCTGGTGTGTATCCAAAGTATTTATCGCCTTTTAAATTCTTCTGCACGATAGGAATATTTTTCAATCCTCTGTTTAAAGAAGAAAGAACAATGGAGCCTGAAAGAACGATCATGAGCACGAAGTAGAAGGTGCGACCAAGACCTGAGTTCTTAGTAAAATGATAAAAAGCATAAAGCATTACGATCAATAAAATTGGCATGGCCACTAAAATGATACGCGCTTGATCCCAACGAACCTGAAGAATAATAAAAGATAAGGCGGCTTGGGCAACTGAGAAAAGTGTGAATAGAATAAGTACTTTGTTCTTTTGCTTCCATAGTAACCAAAATCCTACTACAGCAATTGTAATAGTAAGGAAAGTAGAAAAACCATATTCGGCCATTAATGTTTTTTCAGTTACAAAATTCTCATCTCTCCAACCCACTAATTGATAAAACCGTTTTCCTAAGTAAAGATTACAATTATCAATAAAACGTCCTACAAAGCCCGCGCCATCTTCTTGTCCTAAGGAAGCATTGTAAGGGTCTTTTTGTAAGAGGATCTTCGATTGATTTTGAAATTGATTTGGTGGATGCCAGATCATTTTAATTATAAGATCGAAAGGTAGTTTAAATAAAAGATATGCGCCCAATGACACGCCAAGCGCTTTGTAGTTCTTTTGCAGTGCGAAATAAAGTAGTACCGCGGGAATAACAACAATGGCAGAGCTTTTTACAGTGCTCATCAATAGCATGGTTGCTCCTAATCCCAGCCACCATTTAAGTTGTACTTTTATCTGAACATTATCTTTCTCTACTAATTCCACAACTTTTACCGCCACATAAAAGAACATCCCTTGAAAGAAGAAATAGAACGCTTCGGTAAAGGTCATGCTCGAATAGTAAATGATCAAATGATTGGCTGCCTGGAAAATAAGCGCAGGGAAGAACACTACCGCGGGAACCTTTTTGCTTAAAGCTTTATAGAACAATGCAACGCCCAATACATTGAAAACAACATTGAATAATTTGAACAATAGAAGTTTGAATCCAAAGATCTTGATGAGTGCTCCAAGGAACATCGGATAGAGCGGCGCGTTTTGTGTATAAAAATAAGTCGGGAACTCATTCACATAACGCCACCCACCTTCAAGATACAAAGCGTCGTCATGCGCTTCACTAATGCGCGCGTTAAATGAAATGAATGAAAGTACCAGAGTAAGTAAAAGTGATCCGTAGAATAATTTTTTATCATTCTTCGCTGCCCAATCCCCAAATGTGTCGTAAGCCGATCGCGTTTTTGAAGGAGTGGTCTTTACCGTCTTTTTCGTTTTATTCATTGGCGGTAAAATTAACAATTATTTGATAAAGAACAGGCTTCAAACCGATCAATTCTCATCGTTATTATCTTTTGAATCGTCTTCTTCTCTTGCTTTATTATCCCTCACAAATTTTTCCATGGCTTGTTGACTTCCAATGGTAAACTGGAACGAAGGACCTTTCTCCACATTTTGTTTCCTGTTCTTAGGTTTCATTTCCTTAATGGATTCATTGAATTCTTTATTAGAACTGATCACTTTCATGGTTCCGTTCACATATTCAAAATAATACCAGGTATTCGGATCCGGTTTTAGGTAAATATAGATCCTGTCTTTTCTGTTCTTGGTTTTGTCTACCCGTATAATTCCTTCAAATTCACGATTGATCTCGTTCTTCAGGATATTTCCCAAACCGATCGGACCTGAAGAGATGAAGTAACCATTTCCTCCTTTTTCGCTTGCCTTATAGGTCATATTTACCTTGTTGAAGAAGAACGTTTTTTCTAATTCGTCAGGGAAACGACGGATACTTCCATCTAAATTTAACTCTGTGATCAAGTTATCGGCTTTATCTTTTCCAACAAACTCAGCCAAACCTTTTGTGAAGAACTCTGATCCGAAATCGGTGGCCGGAGCACTGTTGGCGTAGATCTGAAGATCTTTTGCCATAGATTTGAGGGGCTTGCTATCAAAAAAGAAATTAACGGTCATCATTAAGTTAATGTCGATAGAATCATTTATATAATGATTCGCGTTACCAACCGCTTTTAATTCTACTTGTCCCAATTCCGTACCTAATTCAAATTTACCTTCACCTCGAACCGTGCAATTCTCGGTATTCAAGCTCAAATAATTTCCAGGCAAACTTTGCTCCACTAATTTTTCTTTGTTGGAGATGCGATATTCTTTAGCATCAACCTCATAAGTTAAGAACCCATCCGCCGAAACAATTTCTTTATCACTTCTACCATTACGCAATGAAAGGAAGCCCGAATAAACAGCCGTTGTGTCTAACGAATACATGATAGCGTTCACTACCGGTTTTCCGTTCATGTCAACAGCGTTCTTAGGAATTGGAATGAGAATATCTTTAGGATTGATCTCTCCATTGAATTTCAAATAGGCTTTACGGATCTTTTTACAACCGTGTACAATTTGTGTACCACCGTCGAAGAATAAATATTGATTACTTGCTTCTAACCGCACATTTCCGGCAAAACTAAAGTAATCGTTGAATTTGAATTTGTCTTTTTCAGTGATCTTACCGGTGGCTACTGTTTGGAACGTAGTATCCGGCGTGATCTTATCGAACTTGATGTTAAATGCATTGTCGTTCTCATCAAGGTATTGATAATCACCATTGGCCAGGTAATTCTTTTTACTGAAAATATTGGCCGTTACATTCCTAATGGTGTGATATTTTGTAACAGTATTAGCCATGATCTTCGCTTTTTCTAAAGTATCCATCACAGCGTTCTTGAAAATGGTTACCTCTCCGTTGTCAGGGTAGATACGCGCGTCTGCTACGTTGATGAACGGAACGTTCTTACAATTGATGATGTACTTCCGCGTATTGTATTTTGCGGAAGGGGCAAAGAAGAAGAGCGAATCCTGTTTGGGATGCGTACTTATGAATTTGGGTCCGTCCAGATCGAGGGCATTCTCCACATCTGCATCTAGTTTTTTCTGATCATCACCTAACTCAATGTCCTCATTATCCATGAACCATTTAAAACGATCCATGTAAGCGATGTATTGATTTTTGTTGAACTGTACATAAGAGCCTTCACCATTGGTTACGAATAAACCTTCGCGCTTGTCGAAGTCTATGGTAGAGTTTACGTTCACGGTGCTGAACGTGAAGCCCTCCTCGCCCGTAGCCTTTAAGTGGAAGTCGGCCGTATCGGCAAAGAATTTCCGTTTGATGAATAAAATGTTTCCGGAAATAAGATCAGCTTTATCAAAATCAACGCGACCATTTCCTGTAAGCGCTTTAGTAGTGAGATCATAACGTCCTGTGAATTTCGCGCCCTCTTTGTAACTCACAAATGGTGTGCGTTGACTGTGCGCTTGCAATATGCCTTTGTAAGGCTTGTAGTGTATATAAGCCGAATCTCCATGCGATACAGGGAACTCGGCCGGATTATCCTGCTCTTTGATGTCAAATGTTTGGGCGACGGCATTGGTGGAGTCGGGGAAGAACATAAAATCACTGGAGTGCGAGACGGAAGGTCCGAATTTAAGATCACCAGTTCCCCTCAAACCTTTATCACTTAAACGGATCTCGGCATCGTAATTCGCTTTTCCTCCATACATACTCATACCACCTTCAGGCGTTTTTCGAATGAAACCCAGGGAATAGTCTTTTTGAAGCGTTAGAGTTTCCCTAAAGTTAGGAAAGATGCTCGCCGAAGAAAATAATCCGTCAAACTTCAAACTCTCATTTCGGAAGTCATCCAAGCTGTCGAGCGTGAAAGGATCCAATTTGAAATAGAAATTCTCCCGTTCATAAACGCTTTTAAATGTAGAACGTTTGTCATAATATGTATAGCTCTCTTTGAAACTTTGGAACTGAGGGAACGTTGGCGCTCTTCCCCAACCACTTTTGTTTCGCGGACCATCAATACGCAATTCTCCATTACCGTTCTCAATAACTGTTTTTACACGTTTGTAAGGATAATTTCCATTGATATCAGGTTCATTGGCCACAACGAAGATCCGGATGGAGTCGATGGTATTCATCTTGATCTTGAATTTCTCATAATCAAATAAGAAATCTTTACCGTAGAATTCAAGTTTGCCGGAAGCGGTCATTCCGCTGAATTCAAAATTCCTGTTCTTTTTCAAGTTTATCTCCCCATTTTTCGGAAACACGAATACTTTCTGCGTGTCGCTCAATAATATGGATTTAACTCCGGTTATTTTCAGGTCGTAATTGTTGTTCACCAAATTAAGGATCGCGTTGTCCTTACCTGGATTTACAGAATGGAAAGTAATGATGTCGAAATCTTTTTTGTGTTTGTTGTAAGCAACATAATCACGTAGGCGCGGTTTTAATTTTACAACGTCTGTTTCCGGATTGTAATCCACCAAACCAAAAATAGCCACCTTGTACATAATAGGGCGAAGATCAACTGCCAAATACTTGATGTGTTTTGCGAGATCAACAACAGTGAAGGAAGAATCTTTGATCAGGTCACAATACTCAAGGATCTTTGGAAGAATACTGATCTGATCGTTACCACGAATTTGATCATATCGTGCTTTGGTGAAAAAGTTAGCGGATTCGAAGAACGCCTCACCCTGGAAATTAATGGGAAGGAAATTGAAATTGATCATGGGTTCATCTATGTCCCAGGTCAATTGTTCAAAGTACATATCCAATTGGTGAAACGTGTTCGCAAATGGTGTTTTTTGCAAACCATCATCCAAACGTAACATGGTCACGCGACGTTTTTCAACTTGATAGGTAACACTCAATCCCGGATGCGTGATGGAATCTTTGTCGAGAATGAATTTGATGTGTGCCGGATTAGCCACGATCTTGTCCTTACTCATTCCAAATGAACGCGAGCTCACTTCCAGGAATTTTGCGCCATTACGACGGAAGATAATTTTCGCCGGATTTGCTGCTGTTCCCGATCCAACAAATTTTCCTCCGCGCATTCCAAATCCACCATCGTAATCAACATCAGGATAAATATTCTTCACCACTAAACGTTTGCTATAGGAATCGAAGCGAGGATAGGTCATGTCGCCGCTCTCGGTAATGATACGGTCGATCAATTTTCCTAATTGTGGTTTTTCAAAGAATTGTTTTCCTATGAATGTTGCGGAATCACTATAGTAATTTCCGGCTTTACAATCGATCTCATAACGTTTTACTGTAGCGTAAACACCTGCGTCTAATCCGCAGCGTGTCCAGCTTACTTTACCACCTTTGCAAAAGAATTTTCCAATATTAGGATAATACACACCGCTGGTATTTTCGATGGCTATACTATCACCACGCGGATTTAAACCAATTAGCGTAATGTCTTTGAACACAACTTTAGCAACTGAATCATATTCGAATGTGTAATTTGGCTCAAAACTGTAATAGATATAAGAAGGAGATTTATAAAGAATATTGTCTTTGAAAGCGTTCTCGCCCATGGTCAAAAAATCCTGGATGTTCTTATTCACTTTACTCTTAAATGTTTTTTCCAAGCACGATTGATACTTCTCAAAATTATCAAGGGGCTGTTTGCTTTCTAAAAAATTATAAATAACATTGAAATAGCTCAGGAAGAAGGGGTTTGGTTTCAGGCGTTTGTTGGCCATCGCATTGGAGGTTTTGATGATCATCTCTTTCCAGTAACCGGTAATATAATTCTCATTCCACTTGCTGATGAAATCTTTCAAATAGCCTTCCGCCTCAAAACGACTGCCGCTATTATCAATAAAATAGATATTCAGGTCGGAAATGAACTTGATGGTATCATTTGACAATTGTTCTTTCTTTTGTGCAAAGGACAAGCATGAAACAAAGAAAAATAAACTAAGAAGGATCTTACGCATATAAGGCTTTAATTTAATTCGTATTCTAAATCAGTGATCTTGTTGAGTTCGATCATGAGTTCGTTTGTAACAGCAACTTTATTCTTTTTACTGAATAGCTTCACATTCATGTTGTCTTTTTTATCTTCAACGTAGAACTCCACGCTACATTTTCCTTGGGAACTATTCAATACCTGTTCCAAATGCGCGATAAATTCGTTAGTAATGGCTTCAAGACCAACTTTAAGTTTAATAGTGCTGAACGCGTTCTCTTTAACGTTCTCAAGCAGCTCCATCTTTTGGATCTTTAATTCTAAACTTCCGGGTTGATTATAGCGTTCTTGTACGCGCGCCTTCACGAAAACAAATAAATTCGGCACCATGAATTTGTTGTATTCCACGTAATCCTTTGAGAACAGCATCACTTCCATTGTTCCATTGTAGTCTTCCAGAATGATCTTTCCAAACGCGTTTCCGGTTTTGCTGGTGCGATGTTCGAAATTTGTGACGATTCCACCGAAGGTAACTTCTTTGTTCTTGAAGGGCTCTAAACCGTTTTTCAATTGAGAACAATTTGCATTGCAGTGGTGTTTTAATATCAATTGGTATGGATCAAGCGGGTGACCGGAGATAAAGAAACCTACGACTTCTTTCTCTTTGCTCAATTTTGTAAGAACATTCCAAGGCTCCACATTAGGCAGTTGCGGCTCTGTGATCTGGATCTCTTCTTCGCCACCAAACAAGGAAGCTTGCGAGGTGTCGCTCCCTACATTGGTTTGATTGCAATACTTGATCATTAATTCAGTAAGAGAAAATCCCGGAGCATTCTCCTCTTTAAAGAACATCGCGCGATGAACACCTTCAAAATTGTCAAAGGCCCCTGCTAAAGCTAAGTTCTCAATTGATTTTTTATTTACAGCTTTGCTATCTAAACGTTGCGCAAGGTCGAAGATGCTTGCGAACTTTCCGTTTGTATCGCGCTCTTTTACCAAGGCAGTGATCACATTTTCACCAACACCTTTGATACTAGCCATGCCAAAACGGATATCGCCATTAGGCATAACGCTAAATTTGCCGTAACCTTCATTTACATCGGGACCAAGTACTTTAATTCCCATGCGCTTGCACTCTTCCATAAAGAAGGTGATCTTATCAATGGAACCCGAGTGATTCAAAACCGATGCCATGAATTCACTCGGGTAGTGCGCTTTCAAATACGCAGTTTGTTGCGCTAAATAGGCATAACAGGTAGAGTGCGACTTATTGAAGGCGTAACTTGCAAATGCTTCCCAATCTTTCCAAACTTTTTCTGCAACTGTTGTGTCATGACCATTTGCTTTGCAACCATCCAAAAATTTGTTCTTCATTTTATCAAGAACATCTTTTTGTTTTTTACCCATGGCCTTACGCAACGTATCCGCGTCACCTTTGGTGAAATTCGCTAGCTTTTGAGACAAGCGCATTACCTGCTCTTGGTAAACTGTAATTCCGTAAGTTTCCTTTAAGAACTCATCCATTCCACCCAGGTCATAGGTGATCTTTTCGCGCCCGTGTTTACGCGCAATGTAATTTGGGATGTAGGCTAAAGGACCCGGACGATAAAGCGCGTTCATGGCGATAAGATCATTGAAGCTATCGGGTTTAAGATCCTTCAAGTGCTTTTGCATTCCGGGACTTTCAAATTGGAAGATCCCGTTTGTTTCGCCGCGTTGAAATAATTCTAAAGAAAGTTGATCGTTCAGATCTATCGCGTCAATGTCGATATCAATGTTGTGTCCAAGTTTAATGAACTTCAAAGCATCTTTAATGATGGTAAGCGTTCTTAAACCCAGGAAGTCCATTTTCAGAAGTCCGGCACTCTCCGCAACCGAGTTGTCAAATTGCGTGAGCAACATGTTGCTGTCTTTCGCTTTTGTAACAGGAACAAATTTTGTCAACTCATCCGGTGTAATGATCACACCGCATGCGTGAACGCCTGTGTTACGCACACAGCCTTCCAATTCGTAAGCTTGTTTTAAGATGGCGGCTTCCGCTGTATTTCCTTCCGATAATTTTCTGAATTGATAAGATTGGTCAACCACCTCACGGCGATCTTTGATCTTCTCTAAATATTTTTCGTCAATTCCTCCTGGTTTTAAAAGTGATTTAAGATCCGCCTCTAAACTTTCAGGAAAAGATTTTGCAAGCACATCAGCTTGCTGCAATGGTAAGTTCAATACGCGTGCTGTATCACGAATCGCACTTTTTCCACCCATGGTGCCATAAGTAATGATCTGTGCTACTTGATTGAACCCATATTTGTTGATCACATAATCAATTACCTTATCGCGCCCTTCATCATCAAAGTCAATATCTATATCGGGCATGCTGATACGATCGGGATTCAGGAAACGCTCAAAGAGGAGATCGTACTTGATAGGATCCACGTTTGTTATTCCTAGGCAATACGCCACCGCTGAACCTGCCGCGCTTCCACGGCCAGGACCAACACTCACATTCATCTCGCGCGCTTTCGTTGTAAAATCAGAAACGATCAAGAAGTACCCGGGGAAACCCATACGTTCCATAACGCTCAATTCAAAATCCAAACGTTCCTTGATTTCAGGACTCATGTTAGGATATTTTTTCTTCGCGCCTTCGTAAGTGAGGTGTTTCAAATACGCGTTCTCTCCACGATTTCCTTTTCCTTCATCATTTGGATCGTTATCGCGCGGATCGAGAAACTCTACCGGAATTTTAAACTTCGGTAGCAATACATCGCGCCCAAGTTTAAAGGACTCAATTTTTGAAACAATTTCATTGGTGCATTCCAAAGCTTCCGGAAGATCAGCAAAAGCTTTTGCCATTTCTTGCGGAGATTTGAAATAGAATTCATCGTTCGGAAAAAATAGTCTTCCTACACGTGAATTTCCTTTTAGTTCTTTTAATTCAGCATCATTGCTGAAATTCAAACCCTCTTTTACGCTGATCAATATATCGCGTGAGTAAGCGCTCTTTTTGTCGAGATAATAGTTATTGTTCGCTGCGAAGTATTTTACATTATATTTTTTCGCAAAACGCAATAGAACTTCATTCACGTGATCTTCATCAGGAAGATTGTGCCGGTTCAGTTCGACATAAAAATCCTCTCCAAATTGTTCTTTATACCAAACAAATGCGTCTTCGGCTTGTTCTTCACCAACATTCAATATCAATGAAGGAATTTCTCCCTGTAAAGAACCGGTAAAGCAAATGAGATCTGTTTTATATTGAAGTAAAACGTTCTTGTCTATACGCGGGACGTAATACATTCCTTCGGTAAATCCAATGGAACTTAGTTTAGAAAGATTCTCATAGCCTTTTTTGCTTTTAGCTAAGAAAGGAATGGCGTAACCGTTATCTTGTTTTGTCCTGTCTTTGTGATCTTTGTTCACATAAAGCTCGCAACCGATCAAACATTTGATCTCGTTTTTCTTAGCGCCTGTTTTTTCTCCTTTATCAATTGCTTCGTTATGCGCTTTGATGGATTTATTTTGTTTATCAACCGTTTGCCAAAACAAAAATGTTCCATACATATTCCCGTGATCGCTTAACGCAAGCGCAGGCATGTTGTATTCTGCGGCTTTCTTCACAAGATCGCCAATATCACTCACCGCTTGCAAAACCGAGAACTGGGAATGGTTGTGTAAGTGTGTGAAATTTCCAGTGTATGTTTCGGTTGTAGAGGTGCTCGTCGTTTCCTGTTTACTACCGGTGGATCTCTTCTCTTTCCACTTTTGTTCTAGTTTAGAAAGTTCTGTAAGATCAGGCGCGATGTAGTTGAGTACATCCAGTTTTTGGCCGGCAATTTCACGCACGCTAATGATCTTACGCTTAATGATCTCAAAAAACACTCTCGCCGTTGCCGCCACGTCAAATGCGGCGTTGTGCGCTTCGGCAAATTTATCATTGAATAATTTTGAGTAGAGCTCCGTCAAAGTTGGCCATTTGAATTTGCCTCCTTTTCCGCCAGGGATAGCGCAAAAATTCGTGGTCTCATCATTTTTGGTATCAATGATCTGCTTTCCCTCAAAAATATTTGGCAATCCACAACGAAGGAACTCTGCACCAATGATGTTAATATCAAACTCAATGTTGTGACCGCAGAGATACGTTGTTTTATTGATCACCTCCGCAAATTCGTGGAGAATGGTTTTTAGATCTTGTCCTTCTTCATTTGCTCTTTCATTGGTGATACCGTGAATTTGTACCGCGTTAAACGGAATAGAATAGCCCTCAGGCTTGATAATGATCGAACTGTGGTGCAAAAGCGCACCACTATCGTCGTGCAATTGCCAGGCAATTTGAACCATGCGTGGCCAATTTTCAAAATCAGTTAAGGGGGCGTTATAATTTCGGGGTAAACCGGTGGTTTCGGTATCAAATATTAAGAACATGAGGGTTTTAAACTAGTGGAATAAATTTAAAGGTTTTGGAGCTAATTCCTAAGTTATGTTGAAAACAATTAAAAAGCAAGCTGGACGGGACTTCCAGCGGTTATTTATAAACAATTTTTAACTACTTGTGTTTGTCCGAAAAGCTCATTTTCTTCGTTGCGCTTGCCTAAAAAATCAATCATTTACTATAGTAAACTCTTGATTTTTTAGTCGGCGCACGCCTCGAAGCTGAACTTTTCCATCCAAACACACATTTTAAAATGTTTATTTTATCAAAGTATAAGTTTGAGCGGCAAATTCCTTACCGCAAGAATTAAAATGCCACCATTCACTTGGGATGGAACTGAAGCCGGCTTTTTTCATGACGTTGCGAAGAAGCAAACGATTTTTATAAGCAGTGTCACTAAGCTCTTTGCTGTTTATGAATTTATATTCGTAACGCGGCTCCGCTAATTGCCCAAAGAAATCAAAACCGGTTCCCATATCAAGTAGTACATTTTTATTCAGGTCTTTTATGCTTAGATCTACAGCTGCACCGTAGTTGTGTAGAGAAATATCCCAAGGCGTTGCTACATAATTGTATTTAATGTTTGGCTCCATTTTCAAACTATCCCAAATTAATTTTTGAATATGATGTGGGCGTGCAGCATCAAAAACAATAAGAGAGAGTGAAGGATTGATCTGTTTTAAATTTTGTTGAGCAACACTCAGTTTTTTGGCTATATCCGCAGGTAAAAATGCAATGGAAAGACTATCGTAGATCTTTATGTGGAGGAAATTGCAAGTGTCGTTATAAGCCAGCTTTACCAATATAGAGCTATCTATTTCCTGGATGTTTACCAAACCATTTTCCATCATGTATCGCTCCATAGCAGAGCGTGTTTTTTCGATCTTCGGTTCCGGCTTTGGTTCGTCGGGAACAACTTGAACTATTTTTTTCTTAATAACAACAGGCTCTTCTACAGGTTTTTCCTGGGAGCAGGCCACCAATAGAAAAACTAGAAAATATGCTGATATTTTGTTCAAACAGAATCCAAAATTAACCTTATTTTTGGTAAAAATTAAGCAATGCCTTCTTTTGATATAGCAAGCAAACTCGACGGACAGTTATTGGACAACGCCATTAACGTGGCGAAGAAAGATATTTTAAATCGTTGGGATTTCAGAGATAGCAAAAGCACCATTGAACTTAATAAGAAAGATCTACTGATCAATATTTCGACAGAAAATGATATGCGCTTGGGCGCGATCATCGATGCTATTCATTCACGCATGATGAAACAAGGGCTGGATCCTCGTGGTCTGGATGAAAGCAAAGAGCATTACCCAAGCGGACCATTGATCAAAAAAGATATCAAAGTTCGTCAGGGAATTGATAAGGAAGTTTCAAAGAAGATATTGGCCGATATTATAGCAAGCAAATTGAAAGTTACTTCTCAAATTATGGATGATATCATTCGTGTGAGTAGTAAAAGCATTAATGATCTGCAAGCAGTGATAGCTCTTTGTAGAAAGGGGAATTACGACGTTCCTTTGCAATTTATAAATATGAAGTAGGCAATGATCATTAGAAGCAAAGCACCTTTACGAATTGGATTGGCAGGCGGAGGCACTGATGTGAGTCCGTATTCTGAACTTTTCGGTGGAGCGATTCTTAATGCAACAATAAATCTTTACGCCTATTCTACCATTGAACCTTTGAACAACGGTAAAATTGAATTTGTGATCGATGGTACCGATCAAAAAATCACTTTTGATTCAAAAGAGGAATTACCCGTTACAAAGGATTTCGAATTATTCATCGGTGTTTATAATCGCGTTGTGAAGCAATTCAAAACTGGCGCGCTTTCATTCAGATTAACTTCTTACATCGAAGCGCCTCAAGGGTCAGGCCTTGGAACCTCTTCAACTTTGGTGGTTTCTATGCTTGGTGCTTTTGTAGAGTGGTTCAAATTACCTTTGGGAAAATACGACGTGGCGCATTTGGCTTACGAAATTGAGCGCGGCGACCTCAATATGTCAGGTGGAAAGCAAGATCAATACGCCGCAACATTCGGTGGATTTAATTACATGGAATTTTACGGAAATGATAAAGTGATCGTGAATCCATTGCAGTTGAAACCAGAAGTGTTGAATGAATTAGAAATGAATTTGCTTTTATATTTTACCGATACACAACGTCTATCTGCTAAGATCATCAATGAACAGGTGAAAAACGTGAACGAAAAGAATGAGAAGAGCGTTGAGGCAATGCACAATCTGAAAGAGCAAGCTCATCAAATGAAAGATGGACTTTTACGAGGAGAATTGAATAAAATTGGAGAGGTTTTGCATTTTGGGTGGCAAAATAAAAAGAATATGGCCGCTAGCATTTCTAATGATCTGATCGATAAAATTTACGATACTGCCACGAAGAATGGCGCGAGCGGAGGGAAAATTTCGGGTGCCGGTGGAGGAGGATTCATGTTCTTCTATTGTCCGGGTAACACGAAAATAAAAGTGGCGAAAGCTATTGAAACACTTGGAGGAAAAATGCACACATTTCATTTTACAAATGATGGTTTAACAACATGGACGATCTAACTATGAGCAACGTTATTACAAGAACAGATTTCAAATTCAAAGGACAAACCGCAGTTTACAAAGGTAAAGTGCGCGATGTGTATACCATCAATAATAAATTGTTGGTAATGGTTGCCAGTGATCGCATTAGCGCATTTGATGTGGTTTTACCAAAGGGAATTCCTTACAAAGGACAAGTGTTGAACCAAATCGCTGCGTATTTTTTGGACGCAACAAAGGATATTGTTCCGAATTGGTTAATGGTTTCTCCACATCCGAGCGTAAGTATTGGAAGGATGTGCAACCCATTCAAAGTGGAAATGGTCATTCGTGGATACGTTGCAGGACACGCGGCAAGAACTTACAATAGCGGTTTACGAGTTCTATGCGGCGTGAAATTACCCGAAGGACTAAAAGAGAATGATAAATTGCCTGAGCCTATCATTACCCCAACTACAAAAGCGAGCGAAGGCCATGATGAAGATATTAGCAGAGAAGAGATCATCAAACAGGGAATTGTAAGTAAAGAACACTACGAGCAATTGGAACAATATACACGTGCGTTATACGCTCGCGGACAAGAAATGGCCAATAAAATGGGTTTGATCCTTGTGGATACCAAGTATGAATTTGGTTTGTACGATGGAAAAATCTGTTTGATGGATGAAATTCATACGCCTGATTCTTCGCGCTATTTTTATTTGGAAGGGTATGAAGACCGTCAGAAAAAGGGCGAAGAACAAAAGCAATTGAGTAAAGAATTTGTTCGTCGTTGGTTAATTGAAAACGGATTCCAAGGAAAAGACGGACAAAAAATTCCTGAGATGGGCGATGCCTGGATCACGGAGATCAGCGAGCGTTACATTGAACTTTACGAAAAAGTTACCGGCAAGAAATTTGTGAAGAATAATGAATTCAGCATGGATGAGATAGAAGCGAAGGTGAATTCTGCTTTAGAAAAATTGTAATTTCATTTGTAAGGCCGTGTCACCCTGAGCGTAGTCGAAGGGCGACTTACCTCTTCTCCCACATCAATTTCCCCTTTATAAACGTGGATCTTATGGAGGAGATATTCTCAATGTTTTCCATTGGGTTTTTATCAAGAATAATTAAAGTCGCGTCTTTTCCTGCTTCGATGGTTCCCCATTTTTTAGATTCGTTGAAGAAGTTCGCTGCGTTCAAAGTAGAACATTTCAGAATATCGTAGTTGGAAATTCCTGCATTGCGATACAATTTCATTTCTTCCAACATCGCATATCCTGGAACATTAAATAAACATTCATCCGGACTTAAAAGCACATTCACACCCGCTTTTACCATACGTTTTAGAACCGGATTAAAGTTGTCCATTTCCATTTTAGCGTACTTTACCTGCTTCAAATATACCGAAGCACCACTTTTGTTTGAAGAGCGTCCCATATAGTTGATATAGCTTCGTTTCCAGCTATTGGATAAAGCAGTATCCACCATATTTACACCATTGCGCGCCATTAGCTGGTCGATACTGAACTGAAAACCTACAATTTGACTAAAGGATTCGGTTGGGCAAAACGAAATACCGCTGGTTTTCATCTCAATTAAAAGTTTATCAAAACCGGATGTGTCGGCGTTGAAAGCATCCATAATTGCCGATAAATGTTCAATGGATCTGAATCCAAATTTCATACTGGTTCTAACATCTTTGTAAACGTGGCCAGCGATCGTGATGTTGCTCGCTTTTAGGGACTTCGCAACTTCCGCCATTTGTTTTTCGTTGACGCCATTCAGGTATTTCACAAAATCATATTTTCCCTTTTTGGTTTCTGCAATAAAAGCCTTGAGGTATTTTTTGGAAACTAGCGAATCAATTTCAGGCAAAGGATTTGAGATATATAATTTCGGAGCTTTGATCCAGCCTTTGTCAATACTATCGCGATGCGCAGGATGAAATTTTTCTCCACGCATGCTTCTCAAAACCGTTACTCCATTTTGTAAGTAGTAATCGTAAGCTTGTTCTTTTGTTAGCGGTTCGCTGCCATCGGGTAAATGCACGTGCATGTCGGCTAAACCAGGCATTACATATTTCCCATAGCCTTTAATGATCTTATAACCTGCGGTAAGTTCCGCTTTGTGAGGCTCTATCTTTTCTATAATTCCATTTTTCACATACACATCATAATTTTCAAGAACTACGTTTGTGTTGATAGGAATAAGATTCACGTCACTGATCACAAAGCTGTTCTGTGAAATTGTTACGAAAGAAAAAAGAATAAATAGAGTGGTGGTTATTTTTTTCATTGATTAAAAATAGCAAACAGATTCAATACGCTAAAACAAATGCTGTTAATAAAAACGAAAAACCGCCAGAGTTGATCTGACGGTTCTCATATTTAGATTAAATTATCTTTTTTTCTTAGCGGCTACTTTCTTTACCGCCTTTTTAGCGGGAGCTTTCTTGGCCGGCGCTTTTTTGGCAACTGGTTTCTTGGCCGGCGCTTTTTTTGCGGGTGCTTTCGCTTTTACTGTAGTTGTTGAAGTTTTAGCCGGTGCTTTTTCCTTCTTAGCTTTTCCTTTTTTGGCGCCAAATTTTTTGTTTGAGTTGGCAACAGCTTGTTCGTAAGCATCAGGACCACCAATAATTTGAACGATGTCAGCAAAAGTTAATTTTGCAGGTTCTTTGTCCTTAGGGATCTTGAAGAATTCTTTTCCAAGAACAATACATGGCCCCCAACGACCGAACATTACTTTCAAATTCTCGTTTTCTGGATATGTGCGAATGATCTTAGCCGCGTCTTTTTCACGTTTTGCTTTGATCAGCTCAATTAATTTATCTGCTTCAACAGTATAAGGATCGTTATCTTTTCCTAAAGATGTAAATACATTTGCATGCACAACATAAGGACCAAAACGACCAATACCAACCTTCATTTCTTTTCCTTCAAACTCACCAACAATACGAGGCATTTTAAATAATAAAAGTGCTTCGTCGAGTGTGATGGTTTCCATACGCTGATCTTTTCTCAAGGCAGCAAAACGCGGCTTCTCTCCGGTTTTTTCGTTGGTCTCACCAATTTGCGCTAAAGGACCAAAACGTCCAATGCGTACAATTAATTTTTTTCCGCTTACAGGATCTACACCTAATTCTCTTTCGCCGCTTGCGCGCTCGCTATTGTCAATTGTTTTCTCAACAATTTTGTGGAAAGGCTTATAAAAATCTTTCAGCATTTTTTGCCAACTGATCTTTCCTTCAGCGATCTCATCAAATTCCTCTTCTACTTTTGCAGTAAAATGGAAATCCAAAATATCAGGGAAGTATTGGAGTAAGAAATCATTTACTACCATTCCAATATCCGTAGGTAATAATTTTGATTTATCTGCTCCGGTGGTTTCTGTTTTTACTTCTTTCTTAATAGTGTTGGCTTTAAAATTCAACACTGTGTAGTTACGTAACGCACCTTGTAGATCGGCCTTCTCTACGTAATTACGCTTTTGAACTGTACTGATCGTTGGCGCGTAAGTACTCGGACGACCAATTCCTAATTCTTCCAATTTCTTTACCAAACTTGCTTCGGTATAACGCGGCGGATGATGCGTGAAACGTTCCATCGCGGTAATTTCTCCAAGGCTTAACTTATCTCCTTGTTTGATCGGAGGAAGCATTGAAGAATTTTCTTCTTCATCCTCATCGTCCGAACTTTCAATGTATACTTTCAAGAAACCATCAAATTTCAAGATCTCACCTTTAGCAGTAAATTGTTCTGAAGTTGTATTGATCCCAATTTTTGCGGTTGTTCTTTCTAATTCCGCATCCGCCATTTGACTGGCAATGGTGCGCTTCCAGATCAACTCATACAAACGTTGTTCATTACGTTCGCCTTCAATTTCGGATATATTAATATATGTAGGACGAATAGCCTCGTGAGCTTCTTGCGCGCCTTTTGATTTTGTTTTATAGGTACGTTGGAAATGGTATTTGCCACCCCAATTCTTTGTAATGGCTTCGCGGGCCTGTGTTAACGCGGTTTCCGAAAGATTTACACTGTCGGTACGCATATAGGTGATCTTTCCCGCTTCGTATAAACGTTGCGCAACCACCATAGTTTGCGACACACTAAATCCTAATTTACGCGCTGCTTCCTGTTGTAATGTAGATGTTGTGAAAGGAGCGGAAGGCGTGCGTTTTGCAGGTTTTGTTTCTAAACTAGTAATAGAATAGATCGCGTTCTTGCATTTTTCTAAAAATGCCTGAGCGTCTTTTTCTGTTTTGAATTGTTGATCTAACTCTGCTTTTATTGTAGATTTCTCCACTTGAAAAAGCGCGGTTACTTTGAAATGATTTGTGCTTTTGAAATTTTGAACTTCTCTTTCGCGTTCAACGATCAAGCGAACAGCAACCGACTGCACGCGTCCCGCCGATAAACTCGGACGAACTTTACGCCATAATATAGGTGATAATTCAAAACCAACTAAGCGATCCAAAATACGGCGCGCTTGTTGTGCGTTCACTAGATTTTCATCAATTTCCCTTGGGTTTTTGATGGCTTTTTCAATGGCCGGCTTAGTGATCTCGTGAAAAACAATACGTTTTGTTTTCTTTTTTTCTAAGCCAAGCGATTCAAATAAATGCCAGCTGATAGCTTCTCCTTCGCGGTCCTCATCGGATGCGAGCCAAACCATATCGGCATTCTTACTTAGTTTTCTTAATTCGGCAATTACCTTTTCTTTTTCCGGTTGAACTTCGTAGGTAGGCTCAAAATTATTCTCTATATCAACCCCGTAACCCTTCTTAATAAGATCTCTAACGTGACCAAAACTGGAACGAACCGTGAAGTCTTTCCCTAAAAATCCCTCAATTGTCTTAGCTTTTGCGGGTGACTCAACGATGACTAAATTTTTACTCATTATATAGTACTCCTGTAAAAAAAATTTTGGCAAAGGAATAAAAACTAAACGACAAATTCCAAACTTTTGGCTCAATCGTTGAAATATGGCCATAAAACCCCCGAAAAAGAGTTAAATTCTGTCATTTTGTCACTTAATTGCGTAAATTTGTTGTCCCGAATTAATTTTAATGGAACTTGAAAACAAAATAATCGACGAATCTAAGCAAGGTGAGTCACTTTTAGTTAAAAAACCGGCAAAACCGAACGGAAAAAAGCTGTTTTTGGAAAGTTACGGTTGCCAAATGAACTTTAGCGACTCGGAATTAGTGGCCTCTATTTTAATAGATAAGGGTTATACTACTACTAACGATTTTGAAGAGGCCGATCTTATTTTCGTAAATACCTGTTCTATTAGAGATGCTGCGGAAGCCCGTGTGCGCAATAGATTGAACGATTTTAAAAGGGTAAAAGATAAAAATCCGAATGCTCTTGTGGGTGTACTTGGTTGCATGGCCGAGCGCATGAAAAATCAAATTCTTGAAGAGGAAAAACTGGTTGACATTGTTGTTGGCCCTGATGCATACCGTGATCTTCCCAATTTAATTGAAGAGGCGGAAGATGGGCATCGTGCTATTAATGTTATTTTAAGTAAAGAAGAAACTTACGCGGATCTTAGTCCTGTTCGCTTGGGCGGGAATGGTGTTTCTGCATATATAAGTATCACACGCGGATGCGATAACATGTGTAGTTTTTGTGTTGTTCCATTTACGCGCGGCCGCGAAAGAAGTCGCGAACCCGAGAGTATTCTTAAAGAAGCACAACAAGCGTTTGACGCTGGTTACAGAGAGGTAACTTTATTAGGACAAAATGTTGATTCATATATATGGACAGGTGGTGGATTGAAGAAAGACATCCTAACCGACGAACAAAAAGGCAGGGCCGTGAACTTTGCACAATTATTGGAGAAGGTAGCATTAGTTCATCCTGACCTGAGGGTGCGTTTTTCAACATCGCATCCAAAAGATATGACGGACGATGTGCTTTACACAATGGCCAAATACGAGAACATATGTAATTATATACACTTGCCGGTGCAAAGCGGAAATTCAAAAGTGTTGGACATGATGAATCGTGGATACACACGTGAATGGTATTTGGATCGCATTGCCGCCATAAGAAGAATTATCCCTGATTGTGGAATTAGCACAGATATTATCACAGGATTTTGTGCAGAGACAGATGAAGAACACGCGGAAACTTTAAGTTTAATGGAACAAGTGAAATACGATTTTGCATACATGTTCATGTACAGCGAACGTCCGAAAACGTTGGCCGAGCGTAAATACAAAGATGATATTGCAGAGGAAGTAAAGAAGAAACGATTGAACGAAGTGGTGAATTTGCAAAGAATTCACAGTGGATATAGAACACAAGAGGGCGTTGGAAAAGTACATAGAGTATTAATTGAAGGTTTCTCAAAAAAATCGGAAGAGATGCTGATGGGAAGGAATTCTCAAAATTCAGTTGTTGTTTTCCCTAAGGGAAACCATAAAAAAGGAGAGTACGTGAATGTGTTTGTTGATCAATGCACATCGAGTACCCTTATTGGGAAGGTAGTTTAATATGAGTCAGACCGACATCAAAAATAAATTTGGGATCATAGGTCACAATCCTCAGTTGGAACGTGCGATGGAAATTGCTTTACAAGCAGCTCCAACAGATCTTAATGTCTTAATTAATGGAGAGAGCGGAACAGGTAAAGAAGTTTTCCCACAAATAATTCATCAATACAGCGGAAGAAAACATGGTCCTTACATTGCGGTGAACTGTGGCGCAATTCCTGAAGGAACTATCGATAGCGAATTATTTGGACATGAAAAAGGAGCATTCACCGGAGCTTTGGAAGCGCGCAAAGGATATTTTGAAGTTGCCAATGGCGGAACAATTTTCCTGGATGAAGTAGGGGAGTTGCCATTATCTACCCAAGCGAGATTGTTGCGTGTATTGGAAACCGGCGAGTTCATCAAAGTAGGAAGCAGCAAAGTTCAAAAAACCGATGTTCGTGTAGTTGCGGCAACAAATATTAACTTTTACCAGGCAATAGAACGCGAAAAATTCCGTGTCGACTTATATTACAGGTTAAATACATTACCAATTTATTTGCCACCATTGCGCGATCGTAAAGAAGATATTCATTTATTATTTAGAAAATTCGCGAACGATTGTTCTACCAAATACCGCATGCCTGTAGTTAAATTAACGCCCGATGCAGAACAAGTATTAACCAATTACTATTGGCCGGGAAATATTCGTCAGTTGAAGAATATTACAGAGCAAATTTGCATCATTGAAAAGAATCGAGAAGTAAATGCGGAAACATTATTAAAATATTTACCGCAATACAGTTCAACCAACGTACCCGTGCTTATGAGGAACGATGGGACTTCGGGAGGATCTGCATTGAACGGAGATTTTAAGGAGCGTGATATTTTTTATAAGATCATTGTTGATCTGAAGAAGGAAGTGAACGATCTTAAATCGGTTGTGCACGATATCATTGTTGGAAATGGAGTGAACGTTCTTCCAAAAACTAATGATGTAGTTTATCACAACGATGATGTTGATACCGGTGCGATCACTATTCACAAACCTTCTATTCAGAATCCGGTGAACGGACAAACTATTGATGTGGAAGAAACTCTTTCTTTACAGGATAAAGAAAAGGATATGATCAAAAAAGCACTGCGTAAGCACAAGGGAAAACGCAAATACGCGGCGAAGGAATTGGGAATTAGTGAGCGCACATTATACAGAAAGATCAACGAATATAATATTGTTGAATAATTGAATTTGTTTCTTAAAAATAGAGTTGGATTTGTTTTGTTGATGATCGGCTTGATCATTATTTCATCATGCAAACCAAGAATTTCTTTGAACGGTGCATCCATTCCTTCGGAGGCAAAAACAGTGTCCGTTGCTTTTTTTACAAATAACGCGTCTTTGGCTCCGCCAAGTTTATCGCAAAAGTTCACCGAAAAATTGCGCGACGTCGTTTCTCAGCAAACGCCTTTGGCCTTAATGAAACAGAATGGCGATCTCACATTCGAAGGAAGTATAACAGATTATAACGTTGCTCCTGTTGCCATTCAAGCCACCGACAAAGCCGGATCCAATCGTTTGACCATTGCGGTAAGTGTGAAATATTTCAATAAATTTGATGAGACCAAGAGCTTTGAACAAACCTTTTCGCGTTTTGCCGATTATCCAAGCGACGCGAGTTTGGCCTCAAAGGAAAATGAATTGATCACAGAGATAAACAGGCAATTGACCGAAGATATTTTTAATAAAGCATTCAATAACTGGTAGGCTGAACTCTAAAAAATTATATTCATACTTGCACGACCCAAGACTTTTGGCTAGTGTGAATTTGCCCGAGTTGGAAAAGCTCACTAAGGAATTTCCTTATTTTCAAACCGCACATTTGCTGTATGCCATGTCATCTAAGAAGAATGATGCATCTGCATTCCAACGCTCCATCAAAAAAACAGCGATCGTTGCGGTAAGCAGAAATCATCTTTACGAATTGCTCTACAATCAGAAGAAAGAGGAAATAATTGAAGTTAAGCAAGAAGTAAAAGAGGAAGTAAAACAACCGGTAAAAGTTGAATCGGATGTTGTGATCCTTGAATTACCTGAAGATAAAAAAGTAGCGGAAGTAAAAATTGATGAGAATAAGACCGTTGAACTCCCGGTAGTAAAAGAAGAGAAGAAGATCGACATCAACGAGCAGGTAGAAAAGGAAATTCAGAAGGATGTAGTGGAAGCATTTGTGGAAAAGAAAGTGCTACACACAAACGAAGCTCATAAAAAAGACATTCCATTACCTACTGATGCTAATTTTACCGGATGGTTAAAATTCATCCGTGAGAAGAGTGAGGATGATGTTTCGGAAGTGAGGAAAGAAACAGTGAAAGTTGAGACCAAGATCACCGATCCGGAAAAACAGCAGAAAAAGGAGCGCCAAAAATCCATTATCGATAAGATCATTGATTCCGATCCAAAAGCCATTAGAATTAACAAAGAGCAAAAATTCTTTACCGCCGATCAAAAGGCAAAAGAGAGTTTACTCGAGAACGAGGAGCTTGTAACCGAGACACTTGCAAAGATCTACGCCCTACAGGGAAATATTAACAAAGCCATCAGAGCCTACCAGATCTTAAGTTTGAAATATCCAAATAAAAGTGCTTACTTTGCATCCCTTATTGAAGATTTAAGAAAAAAAGATAAATAAAATTTAAGAATCATGGGTTTCCTCGCATCAATTTTAATAATCATCGTTTGTGTATTACTTATCCTGGTAGTATTGATCCAAAACTCTAAAGGTGGTGGGATCCAAAGTCAGTTTGGAGCTGCTAACCAGATCATGGGCGTTAAACGCGGAACAGAAGTAATTGAAAAAATGACTTGGGGTTTAGCTATTGGCTTGTTCTTTTTGAGCATTGTATTAGCTCCAAAAAATGCGGCTACATCTACTACGGATGAAGATAACGCTTCGAAATTAAAGAATCGCGCTTCTACTGCTGCGCCATTACCTCAACAACAGCAACAACAACAGCCAATGCAACAAGTGCCGGGCAAGTAATACAAAGAAATTTTTAAAAGAACCCTCAATGAAAATTGGGGGTTTTTTATTGGGCGTTGGTGAACACAAGAACTTGTGAATAAAACACCGATTGAAGTGATTTAGATACCCTCAAATCATTTAATTTTACCTGAATCTATGATGCAAGTATTCAAATTTGGTGGAGCGTCGGTAAAGGACGCGGATGCGGTTGTAAACGTTGCAAGCATTTTGAAAAAACATGCGCAACAACCAACCGTGGTGGTGGTTTCGGCCATGGGAAAAGTTACCAATAAACTTGAGGAACTAGTAAAAGCGTATTTTTTCAAGTCGCCCGACATGATGGAAATTTTTGAAGAGGTGAAAAAATACCATGTCGATATCCTTCAAAAATTAATTCCGGATAAAAATGATCCAATTTATAACGATCTGGAAAATGTGTTCCTGGAAATGCTTTGGGCCATTGAGGAACCGCCGGCTTTCGTGTTCAATCACCATTACGATCAGGTGGTTTCTTTGGGCGAAGTTCTTTCCACAAAAATTGTTTCGGCGTATTTGAACTCAAGCGGAATTCCTTGCCAGTGGCTTGACGCGCGCGGAGTAATACAAACCGACAATACCTATCGCGAAGGAAAAGTGGATTATGATCTAAGCGCGAAAATGGTGGAAACACAATTGAAACCTCTCCTGAAAAAGACAAAAATTGTTTTAACACAAGGATTTATTGGAGGTACTTCTGAAAATTATACAACAACGCTTGGGCGAGAGGGAAGTGACTACACAGCATCACTGCTCGCGTATTTTTTGAACGCAGAAAAAGTGATCATTTGGAAGGATGTTCCAGGCGTTTTGAATGCTGATCCAAAATATTTTAAGAACACAAAAAAAATTACCGAACTCACGTATCACGACGCTATCGAATTGACGTATTACGGTGCTTCGGTGATCCATCCAAAAACCATAAAGCCCTTGCAAAACAAGGGAATTCCGCTGTTTGTTCGCTCGTTCATCAAACCCGAAGAAGATGGAACAGTGATCAAAGAATCCGATCAACGTTTGAACGTTACGAGTTACATTTTCAAAACGGATCAGATCCTGATCTCAATACAACCCAAGGATTTTAGTTTCATTGCTGAAGATAATTTGAGTACTATTTTTGCCATGTTGTCGAGGCACGGCGTTAAGGTAAATATGATGCAAAATTCTGCCATTAGTTTCAGTATTTGCGTTGACAATGATGAGTTCAAAATGAAGGCACTTATTGCCGAACTGCAGGATCAATTCAAGGTGCTGTACAACCAAAATGTGCAGCTCATGACCATCCGAAATTACGATGCCGAGATCGTGAATAAACTATCGGAGAACAAAGTGGTGTTAATGGAGCAAAAAAGTCGCAACACACACCAGATGGTGATTAAATCGTAAATTGAGCTAATTCCGTCTAATTTAGCAGTTTAAACTGTTAAAATTTTAACAAAATATCTCATTGATTATTTGTTTTTTAATTAACTTTAATTAATTTAGCACCCTAAGTACATTGAGTAAAAGTGTGCTATCAATTATTTAATAAAAAAAATATGAGAAAATTACTTACCAAAGTTAGTCTTCTGTTTGTGGGCATTTCGGGCGTTATGATGGCGCAACAAGATCCTCAGTTCACGCAGTTCATGAACAACAAACTCATGTACAACGCGGGATACGCCGGTAACTCGAATAACATTTGCGGAGTTCTTCATTTCCGTCAACAATGGACAAGCTTTACAGGAGCGCCGCAATCATTTGCGTTAACCGCGGACATGCGTCTTCCTGATATGCCGCTGGGTGTAGGTTTGAACGTGATGATGGATAAGATCGGGCCAATGCAAACATTGTTCCTTCGCATTCCGGTTGCGTACCAAATGCCTTTAGCTGGTGGAAATTTAGGTATCGGATTAGATCTTGGTTTCTTACAAAAATCGATCAATGCTACATGGATCCAACCTGATGTTGGCGCGGTAGATGGAGCGATCCCTGGAAACTACGAGTATGGCACAAATCCTGCTTTGAATAAGTTAACTTATGACGTTGGTTTTGGTGCATTTTACCAGATCCCACGTAAATTTTATGTTGGTCTTTCATCAACTCACTTACCTTCTCAATTGTTAAAAACCAGCAGCGACAGCGTTAAATTCAAATTAAGCCGTCACTATTATGTAATGGCTGGTGTGCATTTGAATATCGATCCTCGTAACGAGATCATCCCTAACATTATGGTACGTTCTGATGTTAACGCTACGGTTATTGATGCCAACGTTACTTATATGTGGGATCAAAAGATCATTGCAGGTGTTACTTACCGTCATACTGACGCGGTAGCCCCAATGGTTGGTTATCAGCATTTTACTCCAAAGGGAATGTCTATCAAAGGTGTATATTCTTACGATTATACACTTTCGAAAATTAAAGGCTATTCTGGTGGAACTCACGAGATTACGGTAGGAGTTTGTTACCCGATCGTGAAGAAAAGAATGAGTAGCTACGGCGACGAAAGATTTTTGAACTAAAAAACGAAACCTTTTTAACTATCGACCGTTAAAGCCACTTACTGCTAACATCAATTGTTAATAACTCTTTAACAAGCTGAGATTGTAACCTTTGATAGAGGCAGTGTTATAAAAAGAAAGTATATGAAAAGACTACTGATATTCGCTTCGTTTGTAGCCCTGGTTGCGGGCTGTAATACACACAGCGCAGAATTAGTTGGAGTTACCGGGCGTGAGAAATGGTATCAACCAGATCCATTTGGAACGCTTTATATCCCGATGGGATCGTACCACATGGGTCCGGACGATGAGGAAGCACCTATGGCACACACCACAAAATCAAAAATGGTGTCGGTACAGGCTTTCTATATCGACGACTCTGAGATCTCAAATAATGAGTATCGACAATTCGTTTATTGGGTTCGCGACTCAATTGCACGTAAATTATTAGCATATGGTTCTAATAGTGAGGCTGAAGAATTCCAAATTTCACAGGACGCATATTTAGAAGCATGGCCAGTTTTCAAAGGCGATAATAATCTTCAGGATCCTTATATTAACTGGGACAAGAAAATTAACTGGGAGAGTGGTGATGATGATTATCGTGCCGATCTTCAACCAATGTATTTACCGGAAGGAGAACGTTTCTATAACCGTAAAGAGATCGATACCCGTAAATTGAATTACGAATATTACCGTATTGATATCAAATTAGCGGCATCTAAAGCAAATCGTTTCCGTGCAAATAAATCTTCTGACGTGCAAGACGCAGCGCATGATTATAAAAAAGCAGACTATTTGAATGGTGTGCATTTGAATGATGGTCAAAACGGTGCTCCGGGTGGAGTTTCTACGCAAGTAGGCGACCCAGCAAAAGACAGCAAAACATTAGGTACCTATAACGTAAAAGACCAAGAGTCAATTGGAGCTGGTAATTACCGTGAGCGTGTACGTAATGGTGTTGACCGTTCTGTATTCATTATTAAAGACGTAATTAACGTGTATCCTGATACTTTAGCTTGGGTACATGATTATACGTATTCATTCAATGAGCCTTTAACGAATATGTACTTCTGGCATCCGGCTTACGACGACTATCCTGTAGTTGGTGTAACTTGGAAACAATGTCGTGCATTCTCTATTTGGAGATCATTATTATTGAATAACTTCTTAATGGGAACAGGTCAATCAATTGTGAACGACTTCCGTTTACCAACTGAGTCTGAGTGGGAATATGCTGCTCGTGGAGGTCTGGACAAATCTCCTTACCCTTGGGGTGGTCCTTATATCCGTAATTCGCGTGGATGTTTCTTAGGAAACTTTAAACCAATGCGTGGTTCGTATATCGATGACGGTGGATTCCACTCTGTTTATATTTATTCTTATAACCCTAACGATTATGGTTTATATTGCATGGCAGGAAACGTATCGGAGTGGACAAGTAATGCTTATGATGAGTCAGCTTACGATTTCCAACACGATCTTAACCCTGATTATGTGTATGAAGCACAAGAGAAGGATGCAAACGTATTGAAGCGTAAAGTGATTCGTGGTGGTAGCTGGAAAGACGTAGGTTATTACCTACAAACCAGTACACGTACTTACGAATATCAGGATACTGCTAAGTGTTACCTTGGTTTCCGAAACGTAATGACTTATTTAGGTCGCGCTAAGGGCGATGAGATCTAGATCAGAAAAACACAAACACAAATAAATAAACAAATCAATCACTAACAAACAAACACATCACTATGAGTAAATTAGGAAAAGTACAAGGGTTTAAGAGGTACTTACACTTGGCATCTTGTTTCGGAGCTTCAATCGTAATCATCGGAGCGTTATTTAAGATCATGCACTGGCCTGGTGCATCTATTGCACTTATTGGAGGTCTTGGTACCGAGGCTCTTCTTTTCTGTTTATTTGGAATCGATATTCCACACGAAGAGGTTGACTGGACTTTAGCTTATCCAGAACTAGCTGGTATGGGGCATGAAGAACCAGAAGAAACGCATAATGGTTTACCTGTATCGCAACAATTAGATAAAATGTTAGAAGAAGCTAAGATTGGTCCTGAATTGATCGAGAGCTTAGGTGTTGGTATGAAGACATTAAGCGATTCAGCTAACAAAATTGGTGATATCTCTGATGCACACACAGCAACTAGCGAATACGTTTCTAACGTAAAAAACGCCTCTGCTAGCGTTTCTACATTGGCGGATACTTATAAGAGTGCTGCTAAATCAATGGAAGATCTTGCAAATTCAAATGATGCAGGTTATTCAATTGGAGAGTCATTGAACAAAGTTTCTAAGAATCTTTCGGCGTTGAACGCAACTTACGAATTGCAATTGCAAGGTAGTCGCGATCATTTAGATGCTACAAATAAATTCTATGATGGATTGTCTGACCTAATGAAGAACTTACATGACTCAGTTGAGGACACTCGTAAGTATCGTCAAGAGATGTCGACATTGTCTAACAACTTAACTGCCTTGAATACTATTTATGGCAACATGTTAAGTGCAATGAATTACAACAAGTAATTATTTTGTAATGAACCCGTAACTTTTTAAGAGTTGCGGGATTATTACGTTTATTAAAGAAATTAATTTTTAACCATTAAATAGAATTACAAAATGGGCGGAGGCAAAGAAACCCCTAGGCAGAAGATGATCGGTATGATGTACTTAGTACTCACGGCACTTCTGGCTATGAACGTATCAAAACAAATTCTTAAAGGCTACATTACCGTTAACGATAGTATGGAGAAAAGTAAGGCTAACCTTACTGCCAACAACAAACGTGTAATGGAGGCTTTCCAGAATACAATTAACGGTAACCCGGCTGCAAAACCTTATTACGATAAAGCAGTTGAGGCTCAAGCTAAGATCAATGAGGTAGTAAAATATATCGATAATCTTAAGAAAGTGGTGTATGAAGAAACCGAGAAAAAACCCGGCGGAGACACTATGCAATTACGTTATGCTGAGAAGATAGATGATTATGATATGCCAACACATATCTTGATCGGAGCTGATGCAGCGTCACCTGAGAATAAACCAAACTCTGCTTTAGAATTAAAAGGTAAAATGAATGGTTTGATGGACTATTTGATCAAGCAATTGGACGCCATGCAGGCTGAAAAGCAAACTAAATTCTTACCGGATATCTACAACAACTTGAAGAAAAAGTTCACTGATATGAAACCACACGACAGCGGTGCTGAAGAAGATGGTATCAAAATGACCTGGGATGTTGAGAACTTCTATCACTTACCTGAAGCTGCCGTTATCACGAACTTGAACAAAATGCAAGCTGACTTAAAGAACTTGGAGTCTGAGATCTTGGGTGAGTATAGTGCTGCATCTGGTAAATTGGCTATCAAATTTGATAAGTTAACTGCAAAAGTAATTGCGCCTTCTTCTTATATCCAAGCTGGTCAACCTTATAAAGCTGACGTATTCTTGGCTGCATCATCAAGTGCATTAGGTGATGAGCAGATCCAAGTGAGTATTGGTAAAGACACTGTTACTGGTGCCGGCAACGAAAAAGTAAGATTAGAAGCTGGTATGGGTAAAATTGAACTTCCTACCGGTGGTGTTGGAGAGCAAAATCACACTGGTGTGATCATGTTCAAGAAGCCAGACGGAAGTGTTGAACCTTATCCTTATAGATTATCTTACATGGTAGCTGCGCCTTCTGCTGCGGTTGCTTTGGATAAAATGAACGTATTCTACATTGGTGTACCAAACCCTATCAGTGTTTCTGCAGGTGGTGTTGCTCCAACAGACTTACAAGTTTCTGCAACAGGGATCAAATTGGCCCCTAAAGGCGCCGGTAAATACGAAGTTACTGCAACTTCTCCCGGAACAGTTACTATCAACGTATCTGCAAAAACTAAAGACGGTATGAAGCCACAAGGTTCATTTAAATTCCGTGTGAAGAAAATTCCAGATCCGGTTGCGAAAGTGGGTGGTAAATCAGGTAACGTAGATATGAAGAAGATCGAACTTTCATCTATTGGTGGGGTTGTAGCTGATCTTCCTGGTTTTGACTTCGACGCTAAATTCGTTGTAACTTCATTTGAATTAACAGCCGTTGTAAAAGGGGTGTTAAAATCAGAAGCATGTTCTGGTAATAGCTTATCAGGTGGTGCACGTCAAATTTTGGCAACTGCCGGCGTAGGTAGTAAGATCTTCATCGAGAACGTTAAGGCAAAAGGTCCTGATGGATCTATCCGTAACATTCCTGGTGTTACCATTAAAGTAAAATAAACGAAATATGAAACGTAACATTTTAGTAGTATTGGCTCTCCTTGTTTTCGGACAGGTGTTTTCTCAGGGGCCAACCATTTTTAATCCTGGTGATTATAAAGATGGTATTTACGAAAAAGAAAATGCTATTAATAGGAAGTTCATTCCTTACACTCACCTTCGTGAGGGTGATGTTACGTGGGAAAAACGTGTTTGGCGTGATGTTGATATGCGCGAAAAGCTGAACCATCAATTGTATTATCCAATTGAGACTTTGACAGGACGTATGTCATTATTCCAAGTATTATCTAAGTATATCCTTAGAGGTGAATTGTTGGCTTTTGGTGATGAGGAATTCGTTTCTCCGCTGGAGTTATCACAAGTTCGCGACAAGATCAAGAAATGTGACTCTTTGGATGAAAGTAACGTAGATGCTGAAGGTAATGAGATCATCACGAAAGTATTTAAGTGTGATTCTACTTCTATCTTCCGTAATATCCGTATGTACAAACTGAAAGAGGATTGGTTCTTTGATAAGCAAAAGTCAGTTCTTGAAGTTCGTATCCTTGGATTAGGTGTATTTACTTATGACGAAGATAAAGAAGCGGTAAAAGAGCAGTTCTGGGTATATTTCCCGGCTTGCCGTCCTTTATTCGCTAAACACGAAGTTTATAACCCTAAGAACGATAGCGAACGCCGTACGTTTGAAGATATCTTCTGGAAACGTCAGTTCTCAAGTACTATTACTAAAGAAACTAACGTGTACGACCGTTCTATCATTCAGTACGCAAAAGGTATTGACGCCCTTTTAGAGAGCGATCGTATCAAAGGTGATATCTTTAGATGGGAACACGACTTGTGGCATTTCTAAAGACTTAAAATCATTAAAAACCCCGCCCCCCAAGGCGGGGTTTTTTCATACTACTTAAAATTCATCATTTCTTTGTTGGACTCGATTTCGGGATCCTCATTTACGAAATGTAAACTGCGGTCCCAAAATCTCGCCCGCCTCTAATTAATGAATTTTGAGAGGGATTTTAAAGCTTGTGTAAGTGGGTTGTATATTTTGTCCAGCGGAACTAAACAACAACTTTCCAAACTGTCGCGTGAGGGATTGTAGCGAAAATCCTTTTTGCTTCTAGGCTACTTTTTTACATGGCAAAAAGATTGAAGAAAAGCCCGACCCGACTTTCCATGATTTGGCGGGCGAGGGGCACGCCCAAGTCATCATATAATTCAGCTATATTTTTGAAAGACGCATCGATAAACTCAGCGACCGAGTTGGTGTAAATAAAAAATCCCGGCTGTTAACCGGGATCTGAAATTTGTTTTGGAGAGAATTACATGGTGATCTTATTTCTCAAAGCGTAGATCTGCTCGCTGATCTTTTTGTATTTATCAGCAGTCATTTCTTCCGGACTCTTCACAGCGTTGATCTGTTTATGAATCGCGCGGAACTCTGAATTCATATCCTGCGCTTCTTTCTTGTCCTTGTGATCATCCATCACAGTCACTAAATTACCCAAGTGAAAACGTTGTTCCCAAAGGTGTTTGCGCCCTTTAGCTTTTACAGCTTCGTCGCTTGCTTTATCCGTAAGCTTACAGGTTAAATATAAACTCTCTAGCCAACCGCCAGAAAATACAGTAGAAGCCGTGTACAAACGCTCGTTCGTACGTAAATAACTATCACTCTTAATTAAGATCTCGTCAAGGATCTTCAATAATGAATCTTTGCTGCTGAGGTTTTGCTCTGCGCGTTTTCCTATCATTTGATCAACCGCTCCTTTTAAACCCAACGCGTCAGAAGTGATCAATACCGTTTTCATATATTTCAATACATCTTCGCCGCGTTCGTTCACAATAGCGTAACACATATCGATATTGTAGATACCAAGATTTACTGCTTTTTGAAATTCAGAAGCGTAATTCTTGCTCTTCTTTGGATCGTTCATTAAAGATTGATCGTAGTCAATACCCCATTTAGACAACTCTTCTATGCTTACCGCCGGTGAAGGAATGTTAGCCAGGGCGAAATCAAATTTGAATTTCGCGGCATCGTCAACTGTTACCGGGGTTGTATCTTTTGGAACTTCAGCAACTGTTTCAGCTGTTTTTTCTTCAACCACGGTTTCCTTATTTCCGCACGACGACAACAATACCAAGCTTAACGAAGCGATGGCAAAAGGCTTAAAATTTCTCATACACAATGGGTTTTTTGACATCAACAAATATATCAATTTGTTGAGATTGACGCTACGAAATGTTAAAAAAGTAATCTACAAAATGTCGGAAATAAAGGTATTAGTCCCAAATGCCATTGGCCAATGTAAGAATATGCGGTTTTCCCTCGGTAATGATCAAAGTATGCTCGTGTTGGGCTGTAAAACCGCCTTTGTCGCCCGTTAAGGTCCAGGTATCAGAACCGGCGTTGGCAATGGTAGACCTAGTTGAAATAAATGTTTCTACGGCTACCACATAATCTTTTTTGAATTTACGTCGGTCAAACACATCGCCATAATTTGCAATTTCTTTTGGGTATTCGTGCAAACTTCTGCCAATGCCATGGCCGGTTAGATTTTTGATGACGGTGTAACCGGCTTTTTTTGCTTCACTGTTTATCAAGCGACCCACATCCGAAATTTTTACGCCATCGCTGATTTTTTCAATGGCCAATTTTAAAATGCGTTTGGATGTATCTATTAACTTTGAATATCCGTGTACGTCTTTTCCCAAGACAAAAGAGCCTCCGTTATCTGACCAATATCCATTTAATTCGGCGGATACATCAATGTTAATGAGATCACCGTCTTTGATTATTTTTTTTGATGAAGGAACTCCGTGCGCAATTTCATTATTAATGCTAATGCAGGTACAACCCGGAAAATCATACGCTAAGGTAGGAGCAGAGCGTGCGCCGAACTCTTTTAAAAGTTTTTTTCCGTACTCGTCAATTTCTTTTGTGCTCATTCCAGCCTGGCAATACTCACGCATTTTTTTTAAAGTAATAGCAACAGCTTCCGAAGCTTGTTGCATTCCTTTAACGTCTTGATCGCTTTGAATTAGCATGTGTATAAAAATAAAAAATCCTCCCAATAGTTTGAGAGGACTTTTTCAAATGAGTTTCTATTATAATTGAGCTTGCAATTTAGCAGCTAACGATGCTTTTGGAGCAACACCAACTTGCTTATCTACAACTTGCCCATTCTTAAAATACAAAAGAGTAGGAATGTTGCGGATACCGTATTTGGTACTGATCTCAGAATTGTGGTCAACATTTACTTTTCCAATAACTGCTTTTCCATCGTATTCTTTAGCTAATTCCTCAACAACAGGACCAACCATGCGGCAAGGACCGCACCATTCTGCCCAAAAGTCAATTAATACCGGTTTATCGCTTTTTAAAACTAATTGCTCAAAATTTGAATCTGTGATTTCTAATGCCATAATATGTGTTTTTAGTAGGGTTTATTTCAATTATCGTTCCAATCAAAGTTAAGGCCTTTATGTCATAAAACCATGACAAATACGCCAGTTTTTGAGCATTAATTAACAGTATTTTTCTTTTTGAACTCAAAAAACAGACTTAATCCGATACTTAGGAATAAGATCGCTGAACCTACCATAGCAATGCTATTGCCGGTTTTATAGGTCGCAGGTTCGAACTTAAATTCTACTTTGTGTTTTCCAGCCGGGACAAGCATTGTTCTTAGAACATAATCTCCGCACGCGTGAGGTTTTAAAGTTCCGTCAACGTAAGCATTCCACCCGTAAGGATAATAGATCTCTGAGAACACCGCTAATTGTTCTGCCGATGTTTCACTTTCGTAAGTTAAATGATTTGGTTCGTAAGCCGTTAATTTAATTGTTCCTTGTCCATCGTAACTTTCTTTGAACGGAACTTCCGCTTTGAATTTATCTTGAATGACAACCTCGCGTTTTGTGTTGGTTTTGTAAAGCGCGGTTATTTCATCATCCGCGTTCGCAACCGCTTTCACATTCTTCACAAACCAGGCATTTCCATTTGCAGAACGATTAGTGAACAACATCGGCCCACCTTCTCTGCTAGGTAAAATGAAATACTTTGTATTAAGCATGTTGATCACATTCAATTTATAGAATAACAGATCCTCAAGACTATCATTTCCTAACGCTGTTCCGGCACCATCATAAAAAACATTGATCTCTTTTTTCAAATGAAAGTCGATCAGCTCATCGTATTTTTTCAATTTTGCACCGTGATATCCGCCAATAGATTGGTGATAATAAGAAGTTGACGCGTCCATGAACGTACTTGCTGTAAGGTTCAGTACCCGATTATTAAATCCTTTGTCTTCCAAAATCTTTTCATCCACAGGAGTTTTTTGGGCCACATCGGCTGCGTTCTGATTTTTGGGAACAAAGGATGCCGCGTTGATGTAGCGTTGATCCACTGTCCAAAGATCTATCAAAATGAAAGCACCAAGGCCTGCAAGTAAAATTTCTCGTTTGATCTTATTGGTATAGAATAGATAAATAAATCCAGCGCCAAGTATAATAAAGATGAGTGAACGCATAGCATCAGCTTTGAACATGGACTGACGAGCTTTTTCCAATTCCGGCATTAATTGCGCCACATAGGGTTTTATTTGTGCTTCAGAATTTCCTCCTCTACTGAACTCACTTACCAACATTGCTTCTTCATTACTTGCGCTAAAATTGGTGAACATGGTTGGCATTAACCAAGCCAACAGACAAAATCCTCCAACTACAGCCGAGGAAATAAAAAATAATTTCTTCAACTCAATTCCATTTTTTGCAAAACGCAAGCTGATCTTTTCGTTCCAGTTTTTGTGCTGTAGAAGTTCGTTCAAGGCTAAGATCGCTAACAAAGGAATGGTTAACTGCGCTACAACCAAAATGGAACTCACCGCACGAAATTTATTGTAATAAGGAATGTGATCTATAAAAAAGTCGGATAAAAATTTGAAATGATGCCCCCAACTTAATGCTACCGTAAGAAGTGTTGCAAAGAACAAAGGCCATTTCAATTTATTTTTAATGATGAACATTCCCAGGAAAGCAAGGAATATCACGATAGCGCCGATATACACTGGACCGCTTGTAAAATATTGTTCACCAAAATATGAGGACATAGAACCAACTTGTTCTTTGAATTCAGGATCAACTTTTTTAAGCGCGTTGGCATCTTCTCTTTTAATTGGTGAGCTTGCGCCTCCTTTAAAATCGGGGATAAGGAATGTGAAGGTTTCTCCAATACCATAACACCATTGCGTGATATAATCTTTATCTAAACCTGATGTGGTGTTCGCCGCATTCTTTTCTAATTTTTCATTAATAGTGAGTTCGGTTCTTCCGCGTGAACTCATCTTACCATACTCTTCAGTACACATCAAATTTGCTGCGTTAGGCAAGAAACCAATAATAGACGCAACGATGGTAAGTCCAACAGCGATACCAAAATTCTTTAGTGTTTTTGTTTTGAACGCTGTGATTCCATAACCTAACACCATAAAGCCAATAAGAATATATCCGTAATAAGACATTTGCAAGTGATTTGCATTTATTTCCATGGCGGTAAAAAGAGCGGTTAATCCAAATCCAAGCCAGAAACGTCCGTTGAAAATAAGAACGATCCCGCCCACAAGCGCAGGTAGATATCCCATAGCGTTCGCTTTTGAATTGTGGCCTGCTTCGAGAATGATCAAAAAATAACTACTGAAACCATAAGCAATCGCACCGATAAGTGAAAGCCATGGATCAACTTTTAAGCAGAGAAGTAAAATAAAAAATCCGAGAAAATACAAGAACACATAACCGGAAGGGTGAGGCAAAAATAATTTGAATAACCCAGAATGTTCTGATGTACCATCTAAAAATCCAAGCCAGTTCCCGGGATATTTAGTGGAGATCTGGTATGCGGGCATTCCACCAAACATAGAATTTGTCCAAAGCGGTTCCTCACCATGCTTCTCACGAAAATCAGCGATCTCTTTGCTCATTCCTTTGTGACGATCGATATCACCCTGCTTTAATTCTTTTCCACTTAATAACGGACGAAAGAAAACAAGCGTGAGCACTGCAAATAAAACAATGCCTGCTATGTATGGCATTAATTTTTTTAAATCTAGTTTCATAGTTTGGTTAGTGTTGGTTGATCTGCGATCAACGTTTCAAATGTACTGTTTATGATTTCAGTTGTGTTAATATGCGTTAAGGCTTTGTTCCAAATACTTTCTTTAAAAGATCTGTTACACGTGCCGCCGGATCTTTACGGATCTTGGCTTCTTCATCAGAGATTAACAACATTAATCCGTTGATCGCTTTGATGGTCACATATTCTTCAAGATCCGGATTTTGTTTTTTTACACCTGGGATCTTATTGTATTTTGTGACAAGAGGATTCCAGTAGCTGGTCACTTTTACTTTGTTGATCGCATCTTTTACCACGGGTTTGAATTTTATTTTCAAAGGAGAGTACGTATTCTCCCTTAAGAAATGAGTTGCTGCGGTATCATTTCCTTTCAGAATTGCGAAGCCATCGGCCACACTCATATTTGTGATAGCGTCGAGAAAAATACTTGCCGCGCCTTTGGCGGCTTCTTCCGCCGCACGATTTAAGCTTGTTTCAAATTCCTCAATTTTTTTCTGCATTCCCAAGCTGGTCAATTTTGTTTTCATGTCCATAGCCTCTTGAGGCCATGGAATAAAAATGCGGGGGTTCTTGTAATACCCATCCAATTTGCTGGCCATAGATGAAGAGCTGTTTGTTCCAATGCTCAAAGCCTCTTTTAAACCTTTTACCACTTCTTCGTTAGTTAAGGCAGGTTGTGTGGTTGGTGAAATAACCGTGTTCACTTTCTTTTCAAGAGAATCCTTTTTCTTCTTTAATTTATCCAACATGCCTTGCCCGTGCATACCCATGCAAAAGCCTATGATCGCAATAATTGACAGCGTTTTTCTCATTGTTCACTAATTTATACAAAAATAGCCTGTTTTTTATTAATTAATTAGTTTATACTTGTTTTTTATAAATCATGAAGGCCGAGATATTAACCATAGGGGATGAGATCTTGATTGGGCAAATTACCAATACCAATTCGGTATGGATTGCTCAACAACTCAATTTGATAGGAATCAAGGTAATGCATATGGCCACAGTGAGCGATGACCATGATGAGATCTTAAAGGCACTGAATAATGCGGAGAAAAGGGCGGATATCGTTTTTATTACGGGGGGATTAGGGCCAACCAAAGACGACATCACTAAAAAAACTTTTGCCAAATTTTTTGGAGTGGAGTTGATTCTAGATGAGGCAATTTTGGTGGATGTAAGCTCATTTTTTATTAAAAGAGGGAGAGAGGTAAGTCAGTTGAACAAAGATCAGGCTCTAATTCCAAAGGGATGTAGACCGATCAGAAATAAAAGCGGAACAGCTCCGGGCATGTGGATGAAAAAAGGGAATGTAAATTTTATTTCGATGCCTGGAGTTCCTTATGAAATGAAGGAAATGATGCTGGCGGAAATTTTGCCGAACATTACAAAAGAATTCAAATTACCGAAGATATATCATAAGACCGTATTAACCCAAGGCGTGGGCGAAAGTATAATTGCTGAAATTGTGGAAGAGTGGGAAAATAGTTTGGCTGCGAAAAATATTAAGTTGGCTTATTTACCTCAGCCAGGATTGGTGCGTTTGCGTTTGAGTACAAGCGGTGATGATGAAAAACATATCAAAGAACTAGTAGATAGAGAAATTGAAGTTCTTGTCCCCTTGATAAAAGATTATGTTTACGGTTACGAGAATTACGGAGAGGAAATGCCAACTATTGAGCGTGTGACCTCCGATATTTTGAAAGAAAGAAAACAAACCTTATCTATTGCCGAAAGTTGCACCGGAGGTTATATTTCTTCGGTGTTTACCGCGATTCCAGGAAGTTCAGAAGTATTTAAAGGAGGAATTGTTCCTTATGGAAATGAAGCTAAACATGATTTGCTGAACGTGGATAATTCTATTTTCGAAAAACATGGCGCGGTTAGTAAGGAATGTGTGATAGCTCTGGCGGAGAACGTTCGCGAAAAATTTAATTCCGATTTTTCCATAGCTGTTAGCGGGATTGCCGGGCCCGGAGGAGGAACTCCTGAAAAACCGGTAGGCTTCGTGTGGATCGCGGTGAGCAGTAAAGAAAAAACCCTTGCAAAATCTTTTCAGTTTGGCGATCATCGCGGACGTAACATTGTGATGACATCCAACGCGGCGGTAAGTTTCTTAAGAAAATTTATTTTGAAGAGCGTTTAGTTCAACATGGCCACCCCTAAAGGGGTTCAATCAACATGCTTTCTTGTCTTACCAACATGCCGTCCCTACGGGACTAATATGGAATTGCTTCTTTATACAAAAAAACGCAGACTGAATTTTTTGTCCCGTAGGGACAACATCTTGGTAAAAAAAAACAAAACGTAAAAGGTTCTGACCCCCCTTTAGAGCTAGTCATGTTAGCGATCAAAGAGAATGATCTACGCTGTACGTCTTTCCTTCTATAGATAAGACGCAATTATCGTATACTTCTTTAGCTTCCACAACAAATTGATCAAGGTTTCCGTAACGTGCGGAGAAATGTCCGAGCAGTAATTTTTTTGCACCCGAAAGTTTGGCAATATTGGCGGCTTGTTTGGCGGTAGAATGGAAGGTGATCTTGGCGCGATCTATTTTATCATCAAGGAAGGTGCTTTCGTGATATAAAAGATCAACATCCTTAATATAAGGCACCAATGTCTCATCGTAAATAGTGTCGCTGCAATAACCATAGGAGCGCGCTTTTGGAGGGTCTAATGTTACATCTGCATTCTTTACTTTTTCTCCTTTGGAATTTGTAACATCAAATCCATCGCGCAACAAATGAATATCCGCGGTGGAAACATCGTGTTTCTCCAAAAGGAATTTATCAATGCGGCGTTGGTATGGTTTCTCTTTGAATAAAAATCCCGTACAGTAAATGCGATGTTTCAAAGGGAAGGAATAGACTTGAATTTTTTCGTCCTCAAACAAAAGATCCATTTTTTTGTTATCGGTAAAATGCCATTTCACAGGGTAATTCAACTTTTGTTCGGACACTTGATGGATCAGATCGATGATGCTTTTCAATTCTTTAGGGCAGTAAATATTCAATTCCTGTTGTCTCCCTAACAAATGCATGCTACTTAAATAACCTGGTAATCCAAAAAAATGATCGCCGTGTAAATGACTAATAAAAATGTGATCTACCTTTTGAAACTTGGCTTTGTATCTTCGCAATTGAATTTGTGTAGCCTCCCCGCAATCGATCAAAAAATGGCGCTCAGCAATATTTAAAAGCTGGGAACTTTGATTTCTTTCAACAGTGGGACTGGCAGAACTGCATCCTAATATCAATAACTCGAAGGTTTGTGAACTCATTAATTGGAAGCAATGATCATGCGTTTTGTTTCTGAATAATTCTTGTATGTGATAGTGTAAAAATAAAGTCCTTGTGGAAGTTTACTCCCGTTGAACTCGTAACTATTCTCACCAAATTTCGTTTTGAAAGTGTCCGAGAGGATCGTTTTCCCCAATACATCGCGTACTTTTATGGTGATGTTACTTTCATCATGCACATTGAATTTAATAGCCGTTTTTCCGTTAAATGGATTTGGAACATTTCGCAATTCAAAATTTTTGGCATTCACTATTTCATTTAATCCAACAGGACCGATATTGATCACGTAATAATCCAAAATGGTTGTGTTCAATTTAGTGCCTGAGTTTGCATTGGGAGTTGAAGGACATGTTCCTCCGGTTAACGTTGCATAAACTTCGGTTTGAAGCGCTAATGTGTAGCTGCCGTTTGTTGTTGGCGTTCCATAAATGCTTAAACAATTATTGGCATTGCCCGCAAAACTAAAAGATGGCGCGCCATTAGCTGTTCCGTTTAACACGGTTGATGTTGACGAACCCATGACGAGTCCCGGAGGCAAGTTATAGCCTGCCACATTGGTTGGTGTTACAAGCACAACGCGGTTAAAGCAAAATTTGAACGGAGGTTGTATAGTGTCCAATGGAACTTTCACAGTAATATTTTGTACATATGCTTGACCAACACTTCCATTTGAAAAATTGGTAGCGCTATCGGGATAAACTCCTTTCTTGTTACTTGCGATAAATACCGGATCAAGCGAACAGGTAGGAACCTGAGCTGCGAGGAATTGAACGAACAAAATTGAAATTGCTACAGAGTATATTTTTTTCATGCACGTAGATTTTGCTCTAAAATAAATAAAATGACGCATTAAGAATTAACAAAATCCCTAAGTATTGAACAGAAAACAAAAGAAAGCCTCGCTTTTAGCAGGGCTTTAACGAATAATAACAGGCTTTACTCTCCTAAGCAGTTTACTTTAAAGGTCAGCAAATTCCCATCTTTTTGCCGGATCGATAAAATGTAAAGACCTTGAGAGAACTGTCCCTTTATTTTGATCCCATCAGCATGGGATTCACATATTGGAGCAGCAACTTTTCCGGTAATATCGAACAGTTGAATTTTTTTAATTTCATCGAAAGGAACATTCACATAAAGTTCGTTGGCAAAAGGATTTGGCCAGGCACTTACCTCGGCCTTTGTAAAATCTCCGTTGTTTTTTGAATCAACCGTTAAGCACTTTGTTGTGACCTTAAGTGTTACTGAATACGATGGAGAAAATGTAGATGACGTGATGCCGTTAGCAACGGTAAAAGAAGCCGCAATAAACGTAGGCGTGAACGGTGCTTTGGTGACCCCACTTGTGAACGTAGCACAAGTGGCGTTCCCATTAGCGTCTGCCCGAACCAAACATGCATCGCTGTTTACCGGTGAGGCTGAGGAATTCATCTCGGCGCCTACGATCACGTAGCCCGCATCATTAGGCTCTTGAACTAACCCCCATCCGGAGATCGTGGAGGTTGGGGTTCCGTAATACATGTGCGATTGCACATTTTGACTGTTATCTAACAATAAAAGAAAACTATTGAGTGATTGGAGCGGACAGGGCATAGCGAATCCGGTTAAAGCGTATCCTGTGCTACCATTGCGTAAGATCTCGTAGGCGAACAGTGTGCTAAATGCGCAATCCGAATATCCATTGAAGGACAATAAACTTCCGCTTGAATTGAACTTCGCTATCACCGTTGATCGTATGGCGCCATTGGAATTATAATCCTGGGTTCCTCCGGCCGCAATTATATCATTGTTGGATTCGGTGATCACTGAATAAAAAGCGCTTCCCAAATTACCAATATGATATTTTGCCCAAAAAAAGTTTCCGTTTGCTGTGTCCACTTTAAAGATCAGTGGATCTGAGGAAATGGTTAGCGAATCTTCGGTTGTTCCAACCACTATTAAATCTCCATTAGGGGAAAGATTAAGAGATTCTACTCTTCGATTGTAAGCGGACAAATACACTTTTGCCCATTTGATATTTCCACTCTTATTTAATTTCATTACTACCGGTTGAACATTTCCTGGAGTTGTGTATCCTCCAACGTAAAGACTTCCTAAAGGGTCTTCAATAACGGTGCGGCCGTAATCAGAATTAGTCGCGTTATCATACATTTTACTCCAAAGCGTATTTCCGTTCTTGTCAAGTTTTACGATCAGAAAATCGTTACCCGTGGTCATGTTGGCTGTTCCAAGCACCACATATCCGCTGTCCTTGGTTTGAATAACACAACGTCCTTGAGAACCATTAGCGTTGGTAACAGTTTTTGTCCATAGCGTATCACCAAACTGATTTGTTTTCACAATGAGCATTTGGCTTGACACATATTGTGCCTGCCCTGCAAATACATAACCATTGTCGTGTTTTGATCTACAAACCGAAAAACCGTCTTCGCTAACTGTATCGCCATACATTTTTTGGAAGGTAGTAGTCTGCGCTTTAAAAGTGATAGCTTGAATAAAAAAGAAGAGGATAAAAATTCTTTTCATACGTTGGAGTTTTAATGTTACCTAAGATAACAAAAATTAGGCCACGGATATCGTTAAAATAAAAAAGCCCGTCTTTTTAACGGGCTTCTCACTGGTAAATATGTATTATTTCGCGTAACTGGTTGCTCTTGTTTCCCTGATAACGGTTACTTTAACCTGACCAGGATAGGTCATTTCAGTTTGGATCTTTTGCGAAATTTCAAACGCTAACTGCTCCGCGCGCGCATCTGTTACTTTTTCACTTGACACAATAACACGTAACTCACGACCGGCCTGGATCGCATACGTTTTATCAACACCTTCGTAACTTAAAGCAGTTGCTTCAAGATCTTTTAAACGTTTGATGTATTGTTCTGCAATTTCGCGACGAGCACCAGGACGAGCACCGCTAATAGCATCGCACACCTGAATAATTGGCGCGTAAAGCGTATTCATTTCAATTTCGTCGTGGTGAGCTCCAATAGCGTTGCATACTTCAGGTTTTTCTTTGTATTGCTCAGCCAACTTCATACCCAACAACGCGTGTGGTAATTCAGGTTCAGTATCCGGAACTTTTCCAATATCATGTAATAAGCCCGCGCGCTTAGCAACCTTAGGATTCAATCCCATTTCGCTAGCCATAATGCCGCATAAGTTCGCTACTTCGCGAGAGTGTTGTAATAAGTTTTGTCCGTAAGACGAACGGTATTTCATGCGTCCAACCATACGAATTAATTCAGGATGCAAACCGTGAATTCCAAGATCGATACAGGTGCGTTTACCTGTTTCAATGATCTCTTCTTCCAACATCTTTTTTGTTTTCTCAACCACTTCCTCAATACGGGCAGGGTGGATACGGCCATCGGAAACTAATTGGTGTAAAGCCAAACGGCAAATTTCACGACGAATAGAATCAAAACAACTTAAGGTAATTGCATCAGGAGTATCATCTACAATGATCTCAACTCCCGTTGCTGCTTCAAGGGCGCGAATATTCCTTCCTTCGCGACCAATGATGCGCCCTTTTGTTTCATCACCCTCAATGTGGAATACTGAAATTGAATTCTCAATGGCAGTTTCTGTTGCTACACGTTGAATCGTTTGGATGATGATCTTCTTCGCTTCTTTATTGGCGTTGATCTTAGCCTCATCCATGGTGTCTTTAATATAACTCATGGCTTGAGTCTTTGCTTCTGCTTTAATACTTTCTACCAATTGGGCTTTGGCTTCATCCGCCCGCAAGCCACTCACTTTTTCAAGCATTTCTACTTGCTTACGGTGACCTTGCTCAACAGCTTCTAATTTGCTCTTATAAACGTCAATTTGGTGATTGAGTTGATCTTTAATATTCGTAATTTCCTTATCCTTTCGATTAGCTTCTTCAATTTTCTTATTGAGATCGCCTTCTTTTTGTTTAATACGATTCTCAGAAACACTGATCTGGTTGTTCTTTTCCTGAACGGATTTATCGTGTTCGGCTTTTAATTGAAGGAATTTTTCTTTGGCCTGAAGTATCTTTTCTTGTTTGGTTGCTTCCGCTTTCACTTCCGCTTCCTTTATCAAATTCTCTTTCTCTTTTTTAGAAGCTTTATTCAGTTTGCTACCGCCCAAAAAGAAGCCAACGATCACGCCCAAAAGGACCCCGCCGGCAATGTATATCATGGTTAATGTTTCCATTGTTGTGTTTAGTTTGAACCACCTTTACTTTCCAATTCTTATCCTGGTGGTAAATGGATCTGAACGGTTTAAAATAAAAACGCACAAAAATCATTACAAATGACCTTTGTGCGTGAATGTATTGTTAAAATATAAAGTCTTACTCTTCTATATTTTTAATGTCTTGCGCATGTTGTTTCAACATTTGCTCCACATCAGTAAGCATAGCTCTTAAATTGCCTAATTCTACCTCAGAGTTCTTAGCGTCCTTATAATATTGAGAAACAAGTTGCAGGGCAACCATCGCTAAAACATCTTTTTTATCCTTAATCGAAAAAGCTCTTTCGAACTCCGAGATCTTTGTATTTATAATAGTAACAACCTCTCTCAATTTCCCCTCATCAGCAGAACTGATCTTAACCGGATAAACTGTTCCGGCTATTTCAACGTTTATACTAACTTCGCTCATTAATAGAGGGCGTTAAACTAAGCACTTAAAAGGGCAATGCATTTGTCTATTTCACGCACTAACTCGTTTATTTGTTTCTTCATTTGGGCTCTTTCATTAGTACCCTCAGAAGATTTAGCCCCTAAAATAACGTTTTTCCTGTGATTATTCAAATCCGTTACATCAATGCTTTGGCTGTCAATATTTTGCGAAATACCCGAAATCACGTCGTTCATCTTAAGTAGTTGAGCTGCCATCTCTTCCTTATCTGTTAAAAGCTGTAGTCTCTCATCATTTAAGGCGTCAATTTGCTTAAATAGCTTGTCAACAAAGGCGTCTTGTTCCGGTGAATTCGCCTGCGATTTTAATTCGCTTATTTGGTTTTCGTAGGAAGTTACTTTAGTGTTAAGTTCAACTGTAGACTCGTTCAATTCGGTGATCGTTGTTTTCAATAAATTGATCTCGTCCAGCAGCGAATTCTTTTCTGAAGTTAAGTTCTCCAAACTTTCTTGAAGACCGGCAGTTAATTCTGAACTGTTCCTGTTTTCTGATAATTGAGAGGTTAACGAACTGATCTCTTCTTTTAATTTTGAAACTTCGGCACTTAACGCTGAGTTGTTTGCGGAAATATTAGTGATCTCGAAGTTCTTGTTGTTCAGTGTTTCTTTTAGATCCTCAACTTTTCCGCTAGTTGTATTACGGGTTTCTTCTAATTCAGCTTTAATTAAAGCAAGTTCCGCTTCCAAGGCTTCTACTTTGTCTGAAGCCGCGTCAATTTCATGGATCAAATTGGAATTCTCGGCAACTAATTTATCAAATTCTAATTGCTGACTTTCTGTTTTTGCTTCCCATTGCGAAGTAAATGATGATCTAACAGTATCAAGTTCGTTCTGTAATTCTGAAACTTGTGAGCTTAAACTTTCGTTCTTAGTTAACAGTTCATTATACTCTTCTGTTTTAGCAGTCAATAATCCTTCAGTTTCTGTTTGTTGGTTGGCAGCTTTCTCAATTACGGAACCTAAATTAGTGATCTCGGCACTTAAAGTTTCGATCTGAGCATTTAATTTAGATACTTGTTCCGATTGAGATGAGTTTGTAGTTGCTTTATAGTTCTCGAACTCGATCGACAATAGGTTATAATTATTGAGGCCTTCTTCGATCTTAGCTTTTGTAGTTTCTAATTCAACATTTAATTTTAAGATCGATGAATCGCGCTCTTCTACATTAGATAATAAAGTCTTGATGCTTTCACGACTTTCATCGGCGTCGAGTTGACTCTTAGTTAACTCATCATTTAATTTAGAAGTTTGACTCGTAGAGTGAAGAACAGTATTCGATAATTTTTCCTCGTATGACGCTTGAAGTTCAGCAATTTGAGTTTCGTAACTTGAAATTAAGCTTTGCTCTTTAGTTGCGAAGTCGGAAGTTAACAACGTGATACGGTTTTCGTAAGTAGAAGTTAATTCAGAAACAGTAGAAGCTAATTTAGAGTTCCACTCTTCAACTGTTGAATTATAACTTGTACTATATTGTGTTTCGGCATTCGATAATTGCGATTGAAGTTCTTCTATTCTTTGATTATAACCTGTAACTAAAGTACTTCTTTCTTCTTCCCATTGTAATTTTAAGCTATTCAATTCATTACGATGTTCTTGTTCAACAAAAGATAACTTCTGAGAGTGACTCTCTTCAAGGTTAGCAATAGCGTTTTCGTAAGTATATTTTAAGCCATTCGATCTTACTTCATTCTCAGAAGAGGTATTTGTAATGATGGTTTCGTAATGGTTTCTCAATTCAGAGACAGCACTTTCATATTCAGTACGTATAGAAGTAATAGTTTCTTCGTGTGAACTTAACATGCTCAGCTCTTTATCGGCAAATGCTGAAGTTAGTTCATTCAAACGATTTTCAAATTCATCTTTTAAGCCTAGTTCTTTATAATGAGCGCCGCTTCTTAGGTCGGTAATTTGAGTTTCATAGTTTTGTTTTACCTGAGCTAACTCATTATAAGCTTCTTCTTTTACGCCTTCAATTTGAGTTTCATAACGACTGGCGATCGTATCCAATTCAGCTTTCAATGAATTAATTTCTTCAAAGCGAGCTTCTACTTCAGCTTGCTTCTCCTGAAGTTGCTCTTTAATATTCGCGCGTAACTCCTTGAAAGAGGTGATCTCACTTTTATACAAAGTGTTATCGCGCTCCATCACTGTAAGCTTGGTGTTAAGCACATCGATTGTTACTTGCAAACGTTTGCAGTCCTCATCACGAAGGATAAGTTGATTTCTGTAATCGCTTAACGATCGCTTTAAGTCATTGAATTCCTTGCGTAAAGCTACGTCGCTGTCAAGTACTTGTTGTAATTCCGATTTGATGTCGTTGAAACTCATTATTTCACTTTTTTGTTTGGAGTAAAAATAGAGATTCAATTAACTGTAAATGAATTGCTAAGCGAGTATGATTACACAGGCGCTTGTGGATAACCTAAAACGTTATGAGCATAGAGTTGTTAATAGCTAAAGCGCTACTTTAACTCGAACTTTGTGTTTTTTTCGGGGAAGCTGAGCTTGCTGTTTTGCTCTCCGGCTGCGGTTTCCAGCCTTATGATGTTTGTTTGCTTATCAAAGCTATCGTACAAAAGTGAATTTTCGATATCCAATATTTTGATGCTTTTTACCTTCTTGTATTCAATGTATATCCAGGTAACATCCTTCTCAATTTCAAAACCAACGTAATCAAAGGCCGCTAATTTCCCGTTCAACTTTATGTTCAAGTGTTGCTGTATATACTTGCTGATGAGTTTATTTATCTCTTCCTTGTTCGATCCATTGATGAGGTCAACCGTTTTGCTGTCGTTCAACTTTTTTAGCGCGGTTTCAAGGTCGTTAGTGAACAGTTTTATGCTGGTCTCAAGTGTATGTGTTTTGGAATTGAGTTTGAAATGTGTAACACCGAGGTAAAACGGATGAAAGGCAAATAGCATGCATGCGAAAAAAGCAATGAAAAAACTATTTAATACCTTTAGCATCAAACAAAGATAATGCAAAACTTCTGGTTATGGTTTAGCACGGGCTTGCAGCATATCACCGACCTAGGTGGTTACGATCATATTTTGTTTGTGACCCTGCTCAGTATTTCCTACACATTTGCTTCCTGGAAAAAACTGATCATCATGATCACGGCTTTTACCCTAGGTCATTCATTATCACTGGCTTTAAGTGTTTTGTTCGACTTAAACATTAATACGGCTTTCATTGAGTTTTTAATTGCTTTCAGTATTCTTTTTACAGCTGGTTATGCATTATGGAATAAGGAAAATAAAAAGACAACCGTGGTGTATATCGTTGTTGCATGTTTTGGATTGATCCACGGCTTAGGATTTTCGTATTTACTAAAGGCCATGTTGGGTAGGGAAGAAGCAGTATCCGGTCCGCTTTTGTATTTCAATTTGGGACTTGAAGCAGGGCAGTTGATGATCGTGTTAGTTGTGCTGGGAATGAATCAGATAGTGAATTCATTGAAAGTTCCACGTAAGGTATATAAAATAGTTCTGGTAAGTTTGATCGGACTCGTTGCTTTGAAAATGTGTGTGGAGAGGGGATTAGTACTATTTTCGTGAGATTATTTGGACGCGCTCGCCATACGGCGCGGCATGAAATTACTCCAAATTGTTAAATTACATAAGTAAATTTTGTATTGAACGCCGCTATAGATACACGAATTATTGGTAATATTGCGCAGCAAATTTTGAAGAACGATTATTAAACTAAACACTATCAAATGAAAAAGACAGTTTTAATTTCTCTAGTGGCGGTAGCATTATTCTCAGCGTGTAAAAAAGATCGTACGTGTGTGTGTACAACCAACGCGCCAAACGGCGCGCTGATCATCGACGAGACAAAGTATTTTAAAGTAACTAAAAAAGAGGCCAATTCGAGTTGTTTAGATCATCAAACGATCTCAAACGTTAATGGTACTATTTCATACGGAAATAGGATAAACTGTAAGTTGAAGTAATAAGTTCAAGGAGCATCAATCCTGCAAAAAAAGTTCATTGCCTTCCGCCATCGTTCGCACATTTTCCAAAACGTGTTTCATGTAAATGCGCCACATTACTTTTGTAAATAGCCAATGAAAAGGGTATAGGCCTGCGTTTTCGGTGAAAAGAGTGTAATTATAAATAATGTTCACCGTTCCATTCGAATTTGGATGTGTTGTCCATTCGCCCTGAAATTTTTTAATGCCCATGGAAGGGAATGAAAGACCACCTATCTCAATTTTCCAATACAAATTTTCCTTTCGTTCTAATACTGTATCCATGGCTGTTCCGCCGGACTTTGAAAATAGACTTGGCGCAAAAAAACACAAGCGACTTCCCCCTATCTTTCCCCAGGTTTCATCATTAGCGCAGTGCGTTACTCTTGGCATGAATAAATAACCCGAGTGCACTTTTTTAATATCGCACAACATAGGGCTTTTGAACGCGCGTTCTAAAGAACATTTATAAGTGGTGGTTATTTGTGTTGAGAATTGCGGCAATTGTCACTTCTTTTTTAATTTTTTGTAACCCTCCTTCACATTCACTTTCATTTCACCGTTAGAGGTTGAGAAGGAGATCAAAGAATCATTTCGATGCAAAAATTTCAAAGTGAATTTTTGTTTTTTCCAGGGATCACCGGTCATATGGTTTTGAATATTGCTCATGAGAACCGTGTCCACATTCAAATTCCATTTTCCTTTGCTTTCAAAGGCGCCTGCACCACCGCCAACCTGTTGAATAAAAAACGTTCCCTCTTTATCCAACACAATATATCCCGTATTGAATGGCTTCACATATTTTCCGGAAATGTCTTTTTGTACAAATGCAAAGGAAAACAAGCTCAAGCTAAGGATGAAGATGAAAAATCTCACTTTTGTCATGTTAGTACGGTTTAACTTCTTAAGATCTTCTCCATGGGCCTTCCTTTAGCCAATTCATCGATCAATTTATCGAGGTAACGCATTTCCCGAACAATTTTGTCCTCGATCTCCTCCACGCGATAACCACAAATAACGCCGGTGATCTTCGATGCATTTGGATTGATCTTTGGCGCTTTGGTAAAAAAAGTTTCAAAATCACTTTTCTTATCAATATGCGCCTGCATGGTTTTTTTATTGTAACCCGTTAACCAAAAAATGATCTTGTCGACCTCTTCCTTCGTGCTCCCTTTTTTCTCAACTTTCTTAATATACAGCGGATACACTGATGAGAAAAGCAATTTGTAATATTTGTCCTTGTCTATTTTCATTGGATAGCCCCCCCTAATTTAGTCAAATATTTTACTTCATCTTTCAAAGTAAATTCTGTTTTAAACTCCCATAGATCATCCAAAGCCATTTGCACGTGCGAACTGCAACGTTCGGTGATCACAGTAAGAACACCTTTTTTAATTGTAAACTGAATATAGGGAACGTAATTTAGTTCGCTTTTTAAACTTAAACACTGAGTGTACATCTCTTTCATGTCGGTGTAACTTTCTTTTATATCGCGCTTTGTGTTGGCCAGAGTATCGCTAATTTCTTTTAATTTTTCATTAATGCGTTCAGTTTTATTATTATTGGCTTTATTCAGTAAGTAATTCAATCCGTCTTTTGTAAAAATGCTATCCAGTTTTAATTGATTTCCGGTTTTTGAATTGAAAACAAAATAACTTGTAAATCCTTCACAGTAAGCCCCGCATCCTTCGGCCGAAATGGAAAGGCAAATAAGTTTTTCGTTCAATTCTACGGTTTCGTATGAAATATCATTCACAACAGGCATGGGCATTCCTTTTTTCATCCAAACCTTGTCAAAGATGTTCTCGTCTTTTGTATTCTTTGGCGCCGAAAGGATCTCTCCTCGCAAAAGATCGTTTATTTTTTGAGAAATTAATTTTTGGCCTACCACCACAACTTTGGGAAATTCGTAATTATCACCGTCAAATGGATTTTTGCGTTTGGTGATCTCTATTTTAATGCTTTGCGCCGAGATATCAAGAGCGAGGAATATTAAAAAGAAATACTTCATTCCTACAAAGATAAAATTTTGGTTGAGGATGGTATAGGTGTGTGAAAAGATCTATCAAAATTATTTCAAGGCCGCAATGATCAACGCGGCTATCAGCCCAACTTCGGCAACTATCAACGCCACAAAAGCACCTTTACCGGCCTTGCTTCTCATTGTATTATTGCGTTTCTGCTTTAGGATCTCCGATTTGGCATAACTGTCAACAGGGTAGGCTTTAACTTTTGCTATGATAGCGTCGTGGTATTTGTGATCGCGAATAGATTTCAAAACAAATAGTTTATTCGGACTATTCTTGTCAACAAACGATATCAAAACCTCGGGTCTTGCCACCGCAACGGCGTAAACAAAAGCGCTTGAGTAATAAAATTCGTACTTGGCTTTATTGAGAAGGCTATAAATTTCGGTTGGTGTTAACGTATAAATTGAATCAACGTCCTTGTAAAACGCCAGAGCAGTTTTGTCGGCAGCCGAGGCGATCTGTTTTGTAAGTGTATCCATTAGCTGATCCGTGAACCGAATATATTCAGCGGATGAATAACTATTATCCGGATTTCGATCAATACTGAATGTACTGCGATGCGAAGGGCCTGCTAAACTATCCTGCAAATTGGTGAGCTCTTTACTTTTTTTACAATAATATGCCTCTTTTCTAAGAGATTCGCGATTGTCTTTCGGAGTTGGTAGTAATTCTATTTTGAGTATTTCGTTTGTTAAAGCGTTCTTGTACAAAAGGTTCATTTTACCTTTTATTTTCACGATCTTATGACCCGACCCATAAAAAAGTATGTTCTGCTCCTGGCCTTTGTTTAAAGTGGTTTCATCTATTTTGTAAATAGTGTAGAGTTGATCTTGAAAAACTTCCAGCCGTGCGCTGTCGCCCTTGATGTCTAGATAATAATACGTATCTTTTTTATCGCCAAATAGTAATTGAGCCGACGAGTTTAAACTCAAAAAACTTATAATAACTATTAGCGTATTTTTCATAAGGGCTTTAATGCCAAAGCGAAAATAGGCATTTTGAATGTTATGATCTTAAAAAGTTTCACACTAATTCATTACGAAGCGCGAAAGCCAAAGGTTGGTGAGGGAGTAAATAAAAAAGAACGAACCTTTTGGCTCGTCTTTTTTTAAATAAAGGAATCAATAATTTAATGTTGAGATCAGTAAAATGCGGATAATACACATCTGTACCTCCTTTATTATAGCTTAAATGTAGTTTTACCACACTAATACCAAATAAAGGTTATCTTTGGCGGCAAATTAATTCACTATGACCATAAATAAGAACAGCATACTTGCTTTAGCTATTGGGGTTTCAATTTCAGCGAATGCTCAAAAGGCTACATTTGTCTTGTCAGAGTACATTCCCGAGTCTGGCTCCGTTACTGAAATCAATGCTTTCAATCCAAATTTCGACAACGCGTTTGTGTTTGTCATGGCGCACGGTTTAACCGTTTTTAATCAGTCGCGAGAATTGTTCCTGATCGATTCAAAAACTTTTGCGGAAAAAAAGAAGATCGATTACCCTAAGTACAAGGGTTACGATAATATCACAACCTATGTTTACGCGGATGTCAATTATAAGGACATAGGCATTGAGATGAATAAGAACTTAATATTGACCTATTCAAGTAAGATCGGGAAGCAAACCGGTATCTCTGCGGTTAAAATAGGTGAATCGTTCACGGCGCCTGAAAAACCGGAATTGTTGTTTACAACTACAAATGATTATTCCATCAGATCATATAGGAACGATAAGAAGGATCTTTGCTTATTCACTTATTTTATTGACGATAAAAAAACAAAGAGATCTTCTTATAATTTCAGATTGTACGATGCGAATTTGAAATTGTTGAAAGCGGATTCGGTGCAATATGAATACGATGGTGTTCCAAATGCATGGGCACACGTGTATGATAATGGTTATGTTCTTTCTAAGAGAGACGGAAATAAACTTGCGGTAACTCTTAACGATGTAAAGTCCGGTAAATCCAGTAATTTTGTTCTGACAAACGGTACAAATTCACTCAACATTGTTCAAGTCAAAGGTGTCGGAGATAAAGTGATCATATTTGGCGAGTACTCTAATTTAAACGGTAAAAAGATGTCGAACGGTTTTTTCAAGGCTACAGTTAAAGGCGGAACTTTGGAGGAGCAAATTTATTTTGATCATGTGCCGGCAGGTGAATTTGAGCGTGATAAGGAAGGGAAGAATGTAGATAGAGTTGTGATCACCGATGCGGGCGCTTGTTATGCGTTGATTTCTCAGGGACCAACACCTCCTGGCGACTATGATTTTGCGGATAAATATGAGGTAGTTTACATTAACACCGCCTCCGATAAATGGAAAAAACAATTACCCATCACTCCAAAAACGCTATTTGAAATGAACTTTACTAAAGGAGCTTTACGTATTGCGACTTTAGATTATGAAGGAGATAATAATAAGATCGATCCTAATAACTATGTAAATGGAAAACCCAAACCTTCAACACCCGTAACTTTACGTCAGATCTATAAGTCCAATATTTCAGTTTTAAGCGTAGCTCCTACAGGAACAGTTACACGCGAAACATTTGTTGACAATTACTATAAAACGATCCTTAACAGTGGAAGCGGTTTCCTTGGGATTCACCAGGGATTAAATGGACAGGTAACATCCAAGTGTAAGTTCTTTAAGATCTCATTTGATTAAATTTAATAAGGGCCTGAATTTCGGGCCCTTTTTACTTATACAAACGGCAAATTTTTAGGACCGAGAATTAGATGTAAACCTCGTTTTAATGGCTTAATTTCTTAGAAAAATCCCTATTTTTAAGGCTTTCAAACACAACATGAAGAACAATTTCGTACTTAGCATTTGTTTACTGGTTGGCCTGGTATCAGCGCAAAACATTCAGAACAATCCTTTATCAAATCATGGTAATAAATTTGAGCAATTAGGAACCATTCTTCCTACGCCAAACGAATACCGTACTGCTTCGGGCGCGCCCGGATCAAAATACTGGCAGCAAAAAGCGGATTATGATATTGATGTTACTTTGGATGAGAAGAATTTGAAAGTGTTTGGTACAGAATGGATCACATATACAAATAACTCACCGGATGTATTAACGTATTTGTGGTTGCAGTTAGACGAAAATCAACACGATCCGAATAACGACATGAACTACATGGAAGAGAGCAGTGTGGGGAATTCAACCATTACAACCGATGATTTTGTAAAGAGCCTGGATAGAAAAAGTGAATTACAAGGTTTGGGAGATAAAATAGAAGAAGTAACTGACGAATTAGGAAAACCTTTGAAGTATACGATCAATCAAACAATGATGCGTATTGATCTTCCAAAACCGTTGGCCTCAAAAGGAAAAGTAAAATTCAAGGTAAAATGGAATTACAAAATGTGTAATCGCTTAACTGTTGGCGGTCGCGGTGGTTATGAATATTTTCCTGATGATGGAAATCATTTGTTCACTATGACACAATGGTTCCCACGCATGTGTGTGTACAGCGATTTTCATGGCTGGCAAAACAAGCAGTTCACAGGAAGAGGGGAATTTGCTTTAGCGTTTGGAAATTATAAAGTTAAAATGACAGTTCCTTCTGATCACTTAGTGTGCGCAACAGGAGAATGTCAAAACTATCAACAAATTCTTTCGCCGGCACAATTCGCGCGCTGGCAGAAAGCGCAAACCGCAACGGAGCCGGTAGAAATTGGATTATTAGCGGATGCCGAGACTGCTGAAAAAAGTGGAATAGCAGGGGCAAAAGGAACTAAGACCTGGATCTTTAAAGCGGATAGCGTTCGCGATTTTGCCTGGGGAAGTTCACGTAAATTCATTTGGGATGCCATGCCGGTTAAATGCGAAGGAAAACGTGTAATGTGTATGAGTTTTTATCCAAAAGAAGCATACGGCTTGTATAGAAAATACTCAACCAAGGTTGTAGCGCATACAATTAAAACGTATTCGAAATTCACGATCGGTTATCCTTATCCGGTTGCACAAAGTATTGAAGCTAGCAACGGAATGGAATATCCAATGATCTGTTTCAATTTTGGAAGAACAGAGAAAGACGGAACCTATACGGAAGGAACAAAAAATGGAATGATCCTGGTGATCATTCACGAAGTTGGTCACAACTTTTTTCCAATGATCATTAACAGCGATGAGCGTCAATGGACCTGGATGGATGAAGGTTTGAATACATTTGTGCAGTTCTTGACCGAACAGGAATTTGATGCCAATTATCCTTCGCAACGAGGCGCAGCGTATAAGATCTGCGATTACATGCGTTTACCAAAGAATATGTTGGAACCTATTATGACCAACAGCGAGAACATTTTTAATTTTGGTGCTAATGCTTATGGAAAACCAGCAACAGCTATGAATGTATTACGCGAAACAGTGATGGGTCGCGAGTTATTTGATCATGCTTTCAAAGAATACGCGCGCCGTTGGGCATTCAAACATCCTGAGCCGGCCGATCTTTTTAGAACGATGGAAGATGCGAGTGGTGTTGACCTGGATTGGTTTTGGAGAGGTTGGTTCTACGATACAGATCCTTGCGACATAAGTTTGGATACAGTGAAAGCGTACAAAGTTTCTGCCGGAAAAACAGTTCCTGTAAAAATGGATACGATGTATAGCTATCCTCCGTTCAGAGATCCATTCGAAAATATTTCTCACATCAGAAATCGTGAAAAAGGAATGAAATCTTTAGTTGACATTGATACGACACTCCGTGATTTTTATTCGCATTATACATATCCAACCGAAATTGTAAAGGAAATAAAGGATCGCTACGAAAATTACGAGGAAATGCCTGATACTGCATTTAAGAAATACGAAGGCTCTTATATCTACGATCTGAAGTTCAGCAATAAAGGTGGATTGGTGATGCCAATTATCATTCAATGGATCTACACCGATGGATCAAAAGAAATTGAGCGCATGAATATTGGTTTGTGGAGAAAGAACGAGAAGGAAGTTAAAAAGGCTTTCTTGAAGAGCAAAAAAGTACTGGCTATTCAATTGGATCCTTATAGAGAGACGGCCGATATTAACGAAAAGAATAATACCTGGAATATCAAAGCCGAAGCAACAAAATTTGAGGTATTCAAAGCAAAATCAGTAAAACGCCGCCGAAATAATCCGCAAACAGGCGAAAATCCAATGCAAAAAGCAAAACAAAAATAGGGCGCCTGCCTCATTTTGTTTAATTTTGGGCATGAATTTTTGGAAACGTTTACGCTTTTATGGAATTGGTTTTGGCATTGGACTTCTTATTGTGTATGCCATGTTTGGGAACCGCAGTTGCGCCACGCCCGGCGAAGTAAAAATGCGCGAATTAAGTTTCCAGTATTTCCGACTCAGTGACAAAGCGCGCTGCAAAATGAATTGTCTGAAATTGAATGAGCACCTTCTCAAAATTCATTTACGCCACTTTCATATTAATTACGATAAAAGTGAAGTGCGAAAAGAACCCTGCGGATCTTATTTTATTGAAGAACAGAAAGAGCATGCGGGAGAATACGGATTTAATTTAGTGATGTATGATTGTGATACGATCACAGAGATCAACGACATCAACATTATCAAAACAAATACCTGCTCGTGTCAATAGCGCCATTGTATAGCGACGAGCATTTTATGCGCGAGGCTTTAAAGGAAGCTCAAAAAGCGTTTGATCTGGATGAAGTTCCTGTTGGTGTTGTGGTTGTTGCAAATAACAAGATCATTGGAAGAGCGCATAATTTAACCGAGCAATTAAATGATGTTACCGCTCACGCAGAAATGCAAGCCATCACCAGCGCTGCAAATTTTTTAGGCGGAAAATATTTAACTGATTGCGCCGTATATGTTACTCTAGAACCTTGTGTAATGTGTGCCGGTGCTTTGAGTTGGAGTCAGGTTAGTAAATTGGTTATTGGCGCACCTGACACAAAAAAGGGTTTTGGACTTTTAGATCAAAACGTATTGCATCCAAAAACAGAAGTCGTAAAAGGGGTGTTGGAGCAGGAGTGTAGTGAATTGTTAAAGGAGTTCTTCCGTAGAAAAAGGTAATTTGAGCCCTGAAATTTGGCTCGGTTTTTGAATAAAATTCACTAACTTTATTAAAAATCTTGACAGATGAAAAAATTAGCTCTATGTGCTATGATCCTTTTCGCGGGAACTAGCGCGGTAAATGCAAATCCTAAAGCGGCTTATGTTTTAAAAGAGACGCCCTCTAAAACGGTATGTATCAAAAACAAGAATGCTAGTGATGCTAACGCGTTCTTTAGCTCATCAACGAGCTATTTTTTCGAAGTATTTAAGCCGGGATCAAAAGCTGAATTATTGGATATCGTAAATAAATTGAAAGCGATGGATGGAGTGGAAGCATGTAGTCCTGGAACAATTACCGGAGATTATTGTGCTATAACTCTTAACCTAAAATCAAAAAAAGATAAAGCATGGTTTGTTGAAGCGTTCACAATGGCAGGTTTGGGTCACGTTAAAATGAACAACAAAGAAGTTGTTGAAGTTTCGAAATTGTAATTCAATTCTTATACAAAAATAAAAGGCTCCCGAAAGGAGCCTTTTTTTGTTTTCAGTAATCCATCACTAAAACTACGAAGGATTCAAATTATGAGTCCAAATAGAGATTGTTTTTCCATTCTTTTTATTGAAGATCAATGTTTTTTCGTCGTGTGAAACACTTACACGGGCGTGCTCCTCGTTCTCTTCAGTCGGGAAAGTAATTTGCGTTACTTCCGATCCATCCGGTTTCATTTTGAAGATACAGCGCGAATTGTTTTTCATTGCCGAATAGTAGATCCAGTTTCCTGTTTTATTGAACATAGGCCAACCGTCTTGTTCATCAGGTGTATTTGTCAAATTTTCGCTTTGATGTGTCGCAACATTCATCACAAAAACATCATCTGTTTTCGCATCCATTTTTGAGTACACGATCTTTTTCATGTCGGGCGAGTAGCGCGCGAATAACTCTTCTTCTTTTGTGTAAGTTAAGCGCTCAAGCGATCCTGTTTTGATGACGTATTTATAAATATCCAATGCGCCATTTCCACGAGTAGAACTAAATAACAGCTGCTTTCCATCCGGACTAAAATGCGGATGAATATCGCGCCCTTTATCGGTAGTGATGCGTTTGAGATCTTTTCCGTTGGTGCGAACCATATACACTTCTTCATTTCCATCACGATCGCTTACAAAAGCGATCCATTCATTATCATCACTCCAATCGGCAAAATTATTATTGAATTTATCTTTGGTAACTTCTATGTGTGTGTTCAGATTAAGGTCAAAGATCATCAACTGCCATTTGCCGCTAGCGTTAGATTGATAAAGAATTCGTTTGGCATCGGCTGATAATTGTGGATAAGCATGCTCCACGCCTTCGGTGCGGAACAAAATCTTACAAAACTCCATATTCGATTGGAATAAGGTGTTCAGAAAAAAAAGACCTGTTATAATTTTAACCACTGTATAGGTTTTTAATTATGAATAGATGCTCTGATCAAATTTACTCAAAAATTCACTTGTATTATAGTACTTATTATAACGCTTAAATTCACCTAATTGTTACAATTATCAATGACCTTTTTTAGTACATATTCAGCTGCCTGAAGTTCATGATTGCTTATTCCGGCCAGGCCATTTTTGCGGTTGTCTTTCACTAAAGGCAATATTTGTGATATCAATTCATGCCCTTTTTCGGTAATTGTTAACTTAAAACGACGTCGGCTAGTTTCGTGCGCCGCCCTCTGAACCAGCTTTTTAAGTACCAAAAGCTCAATAAGTCGGGTCATGGAAGCCTTATCTTTGAACACCAATTCAGCTAGGTCGCTTTGGGTCAATTTCGCATTCTCATTAAGGGCGTTCAAAACAAGCCATTGATCAACTGTTATGTTAAAGCCCTGTTCTTTGAACCTGGCTTGTACATAACGACGATACGATTTGATAGACTTTTCAAGCTGGTAAAAGAAGATCTCGTTAAGCTTTTGCATGCTCAAATATAGCATATAATTGTTGATATATCAACTGTTGATATGCCTATTTTTTTAACAATTAGTGGAGGTCGAAGGATAAAGTAAGGTCCCTTGGAGAGCCCCCGGTATGACAGTCCACGCAATCTTTTCCTTCGCGATTGATACCGATCTTGGCATCCCCGTTCAATTCATATTCGGCCCAAAGCCATTTATGGCTTGCGAATTTTGACTTGCGATCTTTTTTCATCACAGCGTAAAGTGTTTTTTCGCCGGCACTATTGTAAACTTCTTTCACTATCAAAGAACCTTCGGGAAATGTTTCTCCCAACGGTAATTTTCCATCAGGTCCCAATGCATCAAATGCGGTTTGATTGAACTTTAATTTAAAGTTTCCGTGTGGACTGGTTCCTTTTGGCGCATAGATGGTGTCTTTGCTCTTGTAAAAGTAAAGTGTGCCATTGGTTGTTTCATCAAATATAGCTTCGGTAGTCTTTTTCTTTTTGCAACTAAACACCATTAAAGAAGCAACCGTGATCACAAACAAAACAATTGATGTTCTTTTCGCAATACTAATTCCTGCCAATTTTTCTTTTGCGTCTTTGGTGAGCATCCTCACTACTTTTTCAATATTACGTTTCATACTGTCTTCCGTTTTTAAATTGTTTAAGTAACGTGCAATCTCTTTTTGTCGCGAAGGAGCTAACTTATCCCAATTGTTTTTCATTACTCGATCACTTTTCAATTTGTCCAAAAGCATACCCGGAATTTTTTCAATGCGGGGCTTGGTGTCTTCTTTTAGGCTGATTTTTACACTATCACCAACATCCACGTTTGCTTTCTTGCGAATGATACCATGCAGATATAATCTGAATTTCCCTTTTCCTAAGGGAACGAGGTTTGCGGTCAAGGCGTGTTTGTTTACTTTTGCAATAACCGGAACAAAACTTTTTTTTGTGATGAGTTTATTTTGTTTGGCACCAAGATCAATATACGGATTTATACCAACGATCTTTATTTCGCTTACAAATTCAGGAACTATGATCAATGTGGTTTTACTCATTGTAAGTACTCTTCAGGAGCAATAACGATCTTGGTTAAAAAAACACCATTTATATCCCTGAAGTAGTGCTCAAAGATAACTTCATTTTCTCTAAATACCTGCAGATCGGTATTTGTTTTGGTGTTGCTCACCATCAGCGGCCTCGCACTTAATACAAACATTTCTACTTCTATAGAATCTTTCGGGAACTGCAACGTGTAATTATAACGGAACGTTTTTTTATCGAGAACGGAAGCGCTATCGAGCCAGGTTTCTTTATCAAGTTGATGTGGACAGGTTTTATTGAGTTCAGAAGCGGTATGCCTCATGAATTTTTTAAAGCTACTATCGTCTTTGTTCATTGAAAGACGAATAAGTACAGTAATTACCAGAACAACTGCGATTATTGGCGCGAGTATATTTCATTGATCGCTTCGGTAGTTGATCCATGAACTAAAAATAGGATTTTATTTGCTGTGTAACAATATGCTGCATTCAATTACGTTTAGTTGGAAATTGCTTTACTCAAAAATAGAATAAGGGCTATTTTTAACTTTTCAGTATCTCAACGAACACCGAATTTTCGATCTTGGCGACCAAATTTTATTTGCAGCTTTTTGAATTTTGTAGGAGTCATCCGAATAATTCTTCAGAATTTAAATGCAAATTTGTTTGAGCGGTAGTAAACAATGAAGAAATTAAGTACGACTATTTGAATTTAGTTGAATGGGGTTTTAATACTGACTTTTAGATATATATCACCGAAATTAGTGAAATGAGATGAAGTAAAGTGTATCAGACTAGCAGTGAATGTAAGTTAACATGAAGCTAAGAGATTAACTTGTGTGTGAAACAGGAAGTTCAATAATGCCTTTAAAATGTTAGATTTTTATTTTACAAATATCATAAATTAGCAAAATAAAGGATTCTTTCAACCAGAGTCGCCAAGGTTCTTTTTGAGTAACTCAATAGCAACCTTTGATTAAAACGAAAGACAGTTGTTAAATATCATTTTGGAACTGCGCCTTTAATAGATCGTGGAGTATGGCTAAAATTTTAATAATCGATGATAGGGAGGTTAGTCAGTTGCTTGACCGATTTTTGAAAAGAAAAGGTCATGATACGTTTAATGTTTCAACTGGAAAGAAAGCGCTTAGATTTTTAAAGGAGAATTACGTTGAGATAATTTTTTGCGATTTTAGATTGCCGGACACGGATGGGCGTGAACTACTTTTAAGGATCAGGGAATTAAATTCGGAAGTTCAAGTTGTCATCATTACTGATTATTCGGATGTTAAAACGGCTGTTGACGTTATAAAGAATGGCGCCTTTGACTATATTATTAAACCGCTGTTACCAGAGGAGATTTTAATGTTGGTTGAAAAGGCGCTTAAACTGCAGAATGAAAATAAAAAACCTGTCGTAGAAGAATCCCAGGATAAACCCGAGAACTCCCCCCATAAAAAATTGCAAGTTGGGGATCCTAATTGTTTGGTAGTGGGTGAAAGTCGTGAAGCCGAAAAATTACAGAACCAGATCAAGATCGTTGCCCCAACAAATTACTCTGTGATCATTCATGGAGATGTTGGAACCGGGAAGGAATCTGTAGCTTACTGCATTCATAAATTAAGCGACCGTAAAAATCAACCATTTATTGAAGTAGATTGTGTCGCGCTTACAAAAGAAACGGGACAAAGTGAATTGTTCGGTCATCAAAAAGGAGCTTTTGCTAACGCTACTCAAACAAAGATCGGTCAGTTTGAATTGGCAAATGGAGGAACGATATTTTTGGACGAGGTTGGAGATCTTAATTACGATATTCAAACACAATTATTGAGATTTATTCAGGAACGTAAGATCAGAAGAATTGGGTCACTTACAGAAACAACAATTGATGTAAGGGTCATAGTTGCCTCAAGTGAAAAGCTAAATGAATTAAGCGCGCGGGGAAAATTCCGTGAGGATCTTTATCATCGTTTGAATGAGTTCTCATTTGAACTGCCTAAACTGCGCGATCGCCGGGAGGATATTATGATCTTCGCAAAATTCTTTTTGAAGAATGCTAACCGAGAGTTAAATAAAAATGTCAAGGATTTTGGACCGGACGTAGAGAAGAAATTTCTTGATTACAGTTGGCCGGGAAATTTAAGGGAGATGAATAATATTATAAAGCGAGCCGTGCTGTTAACAAACACAGATTCGATAACACTCGAAACACTGCCACAGGAGGTTGTTTTTCCAACTAAATTTGCTATGGCTGAAGATAATGCTGATCGATCTGTTGGCGCAAAGAATTTACCGGATCTCAAATCGGCTGCTATCCATGCAGAGTACGAAAAAATACTTGAAGTATTGCGTACCGTTAATTTCAATAAATCAAAAGCTGCACTCATTTTGGATATCGACAGGAAAACGCTCTATAATAAAATGAAAGCATTTAATTTATTATTGAACAGTTGAAGTGGTGTTAGACGGGAGCATGCTTGTTTGCTGTTTTCACGAAATTGCCTTATAATAAAGTAAAAAAGAAGCCCGCTTCACTATGAAGCGGGCTTCTGCTTTCAGTTGTGTTTGAAATTAATTTCTGAAAACAAACTTGTTATCAAACACGTCGATAATGATCTCTTTGTCCTTATCGATCTTGCCTGCAAGCAATTGTTTCGACAGTTCATTTAAGATCTGTTTTTGCAATACGCGCTTTACCGGACGAGCACCAAACTGTGGATCAAATCCTAGTTCGGCCAGCCAATCCAAGGCTTCATTGGTTGCAGCGATCTTCACTTGCTGCTCTTTTAAACGCTTGGCGATCATGTCAAACTGAATTCGAACAATTTCTTTCACATCTTCCCGCGTTAAAGGTTCAAACATGATCACTTCATCAATTCTATTCAGAAACTCAGGACGAATGCTCTTTTTTAGTAATTCAAACACCTGATTCCTTGTTTTGAACAGAATGTCTTCTTTATTGCCTTCATTCATTCCTTCAAAATTGTCCTGGATCAAATGCGAACCAATGTTGCTGGTCATGATCACAATCGTATTCTTGAAATTAACTGTTCTACCTTTACTATCCGTTAAGCGACCATCATCCAACACTTGCAATAAAATATTAAATACATCCGGATGCGCCTTTTCAATCTCGTCTAACAAAATAACCGAGTAGGGGCGGCGGCGAACTGCTTCTGTCAATTGTCCGCCTTCATCGTATCCTACATATCCCGGAGGCGCTCCAATTAATCGGCTCACCGCATGACGCTCTTGGAATTCGCTCATATCTATCCTTGTCAATGCATTTTCATTATTGAACAAAAATTCGGCAAGCGCTTTCGCCAATTCGGTTTTACCAACACCGGTTGTTCCAAGAAAAATAAATGAGCCAATCGGTTTTTTGCCGTCTTGTAGTCCGGTTCTGCTTCTGCGAACGGCATCAGCAATACTTTCAATAGCATCATGCTGACCAACCACGCGTTTATGAAGCTCTTCTTCCAAATGCAGTAATTTTTCTCTCTCGCTTTGCAGCATGCGATTTACCGGGATGCCGGTCCAGGCACTTACAACCGCCGCAATATCTTCTCCGTCCACTTCTTCCTTCACTAATTGTGAACCGCTGGCCTTTGCTTCGCTTAATTTCTTTTCAACTTCTTCAAGTTTTGCTTCCGCTTCTTTTATTTTTCCATAGCGAATCTCCGCCACTTTTCCATAATCACCTTGCTTTTCAAAATTGGTAGCCTGCAATTTAAGATCTTCGATCTGCAATTTTATTTTTTGAACACCTTCAATTACTTCCTTCTCACTTTGCCATTTTGCTCGCAAAGCTGTGCGTTTATCTTGGTATTCTGCAATTTCTTTATTAAGCGAATCCACTTTTTTATTTTCGCCTTCACGCTTCATTGCCTCGCGTTCAATTTCCAACTGCATGATCTTGCGTTCTACTTCATCCAATTCTATTGGCATAGAGTTGATCTGCATTCTCAATTTACTGGCAGCCTCATCCATAAGGTCAATGGCTTTATCCGGTAAAAAACGATCGCTAATATAGCGCTGACTCAATTCAACCGCGGCAATGATGGCTTCGTCTTTAATGCGAACTTTGTGATGTGTTTCGTATTTTTCTTTGATACCACGCAAAATGGAGATCGCGTCTTCAGAGCTCGGCTCATCCACCATGATTTTTTGAAAGCGACGTTCGAGCGCTTTATCCTTCTCAAAATATTTTTGGAATTCAGCCAGGGTTGTTGCGCCTATCGCTCTTAATTCGCCGCGCGCCAAAGCTGGTTTCAAAATATTGGCGGCATCCATAGCACCCTCGCCACCGCCACCAGCCCCAACCAATGTATGGATCTCGTCAATAAATAAAATGATATCTCCTTCGGCGCTGATCACTTCTTTCACTACCGATTTTAAGCGTTCTTCAAATTCCCCTTTGAATTTCGCACCTGCTATCAAAGCACCCATATCTAAAGAATACACTTGTTTATTCTTTAGATTTTCAGGGACATCGCCGCCAATAATTCTATGCGCCAAACCTTCGGCAATGGCAGTTTTACCAACACCGGGTTCTCCAACTAAAATAGGATTGTTCTTTGATCGGCGCGAGAGGATCTGCAACACTCTCCTGATCTCTTCATCTCTTCCGATCACAGGATCTAATTTTCCCTGTTGCGCCATTTGATTTAAGTTAATGGCGTATTTGCTTAAACTATTATAGGTGTCTTCTTGTGTTTGGCTGGTTACTTTTTCTCCTTTACGAAGATCGGTGATAGCAGCCTTTAAATTCTTTTCTGTCAAACCGGAATCTTTCATCAAGTTCGCGATCGAATCACCGGTGCTCACCAAGCCTAACAACAAATGTTCAATGGAAACATATTCATCTTTGTAATCGGTAATTGTTGCCGTGGCTTTTACAATGGCTTTATTCGCCGTTTGCGAAAGATATGCTTGTCCGCCCGAAACTTTGGGATATGAATTGATGATCGAATCAACGGTTTTTTCAAACACTTGCTGATTAATGTTCAATTTCTTTAATATAAAAGGTGTAACACTGTCATCAACTTCAAGTATACCCTTTAAAATGTGACCGGTTTCAATTGCCTGGTTACCGTTAAGAGTACTTAGCTGCATGGCTTTTTGTACTGCCTCTTGTGATCGTATTGTAAAATTATTTAAGTTCATAATATCTTCTTTTTTAATAAAGGGTTGCCCGAACCAAACTCCACAATTTCCAACCTATTTCGTTCTGCCCGGGCTCCCCATCAAATGAAAAAAACAACGCTATGCAGGTATCAAAATCTGTTCCCATTGAGAATTTCGGCAATAAAGACTTAAGGAATGTTAAATACGTGACGTAATGGCCTAAAAGAGCAAGTAAAAATGCCTTAATGGCAATGTTATTTTGAAAGTATTTTGAACTCCACACGGCGGTTAAGCGCGTGCTCTATTTCACCGCAGTCAACATTGTTCTTGCAGCGATTAATGATCTTAGTTTCGCCATAACCTTTTGAAGTAAGTCGCCCAGCGGCAATTCCATTTTTTTCCAGATAATCTACTACACTTTTGGCGCGTTGTTCACTTAGTTTTAAATTATCCCCATCGTTGCCTTTACTATCGGTGTGCGCGCTGATCTCAACCTTAATTGCCGGATTGTTCTGAAGCGCCAAAAGGATCTTATTTAGCGTTTCAATGCCTGGCTCCAAAAGCTCGTATTTATTATTGTCAAATAAAATTGGTTCAACGATGACCTTTTGTTCCAAGGAACGCGTTAATTTTTTAGTTGATCCTATTTCTAACCAAGGATCTTCCAATTCCAGATCTCGAAAATTATTCACTTCTGTACTGATGGTTTTGTAAACAAATTTTGTTCCCTTCACATGGGTCATGATCTTCACAAGATTGTCCTCATTACTATACATCAAAATGCTGCCAAAAACGTCAAACTGATTGTTGGTATTCTCCGCGCTGAGATAAAAACGCTTCAAATAAGGAAGATATTTGAATTTGAATGCGCCAAGATCATCGGTGGTAGTGCTATCGATCACTTCATAGGTATCGTTCAACAAAAGCACCTTCACTTTACCTAATGGATTTTGGACATTATCACCATACAACTTAGCGTTCACATTCATGCGCAGTTCATTTTCGTTCACAGAAAGCGCATTGTATTTTTCGTTACTGGATGATTGAACTCGTGTTGCAATTCTTCCGCCGGCAAGGGTATCAAGACCGCTTACTAACTGATCGTCTTTACTGATAAGATCAATTCTATCTCCCTTTTGTGTTTCGTTGGCATCAACGCCAATTAAATACGTTTGATCAGGTTTGATCTCATCAAAAGCGAAGGCTCCAAATCCATTTGTTTTGGTTTTTTTAATAACGGTATTTCTTTTGTTACACAAGTACACATTTTTATTAGCAAGAAATACTTTCTTCCCTTTGCTCACATGCACTAATTTACCGCCCAAATTACTGGTGTAGGCGTTGTCAACTAATTTTGCTCGGTCAGTGGCGCTAAGGATCCATTCAGCTTTATTGTTGGCGTAAGAAGTTTTGACAGTGTGATCTTGTGGTGCGTTAAATAACATTACGCTTGTGGCATTAGTGATATTCCCGTTGGCGGCAACTAATTCTATTTTGCCCATTTTGGAAGGAATGATATTGCTGACCACAAAATTCCCAAACCGATCGGTCTTTGTGGTACGCATTTTATTTCCCTGAACGTCGTAAATGTTTATGACCTGATTTTTAACCGCGATCTTGTAATCATTAATAAAAACACGCGCGGCAATGGTGGCAGGTATTTCAACATTCACATTTAAGGTGACCGTTTTGTCGGGCTTTTGCGCTTTTATTACTTTTTTGTAGAATTTAGTAAGGTAAGCGGTGTCTGCTATCATTTTTGTATTGCCGTCGAAGAAAACAAGCTGGCATGGTTTGGTAAACACAGTTGTATCCACATCCTCGTCATTCTTAAAGTAGAAAGGAAGATCTAGTTCATGTACCATCCGAATGCTTTGTTTTGCTTCCGGAACATTGGTGGCATCTACTTCAAAGTACATTACCGGACATTCAGGATGTTGTACAAATACATAGTATTTCTTTCCAAAGGGCAGCGTTAAATTGAAAGTCGATTTTTTTCCAACGTTCATGTTTTGCTCAACAGTTTTTCCATTCATTACACTTACGCGAACGTCGGTGATGGGGGTGTTGTTCAGTTGAGTGTGTCCAATGATAATGATCTGCGCGGACGAAAGTGTCGTTAAAAATACAAGGACAAAAAAGGATAAGATCCGCCTCATGGTGTACTAAGTTAATGAATTATTTGATCTTATCAAGAACCTGTTTGCTAACGCGTTTGCTGGTGTCTTTGGTATACGTGTCAATAGAATAGTGCAACTGAGGAATGGTAAGTTTGCTTAAACCTTTTTTGTACTCTTTGTCAAGGTTTTTCAGGTAATTGGTTTCAATGCCTTTTTCGTAGATCCGCCCGCGCTTTGAGATGTTATTCTTCAGATTTCCAATAGAGGTATCTAAATAAATGAAAAGGTCGGGTTTTTGCAGCGCTCCCGAAACCAGGTGAAACAATTCTTTGAACGCTTTATATTGATATTTCTTCAGGTTCACTTTGGCAAACCATAAACATTTAAAAATAGAGTAGTCGCACACAATGTGTTTGTGTTTTTCAACGTACACTTTTTGCAATTGCTCAAAGCGATCTAAAAGAAAACTCAATTCAACAGCAAATGCATATTGTTTTGGGTCTTTGTAGAATTGAGGAAGCAGAACATTGTTTTCAAAACGTTCTTCAACCAACAAAGCACCTAATTCTTTTGCAAGATCGGCGGCTAATGTTGTTTTACCGCTTCCAATATTTCCTTCAATACAAATGATCTTAAAACGTTGGGGATTGAACTTAGTAACCTTCAACTTGTCTTTGCATTGTTTTTTTAGTGCCGAAATAGTTTTCTTTAGTTGGGGATGAATTAATTTAGGCGCGATCTCTGCCAAAGGGATCAACACAAAATTACGGAGGTGTAAGCGCGGATGCGGAACTTGTACATTCTTGGACTTGATCACTTCACTATTAAATAACAAAATGTCAATATCAATGATCCTGTCTGTATTTAGTTTACTACGTTTTCGTCCAAGTTCTTTTTCTATTTCAAGGAGAACTTTCATGAGCTCATTTGCATTCAATTTCGTGAGAAATTCAATACACATATTCAAATACGCGAAATCTGAATCTCCGCCCCATGCATCGGTTTCGTAAATTGAAGAGCGTTTTACTATTTTCCCTATCTTTTTAATACGAACCAGGGCTTTTTCGATGTTTTCCAATCGATCGCCTAAATTTCCGCCTAAACATAAAAATGCCTTATTCATACTAAATACTGGCATGAAATTAATTATAACCAGTAACTTAGCTGCGGGTTTTTAGCCCATATTATTTAAAATTATAAACATGAAACAGTTTTTTGGAGCATTTTTTGGATCGTTTGTAGGGATATTGATATCTACGGTTGTTGCCGTTCTTATCGTTGTTGGCGTTATTTCGTCGAGCTTTAAAGAGGCGGTTAAGGATGCTGAACAGGGCGAAGCATATACCTCAAAGGGAAGTTCGATCTTGAAATTGAATTTTAATGGACCAATTGTGGATCGTGAGAGATCAAGAATTGAGAAAATGTTCTCCGGAATAAGAGGTGGTGAAGACGGAATGGGCTTGAATATGATCCTTGAAAACCTTAAAAAAGCAAAAGCGGATACCGCTATAAAAGGAGTTTACATGAACTTCAATGGAATATTAGCCGGAAAATCAGCGGTACAGGATATTCGTAAAGCCATTTTGGATTTTAAGACCTCGGGAAAGTTTGTGTATGCGTATTCCGAAAACTATTCTCAAAGCGAATACTATATGGCTTCAGCAGCAGACAAAGTTTTTTTAAATCCACAAGGAAGTATGGATTGGAAAGGTTTAAGCATGGGCTTAATGTTCTTTAAAGGTTCATTGGAAAAATTAGGCGTTGAAATGGCGATCTATCGTCACGGAAAGTTCAAAAGCGCGATCGAACCTTTTATGCTGGATAAAATGAGTGAAGCAAATCGTTTGCAGGCCGAAACATTTTTGAATAGTATCTGGAATAATATGTTGGTGGAGATCGCGGAAAGTCGTAAAACAACGGTTGATGTATTGAATAAACTGGCAAATGAATTAGCGGTAACCTTCCCGGAAGAAGCTGTGAGTTATAAATTGGTTGATCAGCTGGCTTATGAAGATGAAGTGATGGAAGAATTAAAAAAGAGGATCAAATTAAAGGAAAAAGATAAGATCAACTTTGTGTCGCATGACTCTTATTCTAAGCATCACTTAAAAGATAGATATTTAGGAAAAGATAAGATCGCGGTGATCTACGCAGTTGGAGAGATCAATAGTGGCCAGGGAAACGACGAACAAATTGGAAGCGAGAGAATAGCTAAAGCCATCAAAGACGCGCGTTTGAATGAAAATGTAAAGGCTATCGTATTCAGAGTGAATTCACCCGGCGGAAGCGCCTTGGCAAGTGATGTGATATGGAGAGAAGTGAATTTGGCAAAGAAAGCAAAACCATTTATTGTAAGTATGGGTGATCTTGCGGCGAGTGGCGGCTATTATATTTCTTGTGCTGCAGATAGAATTTTTGCTCAGCCAAATACCATTACGGGTTCTATCGGTGTGTTTGGAATAGTTCCAAATTTCAAAAAGGCGTTTGAAGAAAAACTTGGAATTACAGTGGATACAGTTAACACAAATAAATACAGTGATATTATGTCAACCTTCCGTGGCGCAACACCAACCGAATCGGCGGTGATCCAAAAAAGCGTTGAGAATGTATATGATGTATTTACAAAGAAAGTTGCGGCTGGACGAAAAATGAGCCAAGAGCAAGTGGACAGCATTGGGCAAGGACGTGTATGGAGTGGAAGCGACGCATTGAAAATTGGATTGGTGGATGAATTGGGCGGTTTACCTGAAGCTATCGCTTACGCGGCAAAGCAAGCGAAACTAAAAGACTATAAGTTGGATGAGTTGCCTTTGCAAAAAAATCCTTTGGATGAGATCTTTGGTAAAGCTGAAGAAGACGCGGAGATGCGTGTGATGAAAAAGAATTTAGGTGAGAGCTATATTTATCTTAAACAAGTAAGAAGCATCATGAATTCAAAAGGAGTTCAGGTGCGTTTACCTTACGAGATCATCATTAATTAAAATACGCCGTACAAGACACGACCAACGAGGAAATAAATTGTAATTCCGATAATGTCGTTAAGTGTGGTAACAAAAGGTCCGGTTGCTAAAGCCGGATTTATTTTGAATCTATTCATGGTCAAAGGAACAAATGTTCCAAGGAAAGACGCGAAAAGAATTACTGTGAACAAGGCAACACTTACAGTTGCGGATAATTGCCAATCTTCAGTTAGGAACGCATAAGCAAGGATGAGACCTGAGCAGATCAATCCATTCACCATTCCAACACTTAACTCTTTTAATAATTTCGGACCAATTCGATCTGTGATCAAGGAGTTGTTTGCAAGTGCCTGCACGATGATCGCACTACTTTGTACACCAACGTTTCCGCCCATCGCACCGATCAATGGAATGAAATACGCCATTTCGGGATGGATCTTTATTTGAGTTTCGTAAGTGCCAATAATTCGTGAGCCCACAATTCCTCCGCACATTCCAACTAAAAGCCATGGAATACGAGCGCGAGACAATCTCCAAACGCTGTCGTTTGTATCCACGTCGTCCGAGATACCACTCATGCGGGCCATATTCTCATCGGCTGTTTCCTTGATCACATCTACCACATCGTCGATGGTAATACGTCCAACCAATCTTCCTAATTGATCAACAACCGGTAGAACAACAAGATCATGCTTTCGCATTACTTGCGCAACTTCTTCACTGCTGGCGTTGGTCTTTACAAATATCACTTCCGGATCATAGATCTCTTCAACACGCGCTAAGGGATGTGAAATAATCAATTTCTTTAAGGAAAGTACGCCAATGAATCGCTCGTTATTATCTACAACATACACCGCGTACATCACATCCACGTTTTCGGTCTGCCTACGGATCTCGTTAATACAAGCGTTCACCGTTTCAAACGAATAAACACTCACTAACTCTTTTGCCATCAACGATCCTGCTGTTCCTTCTTCATAATTGATCAACTCAGCAATGTCGCTGGCTTGTTCAACGTCTTCGATGTGACTTAATACCTGGTCCTGAATATCCTCGGGCAATTCAGCAACAACGTCGGCCGCGTCATCACTATCCATGTTGTCGATCTGCTCGGCAATTTTCTTAGCGCTAAAGTTTGCAAGGAGTTCCTCACGTTTTTCATCATCCAATTCAAGAAGAACAGCAGGCGCCGTGTCCTCATCAAGTATCTCGTAAACGTAAGCAGCTTCAGAAACGTTGAGGCGATTTATAACCTCTGCAATATCCGAAGGGTACAATTCGTGAAATTGCTCTTTAAGGAAACCAACGCTCTTTTTTTCGATGGCATCCTGTATGTTCTCAACGAATATTGATGTAAGCTCAAATGACATGGTTGCTTAGGCCGTGGCAAAAGTAAGTAATTATACTTACAATACGGCATAAAAAAAGCCACAGACCAATGATCTGTGGCTCGATAATATTATATGAAATTAACCTAGCTCGGCGCCTGGCTTATTCAGGTTACTTTTGTTTCTGCTGTATAGGAAATATACTGCAATTCCCAGTACTCCCCAGATCATGAAGAAAACCCAGGTTTGGGGACGTACATAACACATCAAAAATAAATTGAAAGCTACACCCATGCATCCTACAAAGTAAACTGCGGGAGTTCTATACGGCCTTTCCAATTCAGGTTTTTTGTAACGCAGGATCATTACTGCAACACAAACCATGGCGAATGCAAGTAATGTACCCATACTGCACATTTCACTGATCTTATCGATCGGTGTAACCGAGGCAACAATAGAAATAACACCTCCAACTAAAATAGTGCTCTTATACGGAGTTTTAAAATCGTTGTGAAGCGCTTTGAAGAAAGGAGGAAGTAAGCCGTCTTTTGCCATACCCAGGAAGATACGGGTTTGTCCAAGCATCATTACTAACATTACTGAAGTTAAACCTGCGGTTGCAGCGATGGTAATAATAAATACAGCCCAATTGATCCCTATTCCTGAAAAGGCGGAAGCAACAGGCGCGGCTTTATCCAACTGATCATACTTTACCATTCCGGTCAATACTAATGAAACCAGAATGTAAAGAACGGTACATATCACAAGGGAAGCGATGATCGCAAACGGAACATCTTTTTTAGGATTGATGGCTTCTCCGGCCTGCGTGGATACAGCGTCAAAACCTATATAGGCAAAGAATACAATAGTGGCAGCGGTAAGAACTCCTCCAAATCCATATTTAATAGTTTCGTGTCCTTCGGCGTCGGTAGAGATCACTTTTTCAGGAATGAACGGTGTCCAGTTCTCAGTGTTGATGTAAAACGCGCCCACAAGAATAACAAACAACACAACAGTGATCTTGATGATAACAATAATGTTATTTGTGCTCGCGGCTTCTTTAATTCCTTTTACCAGGATCATGGTTACAATCCAGGTGATCACAAACGCTGGAATATTGAATGCGAATGAAGGTGCTTCCAATCCAAGTTTTAAGCACTTTTCTGTAGCGGTAGCAAAGTCGTTGCAAAGATAAATGGGTATTTCTATCCCACAGAGATGAAGTAATTTTGTGAAATATCCGCTCCATGCAACAGCAACCGTTGTTGCACCCATCATATATTCGAGGATCAAATTCCAACCAATGAACCAAGCGAATAATTCTCCAACTGTTCCGTATGCATAAGCGTAAGCCGAACCTTCAACAGGAAGAACCGACGCAAATTCCGCGTAACAAAGCGAAGCGAATAAACAGCCAATACCTGCGATCACAAATGATAATGCTAAGGCTGGTCCGGCGTATTCGTTGGCTGCAATTCCGGTAAGCGTAAAAATACCACCGCCAATAATTGCTCCAATACCTAAGGAAGTGAGTCCCCATTTTGTGAGCACACGCTTTAGGTCGCTTTTCTTCATATCAGCTTCAAAAGCAGATACGGGTTTTAATCTCCAAACTGACATAATTTTTCGGTTAATTTTATAAGTAGCCTAAATTAAACACTTATAATTAGATATGCAAGCCAAAAAGGATAAGTGGAATAGCAAAGGAAGCGAGGTAAAGGAGCAAGAATAAGATCTGTTTTAGAACATTAAGATCATTGAACATGTTTATTTGCAAGATCGTGTTCACTTGCTGTATCATCAATGGCTCAATAATGCTGTATTGATAAACGCCTGGTTGTACACCTGCAAATTTTTTAGGATAGGCGAATAGGATACAATCCCGTATCAACCAATAGTCTTTATTGCTAAGGGCTTTGTAGTCCTGACGGTAATTGATGTGCTCACTTTTTAAAATGTTTCTGATCCGTTGATTTTTTGATTCGTTGAACAATTCAATTCCCATCATGATCGGTACAATGACCATGATCGTACTTGCGCTTGCGAATATGACGGCTAATAAAATAACGGAAATAATGCCAAACACCAGGCGGATATAATAGTTTTGCTTAAAGAATAATGTTTCAATGATCCTTCCCCCATCCAAAGGATAAATTGGAAGTAAATTGAAAAGATTAATAAATAAAAAACAGTTTGCGAGCATTTTTACAGTGGTACTGTCGAGATCCTTGTTCACAAAATACAATGCGCAGGCCACAATTAAACCGGGCACGGGACCTGCAAGAATAATAATACTTAGTTGTTTTTGCGAAACCTCCTGTTTTTTTCCTGAAGTAAAAGCGCCGATCAAGGGAATGAAGAAAATTTTGACGTTGCTGTAGTTAAAAATTTTCATCGCCAACAAATGTCCCAATTCATGAATGATCACAACAACTGTAATGGCCGCGATATAAGCAATGTTTTGATCGAACAGAATGTAAAAAAGAACCATGTACAGAAGTAAACTAAAAGCTGATCGTGTCCATGAACTGTTTTGTTCGATCATCTCCGGTTTGCTTGGATACTCGCCATGCGGAGTGAATTGTTTTGGATCTTCATGTATGTGGTCAAACTCCTCCAACTAAACAGGCTTTCGCGTTAGGTGATAAATAAGATAAATGCTGATCGCAAACAGGAAGAATGCCCCGGTTTGATGCAAAGCGCCCATAATTACAGGAACATTATACACCAGGGTAAGCACGCCTAAAGTAAATTGAATGGTTAATCCATAGATCAATAAGGTAACACCCCAATATTGTTGCTTATTCAAATTTAATTTATTTGAACGGAACCAAATATAAAGGATCATTACACATAAAATAACAGCGATGGTTCTGTGTGTAAATTGAATTCCACTTGGGTTCTCGAACATGTTCGCGAAAAGTCCGTCTTCCATATAAACTTGCTCGGGGATCCAATGTTCGCCCATTTTTGGCCAGGTGTTCCATATTTGTCCGGGACGAATATGCGAAGCATCGCCTTGCGTATATCCTGCAGTGAATGCACCGAAAATAATTTGCAGGATCAATACCGCGAAGAAAATGATAACAGGCCATTTTAGTCGTTTACTGTCTTTGGATAAACTAATTTCTTCTTTTGGATAAATTAATTGAAGTGCGAACCAAAATGTGAATGCGAAAAGTGTGAACGCACTCATTAAATGTGTTGCTAATCTGTAATGGCTTACTGCAGGTTTACTTTGCAATCCACTGTAAACCATCCACCAACCAATTACAGCTTGCATGGCCCCAAAAACAAATAACAAGATCATTTTTGGCCACATCTCGCGTGTGATCTTTTTCTTGACCAAAAAGTAAATGAATCCAATTAAAAAAATGTACATCATTAAACGACCGATCATGCGATGAACATATTCCCACATAAAAATGGGTTTAAATTCCTGCAAGGTCATTTCAAAATTCACCTTTTCAAATTCCGGCGATTCCTGGTATTTTGCAAAACGTTCCATCCATTGTGTTTCCGAAAAAGGAGGAAAAGTTCCCATGAAACTCCAATCGGTGATGGAAAGCCCTGAATGAGTTAGGCGCGTTAAACATCCCACAACAACCATAGCGTAAATAAAAAAACAGCCAATTAGCAGCCAGCGTATAATGCTTTTATTTTGTTCGGGAAATTTAAGTTTCATTTTGAGGCATAAAGGTACATTAAAAACGTATTAAAAAAACCAAAAATCCCCTGTTTTCCTTGATATTTTATGCAAGGCAAACTAAATTTTTTATTTATATTCGCCATCATCAAACGTGGTAAAAAAACTCTCATATTTTGTACTGAAGTATCGCCTTATTTTTTTGATCGTGATGGTTGCCATTGCTGGTACCATGGCTTATTTTGCTTCCAAAGTTGAGATCTCTTATAATTTCGCAAAGCTTTTACCTGAAGATGATCCGGCAAGTATCGATTACGAGAATTACCGTGCGAAATTTGGTCAGGATGGAACGCTTTTGTTCATTGGCGTAGATAAAGATAAGATCCATGAGTTGAAAGCCTACAGAGAATGGGCGGGACTGGCAGATCGCATCAAAGGATTGCCAGGTATTAAAAACGTTGCGTCAATTACAAATATCAAAGACCTCGTTTTAAATGACACCTTAGGTAAGTTTGATTTCGTTACCATGCGTGGTGTAAATCCCTCGAACCAGGATGAGTTAGATGATTTCTTATTCCGCCTTTCTAAATTAAAATTCTACGATGGAATGTTGTTCAATACAAAGACCAACACAACCATTATCGCTATTACTTTCTTTGAGAAAGATCTAAACTCAAAACGAAGACTTGCTATTGTTGATGATATTAAAAAAGAAATGGCGCGTTTCAATAAGGCAACTTCAGTTGAAACACATGCGTCGGGTCTTCCGTTCATCCGCTCTACGGTGATGTTGAAGATCAGGAACGAGATGAGTTTCTTTTTGGGCGTTGCGTTTTGCGTTACCGCACTCTTGTTATTTATATTCTTTCGGTCGCTTTATCCTGTTATATTTTCGCTTTTAGTGATCGTATTCGGCGTGATCACCACTTTAGGAACTATTGTATTGTTTGGCTACAAATTATCTGTGCTGGCCGGTTTAATCCCACCGCTGATCATTGTGATCGGGGTTCCGAATTGTATCCTCATTCTCAATAAATATCATACTGAACTCGCGGCAGGCAAAGGAAAGATCGCGTCCTTGCATTTAGCGATTCAACGTGCCGGTGTTTCGTTGTTCTTTGCAAACATCACCACATCTATTGGTTTCGCTGTATTTTGCGCTATTGAGAATAGTTTATTGTTTGAATTCGGTTTGATCGCGGCGATCAATGTGATGAGCACATTTATTTATTCTTTGATCTTAGTGCCGGTGATCTTTAGTTATTTGCCTTTACCGAAGCCAAAGCACTTACTGCACTTGGACGCGAAGCGTTTGCGAATGACACTCGATAAAGTGGCGGCGATCACCACTAGTCATCGAAAAACAATTTATGTTGTTCTGATCGCTATCTGCGTTGTAAGTGTTTTTGGTTTACTCAGGATCCGCGCCTTTGGTTACGTGGTTGATGATATTCCGAAGACAGATGTTCTCATTCAGGATATGAAGTATTTTGAAAAGAGTTTTGGAGGTGTTCTACCATTTGAAGTGACAGTTGATACAAAAAAACCGGGCGGGATAAAGGCAAACAACGGGAGAGTATTGTATCAGATCAACCGCGCTCAAAAGATGTTATCAAAGTATCCTGAACTTTCTAAACCGCTTTCGATCGTTGAAGGTGTGAAGTTCATGTATCAAACTTACAAGGGCGGAGAAGAAAAATTCTACAAATTACCGAGTGTTACCGATCTTAAGACCATTGCGGAATATATTAAAACAGAAAAAGAGAAAAAGAATCAACTCTCGAGTTTTTTAGATAGTACGCTTCAAAACACACACATTTCTATGTTAGTTGCTGATGCAGGTTCAACCCGTATCAAAGAATTAACAACAGAATTGAAATTACGATTAGATACTATTTTTAATTTTGACGATGATGCCAACAAATGGTTGCCGGATTCGGCTCAGGTAAATGTTGCGGTAACGGGAAATAGTATTGTGTTCTTAAAGGGAAATGATTTCTTAGTGAATAATCTTATTGAGAGCGTAGCGTTGGCCATTATATTGATCATGGTGCTGATGTTGTCGCTTTTTACATCGTTTAGAATGATCCTTATTTCTACCGTTCCTAGTTTGGTAGCTCTTATTATTACAGCAGGACTCATGGGTTTTGTTGGAATTCCGCTAAAACCCAGTACCATTTTGGTATTTAGTATAGCGTTTGGCATTAGTAGCGATGGAACCCTTTATTTTCTTACCAAATACAGGCACGAGATCCGTAAAAATAAATTGACCATTAGCGAGGCTGTGCGTATCACAATATCCGAGACAGGCGTGAGCATGATCTACACAGCCTTAGTTCTATTCTTCGGTTTTGGAATGTTCGCTTTATCGGGTTTTGGTGGAACTCAAGCTCTTGGGATCCTGATCTCCTTTACCTTGATCGTGGCATATTGCGCAAATCTCATTTTACTTCCTGCTTTCCTTCTCTCTCTTGAAAAACACCTTACTAATAAGGAATTCGTGCAGGATAAGAGTCTTCTTACCGATGAAATGGAAGAGGCTGTTGAAGATGACGAGTAAGAAATTACTTGAATGGCAATAATCTAGGTCCAAATACCTTTACTTTTGTAGAATAATGAACTCTTAATGATTTGGGTTGTATTAATATTATCCTTCTCTTGTACCTTTTGCAAGTTGAGTTCGTTTAAATAATAGTATTAAAGCACAACGTCATATCAATCTTATCTTATTTCTTTTTATCCTGTTGGGATCAAAGGCCCAAGATTCAACTGTGTCAAGGAGAGATCTTCCAAGTGTTTTTATGGATTGCGAATTTTGCGCCCCCAATTTTTTTAAGCAAGAGATCACTTATGTGAACTTTGTTAGGGATAGACGGTTGGCTGATATTTACATGCTTGGCACAGTAAATTACAATGCAGGAGGGGCTGTTCAAATGACCATGTATTTTATTGGTGAGCAGCGATTCAAAGGACAGAACGATACACTTGTTTGTAAAGTACCGCCAAATACTTCGGATGGTGATGCGCGTGAGGCATTGCTTAAAACGGTAAGGCAAGGGCTTTTGAAATATGTTGTTCAAACAAGTTTATTGGAAAAAATTGAATACACTATTGAAACCGGATCGGAGTTGAGTGAAGATAAAATAAAGGACAAATGGAATTACTGGTTGTTTAATATCAATGCGAATATGGACGGAAGTGGCAGTTCTTATCAGGGGAATTTGAGCGCTAATGGGAATTTAAGCGCCAATCGCACCACTAAAAAGTTAAGAACTGAAACAGGCGGCTGGTATAATTTGAATAGACAACGTTTTCAGGTAGATGATTCCACAACCGTTACCGGAAGGCAAGAAAGTATTGGTGGTTATCACTTCATGGCGTTTACGGTTGGGAAACATTTTGCGCTTGGGCAGTTCGCCACTTATTTGCAATCTACGCAACAAAATTTGCGAACTAGTATTAGTTATTATCCGGGCATTGAATATAACGCTTTCAGTTATGAGGAAGCAGGTAGGAGACAATTGCGGTTTATCTATAGAATGGGGGCGAGATATCAGGATTATTTTGAAGCAACCGTATATGATAAAAAGAGTGAGCTATATGCCTTACACGCTTTTGTTGTGCAATGGAGTCAGATTGAAAAATGGGGAAATGTGTATTTAACCGCGGGAGCCTGGCATTATCTGAATTATTCAAAAAATTACAGTGCGTCCATTTATCCTTCCATAAATTTTAATCCCTTAAAAGGATTGAGAGTAGGATTGTGGTGCGGATTTAGCATCGTAAATGATCAATTCTTTCTTAAAAAATCGGAAGCAACAGCAAACGAGATCATCTTAAATCAAGTGCAATTAAAAACTGATTATAATTTCAACTACGGCTTTAATGTAAATTATACGTTTGGATCAAAGTATAATAATATCATTAACGTGAGATTTAATTTGGATGATAATTATTGGTGATCAATCCGTGACGATCAATCTTTTTCGCTCCAATAACTCGTTATCTTTTTTAAGCAAAACAAAATAAAGACCTTTTTCAATATCGTTGATCGAATAGCTCTTGGACTCGCAATTTTCAATGGAGTAGAGTTCTTGACCTAAAGCATTTATTATTTTAATTACAAGTTTTGTATCGCCTCCTGTTAAGTTGATATTGATACATCCCTTTGAAGGATTAGGAAACAAATGTAAAGAAGGATGCTCGCTGATGGTTTTTTCTTTTATAGTTGTAGTTGATTGACTATAGGCCGCAGTGACGGTACAAATCATGCAAGCATCATTACTTGCTATCCCATTGATTAATGCCGTATAAGTTCCGTTACATAAATTCGAGAAACAAGGATTGATGATCCATTGTGGCGTTGTTGTGGTAGGAGTGATTAACGCATAATTAACTGCTGGCGCAGGACCGCAAGCGTAGGTAAAACTTATACATGCGGTTGCTGAACAACAACTAGTACAGGTTTGATTCACTTGAAAAGTATAAGAATAATAAGGTTGTTGACCGTAAGTATATTTCAACGTTGCAAAAAATAAAAACAAGAGTATGTAAAGTTTGGTCACAACTAGGGATAGCCAAAGACTGTGCCACAATATGTTAAATCCCCAGCCACTCTTTAGCCGATCCGCTAAACACCAACTCCTTGTCTTTATCACTCATTGGCGTTTTATGAACTAATTCTCCTGGAATTGCTTCACCTAATGGAAATGGATAATCGCTTCCTTGCATCACACGTTTGGCACCGCACTGTTTAATGGTGTATTGCAACATTTCAATGTCGCATACATGACTATCCACCCAAAATTGACCTAAATAATCTTTTGGATTTTTTTTGTTGTCTATGGCCACAAGGTCCGGACGGCAATCCCAGCCGTGCTCAATTCGTCCTAAAGTTGGAAGTAAACTTCCCCCACCGTGCGCAAAACACACCTTTAATTTTTTGAAACGTTCAAACACGCCGCCAAATATCATACTACAAGCTGCTCTGCTAATTTCTGCAGGCATTCCCACTAACCATGGCAACCAATATTTTGTCATGTGTTCCTGGCCCATCATTTGCCAAGGGTGAACTAAGATCGCTGCATTTAACTGCTCGCAAGCAGCGTAAATATCAAAGAAGCGATCATCGTTCAAATTAATATTATTCACGTTGCTTCCAATTTGAATGCCTTTATAACCGAGTTTCATACAACGCTCCAATTCTTGAATTGCAAGTTTGGTGTCTTGCATAGGAAGCGTTGCTAATCCAATAAATTTATCGGGATGTTGATTTACTGTTGTAGCAATGTCATCATTCAAAAACTTACTGATCGTCAAACCATCCTGTGGTTTTGCATTGTAGCTAAACATTACGGGAATGGTGCAGATCACTTGCTTGTCAACACCATGCGCTTTCATTTCTTTGATTCGGATGTCGGCGTCCCAGCAATTCGCGAGAATTTCTCTGAATCGTTTTTCTCCTTGCATCATCCATGCTTTTCCTTCGGTATGATGATCTAATTGAATAAATTCGCCGTAACCAAATTGTTTTGTAAAATCGGGAAGGTGTTTTGGAATGATATGTGTATGTACGTCAATGATCATGTTGTAAAATTAATTATTCTGCGATAAAGAAACTAAAATTCACATTCCCATATTTGCGATGTTGGTCAAAATGTAAGAGATGCTCCAGTTTTGTTTTTGGTCCATGTTCGATGATAAGAATGCCATTTTCATTAAGCAAATTGTGTTCGAATACTAACTGATGGATCTCCTCAATATTTGTAAGATCATATGGAGGATCGGCAAAGATCACATCGTATTTTCGTTTATTGTCTTTTAGAAATTTGAACGCGTCACTTTTTATGGAATTGATCGGAAGATCGAATTTTAACGCTGTTTGTTTCAGAAAATTCACGCAGGCAAAATTGCTATCTACTCCTGTAATGTCTTTGCATCCACGCGACGCGAATTCGATGGAAATATGTCCTGTTCCCGAAAAAACATCAAGTAAGGAAACAGTTTCAAAATCAATTTTATTATTGAGGATATTAAAAAGTGCTTCACCTGCAAAGGAAGTTGTAGGACGAATTGGTAATCCTTTTGGAACTTCAATATTCCTTCCGCCCAATGTTCCGCCTAAAATTCGCACAAATGTTTGTTTAGGATATTAAAATAAAAATGATTTGGAAGGTCGCTCACAGGTTTATCAAGCGCTTTACTGGAAACAAAATTCACTTTACGGATATATTTTTTTATCAAGCCAAAAAGTTCTTCGTTGGCTGCTTTATTTCCGGCAATTTGCAAGCGTAAGGTTTCTTTATTTAACTGAAATTGCTCAGCAGTGAACAATAAAAAATATAAAACATCCTCGTTTGAATCAAATTTAAAAATGTTATAGAACAAAAGTTCATTCTTTGACTTAATGATCAATTCCAAACACGAGTGATGAATATTCAGGAATACGTCGGAATTTTTAAAAAAAGGCAAATTCAGGAAAAGATCTATACTTCCCGCACCGGTATGGTCAATTTTAGCGGCCGAGAAGGTCTTTTCAATGAAAGCCAGTAATTCCAAATCGTACGTGTAGGCAAATTGAATAGAATTGTTCACCAGGTTGGTTTGAACCGTTTTTATGTTTTGAACTCCGGTATTAAACTCGAGAAGATCTTTCAAATTTGGGTCGCTATATGCTTGCGGCACCAAAGTGAACAAACGATTAAGTACCTGAACCGAAACATGATTGAATTTGTGTTTTAAAATGCCGAATTCCGACAAAAAATAGGATAATTCTTCCATTCCATGCTCGGGACCTTTTTTATCGGGGCTAAAATCAAAGGCGCAGATCTCAAGAAGCTCGGTATTTCCATCGTTAAAAATGGCCGCTTGTATGCTGTGGTCCTCAATTAATAGGTAAAGATTGAGCAAACCTTTCTGGTATGCCCTCACGGGGAAATGTTGTCTGCTTTTAACCTCCGAAACCTGCATGGGGATATAAAAGTAGCTATTTTTGACTTGACTTTTACCATTAAAACAAAAATAACTATACCTTTGTAACCCACTCAAAAATCATGGAAGTAAAAGAGTTAAACAAGACAGATTTCGCCAAAAATCCGGTGATCGCTCAAATGATGTTGAATAATCATGAGCAGATCGTTTTTTGCAATGATAATGCTACTGGCTTAAAAGCAATTATCGCTATTCATAACACAGTTTTAGGTCCATCTTTAGGTGGAACGCGTATGTGGAATTATAATAACGAAATGGAAGCTCTGCATGATGTATTGCGTTTGTCGCGCGGTATGACCTATAAGTCTTCTGTTGCGGGATTGAATCTTGGTGGTGGAAAAGCGGTAATTATAGGCGACGCTAAAAAAGTAAAATCTGAGGCTTTGCTTCGCCGTTTTGGGAAGTTTGTAGATAGTTTAGGAGGAAAATATATTACTGCCGAAGACGTTGCCATGAGTAGCCGCGATATGGAGGTCATTAATATGGAAACAAAATATGTAAGCGGTTTACCTGAGAATATGGGTGGAAGCGGGGATCCTAGTCCTGTTACAGCTTACGGCGTTTATGTAAGTATGAAAGCAAGCGCTAAAGAAACCTGGGGAAGCGATAGTTTGAGTGGTAAAAAAGTTTTGGTTCAAGGTATTGGTCACGTTGGCGAGGTTTTAGTTGATCATCTAACTAAAGATGGAGCTAAAGTTTACATCAATGATATTAGCGAGGAGCGTGTAAAAGCTTGCGCGAATAAATACAAAGCGGAGTTTGTTGCCGCTGATAAAATGTTTGATCTGGATATTGATATTTATGCGCCGTGTGCGCTTGGAGCAACTGTTACAGATGAAACTCTTTCGCGCTTGAAATGTAAGATCATTTGCGGTGCTGCAAATAATCAGTTGGCTGATGAAACAGTTCAGGGTGTTAGCGTTGGAAAAAAAGGAATTTTATACGCGCCGGATTTTGTGGTGAACGCGGGAGGTATTATCAACGTATTTTATGAGTTAGAAGGATATAATCGCGAAAGAGCAATGACTCACGCCGAGAAAATTTACGACACCACTTTTAATTTATTTCAATTAGCAAAAAAAGAAGGAATTCCAACTTATCTGGCGGCAAATCGCTTGGGTGAGCAACGTATTGAGGCCATTGCGCGCATCAATGCGGTACTATAAGTTCTAAAAAAGTTCTTACACATGTTGAGCAGGAGATTTTTACGTATTAAGACCATGCAGGCGCTTTATTCTTACTTTAAGAATGAAAAACCCGACATGCCCGTTTTTGAAAAAGAACTGTTCAAGAGCATCGATCAGGTGTATGACCTTTATCTTATCATCTTAAATATTTTTGTTGGCATTCATCAAAATGAGGCATTGATCATTGATGAGAACAAGAATAAACGCTTGCCAACCAAAGAGGATCTTGATCCTAACATGCGTTTGCTTTTAAATTCGCTTTTGGTGTCAATTTCTGAGAGCTCAGAGCTAAAAACACTTATTGAAAAGAGAAAACTCGATAACATTGTTGACAATGATATCATTCGTAGATTAATATCTGAAATTAAAAAGTCGGAAGAATTCATTGTCTATTCAAAACTGGAAAGCGTTACTGAAAAAGAGGATAAACAATTGCTCGCATTCATTGTTGTAAAGATCCTGAATGAAAATGATGTGTTGAATTCAATTTTTGAAGACAAGAATATTTATTGGACCGACGATCTTTACGTGGCTTATAATTTGGTATTGAAGAATTTTGAAGTGTTTGACGGAAAATTCCGCATCATGCCTTTGCTTAAGGATGAAAAAGACGACAAAGATTTTGTAAAGATCCTTTTTGAGAAAACCGTTCTTTACAAAGAGGCAAACATTGAGCTGATCCAAAAACACGTGAAAAATTGGGAGTTGGACCGTATTGCCGAAATGGACATGCTGTTAATGCAAATGTGTATCACTGAGTTCTCATATCTCCCAAATGTTCCTGTAAAAGCTTCTCTTAACGAGTACATAGATATCAGTAAAGACTACAGCACGCCAAACAGTAAAGTGTTCATTAACGGCATCTTAGATAAGATCATCTTTCAGTTAAAGGACGAAAATCGCATCCAGAAACAGGGCCGCGGTTTAAAAGAGAGTTAGTCAGTTAGTCGTAAAAATCTTGCATTTTAACGAAAAAAAGACCTATTTTTACTACTGATCCGGAAATTTTCGGAAAATGTTAAAATTCAGGCAAATAAGCCGATGTTTTCCAACTTTTTTCAGGTCAATAACGTAAGGTCTTAACAACTAATATTTTTAATGAAAAAAATCTTAACCCTCCTGGCGTTTTTAAGCTGCTTAATTTTTCGTGCGCAAGCCCCTCAATTTATAAATTATCAAGCAGTTCTCAGAGACGCGTCTGGTGTGCCAATTGCAGCCGGAACAACAGTTAATCTGAATGTAAAAATTTTTAATGATGGTACTTCTTCTTCTTTGGCTTACGAAGAAAATCACAACGGCATCACTATTCCTCAAGGAAATGTGATCAATATTAGGATCGGAAAAGGAACTGGCGTTCCGCCGAATGGAAATTTTTCGGCTATTCAATGGAATCAAGGATTGGTAGAGTATATCATTTCCCTGAATGGAACGCCGCTTGGCGCGAGAGATCGTTTTGCTTCGGTACCATTTGCCTTGAACTCTGGTGGAGCAGCAATAAACTATTCACCAAGTGCAAACGTTAGCATTACAGGAAACGTGCTTGATCTAACAGATAAATTAGCAAATTCAGTTTCGGTAGGATCAAATCAAAATCCAAATTCAAAGATCCCCATGTTTAGCGCCGATCAAAAAGGTCGTATTGTTAACGCGGGCGAATACGCTGCGAATACCAACGGAGATATTGCCGGAAGATTAGATAGTCAGATGGTGAAAAAATTAAATGGAATTCCTTTATCACTTACTCCTCCAACCACCGGGCAAGTTTTGCAATTCAATGGCTCAAATTGGGCACCGGGTACATTAACAGGATCAGGTCCTTGGTCGTATACCAACAATACTATTTTTCCGAGCAATAACATTGTCAACGATAAGGTCGCAATTGGTACAAGTACAACTACATCATTATTAGAGGTGAGAAATTCCGGTTTAAGTTCTTATACAACCGCGCCGGCAGCAAGTTTCTTAAATCAAAATCCTACTTACACCACTACGGGAGTTGTACATATTTCTAATCAGGCAGGCGCGAGTCCCGCTTTATTTGTGCAAAATCTGAACTCAACACCATCGTCGGATGGGATTTTTGTTCAGTTGTCAAATAACGCAAGTGCAAGCGATGGTATTCGTGCAACACATGCCGGTTTGGGAAGAGCGGGTAATTTTATCAATTCAAACCAAACGTCTACCATTGAAACATTAGGCGCAAGTGGTAACGCGAATATACCAGCGATCAAAGGAATAAATATTTCCGCGGTAAGTGGTTCATTAGCTATTGGAGTTCATGGAAAAACACAAAACAGCAATGCAAACGCTACAGGTGTTTGGGGAGAGAACGTTGGCGGTGGTCCGGGTGTTGTTGGAACAACTTCAGCCGGCGTGGGCGCCGTAACCGGTGTGAACTTGACCAGCGCGAGTATTGTGAACGCGAATGGAGTTTATGGTTTAAGTAATAGTACTTCTACAAACGTAGCCGGTGTTTGGGGTGAAAGTAAAGGAACGGGATATGGCGTATTTGGAATTAACTCAAGTACGCTCGCTGCAAACATGTCGGGGGTTTATGGAACAACTACAGGAACATTTAATACAAATTCAGGTGTTACAGGAGAAACGGGCGGAGCAGCAAATGGTGTGCGAGGTGTGAATAAAGGAACCGGAAATTCGATTCTTGGGTCCAAACCGGTTGGGGCAACAGGTTTTGCAGGGCGCTTTGAGATCTTAGATAACTTGAATCCGAGCGCAGCGTTGTTTGCCATCACACAAGGAACAGGTGCTGCGGTTCAGGCTGCGGCGGGTAGTCCAAGTTTGTCGGCACTTTCATTGCATATGGTAAATGGACACATCAAATCATCTGGCTCAAATATTGCAACAATTGCGGGGAACATATCCACCAATACGTTTGGAAGTTTTACGGTTGCATTAGCACCCGTTTGTACTAACTGCAACGATACTCGTGGAGCTGTTTCGTTTTTTGCACATGCAGTAACTTCTATAGCGAACGGACACTTCGCAGAAATAATCATTCCTTTCTCAAAACCATACGCTGCGCCGCCAATTGTTGTTGTTACGCCAACAAATGATCATTTAGGACTACATCACATGATCTCTAGTGTTACAGCAAACGATTTCAGAATAAGAATATACCGACCAAATGGTCAATCATTTCCAACTACAATCATCGCGGGAACCTCATTTGATTTTACCTATTATGTGATCGAATAACATGAAAAGAAATTTAATCATAATACTAACCTTTTTAAGTCTCGGTACGTTTGCTCAACTGTCAAACATCCCTGACTCTATAAACTACCAGGCAGTGTTGCGTGATGCAGCCGGAAATGTTCTTGCTCCGGGCACATCGGGCACTCTTAATTTTAAGATCTTCCCTGATCTTGTAACAAACACAGCCGTTTATGAAGAGAATCATACCTTCACAACTAACGCTGTTGGATTAGTAAATCTATTTATTGGCGGCGGCGTAAAAGTTGGAACCAACACATTTGCCAATGTGAATTGGGGATCGGGAAGTGTTTGTTACCAGGTATCACTTAATGGAAACCCAATTGGATCAAAACAAATTTTTGGAGCTGTGCCGTATGCTATTTACGCGAAAACATCTGGAGGCGGAGCTTTACCTGCAGGATTGCCAAATCAAACGTTGTATTACGACGCAAGTTTAAATGGATGGAAAGCCACCAATAATTTGGCGAATGACGGCAATCGTGTTGGTTTAGGTTTGGCACCACATAACAAATCAAAACTGCGTATTTTTTCAAATGACCCTTTGGATTCATCTTTAGTGTTTGCTACCAAAGCAAACGCCAATGGTTCCGACGCTCTTTTTCGTGGTGTGATCAACGGCTCCACGAGCTCAAGTTTGCAGCTGCCAATTATTGGAGCCGATATCAATAGCATCAATAACGGAAATGGCATGGCTGTTGGGGTTGGTGGGAATGCAACGGTTTTCCAGTCGGCAACTGCCATTGGTTTGTCGGGTATTGCAAAAGGCCCTTCTACTTCAACATTAGTTGGCGTTTATGCCGCAGTTGATACACTCAATAATCCAAATGCCTACGCTGCGGTATTTGAAAAAGGGAAAGTGGCGGTGGGCGATCTGATAGTGTTCCCGAACTCCTCGGCACTTCCGGGGTCCATTTATAAAATTGACGCGCAAAAGCGAGGTTACTGGGCGCCTTCGGGCACTTCAACAGTTTCTATAAATCAGGGTGGGATCATTTCTGTGAATCCTAACGGACCGGGAACAAACTTTACGGTTTCCGCTTTACCTCCAACATTCCAAAGCACCGGTTTAGGGACAATAACCATAGGCACTTATCCAAATTATCTTTTCAATCTTCCAACACCTTCGTTCAGTTTTAATTCGGGAACAGGAATAATGACGTTTAATCAGGGGTCATTTGTTACATCGGTAAATCTCTCACCATCACTTTCGGTGACGAATCCAAACGTTTTGAACATAGCGGGATCATCTGTAACAATTCCACAATTGAGTTTCTGGACACGACCAACTGCAACTGCAACCGAATTGGGAAACTCCGGAGATAACGTTGCAATAGGAGGGTCTAATCCTACAGAGAAATTGCTTGTGCAAACCAACGCTAATACGGATGTCTCAATTGCCAGTAATCTCACAAGTTCATCATTCCTTAATTTTGGTTCTACTACTACTCATACGTTGGGAAGAATTCAATATAATAATCCTGCAAACGTGATGACATTTTGGACCGCGGGTGTAGCAAATCGCATGGTCATTGATAATATAGGAAATGTTGGGATAGGAAATTCAACTCCCTCACAACGATTGGATGTATTTGGTAATGTTATTATTCCTGCCGCTAACGATTATTTATATGCAGGCCCAAAAACGCGTTATCTTTCAATTCCAAGTGCAGCTTTTACTTCTGAAAATGCCGACACTTACGACAAGAAATTCATATCGGGTCACCTGTACGCCGTTTCTGCGGGTGGTACAGTTAACTGTCCTTTAGGAACAGCATCTTATTTTGAGGCGCCAGTTGAATTGCCGCAGGGTGCTACCGTAACTGCGGTTGAAGCATACGTGGTTGATGGTGATGCGAACTATGATATTTCCCTTGTGCAACTGTGGCGTGTGAATTCGCCGGTTGGAAGCGCTTTTGGTAGCGCAACAACTATGGCGGCAACACCTGCAACGTCGGGCTCTAACCCTAACATTCAATTGTTATCAGATAACACGATCACAAATCCTGTGATCGACAATCAGAATTTTTATTACTTTGTTAGATATGGTGGAAGTTATTGTGGAACCGGTGTAACAGCACAAAATATAAGGTTAGCCCGGATTGTGGTAACATATAATGTAAGTAAAGCTGATTAATGATGAAAAAAATTATAGCTATAACATGTATTATTTGTTCTTTGGTTAAGGGGCAATCTATTTCACAATCGGTGATCAATGCCGGTGGTAATACATCTACCGTTACGCTTAATTCGCAAACGATATTCTATACCGATAACATTGGCGAAGCAGTAATTGGTACTGGCGCGGTAAGTGGAAAAATGATAACTCAAGGGTTTTTGCAACCGGATTTTATAGCCGTAAATGGAACCACTGTGACTATTTTTGGAAGCGATGTTACTTGTGCCGATAAAAATGACGGCTTTGTAAAAGTAGATATTAGTAATCCTCCCAATGGCGCATGGTACGAGTTCTTTTGGACACCTAGCGCGCTTTGTCCAAATAATGATTGCCAACGAATAGATAGTTTGACGAGTGGAACATTTTCGGTAATTACAGTGATACATTATTCGGTAGGGACAACACTTAAAGCCGACACGTTCAATTTGGCAACAACACTTAAAGACAACAATGGTCCGTGTAACATTAAACCATACACCGGTATCAAAATTGGCGGCGCAAATGGCAAGTTCATTATTGACAATATTGAGGCCTATCCCGAGGCGAAAGTGTGTATCTTCTCGCGTTGGGGAAATCAAATGTTCTGTACTCATAAGTATAGCAATACTGATAATTATTGGCCACGTAAGGATGAGAAGGTTACACCGGGAACATATTATTACATTATTGACGCGGGCGCTAAAGGAACAATAAAAAGTTGGTTAGAGGTATTTGAATAGATAGTGAATAAGAGCTTTATATATAGTCAAAATAGTGAGGGTTTTCCCAGGAATGTTATGCATATTTACATTCGCTTGGCGAAGGAGATATTTAGTAAAGGCCTGATGAGGAAACATGTTTTCATTATTCTTTTTGGTATTGTTGCCGGTAACAGTGTAGCTCAACAGGATCCTCAGTACAATTTGTATCAGTTCAATCCGCTCATCATCAATCCTGCCTACGCGGGCGCGCGAGACGGATTATCGCTTGTTGCTGATGTTCGTCAGCAATGGGTTGGCTTCACAGGGGCTCCAAAAACAAACGTGATCAGTGGTCATGCGCCGATCATGAATAAGAATATTGGAGTTGGACTTACGCTCATTGGCGACCGCATGGGGCCTCGTAATATGTTGGGTGTAACAGGAAACTTCTCCTACATTCTTAAGTTAAATAACAAATTGAAACTTTCGTTTGGATTGAGCGCAGGATATAACCGTTACCAATTCAACTATACTGATATCACGTTCAAGAATATTGATAACACCAACTCTAATATTGGTAACATTACTCAGGGAGCGCCGGATTTTGGATTTGGTGTGTACTTAAAGAGCAAGAGTTTCTTTTTAGGTTCTTCATTCACACATGCCTGGGCAAGAGAATTATTTACTAAAGAGGTAACCGATACCGCGTTCAGGGGTTATATCACCTACCGTTTACGCACTCACAATTTTATTACTATAGGTAAGTCATGGATGATAAACGAGAATTGTGTATTCGCACCAACCATCGCTCTTCGTCGATTTAATAACAATGGCAACATGGATCTTAATTTTAATTTCTTTATCTATAAAAAACTTTGGATCGGGGCTTTCTTGAGAATTCCGTATGGTCCTGGATTCTTACTGAATTATTATGTAACTCCTAAGTGTAAATTGGGATACAGTTATGATACCGGCTTAAGGGATCAAAAGCGATTAGGACCTTCGCATGAAGTTAGCGTTAGCTTCGACTTTTTGGGACGTAAAACAAAGATCATTTCTCCACGTTTCTTATAGTATATGCAGTTTAGATCTCTTGTTATATTTTTCGTTCTCTTCACTGCAGGCAAATTGTTCGGGCAAATGGACAAAGGCGATAAGTACTTTGAGCAAAACCGTTATTTCAAAGCTATTCCTTGTTACATCAGCGCTTCTAAAAAGCAAACTACCAAGCAAAAAGCGAATTTAAAACTTGGCGACAGCTACCGTCATGTGAATGAATACGAAAAAGCCGAAAGCGCTTATCGTAACGCGCTCAATACCGATGCGAATGTTGATCCACAAGTACATTATGATTACGCGGCCGTTTTAAAGGCAAACGGAAAGTATGAAGAAGCGCTTGAACAATACAATCTTTATTTAAAAGCTAAACCGAACGAGGAAGCGGCTAAAAAAGTGAAGAAGTTCTGCGCTGAGATCAAATATTGGCAAAGCCGACCAAAGGAATATGAAGTGAAGAATGTAGAGAATTTGAATTCAGCTCATTCGGAATTCTGCCCGGTGTTTGTAAATAATCAATTGATGTTTGTTGCTGAAAAGCCACAATTTGATTTTGTAGAGTTCGAGCACAACGATTACAACGGCGAACCTTTCCTTAACATGTATATTGCCGACGTAATTGGCGCCAAGGCCGGAAAAACAAAGCAGTTATCAAAAAAAGTAAATTCGGAAGCGCATGATGGTCCTATTACTGTTTCAGCAGATAATCACACGATTTATTTTACACGAGTAACCGCTAATGGAAAGAAAGCGAATACAGCAAAGATCTATTCGGCTTTGGGGCACGATCGTACATGGCACGATACCAAACCTTTTCCGTATAACAGCAACGATTATTCAGTTGCGCATCCTAGTATCAGTGCCGACAATAATTGGCTCTTCTTCGCAAGCGATATGACTGGTGGTTATGGAGGAAAAGATATTTGGGTTTGTAAGCGCAATGGAGATAGTTGGGATAAGCCGATGAATCTTGGCCCTGATGTGAATACTAGCGGCGACGAAATGTTCCCTTATATTAAAAAGAACGGCATTCTTTATTTTTCATCGAATGGTTTACCTGGTTATGGCGGAATGGATCTTTACTCAGCAAAGCAAGTTGAGGGAAAATGGTTGTTGCAACGCAACGAAGGGCTGAGCGTGAATAGCAGCTACGATGATTTTGGTATTACGTTCGTTAACGATACGCTCGGGTATTTCTCTTCTAACAGAGTAGGTGGTAAAGGAAAAGATGATATTTATTTCTTCCACTTCAAGGATAAATCAATGGTGATCTCCGGAACAGTTCTTTTGACCGAGAACACGAATGATCCTGCTAAAGGCGTGAAAGTAACTTTAAAGGAAGAAGACGGAACGGTTGTTGAAACCAGCAAGACACACGACAAGGGATTCTTTCAATTCAAAAATTTGGATGCTGAAAAAAAATACATCGCTGTGATCGATAATTCCGATCCTCAATTTACAGGGAAGGCGCGTTATTATCTGGCTGATGAAGATTTTGTTATTCAACGTGTGACCAATAAAGGCGGTTCGGACAAATTCGTATTTAAGAATCTCCCCGTGGATCCAAATGGATTGCCCGATCTATATACCGAAGATGATCTCACATTGGCCGGAAACTTATTATATGGGGAGAATCCAAGTAAACCTTTAAAGAATACTAAGCTTTATATTAAGAATGAGTTTGGCGACGTTTTGGAAGAAGCAACCACTAATGAATTTGGAGCATTTACATTCCGCAATATTCCGGCGGATCAGAATTATATTGTGACGATGGGAGAAAGTGATATTAGCTTGCCCGAGAATACCAAGATCACACTCACAAATAAAGGCGGTAAAGAGATCAAAACGTTTTATTCAGGAAGCGGAAAGTTCAATTTCAAAGTTTTAGCGTCTGATAAAAATACCATTGCAGAAATGAACGCCGATGATGATAATTTGATCATGGATATTTTTGGATTTGTGTACGACGAAAATAAAAAGCCGGTTGCCAACGCGAAGATCCGTTTACGTGAGGATTCTAAAGATGGCGCGGCAAATGAGATCACAACTTCAACGAACGGAAAATTCAATTTTAAAAATCTAAGAGCGGATAAGAATTACATTTTTGAAGCGGATGATAAAGATCCGGTACTTAGCGGGCTAAAGAAAATGTACATTGCCGATAGTAAAGGAAGGATCTATAAAGTGATCACTAAAAATGGCGAAGGAAAATTCAGCTTTAAAGTGATAGAAGCTGATAAGACCTTATTAGGAGAATTTGTGGTAGATGATCCATGGTTGGCGGTATTGGAATTAAAGCACAATAAAGAAAAAGAGGAGCTTACCATCATAGAGAATATCTATTATGAATTTGGAAGCTTCAAATTTGATGATGCAGGACAAAAAGTATTGGATAAAGTTATTACTGTTTTGAATTCGAATTCTAAGTTGATCATTGAGCTGAGTTCGCACACCGATTCGCGCTCAAGCGATCAGTTCAATCTTAACTTATCAAAAAAACGCGCTGAGTTCGCTGTTAATTACATGATCGCGAAGGGAATTGATAAAAAACGTTTGAAAGCCGTTGGATATGGCGAGACAAAATTATTGAATAAATGCGCGAATGGGGTTGAATGTAGCGACGATGAACACAAGGTTAATCGTCGTTCGGAATTCAAGATCTCTGAAGCGCCATCCCTGTAATATGAACATAGTATTATTTGATGAAGAGAATGTTTGGCGAAATTTGTTGCCACTAACGTTCACGCGTCCGATATCAAAAATCAGGATCGGAATTTTATCCATAGATGAGAAATGGCAGCATCATTTTAAAAAGGCCAGTATTAGTTTTTTATCCCAACCACATTTAAGTAGTTTGTTTCCCGCTAAATTGACGGATACAAACTATTTCATCAATGGTTCTATTATTCCCACGCCTTCGGTGGTAAAGCAGGTGAAGGCCCTCAAGATAAATGAAGGATTGGTATACAAAGGTGCTTTGATCGCTTTTAATGGTTCCGAAGCTGCCTTGCGCGCTTCCGAAATGTCGAAACCAACCGAAATAAAGGGTGACGTACAGTTTTTGCGCAACGTATACGAGATCTTCAAAACTAACGGAGAGTGCATTAAAGCCGATTTTGAATTGATCACTAAAGGAAGAAAGTCAAAGCCACTAAATAAGAACAACACGGTTATTGGAAACAAGAAATTAATTTTTATTGAGCAGGGAGCCAATGTGCAAGCGAGCATATTCAACACAACAGCGGGTCCAATTTATATTGGTAAAGACGCAGAGGTAATGGAGGGTTCTGTCGTTCGCGGTCCTTTTTCACTTGGTGAACATAGTGCTTTAAAAATGAGTGCAAAGGTTTATGGTCCCACCACTATTGGCCCACACAGCAAAGTAGGCGGAGAAGTGAATAATTCTGTGATCTTTGGGTACAGCAATAAGGCGCACGATGGTTTTTTAGGGAATAGTGTAGTAGGAGAATGGTGCAATTTAGGCGCTGATACCAATAACAGTAACTTAAAGAATAATTATGGCAACGTAAAACTCTATAATTATTTACAGCATAAATCGGTTGACACCGGTTTACAATTTTGCGGACTCATCATGGGCGATTATTCAAAATCGGGAATTAATACGATGTTCAATACCGGCACCGTTGTAGGTGTGGCAGCAAATATTTATGGCGGAGGATTTCCTCCTACACACATTCCAAGCTTTAGTTGGGGTGGGGCCGAAGGATTTGACGTTTACGCGCTTGATAAATTATATGAGACCTCAGCAAAAGTGTTTGAACGTCGCGAATTAAAATTTGGCGATAAGGAGAAACAAATGCTTCACGCTATTTTTGATATGTGTTTGAAAAAGGCTTAGATCCTTATTCCGATCATACACACGTCGTCTACCTGTTCTATAGGTCCCTTCCAATCGTTGAAACTTTTGGTAAGCGTTTTTAATTGATCATCCATCCCTGAATTATTAACGGACAATAAAAGATCGTTAAGTTGTTTGTATTTGAATTTTTTGCCCCTTGGTCCACCAAACTGGTCGGCGTATCCATCAGTGTACATATAAATAACATCACCTTTATTTAATTCAATAGTATAGTTGGTGAATTGTTGCGTGCGCTCACCATATCCTACAGGCATTTTGTCGTGTGCCAATTCAATAAGCTGGTTATTCTTGATCATGATCGGCGCATTATAAGCGGCCGCGTAGGTTGCTGAGAAAGTTGTTTGTACTAATTGCTTGTTGTCAAATTCCATTTTTTTATCAAAACGGATCAGGATCCCGTCAAAACCATCCTTTTGATCATTCTTACTAATGGTGTTGATCAAACGCTCGCGCACATAATCAAAGATCTTATTTGGTTCAATGATCTCTTTTTCATTGATCGCTTCACTCAAATACGCCATGTTCAATAAGCTCATAAATCCACCTGGAACACCGTGTCCGGTACTGTCGCACACGGCTATGTGATACATTTCAGTAACAACCGATCTCCCACTCTTGAATTTACTTTCATTGCTCATGTGTTTGCTTATCCAGTAAAAATCTCCGCTTACAATATCCTTCGGGTTGTACATTACAAACGTATCAGTAAAGAATTTATTAATAGAGTCAAAATTATCCAACAACGAATCCTGGATCCGTTTCGCGTAGTTGATACTATCAAGGATCTCTTTTTGTTTTTCTTCAATGATCAGTTTCTGCTCTTCGGTTTGTTTGTTTTTTTCCTCAATAATATGCTTTTGTCGTTGCGTTAAGCGGAATCGATTATAGATCACAATAGAAACAACGATCAGCAAAGCCACTACAACAATAATGGAAATGAGCATGATCTTTGTTTTGGCGATCTCGGCATTTTTAGCTTTTATCTTCTCAGTGTTCACGGTGCGCTCGCCCTCCATTTTTATACTATCCTGCGCGGCTTTTTTTTGATACTCGTATTCAAATTGGATCTGATTTATTTCACGCTGTTTACTTTCCTTGATCAGGCTGTCCTTTAGGTCAATAAATTTCTCGTAATTCTTTAAAGCTTCAGCGTTGTTGTTCTTTTGTTTGTAGTATTGGTAAAGATTTTGATAAACCTCCGACTGTGTATCTACATCTTCGTTTTCCAAAGCCAATTTCGCGGCCTTATCTAAATATTCTTTCGATTGATCATATTTTCCTTTGAGGAACAATAAGTGTCCTATCTCTACATATGTTTTGGCTATTTCGCGAACATTCTCGGTTTCTTCCGCGTATTTTAAAGCGATCTTGTAATTTTCAAGCGCTTCATCCTTCATGTTTTTTTCTTCGTAAATGTTGGCAATGTTGTTATAACAAAACACCAAGCCGTTCTTGTCATCGTATTTTTCGTATAACGCTTTAGCCTGCATTGCGTATTGCATGCTTAGGTCGTAGTCCTTTGTTGCGAGATAGAGGATGCAAAAATTATTGTAAATACTGGCTTGGCTATATTCATCATTTAGTTTTTTGAGCACGCTCAAACATTTCTTCAATGTGTTAAGCGCTAGTTTATGTTCATGGATCTTAATGTAAATACTCGCCATATTGGCCAACATAACGGTTTGTCCTCTTAAGTCGTTACGTTGCTCGCTAATTTTTAAACCTTGTTGATAATAATTTACCGCGGCAATGTAATCGCCCTTTAATAAATAAATGGCGCCAAAAGCGTTGTAGAATTTCCATTTGTATTTTGGATTCTTTACTGTAAGATCACTCTCCAAACCAAGTTTTGCGAGTACCTCGGCGGTGTCAATGTTGGTGTAAACCTTATCCCAAACAAGGTCGTACAAAGCAAGGATACGCGTGGTGTCGTTTTGTTTCGTGTCCTTGTAGGTCTTTAAATAATCAGGATTCTGTGCTAACGATGTAAACCAGGCAAATTGCAGGCAAATGAATAAACAGTATGTGGAAATTCGGTTAATAATACTCAAGTAACAAAATATAATCCAGCCTTACAAAGAACCCGTCTTTGCACTTAGCGAATAACGGTTTTAAGTTAGCAAAAAATCCCAAATAAAGGCCAAAAGAGGGTTTTAAGAACCTTCGTTTGCTATAAATCATTTTAGTTTTGAAAACCCTTGATTTTACTGGGTTTGAGGGCAAAAAACACTGAGCAAAAATTGTGGTTTTATTAACAAATTTTACTATTATTTTCTTATATTTGCGCTCCTTTTTGGGTAATTTAGAATTTTAGAAGTGTTTTTACAAAAGTCCATCCAATTTATGAGAATATCAGCCGTTTCGGGCTTCATTTTTTTGGCTTCATTTTTGGGCGCGCAAAATCTCTCAAATTCATTCCGTGTGGTGAACACCGATCTGGGGCAATTATACGACGGCTCGCAGATCACCGTAAAAACATATAGCTTCAATTATTCTATTTACGACAAACAAATGGATACCTCGCGTCACTGCATTTATTTTACAGTGCGTGAAAAAGATGCCAGCGGAAAATTCTATCACAATAAAGGAAATCAGTTTGCCTGGGATACAAAAAAGGATACTGTAAAATGGGTGAATGACGTACTTAAATTCGATATTACCGACATGCCGGAGCCGCTTATGATATCAAGCGCCCTAAGCACAAGTAAATTCAACAAAAATACAGGATTGGAACAGTATCAACATGCTACAAAGCTGGTGTATGTTGACGAAAAAAATAAAGTTGGTTTAACTTATAATAATACTGTAAAACCTACCGACAAGAAAATATTAAAGGGAGTGAATATCGAAACAGGAGCGCAGCTTTACACAACTGATATTCCAAATGATTTCGATTGGAATGAAGCTGTAAAGGCAAATGATTCCATTCTGCTTATTTCTTCGTCGGGCTTGCACGGGATAAATATTCGTACCGGCAAAACATGGTCGGTGAGTGATATTACCGGCGAAAAGAATACCAAAAAGCTCATTCAATCGATCATGAATCCAAACGCGTTTCGCGTTAGGCAGTCTTCTTTCCTTGAAAGTCCTGCCGAGGATGTGATCACACAACTTTGTTCTAATATTTTAATGAATGGCGAGAACGCTTTCTTTGCCGGAAAAAATAAATTATATTCGATAGAAGTTAATTCAGGTAAAGTAAATTGGGAATTAGATATTAGTAAATTCACTGTAAGTAAATCAGCCTTGTTTATTCACGATGGGAAACTATTCATGTTGAATTTGGGTGTTGGAAACTTTAAAGAGAATCAGATCGTTTACGGCGCGCCGTTCCTTTTGCAAGCGGATATGGGCACAGGAGCTATGAATTTCAACAATCCCTTGCCAATGTTCGCTTATCCTGTGGATTTTCAAATTGGTAATGATCTTGTTTTAGCCGGAAGAAATAATTTGTACTTCATCAATTTGTCTGATGGAAAATTTTTCAATGAAATTGATGTGAATGAACTTCGTTATGGGAATTTCTCGGAGTTTGTTGACGGGAATGATTTTTATGTAGAGAAAGAAGGATATTTTGTTCCTTTGAATTTCATTAACGATAACGTGGTGTATTTCCACTCAAGTCACGGTAAAGTGTATGGAGTAGAAGGAGGAAGGATCCAATACGAATTCCACGAATCGGAATTGTATCGTTATGATGCGAAATTCAGTGGCTTCAAGCTGATCAAACAAAAATTCAAGACCTACGTATTAAATCAGAATTTTGAATTAGTAGGAGTATTGGATATGGAAGATAATTGTACCATTGCTGGCGACAAATTATATTTCTTCAGTGGTCGCAAGCTGCATATTCTCACCGCTTCTAACTTCAAAAAGTAAACATGAAAAAGGTTTATTATTTGGGTACCTGCGATACCTGCGCCAAGATCATCAAACAACTTAAGTTAAAGGAAAAGGGTTTCAAATTCCAGGACATCAAAACCGAATCCATTACTAAGGATCAATTGGAAGAGATGAAAGAAATGGCTGGTTCATACGAAGCTTTATTTAGCCGCGTGGCATTAAAATACAAAAAGCTCGATCCAAAACCCAGCAAAGAAAACGAATACAAAAAACTCATTTTAGAAGAGTATACTTTCCTTCGCCGCCCGGTGATCATTTCCGGAAAACACATCTTTGTGGGAAATAAGAAGGGGACTATTGACGCCGCTGAAAAGGCGCTTTAAATTCGTTTATTCTCCAATTTTATTTATTTTAGTATTGAATTGAAATGATCAATTTCGGTAAAATACCTTTTGTGCGCGCATTGATCCCTTTTGTGCTGGGAATTCTTGCCGCTCTGCAATTTCACCTGGAAGGATTTTCTTTTTTAGTATTGGTCCTTCTTTTGATCAGTTCTATTTTTCTGGCCATTCGTTCCAAAGAGCGACAAATACAATTTGCGTTGATGATAGGGCTGGATCTTTTGCTTTTCTTTTTTGGAACGGGCATCACGCAGCACGCGCAAGTGAGAAATTCAGATTTTTATTTTGGAAAGAATATTCACTCGGACAGTGTCACTTGGATAGCGCAGGTAAACGATATTCCCGTAAATAAGGCCCGATCGGTGAAATTCAATTTGAAAGTTCTGGAAGTGAAAAATGATACTGGTTATGTTGCGAGCGAAGGAAATGTGATCGCGTATTTTCAGAAACACAAAGAGCTTGAGCGACTGATACCGGGAAGTGTTGTTTTGATCAAAAGCAAGGTTTCGGAAATAGGCAAGCCTCAAAATCCAAATAGTTTCGATTTCAAGACATTTTTAGAAAATCACGCAGTATACCATACCAGTTTTGTTGATAGTAATTCTTTTGCGCTCTTGCCAACCCAATTAAGTTCTTCCTTATGGCAAACGGGACTGAGCATAAAATACAGTATCATCAAACGATTAGGCGAGATCGGACTTAGTGAAGACGCAAGAAGTATTTGTGCCGCACTTATTACTGGATTTGACGACGACATTGATAAAGAAGTATTAGAAAGTTTTTCTCATTCTGGAACGCTTCACATTCTTTCGGTTTCGGGATTGCATGTAGGTTTGATCTATTTGATCTTAAATTATATTTTATCCTTTATTGACAAAAATAAACGCTACAAACTTGCGCAGTTCGTCTTTATCAGTTTCTGTTTATGGTTCTTTGCGCTTGTTACCGGATTTTCAGCACCCATGTTGCGTTCGGTGATCATGTTCAATCTTCTTGGATTGGGTAATCTTTATTTTCGAAATAAGTCTTTTAATCAGGTCAACATTCTTGCAGTTTCAGCCTTTGTTCTTTTAGTGTATGATCCTTTACTGGTTCGGGATATTGGTTTTCTGTTAAGTTATTCGGCACTGTTTGGTATTCTTTATTTCAATCCAAAATTCTCAGCGCTTTATACACCCGAAAATAAGATTCTTGACAAGGTCTGGAAGAGTTTATGCGTTTCTATTTCCGCCACCATCACTACCTTGCCAATTACTCTGTTGATATTTCATCAATTTCCGTTATGGTTCGCTTTTGCCAATATGATCGTGGTGCCATTATCATTTGCCTTGTTATTGCTGGCATTCGTTGCACTTTTTAAGCTTGGGATTGTTTCTGCCATTATCAATGTTTTAACGGTATTGATGGTAGGATTTACTAAAATATTTAATGCCGATGGTTGGGCCTTTATTGATTGCATTGACTTTAATTTTACGGATTCCATTTTTCTTGTGATCATTTTATTCTTAGCAACCCATGTATTTCTCAAGCGCTCTTATTATTACGTTTTTATCTTGATGATCTCACTTATTACGTGGCAGTTGCTGGCGCTGATGGATTCTTACGCTTCGAAAACAACCAACGAACTGGTAGTGTTTCAATTGAATAAAGCCTCTTGCGTTTCAGTGAAGAATAAATTACACACGGTACTTTCCGATCACGATAGCGATCAATACAGTATGAGCGTGAAACCGCGATTGATCACCTATAACAATACTAGTATTCACGTTTCGATGTTCAATGCTGTGAAAGAAGCCAATTTTAGTTTTCTTGTTTTAGATAAAACGAAAAAGATCCCCGAAATAGCAAGCAAACGCCTTACACATCTTTTGGTGAGAGATAATTCTATTCCTCAAACCTCATTTTTAGACAAAACCCGGCCAAAAGTACTTATAGCCGATGGCTCCAATAGCTATTCGGCCGTACGGAAACTGGAACGTTTGTGCGAAGAATATCATATTCAGTTCCATTCAACGCGCGATAAAGGCGCTTTTATCTTACCTTTGTAGAAATGAAGCTTAGAATAGGAGATAAAGTAAGATTTCTAAACGAAAAAGGAGAGGGTATAGTGTCGCGCATAAAAGACAATCAAACCGTTTTTGTGGAAATGAGCGATGGTTTTGAAATTCCCTATCTCGCCTCGCAACTAGTGGCTATTCACACTGAGTTGATAGTAGATAAGAATACGGAGAACATTGAACTAATTCCCGATGCTAATATTGCCGACGCTATTTATTTTGTGGTAGAACCGGATCATGAAATGCCATTATTGATGAACGAGTACAATTTGTATCTCTACAATGCGTCGGCTTTCAATATGCTTTACGCGTATTCCATAAAGGATGATGAATATTATCAAACTTTGAAGAACGGCTCGGTTGGTCCTTATCAAAAGGTTCTATTGAAACAGGTAAAACTTCAGTTCTTCAAAGATTTCAATCAGCATACCATTGAGGCAATATTGTTTAAGAATACACATTTTCGTCGGCAGATCCCTATTTCGGAAAGCGTTTACCTGGACCCTAAATATTTTGCAAGCGGAGACACCATTAAGCACCCGGAATTTAGATTTCCCGTGTACGCGTTTCTGTTGAAAGATGAATTCATGACCACGCAAAATATTGAAGCGATATTGAACGAAGAAGATATTAAGCGGTTAAAGACCATTAAAGAATTTAAATCCAAGGAAAAAGTATCGCGTTCACACAAGGAATATCAAAAGTCGCTTGAAAAAGAAGTTGATCTGCATATTGAAGAATTAGTTGATTCGATAAAAGGATTGGGAAGCCATGAAATGTTGTCCATTCAATTGGAGCGCTTTGAAAAGGAACTGGATGAAGCTATTGCAAAAAACATGAAGAAGATCGTTTTTATTCATGGCGTAGGTAACGGACGCTTGAAGCAAGAGATCATCAAGGTTTTGAAGACCATTAAGGGAATTACCTATCAGGATGGGTCGTATAAGGACTACGGTTTCGGCGCCACGCAGGTAAATATTGGAAAATAGAGTATATTTGAGCCATGATCCCATTCTCGCCCCCTCGAATAGATGATAAGCTGATCAACGAAGTTATTGCCGCTTTAAAAAGTGGTTGGATCACTACCGGTCCGCGCACCAAAGATTTTGAAAAAAAGATCACTGCTTATTGCGGAAATAAGAATACCATTTGTTTGAACAGCGCTACAGCAGGTTTAGAAATTATGCTGCGTTGGTTTGATGTAAAAGAGGGCGATGAGGTTATTTTACCTGCTTACACGTATTCAGCCACGGCAAATGTGATAATTCACTGTGGAGCAAAACCGGTATTTGTGGATACGAATGCCGATGATTTTAATATTAATGTGGCCGCTATTGAAAATGCCATCACCGCGAACACAAAAGTGATCATGCCCGTGGATTTTGGTGGATTACCTTGTGATTATGATGAGATAAATGCCTTAGCAAAAAAATATGCTTCGCAATTCAAAGCAAACAGTGAGAATCAAAAGAAATTAGGGAGAATATTGGTTTTAAGTGATTCCGCGCATTCATTTGGCGCGAGTTACAAAGGAAAGAAAACTGGTTCTCTAACTGATGTAAGTGTATTTTCATTTCACGCGGTAAAGAATTTATCTACTGCCGAAGGCGGCGCTGTTGCTTTAAATTTACCAGCGCCATTTGATAACGAAGCAATTTATAAATACCTCTGTGTAAAAACGCTTCATGGGCAAAATAAGGACGCTTTAGCAAAGACGCAAAAAGGAAATTGGAAGTACGATATAATTGAAGCGGGTTACAAGTGCAACATGACAGATTTAAGCGCGGCTTTGGGTCTTATTGAATTAGAGCGTTATGATTCTGATACATTGGTAAAACGCAAACATATTGCCGATACTTATAAAAAGTATTTGAGTGTTAGTGACCGCTTGATCCTACCGGTATTTGAAACCGAGATCAAGAAAAGTTGTTTTCACCTGTACCCAATTCGGATCAAAAATATTAGCGAAACTCAGCGCGACGCTATGATCCAATCCATTTCAAACGATGATGTAAGTGTGAATGTGCATTTTACGCCGGTGCCAATGATGAGCTTCTATAAGAACATGGGCTACGACATCAAAAATTATCCAACAACGTTTGCAAATTACGCTTCGGAAATTTCAGTTCCTTTATTTTACGACCTCACCGACGTGCAAATAGAAACTGTTTGTAAGGCCTTTTTAAAAGCGCTTAATTCCATATGATCCGATTGTTCGATATCGTGTTTTCGTTTGTCGGACTTTTAATTCTTTTACCTTTTTTTATTCTGATCGCTATTTGCATTAAGTTAAGCTCTTCAGGACCGGTTTTTTTTATTCAGCAAAGAGTGGGGAAGGCTAATAGCGATTTTAAGCTGATCAAGTTCCGTACCATGAAAATAAATTCGGAAAATCAAGGCTTACTTACAGTTGGAGGTCGGGATCCACGCATAACGGGAATTGGTTACTCTTTGAGAAAATTTAAGCTGGATGAACTGCCTCAATTAATAAATGTTCTTATTGGCGATATGAGCTTGGTGGGCCCGCGACCTGAAGTACGAAAATACGTGGATCTTTATACTGTGGAACAAAAAAAAGTATTGAATGTGCGTCCCGGCATTACCGACAACGCGTCTTTGGAATATTTTAATGAGAATGAACTGCTTGCTAAGTCAAACGATCCTGAGCAAACCTATATCAAAGAGATCATGCCTGCTAAGATCAATTTGAACATGAAATTCATCAGTGATCCTGGTCTGGGGTCATATTTTGCGATCATTTTTAAAACCTTAGGCAAGGTTTTTTCGTAAACCATACCGAATGAAAGCACTTTTGGCGACCATAGCTATGGTTTTTATTTATTCTTGTGCCTCTGAGCCAAAGGATATTGTTTACGAATTTAAGATCGTGAATGATAGCGATTCCGATTTTGTTATAAAAAAGCACTTCAAAGGTTCAAGCAATATTTTTAAATCCGACACTGTTGTAAGTGGAAGTGAAATGGTTTTAGTTGTGCCCCGCGTTGGAAGTTATGGAGAATCTTTTGGTGAATCATTGATCCCTTCTTTTTTTGACACGCTAATCGTAAATTCAATCGGAAGTAAAAAAACTATAAACGTAAGTAAGCGCTCGAACTGGAAGGAGTCTGCTGAATTTGACGATCATTTTCTAGAGAAACCTGGAACTATGAAGGGGAAAGTGATCTATACTTTGAAGATCGGGGAGCTTATTAATTAAACTTCTTCGTGATAATCAATTACCAATCCATCATAGGGACTGATCCCAACTGTTCTGCCTTCGTCCCCAAAGTCAAGTACTAAAGAATCGGCTTTATAATGTCCGTCTTCTTTGGTCAAACGAATTCCTTGTAAGGTTTTTCCTTTGATGTCTTGCCACATTTTGGTGGAGCCGGCGTCAAGTGCGTGTAGTTTTATTTTACCGCCAAATTCCTCTTCCAATTGTTTTTTAGTGTCTTGAAATTGGTAATCCACAATGTCAAGTCCATCGCCATTTTCGTTACAGCCAATGGTTATTTTTTCATCGCCTGCAAAACGTAATTGCAAAGCATCAATGATCTCTACTGAATTGTTGGCATCAACAGCGTTCTGCCAAAGCACAATGATCACGCGCTCCAAAATTTTCCCTTGGGTTGAAACCATTTTTGCTAGAGCTTCATTCGAAAAATAGGCGGCACTTTTATTATCCATGTTTAATTTCTGCTCTTGGTCCTAATTCCACTACCTGCAAATTCTTTATTTCTTTTCCGTCGATCTCAAATTTCAAAAAGGTCTTCACCTGGTGAAATCCACTGATGCCGCAAGCTCCGGGATTTAGGAACAACAAATTTAGTGATTTATCATACATCACCTTTAAAATATGCGAATGTCCGCAAATAAAAACATCGGGTTTTTCCTCCGTTAGTCGCTCTTTAATGCCTTTTGCCCATTTGCCGGGATATCCGCCAATATGCGTGATGTAAATTTTGGTTTCTTCGCAGTTAAAGATCAAATGCTCTTTAAATTCAGAACGCGCTCGCTGTCCATCTATATTTCCCCAAACTGCCTGCAGAGGTTTTAGTTTCCTGATCCCATCTACAACCCCCATATCGCCGATATCTCCAGCGTGCCAAACTTCATCGGCCCACTGAATATGCTTCACGAGTTTAGGATCAAAATGACCGTGAGTGTCGGATATAAGAACTATCTTTTTCAAATAATAGAACAAATGTATAAATTGATAATAGAGTGAGTTAGAAAGTGTAAAGTTTAAAGGTTAGCAAGGTCAGCACTTTCAAACTTTCTAACCTTTGAACTTTAAACTTCAAACTTTCAACTCTTTCGCCAACTCTGCAAAGTCGATCCCGTCAAAATTACCGCTACTCATCATAAGCAAAACGGTATTATTGAAACTCATACTCTTTAAATAATTCACCAAGTCTCCGCTATTGGTAAACACGTTCAGGTCTTTTCGATCAAAGGCTTGTAACACTTGGGTATTTGTGATCTCTTTTAGTTTTTTGTGGGCAATGGTGTGCGGATTAAAATAAACAATGGCTTCATCCGCCGTATTCATAGCGCCTTTGTATTCATTTAAAAATGCTTCGTTCAAGCTGCTGAACGTGTGCAGTTCCATACAGGCAATTACTTTTCGTGAAGTAAATTGTTCTTTCACTGATTTTGTAGTTGCTTTTAATTTGGAAGGGGAGTGCGCAAAATCTTTATAAAAATTAAAATTATCTTTCTTGTAAACTAATTCTAAACGCTTTGCCGCGCCTTTGAAACTTTGAATGGATTCGTAAAATTTATCATCACTCACGCCAACTTGATTGCAAGCCAAACGCGCCGCATTTAAATTCATTAAGTTATGTTCTCCAAAAATTTCTAATTGGTATTTCTTTCCGTTGTGAATTACCGAAGTGACACCATTGTTGATTTCACTTGGAACGGAAGTGTAAGGGAATTTTTTAATATTCTTTCCATTAGACTCCGCGCATTTTTTTAATACTTCGTCTTTTTCGCAGTAGATCAAACTGCCACCAGACTCAATTAAATTAATGAACTGTGCGAACTGATCAACGTACATATCAAAAGTTGGAAATACATTGATATGATCCCATGCAATACCGCTAATGATGGCTATGTTTGGATGATACAAATGGAATTTTGGGCGACGATCAATAGGGGATGCTAAATATTCGTCACCTTCTATCACGGCAATTTTTGCGGCGTTGGTCAATTTCACCATCGTATTAAATCCTGCCAGTTGCGCGCCAACCATGTAGTCCGTATCCATGTGTTGTTTGGCAAGCACATGTAATATCATGGCGGTAATTGTGGTTTTGCCGTGACTGCCGCCAACAACAATTCTAATTTTATCTTTTGTGGCTTCGTAAATATATTCCGGGTAAGAATAAATTTTTAATCCCAGTTCTTTCGCACGAATCAATTCAGGATTATCGGCGCGCGCATGCATTCCTAAAATAACCGCGTCTATGTCGGCACTTAATTTTTCGGGAAACCATCCAATTTCTTTTGGTAGTATTCCTGCTTTAGCCAACCTGCTTTTACTTGGTTCATTTATTTCGTCGTCGCTGCCGGATACGTTAAAACCTTTTTCGTGAAGGGAGAGGGCCATATTGTGCATGGCACTGCCGCCAATGGCTATGAGGTGGATCTTTTGGGTCATAAATTGGTCTAAATTATTGATTTTAAGGCCCTACAATGACTTAAACCTTATGAATTTTGCACAGTCTTAATTTAATACTGCATCTACACTTTTGACATGTGGGTGACTGACTGTTAAATATTGATTTTCAGTGTATTGAATTAATTGTATATTTGCCTCCTTGGGTAAAAAAATCCACATACGCTTAACCATCATGTTTACGCTTTTTATTTTTTGCAGCGTAGCGGATGATCCGTTTTTGAAAGATTCAAAATTTTTTCCAAAACCGCGTCGCAAAAGCAAGATCTCATGGATATTTACAGCGGGTTGGAATATTGTTGACGACAATGGGAATCCTTTCAAAAAATTAATTGGACGACAACCGTGGAGCTTTCCTTTTTATCCATCACAAATAGGTGCCGAAATTATTGGCGATAAAGGTTTGACGTATGGATTAACTTTTACTTTCAATAGATATAAGCCCGGCAAGGAGATCAATAATAAACTCAACACCGGACTTGGACTAGTATTTGCCTGGGATGGTTTCGCTAAATACCATTTCAACGAACATATTGCTATGAGTAAACAATACGACCCTTATGTTCATTTGGGTGTTGGTTACACGTTACGATTTTCGTCAAACAGCGCCAGCGCGTTCACCGGTAATTTTGGTTTGGGGATGAACTATTGGTTCGATAATCATTGGGGCATGAACATCCAATCGCTCGCAAAATTTGCACTCAAGGCAAAATTCCCGCGCAACAATGCAAACTATTTACATCATTCGTTTGGCGTTGTATATATTATTGACAACACATTCCGTAAACAGCGATCGTTCATCAAACCACGTTATAAGTGGATACACGATAACCGCAAATCAGGCGGCGGAGAGCGCAAGCGCTATTGATCATTGCAAAATAAAAAACCCTTTCCGAATTTAGAAAGGGTTTCTTTTTGGAACCAATATAAACTATTACAAGATTGCTCTGAACAACAAGAATAATCCGCCTGAAAGTATAACTGTGGCCGGCAAAGTTAAGATCCAGGCCAACGCAATTGTCTTCACCGTTTTCTTCTGTAAGTTCTTTAATCCTTTTTTGGCAACCATTGTTCCTGCAATACCTGATGATAACATGTGCGTTGTCGAAACAGGCATTCCATAAGCAGTAGCCATTCCAATTCCCATTGATGCAACAATCTCGGCACTGGCTCCTTGCGCGTAACTCATGTGTTGTTTTCCAATTTTTTCACCTACCGTTTTCACAATACGTTTCCAGCCAACCATGGTGCCTAATCCTAAACTAATAGAGATCATAATGATCACCCAAGATGGAGCGAATTCAATTAATTTTTTTGCGCTTTTCACCTCCGCTTTTAAAGTACCTGATTCTTTTTGGGAGATAGAAAAGTTGTCACTTTTCAATAATTTTTCGGCCCCCTTCGTGATCTTCACTACATCTTTACGTAATTCAAAACGATCCGTCAATCCCATTTCATTTCCATAGGTTTTAGTTCCTGTAGATGCAAGGTAATGAGCCGTATGCTTTTTTATATTGCGATACTGTTTAAACTCATCAGCGCCAAACTGTGTAGTATCCGTTGCAGAAATGATCTTTTCGATACCTTCAACATTGTGACCTACCGCTTGTAGATTGACTGTATTATCCAGCGAGAACTGAGCGGGAAGAATTGAAATAAGAATAAGCATGATCAAGCCAACTCCTTTTTGTCCGTCGTTCTGTCCGTGGAAAAAGCTCACTAACCCACATGTGATCCAAAGCATCACCCTGATCCAAATTGGAGGCGTTTTGCCTGGGATCGGTTCTTTATAAATAGTTTCGTTCTTTACCAAGCGTTTAAAAACGAACATCACAATAATGGCTAAAGAAAAACCAACCAATGGGGAGAACAAAAGCGCAAGTCCGGTATCTTTGGCTTTATCCCAATTAACTGCTGAACCGCCAACATTTCCAGGCAAAAAATAAAATGCTAATCCAATTCCCAGGATGGCTCCAATGATCGTGTGTGAACTGGATGATGGAATACCAAAATACCAGGTTCCAAAATTCCAAATGATGGCACTGATAAGTAAAGCCATTACCATTGCAATTCCATGATAAGGATCTCCATCAACTAATGCATCCATTGGCAATAAATTTACAATGCCCATAGCAACAGTTATTCCTCCTAATAAAACACCACAAAAGTTAAGAATGCCGCTATACACAACAGCAACTGTTGGCTTCATGGAATTAGTATAGATCACTGTTGCTACCGCGTTCGCCGTATCGTGAAATCCATTGATGAATTCAAAAAAACAAGCAAGTAGTAAGCAAACAATTAAGAAGATGGCTAAGCCTGTGGTTAATCCGAACATAGTTTAATTTTTTGTAATGTTAATTGATATAAAGCAACACAATGTTAAGTTAACGTTAAGTCTTTAAAAACGATATTGTAGCCTGGCTGTGAACACGTTATCCTTTAGATCATAAGTATATCCTGATACCTTGGCCGTTTCATTTGTAACCATGTTATAATGGAACATGAATTTAACGTTTTGATCCCAGTGAATATTATAACCTAAACCCAAAGCTGTGAATTTTACATCACCTCTTCCAAATCCGTACTTGCTGTCTATTTCCGTACCCGACACTTTGGTGTTTGGATCATACCACTCATATTTTAATGCCAACTCGTGTTTTGATTTCCCTAAGCGTTGTACTAAGTAAACATTGGCGCCATTGAATTCTCGTTGGTACGTACTAAGCGAAGCGCTCGGAGAAGCAGAAGGACTTCTTGAATCGTCCTTAAATGCCGATTGAACTCCGGTTACATATTCACCGCGAATAGTAGTTGTTCCTATTAATGAAACAACACTAAATTGCATTTCTAAACCTACATACTGACGAGGCGCTTGTTTACCCGCAAGTTTCAAAACGTAACTCGGCGTAGTGTCTTGACGCATCCAAGTTTTATTTCCTGCAGTGTCTGTTGTTATTGCGTTGTAATTTTGATTGCTTGTGCGACCAAATCCTCCATTATATACAGATGCGCCGATACCAAATTTCACTTTTTCATTCTTTGAAGCTTTTGAATAATGAACACGAGCTATAAAATCTTTGAATCTGTCAAAATCCGTTACACCCGCGCCATTCAAGCTGGTTGTGCCGGGTACAGCTATCCCTGTCCCATTAAAAAAACCTGCGTCAATCCTCAACCCGAATAATTTTTTTCCTTTTGTTGGAGCAAATGTTACAGTAGCGCCAATATCACGTTCGTTCGGAGCAATGATCTGTAAAAAGCGGCTGCGCTCGGGTGTTTCACGATCTTGTGAAGATTGTTGGATCTCGAAACCAAAAGGTCTGTTCATAGCGCCAACAGTTATTGAAAAAGCATTTGTCCAGGGATCGGTTACTTTCGCGAAAAAATCAGCGATATTCACGCCCCTTTCGGTGGCGTTCAGTTGAAATACATACTGAGTATTCTTTCCATTATATGTAAACTTGATACGCCCACGTCTGATCATAAAACGATTAGTAGAAGTTGGCAAAAAATCGCCCCCGTCAAAACCTTTAGCACCCGCGGTATCGGTCAATTGGAATTGAGCCTGAACCCAGCCTGTGATCTTGAGTTTTTTCATGTTATCGATCTCATGTTTAAGGCTTTCAAAGCTCTTATTCAAACTGTCATTAGAGGGAGGTGTCTTGGTTTCTTGCGCTTTTAGTGCAAAAACTAATACGGAAAGTAAAATAATGGTGAAATTTTTGTTCATGAATTAAATTTTATGCAAACTAAAGGTTACAGAGTGAACTTAGCATTACAGGGATGTTAAGGAATTGTTAAGTATTCAAGGAATTGAGACTGAGGATATTTAGTTAACTTTGCATAATTAATTAAGTATGAGTAAGAAAATTGTAAAAGTTGGGAACATCGAATGCGGGTCAAAAGACCTTTTCCTGATCTCCGGTCCATGTGTTATTGAGGATGAAACGATCATGCTCAAGACCGCCGAGAAATTAAAAGAGGTAAGCGAGCGTTTAAAAATAAAGATCATTTATAAATCCTCGTTCACAAAAGACAATCGTAGTAGTTTAAAGTATTATGATGGTCCGGGTTTGGCGAAGGGTGTAAAAACTTTAGCTAAGGTAAAAGAGCAATTTGGCTTTCCGGTGTTAACGGATATTCATTCGCATGATCAAGCTGCTCCAGCCGCTGAAGTGTGTGATGTGTTACAGATTCCCGCATATCTATGTATGCAAAGTTCATTGTTGGTTGCTGCTGCAAAAACCGGCAAGGTCGTAAATATTAAACACGGACAATTTTTAGCGCCGGATAATATGAAGCATCCTTTGCAAAAATGTATTGACAGCGGTAACGATAAAATTATATTGACAGAACGCGGCTATACCTTTGGATACAATGATCTGATCTTAGATCCTCGCGCATTTTACCACATGAACCAATTGGGTTATCCTGTAGTTCACGATATCACACATTGCGTTCGTAAATACGGAATTCCAAGTAGCGACGCAAAAGGTGGCGCGAAAGAATTTTTGCCTGTGCTTTCAAGAGCAGGTGTAGCAAGCGGCGTTGATGGCGTTTTTATTGAAACACATCCTGAGCCTGAAAAAGCTTTGTGCGATGCGGCTTCACAGTTGTGCGTATACGATCTTGAAGAGTTCTTGAAACCAATCATTGAAATTCATAATCTGGTAAATAAATACGTTTAACATGAAGAAAACAATTCTTGTTCTGATCGGTATGCTTTTCTATTTGGGAGCATCCTCGCAAAGTTTGTACATCCACGGAAGTAAGAAAGGTGAAATAGAAAATGATGGCGACGTTTACGTTGGTGGAAGTAAAAAGGGAAATATTGAGAACGATGGTGATGTGTACGTTAATGGAAGCAAGAAGGGACAAATAGAAAATGATGGCGATATTTATTTTAACGGAAGTAAAGTAGGGCAAATTGAAAGTGATGGCGACGTTTATAAGAACGGTAGTAAAATTGGTCAGATAGAGGACGACGGCGATATTTATAAAAATGGAAGTAAAATAGGCGAGTGCAGAAATGTTAGAAAGGATTGGGTCGCTGCGGTAGTATTCTTCTTTTTCATTGAAGACCTTGCTTATTAAACCTCATGGAAAGAGCGGCAAAAGAAAAGAAATTTCTTGACTTCGGACACACCACTGTTCTTAAACGCGACGATGGTATAGTGGAAGTTACCTGTGGCGAGGATCTCACTTACGATGTAGAGCATTTATTTGAAATGCATGCCGCTACTTCACGTTTGGTAAATAAACAACGTGTTCCGGCTTTGTTCATCGTTGGAAAAAACACAAACATTACGCATGATGCTATGAAATATGGCGCCACCGAAGAGGCAACACAATTTTCATTAGCCGAAGCATATGTGATACACTCTATGTCCCAAAAAATACTTGCTAATTTTTACCTTCGTATTTACAAACCGCCTGTGCCAACTCAGTTTTTTGATTCCCGAGAAAAGGCGGAGGATTGGTTGAGAGGCTATCTTTCTTAGATTTTGGTGTATTCCAAAAGTGTTTTGAAGTTCTGTATGTCTTCAAAGTTTTTGAATGACCTGTTAAGCCTCACCACTTTGAACCATTCAATTTTTTCAGAACCATATAGTACTAAAAGGGTATTGTTGTTTTGGTAGATCCGGTACTTTTCACTTTTCAGATAATTCTCTCCAAACTTTTTCAAAAGTTCGTTTAGGTTTTGATCAACGAGATCTGTTTTACCCAGACTTTTAAAGGGTTTATCGCAATTTAATTCAATGAAAACTTCTGAAGAATCCATATAGCCCTGCATTTTCGGGTCTTTTTGAAAGGTAACGATCATGGGGCCGTGATTGACCATGTTATTGAAAAGAAAATAGCGGTAATAAAATCCTTTGTCGTTCGGCTTGAGATAATAGGTTTGTTTAGTTGCGCCGCCGCTATTGGAATGCATTGGATTTTGTTTCTCAAATTCTTTTAGGTTCAACGGATCGGCAAGAAGCGCTATTAGTTCTTTAGTATTCTTTTTTGTTTTATCCCAGGTTAAGCGGTCGGCGATAGAATCTGTTTGAGAAACTCCAAAAATAAAGCAAAAAATAAATATGAAAAGCAGCCTGTACATCACAGATCGAACATCTTTTTGTACAGATCCATTGAATTCACGATCATTTTCTCGAGCACCATTGTGTCAATGTCGGATAGTTTATTGATATACAAACACCCACCGCCCGCTTTTGCTTTGCCAAGTTTTTTAAATAGCTCCGGCTGTTGACTTGAGTGAACGTACAGCGTGATATTGGATTTTCGTGCGGCAAAGCCGGTGGAATACCAATCGCCTTCCTGCTTACTGCGCTTGGATTTATAATGGAAGGTTCCAAAACCAATAGTGCCATTGCTCCACAATTTAGGTTTAGCGCCGCTTACTTTTTTCATGATCTTTAAAAGTTCTTTGCAGTCCTTTTTCTTTTGATCGTTTTCAATGGCGTTAATGTAATCGGTAACGCTCTCATTCGTTTCTTTTGTCTTTATTGCCATACCGGAAGTTTTTGGATCTGTTTATCGTGATACTTCGAAAGTAAAATTAAAAATGTTAGAGCTCCCATTGTACAATAGAGCATGTCTGATTGTGTATCCCATACATACCCTTGTGTTCCTAAGAACGCATCGGCACTTTCGCCACTACCAACAGCAACTGCCCATTCTAAGAATTCATAAAATGCGCTTATCATTACGCAAACACTTAAAGTTAAGAATGACAACCAAAAACCACGTTTTACAATGCTTCTTCTTACCAAAACTTCGCGAACCACAAGAGCGGGAATAAATCCTTGCGCAAAATGCCCCACTTTATCATAATTGTTTCGGCTTTGATGAAATGTTTCTTTGATCCAATCAAATAAAGGAACTTCGGCGTAAGTGTAATGTCCGCCTACAAATAAAATGTAACAGTGTATCAAAATAAAGTAATACAGCATGTTGGTCATCGGGTATTTTTTGTAAGTGAGTGTTAAAACGATCAAAGCAATGATTCCTGGAAATATTTCCAAGAACCATGTAAAATAATCATGGGGTTTGATAGCGGAGATAATAAGTCCCGCAAAAAACAAAACAATAAGTACAAGATGTTTTTTCATTATTGCTTCACGATCTTACGCGTAACAAGAGGTTTACCTTTTTCCTCAACCACAAAATAGTAAACCGCAGATTGTAAATTGCTAACTGAAATAGTTTTATTCATGCCGTCAAGTTTTCCCTGTAAAACTGTTCTTCCCAATTGATCATTGATACGATATGTTTTGTCGCCGCTTATATCGGAAGACAAAACCGTGATCTGATCAGTCGCCGGACTTGGATACACCTCAATCTGAATTTGCTTATTATCTACTGCCAAAACTCCCGCGGTAGAGCATAAACTTGCCAAGCCAACCGCTGTTAAATTAGACATTTGCCAAAGCGGTAAACGACTTGGGTGTTGCAATGCTGCGTATACTCGAGCAACTTGTCCGGCAGTAAACATTTTATAACAACCATAAGCGCCGGAATAGTCCATATAATTTTCGGCATTAATGGTAACGCTATAGCAATTTTTCGGGTAGGTGTCTACGCTAGAAGCATGACAGGTATAATTCACAGCGCTATAATCACATTCAGGGGTATCGGCAACATTATCATTTGGCGATGTGCAACCGCCTTGAAAAGTGTGAATCAGGTTTAACCAATGTCCGTATTCGTGCGTAAGGGTGGAGGAGAATTCATTGCTGGTATTATAAGCAAGATACGCACCGTTGTAAACGATGCGCGCTGTATTGTTGTTGCTCATGGTTGTGTTGGGATACCATGCAACCCCTGAATTTGTATAAACGGCATCATTGTAAAGATCATTTTGCACATAAATGTTCATGTATTTATAATTGTCCCATGCATCGGCTGCAATTTGGGTATCGTAACCCGAGCCATTTCCGAAGCCGGACGCAGTTGGATGAAAAACAATTCCGGTGGTTGTATTTCCATTTGGATCCAGTTTGGCAAGCGCAAAGGTAATATCAGGCATGCATGCTTTCGCGTTTTGAAATAACACGTTAACGGTGTTGTAATCGGAATTCAATCCATGAAAATCGTTGTTCAATCTTGTCATGGCATTATTGATGAGCGCTGCAGTTATATTGTAGCCACTTTGTACAGTTCCGTATACGTGAAACACCACAGGAATAACATAACAAGCCGTAGTATTACTTTTTAGCGCATGCTTAATAAAGTCGGCGGTGAACTTTTCAAATGCTTCATTCTCCAGTTTTGCATTCACATCATGGTCATACAAATATTGCATGGCTTCCGACGTTCGGCAATCAACATTTTGTGCTTGAAAGTTAGTTGCAACTACCAGAGCAAAGCAAGTAAATAATTTTTTCATGTTCGAGGTTTTGGGGTATCTAAATATAACCTAAAAAAATGAAAAATGAAACTTTGGTCAATACTCAACTAATTGCTTTAGATGATATTCCATATGCACAAGGTAATCTTCAATAATGAATTGAAGGGTGTGTGTATTGTTCCCAACTCTTATTGTCTTTGATAATTTAAAAGCCGGAATAACCTTGATCAGTTTTAATAAATAACGATTGTAATCCAGCCAAAAATCAATAAGATCATCTTTGCGCATGAGAATATGATATGAGAATTCGTTCCATTTGTTTTGATCGTAAACAATTGTTGGTTCATGTTCAAATTGCGCGCGCACAAAACGCTGATGGTTGTTGGAGGCGCTGTCAATGAGGTGACCAAGAATTTCTTTCTTACTCCATTTTTCGGGATCCGGTTTTGCCGAAAACGAATGCTCGTCCAATTTGTGTAGGAGTGGGGGAACCGCGTTCAACACGTAGGTAAAACGCTCTATGGTGGGCTGTAAACTCATTTTTGTTTCTCTAATTTGGTTTGTACTTCCATGGGATCAGGATCCAGTGTGGACCATTTTCCCTTTTTATCTTTTTTGATGTAGTCTTCCGAGGTCACATTTCCTTTTTTATCGTAAACGGTCAAATGAAAAGAGAGATCTTGTCCTTCTGTATGTTTTGTGTAATCATATAGGGCATTTAGTTCTCCGGTTTCATAAAATTCTTTGTAGGTCACGTATTCTCCATCTTTGAACACATGCCAGTACATTAATCTGCCTTTTGGATCGTGCCAACGGTAATCGCCGTTCAAGATCTTTATTCCTTTTTGAGCGGCGGTATCCACTGTTGTTCTCATTTTCCAAAGTTTATTGGCACCTCCCTGACCAAACGGACGAGTATCGGTTCCATGATCGTAATAGGTGAATCTAAAATAAACCGCTTTTGTGGAATCTTCCACTACCTTCCAGTATTTATCTAAATAACGTTTGTGCTTGCCATGCTTTTTTCCTTTGGAGTCCAGTTGGTTTAGTTGCGCACTCACTGTTCCGCAAACAAATAAAATAAATAGCAACGATCTTAATTTCATCAATTACCAAATATTGGCCCAAGTTCCGCCACAACCTTTGGAGATTGGCATAGTATTCTTCAAGGTCCCTGTTTTATCATATTGGTACATATACCACGAGAGCGGTTCCCCCTCACATTTCTTAGTGTAATTAAAAAGTAAATACAATTTACCGTTCGGGTGATATTGTTTCCACCAAACGGGATCTCCCTTTACAAAATAATGTTCCGATGAAATATTTCCCTTCTTGTCATACCAGGTATATTTTCCATCAAGTAGTTTAACCTTGTTGTCATCTTTACTAAAAAGTGAATCCTGGAACTTACATGTTTTACAGCCCCAGCCGGCTTCTGTATAAATACGTTTTCCGTGATCGTAATGCGTGTACCAGTAGTTTGTTGCTTTGCTGGAGTCTTTTACAACGGTCCAATTCTTATCATAATAAATTTTCCATTTCCCATCCTTCTTTCCTTTGTCATCATACTTATTAAGATCCTGGCAATACGCTATCGCTGTTATCCCTAATAGAAATGGCACGAGTAATTGTTTTTTCATAGGAGATTTACTATTGAGATGCTCGAATTTCATTTTTTCACATCAATTATTGGCGTCGGTTCTGTAATGCTCAAAGGCCGTTCCACTGGTTGGCTTGAACACAACGCTGCTATCTGTTATAACGAACTCATTACCCGTTTTGGTACGAAATAATGTTTCCGAAACCACATTTAATTCTTCGCTGGCAACCTTACCATCGTTTAAATAACGAATATGCAAAGCCTTCTTTTTGTCGGGTTTGGCATACATAATAAGGGTATGACTTTCGGGGTCAATTTCTACATATGTGGCAATAATTAACACGGTATTAATAGAGTCGGGAAGGGTAAACGTTTGGGTAATGCTGTCGGGAACAGTAATATCTACACCGGCTGGAGGCCCGGGAGCAGTGCTTTCTGCAGGTTTTTCGTTGGTACATGCAACCAAAAGTGCTCCTAACGTTAAAATAACAAGTGCTTTCATAGTACTAAAGGTACAAATTTTTGAATTAGCGACGCTGATATCGGAGCAGCTAAAAACAGGTGGAAGAGTCGGGAAAATCGACTAAGGACAGCGAATAATTATAGAGTAAGCGGAATGTTCATGCGTTGAGGAACTTTTCTTCCGCCAACGGTAGATGGCTTAAAGCGTTTCAACTTCTTGCAAATTTTTATAGCGGCACTGTCAACATCAGGTCGTATGCCTTGAACAATTTTAGCGTTGGTGGCTCTTCCTAAAGTATCTACGGTAAACTCCAATAGCATTTTTCCATGAACTTTATCTTTTGCCGCTGTTTTTGGAAATACAAATGCGGCTGCAACATCTTTGTTCAATCCTTGTAATCCTCCGGGATATTCAAAGGTTTTGTTCACGTATTTCTGACCGTCATTTCCAATAAGCGTATCAATATGTCCGTCTTGCGCGTAAAAAAATGAGCTTAATAAAAAGAACAAAATAGTAAGCGTCTTTTTTGCCTTTGGTTTTTTCTCCACGCTTTTCTCATAGGATTGCTTAAGCGCGTCAACCAACATATCCTTACGCACTTTTTTAAGTTCTACATAAGTTGCGCCTTGCAAACCCCATTTATTTGGAACCGGATACATAACCCTTTTATCGTAAGCGCAAAATACGTTTTGATCAATAGGTGAAAGCATCAGGCACACGCGGTTGTTCTTTTCATCAAGAGAAGCGAAAATGCGTTTTACTTTGAACGCTTGTACATCAAAATGTTTGTACTCAACCGCACCTTTAAAAGAAAGCGCTAATTTTCGAAATGTGGCAATGCTCACCATATTTCAAATGTACTTAGTTTTATAGTTTTTCCCAAACAATGAACTGTTTAAGGATCTTTGTTTTGGTTGAGGCCAATCGTCTGTCTTTATAAATGAAGAACAGATTGTTGCCCTTGGGTTTGAAATTTGCTACAAAGTAAAATTTGTTTAACTCAAATTTGTGAGTGAATACGTTCTTCACGGGGTCGTATCTGTAGAGTCTCAAAATACCTTTTTTGTCTATGCTTGAAAATATATAGGTGTGCGCTTCCTGATCGGTAAAAATGTGAGGCGAAACGTTCTTCATCATCTCGTTGAACGGCATCTTAGTTCTAAAAACTCCGTCGAGTGTAAAACTGTGTACGAATTTATTTGTATGATCCAGCAGAACGTAGGAAGTGTCCATTTTTGTCATTTGCGACTCCATGGGTTTTAAAAGATATTTTTGGGGTAAGGTCAATTCTTCACGAAGTTCGTCCAGATGCTTTGTTAACTCGCTTACCGATGTAGCGTAACCTCCTCCTTTTCTCCGCAGCGACAGAAAATAATTGATATCGTAATCCATATTGAAGCCTTTTATGGCAACGCTGTCGGCTACTATGGCCATTTCTAATTTTTGTCCCGGCCTTCGGGCATTGAACATATAGTAATAGTTTTTAAGCCCGCGGTATTGTTTGTATTTCAGGATCATGTTATCGCCCTGAGAACATTCGCATGGTTCCAGAAATCCTCGAAATTTCTTGATGTCATACGGCGGAAGTAAAACAATGTCTTGGTAATTGTAATACACCTGGTAAACACTGTCTTTTCCTACCAAATGTAAATTGCCAAAACAGTCTTTAAAAATAGAGCTTTCGTTGATGGATAATTTTCGCTCAGCAAGCTTATCTCCGTTTTGATCCAGCATCATCAAACTATTTCGCCTTCCTCCCTTATTTACCAAAGCTAAAATATGATCGTCGTAAAAATGAAAATCAAGAAAAACCATATCGCCTTTGTACATGAATGTGTCGAGGGTCTTCGCAGTCACTTCAACTTCATCAAGCTGGATGTTCTTTGGTTTTAGTGATACTGCATATTGGTTGGCCTTTATTTTAAGTGGCGTGGTTTTTAAAAGATGGTACCCTAATTGATAGATCACCAATGTGTCGTTATCCTTTGCTGTAATAACGATCTCCCCGGTTTCGTTTGCCTGTTTTGTTACATTGCTGCCTTTAATGATGGCATAACAGAACGGCACATGAAAATTTGTTTTTTGATCAATGACCTTGAAGGAAAAAATGCTTTGAGAATGGCAGTATCCAATACTAATTAAGCTTATAATGAGATAGCGGATCATCCTTTCTCAAAGATAGGGAAATATAAAATCCGGGGAAAATTGAGCATGTTGTCGCTTTCACCGAATTTTGTGATCCGAAATTCCCTACTTATCCCGCATTTCCGCATCCGCCTCATCAAACAAACGCTTTAAAATGTTGGCCATATTAGCTTCATAATTGGCGTTGTTGTGCTCCTCGTCGCAGGTTTCTTTGAATAAATGGTAATGATCTATCTTCTTGAGCAAACTTGTTGCTCCAATGTAAAATGTAATATCTGTAAACTTTGAATTAATAGGAGGTGTATCTTTTTTACTGTGCACCTGGCCGGCCATATCAATGAATTCGCATTTTACTTTTAAAATTTCGGCGGTCTTAATAACTTTTATGCTATCGCGAATATATTTAATGAATAAAGAACTATCGATCTTCTTTTCTTTGTATTCATTGCAATTATCAAAGGCTTGCTTAAAATATTCTCCGTCTTTGGTCCAGATCAATAATTGGGAGGCCGTCAAAAAACAGTCCTTACCTTTCTTAGTTTGCAGGTTCATGCCGGAGGAATAACGGTAAACGCTCACAAGCGTATCTACCTTTTTTTTCTTAAGGGAGGAGATCTTCTTTTGCGCGTCTTCAAGGCCTTGAGCCGAAGCGCCTACTGCAAAAATTAGTATGTAAAATAGAATGTAAAGTTTTTTCATCCTCTCTATAACGACATCATTACATAAAGATACAAAAGAGGATTAAAAAGGCAAATCAATCTACTAATAAAGTCAGACGGCTGGTTAGTGGTTGTAGCGGGCACACGGTTAAATAATGGGGTCATTTTACAATAACCAGTTTTTTATTTAGTGTATTGTCACCGATTTTAATTGTAAGATTGTAGATGCCTTCATTTAAAAAGGAAACGTTAATATTTGTTTTACCACTTAGTTCTTGACTAAACAAAAATTTTCCATTTAAATCATATATAAAAACAGTTTCTTCTTCCGAATTATTTAAGTCAATAGTCAATTGTCCGCTTGTTGGATTCGGATAAATAGTTAATTGATGATATGTTTGATCTAATTCTTCAACGCCCACCACATCACAGCCGTTAGAATTTCCTGCGGCGCATAAAGGAAAATTAGTATAACTATTCATTGCAGGCAGAATATAATTTGGCAGACAATTAAAAGGATTATTGTTTAAATTCACATTATAAAGATTTGGTGGAAAAGTTGGAAAACACTTTATAGAATTATTGTTTACATCTAGCCAGTTAAGTGGACTTGGCAAAGTAGGCAACGTTGTTAAAGAATTACTTGGGCAATGTAATATCAGAAGAGAATTGGGTAGAGAAGGTAGATTTACTAATTTATTACCTGAACAATATAAGTACTCTAGTGTAGCAGGTAATACTGGTAGGGCTGTTAGAGAATTGGAACTGCAGTCAAGTGTCTTTAGAGTATTAGGAAGGGTTGGTAAAGAATTTAGTGCGCAATTTGAACATATTATTGTTTGAATTGAGGAAGAAAATGGAGGCAAGTTAGTTAAGCTCACACTACTAATACAGTTAAATAAAATTAGGGAGCTTGGAATATTTGGTAGGCTAAGTAATGAGTTTGATCCACAATACAACTGTTGAATGGAATTAGGCAGAGTTGGTAGAGTGGTATAAGTATTACCACCACAATTGAGAAACTTTAATGAAGAAAAATACTGGATACCTTCCAGATTTGAAATATTTTGAAATGAAACAAGAATTGTCTGAGTCGATGTTGTGACTAAAGGACTTGTAATATCCAATGAATTTCCACTCATTGCCGCCGGTATATTGGTCTGAAAATAATTAGCAAAATTGGCGTCTGGGATTAAAACGTAGGTCTGCCCAATGCTATGTCGAAAGTTTATTAATAAAAGAAGTAATAAAAATCTTTTCATTGATGTCGTTTGTAATGTCAAGATACTAAAAATATTTGTCAAGTTGAAATCGTCTGTCGAGAGGCTGTCCGCGAGAAACTTTTTTGTGAACGAGATGTCTTGCGAAATTCGTCCCGCTATTACCACTAACGTTTGGCAGCTACTGGCCGTTGGGCTTTTGAAACGTCAACTTTCTTTTACCTACCAAAGGTTATTTAAAGATACCCAAGTTTTTTAGCCGCCGCAAATAAAAATTCGCGAAGCGACCTTGTTAATAGCGCGCGGCGATGACCCGAGTCCGCCCAATGGCCAGTAGGTGCTGTTACCACCAGTAGGGGTACACCCAGATCACACACAGCTCATGTGTCCGCCGTTTTTTTTGTTCTTTTGTCGGGGGTCTGCCAAGGGTAAAAGCCGCTCACCGGATTTCTTTATGGTCGTCTGCAATTTTAAAATTTTTTGCGTCGGCCTTTTTACACACAGTTCGATACACACAGGCGGGCGGGAGATTTTGCAGGCTTTTGTGGCGCCAAATAAATTCTTCTACCTTGATTTAAAAGCGACATAAGTGCTTGCAAAATGTGCGGTGGGTACGTACTGGTTGACGGGTTTAGGTATATGCGTTATGTCCCATCGGTATTGTCCGGTTTGGGCAGGGAGGAGGAAAGGGATTAAAGTACCTTTTAATACAACAAGCCTCATATGCTTGAGCTAAAGTACAAAAAACCCTTATTTCCTATGAAATTTACTCTTTCGGCTCCCAGTTTAAGTGGTCTATATAACTGGTGATAAGATTGTTGATTAAGAGTGCGTTAACAAGTTGTTGTCCTTGTATTTTTTGTTAATTTTGAGTTGTATGAGTAAACTGCCAATAGATGAAATTAAGATAAAACCATTTTTAAGATGGGCTGGGGGCAAAACTCTTTTACTCGATAAAATCAAGGAGCATTTTCCCAAGGACTTTAATAATTATCATGAACCCTTTGTCGGTGGAGGCGCTGTTTTTTTTCATTTGAATCCAACTGGCAAAGTCTATTTATCGGATTTAAATGGAGATTTGATTAATGCTTATACGCAACTGCGTGACAATCCAAATAGAATAATACGAGAGTTGGAGAACTTTGTAAACGAAGAGGAATTCTATTATAATGTGAGAGCATGGAAACCTAAAGGCTCTATACAAAAAGCTGTTAGATTTATATATCTTAATAAGGCAGGTTTTAATGGAATATATCGAGTAAATCGAAACGGTGAATACAATGTTCCATATGGACGTAGGAAGGGAATTGATTTGGTTGAAAGAGAGAATTTATTGCTTGTTAGCGATCGACTACAACGTGCGGTTTTAAAAGAGCAAGATTTTGGAAAATCAATGGCGAAGGTAAGAGAGGGCGATTTGGTTTTTCTTGACCCGCCATATACCGTTGCGCATGAAAACAATGGATTTATCGAATACAATCAAAAAATATTTTCATTAAGAGATCAATATCGACTGGCAGAATGGATCAGGAAAATAAATGAGATCGGCGCGTACTATATTTTAACCAATGCAAAACATACTGCAATAACGGAAATTTATGATATAATAAATACACCAAGAGGTATTTATAGGTCTTCTACAATTGGGGGAAACGGTGCAGAAAGGAAAAGAGTATCTGAATTTATTTTTTCAAATTTATAAATTATTACAATGGCTAAAGAAGAAAATGATCTAGGGGTAAAAGCGCTTAGGGTTATTATGATTAAAACAACGGATTTGAAACCGAATCCGCATAATCCCCGACTGTTATTTGATAGAGCTCCCATGGAAACCTTGAAGGAATCCATTAAGAAAGTTGGAATATTAGTGCCGTTAACAGTTTACAAGGAAAAGAGAACGGGGAAGTACGTTATACTTGACGGACAAAGGAGATGGACTTGTGCAGTGGATCTCAAACTTAAGGAAGTACCTGTTAACGAAGTTGCGGAACCTACTTTGGTTCAGAATATTGTTACTATGTTCCAAATTCATAAACTGCGTGAAGATTGGGAATTAATGCCAACTGCCTTAAAGGTTGAGCTTTTAATGAAAGAACTTGATGAAAGTAATGCGTCAAAATTGGCAAAAATAACTGGTCTTGATGAAGCGGTAATAGTGAGATGTAAAAAGTTACTATCTTATGATAGAAAGTATCAAGACATGATGCTAGATCCAGATCCGGCGAAGAGAATAAAAGCAGATTTCTTTATTGAATTATATCAAATAATACATGATCGAGAGGTGATGAAGTTTACTTGGTTCAAACAAGCAAAGTTCATCAATCAAATGCTTGCTAAATATCTCGAAGAACCGAGAACTATTAAGGCGGTAACGGATTTTAGGATAATGAAGCAATATGTATCACAGGCGAAAAATGCCGGAGCTCCGGTGCTGAAAAAATTCGCAGTAAGGTTAAAAGAGTTTGCTGAGGATCACGGAAAGCAAATGTCTCATTTAGAATTAAGTGAAGTTAGTAAGCATGCGGGAGCAAAAGCAATTATTAAAAAAATTGATACGATTTATGACGTTATCCATGAAATTGACGCTGATATGTACTATGGTGAAGAAGCCTTATGGAAGTCAATGGCGAAGTTAATTAAAGTGCTTGAGTTAAAATTAAAAGAGGCTGACAAACGTAAGTAGTATGAATACACCACTAGCAAGAGGTACCGCAATCAATGCAAGGAGATATCAAAGATGGCTTGATCGTTTTGTCGGGTACCAAAATCCAGTAACTAGAAATTCGATTGAGAATTGGCTGGATCAATTTGATCAAGCACATAAAGATATAGCAGGACGAATATTAGACTCGGTTTTGTTTATAAATTATCAAGCAATACAAAATAGTTTTCGAAGTCTGCTTAATAGTATTCCTGGGTGGAATATTAGAGCAGCTGAAAGAGAAGGAAGATGGTTTTTTGTGCCATTTTCTGGGAGTGCCGGCGAAAGCGGAGATTCGATGTTGCATTATTTTCGCATGGCAAATAACTTAAGCCATAGGAGATATGATTCGATGTTCATTCATAGAAGTGAGTTAATGACTAAAGATCTTGGCCCCGATGATACTGTTATTTTGATAGACGATTTATCAGCTAGTGGAACGCAGGCATGCGAATCTTGGGGAACAATTTTTGGTGAAATAATAACAGGATCGCCAAGAGTGTTATTGTTTTTAGTAGCGGCAACAGATGACGCAGTTGATAAAATTCGAGATGAAACGGAAATGGAACCGCATTGTCTAAAATTGCTAACAGATAACGACAATCTTTTTCATAGTAGTTGCCGACATTTTACTAATGCAGAAAAAGCAACTATCTTAACTTACTGTGAAAAGGCTGATAGGAGAACTCCAAAAGGTTTTGGAAATAGAGGATTGCTTCTTGTATTCGCTCACCGGACGCCAAATAACAGCATTCCAATATTGCACAACGATAACCGTCGTTGGACTTCATTGTTCCCAAGAAATTAAATACCTACCTGCCGGAGGCTGCGCACTTGACTGAGCGGAGCGAGAGCGCAGAAATCGTGGCTTCGCCACACCATATTGTCTGTGCGGCGGGAATTTAGCTTATTTGGTTTTTGCCTCCCTTTTGCAAAAACCAAATGTGCTAAATTAGTGATAGCCAAAATGGGCTTCGCCCAAAAAGGAGGTCGTGTGATAGCTGTTACTATGGCCTTCGGACAAAAAGTGCGTCGGCCAAAAACTTTAAAATTATTTTTTACCTGAATGTTCTTGTCTGCACGAAAGAGCTGCTGTGCGGTCGCCGGTGTGAAATGTCCTTGGTCTGCTTACCGGAATGCTGTTCTGTCTACCGAGAAATCGTCTACGGAGAATTGTCCGCCCCTATTGGTGGTAACGTTTTGCGGCCTTGCGTCCGTTTTTTGCTAAGTCCAAGTTACGCATTTGAGCGCAAACACGCAAAAAATGGAGCAAGACCGCTGTTATAAGTTGTGTGCCGCACACAGTATTTTGGGTGTCCGCATATAAGCCTTATTGTATGCTTTCTAAATGAGAAATTAATTGTGTCTTGTCGGTAATGCCGTCTATATTTATTTTCATAATATAAAATAGTGTTTCAATAACTCGTCTTTGTGCTTCCGTTAAATCATTCATTTCAATAGGTAATTTAATTGCCTTATGAACCATTTTATGTCGAATTTGATATACCCTTTCAAAAAGATCTTTTAATACTTGCTTTTCTTCTAGAGTTCCTGGAAGTATTTTGGATAGGCGATCTTTTGTTTTTTTGGTCATTTTATGTTCTTCGTCATCATTTAAAAACAAACTTTCCAGAATTGTCATTATTGAAACCACTCTCCTGTGTAAATCTTTTGTCGAGAGCGCAAAAGAGAACATTTCTATAGCGTTTATGATTAAATTATATAATTCATTGTCATTGTTAAGTTTTATGAAATCTGAAAACCTTGCTATTGCATTGCCTTGATTTTGAAACATGCTTTGGGTATTCAAAGAAATAGGTCGATGATTTTCAAAGTTTTTATTAATTAGAAGAGAAATATCATTTTGTTTTTTTGCGAGAAACCCACTTTGCATTTGATAATTCAATCTGTAGTTCAAATCAAAAACTGTAGAAGTGTCTTTTGGGAATGGAGCTAAGGCAACGATTTTAAGAATGTCTATTGATTTTTCCGCTTCTCGTTTTACAATTGGCTCAGCCGCACTTCTTTCCAACGAGCTCTTAACAGTGGCAATGACAGAATTTTCATATTCCTTGCGATAAAGGCTATCAAAAATTTCAGCAGTAATTACTTTCTCACCTGAATTATATTTTTGAAATAAATCGTCGAAAAAGGGTTTTGTGAACATTTGAAAATACGTGTTCCCGATTTGGAAAGGCTGAGTTATGTGTAAATTAAAGACTGGGAAATAGTATTCGTATTCCATATTTCACTTAGGTACTTTAGTTATTTCAGCGTGACCAAGAAGTCTGTTCCCTTCATGAATGAACCATAGTCTACCAACGGTCAGATATTTTTGTACTTCTGGAATTAGCAAAAAGTGAACAGTCACCATTGCCGTTTCTCCTGGCATAATTGTCTTGTCAGGGTCAAATTGAATTTCGCCAATGTATGTCGTTAAGAAATTGCCGTCTTTATTATATTCAAAAACATGATTAGGTCTATAACCAGTCTTAATACCAGTTTTTCGTCCGCCTTCTTCAGTTGTCCGAAGAGTTAGTTTTGCTTCCACGTATGTCGATTCGGATAAAGGCATTTTGTCTTAACGGGATGTCCCGGCACATTACTTATAACGTTTGGCCGCCTGGTGCCGTTGGGCTTTCGAAGCATCAACTTTCCCAACCGACAAAAGGTATTTTAAAGATACTTACTTAATTAGTGAGCCGCAAATAAATTGTCTGCCGCTTTAATTGCGCGCGAACGATGACCGATTCCGCCCAATGGCACCAGACGGCTGGTTAGCAGCTGTGCAAGGTATACCTAGTCAACTTTAAGTTCGATTGTCTGCTTTTGCTTGTCCCTGTTTGTTATAAGAATTTTATAAGAAGTCTTGGGAATTAAAGCAAGAGCAGTTGTGTCGTTTTTGCTTTTGATTTCAATTATGTCGACTGGCACGGCATCATTTTCATTTTCTGTCGAGATGTAAGCTTTTGCAAGAACTGGAAAGGAAATATTTATGTCTTTATTGATAAATGTCGGAGTGTAATGACTAAAAAGCCAGTGTGGTCTGTTGTGTTTCAAATAAGTCCTCGGATGATAAACATACATGTCGCTTAAATGTCCATCAAGTCTGAAAGATATTGGAACCATTTTACCATTGTTAACAGGTACGATGAAGTCTTTGAAATGCAGTCTGCCGTAATATGGATTTTCATATTTGGGGTCCGAATGTTCCGTTAGTTCAACTTGGTCGATTGTCAACGGGTCAATTTTCGTATATTCAATTAGTCGGCCAGTCATAGCTTTTCCCCAGCCTTCGACTTTGTCTTCGTAAAGGTGTGCGTAACCGCAATGGATTATGATTTTCGCTTTAGGATCCTTGTCAAGGATTTTTTTGATGTTTTTTGCTTGTCCAATTTCACGACTTTGGCCGTCGCCTGGTTCATTCGGTTCGTAAGCAAACACTTTATAGCCTGTTCTTAAAGCTTCGCGCACTAAATTTGAATATTGCGGCTCGGAAGTGTAAAAACCAATAGTTTTAGTTGGATACTTGGTTTTACTGAGCGTGCTGTCCCAAAGAGCTAAAGTTTCAGCGCCGAAGTAATTAAAACCTAACTTACTTAATTTCTCAAGTAAAGTCATGGTAAAAAAGCGATGATAAGAAACGTGATGCGCTTCGTTAATTATTATAATTTGCTTTTCTTTTGCTTCTCTGAGAATGTGATCAATTGCAGGGATGAAATTGAAATTTGTGGAATCGTAGAAAACGGACTGAAGTCCTTTTTCTTCTTCGCACTGATCGTAAGCCTTAATTGCAGTTAAATATTTCCCGATGTTAGAATAGGCGATGGCTGCCTCATGACATTTACTTTCTTCCTTGGCAGGGTCGATAATACTGTCAATTTGACTGGATAAATAATAAATGCCAGGGACATATTCTTTTCTTGTCGATTCAACAGAAGTTTTTGCTCCGTTGTCTCGGTCTTGACAAGAGAAAAATGTCAAAAGAGTTATTATGGATATTATTCTGCGTGTCTGCATTGCTGCTAACGTTTGGCGTGCAGGCGCCGGCGGGCTTTCGAAGATCCACCTTTCCCAACCTACCAAAGGTTATTTAAAGATACTTAGGTTTTTAGTGAGCCGCAAATAAATTAAGGGCCGCTTTAATCGCGCGCGAACGATGACCGATTCTGCCCGCTGGTCGCTTGCACGCAGGTTAGTGGGAAGGTAGCGGCACACAGATACGTCACGTTGACGTGTCTGTTTTAATAACACATTGCGTCGTCGATGATTTCAAATTCAATTAGCCAGTCTTTGAGTTTGTCAATGCCGTTTTTGTCGAAACCACTAAGTCCTGCGCTGTATTGTTCGAATAGTTTTTTACCAACTACCGTTCCAAAGCTATGTGGCAAAATAAACCAATCTGTTTCACCACCCATGATGTTTGTCGCGGGTGAGAGTTGTCCTGTTTTGTCTTTGTGATTTTTAGGAGTCAAGTATTTTATACCAATATACTTTAGCGAGTCATTTTCTTTGTCGGTGAAAATGCAGGCTTGAATTACGTCGTCGTTATATAAATTTGTTTTGTCCATTGTCTTTGTCTGGCGGAATGTCCGCTACTTACCACTAACTACCCTATAGAAGCCATTTTCTCACCTCCTACTGCCAACAGGTGGCGGTAAACGGCCATTTTGTGGCTTCTATTGGTATAGTAAATATATTGATTTTTAATGTTAAAACAGTTGGAGCTATATCACATCACTCATGGTAAAGATCCCTTTTTTACCTTTCACAAACTCGGCTGCAACCACACTGCCCAAAGCAAATCCCTGGCGGTTGTGAGCCTTGTGCATGATCTCAATATCATCAATGGGGCTTTTGTATTTGATAATGTGTGTTCCCGGAACTTCACCTTCGCGTTTGTCTTCAATAAACAAGGTTTCTGGCGTAGCGGCGTCAATGCTCCATTTGCTTTTGCGATCTATCTTTTCGATCACTTGCTCGGCTAAGGTAATTGCTGTTCCGCTTGGCTTATCTAATTTGTGAATGTGATGGATCTCTTCCATGCTCACTTCATAATCCGGGTATTTATTCATCAACTCGGCCAAATATTTATTCACCTTAAAAAATAAATTCACACCCAAACTAAAATTGGTGGCGTAAAATAAAGTTTTGTTCCCGCGGGTTGCAGCGTCTTTTATATTCGCAAATTCATCGTACCAGCCTGTTGTTCCAACTACAATAGGCACATCGGCGTCAAAACACTTTTTAATATTGTCAAGCACAGTGTGAGGCGTTGTAAATTCAATAGCTACATCGGCTTTTTTTAAGTCTTCTTTTGTAACGGTATCCTTGTTATTCACATCTACCTTCAAAACAATAGTGTGTCCTCTTTTTAGGGCGATCTTCTCGATCTCTTTTCCCATTTTACCGTAACCAATTAATGCAATATTCATATGTGCTATTTAAAATTTATTTTCAAACTTAAGCCCGGTCCCCAGGCGTTCCCAACTATTACCGGTTTTGTATCTAGCCGTAAACTCAGGTCATCGCTCACGTCAAATGTTTTTAGGTGCGCGTCAACGTTGGCATCCACAATTTGTATCAAATAAACAGCGATCAATCCAATACTCACAAGATCACGGTGTTTTCGGTAGATCACTTTTTGTTTTTGGAAATAGTCGATCGTTGGATCGTTTGGATTGGATGAGTTGGCCTCCACCGCTTTTACTAAGCTGTCTCTGTACAATCCATATAAGTTTTGGTTCTTTAAAAAATAATAACCAAAAGCACCCATGCCGGCCCATACAATAGGCGCTTTCCAGTAGCGGCGATTATAGATTTGTCCTGCACCGGGAATGAGCGCGCTTAAAATAGCGGCGTTGCGTGGCCTATGATCTTTTGGAAGTTTTTTTACAACACTATCCTTCTTCATCACAATACTACTGTCGGTAGTTTGAGCTATTCCCATCGTGCAAAACAGGAAGCAAATGAATATGACCGCATGTTTCAAAGCTTAAGCAATGTCTTTTACAAGTTTGTTGCCATCCACATTATCCCAGGCATTGTGCAATTGGCCCATAATGCGGTTCACGCTGCGAAGTTCTTCGCTATCAGTAAGCGGTAATGCATTCAATCCTTTCTCGTCCACAATGTTTAAAATATTGCGTACGGTGAGTTGACTTTCGGTGAGTCCCGGTTGGTATTTGCTTTCTTTTTCCTTTTCACTTTTCAATTCAACAAAAATCCCGGTTTCAATAAATTCATTGATCACATTTCGTACCAAGCGCAAGGGCAGATCCAGTTTGTCTGCAATTTCTTTGGCGTTGAGCGGTGATTCACCGGAATAAAAACGTTTTGCAACCACATTTGCTACTAACAAGGAAATAGCTTTACGGTAACGCCAGCTTAATTTATTGATGTCTTTTTCCAATTCGTAGTGATCCACATTTTGATTCGCAAATGCTATCTCGCAACCAAACAATAAAATGTACCAGCTGTATTGAACCCAAATAAGAAATAAAGGTAAAGCGGCAAGACTTCCGTAAATAACGTTCATTCGGTTTGAACCTACCTGGAATTTAATATAAGCCCATTGCAACAGTTGAAAAAGTATCATGGCCATAAAGCCTGCAATAAAAGCAGATTTTACATTAACGCGTGTGTTTGGTAAGATCAAATACATGAGGGCAAATGTAGTTCCTGATAATGCCCAGGCAAGGATCTTTAATAGCACAGTGGCAAAACTTCCCAGGAATTCAAAATTCCCCAGGCCCGTTTGCAAGGCTACAGTTATGCCCCCTGATGCCAGCAAGAAAATTGGCGTCACAATAATGATGGCCAGGTAATCGGTAATTTTTCGCACCACACTTCTTCCGCGTTTTATTTCCCAAATGAAATTAAAATTAGCCTCAATGCTCATTAATAATTTCATTACGCTCCATATCAATAATAAAGAACCAACAACAGCGATCAATCCTCCCTTAGTGCTTGCAAGCATGGCGCCGGCAAATTCAAAAGCGCGCTTTAAAATGTCTTCATATTGTGCGTAATCGGCAATAAGTTGGTCCTGCAGGTTTTTTTCAAGATTAAAGCCTTTAGCTATAGCAAATAGCAAAGCCAAAATAGGTACTAAGGAGAAGAGTGTGTAGAAGGTAAGTGCTGTAGCTTTGGTAAGGCAATCATCTTCATTGAAGCCCTTAACCGCAAGGGTAAAGATGCGAAGTTGCTTAATAAGGAATCCCTGGCGTTTATTGGTAACTTTATCCAAACGAACCTGCCACATACGTTCGGTTATGAACGTGAGCCCATTTTTTAGTATGGTAGCCAAATTTGCCATCGCATACAAAATTATGATTTAAAGGCGATTAGGCAATGCTTTTAGGAATTATTTAGAACAAGAAACTGTCATTGTTTTGAAGGCCACAGTGGCGCTAAGACACAGAGTACCTCGGAACCTCCATGAAACTCTGCGTCACAGTGTCTCCGCGGCAAAAAAACGGGTTATTGGGGTATTTTAATTATGAATGAATTTATTCAATATTGAGAAGATACTGAACTGAGTATTTTCTTTGGTTTCGTCCTCAACGCTGACGTTCGCAAACGAAGACGTTGTAGTTGTTCCACTCACGGGATCAATACCGTTTGAAGAAAGCGCGTAGAACAAAGCACCCAACGTAAGCATGATCACAGAAGCGATGCCGAACAAGCCAAGTAAGATCTTATTTTTTGTGCTGATGATCATGCTACAAAATTACAGAAAATTGAACAGGCAAACGCTAAAAAATGTAAATAAAGCACTGAATAATAGGGGTTTTAGCGAGCGGACTCCGAACATCAGGCGTAATAGCCATTTGTAATTTTACAGAAGCTTCTCAAGGGACTTAAGCTCCTCGAGTTTCTCCATATAACCCAGTTTTTCGTAAGAGAAAACGAGATTGTTGATGCAGCGCTTCACGATCTCAATATTGCTGCAAGGTAGGTAGTATTTATTATCGGGATCAAGATTCAGTTGCTTTAAGAATTGATCAATGTCTTTTTGACTAAATATTAATCCTTTACTGAACGGATTAATGTAGAATAAAATGTTATTTGAGAGCGTTTTGTTGTTCACATCGATCAAATTGGCGTAATCATTTACATAAGCTAACACAAAATGCTGAGGTAAATTAATTCCGTACACCGGAATTTGAAGTTCTTTGCAGATGATAGCGTAAATAACGCTTAACATTAAAGGATTTCCCTTTTTGCTTTCGAGAACGTTATTGATGAATGAGTTTTGTGGCGCGTGGTAATTGGTAATGTTGCCGCCAAATTGATGCACTTCAAATAAAATATGATTAACGATCTTTACTTTTTCCAAAGCTGTAAGGTCGTCATGAAGTTCCAGCCAAACATCTTGTTTTATTTGGGCAATTTGTTTGTGGATCTTTGCTTCGTCGAGATCAGGATATTGATAACGCGCTAATAATAAAATACCTTTTAAAAGATCTTCGCTATCGTTGTGCATCCAGTCCTTCAACGCTTTTTGCAAAGCTTCAAATTGTATGCTGTGAATGATGATCTCTATGCGTTTTTGCATGAGGGCTTCAAAGCTATTTTCCCATGCTGTTTCCAGATGTGGAATAGCGGGTGGACCAAGAATAATAAAGCGATTACGAACTTCAGAATAAACCGCCTCATCCGGATCATCCAGCAGAGTAATTAAAGCGATCACTTCCTTCAAGCTCATTTCCTTATTTTTCTTTGGGGCCATGTACAAATGTATTATGTTAGTGTACGGTAAAAGGTTAAGAGCGTTTTAATTTTTAACACAAAGACTGTTAAACCCTATCAACATTTGGATGCTCATAATCGTGTTAATAAAGTGCTAGGAATCAGTTAATAACCTTGGGTCAATTGAACTCAATTTTGGCGCAAAAAGGAGCGTAATTTCTCCGCATTTGTTTGATTATTAAACGGTTGAACTAACTCGGTTCTCGCTTTTATAATGACCTCAGAAAACGGTTTTCCTTGCATTTCCTCAATGGCGGTTATCATGTCTTTGGCCGAATTTGCAATGTGAATAGAGTTGTTAGCTACCACGCCGCTGCCTTTTATCATGAGTTCATTGCAAATAATGTGGCGTCCGCTGAACAAAACATTCAGTAATTTTAATTTAAGTCCGGTTGCCTGGGCAGTATATAATACATGAATGTGAGCATTCTCAATAAGCTCATTCATTTTTGCCTCTGTTGGATTAGCAACAAGTTCAATATTGCTATGAACATCAATGCTATTTTCGAGATCGATGGATGGATTCAATCCCGCAATGATCACGCGTTGTTGTATTTTTGAGAATACGTTAGCGATCAACCATTCCGCGGCTTCCACATTTTCGGCAACACTTAAGTTACCATGAAATAAAATATGATCGCCTTTTCCTTCTTTGATGCTTACCTCTTTGTGCGAATGAAAGCTTGGTAAATATTCTGTTCTTACTTTAGGATATTTTTTTCTGTAATAGTTCGCATCGTTTTGATTCACAGCCAAAATAAGATCGGCATGATTGACGATGCGTTCGAAGCGTTTTAATTTTCGCGCTTCCAATTTCAAATACAAGCGCTTTACAAAATTCTTTTCTACAGAAGCCAGGCTTTCGTAATACTCGTGTTCAATATTGCTATGCCGATAGATCTTGATGCGGTATTTCAAGCGCGGATCTTTTAAAACATAACAGGTATGCAGTACTTCGCATAAAATAGGTGAATCATCTTTCAATAAACGTTTCAATAATTTTTTGGAGGTGCGCGATTGAACGGTGTAGGGCAAAAGGCTCAAATGACTTCCTAAATGCGTGCGCCTGTCGTAATAGTGAACTTTTTCGCAAAGTTTTTCTAATTCAGGCGCGTGCGCCCGGCCGTATTCAAAACAATGTAAGTGAATTTTTACGCCAAGTTTATGCAGCCAAACTAATTTGTAATATACATCAATAACACCGCCGTAATTAGCAGGGAAAGGGATGTCGAAAGAAATGATGTGAACATGCATTCTTAATCAAAGTAAAAGCTATTGGAGAGAAATCCGGCTTTAAAATCACCAACAGGATTCCCGTTTGATGTTCGGTAAACGTAAATAGTTGATTTAGCAATAAAGTCCATGGCATCGGCTACGTACACTTCAAAGCGTGTTGGATGCACAGCTAAACCATAAATATTACTTGTTGAATTAATAAACGCGTTTGGTAGTGAGGTAGACGCAATCGGCATTCGGCAAATTCCATTCTTGTCGGCAAACCAAAGTGTATCTTTTGTTCCGTTAACGCAAAGCAATCCCGGTTTTCTGTACAGACTGAAATCTTGTGACCATGTAATTGAATTATTTACCGGATCAATAAGTGAAAGTTTTCCCGCAACGCTTGATGTGCCGCTGGCAAGCACCCATAATTTATCGTTCTTGTCTAAAATTAAACTGCTTGCATTGGTTCCAACAAAAATACTATCGGTAATGGTATTCGTTGCGGCGTCGATCACATAAACTTTATCTTTTGCCGAGTTTGTTACATACACTTTGCTAAATAGCATCACCATTTGTTCGGTCGCTCCCGGCAAGCTAATAGAACCGGTTTTTGTACCGGTGTTAAGATCAATAATACTTAATCCGTTTGCATAAAGATCACTTACGTATCCTTTAGAATTACTTACACCAATAACGTAACGTGGCGAAGTTAAGTTGCTAATAGTACGCTTTACTTTAAAATCGCTCCCACACACTACGACCTTGTTTGAGTTATTTACGACGATATAAAGATCGCCGTTTATTTTGCACATGCTTTGTGCTACATCGCCTATAGCAACACCATTCTTCTCTTTAAAATAATCTTCGCTTCTGTTTCCGGTACCGGTATCAAAAATAGTAACACCCGCGTTACCCTGACCAAAGTTACCTTCGTTCACCACATACACTTTTTTTGCAGCGCTTAATGGGGTTGGTGGATTTGGATCTGGTTCCGGTTCGTCTTTTTTGCAAGATGAAAGGATCAGTACGGCGGGGATCAAAAGAAGCTTTAATTTCATAGGACCAAGTTATTAAATTGTTGCTACCATTTAACGTAGAATTCTTAACATAAGTATCTTTGAAACCTATGAAATACAGCTTTACGGAAGTTAAATATTTGGAAACCGGCGATTGGGGTCTGGAATATTATCAGAAGATCCTTGATCCGGTAATGGTACAACAACTTCAAGTGGCCGTTAAACCTCATGCGGCTTCCGGCGCTAACGCGAGCAACTTTGAGAAGGTGTTTTTTCCTATTTATCCCAATAACGAAGGCGGAATTGAAAACGTACGTTGGTATAAAGTGCTTGATGAAAATGGGGTTCACGTCTTTGATTTTTTAAGAGTAGAAGTGAGTGCGGGTTCATTTTTTAAAGCGGGAACGACCGAGCAGTGTTTCTTTTTATGGGCCGGCAAACTTTCGCCCGATTCTCCCACCGTGCCCGAAACAGCCGATCTATTAAAGGCTTGGGATGTGCTGAAAGGGTAAAAAACTCACAATTTTCGGGAATGCTACAATTTGTAGCAATCAACTGCTACATTATGGTCTACCTTTGATGAGTAAAAAACACCATGAACGAGAATTTAGATCCAGACGGCGAGAACCTTAGTACCTCGGAAAAAGAGTTAGAAAAGGCTTTGCGTCCCTTGCAATTTGATGATTTTGCAGGGCAAAAAAATGTGGTTGATAATTTGAGAGTGTTTGTGGCGGCTGCCAAGCAAAGATCGGAATCATTGGACCATGTATTATTGCATGGACCTCCGGGTTTGGGAAAAACAACCCTGGCGCACATCATCAGCAATGATCTCGGGGTTAATTTAAAAGTAACCAGCGGTCCGGTGTTGGATAAGCCCGGCGATCTTGCGGGTTTGCTTACCAATTTGGAACCAAACGATGTATTGTTTATTGATGAGATCCATAGGTTGAGTCCGGTTGTGGAGGAATATTTGTATTCGGCCATGGAAGATTTTAAGATCGATATTATGATCGATAGTGGACCAAATGCAAGAACGGTGCAGATAAAATTGAATCCGTTCACATTAGTAGGCGCCACAACGCGAAGTGGTTTATTGACCTCGCCGTTAAGAGCGCGTTTTGGAATTAATAGTCGTTTAAATTATTACGATAGTAAAGTGCTTACCGGAATTGTTCATCGTAGCGCCGAAATATTATCGGTAGAAATAAAAGAAGATGCCGCTTATGAAATTGCGCGCAGGAGTAGAGGAACGCCGCGTATTGCAAATGCTTTGTTACGTAGGGTAAGAGATTTCGCGCAGATAAAAGGAAATGGAACAGTGGATATTGAAATTGCGACCTATGCACTAAAGGCTTTGAATGTTGATAAGAATGGATTGGATGAAATGGATCATCGCATTTTAGCTTGCATTATTGATAAGTTCAAAGGTGGTCCGGTTGGAATAAATACCATTAGCACAGCTGTTGGCGAAGAATCGGGAACTATTGAAGAAGTATATGAGCCTTTCTTGGTTCAGGAAGGATATTTGATCCGCACACCACGCGGTCGTGAAGTAACCGACATGGCCTATAAACATTTGGGTAAATCTGTTTTTGGAAGAACGGGTGGGTTATTTGATTAGGGAACTGGTCGCATTTGCGACACAATAAAAATCGTAACGCGCCGAAGCTCTAGGCGGTAATTCCAAACTGCATTGGAGAATTTCCTCCTTTTTTAAAGGAGTTGCCCGAAGGGCGGAGGATTGGATCTACTGAATATTTCCTTTTTTAAAAACGGAAACTACCATTCTGCTAAGCTGTAATTCCATACTGCTTGGTTGAATTTCCTCCTTTTTCAAAGGAGGTGCCCGAAGGGCGGAGGATTCTACTTATTGGCAGTTTCAATTTCCTTGATCGTTTTCATTATCCCTTTATGTACACGATCCAAATTAAACAAAACATCTTCATTGGTAAAACGAATAACTTTAAATCCATGTTCTTCTAATTTCCTCTGTCTTACCGCATCATTTTCTCTAACTTTTTCGTCCTGATGTGTGAAACCATCTACTTCAATAATGAGGTTTAGTTTTACGCACATAAAATCTGCTATGTAAAACAGAACAGGTCGTTGTCTGTTGAACTGATATCCCGTTTTTTTCGCTTTCAGAATAAATTTCCATAAGCACGCTTCAGCTTTGGTCCCGTAATTTCTATTTTGTGTTGCGAAAGTTTGCAATTTGGTATTGTATGAATGATATTTTTCCATACAACAAATGTATTACGCGGTCGAACAAAGTCTTGCTATGATCTGTAGCATTTTTTAGAATCCCCCGCCCTTCGGGCACCCCCTTTTTCAAAGGGGGAAATCGATCCATGCAGATTGGAATTACAGGTGTGAGTGAAAGGTTTTATCGTTCCCTAATGCAAAACAACAAACTTAAACGAACTATTTTGTGAACTGGCAAAGTAAATGCCGTTGTTCCAGTCTTGCGTGTTTACTTCTTTTGTTTTTCCTGAGAATTTTATTTTTCCTTCGATATCATAAATGGTGACGAGAATTTCTTTTGTGAATTGAATTTTGTTGTTCGCCGGATTTGGAAACGCGCTAACAAGATCGTTTGTTTCATTTTCGTTCAAACTTGTAGTGGTCATGCGGTAGCGCACAAAGATTTTATAGGTTCCCCCAACTTTTTTATGGAAGTATAGTTTTGATTTGTCGGAGCTCACTGTTGGAGCTTCGGGGATCAAACCGGGCGCGCTTACAAGAATGCTTGGCGCTCCAAAAGCCGCGTTGGTATTGCTTCTGGTGGCTACAAGTATCTCGGTATTGAAACCTGTTTTTAAAAAGCGTGTGTAAAATAACTCCAAGCCATCTTCGCTTAAATTTGGTGCGTACACACAATAGTTCGCAGTGTCGTTAATACTTGCCATGATGGTGTTGGTATTTGGTAATTTGTTGAACGTGGAGTCGTTTACTTTTTGTGCGATACCCATAGAAGCCGCACAAGGAATGCTTCCGCAGTTGTTGAAATAGGCGTTGCAATAAATTAATTTATCGCCGTAGTAACTGATCGCCGCATCCATGATGAGGTAACCAGGCTGATAAATGTAAAAATCCCCGTGTACACGCCCGAAGTTAGTGTAGCCACTTTGCAGAAAACGGCAACGATGTAAATTGTCAAAATTGCCGGGGTATCCGCGGGTCGACATCCAGTAAAAATTATCCATAGTATCAATTGACGAAACGGCGTCCATACGCGGCGTTACAGTTTGATTGCAATAAGGCGTAAATCCCATCGAGCTAAATGTTGTATCATTGATCTTTACAGCCCACACCAAACTTGTAGCAACACCGTCATTCAAGCTATTAAAAAAAAGCGCGTTATCGTTGGTGTGCAAATGCGGTTCCATGGCGTCGGCGGTGTAGTTGTTTATAGTAACCAATTTTTCGTTACCGTAAATAGGATTTTGAGCCTTAGCAAGAAAGCTAAAAAGCAATGCGAAAAGGAGTAAGTAAATTGGTTGTTTCATTATATAATTTTGCTATTAGACCAGGCTTTTACCTAAAAGTAAAAAACAAATTAGTTAAAATTTGAACCATTTTCACTAAAACTCAGAAAATCAAGGGTTTTTCACCAAAATACTGTTGGTTAATCCCGCTCAAAGTTCCGGATCCGATAGTCCCAATTACTTAAATTTATAGGCAATGATCACCTACACATTCCTTGCAATAATCATTGTTTTTTCGGCCTTTTGTTTTTCGGTTGCAGGCGCTACCCATAAATATTCGTTTTATCCTTATTTGATCAAGCGCGAGAGAGAGCATTACCGTTTTCTAACGCATGCCTTTGTTCATGGCGATCTTTTTCATTTGATATTCAATTGTCTTGCGCTTTATAGCTTTGGCTTAGGTTTGGAAAATTATTCTTTTCCACTTTTGATAGCGGATGGGCAAGAACTCGAACCACAACATTTTAAATTGGCCAAGGTCTATTATCTTATTTTATTTACCGGTGGAATTTACGCGGCTTCGATCACCGAATATTTCCGAAATAAAGACAATCCTTCTTATTCCTCAGTTGGAGCAAGTGGTGCGATCTCATCTATTATGTTTGCCTGGATCATTTTAAATCCCGAACGTAGTATCGGAATGTTGTTTATTCCCTTTCCTTTACCAGGCTGGCTTTGGGGTATATTACTATTGGGAATTAGTTTGTTTCTCATTATGCGAAAACGCAAAGGCACTTACACCGATGGTATTAGTCACGAAGCACATTTTTGGGGCGCCATATTTGGCGTTATATTTGTAGCCATTGCACAACCAAGCGCTATCGTAGCATTTGTAGATTACATCTTTTAGAAGAAATGAGCAGTATCAAGATCACATTTTTAGGAACAGGCACATCGCAAGGTGTGCCGGTGATCGCGTGCAAATGCGAGGTGTGTACTAGTAGCGATGTTCGAGATACACGAACCCGTACTTCTATTTTGGTAGAAACAAGTACAACGCGCATTGTGATTGATACGGGTCCGGATTTTAGACAACAATGTCTGCGCGAAAAATTAAATAAACTCGACGCTGTTCTATTTACACACGAACACAAGGATCATATTGCCGGTTTGGATGAGGTACGCGCGTTCAATTTCATCAATAAAATGGTAATGCCGGTGTATGCCACCGCGCAAGTGAATAAAGCGTTGCAAAGGGAATTCGCTTATATTTTTTCGGAAGATAAATACCCGGGCATTCCGCAGATCGACGTGATCGGTTTTGAAGATCAAAATTTTTCAATCGGCGATATGACTATAACACCCGTCAATGTAAAACACTACATGATGAATGTAAAGGCATTTCGTATTAATGATTTTGCGTATGTTACTGATGCGAATTTGATAGAAGATAAAGAACGTCAAAAACTCAAAGGTCTTGATGTGTTAGTGCTGAATTCTCTTCGTCGCGAACCGCACATTTCGCATTTTACATTAACGGAGGCTATTGAAGTAGTAAGAGAGTTAGCTCCCAAAAAAGCTTATTTCACACACATTTCCCATCAATTGGGTTTACACGAAGCGGTAAATAAGGAATTGCCGGCAAATGTTGAGTTGGCCTTTGATGGTTTGCAGCTGGTGATCTAAGTTAGTCGTTGAGCTTGTCGAAACGATCTCCCAAATAGTTTGGAAAGACCCTTCGACAAGCTCAGGGACCAGGTTTTAGAGGCTTCAAATTCGTAAGGATTATTTTCCTAATTTTACTCTAACAAAACCTAAACATCATGGAACATCAAAACGCGATCCTCAAGAAAGGAGTTTTTAATCCCGCATTCGAAACCTACATTTTCTTAATTGTGATCTTCTATCTTTTTGTTTCCGTTATCGGGATCATCATTATTCCCTTTTGGTTATGTGGTTTAGGACAATGGCTTTCCAGAAAATTCTTCAAAACATTAAAATGTGAGTTGAGCGAGAAGAATCTTTATTTTTCTAAGGGGATGATCATTCATATTGAAAAAACAATTCCACTAGAGAATATTCAAGATGTTTCATTTTTTGGTGGACCAATTTTGCGAGCTTTCGGCTTGACTTTTATTCGTGTTGAAACTGCGGGTGGAGGCGGACATCATGGGAGTAATATCATGAGCATTCCTGCTTTGCAAGACGCAGAAGAATTCAAGAATATGATCCTTATTCAAAGGGAAAAGATCATGAAGGAAAAACGATCGGTTGTTACAACAGGTGGAAATGATTCAGAGATCTTGAAACAAATAAAGAATGAATTGGTAGAAATAAAAAATCTGTTGGCGAAGAAATAATTTATTTTTAGCGATGCCGCAGATTTCGCCAATTTTCACAGATTTCGCTCGCAGATTAACACATTAAATCTGTGAAAAAGAATCTGCGTGAATCTGTGGCAGAAAAGAGAAGGGAAATTGTTATTGTATGATTTGAGATATCAGTTCTCCAATATCTTCATCGCCTCCTCCTTTGTTCCCGAAACTTTAAAAAGAGTATTCAGTTTGGTGATCAGGATCAACTCCTGGATCTTCTTATTCAAATTATACAACACCGCTTCGCCACCCGCTTTGCGAGATTTTGTAAGCAACTGGATCAAGGTATTAAGTCCATTACTGTTCATGTACTTCAATTCGCTCATGTCAATAGCCCATTTATTGCAATTAGCCGCCGATAATTCATCAGCTTCTTTAATAAGATCATTGGCCTGATTTTTTTCGATCAATTCTCCCTTGAGCGTAATTACCGCCGTGTTGTTTTGTTTTGTGATGAAATATTCAAATACCATAACTTATTTTTTTACGTGTTCGCAATGTCCTTTTTCTTTTAAACTTTTACATTTCGCGAAAAAATTGAGCGAGTGATGGATCACATTGAAGTTCAAAAGATCTTCGGTCATTCTTTGGATCTGCATAATGCGCGGATCGCAGAACTCAAACACTTTTTCGCAATCGGTACATATCAAATGATCGTGTTGCTTGTATTTGTACGCTTTTTCAAACTGAGCCATGTTCTTGCCAAATTGGTGTTTGATCACTAATCCGGCATCTATCAAAATTTCAATATTGTTATACAAGGTGGCTCTGCTTACCCTGTATTTTTTGTTCTTCATGAGCAGGTACAACTGTTCAATATCAAAATGCCCCTCGTGCGAATAGATCTCGTTAAGTATAGCGTAGCGTTCCGATGTTTTTCTATGCTTATGAGCCTCTAAATAATCTGTTAAAATTATGTTTACCGCGTCTTTCGTTTCCTGGTTCATGCTAATCAATACCCCGAATTTACTAATAGTTTTCTAGCCTGCCAAAAGGGACCAGCGGTTAATTTGCATTTTAAACTTCACTCTTTTTTTCGTAAATTGCCCTATCAAAGCTCTGGGTAGCATACTTGTGATCTGCTTGCTCCTTACTTCATGTAAAAAAAAGAAGGAAGATGAAGTTTCTGTATTGGGACTTGATTATTACCCAACCAAATTGGGTCGTTTTGTCGTATATGATGTGGATAGTACCGTTTACAACGACCTCACTTTGGATACCACCTATTATAAGTACAGGATCAAAGAAAAACTTAGCGATAATTTTACCGATAACCAGGGTAGGAACGCGATACGTTTGGAGCGTTACATCAAACTATTCAATCCCAATAAACCCTACGATAGTATTCCGTATACCATGAAAGAAGTATGGATGGTGAACGCGGATAGCAAAAATATCCAGGTAGTGGAAAATAATATTCGCTATACAAAGATGATATTTCCTGTGGCTTTAAATTCCAGCTGGAATGGAAACGCTAATAATAATTTGGGAGAGAATACCTATACCTATTTTTATATTGATAAAGAGGAGACGATCAACGGAAAAAGTTTGAGTGCGGTGTTGGAGGTAAAGGAGAAGGATGATAAAACGTTGATCTCGAAAAAATACTATATTGAAAAGTATGCAAAGGATATTGGATTGGTGTATCGTGAGATCCAGGATATTTATTCCAATGCCGTTATTTCCGGAGTTGCCATTGAAGATCGCATTGAAAAAGGATTGATATACAAACAAACATTAGTAAGTTATGGTTATGAATAAGAAAATAGTACTCGCCATTTTATTGGCTTTTGCCACTCAGTGTTTCAAAGCACAGTACAATCATAAATTTTGGGTGAAACTCACAGATAAGAACGGAACGCCATATTCGATCGGTACACCTACCGCTTTCATCACTCAGAAATCAGTGAATAGAAGAGCCGCTCATGGTGTAGCCATCGATCAAACCGATCTTCCGGTAACGCCATCATACATTTCGCAAATAGATGCCATTACAAATGTGCAAGTACTTTACGCGTCAAAATGGATGAATGCTGTTGCTGTGGTGATCACTAATACAGCGAGCGCTGCAATTACAACAGCTACGAATGCAATAAACACGTTGAGCTTTGTTGTAAATACAACGCCAACAAATAAAATGCGGATCATTATGGATCGCGATTTTGTTCCGGCAGAAGATAACAACGCAGGGAAATCGAGCGGCATCATTGAATATTATGGAAACGGCTACAACCAGGCGCAACAATTGAACGCGGTGTGTATGCACGGCTACGGATTTAGAGGACAAGGAATGACCATCGCCGTATTAGATGCCGGTTTTTTTAACGCTAATAATAATCCGGCCTTTGATAGTTTGTACGCGCGCGGTGGTGTAAAAGGTACTCGCGACTTTGTAGAAGGAGGAACAAGTGTGTATGAAGATGCTTCGCACGGAATGAAAGTACTATCGTGTATGGCTGCTTGTGTACCAAGTGTTTTTGTTGGCACCGCGCCTAATGCGGATTATTGGTTATTAAGAACAGAAGACGCGGCTTCAGCAGCTCCGCTTAGCGAAACACCAAGCGAAGAGTACAATTGGATCCGTGGTGCCGAGTTTGCCGACAGTGTTGGCGCGGATATTCTTACAACATCTTTAGGTTATACAGATTTCGACAATTCGAGTTTTAACCACACGTTTGCCGGATTAAATGGGAAAACATATCCTATGAGTATTGCTTCTACAATGGCTGTGCGTAAAGGAATGTTTGTTTTAAACGCCGCGGGCAATGATGGAGCAGGAGGAATTGGTGTGCCTGCTGATGCCGATAGTATTTGTACAGTTGGGGCAGTAGATGTTGCAGGAGTTTATGCGGGATTTAGTTCTAAAGGACCAACTTTTGATGGAAGAAAAAAACCGGATCTTGTAGCGCGCGGAGCGGCAACCTGGGTGTCGCAAGACATTAATGGTTTTGAACAAGGAAACGGAACGTCTTATGCAACGCCTGTGTTAGCCGGGGCAATTGCATGTTTTTGGCAACGTCATACAACATTTCATCCTTATAAAGTATTGGATACATTAAGAAAAACAGCTTCTAACAACGCGTCGCCAAATAATGATATTGGTTGGGGAATTCCAAACATGTGCGCTTTGCCGGTGGGCATAAAGGAATTGCCAAAAGAGGTAAACGTATTTAAAGTTTTTCCAAATCCGGTAGCAAATAAGTTCACGATCACCATTGTGAAAAAAGATTTCGAGATCGTAAATGCTGAGATCTTAAATACGATCGGTGGACTTGTAAAAACACTTGCCATTACGTCCGATCAAACAAGCGTTGATATGAGTTCTTACGCGAGCGGAATTTATTTTGTGAAGGTGAATACCAAACAGGGAAGTTCTACTCAAAAGATAGTGAAAGAATAATTAGGGAACAGGATCGTAACCATGTCCACCCCAGGGATGGCATCGCAAAATGCGTTTCAATCCCAGCCAACATCCTTTTATAGCGCCATATTTTTGAACCGCTTCGATAGTGTATTGACTGCACGTAGGTTGATAACGGCACGCATTAGGTAAAAGAGGGGAAATAGTAAGTTGGTAAAATCTTACGAATATAATAGCGATCCGTTTAATGAGCTTATTTTTTTAGATCGTCGGATGCTTTGATCACTTTTTGTTTCAAAGCCTCTTTGAATGCGATCAATTTATCAAGGGCTTTTGCATCGCTGCACGAAATAATTTGCGCGGCTAAAATTCCAGCATTTTGCGCTGCATTTACAGCAACTGTAGCAACAGGAACACCATTTGGCATTTGCACAATGCTTAGCAAGCTATCCCAACCATCAATACTATTGCTACTTTTTACGGGAACACCAACAACGGGTAGAGGGGTTAACGATGCAACCATTCCCGGTAAATGCGCCGCGCCACCGGCTCCGGCTATAATTACTTGCAAGCCGCGTGTGTGAGCGCTTTTTGCATATTCAAACATTTTTTCGGGTGTGCGATGCGCGGATACAATATCAATTTCGTAAGCAATTCCTAACTCCTTCAATACATCTGCAGCGGCCTGCATGGTTGGCAGATCGCTGTTACTCCCCATAATTATTCCTACAATTGGTTTGCTCATATTACATGTGTATAGGACGTTTTGCGGTTGCATCTAAACATGCTTCCTTCATGCTTTCTGTAAATGTTGGATGCGCGTGGCTCATGCGTGAAATATCTTCGGCGCTTGCTTTGTATTCCATAGCTACAACCGCTTCAGCAATCATATCAGCAGTACGCGGACCGATCATATGTACACCAAGAATTTCATCAGTTGTTTCATCGGCTAACACTTTCACAAATCCATCAGTGTCCATACTTGCGCGAGCACGACCGCTTGCTTTGAATGGGAAACTTCCCACTTTGTATTTGCGCCCTTGTTCTTTTAGTTGCTCTTCAGTATAACCAACTGCAGCAACTTCCGGCCAGGTGTAAACAACGCCCGGGATCAAATTATAATTGATGTGAGGTTTTTGTCCAGCTAATTGTTCAGCAACCATCACGCCTTCTTCTTCTGCTTTGTGTGCAAGCATTGCGCCTTTCACCACATCGCCAATGGCGTAAATGTTGTCTACGTTGGTGCGTAAATGATCGTCAGTTTCAATAACGCCGCGTGGAGTTACTTTAATTCCAACTTTATCTAATCCTAATCCTTCAGTATAAGGGCGACGACCAACACTCATTAAGCAATAATCACCTTTCAATTCAATTTTTTCATCTTTCGCGTTCAAAGCTGTTAACGTAATTTCTTTCGCGCTTGCTTTTACACCGGTAACTTTATGTTTGAATAAAAATTCGAAGCTTAGATCTTTTTTCAATACACGTTGTAATTCTTTAGATAAAGCGCCATCCATTCCCGGAATAATACGATCCATAAATTCAACAACAGTGATTTTACTCCCTAAGCGAGCGTAAACACTTCCTAACTCTAATCCAATAACGCCACCGCCAACAATGATCAGGTGCTTTGGAACTTCTTGCAATTCCAAAGCTTCTGTTGAAGTAATGATACGCTTTTTGTCAATTTCGATCCCTGGAAGAGTACTTGGTTTTGATCCCGTTGCAATAATTGTTTTCGCGCTTTCAATTTGTTCTGTTTTTCCATCTGCTTTCTTAATATTGATCGTGGTCTTGTTCTCAAAACTTCCAACTCCTGTATAAACGGTGATCTTATTTTTCTTCATTAAAAAATTGATCCCATCTACGGTCATTTTTACAACACCGCGTTTGCGTTCTATCATTTGTTTGATGTTCACTTTTGGAGCGTTGATCTCAATACCATGCTCTTTAAATGTATGCGCCGCATCATGAAAATGATGACTCGAATCCAATAGAGCTTTTGAAGGAATACAACCTACATTAAGGCAAGTTCCACCCAAACTCGGGTATTTTTCAATTAAAGCAGTTTTCATACCCAATTGGGCACAACGAATCGCGGCAACGTATCCTCCGGGACCGGCACCAATGACTGTTACATCAAATTTTTCCATAAAACGGGATTAAAAAATCAATTTTGGACTATAAAAGTACGCATTATTTAGCGTTTAAAAAAGCGCAAAAACCAGTAATATAACAAGGCTGCGATCGCTAGAGCAGCGCAGATCCTGGAGATAATATCGCCAAAACGGGCAAAAAAAGTTAGTTCGTCGTTAGGTTTTAATTTACCCTCAATTAAAGCCTTTTCCCAGTAAGGAGTTGGCTGTGAAATGACACCTGTTTCATCTATAAAACACGAAACACCGGTGTTGGCACTTCTGGCAATGCTTCTTCGAAATTCAATGGCACGAAGCTTAGCGTAGGCTAAATGTTGTTTGTAACCCGGGGTGTTCTCCCACCAACCATCATTCGTGATGATAAAAATAAATTGCGCGCCTTTGCGAATGTATTCCGAGCAATAATCTCCATATATGCTTTCGTAACAAATAACCGGTGCAATTTTAATTCCTTTTATTCCTTCAAATACCACGCGATCCTTTTGAATCCCTAAACTTCCTGTTGTTCCGCCCATGTCGAGGGCTAAAGATTCTAACGGTTTCAATAAACTTCCGTAAGGCATGATCTCAGAGCCCGGAACTAGTTTTGATTTGTGATATTTTAAAACGCCCTTGCGTGTGATCTGCAAACCGGTATTATAAAAATCAACATACGAGCCATCGCTTTGTCGGCGCGCGGTTGGTTCAGCGCTTTCTTCATTTGGATAAAGCGTATACGTACAAGCTCCGGTAACGATGGTAAGATCTGGGAATTTCTTAATAAGACTATCAATGAAAATTTGAACGTCCACCGATTTATCCAGGTATTCCTCATTGATATTATTAACGATGTAAGTTTCCGGAAGAACAAGATAATCTGTGCTCGAATTTAATTTTCCTTTTATTTGTTTGAGCATATCTTCAAACATTATCGAAAAATCCTCGTCAAATTTTTGGTTATAAGGATCTATATTTGGTTGAACTACCAGAATATTTTGTTCTTTTAGTGAACTTTTATTCTTGTACGAATACAAGATCACATAAGAGATAGCAATTGGAATTAAAATTACCGCCAATGGTTTGTATGCCGCTTTCAAATTAAATGTTTTTCCATTTAGAATTTGAAATAACATAATGTTCACGGTTAAGATCCACACGGTTCCGCCCGAAACACCCGTGTATTCAAACCACTGTACCCAATTTATTTTGTTGGCGAAAATATTTCCGAGAGATAACCAGGGCCATGTGAGTTGCCAATAGTGATGAAGAAATTCCCAGGCTATCCACACCGGGATCAATAACCAAATTCCCCACGGTTTGTTGATCTTGTTCTTAATGTTTGAGAACGTTACAAACACGATGGTCATCAATAATGAATTCGCCAACCAAGCCATCAACGCACCACCAAGCGAGGCAAATTGTATCCACCAGGTAACACCTAAATTCCAAGTCAAAAATGTGAGATAACTGAGGCCTACCAGTCTTAATTTTTTCCTTCTGATATCGAGCGAGCTTAAATAGTTTTCGATGATCAAAAGCGGAACCAGCGCGATGAAAATAAAACTCGTTAAGCCAAAGAACCAAGAGATGCTTAAAAGAGCTCCGCTAAGTATGGCGTAAAGCATTCTATTTGGTTTGTTGGTCATGAATGCGCTAAATTACGATTTTTGTTCCTAATTTTGCCCTATGATCATTGATACTCATATCCATTTATATAGTGAAGAATTTAATGCCGATCGCGACCAACTTATCTCTAAAGCGATCCGCAGCGGGATAAAAAAGTTCTATCTCCCAAATATTGATTCGGAGAGTATTGCGATCATGCATGATTTGGAAGAGAAATACCCTGAAAATTGTTTCGCCATGATGGGTTTGCATCCATGTAGTGTAAAAGCTAACGTGGAAGATGAATTAAAATTGGTAGAGGACTGGTTGAATAAAAGAAAATATGTTGCTGTAGGGGAAATTGGAATTGATCTGTATTGGGATAAAACTTTTTTTAAAGAACAACAACACGCTTTCAAAAAGCAAATTCAGTGGGCTTTGGATTTTGACTATGGAATTAGTATTCATTGCCGCGAGGCCTTTGATGAAGTGTATGAGATTCTGACTTCTTTTGCGACTTTACCGCGTTCTATTTTTCATTGCTTTAGTGGAAATGTAGAGCAAGCGCAAAAGATCGTTGATCTTGGAAAATTCAAATTAGGAATAGGTGGCGTTGTGACGTTTAAAAATAGTGGCTTAGATAAAGTTGTTCAGGCCATCCCACTTGAACATTTGGTTTTGGAAACCGATGCACCGTATCTCGCGCCGGTTCCTCATAGAGGAAAAAGGAATGAGCCCGGTTATATTATGGAAGTGGCGCGGAAAGTGGCGGAAATTAAAAATGTGAGTTTAATGGAAGTGGAAGAGGTGACCGAAAGAAATTCAAATTTTATTTTTCATAATACATAAAAAAACCCCGATCAAACGATCGGGGTTTCCATTTTAAGATATTCTATTATTTACTAATGATCATTTTCTTTACGGTCTTTTGAGTTCCGTTACTTATCTCAACAAAATAAACACCATTGGCGTTATTACTCATGTCAATGTCAAACACCCTTGCTGTAACACCGCGTTCTACATTCGTGCCTAGCAATTGCCCAACGTAATTGTAGATCTTGAATGTTAGATCTTGTGGATTTGAAAGTGTAGCCATAATGCTGAATTGTCCATTGTTTGGATTCGGCATTAAACGAACACTCACTTCTAATTCATTTTGATACTCTTGAATTCCTACTTTATTACGGCAAGTGATCTCAGGCATGATGGCCAATTGAACATTCTTACCATAATGGTGGATCATTTTCTTCCAAACGTTATTAAATGTTCTTACAAACGCAGTAGTGTCCGAAAGAGGAGCATTTGTTAGAGTATTTCCGTAGATCTGTGCGGAGTCACCTGAAGATTTTGTGTTCCAAGGCATCTCAACACCCAAATGGAATCCATTTGTAGGAATGATATAAGGAGGTGTAAAGAAATATCTGTAAGCGTAAACATCTTTACCCGCAAACGTGTACGTTGATGTTCCGGCCCACGGCACCGTATTGGTAGGCGAGGCCACGTTTGACCAGGTTGCCGCTACTGTGGAGACGACGCTTGGCAATAAGCCAAGTGTTTGAGTGAGAAGCGAGGCCGGTCCGTTAATATTTCCCCCCCATACATTTAAGTAAGTTGTCCCTGCACCTGAATGATCTGCAGTTCCTGCGCGCGCAAATAGTACGTAAACCGACGCCAATTGCGGATTAGGAATGTCACTATATGAACTGGCTGCAAAAAACTGCGCAAATTCTTTATCGTTATAACAGTTTGTTCCGGTTAAGAAACCCGGAGGAAGTGGACCACCACAACCAGTTACAACAGAACTTCCCGGCACCGGATAAACTGCCAATGTATCTGTTTTTCTGATTTTCTTAAGCGTATCTACGCAAAGTGGACTCTTTGGACAAGCAGTTGTTGTAAATACCACCGAATAAGAGGTTGTTGCGAGAGAGTTGGAGGCGATCAATTCTAAAGTGTAAGTTCCCATGCTTGATAAATTGAAAGAAGGTTGACCGGTGTAATATCCTTGGGTAACGGTTGCTGTATTCGGCGTTAAGTTCCATGTAAATGTTGGAGCAGGGCAGCCACTTGAAAAATTCACAGGCGTAAATGCTTGTCCGAAACAAGGCGCAGGGGCCGTTAAACTAAATGCAGCTTGAGCGTTAACACCCGGGCTACATACCACGGTTGGTGAACATAAACCATGTGTTCCTAATAACCAACGGTATGGACATTGACTCATGGCAGTTTGCATACGGATGACCTGATCATTTGTGAACATCCATCGGCAATCGTCGTAAGTGTTGTCCATGATGTTCATACTCATCTCTCCACCGGGACTTAAATTCGCTCCACAGGAGTTCATTTTGTAAGGGTAAGATCCCGGACAACTTGAGTTTGGCCCGGTAGCAGGTGGCGTATCATTACAATAATCTGTTCCGCAATTGGAGTCTCCCCAAATATTTCGAACTCCAAGCCAGTTTCCGATCACATGTGCTAGTGTTTTTCCTTTGTTGTAGTTTGGTATAGTTCCTTCAACAGCGCCCGTAGCAACCCACACACCATCTGACGTTCCTGTTCCGACGGCGCCAAAAGGGCCTTGTAAAGTTGTGCTTCCGGGGAAAGTTGCTCTTCCTAATACAGTTAAGCTGTTATTGATGGGACTAACAAAAATGTTCAGATATTTTGTAGGATCCCAAATAACAAAAGGTTTTACTGTATACTCAATAAATGCCATTACAGCCGCATCACTTGTCATGGTAGCAGTATTTGCAGAGAAAATGGCACCCATGTCCACCCGGTTAATTCCCGCTTCAGCTAAGGCAACGTTGGTGGGATCGGCAGTTGCTAAACAAAACTGAATGTTTGGGTTTGCAGCGAAGTTTGAATATTGAGTGATCGCATTTGGGTTTGCACCTTGTCCGTTATAGATCTGATTCAAAATGTTAGTTTGAATATTTACGGTGGTTTGGGCAATGTTAGGTGTAGTACCTACCGCCTGACCCGAGTGAAGGATGTGAAAAATAACGGGTAGGTTATAAGACGCAAAAGCCGATTTTCCGGCAGCGTGAGTTTTTTTGTATTGTTCAACTTGTGCATTGAACCAATCGTCCCACTGTTGTGGAGGCGCTTGATCACCTGCTATATAATTCTTAGGAACTGAATTTGTGGTATTCTGAGAAAATGAATTTCCCCAACTGAATACGAGGGCAGAGGCAACAAAAAGTAGTTTTTTGATCATATCGATTTATTTAACCCTTAAATGTAGTTAAAAAAATGTAGAAACCCCTTTATAGCTATTAAAAAATACCCCTCAGTTTTTAAAGCCTAATTGTTAATGAGTGAGGGCTTTTCCTACAGACTCAACATGTCCTTGATCTTAACAGCCTGCCTACGCGATATTTCCACTTCTTTGCCATCTTTTAGCTTCACCATCAGGCCTCCGTTGAACCAGGTTTCCACGCTGGCGATCCATCTCAAATTAATAATGTGCTTTCGGCTGGCTCTAAAAAATTGACGCTCATTGAGGCGACCTTCAAGATTATTTAAGCTTCGCAAAATAAGCGGTTTAAAATTCTCGAAATAAACACGCACGTAATTTCCTTCTGATTCAAACAAACGAATATCGGCCAGGCGCACGAACCAACATTTTTCACCATCTTTTATAAAGATCAATTCGTTCTCATCCAAAGGACCGTTATTATCTCCTTTTGAAACGTGCTCTTTTTCGGCAAGTTTTTTTAGTGTTTCCTGTAAGCGTTGTGGCTGAACAGGCTTTAGTAAATAATCAAAAGCATTCAACTCAAACGCTTTTATCGCGTGCTCGTCATATGCAGTTACAAAAACCACATCGGGCAAAGCCGAAATTTCTTCAACCAATTCCAAACCTGATTTCCCGGGCATATTGATGTCGAGAAATACAACATCCGGTTTTAGCTGATCAATTTTTTCTTTGGCCTCATTGGCATTACCGCATTCGGCAATGACTTCAATTTCTTTATGATTCGCCAGCAAACTTTTTAATTCGTTACGGGCTAAACGTTCGTCGTCAACAATGATCGCTTTCATAGGCTTTAGTTTTTAGTTGTTTTTAATGGAATTTGTATGGTTGTTTCTACAATTTTTTGTGTAGAATGTTCTCTGATATTTATGGTTGCTTGTTTTCCGTACATCAATTGCAAACGCTGCAAAGAGTTTTGAAAACCCAAACCGGTAATGGATCGTTCGGTGTTCAATTGCCCGGTGTTTGCCACCAGGATCATCAACGTTGAATCGTACAATTTTGAAGAGATATTGATCTTTCCGCCGCCCTCAAGTTTGGAGATCCCGTGTTTGATCGCGTTCTCTACTTGTCCTTGGATGATCAAGGGAGGAACCATCAGGTGTTCTGTTTTTGGATCAATATTCAGTTCAAAACTCAAGCGCTCTTCGTAACGGATCTTCTCAAGATCCAAATAATCCTTCACTAAACTCATTTCTTCCCCAATAGTGATCTCTTTGCTTTTGTTCATCAACAAAGAATTTCTAAGAATGTTTGAAAGCTGTGTCACCGCTGTTTTTGCTTTTGCCGGATCTTCATCCACTAAGGCGCGAATGCTGTTCATGCTATTGAACATGAAATGCGGATTAAGCTGTGCCTTTAAACTATTGAGTTCACTTTCTTTACCCGCCGCTTCCAATCTCAAATTGTCTATTTCGGCACGTTTGTAATTGAGTAGATAGTGATATCCAAAATAAATGATGTTCCAAACAAAGAACAGCGTAGAAAAATTAATGATGTCCTTCACTAAATTTTGAAAACTCATGGGAGCGCTAGGGAAGATCAGTTTTAAGATCAAATTGATGATGAGCGCTGTGATAGCGCCTTTTAAAATGCTACTCACAAGCATGGTTACCGTTTGATAGAGAAAATTCATCTCTACGATCTTCAATTTTTTAAGCAGCGTGCGGTAAACGTGACTTATGGAGATACCTAGGACGATCACAAATAAATAAATGATGTAATCTTGCTTTGTTGTGTTGGAGGTAAGCTCAAAGAAAATAAGATTGATCAGGGTATAGAATGTCCAACCTCCAATTTGACAGATCCAGTATCTTTTGTTGTGTTTACTCACTTTACCGAAGGTAAGCATCGCTTATAAAAGGTGAAAGTATTTAATTATGAGTGGTAAATAGGGCGGAGGAGCAGGAAATATCCTCTATGGGATATGCATGTATTTGTGACTTTGAAGGGAGATACGCCATTGCGTGTGCGTTTTTACGAATTCTACGATATGGGGTATCAATTCCTGGCTTTTGCTCCATTCGGGCTGCAGAAATAAAATACAATCTTTTGAAACGAGTTGCGCAAGTTCTTGAGCCCAGGTGAGGTCATGTTTGTTATACACGATCACTTTTAGTTCGTTGGCCAATTTATAATTTTCTTGCAGAGGCAACATCGTTTTTTTAGGAGATAAACAGATCCAGTCCCAAACTCCGGAGAACGCGTAAGCACCCGAGGTTTCAATGAAGGTTTTAATATTTTTTTCTTTAAGCCCATTAGTTAAAAAATCCAAATTATAGATCAGTGGTTCGCCACCGGTAATAACCACCGAATCCGCTTTTTGTTCCAACACATTTTTGATCACATTTTTAGTGTCGATCAGTGGATGTTGATTAGCGTTCCAACTCTCTTTTACATCACACCAATGGCAACCAATATCGCAGCCGCCAACGCGGATAAAATAAGCTGGTTTTCCGGTGTTAAAACCTTCGCCCTGGATAGTATAAAATTCTTCCATAACGGGCAGTTTTTCACCGCTTGTCACAAATGTTTCATCCTCAGCGCTTAAATTATGGAGCTTGTAGTTCAAGTGCCACAAAGTTACGAATTAAAGCGTAATTTTGCCTTGGTAATTTGTTATGAATATTGGTATTGTTTGTTATCCAACTTATGGAGGTAGCGGTGTAGTTGCTACGGAACTCGGGATCGCGCTCGCAAAAAAAGGGCACAAAGTGCATTTTATGAGCTATTCGCAGCCTTTTCGTTTAAATCAATTCAGTGAGAATTTGTTTTATCATGAGGTGAGCGTGAACGACTATCCTTTGTTTGATTATCAACCTTACGAGAGTGTTTTGGCTAGTAAAATTGTGGATGTTGCCATTTACGAGCGACTGGATGTGTTGCATGTGCATTACGCTATTCCGCACGCGTCGGTTGCATACATGGCGCAGCAAATATTAAAGTCGAAGAAAATCTATCTGCCTTACGTTACTACGTTGCATGGAACGGATATTACTTTGGTTGGACGTGATCCGTCGTTTGAGCCGGTGATCCGTTTTTCTTTGAATCAAAGCAACGCTATTACTTCTGTGTCGGAAAGTTTGATGAAGGATACGTTGAATACCTTTAAGATCGACAATAAAATTGAAGTTATTCCCAATTTTATTAATTTGGATGATTACAAGCCTTCAGGAAATTGTTCTAAAAAACATTACGCGCCAAATGGAGAGAAAATATTATTACATGTAAGTAATTTTAGACGTGTAAAGCGCGTGGAAGATGTGATCGATATTTTCAATAAAGTGCGCAAGGAAATAAAAAGCAAATTAATTTTAGTGGGTGATGGTCCGGAGCGCGCGCATATTGAAACATTGGCTCGTAAAAGCGAGTTTCACTCCGACATTATTAGTTTGGGAAGAATTCCTGATCCAACAGATGTGTTGTGTATTGGCGATCTTTTCTTACTTCCATCAGAAACAGAAAGTTTTGGTTTAGCTGCGCTTGAGGCTATGGCCATGAAAATGCCGGTGATCAGTACAAATGCGGGTGGATTGCCTGAAGTGAATGTGCAAGGAAAAACCGGGTTCATGAGTTCGGTTGGAAATACAGATGAGATGGCGGCGAACGCTATCAAAATATTGAGTGATGACGCACTACTTCAAAAATTCAAGGAAAACGCTTACGAGCACTCTAAGAAATTTGATGTGCAAACTATTTTGCCACTATACGAGGAATTGTACAAGCAATTATTGACAAAGAGCAAGGATCTGTCGCTTGTTTAAATTGAATTTAAAACGCTTATATTCAATGTTTTAATGCATTACACCTCGTAGTAAAACATCTAAATTTTAAATGAAAAAACGGATCACTTCTTTGACTAACAATCCGAGAATAATTGTGTGTTTCATACTTTCAGTTTTTACGGCACTCCCACTAATTCGTCTTTATCCTTATGAAAATTCTTTAGAAACCTTGCTAGAGGGTTGCGATGATTGGAATTACTATGCTCGATTTGCTTTGGAAATAAAAAATGGGGGATCACTAATTCCATCGTTCCAGGATGTTTACGGATATCCAGGCGGATTTCTTTACAACTACTTTGTTGCACTATGCTTCGCTGTTTTTGGTGAGAACACCGTTCCGGTATACATTATTCAAAGTGTTATGTTAGGCGCTTCAGTGCTTATTGTTTTTTACACGTTTCAAAACAAAATGAAACCGATCACGGCTATGCTATTTTTTTTGAGTCTGTGCATTTTCGGGCTGCTGGATGTAAGCAAACATTATTCGGTGACATTGCTCAGCGAAAACCTGGCCGTTTTTACAATTGCGTGCTTTATGTATTTTTTGAAGAGATCTATTGAAACTAAAAGAACCGGGTTCCAATTGATCACCCTCTTTTTTCTGATCACCTCTATTTTAACCAGGCCTAATCTTATGCCTTTAGGTTTAATTTGTATTGTTCTAATTTGGATCTATTTTATTAAGATTGAAAAAGCTCAACTTCTGAAACCATTTCTTTACAGTGTAATTGTTTTAGTGGGCATCTCGGTAATTGCCCTTAGAAATTATAGTGTTTGTGATAAATTCGTTTTCTTGCCTTCGCTCGGTTTGTCTGATTCTATGCGCCAAGTAGATCAATTGTCGTTCGCGCTTCTTGTCAAAAAAATATTATTTATGTTCGGATTTCAACCTGTGCTTTCATCCGAATATAGTTTCAGGCCACATTGGACCTTGGCTTGGATAGGATATTTTTGGTATTTATTTTACAGAGGAAAAGAACTTTTAAAAACAGAAGCATTTGAGATCATGGTGCACGTTTTTATAATAACGTATTGCAGCGCGTCGCTTATTTTTACGTTTGTTGACTCCTACGGCTTTAGATCATTTGTCCCTGTTATGTTTGTGATCGTGCCTTTTACCTTTTTTATTGCCGATCGATACGTAGACAGAAAAAAAACTTTATAAATGTAAATTACTTTGTATCTTTATTATCATGCATAAAGACATCAAATCATACAACAGCAAACAAAGCACGGCAGATAAAGCTATTTGCGCTTTACTAGCGGAAACGATCGACAAAGAATTAAAAGGTGCCGAGAGCAAAGTATGGCATTCTCATCCTGTTTGGTTTCTTGATGAAAATCCTATTGTTGGCTACAGTAAACAAAAAGCCGGATGGCGCTTAATGTTTTGGAGCGGCGCAAGCTTTGAAGAAGATGGATTGAATGTTGTGGGAGGAAAATTTAAAGACGCTTCTGTTTTTTACGCATCAAAAGAGGATATCGTTTTAAAAGATCTAAAACGTTGGATCAAAAAATCAAGGGATATTCAATGGGATTATAAGAATATCGTGAAACGAAAAGGGAAGCTGGAAAGGCTTAAGTAAAATCGCCACGCCAAGCAATGTTGCCCTGAGCTTGTTGAAGTTTTTCTGCATTAATTTTATTGGGGCGTGCCCCTCGCTGGCCGCAGTGTGGAAGCTCGGGTCGGGCTTTCCGTTCCAAGTCCTCACCCAAAGCAAAGCTCCTGCGTCGCTTGCTTCGGGTTCCGGGCTTTCCACTACAATCCCTCACGCGTGTAAGGCTTAGTTTACTGGAATTGCGGCTTTGAATTAAGTGATGGAATGATTAAATTAGCTTTACCATTAGGATTGAAAAAACCACTGTAATATTGCGATTTTTACCATATTACAGTGAAAAAACCCCACCTATATGGTAGTTATAGGTAAGCTAGCGGACAGCCCCCGAAAACCTTCGTCGACAAGAAACTAATGACTAGACTTAAAAAAATATTTCTTTTGCCTTTTGTACTGTTATTGACAAATTGTGATCCGGGTATGGGTGGGGACTTAAAAATTTTTAACGACACCGACAAAACCTTGACAGTTAAATATTGTGAGTATAAAGTGAGTAACGCAAGTTCGTGTGACACAATTACAACAGACATTCAATCGCAAACTAGTATTACTGTGGACATATTTCAAAAACATGGTAAAGCAAAGAAATTTGACTGTTGCCCGTGCGAAACAAATATTTGTACAATAACATCTATTTATGGTTTAGTAAAAAAGGATCCCAACAATCAAGACAATTGGAATATCCCAAATAAAAACAAACTTAAAAACAACGGCAAAACGGACATCAAGTGCGAGTTTCATGTTTTACAAACAGACCTCTGATCACTAATTGTACCTGTGTGCGCTAGCCAACCTATAACAACAAGCAAAAGTAAGCGGGCAGACTCGGTCATCGTTCGCGCGCAATTAAAACGGCAGACAATTTGTTTGCGGCTCACTAATAAAGTAAGTATCTTTAAAATACCTTTTGTGGGTTAAGTTTGGTGATGCTTCGAAAGCCCGCCTACTCTTGCTTGCAAAACGTTAGCGCCAATTGGATAAAACAAGACTTCATAATAGACTTCAGGTAATTCCGTACATCGTGTTACCTATTGCACTTTGCTTTTTTGCATTTCTGGTTTATTACACAGCAGACAAAAACAAAAGTGGTCAGACAATAATTTCAATATCAATCTTGACCGTTTTCCTTATTGTCTATTTGGTAAATTTCCGCAGACTTAGACGCGTTTATTTTGACGACAAATTCGTATACATCAAACCTATGCTTAGCGACAAAACAGAAAAACTAAACTTCAAACAAGTAAAGGACTTCTTCTCTGGTACTTTCTTCTTTTCAACAACAGGCGGACCTGTGTATAAACTCAAGTATCAACAAGAGGACGGAACTCAAAAGACAGTAAATGTCTATCCGACCATGTCTTTTAAAAACATTGACCAGTTTAAATCAAGACTTAAATAATCGTCTTGACTTAAACTGGCGCTAACCGGCAAACAAGCACAATCACTCATCCCCAAGCGCCACCAAAAATTTTTCAATTTTTAGTTTCGCTTCTTTGGCGCTGCAATTGTAATTATTAAAGATCACCGAAAAAGAAAGTTCTTTACCAGTGCTTGTTGTTACATAACCGCAATAGGCACGCGCTTTGTTGATGTAACCGGTTTTTGCACGCATTTTGCCTTCAATGTAAGTGCCTTTTCCAATGTTACTCATGCTACCTTGTTTTCCCGCAACCGGTAATGAGTTGAAAAAACTTTTTGCAATTGCAGGATCCGATTGAATTTTCCCAAGCATTTTCGCGTGTAAATTGGTCGTCACCAGATCAGCGCGCGCTAAACCGCTACCATCCACCATGTATAATTCAATAGTTTCAACTCCCTTGGCGGCTAAAAATTTCTTCACTAATTCAATGCCATTAGAAGGACTTCCATAAGCCATAGCTCTCAAACATGTTTCCGCAAATAAATTATTGCTGGTAATGTTTGTTACCTGTACAATTTTTTCCAAAGAAGGAGAGTAGTGGGTGTGTAAGGTTGTACTTCTAAAACTGGTATCTTTTTTTTCATAATTGCTGGTAAATGTTCCCGCGCACTTAATTCCATTTTTCTTCATTGCGTTCAATAAGGTCTCAGCGCAAAGAAGAGCAGGGTCGGGCATAGCGGCTTCTACTTCAAAGTTCTTTTTGTTTGGTGGAATTCTTCCTGAAATATATTTGGTAAAACCAAACGGATCTCCGTACACGTAAGCCTCGTCTTCAGTTCCTTTTGCAATCACCGTATTTACAATATTCATTTTCGGACCTAAAGCTTCCGGAATTATTTTTACAAATTCAGCTTTGCTTCCGGCTTCCTTGCTATTGAAAATAACTTTGAATTTATTGTCCATAAAAGAAAGTCCACAAGGCACCGCGCCAAAATAATTTCCAATGTCAGCCCATATCCAATGTCCCGGTACTTGATGCTCCCAAGCCGACGCGTCGCCAATTATTTTTCCTTTTACTTCTTTTACACCGGCTGCAACTAAAGCGGCTGCCCATTTGTCCATTAAACCTAAGGAGTCCGGTTTATAAAAATTTTCCGATTGAATAGTTGGGTCGCCACTGCCAATGATCAACACATCGCCATCAATAACGCCATTGGTAAGTTTTCCCGTGTAAACAATTTTGGTGGCAAAGCGATAGCCATTTCCCAATGTTTTTAAAGCCGCCGCGGTGGTTATGGCTTTCATGGTACTGGCCGGGATCATAAAGGTGTGCGCATTGTGTTCGGCCAACACAAGATCATTTTTGTAATCGTAAACGCAATAACTCTGGATCCCGTTCTTCAGATCTTTATCTTCGGCCCATTCGGCAACAAATTTGTTGAGCTGCGCAACAAAAAATGTTGGTGTAAAAATGAAGCCTAAGATAATTTTTTTCATTACCAGATCTCAATTCGTTTTTCAGGAGCAACGTACAATTTATCGCCGGGCTTCACATCAAAGGCTTCGTAAAATTCCTTCATATTGGTTAAGGGCGCAAATGCTCTAAAATTACCCGGACTATGAAAATCAATAGTGATCAAGCGTTTTAATTCCGCATCGCGACAAGCGGTTTTCCAACCTTGGCACCAAGCAATGAATAAGCGTTGTTCGCCTGTAAATCCGCCTATCACCGAAGACTTTTGCCCTTTTAATGATTTCTTATACGCGTAATAGCTCATGGTCAATCCACCAAGGTCAGCAATATTCTCACCTTGTGTTTGCGAACCATTTACGTGTACATCGTCAATAGCAATGTAACTATCAAATTGTGCTACAATGGCTGCTTGTTTTTCTTTAAAATTCTTCAAGTCACTCTCGCTCCACCAATTCTTCAAATTTCCATCAGCGTCAAATTGCGCGCCTTGGTCATCAAAACCGTGCGTTAACTCATGACCAATAATGGCGCCCATAGTTCCATAGTTCGCCGCGTCTTCAGCGTTTGGATCATAAAATGGCGGCTGTAAAATGGCAGCAGGGAATGTGATCTCATTGGTTGAGGGATTATAATAAGCATTCACCATTACCGGTGTCATTAACCATTTATAGCGATCAACCGGTTTTTTAAGTTCGGCCAAATTTTCTTTCACAGCAAATTGGTTTGCCTTACAAATATTTTCCCAATACGAATTGGTAGTGATCTGTAAGGTTGAATAATCTTTCCATTTATCAGGATAACCAATTTTTTTCACAAGCTGATCTAATTTACGATGCGCTTGTTTTTTTGTAGCGGCATCCATCCAGGTTCTGCTATCAATGCGCTCGCGGTAAGTCGCGATCAAATTATCGATCAATACCAATAATTTATCTTTTGACGATTGCGGAAAATATTTTTTTACATAAGCTTCAGAGATGATGTCACCTAATTCCGCATTCACCATATTGTGCACGCGTTGCCATCTTGCTTTTTGAACTTGTGCTCCGCTTAAAGTTTTCCCATAAAAACTAAAATTCTCGCTCACCAATTCTTTTGAGAGGAAAGGTGCCGCTTCGTGGATCACCATCCACTTGGTGTAAGCTTTTAAAATGTTTACATCCGTGGTTGAAACGATACTGTTCATCGCAGTAAAATAATCGCGGGAGTGAATAATTACCGTATCGGGAAAAGGAATTCCCATGCCGTAGAAATACGAATCCAATTTTAAATTCGGCACCGTCTTGTTCATCTCCGCTTTTGAAATTGGATTGTAGAGCGCTTCCGGATCACGCATTTCCGGCGTTGATTTTCCTTTTTCAAGGATCTTTTTCTCAAGCTCAAAGATCTGCCCTGCCATTTGTGTGGCTTTGGTTTTATCTTCACCGGCGATCACCAACATGTTGGCGATATGCTCTTTGTACTTTTGAGCGATCGCTTCCATTTTTGGATTGTAGTAAAAATCTTTATCCCCTAAACCATAACCCGCTTGTCCCATGGAAAACACATTGCGTTTCGCGTTCTTTGCATCAGGTTCAACACCCGCGGCGTAAAACAAACGGATCCCAATAAGATCTAATTTATTCTTCAAAGTAACGATCTCATCCGCTGTTTTTACTTTATCAATTTGCGCTAACAAGGGTTGAATTGGCTTTAGTCCTAATTGGTCGGCTTTGGCCGAATCCATAGCGGTATTATAAAAATCGCGAAGCTTTTGCGCGTTACTTCCGGGCTTTGCAGTTTTGTCTGCAGAAGCGGCAGTATAGATCGTATAAATATTCTTAAGATTATTATCGTTGATCTCATTAAAACTTCCGTAACGCGAGTCACTTTCCGAAAGCTTAAATGATTTTTGCCATTTGCCATTACAGAAACCATAGAAGTCATTGCAAGGTTTAAACGATGAATCGATATAGGATAAACGTATCCCTGGATTTTGTTGCGCGCTAAGGCTAAATGCAGCCAGTAACGCCGAAATTGTTAAAAGTCTGTTCATGGTAGTTTAGACCCCTAATATACTTCAATTACTTTGAAATTCTCAATGTAAACCAGCAATTTTTTGATGTTTTGGAAGCCCATTTTCTCAAGGGCCCATTGGTAATCTTTCATTTGCTGCTGGTATTTAGTGGTGTTCTCTTTTCCGGTTTTATAATCAATGATACAGGCCTCATTTCCGGAGATAACGATGCGATCGGGACGTAAAATTTCCCCGGTATCCATGAGTATTTCCTTTTCGGTATAGATCTTTTTAGAGGGGTCGTAATACGCCGCCAATTCTTTTTGCTGTATAAGATGAAGAATAGTATCCTTAAATTCGTTCTGTTCGCTAATGCTGATCAGCCCACTCAAAACCGCGTCTTTTAATGCATCTTCAATATCGCCCTCGTGTTTTATTTTGGAAAGAATATAGTGCATTACAATTCCTTTTTGCTTGGCACCTTCTGTTAATTCGCTTCCGCTTAAAAAACTGCCTTTTATTTTTACCGATCTGAGTTCCGACTTAATATCAAGCGAGTCCAGTTGAATCACATTCTCCGCTTTTTTATTTTCTTCGGTTGGTTTTGTTGGAGCTCCAAATTCGTAATGGTCTTCTTTCTTTTTTAGTAGTACAGAAGTATCAATGTAGGGACGAAGCCAATGATCAACAGTTTTCCGCGTAGTTCGCGTGCTCACTGAAGAAATAATATGCAGTTCGTCAACCGCCCTTGTAAAAGCAACGTATAGCTTGTTTATGTTATCGAGCGTCTTTTCTTGATTTTCTTGATCAACCTCTTCAGAAAAACCCGCGGTTACTGAACTCTTATTTAATTTTAAATAGGCGCTTCCAATAGGAAGATCTTCGTCGTTTAGATTGACCCACTGTTCACTTTCTTTGGCAATATCCCAATTACAAAATGGAATGATCACAATAGGGAACTCCAATCCTTTGCTTTTGTGAATGGTCATGATCTTCACGGCATCAAGATCCTCGGAAATGATGAGGGAAGAATCCTTAGACCGTTTTCCCCACCATTCGTTAAAGTCGCTCACGTTCGAATTTTGAGTGCTCATGAATTTGCTTACTTCATCTAAAAAGAATCGTAAATAAATTCCCGCAGATTCAATAGTGTTCATTCCCAATCGCTCAATAAGATAGATAACGATGTCCAAAATATTTTTGGTTTGTAATTCGGTCTCGGAAATTGAAACGCCAAGGCTTTCCAAAATTTTATACAAACTATTTTGATTAACTGAGGAAACGCTTTTATGAAATTGTTGCAGATCAATTTTTTTAACCGACATTAAATAATTCAAAACAACCGACGCGCTCACGTGATCTTTTCCATTTTGGATATATCGGTAAAAGGCGGCCAGTGTATTTATCTCCGCACAATTATTCAATAAAAGAGAATCGTTAGAGATCACCGGGATCCCCCTTTTACTAAGGAAATTCGCAATGGCGCTACCACGTTTATTGGAATCGGTAAGAATGCAAAGATGTTTGTAAGAATAGCCATTATTCAACGAACTACTGACGCGTTTAAGTGTTTGATCCAAAACAAAATCTTCCAATTGATCGCTTGGCTGTGGCACATTTGTAAGCGTAACAAAACCTGTGGCTTTATTTTTTATTTCCTGGGCCTGTCCTTCATAAATTCTGTTCAAAGGATCCGTTAAGTAGGTTTTGCTCAAGTGCTCGAACACGGAGTTATTGAATTCAATAATACTGCTTCTGCTTCGGTAATTTACATTCAGATTCTCTTGCTTGTAGTTTCGTTTCAGTGCGTCTTCCTGTAATGCTAATGCCTGCGAATCTTCCGTTCCTTCCAAATTAGGCAACAAGGCAAATTGTTTCACATTGGCATTTCTCCAGCGATAAATACTTTGTTTGCCATCACCAACCAACAAATTGAAATTTCCTTCGGCTAAACTGTTTTCAACTAAAGGCAGAATATTTTGCCATTGTAATGTACTTGTATCCTGGAATTCGTCGAGAAGGAAATTCTTGTAACGATCACCCAAACGTTCGTAAATGAAGGACACAGGTTCATTTTTAATAAGATCAAAGATACGTGTGTTGAATTCTTCAATGAACACCAATTGCTCTTCATCTTTTAATTCGTTGGTGATGCTTTGGATCTTATTAAGTAAAAGAATAGGGTAGATGCGTTTGTTGATGAGATCATAAAGTGTATAACGGGCTTTATTTTCTTTGATATAGTCTAACAGTTCTTTTCCCAAGCGGTTCAACTCAGGAGCTATGGCATCAATTTTTGATCTTGTGGCTGCATCAGTTTCTTTTCCATACCATTTATTTTTTTCTACAGCTTCGGAGATCCTTGAAGTACTGTCCTCCAATTCAAAAGTTGCACATTTTCTAAAAAAACTTTGGGGGCCACTTTTCTTGTAGTTAAAATCGTCGTCGGTTAAACCTTGCTTTTCGATCAGATCTATTGCCTGTTGCCCTTTTTGTTTGATAGTATTGCGGTAGATCTTTAATTCATTGTATAGTTTTTCTTTTAGCTTGGTTCGTTTCTCATCGTCTAACGACGCCAAACCTTTCACGTGCTGTACGGAACTTTCTTTTTGAAGTAAGCGTGCGAACTCCTGCATGCTTTTTTCAGGATCCCAACTTTGTTCGTCGTCAAGATTGTTCAATACAAACTCTTTAAGCAGATCGGTAATAGCTTTATCCTTTCCAATTTCGTTGATCAGTTGGGCAATTACTTTATTATAAAACTCGCCGGTATCTGTTTCCAAATTGAAATTCACCGAAAGTCCAAGATCATGCGCGAAGGTTTTTACGATCTTATGCGAAAAACTATCAATGGTGCTCACCGCAAAATCCGAATAGTGATGCAGCATGTGATTGATCAACACCTGCGCACGGGCTTTTAATTCCTTTGTATCCAATTGCATCTCATTACTGAGGATCTTTTCCAGGTCTGAGCCTTTTCCTTCGCAAATAGCCGTTAATGCCTTTACAATACGGATACGCATCTCGGCGGCGGCTTTGTTAGTGAAGGTGAGGGCAAGAATACGTTTGAAGTTATAGGAGAGTTTTTGAGGATCGGCCAGAGCAAGCTTGAGGTATTCTTTTACTAGAGTAAAGGTTTTACCGCTTCCCGCGCTGCTTTTATATACCACAAAGTTCTTTCCCATTTTTATTGCAGCTTCGCTGCTCGCTTTTGTGCCACAGATTTCACTGATTCACACAGATTTTTTTCACGGATTGTTTTTTTGTTGATATAAATCTGTGCTCCTAATCTGTGAGAATTTGTGTAATCTGTGGCAAAGAGTCTGAATGTAAAAATAAAAAACCCCGGAAGATCCTCCGGGGTTTTAGTGTTTAAATTATAAAATGTTATTCTTCGTCTTGCTCTTCCTCATTACCACCGCCAGTTTTACCACCACCGGTTTTAGGAGCGTTAGGATCAACGTAGTTAAAGTTCAAGATCTTGAATGAAGTACGACGATTCTTTTGGTGTAAAGCTTCTTTCTCTTCAGTTGATTTAGCAGCTTTAATTGTTGCATCAGAGATCAATGGTTGACTCATACCGTAACCTTTAGCAACTAAACGTTCTGCAGGAATTCCTTTTTCTTTTACTAAGAAGTCAACGCAAGATTGAGCGCGAGCCAAAGAAAGGGTTTGGTTAGACGCTGCTTTACCACGCGTATCAGTGTGAGAGTTCAATTCACAAACGATGGTTGGGTTGTCTTTTAAGATGTTATATAAGAATAACAATGAATCTTTAGATGCAGGTAATAATTCGTAGCTACCTAAAGCGTATTGAATTTCCGGCATACGAATCTCTTTCACAACAGGCTTCACTTCAAAGTCGGCAACGAATTCTTTAGAAGCATTCATTTGTGCTGTAGAAATGATACGTTGGTCTTTGTTAGCCAAATAACCATCGCGAGAGAAAGTAGCAGATTTTGAAGTAGGACCAGTTTCTGTTGAAACAGTGTACGTAGTTCCTTCTTTTAATTTCTCTAATTTGTAAGCACCGTCTTTTGTTGTAGTGAATTCTTTGATCGAACCATCGCTACCAACAATTTTCACTTTTACGTTCTCAACCGGTTCACCTTTACCTTTAGCCAATGCGTCACCTTCAGATGAAACTTGACCACGAACAGAGAATACCAATGGAGGTAAGTTAAAGCTCCAGATATCATCACTACCTTTACCGCCTTCACGGTTTGATGTTAAGAAACCTTTATTCTTTTTACCTTCAAATACGATAGAGAAATCATCATATGCTGAATTTAAAGGGAATTTCAAGTTCTCAACCGGCTTAGTGTATTTGTTAGCTTCACCTTGTGCCATGAAAATATCTAATCCACCCATTCCAGGATGAGTATCAGAAGAGAAATATAACTTCTTACCGTCATCAGAAAGAGTAGGATATAATTCGTTACCATCCGTGTTTACAGCAGGACCAGCATTTACAGGTTTGCCCCAAACGTTTGCTTTTGCATCAAATGTACTGTACCAGATATCAGCTCCACCGTAACCACCGCTACGACGAGAAGCGAAATAAAGAACTTTTCCGTCGGCACTTAAGTAAGGGTGACCGTAAGCAACTGTATCTTCGCAAAAAGGAAGAACTTGCGCTTCGCCCCAAGTGTTACCTTGTTTCTTAGCCATGTAAATTCCTGTTTTCAATTGTTTACCTGTAGATTCAGGGCTACGGCTAAAGAAGATCATATCACCTTTTTTGCTTACGCAACCAACACCTTCGTTGAATTTAGAGTCAACAGTTGGAGGAAGTAAAACAGGAGTTGACCATTTACCGTTCTTGTCAACTTTTGTTTCGTAAATATCAGATTTGTTTTGACCAGTGTTCGCATCGATCTCTCCACCGAAGTTACCAGGACGACGAGAAGTGAAGTTCAATGTTTGGTATTTTTTATCAGAGAAACTTGGAGCGTAATCAGATTCTTTTGAATTGATCAATGCCATGTTCTCAATTTTATAACGCATAGGAGCGTCTTTCCATTGTTGAGATAATTCGCACGATTTTACACCAAGATCAGCTTTTTTAGCGTTACCGCCTTTTGCTTTGTAGTTGTTATACTCGGTGATCGCTTCCGGGTATTTGTTTTGGTTCTTTAGAACTTCCGCTAAACGATAGTATACATTTGGATCATCAAATCCAGCAGCGATCGCTTTTTGATAAAACGTTTCCGCGCCTTTGTAATCGTTGATCTCCTGGCTTGCGTAACCAGTTTTGTAAAGCACGGCAGGGCGTTGTGGTTTAGACACGCTTGGGTAAGCTTGTTTGTACAATTCTACGGCTCTGTAGTACAAACCTAACTCAAAGTGCTCGTCGGCTTTTTTTAATATTTTTTGAGAGAATGCAGTTGTGATCGTAAATGCGAATACAGCTACTGCAATTGAAAGGGTTCTAATGTTTCTCATACAATGATTTAACGGTTTCAAGTGGCTAATATAAAGATTTAATTTTTTATAAGGAAATTTTAACAAAATAATATTTAACATTTAGGAGTTTAAATTTAAGGCCGAAAGACAGATTTTAATCGACGAAAACAAAAAATCCGCCGATTGGCGGATTTCAATGTTTTAGTGATGAGCTTCTTCTTTCGGGGCTTCTTCGTGACCTGCTTTGGTCTCGTGTTCGCCACCATGTCCATGATGTTTTTTCAATTCAATTTGTTGATTCACCAACACGGGGTCAACGCGCGTAAAACGGCCCGCGCCACCTGCATAGGTACCTTCAGTTAAAATGATGAAAATAGTATAGAACATGAATACGATGTAAGGCATTAAAATCACGTATTTCATGAATTTTACTTCATGTCCTAAGTGCATAAATGACATTACAATGTATCCCGCTTTAATGATCGTGAAACCAATAAAGAAGATCTTTAACCAAAGCATTCCTGTCCAACCTTTACCTGGTGCAAGAAAACCTACAATAAGCTCAAGAATAGTAATGCCAAGCATGATCCAAAATACATTCCATAGTTTACGGCGTGCTTTTTTTCCGTACTCCTCGTCATGGTTGTACATGGTTTCATATGAAGGATAATCATCGTGGAATTCCATAGTGTTTGTGTTTTATAAATGTTTTACAATAGATAGAAGAACGTAAATACGAATACCCATACAAGATCAACGAAGTGCCAGTATAAACCAACCTTCTCAACCATTTCGTAATGGCCTCTGCGCTCGTATGTATTATTGATAACGTTCATGAAAATAACAAAGTTGATGACCACACCCGAGAATACGTGGGTTCCGTGGAATCCCGTAATAAAGAAGAAATAGTTAGCAAACTGAGGTACACCGTATTCGTTGACCACCATGTTGGCCCCGTGCCACTCTTGAAGAACATATTTTTGAACGCCTTGATCCCACACATTACGCATAGCGCCTTCGTCTGTTCCGATGATGAAGTGATACCACTCCCAAGCTTGCGAGCCCACGAAAGCAAGACCGCCTACAATTGTCCAGAACATCCAAGTTAATACAGCGCGCTTATCCATACGTTTACCTGCTTCCACCGCCAATACCATCGTTACCGATGACATGATGAGGATAAAGGTCATTAAACCTACATAAGCCAATGGTAAATGTTGTTCTACAAAAGGGAAGTGAGTGAACACGTTCTCCGCTTTTGGCCAAACATCGGCGTATTTATGTCGGATAAAACCGTAGGAAACAAGGAGGCCACCAAACGTTAAGGCATCGGAAATGAGGAAGAACCACATGAACAATTTACCGTAACTGGTGCGTAGGGGCGACTGGCCACCACTCCAGGCTTCTTTTGCGTCAAATTCTGCTGTATGAGCCATATTGATTTGTTAAGAAAGATTAAAATTATTGGGTACAAGTTTAACGAAAAAAATATAAAAACAAAAACAAATATATCCATAGAACGTCTAAAAAATGCCAGTAGATGGCGGCAAGCTCGATCCCTAGGTAATCCTGAGAATTATAGCGCTTTCGGAGGCTCTTGGTCAAAGTTATTAACAGGGCTATTAAGCCCCCAAAAAGATGGAGTAAATGCATCACCGCTATGAGGTACAAAAATGAGCCCGACGCATTACTGTATTTTCCAAGGAAATAGATGCCCTGGGCGGTCAATTCCTTCCATCCCGCGTATTGGGTGTAGGTGAAAACGAGACCTAAAATGAAAGTTATAAACAAAAAGGCTGAAGCCAGACCCAGCTTATCCTTTTTAATGCTCATTTGAGCGAGAAACATCGTGAGGCTGCTGCAGATGATCACAGCGGTGCTAATAATAGCAATTGGTGGCAATTGAAATACCAACCAGTTACCGTTGTCTGCCCTAACTACATAGGCGCTGGTAAGTCCTGCAAACATCATCACAATACTTACAATACCGATCCACAATAAAGGCTTGGACGATTTTCGTCTCATCGCGATTAGCTCGGCCTTGTGAGGGTTTTCTTTTTTAATTTTTACTGTTGACATGAATTAAATTTTAGTCATTAATGCTAATTGTACCACCGGTAAATAAATAAGCGTTACAAAAAATAATTTCTTGGCTTGCGCGTCGGTACTCAAGCGATAAAAGTTGTAAGCCTGTAATAACATTGCTAAACCGCAAATTACCACTGCGCAGGTGCTTAGTAATCCTACAAATTGAAATACAAAGGGTAAAATGCTTACCATTAAAAGCATTACTGTGTACAATAGAATTTGGAATTTTGACACGTCATCTTTTCCGCCGCTGGATGGCAACATGTAAAAATTTGCTTTGCGATAATCTTCGTCGTTGAACCAAGCCAACGACCAAAAATGCGGGAATTGCCAGAAGAATTGAATTGAGAATAATAAAAGCGCGAAAAAGGTAATGTTGCCAAATCCTTCAGTGGCAGCAACTGCCCCGATCAATGTTGGAATTGCTCCGGGAAAAGCACCAACAAAAACAGAAAAAGGAGTGATTCGCTTGAGTGGCGTATAAACCAAAGCATAAAGAATGATAGAAATAAAACCAAGAATTCCACTTAAAGGATTTGTGTAGATCCAAAGCATAATTGTTCCGCCAATTCCAAGAATGGCGCAAAATATCATAGCCTCAATATGACTTAGCGCGCCCGTAGGCATTGGACGATTTTTTGTGCGGTCCATCAATTTGTCGAGGTCTTTTTCAATGATCTGATTAAAGCCATTGGCAGCACTTGTTACTAAAAATCCGCCAATACATAATGCAGTTAATTGTTTCCAATCTACATGATCCGCCACCGTTAAATAGGTGATCACCGCCGAAAAAACCACAAGGCTTCCCAAACGGAATTTAGTGAGTTGTAAAAAAGCCGAAAATTTAGACGTGGAAACCGCTTTTGTTTGAATATCTGATGTGCTGCTCAAATGCGCCACAAATTTAGGGGTTTGTTTGGATTTTTGACAACAAAAAACCCCTCATTCGAGGGGCTTTTATCATTTAACTTTCTCTTTTAAAAGCGCATATTCCAGCACTTCTTCCATTTTTGAAACATAATGGAAGGTGAGGCCTTTTAAATAGTCTGCTTTAATATCCTCGATATCCTTTTTATTTTCGGCGCAAAGGATAATTTCTTTGATGCCGGCACGTTTTGCAGCCAGGATCTTTTCTTTGATGCCGCCAACAGGCAGAACCCGTCCACGAAGTGTAATTTCTCCAGTCATAGCTAAAGCTTTTTTCACTTTACGTTTTGTGAACGCGCTCGCTAAGGAGGTCAACATCGCAATTCCGGCGCTTGGTCCGTCTTTTGGCGTTGCGCCTTCGGGAATGTGAATATGAATGGCATTCTCGTCAAAAACAGCTGAATCCAACTCAACAATGTGCGGATGGGCTTTAATATATTCTAAAGCCAGTACCGCGCTTTCCTTCATCACATCGCCCAAATTTCCGGTCAAAGTTAATTTTGGGGTCTTGGATTTACTCAAACTTGTTTCAATGAATAAAATTTCGCCACCAACTTGTGTCCAGGCCAAGCCTGTAACAACACCGGCGATGTCATTTCCCTGATATTTATCTTTAATATGCGCGGGACCGAGTATCTTGTTCAAGCTTTCAATGTCGATCTTTGGCGAATCTTCATCCTTTGCAATATGAACCGCAACATGGCGGGCAATTTTCGAAATTTTCTTTTCTAAACCACGCACACCACTTTCCGCAGTGTAATTATCAATAATGTATTCAATGATCTTATCGCCTAATCTAAATTGCGAGCGTTTTAATCCGCTTTCTTCAGTTTGCTTCGGGATCAAATGCTGTTTCGCGATCTCAATTTTTTCTTCCACGGTATAACCATTCACCTCAATGATCTCCATGCGATCGCGCAAAGCCGGTTGAATCGTGTTGAGGTTATTGCAAGTGGCAATGAACATAATTTTACTTAAGTCATAATCCATCTCCAAAAAATTATCGTAGAAGGTTGAGTTTTGTTCAGGATCCAATACTTCTAAAAGAGCAGAAGAAGGATCGCCGTGCGCATCGTGACCAACTTTATCGATCTCATCCAAAATAAAAACAGGATTTGATGATTGCACCTTCTTTAAATTTTGAAGGATGCGTCCGGGCATTGCGCCGATATAAGTTTTACGATGTCCACGGATCTCGCTCTCATCTTTTAATCCACCCAAACTCATGCGCACGTATTTTCTTCCCAAGGCTTTGGCAACGCTTTTTCCTAAAGATGTTTTTCCAACGCCCGGAGGACCGTATAAACAAATGATAGGGCTCTTTAAATTCTTCTTAAGTTTTAAAACCGCCAAATGTTCAATGATGCGATCTTTTACTTTTTCCAAACCAAAATGATCTTCATCTAAAATTTCCTGAGCGTGTTTTAAATCGAAATTATCTACGGTTGTTTCGTCTTCCCACGGAAGATCAAGGATCAACTCTACATAATTTGTTTGAATAGCGTATTCAGCGGCCGCAGGATTCATGCGTTGAAGTTTAGAGATGTTCTTCTCAAAAACTTCGGCAACTTGCTTGCTCCATTTTTTCTTTTTCGCGCGTTCTTTTAGTTCAGTGATCTCCTGCTCAAAATTATTTCCACCCAATTCTTCCTGGATGGTTTTCATTTGTTGATTGAGGAAATATTCGCGTTGTTGTTTATCAATATCCTGTTTTGTTTTATCGGTGATCTGATTACGCAATTCAAGCATTTGCAGATCCTTATTAAGGAACTCCAGTAATTTCAGCGCACGGGTCTTCAGATCGCTGATCTCCAACATCGATTGTTTTTCTTCGGTAGTGCTGTTCATGTTTGAAGAAACAAAATTGATGAGGAAATTTGGACCTTCGATGTTATTGATCGCGAAGCCTGCATCACTTGGAATATTTGGCGATTTTTTTACGATCTGATGCGAAACTTCCTTGATGTTGCTAATGATGGCTTCAAATTCTTTATCTGTTTTTGAAGGTTTAGGATCATTAAAAGGCGTAACCATTGCTTTGTGGTATGGCTCGCTTTGCAAAAAGTTAGTGATCTTAAAGCGTTTCTTTCCTTGGATAATAACAGTTGTATTTCCATCGGGCATTTTTAGAACCTTGATGATATTTGCTACGGTTCCTATAGTATGAAGATCTTGCGGAGTTGGATCTTCTATAGCATCATTTTTTTGAGCTACAACTCCAATTATTTTTGTGCCTAAGTTGGCGTCTTTGATCAAATTAATTGATTTATCGCGGCCAACCGTAATTGGAATAACTACACCGGGGAATAGTACCATATTACGCAACGGTAATATTGGCAGAACATCGGGCATTTTTTCCGCCTCAAAGTTCTCTTCATCGTCGGGGGTAAGTAAAGGAATGAAATCGGTATCGTCTTCTATAAGCGATCGTAGCTGCAAAGCCTTGCTATCATTGAAGTCTGTCATATTTGGCTTTTAAATTCAATATGAATATATGCATTTATTGTGCCAAGCCCAAAAGAGACTATTTGGCAGGACCCGGATTCCTCACAAAGAAGGAAAATCCATTGGCGCGGTACATTTCCCTAATGTATGGGTAATCTTTGAGGTCGAAATTATTGGGTGTTTTGCTTACAATAAAGGCTATTTTATCAATTTCGCCGGTCTTCATCCAATAACAATTTGCAGTGGCATAATAATTCAATAAAAATGATTTGTCTTGCTGAACCGAATAGAAATAATCTAGAAAATCTTTGAAGAGTTTGCTTTGGTAGTGCTCAGGTTTTCTGTTCGAATAAAAAACATAAGCATAACTTTTGAAATTATTTGTCTCCACGTAGCAATCGTGCTTGGCGCACTCTTTGTAAAACGCAATAGCCGAATGTTGTGAGATCAATTCAACTTTTGGAACAAACGTGTTGATCGCGCCAACTATAAAAAGTACATTCATTACAAAACCAACAATGATGGAGCGTGTGGCCTGTGTTTTGATCCCTTTGTAAATAAAAAGCATTCCCACAATGAAAATAAACGGAATGAGCCATTCATAACCAAGCCAAATTAATTCAGCGTTCAAATTCAATTTTCCGAATTCATCCTTGATGAGATCTTTTTCCAGAATAAATGGTTTGAGTTTGTTGATCTGAGTAAAAGCAAGAAATACAATGGCGATAGCGCTGGTTATAAAAATGAAGAGTGTTTTAAACGTGAATTTGAAATTTAGGCTGAGGTCTTTGTGTAAAATGCCAAAAGCCGCAATAAATGAAATTGGGAAATAACAAAGAGAGGAGTAGTGTACGATCTTTGTTTTCACAATAGAGAAAACGATAAGTACTACCCAAAATAATATCAAAAGTGTGAGGCGTAAATGGGCTTGCGGTAAAGTAATTGCTTTTCGGTTGCGATACGATAAAATGAAAATAAGGGAGGTTGGAAAGCAACCAAGTAGTAAAACAATAAAATGGTAAATGAAAGGCCCACCATGTCCACTATCTTCTGTGTTCAGTAAACGTAATTGATAATTGATGAACTGTTCAATGATGTAACTTTTGCCATTGAGGTATTGGAACAAGAACCATGAACTCGCTGAGAACAAAATAGTGAACAAAAAGAAAAAGAAAAGCGGTTTAAAAAGGAATTTGATGTTTCCTGACAACAATAGGAACAAAAAGATGCAAGCGCCTTCAATAAGTAATGCCGTTGGACCTTTGGTGAGAACCGCGATCCCGAGAATCATGCCCGAGAAAGAAATGTACAGCCATTTTTTCGCATTGTCGGTATGCATGGCAACAATAAATAGAATAAGCGAAATAAAAATGAAGTAATTATACCAAGGATCAATTACACCCGATTTGAAATAGAGCGAGGGAAGCATTGTTCCGGCATGGATCAAAGCCCAAAGCAATCCAAATTTTTGTGATAAGAATTTTTTTCCAACCACATACAAGGTTACGATCGTGAAAACACCGCAAACCGCATTTGGTAAACGCGCGGCAAATTCACCCACGCCAAATAAATTCATGCAAAACGCTTGCATCCAAATAAAGAATGGTGGTTTTTCCCAAAACGGCTGAAAGTGCATTTGAACGGTGGAATAATCGCCGGTTATCAACATCTCGCGTGCACACTCGGCAAAATTAATTTCATCCCAATCAAAAAGCGGACAATTTCCGATAAGCGGAATAAAAATGGCGCCGGCAACCAATGCCAGCAATGAGATCAAGAGAAAATTATTATGTAGTATTTTTTCTTTCACTTCTTAAAAGCCTTCATTAAAGGCCGATCTAATTTTGCCCATCGCTCTTTTTTGTAAAAGATAAAATAAAGTACTACCGCAAACACAACGCCAACTATACTTCCGGCTGTAATATCCTTTAACCAATGTTGCGCCAGATAAACTCTGCTAAACGCGACGGTGATCGCTAAGATCAGGAAAGCCAATTTGAAATAGTGTTTCACGGCAACTAAAGCGCAAGCAAAAAATAAGGCAAAAGCTTGTGTTGCATGCCCACTTGGAAAACTCCTATAGATCATGAGATCTTCTCCCGCAACTTTTTTCACCTGGTAGGGATTTTGGTATTGATAGATCCAATACGGACGAAAATGATCGTTGAAGAACTGATATTTTAATAAGTTAGTAGTAAGCGCGGCAAAAATAAATACAAGCGTGAGATAAGTGCCAAACCGAACATTGTAGAAAAATGCTAACAGTAATAATACTACCGCAATTTTACCATCCCCTAAAAACGTGATGTAAAAAAAGAAATTGTCCACAAGCGCATTCCCCACATGCTGGTTAATTTGTACGTGAAGATCATCTCGGTTTGTGTACAAGAAGGTGTAGCACATGATCAAAAGGAATACCAAATAGCATCCAAAAAGCAAAGCATTGTTCTTTAAAAACGTTTTGTTCATTCTTACAATTTCTTTGCTTCCTCCCAATACACATTCATTTCTTCCAATGTGCAATCTTTTAAAGTTTTATTTTGGGCCTTTACCTTTGCTTCCAAATAATTGAAACGCTTGGTAAATTTTTTATTAGTGTGTTCTAAAGCGTCCTCAGGATTGATGTTTAAAAAACGCGCGTAATTGATAAGCGAGAATAACACATCGCCAAATTCGCTCATGGCTTTTTGTTCGTCGCCATCTTTTACTTCTTCTTCAAATTCGCTGATCTCTTCTTTTACTTTTTCGTAAACCTGCTCAGGTTTTTCCCAATCAAAACCAATAGCGCTCACTTTTTCCTGAATGCGGTATGCTTTTAAAAGCGCGGGCATGCTGCTTGGAACTCCAGACAACGCGGTTTTATTTCCGTCTTTTTCTTTTTGCTTTAATTGCTCCCAATTCTGTTTTACCTGTTCTTCAGTCTCAGCTTTTACGTCTCCGTAAATGTGCGGGTGGCGGTAGATCAATTTCTCGCACAGGTCGTCCATTACTTTTTTAATATCAAATGCGTTTTTCTCAGATCCAATGCGCGCGTAAAAAACGATGTGAAGTAAAATATCGCCTAATTCTTTTTTTACCTCATTAAGATCGTTCTTAATGATCGCGTCACTCAACTCGTAAGTTTCTTCAATAGTGAGATGGCGAAGCGATTCGATGGTTTGTTTTTTATCCCAGGGACATTTTTCCCTAAGATCATCCATGATGTTCAATAAACGTTCAAACGATTTAAGCGTTTCTTCTCTTTGCATACCGGGCAAATTTAGGAATTTAATAGGGAAGATAGGGATTTTAAGCTTAATTAACCATTAAGGTCTTATCAACAATAGAGAGAGATTCTTAGGATTGTCGATGGTAACAGAATCCGAGAAATCATCATAGCTGTCTACGCTGGAAATTAGCAATTGGAAGTCGTTAAGTAAATTATCATCCCATTTACTTCTCGAAATAAGTTGCACGCCGTTTGAAGAGATCTGTTCCAGTCCGGTAACTTCTTCTTTTAGATCGAAATTTGATTCGATCAGTCCTTTGTAGTCAAGAATGCTAATGCTTGCCGAACTATTGCGAATGATCTTCTTGGCGTAAAAGAAAAGAAATACATCACTCACCGAAGAAATAACGATGAGTACAGATTCAATACTCTCTAATTTATGATCAACAAATATTCCAACGGGGATCTTACTGTGTTTAATGAAGGGTGTGTTCTTTTCATCTAATAACTTGTTTCCTTTAAATGGCGAAGATTTTCCAACTAATGAGCCAATGAGTTTTTCGGGTTGTAAAGCAGTTGCTCCCAAGCCTAACACTTGCCCTAGGAATGTACCTTCAAAAATGGATTGTCCTGCGCCAACTAATAACAGGTCGTAATTTCCTGAATTGGCATCGTTAACGATCTCATCGTTTACATTGTTGTTGATCTTATAACTCGTTTTTATGGACAGCCCCAGTTTATTCGATTCCTGTTTGATGGGCTTGAAACTTTCTTTCTCGTATTCCTCCAACTGGTACTGGTTGATGTCGGCATTTGGTGTAACGTGCAATGCGGTGATCTGCGTATTACTTTTTGTATAGCCCGAAATAAGATTAGCTAAACGAATTATCTTTTTGCCGCTTTGAGGATTTGCAAACGACAAAAGGATCCGATAGTATTGTTTTTTTGCCGCGGAGGTATCTTCCTTATCTTTCTTAAATATCATGTTTAAGATATCCAATGAAGGCCCGGTCATGAATGTGGTAAATAAAGCCATCAATACGAACATTGCAAACACCTCCGGAGAAAGTATCCCAAGGTCGTAACCAATGTTCAACACCACTAATTCCATTAATCCGCGCGTATTCATTAGAGCGCCAATGGCCAAACTATCGCGCCAGGTTTGTCCCACAAATCTTGCGGCCACTGCACTCCCAATAAATTTTCCAACAACAGCAACCAAAATGATCAAGCCACATACCTGCCATAAATGACCCTCATTAAGCAATCCAATTTTAGTTCTTAATCCGGTAAATACAAAGAATAGGGGCAACAACATTCCTAACGATACCGATTCTGTTTTTTCAATGATGATGCGGCGGAAACTGATAGAAGGGGGCATGATAACGCCGGCGAGAAATGCTCCGAATAACGCATGAATACCGATCACTTCGGCAATAAATGATGAAATAAGTAAAATGGCAAAAATGGACGCAATGATGTTCAGGCTCATGACCTCTTTGTTAGTATAGATCTCGCCCATTTTCTTAAGAAAGGGCTGAACAACTTTGATCATCACCACTACAAATGCCAAGGCCAAAAGAATAGTAAGCAATGAAGCTGCTATTGAACCTGCTTTCACAATTGCAATTACGGTTGCCAAAATACACCAGGCAGTAACATCGTCAACCGCGGCGCAGGTGAGAGCCATGGCGCCGATGCGTGTTTTGGTTAGGTTGCGTTCGTGAATGATACGCGCTAAAACAGGGAACGCTGTAACACTAGTGGCAATGCCGATAAATAAACTAAAAGAAATGAAATTGATATTTGCAGGTGCGAATTTTTCATAAAGATAAAGGGCAAGCAACATTCCCAATGCAAAAGGAACAATGATACTTGCGTGAGAAATTACCACGGCATCATTTGCTTTATTCTTCAAAACTTTAAGATCAAGCTCCATTCCAATAATGAACATGAACAATACTAAGCCTACCTGGCTTAAGAATTGTAAATTACCAAGAGAGGCTTTTGGAAAAAGGAAATCGCTGAATTCGGGAAACCACATTCCAACAAAAGAAGGACCAAGAAAAACACCGGCAATGATCTCGCCAATTACCGAGGGTTGGCCAAGTTTGTTGAAAATGAATCCGAACGTGCGAGCGAAGAAAATGATGGTGATGATCTGTAAAAGTAAGATCGCCAGCGGGTGCGTGATATTATGCTTGAATATTTCCTTTACCTGATCGTAGGCTGAATGATTGGCTGCCGTTGTTTGCTCAATTGCTTTTCCGGCCTCAAGTGTTTTGCCATTGTTTATAACATAGTAGATGAGTAAGCCGAATGCCAAAATTGTAACAACATAGAAGGCTATACTTTTCAATTTAAACACAGGCTGGAGGGTGTTTTTTGGCTTTCTCAAATTTACCACAAAACTTTAGATAAGCCTTAACAATCGAATTAAATTTTAAGTATTTTTGAAAGATTGAGAGCTCATTTTTATATAACCTTTTTTATTGCTTGCCGTATAAGCCTGTTTGCGCAAACGGGATTGATGTCCAATCCAAATTGGTGCATTAAGCCTTATATGAACGCGGCTGCGATTATACAGCATCGCAGTTCTATGGGTAATCTCATTACAGGTTATCCTATCACTTACGAACTGAATATTGTAAAACCGAGTTTGGGAGATAAAAGCTGGCAACTGGAAAATAATTTGCCGGATTACGGGATCAATACTTCTGTTATCGATTACGGCAATCATAAAGAACTTGGCTTTGGTATTGTGTTGGCACCGTTTGTTGAGATCCCGCTTAACAAAACTATAAGAGCTCGTCGTTTATTCCTGCGATTGTGTTGGGGCGGTGCGTACATGACAAAACATTTTAGTATTACTGAAAATCAAAAGAACGGTGCTATTGGAAGTGGAGTTAACGCTTATGTTCAGTTCAAATGGTATTGGAGAATTCCTTTAAATAAGAAAATGGACATTGAGCCGGGTTTGATGTTCTCGCATGTGAGTAATGGACGAGCGCAGTCGCCAAATTTGGGATTGAATGTGTTTGGCGCGGGTGTAGCTTTAAATTTTAAGACAACTGATAAACCCTTACCGCAAGTTGAAAAGATAAGTAACCGAACAATGGTAAAAAGCCGACATGAGCTTACGGTGCTGAATTCTTACGGAATGAATGATGGAACTATTTTGGGACCAAAGTATCTCACCGCGTGTTTATCTTTTGGCTACAACTACAACAAGCGCAATACACATAAGTTTGGAGTTGGTTTTGATGTTTTTTACGAGCAGAATTACGTGAAGGATCTAAAGAACGCCGGTATTGTCACCAATAATGGATTTCAAAAATTGCGTTATGGCCCCAAGATCGGCTATTCCTATAATGTTGGATGCATTAGTTTGCCTATAGAAATGGGGATGTATGTAGATCAACCAATAAAACCGGATGGTAATTTTTTTCATAAGATCGGAATTAGATACATGGGACCAAATGGTTTGATGTTGGCCTTTGGATTACGAACACATTTTGCGGTTGCTTATAATTTTGATCTGGGAATTGGCTACCGTTTACCTATTGGAAAGAAAATTGAAAGGAATTAATTACATAGTTATTTGCATTAACGCATTTTTAATTTATTCGTGCGATAAAAGTTCGCCCGATTGTTTTAAGAAAGCCGGAAAGGATGTGAGCATTGAAAGAACTTTAACGCCTTTCACCAATGTTGTGCTGGAATCGAATGTTGAAGTCGTTATCAGAAAGGGAAATGAATTTAAGACCGAAATCTATGGCCCGAAGAATTTGTTGGATAAAGTTGTCACGTCGGTGAGCGATGGAAGTTTGACAATTGACAATAACAATGGTTGTAATTTTGTACGAGGATACAAACATCACTTGCGTGTGATCGTGTATGCGCCCGATTATAATTTTGTTACTTCCAATTCAATTGGAAATATCAGAACGGAGGAAGGTTTCGTGGAAGATAGTGTGTTCTTTTATACTGAAGGCGGCGACATGACCATTAACGGAACCTTTAATAAGCTTAAAACAGGTTCGCATGGAAATGGAAATGTGTATTTTAATGGGATGACTAATGATATGTATGTGTACATGAATGGAACAAACTTCTTGTACGCCGAAAATGGAACGATAAATAACTATCTTTTTGTGGAAGGAATTTCTTTAGCCGATGCTTATGTGACTGCTCCCTCCAATGGTGTATTTGAATATCACATGTGGAAGACCGGTAATGTGTACTACACGGGAACTCCATCCTCGGTTTCAGGTTCGCGAGAAAGCACCGGATGCGTTATAAAAAAATAAGCGCGGATTTTTTGGTCCGCGCTTTTATTTAAATAAGTTCGGGACTTAAGTCCCAACCGGCTATTTCAAACTTCCGATCATATCTTCCGGTTTCACCCATTGATCAAACTGTTCGTTAGTGAGCAATCCTAATCCAATGGCGGCTTCGCGAAGTGTTTTTCCTTCTTTGTGCGCTGTTTTAGCGATCTTGGCCGCGTTTTCATAACCAATGTGAGTATTTAACGCGGTAACTAACATTAAACTATTCTCCATATGTTGTTTGATCATTGGAAGATTTGGTTCAATACCTTCAGCACATTTATCATTAAAGCTTACGCAAGCATCGCCAATTAAACGCGCGCTTTGTAAAACGTTTGCAGCAATTACCGGCTTAAATACGTTCAATTCAAAATGCCCCATCGATCCTCCAACCGAAACCGCAACATCATTTCCAATTACCTGCGCTGCAACCATGGTCATAGCTTCAGGTTGAGTAGGATTTACTTTGCCAGGCATAATAGAAGAACCAGGTTCGTTATCAGGAATGATGATCTCTCCAATTCCACTGCGTGGACCAGATGATAACATACGAATATCATTTGCAATTTTCATCAAGGCAACTGCCGAACGTTTTAATGCGCCGCTCATTTCTACCATAGCGTCGTGTGCTGCTAATGCTTCAAATTTGTTTGGAGCAGTAACAAAAGGCAATTTTGTTAACTCAGCAATTTTCTTGGCAACCAACACGTCGTATCCTTTTGGCGTATTCAAGCCTGTTCCAACCGCCGTTCCGCCTAATGCTAATTCTTTCACCGCTTCTAAAGCATTTTTCAAAGCGCGAATGCTCATGTTTATTTGTTGAACATAACCGCTAAACTCCTGTCCTAATGACAATGGCGTTGCATCCATAAAATGCGTACGACCGGTTTTGATAATGTTATTGAATTTATCAGCTTTCTTTTTTAATGTATCGCGTAATTTTTCTAAACCCGGAATTGTAATTTCCGCTACTTGCTTATACGTTGCAATATGCATGGCAGTAGGGTAGGTGTCATTACTTGATTGAGATTTATTTACATCATCATTTGGATGTAATACTTTTTTATCGTCCGTTAATTTCCCTCCGCTTAACACATGGGCGCGGTAAGCAATAACTTCGTTTGCGTTCATATTACTTTGAGTTCCCGAACCGGTTTGCCAGATAACTAAAGGGAACTGATCATCAAGCTTTCCTGCAATGATCTCATCACAAACTTTGGATATAAGATCGCATTTATCTTTTGAAAGAACACCAAGCTCGGTATTAGCCATGGCAGCGGCTTTTTTCAAATATCCAAAAGCGTATATGATCTCCTTTGGCATACTGGCCTCAGGACCAATTTTGAAATTATTTCTTGAGCGCTCTGTTTGAGCCCCCCAATAAACATTGGCAGGTACTTTTACCTCGCCCATTGTGTCTTTTTCTATACGAAAATCCATATTTAAATGATTTGATAGTTGCAAAATTAACTGTTGAACCATATAAAACTACTATATATTTCAACAAAATGAGGGTTTTGTGAACTAAAAACAGTTTCTGTTGTTTTTTTATTGTTTTATCAAGGGAAAGTAAACAAAAGCACCACTTATGTATATAAAAATGGGCGGTTAATATACAATATACGTTTGCCAGTGGTTTTTATCATACTTTTGAATTGATCGAATTTAAAACTATTAATCAACTCGTGATCTATTTTGAAACAAAACGTATGAAGAAGTATCTTACCCTGGTATTCGGATTGCTCGCCTTTTCGTTATTTTCCCAACCAATGACGATCAGTAAGAGTTATGTGATGTCTTTCCACTCATGTTTATCTACCAGCTGTGGCCTCGGTCCGGTGGCGCATTCAGTTCAGTTAGCTGAAAGTAATGATGGCATCAATTGGTCAATGATACCTGGATATACAAGCTACTCAGGGAGTGTTCCGGATGTAATTATGCGAAATAATTATTTGTATATCTATACACCCGGTAAAGTAAAACGCTATAATGCGCTAACGTCAACCTGGGATGCTGTTCCGGTAAATGTGAGTATAATTGATCAAAACAGCGTCAACGTTAACTATGTTGACCCCTCGGCTTATATTGATCAAAACGGTTCCCTGGTACTTGTATTTTTAAATTCTAATGGCATTACTGGCGATCCAGCCATATGCAGTACAACACCTTGTGTGCGAAATTTTGATAGTGCAATTGAAGTGGCCGGAAGTAACGGAACACAATTCATAAAGCAGCCTGGAAGTAGAATTTCACTTACTGTTACCGGGGTAAATGCACCTACGGATCCTGATGTGTTTTTTGATGGCACCAATTATTTCATTTACGTTACCGAGGGTCTGCTCACAAAATGTTATAAATCAACTTCACTGCATGGCAGTTATTCGGCTTTAACAACCCTTCCGCTGGGCAATATTCTCACGCCTTCCATTGGCATTCCGTGCGGTATGTATGTTTCCAGTGCTTCTAAATATTATAGTTATGGTCATTCTGCTATTTCAGGCGGTATTGAAATTAAAGGCGCAATACATTCTACTTTTACAACACAGCCAACATACACTACGTTGATAACGGGTGCAACTATAGGATTGGGTAGTCAATACAGTGTAGCCAGCCCGGGCATATGTTCTAATTCTTTTTTAACACTGGGTTTAAAGGATGTTGATGCAAGAAAGATGAGTGTAACCGTTTTTCCTAATCCTTCTAATGGTAAATTTGAGATTCATGGAGATGAAATGATCAAGGAGATCATCATTACGAATGCGTTGGGTGAGATAGTGTACTCGGAAGATATGAACACAATGGCGAAGGAGGTAGACGCTAATTTGAATTCAGGAGTTTATTATCTGAAGATCTGCTTCAAAACAGGATCAGTAGTGCGACGATTAATTGTTTATTAAACAATGCTGGGCGCGTTTAAGTTAATTGCTATCGTAAATCACAAACTAAAACGCCATTATTTAATTAAGAATATTTAAACTTCCCAAACCTTCTCTGATCACAATTGGCTCGTTATCGCTGAAATCAATAACGGTTGAGGGATGAATATTTCCGTGCCCTCCATCAATCACATGATCAACTACGTTTCCATATTGCTGAAAGATCACTTCGGGATCAGAAAAGTATTCTAAAATATCATCGCTGTTGTCGTGAAGACTTGTAGAAATTAATGGATTTCCCAAAACGCGAATGATCTCCATGCAAATGGCATTATCCGGCACGCGAATACCAACGGTTTTTCTGTTCTGCTTTAAAAGTTTGGGAACGTTGGTGTTTGCTTCCAAAATGAAAGTGTAAGGTCCCGGCAATGCTTTTTTCATAACGCGGAACTTGTCATTTGAAATTGGTTTTGTGAATTCCGACAAATGACTTAAGCTATCGCACACAAAAGAGAAATTGGATTTTTCAGGGGCAATGCCTTTTAGTTTGCAAATGCGTTCGATGGCGTTTGTTTTGGTGATGTCGCAACCCAACGCGTAAACGGTATCGGTGGGATAAATGATGATGCCTCCATCTTTCAATGACCTTACAATTTTTTCAATTGTATCTGAGTCGATATTTTTTTCGTTGAGACGTAACAGCATGGGGTGAAGTTACGCAAATTTGTTGCCAGTTTACAGGCAGGAACCGCAAAGACGCTTCGCGCTTTCGCAAAGGAGGCGCGAAGTTTATCCCATTACTCAAAAGAAGGCAGAGACCGTCCGGTTTCGCAAAGACCGGCATGGATAAGGTATAAGTATTGTGCTCTTTGCGTAAGCATAGCTTCTTTGCCTTCTTAATTTTTAAGCGGTTTGTTGGTTCTTTGCGATCATTGCGCTTCCTTTGCGAGCATCAAAGATGCTTTGCGGTTTCTGCCTCTAAAGAACTACACTGAAGGTCAGTGATATTTATTAAAAATATCCCAGCTTGATCTGTAAGAAGTTTCAAGTTCTGCTGAATTCAATTTCAGATCGATCTTATTATCATTAGCAAAATATTCAATGTCTTCCGTGGCAATATTTCCCGTTAAAGAATCTGCCGCCATTGGGCAACCTCCAAATCCGTGAATGGCTGAATCAAATCTTCTGCAGCCACTATAGAATGCCGCGCCAATTTTCTCTAAAGCTTTCTCTGATGTAGAGTGGAGGTGGGCTCCCATTTCTACGCCTTTTAATTCAGGAATAAGTTCCTTGAATAGTAAGGAAATGTTATCAGGTGTGGAACTTCCAATTGTATCGGCCAGGGCAATAATTTTTATTCCACGTTTCGCAAGTTCTTTACTCCACTTAATGGCAATTCCGGGATTGTATTCATCTCCGTAAGGATTTCCAAAAGCCATAGAAATATAAACTACCAATTCCTTGTTGTGCTTGATACACAAATTTTGAATTTCTTCAACGCGAATCAATGATTCAGCGATGGAAGAATTTGTATTACGTTGTTGGAACGTTTCAGAAATAGAGAAAGGGAATCCCAAATATTTGATCTCTTCAAATTTACAAGCATCTTCTGCGCCTCGCGTGTTTGCGATGATCGCTAATAATTTCGATTTTGTTGAAGAAAGATCCAGTCCCTTTAAAACTGTTGCTGTGTCTTGCAGTTGCGGAATAGCTTTTGCTGAAACAAAACTTCCAAAATCAATGGTATCAAAACCAACTTTTAATAATTGATTGAGGTATTTAATTTTTAGTTCAGTTGGTATAAATTCCTTAATGCCCTGCATGGCATCACGTGGACACTCAATTAGTTTCAGCATTGTAGTATTTTATTAATTCTAAATTTATTTCTTTTACAAGAGCGGGACCTTTATAAATAAATCCTGTGTACAGCTGAATAAGATCAGCGCCGGCTTTTATTTTATCTAATGCATCTTTCGCAGAGTGAATTCCTCCAACGCCAATTACCGGAAACGCGTTGTTCGACTTTGTTTTTAAATAGCGAATTACTTCCGTGCTTCTTTCGGTCAAAGGTTTTCCGCTTAACCCACCCATTCCAAACTTTTCAATTTCTTCTTTGGTGTAATTCAGCCCTTCGCGACTGATGGTTGTATTTGTTGCGATCACACCATCTATTTTTGTTTGGATCACAATTTCAATGATCTCATCCAATTGTTCGTTGCCAAGATCCGGCGCAATTTTTAAAAGTATAGGTTTTGGATTCGATTTTTTGGCGTTCAAACTTTTTACATGCGCCAGTAATTTTGTGAGAGGTTCTTTATCCTGCAGAGCGCGTAAATTTGGGGTATTTGGTGAGGACACATTTACCACAAAATAATCCACTACATCAAACAACTCGTTAAAGCATTTTTCATAGTCCGAGATGGCGTCTTCGTTTGCGGTTACCTTATTCTTTCCAATATTTCCGCCAATAATCAGTCCTTTTTTTTTGCGATTTCTAAGTTTTTCCGCAGCCGCTTTTGCTCCCTCATTGTTAAACCCCATTCTATTGATAAGTGCCTCATTTTTAACAAGTCGGAACAAGCGCGGTTTATCATTTCCGGGCTGGGATTTTGGGGTTACGGTACCAATTTCAACCGCTCCAAAACCAAAATTCCCAAATTCGTTAAAAACCTTGGCGTCCTTGTCAAGTCCGGCGGCCAGGCCTACCGGGTTGGGGAATTCAAGTCCAAAAACGGTACGTTTCAACGAGGGGTGCTCAACCCTATAAAGCGCCCTAAATAGCGCAGGTAAACCCGGTACAAAATTGGCCGTTCTTATGAGAGAAAATGTGAGGTGATGGGCCTTTTCGGGGTTTAAACTAAAAAGTAGGGGTTTTAGGAGTGAATACATAAACTTATCCTCTACAAAGGTATGTATAAATAGGGGGTCTACAGGGTTTTAGCTAAAATTCAGAAAAAAATATTTTTTTGCTATAATTAACAAAAAACATATATATTTGCAGCAAAATTAAACTAAAACTAAAATGAAAAAAGTATTATCTATCGTTGCTGTAGCTGCTCTTACAGCTGGTTTCGTAGCTTGTGGTCCTTCTAAAGAAGAAATGGAAGCTCGCGAAAAAGCAAAAGCTGATTCTATCGCTGCAGTTGAAAAAGCTGCTCAAGATTCAATCGCTGCTGCTGAAGCTGAAGCTGCTAAAATGGCTGAAGAAGCTGCTGCTAAAGCAAAAGCTGATTCAACTCGTATGGCTGATTCAGTAGCTGCTGCTACTAAAGGTGGTAAAAAGAAGTAATTCTTAGCCCCTAAGGAAGTTAAAGAAGCCTCGGTCTCAGACTGGGGCTTTCTTATTTAATATAGTTTTCTTTTTTAATTATTTGGGCGTGCCCCTCACCGGAAACGATCTGGAAGTTCGGGTCGGGCTTTCGCCACTCGCTCTTTTTTTCGTTCCTCAAAAAAGAAGCTCAAACAATGGCTCAATCCCTCACGCGGCAGAAGGCCTTTCCAACACCATCCTGTGCATAATTGCCGAGCCTACTTCAAGTAATACTCCTTGGCAATTTTAATATTTGTATATGCACAAACTCTTCCATTTTACTGTTTTTACAGCCGCTATTTTTTTGACCTCATGTAATGGTAGCGATAAGCACGCCGACAAGCATGTTGTATTTTCGTACAACGAAGGAAACAGCATTACTTCGCTTGATCCGGCAGCGGCCTCGAGCTTCGAGAATATTCAAGGTGTAAATCAGTTGTTCAACGGTTTGGTGCAAATGAACGATGTTCTAACTATAGAACCTGCCATTGCGAAAAAATTTAGCGTCACTGCAGATGGAATAATTTACACTTTCAATTTACGCACCGATGTGTTCTTTCACGACAACGCTTGCTTTAAAGATGGAAAAGGAAGAAAAGTGGTGGCTAGCGATTTTACATTTAGTTTCAACAGGTTGTACGACGCAAAAGTGAGTCGCGCTTTGTCGGACGTTGCGATGATCGACAACAGCGAAGGAAAAGGGATTTTGGCTTTAAATGATTCTACCTTGCAAATATTTTTGAAACGTCCGTTTGGCGCTTTCTTAAATATTTTGACTATGAAATATTTTAGTGTGGTACCACATGAAGCAGTTGAAATGTATAAAGAAGATTTTAGAAAGAATCCAGTGGGAACCGGTCCGTTTGTTTTCAAACTTTGGGAAGAAGGAACGAAGTTGATCATGCACAAGAATCCAAATTATTTTGAAACAGACGATGCCGGAACGCGTTTGCCTTATGTGGATGGAGTTTCCATTTCCTTCATTAAGCAACGTCAGTCTGCTATCATTGAATTACTGAACGAAAAGATCGACATGATCAGCGGCGCGGATGCTTTAGATGATGCTTTGAATTCAAACGGTGAGTTAACTGAAGAGTACAGAAAGAGGTTTGATCTACAACGTGGACCATTCCTGAAAACAGATTATGTTGGGATCTTGATCGACCCGAATATTGATATCGTAAAAAATTCACCCTTGCGCTTGAAAGCTGTTCGCCAAGCGATGAACTATGCATTTGACCGCGAGAAGATGATCAAATTCTTGCGCAAGAATGTGGGAGTTCCTGCAACTGCCGGGTTTATTCCAATGGGATTAAAGAGTTTTGATGAGAAAGTGGTGAAAGGTTATACCTATGATCCGGATAAAGTTCGTGATCTTTTAAAAGAAGCAGGTTACCCAAATGGTGAAGGTTTGCCATCGATGACTTTATACACTACGGAACATTACAGAAAATTATTGGAATACATGCAATCGCAATTTGCCGAGAATCATATCAAAGTAGAAATAAGTGTTGAGCCAAACGCAGTGTTAAGCGATAAAGTGAATAAATCAGAATTCCTGATGTTCAAGAAATCCTGGGTAGCTGATTATGCCGACGAGGAGAATTTCTTGAGTAAATTCTACAGTAGAAATTTCTGTCCGGGTGGTTACAATTATTTCCACTATGCGAACCCAAGATTTGATAAATTATTTGAGCGCGCTATGATGGAGCGTAATGATTCTTTACGGAGAACTTTGTATCAGCAAATGGATGTGATCGCGATGGAAGATGCGCCTGTAATTCCGATGTATTACGACGAGGTATTACGCATTGTAAACAAACGGGTGAGCAATTTGGGGATCAATCCTATGAACTTACTTAACTTAAAAACGGTTAAGAAGGTTGAGAAAGCTGAGAAGTCGGAGCAGGAGTCTCATTAATTTTTAAAAAACTCATCGTCGCGGCTATCACGGCAAGTGTTGGCCCGAACATAATTCCAACTGCATCTCCGGCAACGGTTGGTAAAGCCATAAAAATAGAATACACGCAGCCAATCCCTATGGCGTGTCCTTTATGTGATTTAATGAATTGAATGCTTTTGCTCATACTAAAACGGTAGCGTTCGCAGTTGTAATCCATAATGGAGAAGCCGATAAAGTACCAGCCCACGATCAATCCTAAGGGTAAAGTAATAAAGATCAGTGGCGGAACGAAGATCGCTACCAACCACAATCCGAAACTGATCAGAAGTTCCATAAATAAATTTCGGAAGGTAATAGCAATACCGCGCGCAACGTCTTTTAGCAATTGTTTGAAGCTGAACGGAAATTTCTTGCCGGTAAGTTTTTCGTCGGCAACCTCAGATAGTAAAGCAAATAGGGGAGAAAGGATCATCAATAAAAAGTATTTAATGAAAATGCTTCCCAGGAACCATAAAATAATGTTGAGCACCCAACCGAGGATCACGCCAAGGAATCCGGTAAGTTTTGGCATCCAGGCAAGGTCGCTTAAGCTATCAATGGTTAAATAAGGTTCTATTATTTCTTTAAGATAATCGGCAAGCATTACAACGCCGTAAATACTCGCGGCCCACATGGCCAGCCAAACTATCAAAGGGTAGAAAAGAAAAGGCCACAAGCCTTTTTCAAACAGGGGAGAAAAAGCCCTGAAACAATTGGCAAAGCCCGTTCCAAAATCCTTAAATAATTTCATTTTACATTTTCTCCGGCACTTTAATTCCTAACAAGTGCATAGCGTTAGAAATAATTTCGGCACATTTTTCAATCAAAGCTAAACGGAACTGTTTTGTTTTTTCATTCTCTTCCTTTAAAATAGAATGATCATGATAGTAACGGTTAAAGGTTTTGGTAAGCTCGTAAACAAAGTTGGCAATTAATGCCGGACTATAACTTTTTCCGCTTTCTTCAACGGCTGCTTCAAATTCGTAAATGTATTTGATCAGATCTCTTTCTAATGTGTTTATAGAAGAAATGTCTTTTGAAATAGTAAACGGAATGTTTTGCTCTTTGGCTTTTCTTAAAATGGATTTGATCCGGGCATGCGTGTACTGAATGAAAGGACCGGTGTGCCCGTTAAAATCAATACTTTCTTTTGGATCGAATAGCATTTTCTTTTTGGGATCTACTTTCAAAATGAAATATTTCAAAGCGCCTAATCCAATTGTTCTGTAAAGTTCTTCTAATTCAGCATCCGAAAATCCTTCTACTTTGCCAAGTTCAGCTGTAGTTTGTTTTGAAGTAGAGAACATTTCTGATAATAGATCATCGGCATCAACAACCGTTCCTTCACGACTTTTCATTTTGCCTTCAGGGAGTTCAACCATGCCGTAACTTAAATGGTAACATTCTTTTGCCCATTTATAACCAAGCTTATCCAGAATTAAGAATAACACTTTGAAATGATAATCTTGCTCGTTTCCTACCGTGTAAATTGCTTGATTGAGATCAGGATAATCTTCAAAACGTAAAACAGCGGTCCCAAGATCTTGAGTGATATAAACACTGGTTCCATCCGAACGCAATACAACTTTCTCATCTAAGCCATCCGGTGTAAGATCAATTCTTACACTTCCATCAGGCTTTTTTACAAACACGCCTTTTGCTAACCCATCGGAAACAATATCTTTTCCTTTAATGTAGGTTTGACTTTCGTAATAGATCTTATCAAAATCAACGCCAACGGTTTTGTAGGTTACATCAAATCCTTCATAAACCCAACCGTTCATAGTTTTCCAAAGCGCAATAGTTTCTTTGTCGCCTTGTTCCCATTTTTGCAACATTTCCTGGGCTTCGAGAATTAACGGAGCTTTTTTCTCCGCGTCCTCTTTACCCATTCCTTTTTCTACAAGTGCGTTTATTTCTTTTTTGTAAGCCCTATCAAATTCAACGTAATATTTGCCAACCAAATGATCGCCTTTCATTCCTGATGAAGCCGGAGTTTCCCCATTTCCCCATTTTTGCCAGGCTAACATACTTTTGCAAATGTGAATTCCTCTATCATTTACAATATTTGTTTTGATCACTTTATGGCCGTTTGCTTTTAAAATTTCCGCAACCGACCACCCCAATAAATGATTCCGGATGTGACCAAGATGTAATGGTTTGTTCGTATTTGGGCTGCTGTACTCTAATAGAACAGTTCTTCCGGTGCTTTGAGGTTTCTTGTAACCGGAGTATTTTCCGGCAATAACTTCAATTAGATAGTTTGTCCAGTAAGCATCGCTAAAACTTACATTTAAAAAACCTTTTACAACGCTGAACTTTGAGATGTTGGAATTGTTCTTTACCAAATAGTTCCCGATCTCATTTCCAAGATCCTCGGGTTTCTTTTTAGTGTCTTTAGTGTATGCAAAAGTAGTGAGGGTATAATCGCCTTCAAACTCGCTTCGTGTTTTCTGAATTGGAATAGGGGCATTAGAAATATTGTACAATTCGCTTAACGCTTTTGCAATGGAAGATTCGAGTATACCGGTAGCCTTGTTCATTGTGTAAAATTAGAAATAATATGTCAGTTATATAATAAAAAAATCCCCCAACATCTGTTAGGGGATCTTTCCTTTAAAAGTGTTGTTTTAACTAGTCAATAATGAGTTTACGTCGTGTTTTCTCTCCTTCCGAAACAACCTCTATATAATAAACACCTTTTGCGTATTCATTTACTTTGATCTTGGCCATATTTGAAATATTCTTCTCCGAACATATCAATCGTCCGATATTATCGTACATCGTGTAGTCGAACTTCTTGCCGTTGTAAGAAACCGTCAACACATCTGTAGATGGGTTAGGGAAAATAAGTAACGTATTCTCCGGAAGAGTTTGTGTTTTTACACCCACACCGCCGCAAGCAGTTACAGTTAATTCAAATACCGCTGTATTTGTACATCCATTCACTGTACCGGTTACGGTATATTGAGTGGTAACCGTTGGTCCAACAAATATTGGATTGAATTGAGAGCCGCCATTCCATGTATAAGTGTTAGCGCCACTTGCGGTAAGATTCACCGCATCGCCAATACAAATTGGATTAGAGCTTGAAGCAACCGCTACAGTTGGATTTGGGTTCACGCTCACCGAAATTGCAGCTGTGCTTGTACAGTTACTATTTCCTCCTGTTACAACAAATGTTGAATTTGCTGCCGGACTCACCGGATTCGTATTTGTTGTTGGTCCTGCAGTCCATGAATATGAACCTGCACCGTTTGCTGTTAAGGTAAGGGTTTTGCCAACACACATAAATGTACCTCCTGTAATTGTAAGTGTTGGGAAGTTCACCACGCTAATTACCGTAGTGCTTGTTCCATTACAGTTTCCTAATTTACCTTGTACGGTGTAGATCTGAGTAGATGCCGGCGTTAATACTTGAGATGGTCCTGATAAGTTTCCGGGATTCCATGTATACGTTGCATAACCCGAAGCGTTAATGGTTGATGAACCACCCGCGCAAACCGAACTGCTCACAGGAGAAAGAACTAGTGCCGGAGCGCCAATGATAGAGACCGCTATGGTAGAACTACCGTTACATCCGGAGTTTGTTCCTGAAACTGTATAAGTAGTACTTGAACCAGGAGTTACAGTTTGTGCAGCTCCAATTAAGTTACCGGGATTCCATGTGTACGTTGTTGCCCCTGTTGCCGATAATCCAACTGTACCACCCGCACAAATTGTAGGCGTAGTAGCCGAAGGAATGATAGTGATGCTAGAACCAATAGTAATACCAACCGTTTTAGAGTTAGCGCACACACCGTTATTTCCAAATACAGTTACAACAGTATTTGCGGAAGGTGTGATCATTAATGGATTTCCAATAAAACCTGTGCTCCAAGAATAAGTTGTAGCGCCGCCTGCAAGAATAGTTGCAGTACCGGAAGCACAAATTGTTTGGTTAGATGCCGTAACAGTAGGAGTAACTGTTGCATTGATAACAATAGATGCCACCGCAAAACAGTTGTTATTATTTCCTTGAACCGTATACGTTGTATTTGCCGAAGGTGTTACAACAATAACGTTTCCTGTTTGAGAAGTGCTCCAACTATATGTGCTGGCGCTACTCGCTGTTAATGTTACGTTAGTTCCCGAACAAACGTTGTTTGTTGAATTTGAAATTGCAACAGTTGGTTGGATCGAAACAGTAATCGTTTTCACAACAAAGTTTGTTACCGTTCCGTTATTTGCAGTACAGGTAATTGAATATACACCCGGACTAGTGAATGTAATGTTTGTATTTGTTCCGTTAGGAGCAGAGATAGACGATGGAGGATTTGATGTCCAGGTATATCCTGCTGCACCGGTTGTTGTATTTGTAAATGTGTAAGCAGTGTTTGTACAACCTAACGAAGGACTCGCCACCGCCATAGTTGGAGCAGGTAAGAAGATGTTGATGTTGTCAACATACATCGCTTGTCCATAGTGTCCGCGATTAATAAAGTGCGCCATTACGTTTGGCTGGAATGCAGCCTGCGCGGTAATGCTCACGCTATCCGTTCTCCACTCGGTAGCTGTAGGTACAAAGATATTTGCCTGTAAAGTTCCCGGAGAGGTAGATAATGAAGCTCCGCCCTTGGCGTAGATCTGTGTTGATGATAAGCCGCAGTTAGTACTCAATCTCACTTCCAAAGTATCAGAGAAAGGATTTTGAGGCGTAATGTTTGCTGTGTTGTCGTATTGTTTGTAAGCCACATCAAATCTTATTTTCGCGTTAGCAACGTTACTAAAGTTATAACGTGGTGTTTTCATTTCATCGCGATCACCTGTTGCGTCCTCTTCATAATCATTGAAGAGCGCGCATTTTGCGGAAGCGTTCACAACAAATCCTCCAACACCTTGTTTCAATTTCCAGTATACACTATCGTTACCAACATTGTAAGAGGTCCAGTTTGTTGGAAGGAAAGGAGGCGAAGATTGGAATCCTTCTACTAATGGAAGGGCTATCGGTCCAGCTACGGTTACATAAGAGTTTTTAATTTTTGTGTTGCTTCCGTTTGCGTTAGTAACTGTAAGCGTTACATTATATACACCAGGTGAAGCCCATTGTACACTTGGGTTTGAGGACGTAGAAGTTGCAGGTGTTCCGCCTTGGAATGCCCATGACCATGAGGTTGGAGCGTATCCAGAACTATCTACAAAAGGAATTAATGTATTAGGACAAGTGTTACGTGTTAATGTGTAGAAGTTGGCAATTGGCGGAGTTCCCGAATAGCTCGCTGCGCAGGTCATTGACGCGTAAGCGTTGATACGACCTGCACCCAATTGGCCGGCCAAGCTCGCGCTATTTGCCGCATTAATGTTCACCGCATTCGAAGAAATGCAATTCAGTACGTTGGTTTGTGTCATGTAAGGGTATTTAGCCAACATTAAACCTGCTAAACCTGCAACGATAGGACAAGCCATTGATGTACCGGAATACTGACCGTAGTTATTGTTTGTTGCATTTGGTAACGTACTGTAGATGTTAACTCCGGGAGCTGAAATATCAACCCAAGATCCGTAGCAAGAAAAACTTGCTTTTGTATCGCTATTATTACCTGTTGCAGCAACTGCATAAACATTGTTGTAAGCAGCAGGGTAGTGTAATACGTTATCGTTATCATTACCTGCAGAACAAATGATGATACATCCTTTGCCCCAGGCATAATCAATAATAGATTGCGCTGCCGAAGAAGGCGCGCCCGTTCCGCCCCAAGAGCAGGAAATAACTCGCGCTTTGGATTTTGCAGCATAAATGATCCCTTGATACCCGTAACCTACCGACGTTGTTGGATCTGTATTTTTAGCACATTTTACAGGAATGATCTTTAGGTTCCACCCAATAGATGAAGCTCCAGTATTGTTATTGTTTGTAGCTGCCGCACAACCCGAGGTGTGTGTTCCGTGATCCATGCCATAGTTGGTAGGATTAGTATTATTGTCACCATCAGCACAATCCCAACCATTCACATCATCTACATAACCATTCATGTCATCATCAACACTGTTTGCAGGGATCTCACCCGGATTTGTGTAAATGTTCCCGGTAAGATCAACGTGTGTTCTTTGAACCGCATTATCTACAATGGCAACGGTAATATTTGTTGTGCCGTTAGATGTACTGTTATAAACGTTCCAGGCATTTGGGGCGCCTATCCAGTTCAGGTAAACAGATGACGTGTTGCCGGCCAATGTAAAATCGTTTGGCGTAATATGCGTTTTAAGTAACATTACTTTTTCAGCATATTCAACAATGCGGTTAGAAGCTAATTCCGCAATAAGATCATTGATCTTTGCAGCATCGTTAAACTCCAACTGAAGAATGTGCGTTAAGCGGATATCATCATCGGCCTGGTAAAAAGGTTTGTAGGCTTTAGTGATACCATATTTTGCAATAAGATCGCCCACAAGAGGCACCTTAAGAAGAGGAATGTTATTAGGATCCTCTTTTGAGATATTCTTAATTGTTCCGGTTCTGAACTTTAAGAATATTTGTCCGTCAACATACTCCGGACTAACATTTTGAGCAAAGCTAATTGTGAATAAGCTTAACAAAATTAGGGTAAAGATTTTTTTCATTTAATTAAGGTGTGTTTGTTAGGTGTTGTTTTTAGTGTTAGACTAGTAAAAATAGTTAAAAAAAGACCTAGTTCAAAGTGCTGGGTGAAAAAAAGTTGATAAATTTAACAAATGCGAATAGCCATAATTGACTGCGGTACAAACACCTTTAATTTGCTGGTTGTAGAGTTCAAAAAGGACTCGTTCGCAAGAATACATACGAATAAGGTGGCTGTGAAGTTGGGCGAGGGCGGCATTAATAAAAAAGTGATCCAGGAAGGTCCTTTTAAAAGGGGATTAGATGCCATGATCAAGTTTAAAAATGAAACGCATAAACTTGGAGTGGATCAGATCCATGCCTTTGCAACCTCGGCTATACGAGATGCGGAAAATGGCAAAGCTTTTGGAGAAAACGTGCTTGAACACACGGGTATCGACCTTCAGATCATTAATGGAGACAGAGAAGCTGAGCTTATTTACAAGGGAAATAGCTTGGCTATGAAATTTAATGATGAGCCTTCATTAATTATGGATATTGGTGGAGGTAGTACAGAGTTTATTATTGGAAATAAGGAACATATACTTTGGAAGAAGAGTTATCAATTGGGCGCCGCGCGTTTATTGGAAAAATACAATCCTTCCGATCCAATTACCGGAGATGAGATCCGCGCATTTTTTGATCATTTAGACGAAGAATTGCAAGATCTGAAATTCGCCATTGAAAAATATAAACCCCTTGAATTAATTGGATCCTCTGGTGCCTTTGATTCTGTTGTAGAAATGATAGAAGGACAATTGGATGGTGAAGAATTTGAAAAAGAAAAAACAGAATATCTGGTTGATCTAAATAATTACTGGAAAATTTCGGATATGGTTGTTCAATCAACCCTTGCACAACGCAGAATTATTAAGGGTTTGGTGGAAATGCGTGTTGACATGATGGTGATATCGTGTTTACTTATTAATTTTACGCTTCGTACATTTAATTTAAAACGAATGCGCGTGTCAACTTACTCTCTAAAAGAGGGAGCTTTGCACGAGATCATTCACAATAAAGGAATTTGATATGCCAAAAATACTGATCATAGATGATGAAAAAGCTATTCGCCGTTCTATTCGCGAAATTTTGGAGTTTGAAAAATACGAGATAGAAGAAGCGGAAGATGGCGTGCAAGGTTTAGATATGGCCTTGAAGAACAACTATGATATTGTGTTGAGCGATATTAAAATGCCAAAGTTGGATGGGATTGAATTGCTGCAAAAATTGATTGATGCCAAGTGTGAAAGCGCATTGATCATCATGAGTGGACACGGAAACATTGAAACTGCTGTTGACGCTGTGAAACGTGGAGCTTACGATTACCTTGCAAAACCAATTGACTTGAATCGTTTGTTGGTGACGATGAGAAACGCCATGCAAAAAAATACCTTGGTGGAAGAAACAAAAGTATTGAAGAAAAAGATCGCGAAGTCGGTTGACATGGTTGGAAATTCGGGTGCGATCGCCAATGTAAAAGAGATCATAGAAAAAGTTGCCCCTACAGACGCTCGCGTTCTAATTACCGGAAGTAACGGAAGTGGAAAAGAATTAGTGGCAAAATGGATCCACGACAAAAGTAATCGTGCTTCAGGACCATTAATTGAGGTGAATTGCGCCGCCATTCCAAGCGAATTGATAGAAAGCGAATTATTTGGTCACGAAAAAGGCGCGTTTACAAGCGCGGTTGCTCAACGCAAAGGAAAGTTTGAATTAGCAGAAGGCGGAACCATTTTTTTAGATGAGATTGGTGACATGAGTTTGAGCGCGCAAGCAAAAGTGTTGCGTGCTTTGCAGGAAAATAAGATCACGCGGGTAGGGGGCGACAAAGAAATTAAAGTGAACGTACGTGTTATTGCCGCAACAAATAAAGATCTGAAAAAGGAAATTGAAAAAGAAACTTTCCGTGAGGATTTATTTCATCGCTTGAGCGTTATTCCAATTCATGTTCCGGGATTAGATGACCGAAAAGATGATATTCCTTTGTTAGCAGACCATTTTTTAGGAATGATCACTGAAGAAATGGGCGTAAGTAAAACAATTTCATCTGGAGCAATTAAAGCTTTACAAGAGCGCAAATGGCCGGGAAATATCCGTGAGTTCCGAAATGTTATTGAGCGTTTGATCATTTTGGGAGCCAAGGAAATTTCCAAGGAAGATGTGGAGAAATTTGGGAAGTAGTGAGATTAGGTCTCTTTGTTCTTTATTTCTTCAAATTTCTTTTTTAACCAGGTAGAATCATCCACCTTAATGCTTTTTTTCTTTTCTATAGTCAATTTTGTGTTGCACATTAAGCCGTAACGTACATTTTCGTCATCATCCATTGAAAGAAGATGAAAAATGGTATCGTTTATTTTTCTTTTCCTTGCAACATCGCCTCTAATTTTTGGGTCTCTGTCTTTTGCAAGAAGCTCTAAGATTTCTAACGGAATAGTTTTGTTATGGATAATCCAGGTTTTGTATTCTGGGTACCTTTGAATTATCTCATACCAGATATTTATATCGGCTTCTTCATGACCTGCTCTGTGTTGTTCGTTCAGGTCTTCACTTTGTCTAAGTCTTATGAATTCATCTGCCGACTTTATCATCTTTCTCTAACTCACCTTAAAATCCTCAATAACCAACTGCACGCTTGTTTTCCCGTTAAACTCATTCTCCTGAATTTTATAAGCAATGCTCATTGGCGTTTTGTCGTGGAAAAATTTTACGTAATCGCCTTTGTCATAAGCAATGGCGCTAAAACGAATATTAGGATTTGATTTCTGGAAGAGTTCTAATTTCAAATGGTTGTTGCCCACAATTTTTGCCCAGCCATTGTCAAATACATTCTTACTTACAAAAACCGGAGTCATGTTTTCAGGACCATGAGGCGCAAATTGTTTTAAGATGCGAACGAGTTTTGGTGTGATCTCGTGAAACTCTACTTCTGTCTCTATTTGTATTTGGGGAATAAGTTGATCATCTTTAATAGATTTACTCACCACATCTTCAAAACGTGCAATAAAATCGTTCACGTTCTCTTTTTTCATGGTCAAACCGGCAGCGAATTTATGTCCGCCAAATTGTTCCAAAAGATCAGCGCATTTTTCAATAGCACTATAAATGTCATAGTCTCTTACGCTACGTGCACTGCCCGTGGCTTTACCATCGCTTTCGGTAAGAATTATAGTTGGTTTATAATAGCGCTCTATCAATCGCGATGCCACAATTCCAACAACACCTTTATGCCAATTATTGCTGAACAATACGGTTGTTTTTTTAAATTGACTAACGGGATCATTTTCTAAAATGGTGAGAGCCTCCGTTGTTGTTCCAAGATCAAGATCTTTACGCTGAGTATTTGTATCGTTTATAGCCAATGCTAATTCATTTGCTTTGTTCTCATCTTCGCACACCAATAATTCAACCGCGGCACTTCCTTGTTTAATGCGCCCTGCAGCATTAATGCGCGGACTCAAAGCAAATACCAAGTTAGTAATGGTAATTTCTCGCGCCAATTGATTCATATTTAATAATGCTTTCAAACCCGCACAAGGATCAGAATTCATTTTCTCTAAACCAAAATGCGCCAGCACACGATTTTCTCCGGTAATGGGAACAATATCCGCAGCAATACTTGTAACAACAAGGTCAAGGTATTTGTAGCAGAATTTAGGATCTAGTTTATTTTTAATACTGTAGGCTTGGATCAATTTAAAACCAATACCTGCGCCTGCTAATTCTTTATAAGGATAATTACAATCACTTTGTTTTGGATCTAATACCGCAACTGCTCGCGGAATAACTTCTCCGGGCAAGTGATGGTCACAAATAATGAAATCAATTTTCTTTTCGTTAGCGTAATCAACTTTGTCAACCGCTTTTATTCCGCAATCTAAAGCAATGATCAATGAAAAACCATTTTCTTGCGCAAAATCAATTCCTTTAAATGAAATTCCATAACCTTCGGCGTAACGATCCGGAATGTAATACGCAATTTGATCGGTGTGTGTTCTAAAGAAACTATACACCACACTTACTGCAGTTGTTCCATCTACATCATAATCACCGTAAATAAGAATTTTCTCTTTATTTGAAATGGCTTTATCTATGCGAGCGATCGCAACATCCATTCCTTTCATTAAAAAGGGATCGTGTAATTGGCTTAATTCAGGACGAAAAAATATTTTTATCTCTTCGTATTCCTTTAAGTTTCTTTGGTAAAGTAGGGCAGCAACAACGCGATCAACTTTTAAGATCTCCTGGATCTTAGAAATATCTGCGCTGCCTTTTTTAAGGTCGGGTATGTTCCATCGTTTCTCCAAGTAAAATTAAGCGATGTTATGGTAAACTGCTTCAATGTCATCGTCCTCTTCCATTTTTTCGATCATGGCCATTACATCTTTTTCTTGCTCAGCCGATAATTCTTTAAACGCGGTTGGAACATATATCTTACTTGATTCGATCACGTTTATTTTTCGTTCTTCAAGCGCGCTTTGCATATTTCCAAAGTCGGTAAAAGAAGTTTGAATGATAAAATGATTGTTTTCTTCGTCGTGATTGATCTCTTCCAAGCCAAAATCTATCAATTCTAACTCAAGATCATCTTTATTTAATCCGGTAGCGTCAATTTTGAACATTACTTTATGTTCGAACATAAAACTTACTGATCCATTTGTTCCAAGCGCGCCTTCGGCACGGGAAAAATACATGCGCACACTTGCAACTGTACGCGTAGGATTGTTTGTTGTACATTCTACAAGTACAGGAACGCCATGTGGTGCGTATCCTTCGTACACTACAGTTTCGTAATTGCTCGAATCCTTTTCACTGGCACGTTTAATGGCGCCATCCACGTTTGCTTTTGGCATGTTTACAGCCTTAGCGTTTTGTATGATCATACGCAAACGCGCGTTAGTATCAGGGTTTGGTCCGCCGGCTTTAACCGACATTGCAATTTCTCTTCCTATTTTAGTAAACGCTTTGGCCATTTTGGCGTAGCGTTTGAACATTGTTGCTTTTCGTTTTTCAAAAATTCGTCCCATATTCTATTCTTGTAATTATTACAAATGTAGTCTATTCACTATGCCTTTGTCAAGTCATTTAAGACATTGGCCAGCTTTTTCGTTAAATTTTTTCGCGAATACTTCTTTATTTCTTCTTCGTTTCGCGTTAAATGTTGGTCTTTAAACTGCTCGTACACATTCTCTTTAAGAGAATGTGTATCATTAAAATCGCTGATCTTTCCGGCCTTGGTCTCATTTAAAATTTTGGCCACTTCTCCGTCGGTGGGACCAATTGCTAATATTGGCGCTCCGGCCGATAAATACTCAAAGAATTTACCCGTTAAAATACTTTTAGCGTTTGGTGTTTGGTTCACCAATAATAAATTCACGCGGCTGCGTTGCTGTTCGGCAATAACTTTATCATGTGGCAGATAATCTATTTTATTTACGTAAGATGATAATCCGTGTTCTTCAATACTTTCTTTTACGGCGATATCTAATTTACCAACCAATTTTATTTCTAAAGCGTTTTTAAATGCTTCGTCTTCTTTCACTAATTCACTTAACACTTTCCAAAGTGCTTTTGGATTACGTGATTTCACCAATGTGCCAATATGCGCGATGCTAAATTTTTTATCCTTCTCTAGTTTTGTTTTTGAAAGATCTTCTTCGTCGTAGCCATTGGTAATCGTATGGAATTTTTCTTTTTGCGTGCCAATTAATGTTGCTAATTCATCGCTCATTAAATGCCCAACGCTAATTACCGAATCGCACTCATTTAATACTTCTTTCTCTAGGCGTTTGTGTTTATTATCTGCCCATGAAGAGAGCCTTAGGTCTTTGTAAAAATCAATATTGGTCCAAGGATCTCGAAAATCGGCTATCCATTTAATATGCGGATGTTTTTGTTTTAGGCCTTTTGCAATTAAATGCATGCTGTGTGGAGGACCACTGCTAATTATAGCGTCGATCCTGTTTTTTTCGAGATACGTATTGAGGTATTTAATAGATGGTTTGATCCAAAACTTGCGTGCATCCGGAATAAAGAAATTTCCACGCACCCAAACTGCAAATTTTGCCATGATGCCTTGCTTTTTTTTCTCATTTAAGAATGCAGCGTTAATTTTCTGGTCTTTTTTCTGACCTATTAATGCTTTATAAGCGCTATAAGGCTCCCAGATCGGCGTTTTTAAAATACGGATGTTTTTGGGAACGTCTTTTTCCAGGCTTTGATCGATCTCTGGCATCTCGCCGTTTTCGGCAGTGTAAACTATTGGTTCCCAATTATATTCCTGTAAATACTTTACAAATTTAAGCCAGCGTTGTACCCCGGCACCCCCGCTTGGCGGCCAGTAATATGTAAGGATCAGCACTTTCTTCATAGGGGTTTGTAAAGCTAAATAAAAAATAGGGTGTTGGGAGTCTAATTTTGCGCGATTTTGAGGTAAAAAGCGCGGGAAGCGCTCTGCCATTGAGTTAGAACGGTTTAAGTGAGAAGTTTATTGGGTTAAAACTCAGGGTTTAACACGATTTAAGGATAAATAAGTTTGCGGGGAAAGAAAAGAGTATCTATCTTTGCCGTCCCTAAAAAAAGCATCGTTCATTGAGTTTTAGGGTTAGAACACTAAAAGTTTTGAAGAAAATTTAAAAAAATCTTTAAAAAGTTTGGTAAGTAAAAATTAAGTATGTATTTTTGCACCCCGATTTATTGGAAACATTAAAAAGGAGCGTTCTAAAGAGTATTGAAAAAGGAGTAGACATCAGGGGAAACCGGTTAGATATGTGAGATTGAAGACCGAGAGTAACTGATAGGAAACTTAAGAAATATTGAACACGTTCATTGAAAAAATATTGATAACCAAAAGATAGCAAGTTTCTCGATTAATATTGAGAATTAAACTAAAGCTCTTGAGCTCGTCAAAGGATGTTCATTACAGACATTCACCTTAAGATGAAAATTAAGGAATCAAACAATTTTTACAACGGAGAGTTTGATCCTGGCTCAGGATGAACGCTAGCGGCAGGCCTAATACATGCAAGTCGAGGGGTAACAGGTGTAGCAATACATGCTGACGACCGGCGCACGGGTGCGTAACACGTATACAATCTACCTTTAACTGGGGGATAGCCCGGAGAAATCCGGATTAATACCCCATAACAGCGAAGAAGGCATCTTCTTCTCTTGAAAGTTCCGACGGTTATAGATGAGTATGCGCCTGATTAGTTTGTTGGTGAGGTAACGGCTCACCAAGACTACGATCAGTAGGGGATCTGAGAGGATTAACCCCCACACGGATACTGAGACACGGATCCGACTCCTACGGGAGGCAGCAGTAAGGAATATTGGACAATGGCCGCAAGGCTGATCCAGCCATGCCGCGTGCAGGAAGACGGCCCTATGGGTTGTAAACTGCTTTTACACCGGAGAAAACCCCCTTATGTATAAGGGGCTGATAGTATGGTGAGAATAAGCATCGGCTAACTTCGTGCCAGCAGCCGCGGTAAGACGAAGGATGCAAGCGTTATCCGGATTCATTGGGTTTAAAGGGAGCGTAGGTGGTCTTATAAGTCAGTGGTGAAATCTCGCAGCTTAACTGCGAAACTGCCATTGATACTGTAGGACTTGAGTATAGTTGCTGTGGGCGGAATATGACATGTAGTGGTGAAATACTTAGAGATGTCATAGAACACCGATTGCGAAGGCAGCTCACAAAACTATAACTGACACTGAGGCTCGAAAGTGCGGGGATCAAACAGGATTAGATACCCTGGTAGTCCGCACTGTAAACGATGATTACTCGCTGCTAGAAGGCAACTTTTAGTGGCTTAGCGAAAGCGATAAGTAATCCACCTGGGGAGTACGCCGGCAACGGTGAAACTCAAAGGAATTGACGGGGGCCCGCACAAGCGGAGGAGCATGTGGTTTAATTCGATGATACGCGAGGAACCTTACCAGGGCTTGAAAGTTAGTGACCGATTCTGAAAGGAATCTTCCCGCAAGGGCACAAAACTAGGTGCTGCATGGCTGTCGTCAGCTCGTGCCGTGAGGTGTTGGGTTAAGTCCCGCAACGAGCGCAACCCCTACCATTAGTTGCTAACATTTAGTTGAGGACTCTAATGGAACTGCCCGCGCAAGCGGTGAGGAAGGTGGGGATGACGTCAAGTCATCACGGCCCTTACGTCCTGGGCTACACACGTGCTACAATGGCTATTACAGAGGGCAGCTACATAGTAATATGATGCTAATCTTCAAAAATAGTCTCAGTTCGGATTGAGGTCTGCAACTCGACCTCATGAAGCTGGATTCGCTAGTAATCGCGCATCAGCAATGGCGCGGTGAATACGTTCCCGGGCCTTGTACACACCGCCCGTCAAGCCATGAAAGCTGGGAGTATCTAAAGTCGGTTGCCGCAAGGCGCCGCCTAGGGTAAAACCGGTGATTGGGGCTAAGTCGTAACAAGGTAGCCGTACCGGAAGGTGCGGCTGGAACACCTCCTTTCTGGAGATGTCCTTTGACCTTTTCTATTTATTTAGAGACGCAACGGCAATAGAGTATAATTTACATATCTCGGTATTGAAAAAGAGATTTGCTACTTTGGTTTATCATAACTTATTCTTAAAGGAGATTTTTTTCTTGTATTAAGAAAAAGAGAAACTGAAATTAATTCCCACCAATTGGGGTAGGGCTTAACGACAGAGAAAAGGATTGCGATTTTCTAAGGATTGACGATTAAAGATTGAGAAATAAAATTCGTAGATCATGATCGACTCTCCAAGAGAAAAGACAGTCCCGTAGCTCAGTTGGTTAGAGCGCTACACTGATAATGTAGAGGTCAGCGGTTCAACTCCGCTCGGGACTACACGGTTTGGGGGATTAGCTCAGCTGGCTAGAGCACCTGCCTTGCACGCAGGGGGTCAACGGTTCGAATCCGTTATTCTCCACAAACTTCAGGGTAAAACCTGAGAATAAGTTCTTTGACATATTGATAAAGACACGAGAGCAAAACATTATGAAGTAATTCATAGTGGTATTGCTAACAACAGACAAGAATGAAATATATCTTGTAAACAGAAATTAGAAGATGCGAATCTTCTAAATTTAATTTTGGATTTCGATCCAATTAAATTTTAGGTATAAACGAGCAAAAGCGTTTATATCAGTGCTTCGATGCACAATAAAAGAAAGTAAATAAGGGCGCATGGAGGATGCCTTGGGTCTTAGAGGCGACGAAAGACGTGATAAGCTGCGATAAGCTTGGGGGAGTGGCAAATACACTTTGATCCCAAGATTTCTGAATGGGGCAACCCGGCTAGCTGAAGGCTAGTCAATCCGCAAGGATTGCAAACGCTCTGAACTGAAACATCTAAGTAGGAGCAGGAGAAGAAAATAATTTAATGATTGCGCAAGTAGTGGCGAGCGAACGCGCATTAGCCCAAACCGAGTTAATTAAGGTTAGCTCGGGGTTGTAGGACTACAATGTGGACTTAAGTTAGGTAGTAGAACAGGTTTGGAAAGGCCGACCATAGCGGGTGATAGTCCCGTATACGACATCTAATTTATACCTAGTAGTATCCTGAGTACTGCGGGGTCGGAGACGCCCTGTAGGAATCTGCCAGCACCATCTGGTAAGGCTAAATACTCCTAAGACACCGATAGTGAACTAGTACTGTGAAGGAAAGGTGAAAAGAACCGCGAACAGCGGAGTGAAATAGAACCTGAAACCATGCGCTTACAAGCGGTTGGAGCCACTACGTGTGGTGACAGCGTGCCTTTTGCATAATGAGCCTACGAGTTAGTCTTAACTGGCAAGGTTAAACCCTTAAGGGGTGTGAACCGAAGCGAAAGCGAGTCTGAATAGGGCGATTGAGTCAGTTGAGCTAGACGCGAAACCTTGTGATCTACCCATGGCCAGGATGAAGGAGAGGTAACACTCTCTGGAGGTCCGAACTGGTAAGCGTTGAAAAGCTTTCGGATGAGCTGTGGGTAGGGGTGAAAGGCTAATCAAACTGGGAAATAGCTCGTACTCCCCGAAATGCCTTTAGGGGCAGCGTAGAGGTAAAGTTTAATAGAGGTAGAGCTACTGATTGGATGCGGGGCAAGCGATTGCTACCAAGTCCTGACAAACTCCGAATGCTATTAAATATACTCTGCAGTGAGCCGGCGGGTGCTAAGGCCCGTCGACGAGAGAGGGAGAACTCAGATCATCAGCTAAGGTCCCAAAATCTATACTAAGTTGATATAACGTGGTCCGACTGCACTGACAGCCAGGATGTTTGCTTGGAAGCAGCCATTCATTTAAAGAGTGCGTAACAGCTCACTGGTCGAGCGGTTGGGCGTGGATGATACTCGGGCATCAAGTATAGTACCGAAGCTATGAATTTAACACGTCAAGTGTTATCTGGTAGGGGAGCATTCTAACAGCGTTGAAGGAGTCGCGTGAGCACTACTGGAGCGGTTAGAAAAGCAAATGTAGGCATAAGTAACGATAAGAAGTGCGAGAAACACTTCCGCCGATAGACTAAGGTTTCCTGAACAACGATAATCGGTTCAGGGTTAGTCGGGGCCTAAGGTGAAGCCGAAGGGCGTAATCGATGGACAACTGGTTAATATTCCAGTACTTGTACCACTGCGATGGAGAGACGAAAAAACGTAAATGCGGCGTACTGACAGAATAGTACGTTAAAGCCCGTAGGGTTACCTTTGGTTGGCAAATCCGCCAGAGGTCTGAAAGGTGATAGTACCCTGAGTCGTCAGACAAGGGGATAAGCATCCAAGTATGTTTCCGAGAAAATCTTCTAAGCTTCAGGTGAGTACAACCCGTACCGCAAACCGACACAGGTAGTCAAGTAGAAGATACTAAGGCGCTCGAGTGATCCGTGGCTAAGGAACTAGGCAAATTAACCCCGTAACTTCGGGAAAAGGGGTACCCATCGCAAGATGGGTCGCAGAGAAATGGCGGTGGCGACTGTTTAACAAAAACACAGGGCTTTGCGAAAACGAAAGTTGAAGTATAAGGCCTGACACCTGCCCGGTGCTGGAAGGTTAAAAGGAGAGGTTAGTCGCAAGACAAAGCTTTGAATTGAAGCCCCAGTAAACGGCGGCCGTAACTATAACGGTCCTAAGGTAGCGAAATTCCTTGTCGGGTAAGTTCCGACCTGCACGAATGGTGTAACGATCTCCGCTCTGTCTCAGCCACGAGCTCGGTGAAATTGTGGTATCAGTGAAGACGCTGATTACCCGCAACGGGACGGAAAGACCCCATGCACCTTTACTATAGTTTAACATTGATTTCGGGTAAGTGATGTGTAGGATAGCTGGGAGGCTTTGAAGCTGTGGCGCTAGCCATGGTGGAGCCAACGTTGAAATACCAGCCTTTACTTATTTGGAGTCTAACTCTTGCAAAAGAGGACATTGTTTGATGGGTAGTTTGACTGGGGTGGTCGCCTCCGAAAGGGTATCGGAGGCTTTCAAAGGTTCGTTCAGTACGCTTGGTAACCGTACTTCAGAGTGTAATAGCATAAACGAGCTTGACTGTGAGGCCGACAAGCCAAGCAGGGTCGAAAGACGGATATAGTGATCCGGTGGTTCCGCATGGAAGGGCCATCGCTCATAGGATAAAAGGTACGCTGGGGATAACAGGCTGATCCCTCCCAAGAGCTCACATCGACGGGGGGGTTTGGCACCTCGATGTCGGCTCGTCACATCCTGGGGCTGGAGAAGGTCCCAAGGGTTCGGCTGTTCGCCGATTAAAGTGGCACGCGAGCTGGGTTCAGAACGTCGTGAGACAGTTCGGTCCCTATCTGTTGTGGGCGTTAGAAAATTGAGGGGCGCTGACTCTAGTACGAGAGGACCGAGTCGGACGAACCGCTGGTATACCTGTTGTGGAGCTAATCTGCACCGCAGGGTAGCCATGTTCGGATGAGATAAGCGCTGAAAGCATCTAAGTGCGAAACTCACCTCAAGATAAGTTTTCTTTATAAGGATCGTGGAAGATGACCACGTTGATAGGCTATAGATGTAAAGTCAGTAATGGCAAAGTCGAGTAGTACTAATTATCCGTAAGCTTTCTATTGTGTAGCAACACATGCTACTCGTGTCTTTTTTCAATTTGTTTTAAATGATAAATTGTAAATGTTGAATAATGAATTTCTTAATTCATCACTCAACATTCATAATTATCTAATCCCTTTATGGCGTCTATTGCGGCGGGGATCACCTCTTCCCATTCCGAACAGAGAAGTTAAGCCCGCCTGCGCAGATGGTACTTGGCCTAAAGCCCGGGAGAGTATGTCGATGCCAATTTTAAAGAAGCAAAAGCCTCACAGTAATGTGGGGCTTTTTGCGTTTATATAATTTTATGTTTTAATCTAACTTTGAAGAGTCTTATGCATCCTAAAATATTATACAATTATGTTCCCTGGAAAAATGGATCTAAGCACTCACTTGCAATTTGATGTTTTTAACCAATTTATAGGAAAAATTTGCCTTGAAAAGATAATTTGTTCTGCTAAGACTACTTTTTTGGAACAGTAATCCCAATGATCACCCCAAAATTCCCATCTAGTTGTTTCCAGTCTTGCTCAGGCAAATAAGTTCGAGAGACAAATCCATCCAAATACAGAGCGTTCTTGCAGCCCTGGTCTTTAAAATACTTTGCGAAATCATAGAAATTGATCACATTCTTCGACATGGCAAATAACACTTTTCCATTGGGAAGAATTCCAACGCCGTTACGAATATTTAAATTGGAAGAGCCTTCTTTAAACGTAGGGTGGATCTTTCCGTCTATCACTAACATGGGGCCTGATTGAGTTGCGTATTTTATTTTATCGGAGAGTTTGAAAGCGGAAGTTTTGCAAACGACAGCCTCGTTTTTATCTGTCAAATAAAACACTCCGTTAGGATCCATATGAAAATTATCACTTGTGCCTTTCGTAGTATTTAATTTTTTAATGAGTTTATGATCCTGGATAAATAATCCTAAAGGAGATCGATCTTCCATGTACATTCCGCCATTCATCGCAAAAACAAGTTCTTGTTTTTTGTGTTCAATAAGTGTTTTTAAGTTTTTGATGCTTCCGATATGGCCGGTGTCATTTTTCCAGAATAACTGAATGTTCTGTGTTTTTGTATCCGCGATGTAACTTAATATATTCTCCTCTTTAGAATGGAACGAAAAAAAGAATAGGAGGATGAACGTTACAAGCGGGGTTTTGTATAATGGTTTACGGAAGAGGGACATCTTTTAAATTGTAATAAACCGGCAAGCCTTTTGCTAAAACAAGATCCCTTTCTTTGTTTGCACCCGGACTCTCAGCTAAAAGTAGTAATGCCTCGCATTTGTCTATTACAGCTAGAGAAATATCCATAATTCCTTTGTAATTGTCTTTAAGGTTTGCTTTAGAAACAATTGGCAAGGCTGCATTAACGCCAATTAAAGGAATATGTCCCATCTCTAATAATTTAGCAGCTGCGATATTCATTGCGTCAAGATTCTTTTGTCTTTGACTTTCTGTTATGGCCGAGTAGGGGCCTGCTACACCTATGATCATGTTTTACTTAAAATAAAACCCGCCGTTCTTTACGCGGCGGGTTTAGCTAATTATTTCTGCGCAGTTTGGTCATCCACCTGCTTCACAACTCTGATCCATTGCCCCTTCGTTCTCGCAAAAATGCTGTTGTCGTACATGGCTTCCACATTTACCGCCGGTAAATAGAATTTGCCTTCGTAGCTAGCATTCAGCATTAAGTTAAAGGTCTTAGTTTGGTTTTGATTCAAGTCGAAATAGGTCATTACGCGGTCGTCTTTAATGTCCTGATAAGTGTAATCGCTATTTTTCAATGCGGCTTCATTATCATCCATTCGAGCGTTATGAATTTCCCAACCACTCGGAATGTAATTCATCAAGGCTAAGTTCTTCACATCGCCAACCAATCCTAAATTGGAAACCGTTACTGATAACATAAAGTTGGTACTTTGTCCTAATTCTTCCGGACTGATCACCGCGCCGTTCATGTCTTTGTAAACCGCACTTACACTGATGTTCTCATTTGCTTCCACTTCATCGCCAATTGGTGGTTTGCCGCGGTTGATCAAGCGAACATACAACATACCTTTTCCATTATTCACAATTTTAAAGTTGCCGCCTTTTCCGCTCTTGAAATCAATTGGAATTTGCGAGATAGCGCTATTGCCCTTTAAGCTAATGGCTTTTCCGTTCAAAGTAACGTCCGCTTGCATAGCCGATGAGCCACCAAACTTCTTAATAAAGTTGGCTACAGACACTAAACCAAAAGCGGTTGTTTGTGTGCTGTACCATCCTTTTGAAGACAAGTAAGAAGACACTTTTTTCAATTGAACAAAAGCTTGTTGTTTTTTGTTCATATTACACAATGCATCCAGGATCATAGCTTCGTCACGTTCAGAAGATCCATACGTATAATAATTCACACGGTACTGCGCAACCGAAGTGCTGGCTTTCGCAATTAGTTTTTCGGCTTCATCAATTTGTCCTACTTGAGCATATGCACTGGCCAACAACCAACGCGCTTCATTAGTTAAACCATTATACTCGCGCAAACGATTCATGGCGCTCATAGCAGGTTGTCCGGCTAATGCAAGAACATACAAGCGATAAGCCTGGCTCATATCATTTGTGTAATATTTATTTTTACTGATCTCAAAATTTTGCGCTACGCTTTGCTGATAGCTTACCCAATCTTTTTTCATACCTGCAGGAAGCGTATATCCTTTTTTCTCAGCAAGCACCAAGAAATGTCCGGCATACGTTGTTCCCCAATCATTTGGTTCGGTCAATCCTTGCCAATAAGCCATGGCTCCGTTTGATAATTGGAACTTGCGAATTTCATTGATACCATATTTGATATTGTTCTCAACCGCAGTCTCGCGCTCAGGACTAAGATCCATTATGTCTGTCAAATATAATTGCGCAAATGTTTGCGAGGTTGTTTGTTCAATACAGCCGTGAGGGTAGGTGATCAAATATTGCAAACGCTCTTCTAAGTTAATTGGAGGAATGGTTGATAGTTCCAACACGCCGCTATTTGTTCCTGCTAATCCAACAGCGTTGATATTTTCGCTCACCGATTTTCCACCATCAACCCACATATCTTTTACCGTGGTTTGATATGGATTTGGATTACGAACATCTAATTCCATTTCGTAATTGGCAGTGTGTCCGCCACCGGTTGCAGTGATTTTCACTTTAGCAATTCCGGTTTTGTTCTTCACTTTAAGATCGAACGCTACTAGTTTCTCATCGTCCTTACCAATGTTCACGTTTTTAGAAGAACCACCAACAACCTGTAAGAAGTCGTTTGTTTCTATTTTAATTGAAGTTGCGCCAACCGGTTTTGTTCCGCCAAATACGCTAATCGGTAATTTTACTTCTTCAGTTACACTCAGAACGCGAGGTAAGGTTCCCAATACCATCAACGGCGCTTTTACCGGCGTCGTTTTTTCTGCCCAACCGTAGGCGCCTTTTTCTCCGGCAATTACCATCGTACGAACAGAGCCAACATACATTGGCATTTTGAATTTGATCACTTTGTCATCGCCTTTGTCAACATGGAAAGGACCAAAGAATCTTACCATTGGTTTAAAGCGATTTGCCTTTGCCCCATCGTCCCCAACTTCGCTACCATCACCACCAATGCTTAAAACTCTTTCTAACTCCGCACCAAACGCGCCGATCACATTATCGTAAACATCCCATGTTTTTACACCCAATGCTTCTTTTGAATAGAATGTATTCCAAGGATTCGGTGTTTTGAACCGTGTGATATCCAATAATCCTTCATCAACTACTGCAATGGTAAACGCCATTTCTTTTTCATTCTGCTCTTTTACTTTAATAGTTACTTCCTGTTCAGGCATTAACTCATTTGGCATTTCTATCACCGGTTTCAAATGTGTTTCCGGATCATCAATATTAATTGGCACAACACCATACAAACGAATTGGAAGATCGTTGGCGCGTGAATGTGGTTGCATTAAAGAAACATGCACGTACACATTCGGAGCCATCTCCGGTTTTACCTTGAATTTATATTTGGTTGTTCCTTTTTCTGTTTCAATCCAGTTTGCCTCTAACACGCGACTTCCGTTTTCGATGGTCACTAAAGCGCGACATTTTTCCGGAGTAGGAATAGTTACCGTTACTTCGTCTTTTGTTTTGTAAGAAGTTTTGTCGGTTGTAAAGTTTAGCATGTTCGAAATGATTTTGTTATCACTTCCACCATCACGCTCCATCCAATTAGGCCAGTCAAAATAGGTGACAATTGAGGTTGAATGTCCGCCATCAAGATCGGTTACCTTAATTAAATAACGACCCCAATCATTTTCTTTTACATTCACTTTTACTTTTGCGTAACCGTTTTTAGTTTGCACAACTTCTGTTTGAACGGATCTATGGTATTCGTCACTCGCGAAGTTTGCCACTTCATCGTTGTATTGATCCCACCACCAGCGCCATTCTAATTTATACATCTCAAATTTCAGATTACCACGGGAGGTTGCATTTCCTTTGAAGTCGCAAGTGGCAATTTGGATGTAATGATCTTTACCGGTGTAAAGAATCCCCGTGTTCTTTTCTCCATCAGGTGTTTTTACGCCAGTATAATATTCATACGGAGAATAAGGAACCGAGAAACGATCAACGCTAAACGCACCGCCTTGTTCGTAAACGCGAGTTGTAAAGTTTGCTTTTAAGAAACCCGGTGCGTTTGTTTGTACATCTACATTCAACGGCAGACTGATATCTCCTTTGTCGTCTAATTTATCATCCAACACGGTGATATTTTGCGCTTCATATCTTAAGGTCGCATCATCAAAGGTGTATCCTTTGAATTTTGGGAACTCAGTATAATCTGAACTTAAAGATACTTGTACATTCACGGGTAAATTGTGAACTACAGCGCCGGTTAACCAGTTCGCGTGAACAGCCAAAATGTTTTTGTCTTGCGCACAGATCAATTTGTTATCGCCAACGTCCACTTGTAATTTCAAGCGGTTTGGCATTATGGTTTCAATACGAATACTCTTATTGAATTTTATACTTCCAATTTTTACTTCAGCATTCCATAAACCCGTTGGAGCGTTTTTATCTGTAACAGTAGAGAAATTATAGAATCCATCTACGCTCTTATTGCTGAACAAACGTTTTGTGATTTGTCCCTGAGGATTGGTCAATTCAAATACAACAGGATGGTTTTGCGGAATATTCCCTAATTTATCTTCTAAGATAAAGTTCAGGAATAAAGAATCACCCGGACGCCAAACGCCGCGTTCGCCATAAATAAATCCTTTGATGCCTTTTTTGATCGCTTCGCCGGAAACGTCATATAAACTCAAAGGTAAAGTTGCGCCATCATCCAAACGTAAATAAGCGCGTTGATTTTCTTTTTTCGCAACAATAAAATAAACCTTTTGTTTTGGTTGCATGAATAATTGTCCATCGCCATTTGTTTTTTCAGACGCGATTAATTGTTTTTGATAATCATAAGCTTCAATGGTTACGTCAGCCATTGGATTTGTAGTGATCAGATCATTTGCTACAACAAATAAACTTCCGTCGTTTCCTTTTTTAAGCGTTAAACCAAGATCAGAAGCTAAGATATTACGAGCAACTGTTCTTTCGTACTGACGGTAGTAAGCGCCTTTACAAGGGTTATCTCTATCGCTCCAATTGTAATCTTCGCCTTCTTCGTATTCGTAACTATTATAATAGTAATCGTCGTAGTAATAACCGTAGAAAGAAACGTTGTCATCTTCTTCCTCTTGTTTGATCTCCTCCATTTCAAATTTTTCATCGTCACTATTTCCTAAACAAGGATACGTTGAATACGATTTTTTGAAACTTAAGAAAACACGGTAAATTGCTCCCGGTTCAGATTTTATTAATGAGGAAATATCCAGTGAGAATTTTTTCCAAACGCTATAGTCCGCTGGGTTTGTAACTCCAAGGTTAATGCGTTTCTCAACAACCTTCTTTCCAACTTGCGCCAAATTATTTCCGCCGTCCAATGGATTGTTTTGTAGGAATTGTAACACGTTGTTCTCGTATATCTTCACAATTTTCACATCCACCGCGCGTAAATTCACGCTCTCAAAAGGAATACTTAAGTTATTAGATGAGGGCAAGATGTTTCCTTCGCCCAAAAATCTTACCGCAGGTTTTACCTCGGTAAATACAATATTGTGTTCGCTTGATTTCTCAATGCGGTTTCCTTTGGTATCACGAACGCCACCTTCAATTTTTAAAGTGTATGCTCCGGTTTTGAATTCGTTCGGGTAAATTAAAACCTGATTGTTGCTGATGATGAACTTGATGTCTTTAAATCCGCCAAGATCGATCAGGCCTTCCAAAGATTGACTTCCGTCTACCGGATTAGAATAATTTAATAGCACATACTGCTCATTATCATTCACCACTTTTGTATCGAGCAATTTGAATTCTCCTTTTTTAGGAATTTCAAAATTCTTCTCTAGTTTTACGTCGAGGTTCAGTGCTTTTGCATCTATATTAAATGTCAAATTGCTGTAACCCGTATTCGGCCGTTCAATACTATCAATTAAAAACTTGTGATCCGTTCCTTTATCGTTATGTTGCCATTTAGGTTTAACCGCAGCGTTCCCTAATTTGGTGATCAATAGTTTTTCAATGGTTTCTGCATCGGCGAAATCCGCCGTAGAAACATTTCCGGTTAAACTGTAATAATTAAAATCGTTAGAGTTGTAGGTCTTAAGATCATTTACAGCCAATTGAACCGATTGTTTAATGGTTTCAAATTGAAATTCAAAATCCTGCAATTCTTTTTTTACCTCCACCAATGTATTTAAATGGAATGTTGCTTTGTACAATTGCCCCGGCTTGAGTCGCTCCTTTGGTTTGAATTCAATGGTCTGTCCATCTTTCCAAACTGTTTCTCCTTCAATACTTGGTTCGAAAGAAAAATACTTTTCCTTGACCGGTGTATTTAATTGCATTGTGTTACCAAACTCATTGCTGAGTTTTACTTTGATGGTTGTTCCCGTGGAAACATAGCCTGTAGTAAATGCGCTAATGTAGCTGGCGAATTCGGGGTTGATCTTTTTGTACACGCCATTAGTAGAGGAATTGCTTTTGAAAGCATCGCGGTGGTTAAATACAAACACACCAGCAGCAGTTACGGCCACACCAATGGCCATCCATTTGATTTTTGTTAGCAACATAATAGGTTGGAAATTTAGATTAAAGGTATAGGTTTTTTGTTATCTCGTATAAAACGGTTGATTTAATACTTGTTACATTTTGTTAACCATAATTGGCACTCTGTTACGATGCAAAATAAGCGACATTTGCATAAGTCCGATCCCAAAAAATTCATTAATTTAGCCCATCTGTAAATGAAAGACATTTTCGCGTTCATAAAGACCAAACAATTCCTTTTACACTTCGGGTTGGCCGTGGTGTCGGTTCTTCTAGTTCTGTTTTGTTGGGTAAAATACCTGTCGGCCTATACCGATCATGGGGAGTTTGTGGAGGTTCCGGATTTTAGTGAGAAGCGGGTGGTAGAGTTAAATGGATTTATAAAGGATAAAGGCGTTAATTATTTGATCATCGATTCACTTTTTGATCCTACCCGCGAGCCGGGTAGGGTTATTAAGCAGGATCCGGCCCCAAAAAGTAAGGTAAAGCACAATAGGAATATATACCTGTACGTTACCAGTATGGTGGCGCCACAAATAGAAATGCCGAAGTTGAAGGATAGGAGCGAACGCCAGGCAAAACAAATGATCATTAGTTACGGTTTAAAAATGGGATCAGTAACCACCAAAGCCGCGGATTGTAACGGATGCGTGATAGAGCAGTTGTTTGAGGGAAAGCCAATTGAGCCGGGGCAAATGGTAAAGAAAGGAAGTAAGATCAGTTTGGTAGTGGGAGTAAGGGAATCTTACGGAGCCATCAGTTCGGATAGTAGCGCGGTTCAGCAAGAGCTGAACTTTAATAATGGAGACAATGAGTAAACGCGTATATAGTACATTAAGCCTTTTAATTTTGTTGGCAGTAAAGTTATCTGCCCAGGAAGGTTTGCGTCCTATGCATGGTAACGCGCATTTAATGTATGCTGGGAAGAATACGTTAGAAAACACCCAGGCTGCAAAAACAACTACCGGAAGTTTGAGTTTACCATTTTTCGATGATTTTTATTACGCTACTAAGTCTGCATATCCGTCAAACGCCTTTTGGTTGGATTCTTCGGTTTATGTAAATACCGGTATGGCCCGAACGCCTCTTTCTATTGGTGTTGCTACGTTTGACGGTTTGAATAAAAACGGCTTTCCATATTTTCCATCAAAAGTTTATACAGCAACTGATGCTGATGCGGCGGATGAGCTCACTTCTCAGCCAATTAACTTGCTTACGGTTGGTTCGCAAACTTTGCAACCATCGGATAGTGTGGCGCTCATTTTTTATTATCAGCAAACGGGTAACGGAGATTCGCCCGAAGCACAGGACTCTTTACTGGTAGATATGTTCAAGCCAAGTCAAAGTGTTTGGGCAAACAAAGTGTGGGCACTGAAAGGAAATGCAAACCCAAATGGAGCGGATACTATTTTTAAACGTGTGTTTATTTGGATAAAAGATACCGCGTATTTGCATGATGGATTTAAATTTCGTTTCCGCAACAAGGCTAGTGGAAATGGGAACTACGATAATTGGAATATTGATTATGTATATCTCGACAAAGGTCGCAGTATGAAAGGCGATACGGCCTGGAATGATCTTACCATTGGCTATGTGCCTTCTCCGTTCTTAAGAAATTACAGTGCCATGCCATGGCATCAATATAATGCCAATCCAAATGCGGAAATGGGAACCAAGTTTTCCAATTTCATACGTTACAATGGAACATCTACGATCAATACGACGTATGAATACCGCATATTCGATGCCGCTAACACTCAGTTAAATTTCTTATCCTACGGAGCTGCGAATTTGGCGCCATTTAAACCCGGAGGTTGGCAAAGTTATACCGTGCACTCAACACCTTCTACGTCTTACACATTTCCTGTAATGACAGATAGCACTGATCTTACCATTAAACATTACATGCAAGCCCAGGGTGGAGATATTAATCTCGGAAATGATACGGTCTTGCAACGGCAATCGTTCAGAAATTATTTCGCTTACGATGATGGAAATTGTGAGACCGGATATTATGTGTTAGGTACAGGCGGACGAATGGCTGTGAAATATGTGCTGAATGCTCCGGATACATTGCGTTCGGTTAGGATCTACTTCGATCCGGTTACTTCAATAAATACGGCTACCGCATCCTATAAATTCAAGATCAATGTTTTTACTGATGGCGGAAGTGGACCAACCAACAATAAGTTATTTACGTCTGACTCTATGTATCCGAAATATTCGCAAACCGGACATAACGTGTTTTACGAGTACAAATTCAATACACCGTTTGTGATGGGCTCCGGTTCATATTACATCGGCCTACAACAATTTGTTGCAACCGGCATCACCGTGGGCTTCGATAAGAATTACAACTCATCTTCAAAATTATATTATGATTCCGGAAATGGTTGGAGCCAATCGTCGTACTATGGATCGTTAATGTTTCGTCCGGTGTTTGGAAAAAAAGTTGATCCGCCGGTTGGAGTTGAAGAACATGGTTCACTTCAGTTCTCAAACATTAAAGTATATCCAAATCCCGCTTCCGATCAAATTCATATTTTGAGCGAAAAAGAATTTCAATATTCTATCTATAGTATGGAAGGGAAATTGGTCTCTACCGGAAATTCAAATGATATTTCCACTCAAGAATTCAGTAACGGAATTTACCTTTTACAACTTTCCGCTCAAGGAAAAGTTCAGTATCGTCAAAAGATCATCATTCAACATTAGTTCTTATGCTGGAGAATGAAGAACTGGAAGATGCGTTTGACGGCGAGGATGTCCCCCAACTTTACGAACATCACAACATAAAGGTCGAGAAAGGCCAAATGATGTTGCGCATCGATAAATTTTTGCTGACCCGCATTGCACACACCACGCGAACAAAAATTCAACATGGATGCGATTCGGGAAATGTATTAGTGAATGGAAAGCCGGTAAAATCTAACTACAAGATAAAGCCACTGGATGAGATCTCTATTCAATTGAGTGTTCCTCCACGCACTACGGAAGTTATTGCTGAAAATATCCCACTCGACATCACATTTGAGGACGATTATCTGGCTATCATTAATAAAAAGCCCGGAATGGTTGTTCATCCAGCATATGGAAATTATACGGGTACGTTGGTGAACGCCTTGATGTATCATTTTAAAAATTTACCGGCGCGCCCGCAAAAATTAGATGGAGATATTGTATTGGATAGAGTAGGTCTTGTACATCGCATTGATAAAAACACCAGCGGAATAATTTTGATCGCCAAAACGGAACGAAGCATGACTCTGCTTTCGAAGTTATTCTATGACCGGGATATTGACCGCAAATACGTAGCCATTTGTTGGGGCGATATGAAAGAAGATTCGGGAACCATCGTTGGAAATGTGGGAAGGAATTTAAAGAACCGAAAAGTGATGGATGTTTTTCCGGAAGGAAGCGAACATGGTAAACATGCTGTTACGCATTGGAAAGTAATTAAGCGTTATGGCTACATCACGGTAGTTGAATGCAAACTCGAAACCGGAAGAACGCACCAGATCCGCGTTCACTTCCAACATATTGGTCACCCGCTGTTCAACGACAATGAATACGGAGGTGATAAAGTTTTAAAAGGACTCAATACCGCCAAATACAAGCAGTTCATTCAAAACTGTTTCGAAATTTTGCCTCGTCATGCCCTTCACGCCAAAACCCTTGGCTTTGAACATCCTATCACTAAAAAGAAAATGTTCTTTGATAGCGAACTGGCTCCTGATATGCAGGAAATGCTTGAGAAATGGGACAAATTTGTTAAAAACAGAGAGATTTAACGTCTCTGTATGTAACTAATTATCAAATTATTGCGTATACTTGTTAATAACTTACGGGGCATAAACGTAAATTAACAGTTGATTTTTTCGTAGAAAATATAATCTTTGCAAAACTCGATAAAGAGCCTTTTGAAAAAGCTATATAAAATATTCATTTTCATCTCATTACTAGCGTTTACATCAACCTCGCTTCAGGCCTCGGTTCTTGATGAAAAGAAACCGGGTGATGACAAGAAGGCTAAAGCAAAAGCTAAGGACGATACTTCGTCGGTTAACAACAACCTGGCAAAGCTTGAAGATTGCAACGATGAAGAAGAAGCTGCTGATACTGCTTTGTTCCTTTTTCCGAGTAATGATCTTTATGCAAGTTGGGATACCACGATGGCTCATCCTTATAATTTTCAGGAAGCATTTAAAGTTGATAGCGTTGAAATTGATCTTGTAGCCCCGGGTGATGGAGCATTCTCAATTCCATTTAAGGGAAATGTTACAAGTGAATATGGCTGGAGAAGGCGCCGTCCGCATTACGGAACAGATATTGATTTAGTTACTGGTGATACCGTTGTTTCAGCATTTGACGGAATGGTTCGCATCGCAAAAGTTTGTCACGGTTACGGAAATTGCATTATCGTTCGTCACACTAATGGTTTAGAAACTGTTTATGGTCACCTTTCGCGAATGGATGTAACTCCCGGTCAGATCGTGAAAGCCGGTGAGGTCATTGGTTTGGGCGGAAACACAGGGCGTTCAACAGGCGATCATTTACATTGGGAATTACGTTATTTAGGTCAAGCGATCGATGCGCAAGACGTTGTTGATTTTACCAAAGGATCTCTAAAAGATAATTGTTTTGTTTTGAGAAAGACTGACGTGGTTGCTAAGTATGATCTTCGTGCATTGAAAGGTCGTCACCGCCGTGATGTTGGATTGACAAAAGCAGAATTAGCTTACGCGAAAAAGACCGGCAGCAAATTGCACAAGATCAAACAAGGCGATACTTTAGGATACATTGCTAAGCGTTACCATACAACGGTAGGTGCTTTGTGTAAGAAAAATAAACTGAAGCCAACGTCAACCCTTCGCTTAGGGCAATTGATCAAAATTTAATTTGACAATCGGGCATCAAAGCCTTTAATTTTTCTATTTCCTCCTGACTTATCGGATTTCCACGCAGATCAAGTAGAGCTAACTCTTTTAATTCTTTAATGGTTTCAGGAATCGTAGTGAGTTTGTTATTTCTAAGAGAGATCAGACGTAATTTTTTTGCCATATAGATCTCGCTTGGAATACTTGTGATCGGATTATTCTCGAGGATCAATACTTCTAAATTTTTCCAGCGATCCATGTGTTTTGTGAGATAATGCGTGTTCGTATTGCTTAAATATAAAAATGTAAGAGATTGAACTTTGAGGATCTCTTTTGGCAAACTGTCCATGATCACATTCTCCAAACTTATATCCTTGAGATTTTTGATGTACTTAAGCGTATTTGCAACTTTAAGCGTATCGTCCGTATTTCCGAATTTGAACGAGCGTAGCTTCTGAAGATAAACGATCTCCGCGGGAATGCTATCGATCTTTGTATGTTGAAGCTCGAGGTATTCTAAATTAAAGAATGTTTTGAGATTGGTTGGGAAAGCTGTTAGCGCATTAGCGTATGACGCGAAATAAGATAGGTACACTAGCTTATTAAAATTTTCCGGATAGGTTGTAACACCATTGCCTCGCATCCGTAAAGCCAAAAGATCTTTTAGTTCGCTTAGCTTTGGATATTGTTTTTTTGTAATGGGCTTTAAATTGAGATCAAGCTTGTAAACTCTTCCTTTCGCTTTTAAAGCCTCTTCCAGATCGGTGTAAACCTGGCAACCCATGGGGCCGTATTTATCAAACTCGTTTTGCGCCAATGTTGTTCCGCAAACAAGCGATAAGATAAAAACGAGCTTCTTCATTGATGTAAATAAAACGAAAAAATAAGAGTCAGTCAAATAAAGGTATTAACAGAAAGGTCTTTTTTGCCACGGAGACGCGAAGGCACAAAGTTTCACGGAAGATCTCCGTGTAACTCTGAGCCACAGTGCCTCCGTGGCAAGTGTTACGCGCTAAGAGATCATTTTGCTTTTACGCCGTTGATCAGAAGCACAACAAAACCCGGATGGCCTTGACCTTTTAGTTCTTCCATCTTTTTCACGGCCTCTTCTTTGGTAGAATAAGCACCAACCAGTAATTTATACTTACCGTTCTCTTCAATAACAGTTAGCTTACCAAGGTTGGAATATTTATTCAAGCTGGGTTTTGCGTCAAAAGAACCAATTTGAACTTTGTATTCCTTGATCTCAATTCCAACAGGCGTTGTATTGCTGCTGTTTGGTTGTGTTGTGCTAACCGTGTTTGTAGGAACAGTTGTGTTGGTATTAGTTGCCGGTTGAATTGTTGTGGTAATTTTTTTAGGAGGATCATCGTTGTAATTTACCGGCGTAGTTGTTTTTTGCGGCACACTTGTAATGCTTGGTGTTGAAGCAACAGTATTTGTTTTTACAGGTTCAACTGTTTTTGTTGTGGCAATGGTTTTATCTTGCGGAGTACCCGGTGTAAATTCAACATGCATTGGTCCGTCGGCTATTTCTTTTCGCGTTTCACCTTCTATATAATAATAACGATGTTCAAACATGGCTTGTCCACTAGCATTTCCAATTTCCATGATCATAGTCACTGTAAATTCATCAGTTTTTGGACTTTCTACCCACACATATTTAGCTACCTGTTTTTCAAAGGAAAAATTACCATCTTTTGATATTCCCTCTTTCATGGTCACATTGGGAGGGCAGTCCAACTGGTATTTAGAAAAGCTAGAATTAGCACCCTTTTTCACAACAATTTCTATAGTGTGGGTGCTATAAGCGGCTAATTTGTCTGGGATATTAGCGTCGATAGAGGTTCCTGAACCCTGCGAATAACAGCTGGTTAAGAAGGGGAAACACAGGCATAAAAGGCAAAGTCTCTTCAAAATTCCCATACGTAAATATAGTGAAAAAAAGAGGGATTATTAAAAGTGTCAGATTGGCGTTTTCCCCAATGGAAAGTGCAAAAATAAAGGAAATTTTGGCCGAATTGCCTTATTTGTTCCCAATTGGCATTAAATATGCTACCTTCGTACCCGCAAATTATAAACTAAAAATTCGAAGAATATGGCAAAAATTAGCGTAAAACCTTTGGCAGATAGAGTTCTGGTAGAACCGGCTGCTGCGGAAACAAAAACTGCAGGCGGGATCATTATTCCTGATACTGCAAAAGAAAAACCGCAAAGAGGAAAAGTGGTGGCAGTAGGAAGCGGAAAACCGGAAGAACCAATGACCGTTAAAGTTGGCGATATGGTATTGTATGGAAAGTACGCGGGTACCGAAATTCAAGTTGACGGAAAAGATCTTTTAATTATGCGTGAGAGCGATATTTTCGCTATCATCTAATCATCACATTATCTAATTATTTAATTAAAACAAAATGGCAAAAGATATCACATTTAATATAGAAGCTCGCGACGCTCTGAAGCGTGGCGTTGATCAATTGGCAAACGCTGTAAAAGTTACATTAGGTCCTAAAGGACGTAATGTGATCATTGATAAAAAATTTGGTTCACCGGCAATTACAAAGGACGGTGTTACTGTAGCAAAAGAAATTGAATTGAGCGATCCTGTGGAGAACATGGGCGCGCAATTGTTGAAAGAAGTTGCTTCAAAAACTGCTGATATTGCAGGTGATGGAACAACTACTGCTACCGTTTTAGCACAAGCAATTGTAACAGGCGGATTGAAGAACGTTGCAGCGGGTGCAAATCCAATGGACTTGAAACGCGGAATTGACAAAGCTGTTGCAATTGTAGTTGAGAATTTAGCGAAACAATCAACTTCAATTGGAAACGACATTAAAAAGATCGAACAAGTTGCTACTATCTCTGCTAACAACGATAGCACTATTGGAAAATTGATCGCTGAGGCGATGGGCAAAGTGAAAAAAGAAGGAGTTATTACTGTTGAAGAAGCAAAAGGAACTGAAACTACTGTTGATGTTGTGGAAGGTATGGAATTTGATCGCGGTTATATCTCTCCTTATTTTATTACCGATGTAGATAAAATGGAAACAGTGTTGGATAATCCTTTCGTTTTAATTTATGAGAAGAAGATCAGCGCTATGAAAGAATTGCTTCCAATTTTAGAGAAAGCGGTTCAAACAGGTAAACCATTATTGATAATTGCTGAAGATCTTGACGGAGAAGCTTTACAAACATTAGTTGTAAATCGTTTACGCGCGAATTTGAAAATTGCGGCTGTAAAAGCTCCGGGATTTGGTGATCGTCGTAAAGCAATGTTAGAAGACATCGCTATTTTAACTGGCGGAGTTTTCATTAGCGAGGATCAAGGTTTCAAATTAGAGAACGCTGAATTGAATATGCTTGGTAAGGCAGAAAAAATCACAATTGATAAAGACAATACAACCATTGTTGGTGGTGCAGGTAAAAAAGCGCAGATCACCGAGCGTGTAAATGCTATTAAATCTCAAATAGAAGCAACTACGTCTGATTACGATCGTGAAAAATTACAAGAGCGTTTGGCTAAATTAGCCGGTGGTGTTGCAGTATTATATGTTGGTGCTGCCACTGAAGTAGAGATGAAAGAAAAGAAAGACCGTGTTGACGATGCGTTGGCTGCAACTCGTGCTGCTGTAGAAGAAGGAATTGTACCGGGTGGTGGCGTAGCTTACATTCGTGCTATTCAATCTTTAGACAAAGTTAAAGGAGCTAACGAAGATGAAACTACAGGAATTCAAATTGTAAAACGCGCTATTGAAGAACCTCTTCGTCAAATTTGTGCTAATAGTGGAATTGAAGGTTCTATCGTAGTACAAAAAGTAAAAGAAGGAAAAGATGATTTTGGTTTCAATGCTCGTACTGAAAATTTCGAGAATTTATTGAAAGCGGGAGTTATTGACCCAACTAAAGTGAGTCGTGTTGCATTAGAGAATGCCGCTTCAGTTGCAGGTATGTTATTAACTACGGATTGCGTTTTAGCTGAGAAAGTTGAAGAGAAGCCGGCGAATGATCATGGTCACGGCCATGGCGGCGGTGGAATGGGTGGAATGATGTAAAATTTAAATAAAGGTCCTACAGAAATGTAGGACCTTTTTTATGATAGGAATTTTTGGACCAATAAGAAGACTACGAAAGAAAAAGGAAATGAAACGTTTTTACGCTCAATTCATTTCCAAGGGAGATCTGTGTTTTGACGTAGGTGCAAATATTGGTGAGCGAACTGATGTCTTTTTGAAACTAGGCGCTAAGGTTGTTTGTGTAGAACCACAAACAAATTGCGTTGAGGTTTTGAATAAGAAGTTTGCTGAAAAAGACGTTATTGTCCTTAAAAATGTTCTTGGTGCAATGCAAAGCGAAGTAGAATTACTTATTTGCGATGAAACAGACGAGTGTTCAACTTTGTCGCAGGACTTTGTAGATACCTACGCCGATATTTCAAAATTTCATTGGCGTGGAAAGGAATGGGTGCAAATGAACACACTTGAAGATCTCTGTAAGACATACGGAACACCCAGGTTATGTAAGATCGATGTAGAAGGTTATGAATCGGAAGTTTTCAAAGGATTGAATATTGCGATAGAATTTATTCATTTTGAATTTAATCGTCCGCTTTTGAAAGATACTAAAAGATCTCTTGAAATTCTTTCAGTGCTTTCAAACTACGAATGTAACTACAGTGAGTACGAGCGCATGAATTTGGTGATGGAAAAATGGATGCCGATCAATGAGTTTTCAAATAAGTTATTTGATCTTATAAAAGAGGAAGTTCTTACCGGGGAAATTATCTTAAGAAAGAAGTGATCCTAATCACATTCTATTTCTGCTTCCTTTAGCTCTGGCACCTCCGCGTAAAACAAAGGAAAATTCCAACCCGCCACGACGTTTACTCGCCAGATTTAATTTGGATGTATTTAGATCGTAGCTTACTCCAAAGGTCATGTTGTGTTTGTAATCAAGGGCCGTTGTAAATATCAAAGCGTCTTTTGCGCGCACGTACATTCCAAATTGTATGGCCGACGACATCAAGCTAAAGGTATTTAGGATAGCGTGCTCACGCGTTTCTTCTCCAATTGCAATTTTGAAACTTGCTCCGGCAGTGATCTCCTGATGTTTTCCTTGCAACGCATAAAATCCACCGGGAACAAAATAAGAACGCTCAGATAATTTGAATTGTATCCGTGCATGGCCAATATATTTGAAATTCAAAGAAGGGTCGCTAGAGTAGTAGGAGATCTTTGGTTTGGTGATGTGGGACATTGATGCACCTAGTTCTAAACGCATGCCGCTTTGGCGACTATAGTAGTTGTATAATAAACCCGCCGCAAGATCAAATTTCATAAAGCTTGAGAAAACCGCACTTTCGTTGGTTGGTAATGAAGCATCGTAATTTTTTCCATCATACTGTGAGTCCCATTTTAGATCCGTTGTATTGATGGTGCGCTGGAAGAAACCAACTTTTACCCCCGCGCTTAAATTGCTGGCACGAGAAGCTTGCAAATGATACGCAAGATCTAAACTGCCTTGGTTTGTGGTTACTTTACTAGCGCCTGCTTTGTCATTATAAAGTGTGAATCCGTAACCAATACTGCTTCCTGTATGCCTTTTATCAGTGTACACATGCGAATCAAAAGCAATGGCTGTGGTTTTATAAGGATTGATCACACTCTTCCATTGGTTCTTGTAATTCACTACAAATCTAAAGTTACCCGCGCTTGCTCCTGAGGCGGCCGGATTCAATAATAGAGGTGATTCATAGAACTGCGAAAAGTGGATATCCTGAGCCGAGACACACGATGTCAGCAATATTAGTCCTATGTAAATTTGTTTCAGCATTACCTTACAAGTGTGATATCTCCTTTTTTAACGATGTTCTTTTCTGTAAATAGAGTAGCGTTCAAATAATATGCGTACACACCAGGCTCTGCATCTTTTCCATTGTATTTTCCATCCCAACCTGATTTTACATCGCTCGATTCAAATACCTTATTTCCCCATCGATCGTACACCTGGAATTTCATTTCTTTAATTCCATTGCCTCTCACAAATAATACGTCATTTGCGCCGTCGTTGTTTGGTGAGAAAATATCCGGCAAGAAAATATCTGTTGATTCCAGGATACAAATACTCCAATCGTATGAACTAGGACAATTACCTTGATTGACAACACTTAAATTTACATTGTACGATCCTGGATCTTTGAACTCATGTGATACCGCCACTCCCGGTGTGTAACTTTGTGGAGAGCCTCCGTTAAATGTCCAAACACCACTTGTTGCGCCATTACTCAGATCAAGGAACGATATGTTATTTTCTTCAAACGGAACGCACGATAAATTTGGTTCAGGAGAGAAGAGCGCTTTGATCACCGGATAACTCGGAATTATGATCGCTGTATCCTTACTACAGCCTGTACTTGTATTTTTAACCTTAAGAAAATAATTTTTTCCGGCAATACCGGTCAACACCGAACTCGTTTGAACAGGGCTTGTTGTCCATGTGTAAGAATACGGTCCACTGGGAGTTATGTTTACTGTTGCTTGCGCATTGTTGCCATGGCATTGAATGGATGGAGTAACAAAGGACGCGTAATAATTAGGATGTACAGTAACTGTGAATATATCGATCGCGGGATCGGAGCAATTATCCGTTGTAACGCAAGTGTAAATAGTAGTAGTGTAAGGAACTACATTGTGCGTTGTTTGATTAGTAAGATTGTTTGTCCAATTATAAGTGTACTGTGTTACCGTTGGTAAACCGCCTGATGCTTTTACATTAAGTACAGAGGATTCTCCCATACACAGAACCGGCTTTGAAATAATGGATGTTGTGGTGAGTTGAGGATAAACTCTTATGGTTACTGAGGTCTGAGTGTGGCATGCGCCCACACCAAATTCATACGTAATAGTTGTTGTTCCTGCGCCAACAGCAGCAGGGTTAAATGTGTTTGGAGTGATCTGAGGTACTGCCGTTAACGTTCCATTAGGTGGGACTGTGAAGAATGTGTATGTTGTATTTTGATAACAGAATGTTGGAGAAAGTCCGGTGATGTCCGCAGCAACAAATTGATAAACATAAATTGAAACTGTATTACTACATCCTCCGCGGTTTGTGTAGGTAAGCACAACGGTACTATTTGGCGTAACAGCACTTGGATCAAAAATTCCTAATTGTTGATTAGTGATACCGGGTCCAGACCAAGTTGTCCCGAATGGTAAATTTGGATTGACCACATACACCGTAGGATGAGAAGAACATAACACGGAGTTAGATGGTGTTAACGTTGCTGAATTAGGGTACACCAGCATTTTGATAGAGTCTCTACATGTATTTATATCATAATACACGGTGTGAACTCCAACTCCTGCAGCGGAAGGAGAGAAATAATAATTTCCTGTAATTAAGGAAACTCCCGGCCCGCTATAAATACCGCCTGCGGGCGCGTAACTAAAGGTTGCGAAACTATTACTTAGTTGTGTTGATCCACTCAAGCTACAAAAGAACAAGCTGTCGATCACAATATTTGTGCGAATTGCTTGCATCTTGATGGTGTCGGGACATCCATTGGGCGCTTTATAAACAACATAATCCGTATGCGTATTAAGAGCAGTTCCATTTGCCGAAGGATCGTATAATCCGGTGACTGCATTTTGTATTGTAAGAGGGGAAGTTGAGCAACTCCATGTACCACCCGCAGGCGTTGCAGTACTTGGAACTGTAGAGATCAAAAAGGGTGCGTGTGAAGGACAGGTTGTTGCCGTAGCGGGTGTTACATTAATTGGTAGAACAGTTACAGTGAACTGATCAAAACATCCGCTTGCCAATGAATAAGTGATCACGTGATTTCCGGGACCCGCAAGCGAGGGACTAAATGTGCCAATAACCGAATTTAATATTCCTGGAGAGCCATAAAAACGTCCGCCAGCAGGAGAAAATCCCGGGCGATTTACAAAATATTCAAACCATTCTGATTCGCACACAGTGAAGTTTGGTGTCACCGAAACACCGGCTGCAACGTGAACTGATTTGCTTCCAGCGCAGGTGCCCAAAGAATAGGTTACAAGAAAATCTCCTACGAGTGTAGGTGTAAACGCTCCGTTTGGTGCAATATTTCCTGCACCACTCCAAACTCCACCCAAAGGAGTTCCACCGCTTACAGTAAAAGTGGGTCCGCCCAAACAAGCTGCATCATCACTTCCTGGATTAAGTGCGATGATCATGATGGTGTACGTTGCAAAACATTGCCCAACTGAATAAGTAATAGTTTTCACTCCGGGTCCAACGCAACCCGGACAATATTGTCCCGTGGAAGCGTTCATGATTCCAGGCCCCGACCAAGTACCTGTTGCGGGTGCACCAGTAAAATTGAACCAAGGCGAAGTCTGACAAATCGTATTTGATGGAAGCGCATTGATCTGTGGATCGATCACAAAAACAGTTCGCGTAAGCACCACGGAATTTGAAGGTGTAGAGTTTACGGCAACCGTGCAATGATAAACTGTTGTTACCGTTGGGCAGATCGCGTGAGGTCCGGGAGTGGAAGGTAAACTATTATCCCAGGTGTAATTCAGTGTGAGACAGACGGACGCAGGAACTACGGCTGTTACACTGGATGTGCAACTGTAAGCGCATACTGTATTGGTGGCCGGAACACTTATGCTTCCGGTTATTTGGCAAGAAGAAATGGAAAATGTAGAAACAAGATTTTGATATTTGTAAACGCTGTCGCATTTATCCCGTGCAAAAATGGTGGAGTTAATAGTGTAATTACAATTTTGATTTATGCCCGGATTATTTAATACGATATTATAAGCAGTGCACGTTCCGTTGTTGCAGCCTATAGGAACAACTGTGCTTATAACAGGAAAGATGGGACCGCTTATATTGAAATAATTATTTTTTAGTGAATCACAAAGAATAGGGGCGGTGGTGGTCATTGAAAGAACTGTTGCTCCGCAGGAAGGCATTGTAGCGAGTGTAGTAGTTGGTGTTGGTGGAGGCGGAGATTGTGAATACCATCCTGCGTCCCAACCTTTCCCAACCGTATTTCCGTTTTCCGTCCACACAACCGTTAAACTACCTGAGGGTGCTACGATGTTCGCGATCGGATTTCCCGGCCCGCTTGGATTAACAGCGGTGTAAGAAGCAATAAAGGCGGCTTGCGCGTTTGGCCCATCGAAGAACCAAATAAAATCCGCGGCACGGATCTGTGTAGCTGCGGGACTGTTATTAAATGTCATTGTAATAGCACCACCTGCAAAAATGGTGAGTGTTTTTGTAACAACCACATTGGTGATCACAAGATAATCTGCAGCTGGTCCTCCATCATCATAAAATTTGGAACGACAATCGGTAACAGTTCCGGTGGTCATGATACACGGATCTGAAGGAACAGTTTGCGCGTTTGCAAAAGCGCTTGCGAGAAAAATAAAAAATAAGATCCAACTCCTTTTCAACTGCCGCATTTATTTATTATTTAGTGATCGTTAACTGCTGCGAAGCAACTTCGGTACTCCAGTTTCCTGCTCTGTCTTTTATTTTAATGTAAAGCGTAGTTGTTTCGGAATTACCGGTTCCGAGAATGAACATGCTATTCAGTTTTATGGTCAACTCTCCTTCAATGTGAAGGTCTTCGCCTGTCATTGGTGCCAGAGGTTTTACGTGGTATTTATCCGGACCGGGTAAACGACTATCCTTTACATATAGTGAAAGTTCATCCGGAGATTGATCGCCAAGGTCTCCATTCGCATCCGTGTACTTTAATTTAATTAGGACGGAATCTTTAAATTCTTTCACGGTCAATGGCGTAACACTTACGATCTCAATTGTTGGAATGGGATCAACAGGTGTTTCGTTCTTTTTCTTTTTGCACGATCCCATCACAAACATTGCAACGGCCAGACAAGTTATTTTTAATACTGTGCTTTTCATTTACAATGTGTGTTTTACAATAAAATAATCGGTGTAATACTGTGATCCGTTATTAGGAGTTTCTGATGGCGTTGTGTGATCTGCGTCCCTAATGTACGTTCTAATAAAAATATATCCTGTATCAGGAAGCACTGTAGCTAAATTGAAATTGGTAAGTTTAAAGTTGTACTGAACCGTGTTGTCCGAAGGCATATCTAGGTAGCTATTTCCGTTAGGAACATAAGTAAGTGTTTGTGTTATCGCACTCGAAAAATCAAAGCGATTGGTTGAGAATTTAATTTCTGCGCTCACCATGTTCTGCGGCGCAGTGTTATCATCAACTACGTAACACCAAATATCTACAGGACCATTGTTCTTGGACATGGTTATATATTTTGGACGTTGAATTGCCGTACTGTTCCCGGTATTGCATATCTGTAGTCCCATAGTGTTTGGATTTTTATTGCCTGCTACAGGAGCGTTTCCAAAAATATCTTTCGCACCACCATTGATCCAATCAATGATATTTTGAATGTAAGTTGCATTTCCCGGTTTAAATCTCCAGCTTGTATCGTTCCACGGCATGCGGCCCTGGCCTAAAGTTCCGGGACCAGAACCGGGATATTGCGTTAAGCGATAAACCAATTGCGATTTTGAGGCAAAACCAGGTGTAACACGAAAATCATAAGTGCCTGTCGTCGGCGTTTGCGTGTGTGGAGCGTACACTAAAGAGTTGTAAGCGCTACTGATATTACGAAAATCAGGTTCGAATGATCCGTCATGGCATCCTGAATTGTTGCAGGTCTTACTAAATACCTTATCATAAATATACTCAAGCGACGTTGGCGAAGGATTATAATTTGATGTAGGCGGAGTAGGAGGGTCCAACGCAGGGTCATCAAAAGGATTTGCCGGTGCAGCCGGATCTTTTTTGCAAGCCACAAGCAATACTAAGAATGCGACAGTAAAAAGAAATGAATTGATATAATACTTTTTCATTTTTTTGTTTTATGACATTAATTCGTAGAATGATTTTACGCCCGGGGCCAGAAAGCCGGAACCGGTAACTTGATTTTTTATACCAAGCACCTCGGCTATAGTTGGAACAACATTGGCATTATATCCGATCGGGTTATTCGGATCACCTTTCACTAAATTTGCAGGAATGTCTCCGCCGATCAGTGACGTAAAGCCCCTTAGAGAATTGGAATCTGAGTGATCGTAAGAAAAATAACTATTGATATCTTTGATTGGATTCGGGTTGAGATCACGTCCGCATTCAGGCGCAACCATCATTATGGTTTGGCCCGCCATTTCCGGAATTTGTGTTTGAATATAATTCCATAACCAGCCCACCGAGTGATCGGCCTGATGCAAAGCTTGCAGGTATGCTGAATAGTTTTGATGGCAATTGTCAACGGCGCCCATATTTACAACCGTAAGTGTAGGTTTGAAGTATTTCATCAACTCCGCGCAATAACCCACGGTACGCGCGTCACCATTACTCGCTCCGGGAGGACTAGCTACCGAATTGTTGTGCGTTTTGGTGAACATTTGTTTCATGAAATTATGGATATCATATTTTTCCGCTTCAGTATTCTTAAGATCGGGAATTGGTTTGCCAACGTTGGCAAAGTTCTTATCCAAAAACGATTTCATCGCATACATTGGCGTTAACTCTGTGGTTGGATCATAAGCCTTTGCATCTTCGTACCAAGCTTGCCCCGGTGCGCCAAAAGTTACCAGTGGCGCAAAGAAATTTGCTCCGTATTTTGCACCGTAATTTGGATGCTCGCTGTAATTCAACAAAGGTAGTGAAGCGCCTACACCGGTTCCGCAGAACCAAACCTTAGTGGCGGGCAATCCCATTTCTCTTCTTACATATTCAAAAATGGTTGGATAGATCGGTTTTTGTTTTAAACCTTGAGAAGCAGCGCTATTTCCTTGAAGTAAAGAGGTCCATCCGTTATAATGCCCCGACGTTAAGCAGCGTACTTCTTTAAATGTTGTTCCAAGGGATTGGATAGACGTAGCACCCGAGATCACCGGTGAAATAGGAATGGATCCACCTGTTCCTGTGCCATAAACGATAGGCGTTAGCGATGGGTTTGGTGCCGGCCCGTTAAATAAACTAGGCATAATGTTACCAGCGTTACCGGCTGTATTTAATGATGGGATCTTGACACCTTGACCTAATTGTAAATATCCTTGTAATGCTGCTTCCTGGTGACGCACGCCACCTGCGAACATTACTAATACCACGTGCTGCGCGGTTTGCACATTATTACCGGCAAACAATCTACCCGACGGTAAAATATAAGGAGCAACAATTGAACCTGCAGTTGCAAGTGTTGCCTTCTTTAGAAAATCTCTTCTTTTCATTTATAGTGATATTAGTAGATTAATAATATTGGTATTCGTCGGACAGAGCAAAGGAAATGTAAATAAGCTCAGGCGTCATATTTGGATCGGCTTGTATCATCTTTTTCAAATACGCTTTTTCCGATTCAGTTGGATTGCGAACGTAAAAACGCACATAAGTGTCGGTGATGAATTGATCAATATTGGCGTTCATGCTCGCCACGGTAGGAATGATCACACCAGGTTTTTTCATCAAATTCGCGATCAGGATCTGGCGTGCTAAGATCTGATCACCTTTTGAGTCGAAACATTGTGAGATCGTGAACAGATTGTTTGACGATAAAGCCTTTTGAAATAAATTGGCATATAAAATGGCAACATATTGGTCGTTGGTCTTTAAACGCGTTTTGCTTACGTTGGCAGGCAATATATTCTCGTTATTTACCTCGTATTCGTATTTGGTCTCTTGTTTTTTACAAGAACTAAAAAGTGCGCTGATACAAACTAATGTAAAAAGTGCAAATCTTTGAATACCAATTTTAGAAATTTGCATATTCATCTGTTTTTAAAATATTACGTTGAATTTTTTGAATGTCTTTATCCACCGGAAGCGATGCCATAAGAGGAACAATTTCTTCAGTGGTTGGAAAACGAGCGAGGAAGGTTTTATAAAGCCATTTTACGGTACCTTCGTAAAACTCGTTGCTATGCGTTAATATATTCATGTAATCACCTTTGCTGTGCCCGCTTTTACCAAATAACACTCCAGATTTTCCATTAAGGATCATATCACGAGAGATGTTGAATTCATTCATGGTGTATTGGCGAAATAAAAGATCGTTGAAGGTGTATTTTATGGTGTTGTCTTCATTCCCCATATACGAATCGGTTTTTTCGAAGGTCACCGGGTTATTGATCAGGATCACACAATACTCTTCGATCTCAATTTCATTATGATAATATTTCCAATTGGCTGTCATCGCAGCTTCGATCTTTTGTGCAGCATCTTTTGCGGCATAGAAGGCAGCCCAGTTACCCAAAAGCGAATCGCTATACCTTGCAAATTGTACCGGACCATATTCAGAGAAAAAATCATTAGAAGTAAAACCTTCGCATAGTCGTGTTGTCAATAGATCGTAGATGCGATTATTTGCGGCAATGGCATATGATGAATCACCTTGACGAAATGTTTGATCGGTTTGTAATTTTAAAATGAGCGCTTCGCGGGTTACCATCGCTAAATTATTCGCGATCAAATTATCTGTTTCGGCTTTCATTTCAGCGTCAAACGGTTCACGACCGATAATATCAATGAACAAACGATTTACATAGTTCTCAATTTTAACGCGCGGGATCTTATCATAATAAGGCGCGTCGTTATCCAAACGCTCTTCAATTTTTGGATCCTTTTTCTTACAAAAAGTAAAAAGCAGTGTAAGTAGAAGAAGTAGGGGAATGAATCGACTAATTGTGTTTTTTGAGCGACTAATCATTAGTATTCGGATTTTAATTTTTACTAATTAAATTATTTGAAGTAAAAAATACAACAATTCTGAAGTCATTTTATCATCAATTGAGTGAAGTAATTAGGTTTATTAGAAAAACTTTTCGTTAAATCAATTTAGGCTGAGGGAACGAGGTTTTTATTTAAAAAACTAAAACGTTTTACTAATCGTTTAGATTCCAATCATTTAAAGCTTAAAAAATCGACCGTTCTAAAAAAACATTAAACCGTTTAAAAGACATTGATCACCACTTACTCATTAGCATATTTTTTTATTTGTTTTTTTATTAAATTTAGGCTAGTTGCTCTTAACATAAAAATATGTCAAGGTGTAAACATTTGAACATATTATTCTTTTTAATTGGATCGCTTTTCTACGGTTTGAACGCGACTGAGATTCCTGTTGCTAAAATTTCAGGCTTATCTTTCAAAGAAAATAAAGGTCAAATTGGAGATCAGTTCTCTCAACCTCGTCCGGATATTTTATTTACCGGTAATAGTGGTGATCTTGTTTTTCATCTGAGAAACAATGGAGTATCGTATCAAATGTATCGCATTGATTCATGGAATACGATCACTGACGAGAACGTTGCGTTTCATTTACGCAAGCATGTTGGAGATAAAACGCCAAAACAAACGACAATCTATAGATTGGATATTGATTGGTTGAATGCGAATTTAAACGCGAATCTTTTAAAGCAAGAACAATTACCGGGCACAGATAATTATTATAACGAAGTTGCTCCAAATGGTATTACAGGAGTTGCGTCGTACAAAAGTGTAGTGTATCAAAATTTATATAGTGGCATCGATTTGAAATGGTACGAGAAAAATGGAAATTTAAAATACGATTACATTGTTGCGCCGGGTGCAGATCATTCTCAAATAAAATTAAATATTAAAGGCGCTACAAAAATATCTCTCAATAAGAAAGGAGAACTAATTATTGAAACACCTTTGGGAAAACTCACAGAACAGGCTCCACTTGTAATGCAAGGCGGAAGAAGATTAAAAGCAAGCTGGACGATCGAAAAAAATATCGTTTCCTTCGTAATTGAAGGTGCAAATTCTACTGAGCAAATGATCATTGATCCACTTGTGCGGTTGTGGGGAACTTATTATGGAGGATCAATGGAAGATCATCTGTGGTATTCGGTAGTTGATCCACAAGGAAATGTTTATGTAAGTGGTGATTCACGTTCTTCAAATAATATTGCAACCGTTGGCGCGCATCAATCCGTTTACGGAGGTGGAAGCACGTATGGAGATGCTGTTCTTGTGAAATTTAATAGCGCGGGCGTTAGATTATGGGGAACGTATTATGGCGGCAGCGGAGACGAGTATTCGAATTTTATTGCCGGCGATGCCGCTGGAAATTATATTGCAATGGTTGGTACTACCACATCTTCGTTAAGTGGAGTTATCGCAACACCGGGAAGTCATCAAACAACATATAATGCAGGAAGTTGGGGTGACGCGTTCCTTGCTTTGTTTGATAACAATGGCATTCGCCAATGGGGAACTTATTACGGAGGCCCAAGCGATGAATGGGGAAGTGGTTGCTCATTCGACATCAACAACAATATTTACATCACCGGCCAATCAAATTCGTCAAATGCTTTAGATGAAATTGCTACGCCTGGTTGTCACCAATATGTAAAATCGGGAGGTTGGGATGGTTTTATTGCGAAGTTTGACATCAATGGCGCGCGCCAATGGGGAACGTATTATGGCGGGACAAATCTCGACGCGGTGATCTCTGTTACAGCCGATGTAAGCGGAAATACATATTTTACCGGACACAGTTCGTCCGCATCAAATATTTCAACGCCGGTTAGTCTTCAACCGATCTATGGTGGCGCGCAATCTTGGTGGGGCGATGGATTTGTTGCAAAATTTGACGCGGCCGGAAACAGGCAATGGGCAACCTATTATGGTGGCGCCGGTGACGAGTGGATCTACAATTCGGTTTTGGATGGCTCTGGGAATATTTATTTGGCCGGAACAACAACTGCTCCGTCGCAAACAGTAATAAGTACTCCGGGTTCTCATCAACCAGCTTATGGTGGCGGACCTAACGACGCGTTCTTATTAAAACTTACAACAAATGGCGTGCGACAATGGTGTACATTCTATGGGGGAACTTCCGGAGAAAATTATAATTATTGTTCAATTGATCCTTCCGGAGATGTTTATTTAACAGGACAAACAACTTCGCAAAACGCCATTGCAACGCCTTGTGCGTATCAACAAACGTATGCTGGAGGAGGTGGGGATATATTCTTAGCACGTTTCACGCCAAACGGAGTTAGATTATGGGGAACTTACTACGGCGGAAGCGGCACAGAGAACTGGGCAGGAACCGCAAGTGATCAAATGGGTAACGTTTATATTGCAGGCGACACCGGTTCGGGTTTAGGTACAGCGATCGCAAATCCCGGATCACATCAAGCAACCTATGGCGGCGGATCTTGGGATGGATTCCTGGTGAAATTCAACGGTTGTGTTCCTGTTGCGCCACCAAATTCAACACCTATTTCAAATCTTACTGTTTGCCAGGGAAGATCAACTGTTTTAACAACAAGCACAACGTGCAATACTGAATGGTTCAATGTGCCAACAGGAGGAAATCCTGTTGCTACCGGTCCTGCATATTCTACACAAGGTCTTTTTGCGAACACAACATTTTATGTTGCTGAAACAAGCTGCGGAACAAATTCTGTTCGCACTGCAATTACCATTACAGTAAATCCTGCACCAACGTTTTCAATTGCGGCAAGCTCAACGGTGATGTGCGCCGGAGGTTCTGCAACCTTAACTCCGCTTGGCGCATCAAATGGATTTACCTGGACAGCCAGCGCAAGTTTAAATACAGCACTTCCATCATCGGCAATTGCAACGCCTATAAATACGCAAACCTATTTTCTCACCGGAGATGATGGAGTTTGTACCGGAACCGGATCTATTGTGATCACCGTTATTCCTTCGCCAACAATTACGTTACCAAATTCCGTGTTGTATTTGTGTTCGGGAAAAATTGCGATGCTTACCGCCGGAGGCGCTACAAGTTATACATGGAATCCGTCGAGCAGTTTAAACTTCCCTAACTCTGCAACAGTTTTAGCAACACCAGCAAGCAACACAACTTACACCGTTATTGGTGGAAACACAATTGACAATACAACTTGTTACGGAACAAATACGATCACAGTTTATGTTGTACCTTATCTCACCAACGCAACCGTGTCGCAAAGTGTTGAGGTTTGTTTAGGGCAACAAGCAACATTAGAAGCAAGCGGTGGTCCGGTTACAATTTGGTATCCAATAGACAATATGGATGATCCTAACGCGGCCCAAGTACACGTTACAACGCCTGTAACAACAACGTATTCAGTAAATATTTCAAGCAATGGCCTATGCCCGGTAACGCGAACTGTTTTGGTAAAGGTTGATCCTTTGCCTGTGGTTGACGCCGGAAGAGACACAACATTCAATATTAATGAGCCAATGTATATTGCTTCCGTGGGAAGTGGAACTATTACCTGGATCGGTGGTCCGAATATTTATTGCAAATACTGTCCGGTAACACAAGTGTTCCCGCAAAAACCCGCTTGTTATACCGCGGAAGCGGTGAATGAATTTGGTTGTAAAGTGCATGATGAGATCTGTATCGAGATCACAAAAGAACATTTCGTTTATATTCCAAATTCATTTACGCCAAATGGTGATGGATTGAATGACGAATTTAAAGTGTTTGGTGATGGAATTTCTCTTATCAAAATGGCCATTTACGATCGTTGGGGTAAAGAAGTTTATTTTAAAGAAGGCGAAGACCCAATGTGGGACGGTAAATACAAAGGAGAATTATGTGAGGAAGGCGTTTATGTTTATCGATTCTTGTACCGCGCTATCTCCGGACAGAAGATCTATAAAATGGGGAACTTGACCTTATTGAGGGATTAATCCTCGTTAAGTTTGTTTACAACCTTTGTTTTCGGCTTGTCTTTCTTGTTTTTCTTGCGCCAACTATCAATGAATTGTGCCCAAGCAATAGGATTCATCAATTGAATTTGTGGTTGTTGGCCTGCCGTGTAAACTTTCGTGTAATAATTTTGTCTGCTGTTCTGGTAAGCTTCCAATCCGCTAACGGTCATGTTACGTTCAATATAAGTTAGTGTTGATTGATTCAGATTTTTATCGGCGCGATCATAATCTGTTGCGGCAAGATCAAGAGCCAGGAACGCTTTTTTAAATTCATCCTTACTTGGCCATGGATAGACATCAACGTTCGATAATTGAATAGTGTCTTTTGTGAGAACCTGGATAGCGTAATAGTGTTTTAAAGAACAGGTATCATCTACCTTGTAAAAACGTGTTTTATGTGTTACCGAAAGAAATTGACACACATCGCCGGGAGAAACAACAACCGTAAAAAATCCATAGTAATCACTCACAGCTTTCCCTTTATCATTCACCATAATTGATACAAATGGAATTGGCGTCAAACTATCCTGGTCTAATACAACTCCTGATAACTGTAAATAGGTTTTCTTTTTGGGCGTTGTGGTTGCGGTACTTGGACTTTGCGCCCAACTTAGATTAAGACCAGCCACAATAAATACGAGGCTTAATAGGGATGTTTTATGGAATTTATTGCTCATGGTGTCTTATAGCGGAATAAAGGTACCAAAACATTTCAAAAAGTAGCCACTTATGAAGTAGGGATTAACATTTATTAGAATAAGGACAAACGGTAGGGATTTTGCGTATTTTTTAGGTAAATTTGAGTATGAGAAAATTTACCAGCATCCTTATTTTCCTTTGTAGCTTATCAGCTATGGCGCAGGTAAAACATTCAACCACTACGTCTATTAGGAAAAAGCGCACCATGGACCGAAAGAAAATTGAATTGAAGCGTACAACACTTGGATTTGGAGCAGGTATGACGCGCAGTGTGATTTTCTTAAGTAGAAATGTGAAAGAGTTCAACGATGCCAGCGGATTGAATGTTTGCATGGTGTATGGAGGAAACAGGATCGCGCGTGTTGGATTTGATTACCATCAGTATAAACCGATCAGTATTGAACCAACCTGGACGGATATTCACGCAAAAACAATGGAGGCCAATGTTCAATTCCTCGCACGATTTAGAGACGACAAAGCCTTGATCTATCCTTTAGTTGGCATAAGTTATAATAGCTTTAAAGGATATTTTACAGGGAAGGAAGATTTTCAAAACCTAAAGGATAAATACGCTGCTAATTCACAAGTGCAATCCTATTGGATCGGCATCAATTTTGGAATGGGCTACGAACATAAGATTGGCCCTGTAAAAGCGTATTTTGCTTATAAGATGAGAGTGGGGGCACAGGATGTTACTTCCAAGCTCAACATCATGGACGTGTGTTATTCGTTTGGGCTACGTTACGATATTAAAGCGCTTACTCCAAAGTATGTCGTAAAAACCATCATGCGAACATATCGTCCGCGTTACGACGTTGATAAATAACAGAACTTACGCTTGCGCGGTTGGTCCGCCAAAATTGATATTGAAAGGTGCTTCTACGTCTTTGATCTTACCGTTCATTTGCTCATACGTAGCAACATTATCCGCTAAGGCTTTTACCAAACGCTTGGCATGTTGAGGCGTAAGAACAATACGTGATTTTACTTTTGCCTTTGGAATTCCCGGCATCATTTTTACGAAGTCGATCACAAATTCGGATTGTGAATGTGTAATGATCGCTAAATTAGAATAGGTCCCCTCAGCAACTTCTTCGCTTAGTTCAATATCAATTTGATGGTTTGGTTTATTTTGATTTTCCATGACTCTTATTTTATGTAATTACTCATTTCGTGTTGTATGCGTTTAGCTTCCTTTGCAGCCATTTCCGCAAAATCTGTTCCATTGCCCGCGTAAATAATGCCGCGACTATTATTCACCAGTAATCCAATATCTTTTGAAAGTCCGTATTTACAAACTTCTTCCAATGAACCACCTTGTGCTCCAATTCCGGGAACCAATAAAAAGTAATCAGGAATAATAGCGCGAATATCTTTTAACCATTCTGCACGCGTTGCGCCAACCACAAACATCATGTTTTCATCCGATCCCCACGATCTACAAGAAGTGATAACGTGTTTGTAAAGTTCTTTAAAGCCAGGATCCAGCATTTGAAAATCAGCTGAGCCCGGGTTAGAAGTTAATGCCAACACAATGGCCCATTTGCCTGGGTATTGTAAGAAAGGTTCAACGGAATCTTTTCCCATGTATGGAGCAACTGTGATCGCATCCGCGTTCATGGTTTGCAGGAACGCTTTCGCGTACATAGCGCTGGTATTTCCTATATCGCCGCGTTTTGCATCAGCAATCACAAAATGTTTTGGGTATTTTGTTTTGATATAAAGAATGGTTTTTTCTAAGGCTGCTACTCCTTTTAACCCATAGGCTTCATAAAAAGCGGAATTAGGTTTAAAGCAAACGCAGTAAGGAGCAGTAGCATCAACAATAGCGCGATTGAATTCAAAGATCAGGTCATCCGAATTCTTCATATGCACAGGCATTTTCTCAATATCCGGATCGAGGCCTACACACAAAAAACTTTTTTTGGCGCGAATTTGTTCTACGAGTTCTTTTTTTGTCATATTTTTTATTAGTCTCTAGTCGTTGGTCTCTAGAGTTTAGTTCTGAGTGCCTAGATACTGCTTAGCGTACTGAGACTAGCGACTTAACTCTAACGATTTTATTCTATATTTTACTTAAACAACTTTCAATTAAAATATCCACGCTCTTTTTGTAATCGCTGGTGAATTCTTTTCTCACGCGATTAGCGATGATCACACAAATGGTCAGGCATTCATGCCCTAACAATTTGCCTAAACCATACAGTGCCGATGTTTCCATCTCGAAATTAGTGATCTTTTTGTTATCAAAATTAAAATCGGTCAATAATTCGTTCAAATTGGGCTTTGCGGCTTTTAAACGAATCTGGCGGCCTTGCGGGCCATAAAAACCGGGAGCTGTAGCAGTAATACCCTTATAAAAACCATCGCCAAATTTAGATAAAAGTTTATCGGAAGCTTTTACGCAATAGGGAAAGGGCAGGTTAGGTGTCCAGCCCGAGTGTTTCATAAATGCTTTACTGATGGCGTCTTCGTTTATGTTTGTGAAATTTTGATAGTAATTCAACAAGCCGTCAAAACCTAGCCCGTGAGTACTTGCCACTAAACCATTCACGGGAATATCCGCTTGCAAAGATCCACTTGTTCCCAAACGAATAATATTTAGTGAGCGTAATTTCGAATTTAATGTTCTTGTTCCGGGATCAATATTCACGGCAGCATCTAATTCATTCAACACGATGTCAATATTGTCGGTTCCAATGCCTGTACTTAAAACGGTAATTCGTTTTCCGTTGTACCAACCGGTGTGCGTAATAAATTCACGATGTTCCGTTTTGAAATCTATTTTTGAGAAATAAGATGAAATTTGCGCTACGCGATTTTGATCGCCCACTACGATCACATCATCAGCAATATCTTCTCCTAATAAATTAATATGGTAAACTCGACCTTCTTTTGTGAGAATGAGCTCTGTTTCGGGGAATTGAGACATGACCTTTTGCCAACAAATATATGGTATTGGCATTCCAAATAAAAGCCGTTTTATATTTATTTGCCAGCATCTTCGCGGCTTGATACCCGCCATTTTGCAGATCCTTACCGCTGTGTAAAAACCGTTTATTCAGTAAAATAATAAACCACGCAAAGATCTACAGTTTTTAGCAGTCTTTGCGTGGCGGAGAAATTGAGTAAGAGTGGTCCGGATCTACCGTTAGTAATTTACGATCACTTTCTTGGTAACCACTTGCTTTTCTTGAGTTGTTATTTGTAAGAAGTAGATCCCGTTTTTGTCGATATCAAGATCCAATATTCTTTCATCGGCAATACTTTTTGCGCTGATGACCTGTCCAACGCTGTTTGTTATTATTACGCTCTCACATTTTACTGGAAGCTCAACGGTGAACTTACCATTGTTTGGATTAGGATAGATCAATACCTGAGAGCTTTCCATGTTTTGATTTTTAATAGAAGTGGTAACTGTAGTATTTGTTGTAGAGGAACAAAGACAGTTTTTTCCGTTCCAGATCTTTTTTCCATTTCCATCAACAGGAGTATTTTCGTAGCAAACCCTTGCAGGTATTTTGTTCGCGTGTCCGGCTTGGTCTATTCCACCGCTCACGTCGGGGCCTACCGGAGGGTAAACAACGGTGGAGGTTTGTACGCAGAACCAGGAAGGTTTTGTGCCGAGATAAAGTGAATTTGGAAGGGCTGTTGCGCTTGCTGAAGATTGACAGGGAGGTTCTCCTGCCGTGCCGCAGTTCTTTGTTGAGTTACTAAAGTAATCATAGTTCATATGGCGTTGCATGGTGTTAAACGCGGCCGCTGTTGTAAAACCAAAAGCTGCTGTTGGCGTGCACCAAATGGGACGACTTACTGCCTGATAGGCGGTTTCTTCGTATTTATTGTGAAAACCTGGTTCGCCAAGAATGTTTCCGACCACGCTCATGTAATTATTTTGAGGATAAGTTAATACCGCACCGGCGGTCATTAAGTTAGGAACGTCGTAAGTTATGCTCGCGTCTTTACCATGAAATCTATTTCTGAATGCCACGTTGTGTGAATTGCTACCCCAGTAAAAATCAAATTCCAAAGCCGTTTGGTCGTTGCCCTCCCATAAATTGTAAGAGCTATGCGCTCCATGCGTCCAACTGTCTGGCCAAAACCAAGTGGTCATTTGACTGGTGCGATGAACAGCTTTCATATAATTGTAACCTATTACGTTTCCGGAAGAAGAAACCATTAATGTGCCATTAGCAAGATCATCAAAAATATTGTTCTCAATAAGATTACCTGAGCCTGAATTTATCTCTACTGAATAGTTGTCGTTATTAAATTGATCGATCGCTTTGTTGAAATAACAATCTCTGATCTCATTCCTAAAAACATCAAACCATAAATTCACGCCGCGTTTTCCTAAGTTCTCGAATCTTACATATTGTGCCCAGCAATTGGCGGCTCCTTGCATGTTCAAATTTCTTCGCGTTGAGGAACCCAGTGAAGTTCCCGAATTTTTTATAGTTAAACTCTCAATTCCTGCATACTGCGTGTAGTTTGGAGTTTTTAAAACCTGCGGAGTTAAAGAAGCTGTGAAACTAAAATACATGGCAGGATCTATGGTCACACTATTTCCGTTAACTGCAGTTACTTTTGTTAGTTGCAAGCGTGCACGTTGTCCATTGCTCCCATAAATGCCACACCAATTGCATGTGCCGTTATTGTTTGTAACATTAACCGGAATTGTTGGATCGTTCAATTCACTAACGTAAATGAATTTGCCGGGTGTGATCCCCGTAACACTTTGAAGCACTAATTGCGATGAACCTTTTGTGTAACCCGAAGTTACATTTATTCCGCCGGTAGAACCATCAGTATAATTGCCACCTATTTGCACATCATTTGCAAGATTGGTTGTAAATAAGAGCGTTGTACTATCAGCGCCGGCTCCTCTTAAGGTAACGTTTGATGGAATCGTAAGCTTAGCCGAAAGTGAATATATGCCCGGAGGTAAATAGCAAACCTGTCCCGGTGATAAAGCGTTCAGACAATTCTGGATCTCCGTGGCTGTATTTAACCCATCGGCATGTGCGTTGTAAGGCGGCGCAGTAGCGTTAATTAATGTAGTTCGGGTTGGAATGCCGCCTTCAACACCAACTTTACCCTGCCAGGTAATGAGTCTGTCGGCAGAGATTACTTGGCCCTGTACATTATTTGAACAAACTAAGCAAGCGATCACTAAAATTAATTGTGCAGTTTTATTTTTCATGTGTTTATCTATTGATACAACAAAAGTATTGCCGGGAAATGGCGTATACACTACCTTTTTATGTAGTTTTTAAAAACTGCATTTTAAGCTCATGAGTAAAAACTTTCGCGTGTAAGTATTTTGTATTCAGTACTTTATAATGTTAATAGAAGAGAGTTTACGTAAATAGAATATTGTATTGTATATTGAATGTGGTTAGCGATGCGTTACATTTTATTTCTGAAGATCTTTGTGTTTTGTATGAGCTGTTTCGCGCAAACAGTGAGTACGAACACGCACATTTCTGAAATTAATGCTGATCAAAAAACGGAAGGTTTTGAAAAACTCACGAAGATAGACTCGCTTTATCTTTCACTGCGAAACTCAAAGGAAGATACAAGTAAGGTAAATTTACTTAACGCGTTAAGTTGGGAACTAATGTACGCCGGTAACACTACAGCAGCCAAGGAACTTGCGAATGAAGCAATATCGTTGGCGGAGAAGATGAAGTATAAGAAGGGATGTTTAGGAGCGTATAATTCTCTTGCTAATGTTTATGTACACAATGGTGATCATCCTGAAGCCCTAAAAAAATATTTCGAAACACTTAAGTTAAGCGAAGAAATGAACTATAAACGAGGCATTGCAAACGCTTACAATAATATTGGTTCCGTTTATTCCAACACCCGAAATTACAAAGAGGCATTGGCTAATTATCAGGCGGCGTTAAAAGTAAAACTGTCACCCAATGACAAAAAGATCACAGCTATTAGTTATGAGAATATCGGCATCATAAATCAGATCCAGGGAGATATAGACGAAGCACTTAAAAATCACCAAGCAGCATTAAAGTTGAGAGAGGAAATGGGCGATAAACGCGCCGTTGGTTGGTCATATCAAAATTTAGCGATCGACTACGCCTCTAAAAAAGAGTATGAACGTTCAAGCGAATATTTCGAAAAAGCACTGAGCATCCAGGAAGCTGTTGGGGATAAATTTGAGATGTGTAGAATTTATGGCAATATGGGAGAGTTGTATATTGAACGAAAAAAATACAAGGAAGCTTTGAGTTATTGCGAAAGAGGACTCGCACTCGCGAAAGAACTAAAGTTTATTGAAATGGTTTATCAAATGGAGAAAGTGATCAGTGAGATCCATGAATTAACCGGAAATACTGCCTTGGCACTGGAGCATTATAAAAAGTACAAAGTGGTAAAAGACAGTGCTCAAAATGTTGAAATGCAAGAAAAGATAGTTAGAGCAGAAATGAATTATAAATTTGAGAAACAAAAACAGAAAGAGGAATTGTTGCAATCTAAAAAAGAAGCACTGATCAATGAGGAGTTGAGATATCAACGCATTTTGGCATGGTTGGGTATCGTTGGTGTTGTTTTAACAGGGATCATTGCTGTAATACTATTGAATGGTTATCGCCGAAAAATAAGGACCAATGAGCTCCTTGCTCAGCAAAAAGAGGAGATAAGCAGGCAAAAAGCCGGTATAGAAGGCCAAGAAGAAGAGCGCAAACGAATAAGCAAAGAGTTGCACGACGGCTTAGGTGGTACGTTGGCCGGAATAAAGTTGAACCTCGAAAGGATCGATAACATGAGTGAAGGGCACGCAAATGAACTCAGAAAGATCATTGCTAATGTAGGTGACGCGTGCAAAGAAGTAAGATCTATTTCGCATGACCTAACGCCGGTGTCCATTTCAAATTCCAGTTTGTCTGAAGTCATTCATGACCTGGCGGAGAAATTCAATGATCCGAACCACCGCCGTATTCAATTTGATTGCTTCCCGGAGCAGGAAGTAAATGAAGTATTTGATGGCGTAAAAACTGAAGTTTACCGCATCGTTCAGGAGTGTTTAAATAATATTGTAAAACATTCAGGCGCCACGGAGGTTCACATAGGGCTGTTGAAAGAGGATGATGAACTGCATGTGCTTATAGAAGACAACGGTAAGGGATTTGATGTAAAGCGCGTGAATAAGGGAATTGGAATTAAGAATATTGAAGAAAGGATAAAATTGCTAAGCGGAACCATCGCTATTGATTCGAAATTGGGCAGAGGTACCGCTATAAATCTACGAGTGAAGGCTTGAAATGAATAAGGGAAAAATAAATATTGTAATAGCCGATGATCACACCATTTTTTTAGAGGGACTATCGGCGCTTCTGAATAATTCAAATGCTATAAATGTTGTTGCATCCGTTTCGAATGGTCAGGAGGTACTAGATGTTTTAAAAAGCACTGATGCCGACGTCGTTCTAACCGATATAGATATGCCGGTGATGGACGGAATGAGATTAACAAAGGAACTGAGAAAAAATCACCCTTTGATAAAAATTCTGGCATTAACTATGCACAATGAGGGGCGAGTGATAAAAAGCTTAATAAAAGCCGGCGTTACCGGTTATATTTTGAAAGACACGGGTAAGGACGAATTGATCAATGCAATTAGAACTGTGGCAGATGGTGAGAATTACTTTAGCGACGAAGTGAAAGCAAACCTGGTTGAGAGCATGATACCTGGTAAAAGAGCACACGCAAGTACGGCGCTAATTCAATTAAGTGATCGTGAATCTGAGGTGTTAAAATTAATAGCAACTGAGTTGACTCAGGTTGAGATAGCTGAAAAACTTTTTATAAGCGAACATACAGTGATCTTTCATAAACGTAAGCTGTTTGCAAAATTCAACGTAAAAAATACAGCGGGATTAATAAAATGCGCCATTGAACAAGGATTTTTAAACTAGGATCTTTGATTCGAGTAGTTTGTCCACGGCGTGGTTTTTTTTTCGATCTCACGAAAATTATCGCATAAAAAGGCCCGGAAAACCGGGCCTTTTGTTAATAGTATATCGCTCTTCTCACCTCGCTAATGTGCTTACTGAAGCGAATCACTTGGCGGGTATAACCATATTCGTTATCATACCAAACATACAGTACAATACTTTTCTTATCAGGAGAAATAATGGTGGCGTTGCTGTCAAATACACTTGCGCAAGGATTTCCGATCACATCGGTACTTACCAATTCATTACTGAATGCGTACTGAATTTGCTCTACTAATTTTCCTTCTAAAGCATATTTCTTTACGATCTCGTTCACGTCATCCTTCGTTACTTCTTTATTGATGGTCAAATTCAAGATAGCTAAAGATACATTCGGAGTTGGCACACGCACTGAGTTAGCTGTGAATTTACCGGCTAAATGTGGTAATACTTTTTTCAAAGCGCTTTCGGCACCTGTTTCAGTAATTACCATGTTCAATGCAGCCGAACGACCACGACGGTATTTCTTATGGTAGTTATCCAATAGGTTTTGGTCGTTGGTGTACGAGTGAACTGTTTCAATATGTCCTTTTTGAATTCCTAATTCTTTATCAACAATGTGAAGAATAGGCATGATGGCATTGGTTGTACAACTTGCAGCCGAGAAGATCTTTTGTTTTTTAAGATCAACCGTTTCATGATTCACACCATGAACAACGTTTGGAACATCGCCTTTTGCCGGCGCAGTCAACAAAACTTTGTCAATTCCTTTTGCTTGCAAGTGACGACTTAATTCCTTGTCATCACGAAAAACACCGGTATTGTCAATCAAAAGTGCGTTATTGATCCCGTATTTTGTGTAATCCACATCTTCCGGATTTTTTGCATCGATCATGTGAACTGTATGTCCGTTAATGATCAAAGCTTTGTGTTCAAGATCTTCGATCACAGTTCCCGGAAAAGGTCCGTGTACTGAATCTGTACGCAATAGATCGGCACGTTTAATGATCTCATCATCGCTACTTCCGCGTGTCACAATAGCGCGTAAACGCAATTGCTCGCCTTTACCGGCTTGCGTTATCAATTCGCGGGCCGCCAAACGACCAATACGTCCAAAACCAAATAGCACCACATCTTTAGGAGTGTTAACGGCTTTTTTGCCAATAAGATCTTTTAATTTATCGTTAATGAAATCGCCATGAGTTTTATATTTGGCTTTTTCGTTATGCCATTCAAAAGCCAATTTTCCAATATCAATACGGCTTGCGCACACATCTTTTGTGTAGATCTCGTTCGCTAAAGCAACAGTGTCATAAACCGTAATTGGTTTTTTCACAATGTTCTTCGCGTACAAGTGTAAATTCATGATCTCACTCGCGCTTCTATCGCGCAATTGATTGCGGAACAAAATAAGCTCAACAGAGCGTTCAAAATATAACTTTCCTATAAACCCAATAAGATCCAGGGCTGCTTTTTCATGTTGGATCCAATCGTTCAATTGGTTCTCGTAGTCGGTATTCACTTTTTCTAGGGATTCCATGTGCCGTTTTTTTGGTGTTACAAAGTTAAAAAATCGTTCAGTTCTATTGGTTCATTCTTAATAAACTAGGGTGTTTTGTGAATAATTCTAAAGCAAAAAACCCCAGCACAAGGCCGGGGTTTCTTTTAAAATCTCTCAAGCTTAGAGAAGAAGAAGTCCGCTTCGATATTCGCGTTCTCGTCGCTGTCGCTGCCGTGAACGGCATTTGCAGCTATTGATTTTGCGAACAGTTTACGAATGGTTCCTTCATCTGCTTTTGTAGGATCTGTTGCGCCAATTAACTTGCGGTAATCAGCTACTGCATTATCCTTTACCAAAACTGCAGCTACAATTGGTCCTGAACTCATGTACTCAGTAAGCTCCCCGTAAAACGGACGCTCTTTGTGTACTTCGTAAAACTGACCAGCTTGTGTTTTGGTTAAACGCATATATTTCATTGCCAGAATTCTAAATCCGGCCTTGTTGATCATCGCTAAAATTGGACCGATGTTGTTAGCTTCCACTGCATCGGGCTTGATCATTGTAAATGTGATATTTCCTGCCATTTTTCTTAAATAGGCCGCAAAGATAGGGAGAAAGGTGGGTTTTTACAAATTAAAAGGCTGTGTTTTTTAATTCAAAATAGCCACGGGGGCGCGGCGACGCAGAGGTTCGCTGTGAAACTCTGCGTCTTTGCGTCTCCGTGGCTAAATGACGAGAATTAATGGTATTTTTGCCCTATGCGTAGAGACAATTATAAGAAGCTGGCCGATGCTGTTAAAAAAAGCAAACGAATTGCTATCGTTACACATTTGAACCCGGATGGTGATGCGATGGGAAGTAGTTTGGCTTTGAGCTTATTCTTGAAAAAAATAAATAAGGAGTCTAAAGTAATTGTTCCCAATGCATTTCCTCAGTTCCTTGCCTGGTTACCTGATAGTAAAAAGGTATTGAACTATCAAACCGATCCAAAAAAAGTAGAAAGCTATATAGAGAAATGCGATATGTTGTTTGTATTGGATTTTAATAGTTACAAACGCATCGAGAAATTGGGAGATTATCTAAAAGCGCAAACTCATCTCACTACAGTTGTGATCGATCATCATCAACAACCCGATAAGATCGGCAAATATTATTTATGGGACGTGAAGGCGAGCAGCACTTGCGAATTGATCTACGATCTTATAAAAGGTACAGGAAATTTAAAAAAACTGGATAAGAAAATTGCCGCGTGTTTGTATACGGGTTTAATGACCGACACCGGATCATTCCGTTTTCCAAGTGTAAATGCACAAACACATTTGATCATAGCCGATCTTTTAAGAACAGGAATGAAACATGCCGAAGTGCATAGCGCCATTTACGATACTTACAGCAGAGATAGAATGCGATTGTTGGGAGTGGCATTGAACAAGATAAAAGTAATGCCTGATAGTACCACAGCTTATATTGCTTTAACTGAACAGGAATTAAAAGACTGTAATTATCAGAAGGGAGATACCGAAGGAATGGTAAATTATCCATTTGGGATACTGGGGATCAATTTCTGCGCTTTATTTAGCGAATGGGATGGCGTTGTAAAGATCTCATTTAGAAGTAAAGGGAAATTGGATGTGAATAAATTCGCGCGCGAACATTTCAACGGCGGCGGGCATATTAACGCCGCGGGTGGAAGAGGAAATGGAACATTGGAGGAAACTGTAAATAAATTTGTTGAATTGGTAAGTAAGCACTAGCTGCCCTTCTACAAGCTCAGGGGCCGGTTGCTGAGTTTATCGAAGCGCAGTAGTTTAAATCTATGGGTTTTTTGAAAGAATTAATACTTAGATCACGGTTAAAGAACAGCGACGCTGGAGGGAAAAATTTTTTGCCTTGGGCAAAGACCAAAACCATGGCTTTGGTGTTGGATTCAAAAACAGCGAAAAGCAAAAATCAAATAGATAAATTTATTTACGAGGCCGATAAAGTTGTGGATGTATATTATCTTGATCTTGGTGTAAAGGAATCCGCAATAAAGAACTTTATCACATTCACAAAAGCGGAAAAGAATTGGCTGGGCTTACCAAACGGAAAAGCAAAAGCTAAGATCGCTAACAAAAAGTATGACGTATTGATCAACGCGTCGTTCAGTGAATTAGATTATTCAGGCGTAATTTCAAATATGATCAAAGCCACCTGCAAATGTGGTTATCAAAGCCGTTTAAGCGAATTAGATCTTATTGTTCACCAAAAGGGAGATCAATCATTGGAAGCTTACCTTAACGAATTGGTGAATTATTTGAAGATGATAAGGAATTAGCCCTTCGACTCCGCTCAGGGTGACAAGGGTAGGCATTTTGCCTTAACTGTAACTACTGATCTTGCGGGAAATCGTTGCGATACACAACTGTATCACTAGGCGTACCATCAATTGAGAAATAGAACCAGGTACCTTCGCGTTTATCATCCACGTAACTTCCTTTTACCAGTAATTTTGGTTTTACGTTCGGTTGATTCTTTTTTCCTTTATCTGCATAAAAGAACCAAGGACCTTGTTTTAATCCCGCTGTGTCAACTTTGTTCACGGTGTCGTTATCTTGAATTTCATACGATTGCCAGATCGGACGTGCAGGTTCAGATTTTCCTCCACAAGAGATCAAGAACAAACATCCAATTCCAAGAACACATACAAAAATTGACTTCACACTCATACTTTTTTTAAACGCCTTTTATTTAGGGAACTAAAATTACATAAATCATTTAATATGCAAGCTTTTGCTTCAATTTTTTGTTTAACGGAAACGCATAAGTTATTAAGAGTAATGTTAATAACTGTGGTGGGGCTGAAAGCCTTGATGGGAGAGGCTTCCAGGAGATAGAGCTTGAAATTAAACGGCTTTTAGACTCAGATCGAGGCTTTTTACTTGGTGAGTGAGCGCGCCAACCGAGATATAATCAACCCCGCAGCGGGCATAATCGGCTATATTTTGCTCGGTAATTCCGCCCGAGCTTTCTATCTCCACTTTTCTTCCAATAAGGTTAACGGCCTTAATGGTATCGGGAATGGAGTAGTTATCCAACATGATGCGCTGAATACCTTTGTGTTTTAAAACCTCTTCAACATCTTGCAGTGTGCGCGTTTCTACTTCAATAGGTAATTTCTTCTTTTTCTTTTTTAAATACTCTTGCGCGGCTTTAATGGCTTGTGAAACACCACCTGCAAAATCAATGTGATTGTCTTTTATTAAGATCATATCAAACAAACCATAGCGATGATTTTCTCCGCCTCCAATAACAACGGCCCACTTTTCAAAAAAGCGAAAACCAGGCGTTGTTTTGCGCGTGTCAATCACTTTTGTATCTGTATCCAAGCACAGCAATTGTAAATTGTAGGTCTTGGTTGCAATACCACTCATGCGCTGCATAATATTCAATACCAATCGCTCGGCGGTAATTAATTTTTGAGTTTTTCCTTCAACGGTAAAAGCGATATCGCCCTTTTTTACAGCGGCTCCGTCCTTAATGAGCACTTTTACTTTAATGTTTGGATCAACGATCTTAAATGTTTCTACTGCCGCATCTACACCGGCTAAAATGCCTTCTTGCTTTACCAGCAATTGCATTTTTCCTTTGTGATTGGATGGAATTGTAGAAAGCGCTGTATGATCGCCGTCGCCAACGTCTTCCTTGAGTGCAGACTGAATGAATTTTTTGAAATCGAAATGGTCTTTGTGTAAGGTGATGTACTTACTCATTATCGTTCTCTATCCTGAATTGCGAAATTAAACCTCTACGGATCAGCATTGAAACACGAAACTTGCCATTGCTGGTTTCCAATGATCCTGTAAGATATTGCATTGCTTTAGTTTCGTTACCCGCGCTTGAATGCGATGATTTGAAATCTTTAACCGGGTGTTTTTCAAAAAAAGCCTTGATATTAGCCTCGGCCTGAGATTTACTTAAAACATCTTCCTGGTTAATGAGCTTAATAGAAACTTTTTCATCAAATAACTTAATTAAGTCACTAACTTTACCTTGTTTTAAGGCCGCAATAGCGTCTTCGGCAGTATCGTTTACTGTGAAAAAGATGGAGAATGTGGCGATAACTATGCCTATTAAATACTTCATTTACCTAATACAAATTTAACTAATTTTTTCGACATTTTATGCTTGTAAGCTTTGTACAGATCGATAAGACCCAGGATAGTTATCTAAACGAAGGTGTTAGTATCTACCTTAAGCGCTTAAAGAATTACTGTACGCTGGAAGTAATTACAATAAATGTGCCAAAAGCGGTACGCCAGCGCAGCGAAAAGGAGCAAAAAACCGAGGAGGGCAAGCTAATTTTAAAGGAATTAAAGCCTTCGGACCACCTGGTTTTGTTGGACGAAAAGGGCAAACAAATGACGAGTTTGGACTTCAGCAAATTCATTAATCAGAAACAAAATTCCGGCATCAAAAGACTGGTATTTCTCATAGGCGGACCCTTTGGATTTGCCGATGAAGTATATGAACGAGCGAATTTTAAATTGGGTTTATCACAACTCACGTTTTCGCATCAAATGGTGCGCTTGTTTTTTGTAGAGCAATTGTACAGGGCTTACACCATTTTAAAAGGTGAAAAATACCACCACGAGTAGGGGAGTTAAAAAAGCTTAAATTGCTTTACAACCAACCCATCCTCTTTTTCAAAGAGGTAATATGCGCCAAATGATGTTCGCCGTGCCAGGCGTACTGCGCTATGGATTCTTTTATTGGAACTTGTTTCCCGTATTCGGGATGTATATAGGATCTATCAAGATCTGGTTCTTTGAGACTTTTCAATACTTCATACCAACGGGCATGCACGCCTTCCAAAATAATTAAACTGGTATGCACGTTCATTTTGCAATCGTTCAATTTCGCAAATTGGTCTTGAGGATATGGTTTAATGGTTGGAACGTCTTCGGATAAAGCCAATTTCAAACGAATGAATCCGTTCATATGACTATCGGCGCAATGATGCACAACTTGTCTCACCGTCCAACCGCCTTCACGGTAGGGTGTGTCCAATTGCTGATCGCTTAGGTCCTGAGTTTGGATACGCAATTTACCAGGAAAGTCACGAATACTTTCTTTGTACGATTGCAACAATGCCTGCGAGTAGTTTACCGGCGCGGCAAACGTACCAATTGGAAACTTCTGTTTCTCCATGTCAGCGTTTTGTGTCATAATTTTTTAGACAGTATAATTCCTCGAAATTACGAATTCAAAACAAAATGGCCCGAAATTGTCATTTTTGTTTTAGCTGTATTAAGATAAGCAGATCACCAAAAGGCAAACTAAAATAAATATGTATCTGTACACCTTCATCTATTAACCGTTATTACATTATTTAACTTACCATTATAATTTATTCCACTGATGTTATAAATGCCGTTAGGAAGATCATCTACTGTATAAGCGAAGTTGTTTTTTTCTTCCAGGCTTACAGTTCTTACCAATTGACCAATTCCGTTTGTAATATTTATTTCCATGTCGGTATCCGATACTACAAAATAAATATTGGGATCTTCTTCACTTGGAAACGTTTCAAATACATTACTCATTGAGAAGCTTGTAATGGCGGTTGGTTCGGAGGCAACGTAATTGTTTCCAATAGTACTATGTTGCAAACGGTAAAAATAATCGCCGCTCAGCGGACCTTTATCAATATAATTATAACCAACAACGCCTTTTAATTCTTGCGAAGCATTCATCGTTGCAAGCGAGTTCCAGTGAATTCCATCTTCGCTGCGTTCAATCACAAAATGCTCGTCAGCAGACACCGTTGTTGCTTTGAAATTTATTTCGGCTCGTGATCCCAAACTCCAGGCAACAAACGAGGAGAGAGGAGGCCCCGGCACATTAAATACGCCTTTTTCATTGGCCTCGTAGCTGGTAAAGTAATAATATTGTCCCATTTCAAGGCCCGAAACAACAATGGCATTCTTCTTTCCTTTATATACAATGAACCCATCCTCGTAGGATGCACCCGCGCCAAATTTTGTACAATAACTATATGATTTTTTTGTAGGTTGACTTCTTAGCTGACGCGCTGATGCAATAATAAGGACCTCTTTATCGGAGTTCCATTGTAAATTCATTTCACCTGTACTAATATATTCGGCAATAAGATTTTTAGGGGGTAAAATAACGCTATTATTCTGTGCTGTTGCATACGCTAAACCAAGCGTAATGCATAAGAGGAGGTATTTCAAATGTAGTTTACTCATGGTGATTGGACTACAGAGGGTTAGTTAGTATTATTGTACGGTCAACTTTAAGAGAGGTTACGTTTTGATGAATATTTTTTTGGCGTGCCCCCGCTTGTGGAATTATCCAGCGGGGTCGGGCTTTCGCCACTCGCTCTTTTTTATTCGTACCTCTTAAAAAGGAGCTCAAACTCCGCCGCGGCGGAGGCTCAATCCCTAACGCATGCTTGGAATTACTTCTGTTTTGCTGGGGAAATTCTCACCATTATATCAAATTCGCCCTTCGAATTGGCTAATTTGTCTTAGCTAGAGGGAACTATTACACTCCCAAAAGAAAAATACGAGGTTTACTTTTTATATCTAAACCGAGTACTCGAGTAAGCTGCAAAGCAACCAAATCCTCCTTTTACATTAGAATAGGTGAGTGCAGGCTCTGCAAAAGGATTACCGCCGGTGTTATTGCGTAAGGATCTATGAAAACTGTAATACGAAACGCTACAATTGTAAAGGTAGAGGTCATAATAACTTACTGAATCAGACTGAAAATCATATCTTCCTACCATTTCTGCAGCCTCACCGTCATGTTCATTATCCGAATAGATCTCCTTAAGGTTCATGTCGCTCCGAACGGTGTCGTTAAAAAAAGGAATTACAATGGCCATCATTCCAGCCAGACGGTAATAATTTGTAACACCGGGCACATCATTGAACTGCATTTTGATTCGATCATAAGTAGCATATTGTTCTTTGATGTGCTCAACGCTTACACCTGTAATTCCAACTGTTGAAGCTGGAACTGTGGTTTCCGCGGTTGCAACATCGCCACTCGCAGTTGTAATGGTGATCTTGTAAAACTGGCCGTAATTAATTGGATATGTACTCGTTTTTAAAATGTATTTTTCAAGCTGCGCATCATAAACCAATTGACCAGTTCCTTGTGCCCCGGCAATTTTTACGTCGGCATCTTTTACCGGCGCGTAAATATCACCTGCAGCTGCCCCGTAAAGTGGTTGTGATAAAGTTAACTTCAAACTGATCACGGTGTCATCCGGAGAAATGTAACAATACATCACCGGCAGTGATTTTGTTTCAGGGAGCTTCACATTCGCTTCTTTTTCGCAAGAACAAAAAAGAAGAAGGCAAATTGTTATGTATAAAAGATTCTTCATGTTTAAAATTTATAACTCCAGGAAACGCTTGGTAATACCGGGAAAAGCGACACCTGCATTAGTTTATTTTTATTTGTTTTTGAATCGTATTGACTGTAGTAGAAGAAAGGATTTTTGCGATTATAGATGTTGTAAACGCTTAACTCAAAGGTGCGCGTGCAACGTTTTAATTTCTTATGGAATTGCAAACCAATATCCCCGCGGTGATAAGGCGCCATTCGGAAGGAGTTCTTCTTGCCATAATCATTGGCCCAATTTGGATACATGATCTGGTTATTGGGTGTGTGTTGCTCGATGGAATACGAAGCCAATGGAAGTGTAATGGCATTTCCTGACCCAAATACCCAGGTTGCTGAAAAAGTAATATGATCGCTCACCTTATAGATCCCAACAAGTGAAATATCGTGACGTCTATCGTATCTCGCAAAATATTTTTCGCCGAAGTTGAGTGAATCAAATTGCAAATAGGTCCATGACAAAGTATAGCCGATCCAGCCGGTAAATTTTCCAAATTTACGCTGGCATAAAAATTCCGCTCCATAACTTGTTCCTTTACCCGAAAGTACTTTATCTTGCCAATCACTTTGATTTTCGTTGTCTGAATTATCGTTCACATCCAAAAAACTGGCGCCTTCTTTGTAATTCAACACATTCTTCATCCATTTGTAATAACCTTCAACTGTGATGGTAAGATTTTTTTCAGGAAGATCTTTTGCTAATCCCAATGCAACTTGCTGTGATTGCTGAGGTTTTACTTTGTTGGTGGCCGGCACCCAAAGATCGGTTGGTAAGCCAATACCAGTATTCGATAATAAATGCAAGTATTGATTCATTACAGCGTAGGAAGCTTTCAAAGAGAAGTCATTTCCTAATAAATAGCGCACCGACAAGCGTGGCTCTGGATTGTAAAAATTCTCTCCGCGACTCGAAAAGGCCGAAAGTCTGAACCCGATATTCATTTTTAATTTTTCAGTTGCTCGCCAATCATCTTCAATAAATACTCCACCTTCGTAAGTATCTATTGGACGGGATTTACTGGTTGATTCGCTATTTGGATCACTTGACTTGATCACCAGGGCTTGTGGAACAAAACGATGCCAGGTGGAAGCTATGCCGAATTTAATGTAGTGATTAGGATTAGGAACAAAATCAAAATTGTATTTAGCGCCTAGATCGCGGATATTGGAAGTGTATTTTAATGAGAAGTAATCAGTTTGGTATTTTTCTGTTTCTGTGATGCGGAGTTGATAGTTAGTGAAGATCAAAGAAAGATTTGAGAATACCCGGCTGTTATATAAATGATTCCAGCGTAAAGTACCTGTTGAATTTCCCCAATCCAATCCGGCTTTGGTTTCGCTATCATCGTACTTTGATCTAAAATAAAATTTGTCTCGTCCAAAATACCCGCTAAGGAACAAACGGTCTTTATTGCTAATGGTGTAATTGAACTTGGCATTGAAATCGTAAAAATAATATCCGCCTTTGCTATCGCTTTTTAAGAATGGGTAGATCAGGGCATCTATATAGGTACGACGAGCAGAAACCAGAAATGAGGCTTTGTCTTTTACTAAAGGACCTTCAAGCGTTAAGCGCGAAGAGATGATCCCAATTCCTCCTTCACCGTGGATCTTTTCTTTATTTCCATCCTTCATCTGCAGATCGATCACTGAAGATAAACGTCCACCATAACGCGCCGGAAATCCACCTTTGATCAGCTCAACACTTTTTAAAGCATCACCATTAAATACCGAGAAAAATCCGAACAAGTGATTGGCGTTATATACCGGTGCTTCATCCAAAATAATTAAGTTTTGATCGGGACCTCCACCGCGCACATAAATTCCCGAGCTGCCTTCACTTCCTTTTTGTACGCCCGGCATTAACTGAATTACCTTCAATACATCTTTTTCCCCAAGTAAAGCGGGAATCGATTTGATCTGTTCAATAGGAATATCAACCGTACTCATTTGAGTTTCCTGGCTCACTTTTTTTGTTTGCTCGGCGGTAACTTCCACTTCGGCCAGTTCTTCGGCACCCAATTCCATATTGAAGCTGATGTCTTTGTCCAAATAAACGCTAACTTTTTTCGCTTTAAATCCAACAAAACTAAAAATGAGATCAAATGAATCTTTTGGCAGCGTGATAGAGTAGAAGCCGTAACTGTTGGAACTTGTTCCGGTTTTCAATTTGGGAATATAGACTGTAACCCCGGGTAAATTCTCTTTACTTCCTTTTTCGGTAATATATCCACTTACTGTGAATTTATTCTGCGCTTGTGTTGCAGTTACAAAAAGAAATGTTGCAAATATTTTAAGGATCGCTTTTTTCACACTCAACTAACGTTAAAGATATGAATTTAGTACGTCGATAGCCTATAAAAAAGTACCCTGTTTGTGGTGTGCTCAAAAATGCCTAACTTGAAGCGTGAAATTTTGTGTTTACATACTGGCAATGTTGTTCGTTTTTATCTCTTGTAAAAAAGAGGAGGATCCTCAACCCGTTTCACGAACAGATTTCCCTGTTTCCGCTGCGATAAAATCCTGGGGGTATTTTAAGAAGGGAAGTTATTGGATCTATAAAGACAGTTTGGATAATACACTCGACAGTATTTATGTAACCAATGTGTCAGTAACTACTTCTACTACAAACACACACAATGTTGAGAATATTAGCATCGAATTCAACGATCCTTATTACAATTACGCTTTGGTTTCTTATCCGTTTGATCGCTTAGAAAAACGAGCGATCATTAACATGGTTATTTTTAATCCTTCGTATTCAAGTACAACTACGACATATGGTGGCGGAATTAATTATAACTATGACGTGGATTCATTGAAGAACGTGACGGGGAATACTTACGCCGATCTTCGTTATATCTATTATTCTTATCAGTATTCGTCTACCACAAACTCCAGTTACATTTGGGAGGTAGATAGAAGCTACTGGAAAAAGAATGTTGGAAGGGTTAAAAAATGTTTCATGCCCGGAACACCAACAAGTTATCGCGCAAACGAATTGCTACGTTATAGTGTGCAGCAATAAATTCGAATTACTTTCTTAAAATGATCTTGCCCGTAAATTGCATTTCACTATTGGAAACGTTCACAAAGTAAATTCCGTCAGCTAGCCCTGCAAGATCCATAGTTAAGGAGTTTTTTCCCGAAGGATAAAGGCGTTCATCCTCAGAGTGTAAAACTCTTCCGTAAATATCTCTCAATTCAACTTTCATTTTCTTGTCGGAGTATAAATAGAAACTCAAGTTCAATTGACCGGACGTTGGATTTGGAAATGCTTTGATTGAATTAGTAAACAATTCTTTTTCGTTAACCCCGGTCGCCAAGCAATTTCCTGTAATATGGTTATCCAACCAGGTTAAACGTTTTTTGATCCAGCTTTTTAAAATGTCGGTCTCCGATTGTAAAGTAACCGTTAAACTGTATTTGGTATAATGTCTGTTCGCTGCTATGCCAATATAATTCTTCATGCTATCAGCCAAATGAAAAATGTGTGTGGTATCTAAAATGGAACTTCTTAATTGTGTCCAACGACATTTCATCTCATTCCTATAAGTGCTGTCCTGCAGCATTTTTCCCCACCAGAACGGAACATGATAAGCTGAATTTATCCAGCAAGTTGTTTTATAAGCCCAGCCGGTATCTTTTTCAAATGTACAAAGCGCGGCGTTATTTAAAGAGGAATTAAAGTCCCACAATGGACCTGCCTTTATTTTTCCGCCATTGCTATTCTTGTCTTTATACATGTAAGCGCTTCGTCTAAACGCGTCCACGCTTTTTGTGAATTCCTGTATTAAAAAGAAATCAATGAAACTCCCGTGGTCAATGTATTTTTTGTAGCCAGTATTCGGATTCATGAATCCCGGACCTTGCAAAGCTGTTTCAAAAGAATCAACGTAGGCTTTTAAATATGTTTTCTGTTGAAGAGTAATGTCGGTGCTCTTTGGATATTTATACGTAAAGAAAACACCGTTATCGTAAGGAGAGGTCCATCCGCTATCATTTGCCCAAATGTTTTTATCCACGGCAAAAATATAACCGCCGGTCAGCGAATCTCCGGCATTATCGGTTGGTTTTAATTTGGCAATGTCAACTCGGTTTTTATCGCGCTTGATCTTTTCCATCATCACATACACACCGCGATAATCGGGTTGCCACAACCAATCGTAAAATTGTACTTCGCAAAATTTAGTGCGCGGCGCGTAATGACCCATTTCCCGGCCCAATTGATACACCAATGCGTTTCGCATAAACGATTCATCGTCGAACGGACCATATAAAACCCAATCATGTTCCTTTGGCATCCCTAAGATCACCGCGTCCGAATCCGCGCCGCCAATATCGCGCGTTTCAAAACCATAACTTTTTTGCTGATACCAGGATAATTGCGAGATCGATCCACGCTTTTCAATGCCGATCATTCCTTTATAGCCATTTTGCGGATCGGTAATATGATTCATCACGTTATAACCATTATCAATAATAGCCATTCCAACGCTTACTTTAGGCGTATCCGGAATGGGATCATTGGCAGGCTGCAAAAACGGCAATTTCATAGCCACTATTGGCAATTTGGTGGAGTCCAAAACAATGGTTGCTTGTGCCCGGGCCAGCGGAATAGAAGTTGGAAATTGTGTCTCAAAACCGATCTGAGCGAGACCTGTAGAGAAAAATGCTATGGAAAGAAGTAAGAGTAAAAATTTCTTCATGTTAACTTTGACCTCAATGTTAAGTAAAGGTTTAACGGTTAACTAAGATAGTAAATTAATTGTTAAGAATAAAAGCACTTTTTAATCCTCTTTTAGCACCGGCTTCTTAGCAAAATCCCCCTTCAAAATAATACCGAAGTTAATGCGCATGTAGAAAATGGGTTTACTATTCTTCAAATTGAATTGTTCAACCGAAGCCTTTAAATTTTCATCGTAAGCAATTTGATGATCGTTGGTAAAAACTTTGCCGCCATTCATACTAATATCTATATAAGATCTTTCCGTATAAAACTTTTTGATACCGATCCCCGCGCCAACTTGATTAAAAATTCCTTTGGTGTTGTCGGTTAAAGCCGGCATGGTGATTTCGTTATAACCTTCGGCAACGCCTTCTCTCCAATAACGGTAAGTTCCAATTTTATCATAAGCATTAAAATAGAGATCACATTCCGAGAACTCTGCGAATCGGTATTTGTAATCCAAAAATGCATAGGTTCTTTTTTCGTAGGATTTAGTCAAGGGATTATCTTCCATGTCATCATGTTCGTAACGCCAATGGAAGAATGTGAGATCAGCACCAAGGCTATGTCCGCTTTTATGCATCACTTCCAGGCCAATTGTACCGGTGGAGAAATAGCAATCTTCAATAACGAAGAAGCCAAATAGTTTGCCTCTCATGGCAATGGAGAAGTTATCTGAGCTTCTATTTGATTTCTTAGTTTGTGCAAACGAAGAACTGCACAATAACACAAAAAGACTTAAGACTGATATTATTTTTCTCATAAAAAAGTTTATGAGTCAAATGTAAATAAACAATGTTCCGTTCGTTCGAGCGCATTTCACTTTTTGATTAATATCAATTTGACATATATCAAAAATGAAATAAAAAACCCCGCATCTCTGCGGGGTTCGGTTAAAATTCATCTTCGTTGAAAAAGAAATCATCTTTAGTTGGATAATCAGGCCAGATATCTTCGATGGTCTCGTAACTGTCGCCTTCATCTTCCATTTCCTGCAAGTTCTCAATCACTTCCATGGGCGCGCCTGTTCTCATCGCGAAATCAATCAACTCATCTTTTGTCGCAGGCCACGGAGCATCCTCTAACCAACTTGCCAATTCTAATGTCCAATACATAGGTTTACTTTATTCCTGCAAAAGAAAAAAAATTATTTGGATTTAAAAAGAAAACTTACTGAAATAATGGATCTTACTTATAACAATCAAACAATTGAAAATCAAATAGTTGATATATTATGTCCAAAACTTAGATCAATATTTCCTTTTGTGTGAAAACCTGCCGTTCGTTTTCGAGCGTCAATTTGTACTTTCCCTTACCTAAATTCTTAATTGGGATCGCCACATCGTACACCGCATTTCCTCCCGGCTTTAGCCAGCTTTCAATACTAATTAGTACAGCATTATCTTTTGCGTCATAGATATTTAATTTGCCGCGTGTCCATTCACCATTGGAATATGCCATCTTTCCGTACAAACTATCATTCACCAAATGTATTTGTCCATTGGGTGTTTGATAAATTTGTTGTTTGATGATATACCATGGAATTGGTTCGCCCTTTAAATTGCATACCAAATTCTTTAAGCTCATTTCTTTTTCGCTCGCCGTATTAATTGCCGCGCTGCCATGATTGTTACTAATAGCCCAAATAGCTTGTTGAATGCTGGTTGTACCCAATTGTTTGTAATTGGCGTTGATATATTTGGCCAAACGCACCAAACTACTATCGGCCATTTTGTTTGGCTTGTAACCAAGGTTCGCGCCCGGACCACTGTCTGAACTCTCGCAACAGTAACCTGTAATATTTTTTGTGGCCTTTGAATGCGCTTTCACTAATATTTCTTGTTCGCGCACTATTAAAAGATCCTGGTATTGATCTTTGTCGGCTTTTAAACGTCGACCTGGTTCTATCTTAATATCCAGATCATTCTTTGTAAGGTTTTGAATTTCCATGCTGGCACTTTCGCCCTGGTATCCACCCAAACTTTTTACCTTTACTTTCACTAAATTTTGATCCATGGCGTGTTGAAGCGTGATGCTTGTATCCATGTTTACAAATGAGAATACCGCTAAGCTTAAAAAGAGAATGATGATGATTCGCATATAGACCTCCTTTGGTTTTCATATTATAAATAGGGATACGCCGCTTTAGTTACAGATCTTTGGTTCATTTTTTTCCATAAAGGGTAAATAGGGTTGTAATAAAAAATGCTAATTTGGCTGTATCTTTTAAGGGATGGACAGATTTACGGGCATAATAGGGATAGTATTGATTTTTGGAATTGCCTTTCTTTTAAGCAACAATAAAAAAGCCATTAATTACCGTTTAGTGATAAGCGGTTTAGGCTTGCAGTTATTAATTGCTGTTTTAGTTCTTAAAGTTCCATTTATCACACGCTTTTTCGAATTTCTTGGAAAGGGCATGAGCAAACTCGAATACTTTGCAACCCAAGGCGCATCATTTGTTTACGGAGGAGTAATGATCGACACCCATGATGGCTTGAGTAAGCCTTATGGTGCACAACATACCTTTGTTTTCGCGTTCACCGTAACTGCCACTATTATTTTTGTTTGCGTTTTGGTTGCTGTTTTTTATCATTTGGGAATTATGCAACGCTTGGTTTCTTTGATAGCCCGGGTAATGAACGTAGTAATGCGCGTGAGTGGCGCGGAGGCACTAAGTAATGTTGCCAGCGCTTTTGTTGGGCAAGTAGAAGCACAGGTAATGATCCGCCCTTATATTCCCAGCATGACCAAAAGTGAATTGATGTCGAGCATGGCGGGAAGTATGGCGTGCATTGCCGGAGGAATTTTAGTTGTGTATGTGAACATGGGCGCGCGTGCTGATTATTTATTGACCGCAAGTTTGATGGCGGCGCCTGCAGCCTTAGTGATCTCAAAAATAATTTATCCCGAAACTGAAGTTCCAAAAACACAGGGCACCGTAAGATTAGAGGTAAAAAAAGAGCATACCAATTTAATTGATGCTATTTCTCACGGTGCAGCCGACGGAATGAAAATTTCTATCAACGTTATTGCTATGTTGATCGGCTTTATCGCTTTGATAGCACTCATAAATTATTTACTGGGACTGGTGTCGCCCGAAATAACACTCAACGCTATTTTCTCAAAATTATTTTATCCTTTTGCCTGGGCCATGGGTGTACCAACAGAGGACATTAATCAAGTGGCGGCGTTAATGGGACAAAAATTAACCATCAATGAATTTGTAGCTTTTGATACAATGACGCATCATCTTGCAAAACCGCTTTCAGAAAAAGGGTTGATCATTGCGAGTTTTGCTATTTGCGGATTCGCGAATTTCAGTAGCGTAGGCATGCAAATTGGTGGAATAGGGGCGTTGGCCCCCGAGCGAAGAGCGGATCTCGCTAAATTGGGAATTCGCGCATTGATAAGCGGAACTTTAGCTTCGTATTTATCGGCAACCATAGCGGGAATGTTGATATGAGTTTGAATTTGCAGGATAATGTAAAAGTGGCGGTTGATTCGATAAAGTCGAACAAACTTCGCGCGATCATTACGATGCTCATCATCGCTATTGGAATTATGGCCTTGGTTGGAATTTTCACTGCCATCGACGCGATCAAAAATGGCATCAATAGCAATTTCACCAACATGGGCGCTAATACATTCACCATTCGTAATGGCGATTATGGTGTACGTATTGGAAAAAAAGGTCGTAAAGCAAAACGATTTGAGTCCATCACCTACCAGGAAGCCCTGCGTTTTAAAAGTGAATTTGAAATGCCTGCTTTAACTTCGGTTTCAACTTTGGCAAGCATGACCTCGCGTTTGAAATACGAGGGAGAAAAGACAAATCCGAACATACAGGTTTTCGGAACCGACGAAAATTATTTGACAACATCAGGTTACGAATTAGCACAAGGAAGAAATTTTACGGCTGCCGAAGCAAATAGCGGAAAGAATATTGTGATCATTGGAAAGGATATTGAAGCTTTATTGTTTCCAAAATCCAAAGGTTACGATAAAGTAATATCTATTGGCGCTTTGAAGTATCGCGTGATCGGGGTTTTAAAAAGCAAAGGAAATAGTGCGGCGTTTGGAGGGGATAAAGTGTGCATTATTCCGTTAACCAATGCGCGCCAGTATTTTGGTAGTCAAAAAATGGATTATACCATTAACGTGATGGTAACGCATATTAATAAATTGGAAATTGTGTTGGAGGAGGCGAGAGGTTTGTTTAGAAAGATCCGCCAGGTATCGGCTGTTGAAGATGATGATTTTTCTATTACGAAATCGGACAGTTTAGCCACAATGCTGATCAGTGATCTTAACAAAGTAACCATGGGCGCAACTATTATTGGGATCATCACATTACTAGGCGCGGCAATTGGATTGATGAATATTTTATTGGTAACAGTTACGGAACGCACACGCGAGATCGGAATTAGGAAAGCTTTGGGAGCCACGCAATCAACTATCAAGAATCAATTTTTAATTGAAAGTATAGTAATTTGTGTATTGGGCGGCAGTATAGGTATTTTATTAGGTATCATCATTGGAAATTTAATAAGTATGGCACTCAATACCGGCTTTTTTGTGCCATGGTTTTGGATGATCTCCGGTTATGTTATATGCGTTGCCGTAGGTCTCGTAAGCGGCTATATTCCAGCGAAAAGAGCTTCTCAATTGGATCCTATTGAGAGTTTAAGGTTCGAGTAAAACTGATTTTTTACTTTCAATATTATAGTTATATTTGAGTAAATCTAAAAAACTATGAAAAAAATCTTTACTCTAATTGCGGCTATTGCTTTGCTCAATGGCTTAAATGCGCAGGATGCCAGAGCGGTTCCTAAAGGGAAGAACTCCGTGAATATATATTACGGATATAATGTTTTTACCGATATTTTTAAAAGCGTGGCAAACGATAACGCGCTTAATGTGAAGGTGAAGTCAATAGGGCCTGTTGGTCTTGTTTACGAACACATGATGACCGACGCAGTTGGTTTGGGTGTTGAAGGTGGTTACACGAAGTTAACAATCTCTGATCAGTATACCGACACGTATTATGACGCGAACAATAATTTACAAACCGGCACTTATGACGAGAGCCTAAGCTTCACTACTATTAGAGCAATGATCCGTTTGAACATTCACTTTGTAAAGGATGAGAATTTTGATTGCTATTTTTTGACCAGTGCAGGGTATAGAAATACAAAATTCGCGTACTCTTCAAACAATCCTAATTATACAGCCGCGGGTTCTTTCAGTTCACCGATCAACTTTGGTTTAAAACCAGGTTTAGGTGTTCGTTATTTCTTTAACGGGGCTATTGGATTACACGCTGAGATCGCTATAGGAACTCCAATCGCTTGTGGCGGACTTTCATTCCGTTTCTAAGGATAAAATAATATTTTTTGAAGAACACTCTATCTAACGGTAGAGTGTTTTTTTATGATCCGTTTGCTGCGACGCATTTGTCTTCGGTTCTCTCGTTTGGCAATTCGCTCTTCTTTTTTATTACCCTTTGCCATTTTTGAACTCGGTTTATCTTTGGATTTTTTCTTTAGATAAGGATTGTAGGCATCCTTGCTGGTTCGGTGGCGACGCCAAACACGCTTTCGTTCGCGTTTTTGTTTGAACATTTCCTTAGATTGTTGTGCTTCCAGTTGTGTAGCACCAACAAACAAAAAAAGAATAACCAATATCTTGCAACGAAAAAGCATACCCAAATTTAGACCTAAGCTACATAACGCGGAAGCCCCAATTTGGTTACTTATAAACAGAAGGAATTTTAAAAGCCCGGACCTTGCATAACTACATAGGTTTCGGGCACCACAAGTTCGTTGGTGCAGTAATTCAGTTTTTCCTGTAGTGGTGCAGGGTATTTCGCGCACACTTTAAACCCAAGCGGGGTAAAGAATTCAGGAATAATACAAACTAAGTAAAGCGGCTGTTTTGCCTTCGCGATCAGGGCTTTTGTGAGCGCGCAACCAACACCTTTGTTTCGTTCGGGATGAATAACTCCCAAAGAGCACAATTCCGAACATTCCTCATGTTCGCGAATACGACCAAAGCCGATAATGGCATTGTTTTGTAAGGCAACTAAGAATTGCGAATGATGAAGAGAGCGATCGTCGAGTTCAAATTGAGAAATGTATTGTTTTACCTTTTCCAGTTGCTGAGCTGTACATTCTTTGATCTCGAAATTCATTGAACTATTTATTCAAATATTCCGAAGCCGCCGCGCCAAATAATTTCACGCCGTCCTTATACACTACAATGAAGGCATCGGCAATTCCAACGGCCACTGCCTCGTCTTTTAATTGCTTAGCGAATTTAGCTTCGTTGTAACTTCCAATATTGTAAATGTAAAGTCCGTTGATCACTTTATTCTCAATTGGCCAGCTCTTAATAGCGTTAAAGCGATTTGCTACATCATCCGGTACCGGTTTACTGTAAGCTCCAATTTGAACTTTGAATGTAATACCTTCATCATTTTCCTTCACACCATTCTCAGGAGTAGCAGTAGGTTTTTCCGTTACGTTATTTTTGAACGGAGCAAATGTTGGAGTAATAGCCGATACCGGCGTTGTAGTTGCAGGGTTTGTTGAATTGATATCAGGGAAGATAATAGGATTTTCAGCTTCAAATATGATACTTGAATCTGCATCTTTCTTAGCTTTTGCATCATTATAAGGCATACGTTTACCGTCAATATAAGCCGTAACAAACGCGTCTTTAATTCCAAGATCAATAACGCGGCGTTTATCATTGATCAAACGATCAACATTGTTATAGATACCCGCGGTATAGCGATACAATCCGTTTGGTAATAACTCCGTATAGATAGGAGTAAGGTTGCTTAAACGCGCTTTGCTGATCAAGCGAGAGTAAACACCAATTTGAACGGTGTACAGTAAGTTCTTGGTCTTCTCTAATTCTTTTGTCACTACCACCGGTGTTTCAGTTGTAGTTGGGTTTGTTGTAGGATTATTATTGAAAGTTGGATTCACGTTTTTGTTGATGCCAACACTTGTAATAGCAGGACCAACAGTTTTGCCTTCGCGTTCTAAAATTGCAAGCGCTTCGGCCATCGTGATACGTTTACCGTTAAAGTAAACCACAATGAACGCGTCGGGATATCCGTTCTTTTGGAAATCATTTTTCACGCCCGTGGCAAGTTCCATTTTTGTAAAGTTACCCGCGGTGTATCGTGTGTAACCATTTCCTGCTGTTTCCCCGTTCACAGGCTTAATTCCACGGAAAGAATTATTGGCAGGACGAGTTTTGAAGGCTCCGATTTGAACACGGAATACCAGTCCATCCGGTGGTTTAGAGTCAATTGGAATAGGATTAGCTTCGCTATACGCATTCCCTTTCACAACTTCCATTCCTTCTACTTGTGTGATGATCTTGGTTCCGGCTACGCCGCTAGTTGAATTATTTTCGCTAACCGCGTTATTTCCGCCATTAGATGATTTGGTATTTGTTGCAACCGCGTTGTTGCCGCCGTTGTTAGTTTTAGTATTTGTAGCTACAGCGTTATTTCCTCCGTTATTTCCGCCGTTAGTTGTTTTGGTGGCGGTAGCAACCGCGTTGTTTCCACCATTAGTTGTTTTTGTATTCGTAGCAACAGAAGCAGCGGTGTTGTTCTTCACGTTATTATTAACTGAAGCAAGCCCCGCTGTAGATTGTTTGTTGATCAAAATATTCAACTGCGTAGCAGCAACTAGTCCCGTCTTAGCGGCAAGCGATAATAATTTCAAACGCTCTGCAGCGTCGTTTGTTTTACTCGACTTGATCAATAAACTCTTCGACTCATTGTTCAAATTGATCACATTATCTCTCACTCTCTTTTGATCGGCAGTTAAATTCTTTGGAACTGAATTCTTGTTGGTTTCATATTCCAAACTGTAAGCATTGGTTAAATTGGTAAGCTCAGCAGTTTCGCGTGCGTAAAGATCAGATTGTTTTTGTTTTAATTCGGCAGGAATATCTTTTGTTCCACCCAAATTATTATACGTTGGTTCTTTTACTACATAGTCCGGAACCGCGCCTTTTAACTCATTAATGATCTCTTGTTGTTTCAGTAAAATTCCGGCTTCCACTTCATCGGCATTTTCCATTGCTCCGAGTTTGGCTGCATTATTATTTAAAGCATTCGCTTCTTCGCGAATATCTTTTGCCTGTCTGCGCTTAGTTTCAATTTCCTCAAGTTTTGCCTTCACAGAAGAAGCAAGATCAGGATTGCTGTTGTTCGCTGTTGCCAACATATCATTGATCGCGTTCTTATTGGCGTTGTAATTTGCTTCGTTGTACTGCATAGTTAGCATCGCAGCTTCCACTTTCTTTCCAAATGATTTATCATCCAGTTCTTTTGCCTGATTCAACAAAGCAGTTTGTTCGTCACCCGTTTTTGCATTTGCATCGTTTCTTACGGTTCGTGCTTCATTTTCAAAACTATCTGCGGCATCTAACAATGAATTGATCTTATTTTTGATGTCAACGTTCTTCATTGCGCCGCCATCAGTACTTGCACTCTCAGAATTTGCTTTTGCAATAGCTTCATCTAAAGCTTTTGTATCATTTTCAATTCCCTTTAATGCATCAAGCGCCGAGTTCTTCGAATTGTTCGCTTGGGTGTTTCTTAATTCAAAATCATTAGTTCTAAAGAAATTGTTGATCTGACCGATTGCTGTGTCTTTATGATTTTCGAAACTTAAGTCAACACTAAATGCGGTATTGGCTTGATCTGACGTGAAATTATTTTTAGAGGCTACAGTTGGTGTTTCCGCGGTAGTATTGTTTCCGCTGTTATTTCCACCATCATTTGTTTTAGTATTTGTAGCTACAGCATTATTTCCACCATTGTTACCGCCGTTAGTTGTTTTGGTATTAGTTGCTACAGCGTTGTTTCCACCATTATTGCCGCCATCATTTACTGTTTTGGTATTGGTTACAACAATGGCAGCGTTAGCCATGTCGGCGTCGCTATTCAGTTTATTGATCGCTAAAATAGTTTCGTTTTGCTTCTTTACTATTTCTGCCAGCGTCACCAATTTCTCAGTTTCGTTAGTTGATTGCGCAGCTTTTGCTTTTAGCGTAGAGATGTCAGCAAGATTTTTTGTGATCGCCGTTTGCTGAGATTTTAAAGCCGGTGTATTGTTGATGTTGGTTTTGCTAGCGGTTACCGAGTTTGCACTTTTGATCTCTTCAGAGTTAGCTTCGCTTAAAGTTTGATAGGCGCTTGTTTTAGCTGCCACCACTTGTTTCAACTCCGCATTCACTTTCGCTATTTCTTCTTTCACTACCGCGTCGTTCACAATATTTACGGTATTCAGATCCTTGTAAGGCTTCATGGCTACATCAGGATTATCTTTCTTTAAAAGGTTCAGTGCTTCGTTCTGTTTATTCAACGCGATCAGTTCTTTTTCTTCCGCATTACCCAAATTACCGATCTTGGCAGCGTTATTTTTGATAGCATTCGCTTCTTCTCTAATAGCTCTTGCTTGTTTGATCGCTTGATCTGCCTCATCCATTAAAGCTTTTGCCTGACTCATTGTTCCTTCATCAGATTTTTTAGCGTCTAAAAATGATTGAACATTTTCTTTATTAACGTCGTATTTATCTTGAGTGATCTTAGCGCTTAACTCAGAAGCCTGAATTTGTTTTTCCTCGGCTTGCTTCTCGTAACCTTCGGCTTCTTTGATCATGTTATCTTTTTCAGCGCCTGATTTACTGTTAGCGTCATTTTTTAAAGTAGAAGCTTTCAGGCTTAATTCATCAGCTTGTTTTAAGATCGCTTCCGGATCATCTGAATTCTTTGTCATGCTGGTTGATGAATTCTTGATGTTCTCTTCAGCTTTGGCGATCGTTTCCTTCAGTTTATTCTGCAAGGCATACGCGTCGTTGATCTGGGAATCGGCTTTTACTTTTGTTTCCTGGCCGGTTGTATTATTATACGTATTGAAATTAAATAAAGCATTATCCGCTTGGGTTAAGGATTCTTTAATTGATTTCAAAGCGTCTTCAGCTTTAGCCGTATTGTTCGGATCTATTTCTTTTAAATTCTGATTCGTATTTGGCGTATTGTTGGTCGCCAGCAATGCTTTATTGATATCGTTGATGCGATTATTGTTGTTAGCAATACTTTGCTGATTCTGTTTCTTGGTTGCTTCTAAACTCTTGATATCCGCGGTAAGTGTTTTTTTCTGGTTAGGGTCTTTTGCTTTTGCTAAAGCTGCTTTATCTTTTGCTATGGCCGCGTCAATATCTTTGTTGTACGAGATCAAATTCGTATTCACGCTCGTGATATTGTCTTTGTTGTTAGCGTCAGTTACATTGATCTTGTTGGTATACTTTTCTTCCAATTGCTGACTGCCTGGTCTTGTGTCACCGGCAATAGAAGTTGTATTGGTGTTTGTGGAATTAATATTGTTCTCAACTTTCGCAAAATTCTCGGTCTTGATCTTGTCCACCATGGCCATTTCGGTCTTCATGGCATTTAATTCATCCGTTAAACGTTTTTCATCTTGTTTAGCTTGCGTTAGATCGCCTTCAATTTTTTGTTGATCTTGTTTTTGCTGATCAAGTTTAGTTTGGATCTCGGCTTTCTTTTTCTTCTTAGCTGCAGCTAATTCATTTTCAGTTTTTGCGATCTCGCCCAATGAGTTTGTGTTATCATTCGTAAGGGTATTTACCTTCTCGCTGGCAATCGACAATTCTTTTTCTTTCTCGCTTACATCATTTTTGATCTTGCTAACAGCATTCTCAGATTCAGGTTTTGTTTCCGATAAACTGGCAATCTGTTTTTTGATATCCTCAAGTTTTTGAGCGGTTTCCGCGGTATTTGTTTTAGGATTGGATGCTTTTTCCATTTCAGTAACGTACTGATCGTTCAACGCTGCAACTTTTGCTTTGTTAGCAGCGTCCTTCTCCAATGCTTTAGAAAGTTCTATGATCTTATTCGCGGCGGCTAATTGATTCTCGGCTTCTTTCTTTTGTTCTATGACTTTAGCGATCTCCTCTTTCTTTGTAGTTTCATCTTCTATGGCTTCCGCTTTGGTCATGGCTTCATCAGCCGCTTTTATTTTATTCTCAGCTTCTATTTTTTGCGCGCTCCCCAGATCTTTTGCGTCCCAGGCATCTTGATTTAAAGCCTCAGCTTCCTTTTTAGAATCTTCCGCGTCTTTCTTGGCGATATTAACTAATTCTTTAGTGCTTACACCGCCGTTGTTAGTTCCGGTGTTGTTCTTGGGATCAGTATTAGTGCCCGTATTATTTTTCGGATCCGTATCATTTCCCCCAATAGTTGGATTGTTGGTGTTTGCAGCTTGCGTATTGGTATTAGCGGCTAGCAATGAATCCGCATTGTTGTTTGCCACTTGTGGAATGGTTTTCCCTTCGTTAGGATCGAGTTTCGATTTCTCCTCGATAAGTTTTAAATATTGCAAATAACTATCGTCACTTGGTGCTTCTTCAAAGTCGTTTATGATCTTCAAAATGCCGTTCTCGTATGTTACCGTTTGCTTGAAAGGTTTTCCAACTTGAGCCAAAGGCAATGCAATTCCCTGCGATTGTGTTTTTAATTCCGGTGTTTCAACCGTGTACAATAATTTCGCGCCGTTTGGTAATTGCATCATGAATTTTCCATCAGCGTCAGCTTCCCAGGTACCAACCACTGCGCCGGTTCCAATATTTTTTACGGTGATCTTGCTTCTTATACTTTGGTTTGCGCTTTCTTTCGTCACGCTACCACGCATCATGATAAAGTCAATTGGTTTACGCTCGGTCTTGATCTTCAATACATCAATTTTCCCGGGCAAACTATAACGACCGGTACTGAAATAAGCAAATTTCCCAGCTTCATCAGTTACATATAAGTAATCATCATCTGGTGAGTTGATCGGGAATTCCAGGTTCTTTGGCGTAGTCCACGATTGTGTAGATTCATTGAAGGTTGAAACGAAAATATCATAACCTCCCATGCTGTTATGACCTTTACTGGCAAAGTAAAGCGTTTTTCCATCGGGATGCATGAACGGATAATCTTCATCAAACTCTGTGTTGATGCCTTCCACTAAAACAGGTTTTCCAAATTCTCCACCACCCATACGTTCCCTGTAATAAATGTCTTTTCCATTCATGGAATTCTCTCCATAGCTACCAAAATAAATACGCTCGCCGCTTTTGGTAGAGTAGAGCACGCCTTTATCTTTTTTCTTTTTGTCAACGTTGGTCTTGAAGTTATCGGTCTTCACCAATAATTTTCCGCCCACCGCGTTCATATCGTAACTTCTAAAATAATCGGCTTCGTTCAGATTTTTTTTGGTGAGAATTTCTAGATCTGTGATCGTACTCAATAAGCGTTTTCCATTTCCACAGGCGCGGATCTCGCGATCAACCTGCAATTTCTTTTGCATATTTCCCGGCGCTTCTTGTTTGAATTCGTTGTAATACCGAATGGCTTCATCAAATAAATAATTGATGTGATACGCTTTTCCAAGGAAGAACGTTACATCTTTTGGTAATTCGGCGCGATTGTTGTACGCTTTGTTGAGATAGGAGAAACTTTTTTTCTTGTCGGGCTCAGCATAGATCATACAAACACCCAAGCGATAATTGTATAGTGGATCGGTAGAATGATTGGAAACTAATTGCGAATAAAGTTTGTAGGCCTTTACGTACTCTTCATCTTCAAATAATTGTTCAGCTTGCTTTTTTAACTCTTCCTCCGACTGTGCACGAATTTCCACACTGAAGCAAACCAAAACAATGCTCAAACACAGTTTAAGTAGCTGTGGATAAGCAGTTGAAGTTAAGCTTTTTAACTTACTAAGCTTCAGGTTCATAAGGGTATAAGACGTAAAAATACGAAAATTAATTATAAGATGCTCGTTTTAAGGAAATTCATAAAAAAAACAGCTGTTTGTGCTATAATTATTGCTAAAACTCCCTTTACACAAAGCTTGCTATAGTTTGAATGGTAAATATTATGGATAAAATAGTCTATAAACGCCCGATTTGACCTACATTTGCGGAAAACAAAACCTATAAAAATGACGAAAAAACTACTTCTAATCGCTGCAAGCCTTGTTACTCTAGGGCTTAGCGCTCAGCACTCGGTTAAGAAAACCGCTCTAAAACAGGCAAGCATAGTTACGCCGGCTAATTTACAAGCGGCAAGAACTTTAACTGGCCAAACTTGTGATAGTATCGTAACCATGAACCTTTCCGCAGCAACAACAACCATTAGTATTGCAACTGCTGGTACCGATTCAACTGTACCAAGCTGTACTGCTATCGCAGGTTATGTTTATGGAACAAATTGTTATGGTGATCAAGAAAAAGCGCAATATATTGATGGAGCTACTTGGTATGGTTCTGTCCCAAATTTATCTATTACCGCTGTTCAAGTTATGTTTTGGCATGATGCGGGTTCGGGAGAAGGAACACAAGGTGGCAGTTCTGCAACTATCGGAATGAAATTTTACAATGGAACATCTATTTCTGTTGCGCCTTCAGGTGCCGGGTTTGGATCAACGTTGGTTCCAATGGCAACAGTACTTGCAGTTCCTTCGGCAACTGCTAATTTCTTTTTCTACCAATTCAATTACGCAACACCGGTTGCGGTTCCGGCAACAGGGTTTTATGCTTCGGTAAAATTACCAACTCAAAACGTTGGTGATACTGCCGTAATAGCGAGTCAAGTTTCTCCAACAGCTAATCTTGTTTGGGAAAGGTTTGACGATAATTCATGGCATGCAGTTACAGAAACTCCGGCTTCTTGGGGTGCTCCCGGTAACATGTTAGTGATCCCGAAATATTGTTTCAATATTACAACCGCATTAAGCACAAATCTTGGTATCAGCGAGAACATCAACGTATATCCAAATCCATCTAATGGAACGGTAAAAGTTCAAACCATCTTCCCAACTAAAGAAAATGTGGAAGTTACTGTTACAAATATGCTTGGGCAAGTTGTGGCTTCATCTAAGAAACACACAAATATTGAATTGTTGAGTTTTGACCTAAGCGCAGAGCCAAATGGTGTTTATTTTGTTACTGTAAGTACAGCAACTGATAAAATGGTGCAACGCTTGATCCTTAATAAATAATTATTTTAACATCAATTGTAAAAACCCCGCTAACGGCGGGGTTTTTTATTTAATAAAATTGATAGATTTGCATCACCAATGAAGTACTTAGTTTGCGCACTTACCCTAGTTTTTTTGAGCAGTTGCGATCATTTTAATCGTTTGCTTAAAAGTACCGACTATGAACTTAAACTCACAAAAGCGAAAGAGTATTACGATAAGGAGAACTGGACAAAAGCTTCGCAATTATATGAAGAGTTGATCCCGGTTGTAAAGGGAACAGAACGCTCGGAAGAAGTTTATTTTCATTACACCTGGTGCGAGTACTATATGAACGATTATTATTTGGCGCAATACCATTTCAAGAATTTTACGCGCCAATTTCCCGACAGTAAGCACGCCGAAGAGTGTTATTTTATGAACGCTATGTGCTTTTATCATACGTCGCCGCAATACCAGTTGGATCAAACAAGCTCCGTAAATGCCATCAAAGAATTTCAGTCTTTTGTAGATCAATATCCTGACAGTAAGCGCATCGATTCGTGTAATATGATGATCGATAAATTGCGCGCGAAACTTGAGAAAAAGGACTACGATATTGTAAAACAGTACTACAAATTGGATGATTATAAAGCGTCGATAGTGGCCAGCAAGGGTTTCATTAAAGATTACCCCTCAAGCACTTACAACGAGGAAATGTATTATATTATGATCAATTCCTATTATTTACTGGCCATCAACAGTATTCCTGCCAAAAAGGACGAAAGATTGCAAGGTGCCATGGAGAATTACGTTAAATTTGTTGATATATACCCTAAAAGTACGTACATTAGCCGCGCAGAAAATATCTACAATAGCTGCAAACGAATTAAAGAGAAAAGTTAAAAAGATGGATTTCAAGAAAACAAACGCTAACCAGTCGATCGTAACACGCGACATCCGCAAATTTGACGGTCAAACCGGCAATATCTATGAAGCAGTAGCTATCATGAGCAAGCGCGCGAACCAGATCAGCACTGAATTGAAAGAAGAATTGACATCGAAACTACAAGAGTTTGGATCGAACAACGATAACTTAGAAGAGATATTTGAGAACCGCGAGCAAATTGAGGTTTCTAAATTCTACGAAAAACTTCCTAAGCCATCTTTGATCGCCGTTCAGGAATTCCTTGAAGAGAAGATCTATTACAGAAATCCAACAAAAGAAGCATAATCGATAGCAAACCATATTCTCAACGAGGCAGTATTTAAGTACTGCCTTTTTGCTTTAAATAGTCATGCTGCAAAATAAGAATATACTTATCGGAATTACGGGAGGAATTGCAGCCTACAAAATTCCTTTGCTGGTGCGTTTACTTATCAAAGAACACGCGCGCGTAAAAGTTATTCTTACAAAAGACGCCGCTCAATTTGTAACGCCGCAAACACTTTCGGTATTAAGTAAGAATGAAGTGATCGTTGATTTTTTTGACGAGAAGAGTAATTGGAACAACCACGTGCAATATGCCGAGTGGGCAGATCTGATGTTGATAGCGCCGTTAACTGCAAATACATTAGCGAAAATGGCAACCGGCGTTTGCGATAATTTATTAATGGCAACCTATCTCTCGGCAAAATGTCCGGTAATGATAGCGCCGGCGATGGATCTGGATATGTATCAGCATCCAACTACCAAGGAGAATTTGAGAAAATTAGAAGCCATTGGCAACAAAATAATTCCTGCCGAAAGTGGAGAACTAGCGAGCGGTTTGGTTGGGGAAGGACGAATGTCGGAGCCTGAACATATTTTGGTTTATATTCAAAAACATTTCGAAAATAAATTGCCGCTCAGCGGAAAAACAGCTGTAGTAAATGCGGGACCAACCTATGAAGCCATTGATCCGGTTCGTTTTATTGGGAACAGAAGTTCAGGAAAAATGGGTTGTTCTATTGCGGATAGATTAGCTGAGCTTGGCGCAAAAGTTACTTTGGTTCTCGGTCCAACGCATATCAAGCCGCAAAATAAAAATGTGAGAGTGCTTGATGTAGATACTGCAGAGGAAATGTTTGTGAGTACAACATCCGAAGCGAAAAACGCAGACATTATCGTGTGTTCGGCAGCCGTTGCCGATTACAAAGCCAAGAATGTAAGTGATTCCAAAATAAAAAAGGACAAGGTTGATCTGAATATCGAACTCGAAAAGACCAGGGATATTTTAGCGGAATTAGGAAATACTAAAACAACAAAACAATGTTTAGTTGGTTTTGCTTTAGAAACCGACAATGTGGAAGAATACGCCAAACAAAAATTAACACAAAAAAAACTCGATCTTATTGTAGCTAACAGCGCTAAGCACGCGGATGGCGTGGTTTTTGGCTCAGATAGCAACCAGGTAAGCATCCTTGATAGAAACAATAAATTCACTAAATTTGAGTTATTATCCAAGGAAGATACGGCCAAAAAGATCGTATCGACCATAATGAACTTTATTGGAATAAAAGAATGAAGAATGTGCGTATCATAATTGCTTTTTTGTTGGTAACGGCTTTTGGATTGAAAGCACAGGAATTGAATTGCCAGGTAACGATCAATTCGAGTCAGGTGCAGGGAACGGACATGAAGCAGATCACTGATCAAATGCAAAAGGTGATCTATGAGTTCATGAATAACCGTCAGTGGACCAAAGATGTTTTTGCTCAGAACGAAAAGATCGATTGTTCTATTTTTATCACCCTTGAAGCAAGAAGTGGTGACGCCTTCCAGGGAACTATTCAGGTGCAAAGTCGCCGCCCAATTTATAAAGCTTCTATCCCTACCACCGTTTTTAACTGGGATGACAAAGATTTTCAATTCAACTTCCAACAATTTACACAGTTGGATTTCAATTTGCAGAACTTTCAGTCTAATCTTACCTCAGTTCTCGCTTATTACGCGTATGTGATCCTGGCGGTTGATTACGATTCGTTTGCGCCATTGGGGGGGACAACATACTGGCAAAGCGCGCAATTAATTGTGTTGAATGCTCAAAACGCTCCTGAGCCGGGATGGAGAAGTAACGAAAAAACAATTCGTAACCGTTATTGGTTAGTAGAAAATGCTCTGCAGCCGGTGTTTCAAGGTATCCGCGATTGCAATTATGCGTATCACCGCAACGGTTTGGATATTATGCACGAGAAAACGGAAGAGGGAAGAGCAAACATCATTAAAGCAATTGATCTTTTAAAACCGGTTTATAAAGCGCGTCCTGCTTCATTTAATATGCAACTGTTCTTTATCGCTAAGGTTGACGAATTGGTGAAAATGTTTAAAGGGAGCTTGCCTGAGGAAAAGAGCACTATGGTGGAGACCCTTAGCGGTTTGGATCCTTCTAATACCACCAAGTACAATAAGATAACAGAGTAGTTTTACTGATGCTCGGCTAAGACTATCAATTCTTAGGGCGAATTTAAACCATCTTTATTTTTTCTATTCACGAAATTTCATTTCTTTGCATATACCCCTTGCGGTTATATGAGAAGAATCTCCATATTTCTACTGATCACCGGTTTCGCTATGTTAGCGCCAAAATTCTCATTTGGTTATAAAGGACGTGATACATTGGAGAAAAAATTTACCTCACAAACTGATCCTGTAAAAAAAGCATTTGCCGCGGTAGATCTTGTTCGTTCGTACGGACCTAATTATGATTCTTTGGAGGAGAAAGGAAATTATTTGGCAAAAGAATTTTTAAGAGCGAAAAATAAGTATGGCGAGATGCTTATGAATTTTACGATGTGTCGCGCAGGTACGGAGTTTGCAAAGTATGAAGCTTGCCGAGATTACGGACGAAAAACAATTACACTTGCCAGTGCCCAACAAAATGATTCAATTGTAGCACGTACCTGGCTTTCGATTGGCTTTTCTTATTATTCTCAGGGCGATTTTCAAATGGGTATTGGAACATATTTGAAAGTTCTTCCAATTTGCGAAAAGCATAATAAGGAAACCAATTACCGAAAGATCATGGCTTCGGGGTACAATGGATTAGGATTGTGTTTTTCGGTGAAACCGTATCCAAATAATGATAAAGCACTTGATTATTGTTTAAAAGCATTAAAGATCGATGAGGAAACGCACAATACACGAGATTGGGGTTTAGTATTGGTGCGCCTGGGTATTTTGTATACAGGATCAAATGATCATAAAAAAGCGGAGGATTATTTGAATCAGGCCATTGCATTTGCAGATACTTCCGGAATTCCAATGCTCGTAAAATGGTCAACCGAAGCAATGGCTAATTTGTATCGTAAACGTAGTAATTACAAAGATGCGCTTAAGAACTATCATAAGTCCTTGCAGATCTCAAAGGCAGCAAGCGAGATCCCGGGTATTATGAGTTCGTACATCAATATCAGCGAAACATTTATAGGAATGAAAGATGATCGCTTAGCACTTATTTATTTGGATAGTGCGTATGCACTTGGTGCGAAGAATAAAGTATATGAACCTCTTTTTAAGATCCACGCATTACGATCGGATATTTACAAAGGAAAAAATGATTATATGCGAGCCTTAGAATATCATAAACGCTCGGTTGAAATAAAGGATTCGCTTTTAACTGAAAGAAGCAATGACAATATACAGGAAATAGAAGCTCGCTACAAAACGCAGATCCAGGAGAAGCAACTGAATGAAAAAACAGCGGAGTTAGAGATCCAAATGGAGAAATCTGAAAGGCAAGCGGCGCAACGTAATGTATTTATTGCAGGGATATTATTGCTATTGATGGTTGTTGTTTTAGTTTACCGACAAAATAGAATAAAGAATAAGGCGAACGCGATCATTAGCGAACAAAAACTATTGGTAGAATTGAAGAATAAGGATATCACGGATTCTATGAATTATGCCAAAAGGATACAGGAAGCAATTTTGCCACCAACCGAATTAAGAACAAAGATCTTTCCTGAGTCGTTCGTGATGTTTGAACCTCGTGATATTGTGAGCGGTGATTTTTACTGGTATACGTTAAAGAACGGAAAAAAGATCATCGCCGCAGTGGACTGCACCGGACATAGTGTTCCGGGCGCTTTCATGAGTATGATCGGTAACGCGTTCCTGAATGAGATCGTGAATGAAAAAGGGGTGACACAACCTGCTTCCATTTTGGATATGCTCAAAGAACGTGTGGTAATGTCGCTGAAACAAAGTGAGAACGATAATAAAGATGGGATGGATATGGCCATCATTGCCATTGATGAGAATACAAACACGCTCGAATTCGCCGGTGCTAATAATCCTTGCTGGCATTTAAGGAATGGGTTGTTAACTGAAATAAAAGGTGATAAGCAGCCTATCGCTTACCAGGCAAAGGGAACAAAACCATTCACTAATCATACAATGGAATTGAAAAGTGGTGATTGTTTGTACATTTTCACCGATGGTTATGCCGATCAGTTTGGCGGAGAGCACGGAAAGAAATTTAAGTATAAGCCTTTTAAAGAAATGTTCACTAATATTTATCATATGCCTTTTTCGGAACAAGCTTCTTTGATCAAAACTACGTTTGATAACTGGAAGGGGAATCATGATCAAATTGATGATGTTTGTGTAATTGGTTTGAGAGTGAAATGAGATGTATTTTCGTAATGGTTATTTTTTGCTTAATATTTGCGGTGTAAACCACCAAAAATTGCTACGAGTTATTTTAGCCTTACGCCAAAAGCCCTTTACCACAAAAACACAACCGTTTTGAGGATAAGACCAATTAAAAGTTGACCAAATGGCCGCTTTACCGCTAAAAACCCTCCTTTTTTCTCTTTTAGTTTTCCTATATTTATACCATTAAATGAGACTTTATTTAAGGATACTTTTTCTTTTATTTTTTTGTTCCTCGATAACTGTTGCGTCAAACAGGTTGGATAGTTTACTTAAATTATACAATGCCGAAAAAGTTGACACAAGTCGCATCCGTCTCACACTTAAGATCAGTAAACTAATGGTGTTGGAGAGTCCGCAGGATTCAACCGACCTTTTATATTTGCACAAATCTTATCTCAGCTCTAAACTTTCACAGTATCCATACCTGAAGTTGAAAGTTTGTAGATCTTTAGGCGATGCTTACATACGTTTTAATTTATTTGATAACGCTTTAAGGTATTTCAAGGAATATTTGTCCTTAGCCGCTCAACAAAACAATGTGGAATTAAAAGGGGAGGCTTTTATAGCAATTGGAAACGTGTACGATGCTCAGCGCAAGCATGAGGAAGCATTGAAGGTTACGTTACAGGGCTATAATGAAGTAAAGAATTCGGGAAGTAGAATACTGATCGCACAGCTTTGTCAAGGTTTGGCGTCCCAATATTACCAAATGGGTCAATCCGGCGAAGCTATAAAGTATTTCTACAAGGCTTTGGATATTCATGAGGAGCTAAAAGATACACTTAGGATGATCAACAGTTTAAAAAATCTTTCATTGGCGCATGATGGGATAAAGGATTATGATCGCACAAAACAATTATTGCTAAGAGCTATTAATTTGGCTAAAGGAAATCACGCCCGATCTTTAAGCGGTTTGTATGGAGCTATGGGGGCCATGTTTCAGAACATGCAGCAGTTTGACTCTGCTTTAGTTTATAATACAAAACAAATACGTTTGCTTGATAAGGATAAGAACCCCGACGATCTTGGCATCGCGTATGGAAACCTGGGTATCATTTACAAAGCAATGAAGAATTACGAGTTGGCAAAAATACATTATTTGAACGCCCTGGATATATTCAAGAAATTGAATAGTTACAGATTAGAAACAATTTCCTACGTGAATCTTGGTGAACTTAGCGTCATTACAAAAGATCTCTCAAAAGCTCACACCTATTTTGATCAAGCTATCAAACAAACCGAGAGCTCGGGTGAACTTGATATTTTGGTTGCTTGTCACACCGGAAAATACGACGCTTATGTATTGCAAAATGATTATAAAAAAGCGCTTCAGGAATACACGAAGGTAAGAGCTTTACAGGATAGTATTAAACAAGAGAGTAATCTCACTAAAATATTGAGACTAGAGAATGAATATGAAGTTGGAAAGAAACAAAAGGAGAATGAATTGTTGAAAGCGCAAAATAACATGAAGGAAACTTTGATAGGTGTGGCCAAGGAGAATGAGAAGCGTACAAAGATATTTTTGTATAGCGCCTTGGTTGTACTTGTGATCATTATGGCACTCGCTGTTCTTTTATATAAAGGATTGAAAGAAAACAAAGAGAAGAACAAGATCATTAGCGAACAAAAACATTTAGTAGAAGAAAAGAATAAGGATATCACAGATTCCATTAATTACGCTAAGAAGATCCAGGAAGCTATTTTGCCACCTAAGGAATTGAAGTATGCTATTTTTTCCAACGCGTTCGTGTACTTTAAACCACGCGACATTGTGAGCGGAGATTTTTATTGGTTCACTGAAAAAAATGGAAAACGAATTATCGCCGCGGTTGATTGTACCGGTCATGGCGTTCCGGGCGCGTTCATGAGTATGATAGGAAATACGTTCTTAACCGAGATCATTGAAGGGAAGGGCATCACGCAGCCGGCGGAAATATTGAGTGAAATGCGACATGTTGTGATCAAGTCGTTGAAGCAATCAGATGATCTGTCGGAATCAAAGGATGGAATGGACATGGCTATTTTGTGCTTTGACGATAAAAATAAAACAGTGGAGTATGCCGGCGCAAATAATCCAATGTGGATGATACGCGATGGGCAGGCGATAGAATACAAAGCAGATAAACGTCCGATAGGTTATTATAGAGGCAAAGGTTTACCATTCACCAATCACAAAATTGAGCATAAGAGCGGAGACACATTTTATATTTTTACGGATGGATATGCTGATCAGTTTGGTGGGCCAAGGGGAAAGAAGTTTAAGTACAAGCAATTAATGGATATACTCACTTCGGTGCAAAAAGAGGAAATGCTTAAACAGGAGGAGATTCTCGATAAAAAATTTGAGGAATGGAAAGGTGAACTTGATCAGATCGATGATGTATTGATCATCGGTGTAAGAGTTTAAATTGTCGCTTTAAAATATCTGCTTGACCGAATTGTTGTGTAGAGTAACCAAATTGTAAACCGACCAGCGTCGGTTTTTTCTTTTAGGTACTTTAGAGCAAACAATTCAAAACCAAATACCATGAATAAAATTCTATGCTTGATTTGGGTTTTTATTTCCTTTACACTTAAGGCCCAATTTCTTCCAACCGATTCGCTGAACTTTTGCGAAGACAGCACCACGCACAGTTACATGAAATACGGAAGCGTTACCGTAGGAAGTTATACCTGTGGTAGTAATAAAAGTATTCGTATTGGCAACAGCACAGGCGCGGATTCTGTTGTTTTTAATTTAGCTGTAATTGCAAATACGGATTCTGTTAAGCTCGAAGTTGGAATGCCTTGGAGAGGTGGAGCAAAAAATCCTAAAGTGTGGGTAGAGAATTTTAGAAACGATACGATTCCGTACGCGGGCGTAGGGAATTGCATACCTGTTTTTATTAAAATGGGAGGCCTGGCATCGCGAACAAACGACGGGATGATTAAGGTAAAATTAATGGATACTATTCCGGGTTTTACGATGGACGGACAGTTCACGTATATAAAAGTTTATTCGAAGGTAGCTGTAGGAACCTTATTGCATGGGGTAAGTAATTTTGACCGATCGTTAGAGATCTTTCCAAATCCATCGTCTGGAATTTTTTATGTAAAAGGAGGTGGGGAGGAAGTGAATGTGTTTAATGCAATGGGACAGCGAATCATCGTTTCCAAAAGCAGGGAGATCGACCTTAGTACATACCCAAAAGGAATTTATTATATAAGGGTAGGAGAGAGAACCAAAAAGATCATCAGGCAGTAAGCCACTTTTTATAGCGGTACGTTCCGTAAAGGATTATTATGTTTTTAATAAACCGTACATTTGACGGAAGAACCTAAGAATACCGCGTGATAAAAATTAGATGTAGTAAATGGACTAATTTGCAATCTTTGGCCTGCAAGATCCTATTGGTCTTTTGTTTGGCTGCACCATCGTATGAAGCTAAAGGGCAGGAGTTAGAAACCATGAAGCTGCAGGTGGCCGGTTTAAGTGCTGAACAAAAACTTGATCAATACTTAAAAATAGCACTCCTTCATATAGAAAAATACGGGAATCCCGACTCCGTATTGTCGTATGCCCGCAAAGCAAATGATCTCTCGGCTTCATTAAAACAAACGGGTAAAGGGTACAGATCTTCATTGTATCTCGCTATCGGATACCAGCAAAAGAATAAGTTCGATTCCTCGTCGGTTCTCTTAAATACGTTGATCGATAAGGCCAAGAATCAACAGGATACCTTGTTGCCCGACGTTTATTACCAGGCCGGTATCACTTATTACCGCTCAGGTGATAAGAAAAAAGCCCTTGAGTTTTTTCTGTCGGCGGTAAAAGGGTATAAGGATCAAAATAATAATGATGGATTAGCACTTGGGTATTGCAAGTTGGCCGACGTGTTGGTTACCGATTCGCAAAACAAAGAAGCCGGTGAATATAAGGACAAAGCAGTGGCTCTGCTTCCAAAACTAAGCAGGCCTTATGCAAAGATCTTTTCGCACAACCTGATCTCGCGCTTGTACATGGATATGCGCGCCGTTTCGCCTTCCTATATTGATAGTTCGATTTCATACGCTAAAAAAGCTTACGCGCTCATGAAGGATTTTGGGTATTATACCCGCGCTTATCAAACGCTAAATATTATTTCCGATAATTATTTTATTAAAGATGATTATGAAACGGGCATTAGCTACTGCAGAGAATCATTAAAATACAGAAGCAATTTATATCCCGGCGAATTGATCTTAGCTTACGTCAAATTTGCAGATTACTATGATGCAAAAAAGAATTATGCCATGGCGTTGAATTATATGGACTCTGTACGGTTGGAGTTGCCTAAGATCAATGTTCAGTATTACAGGCTTTTTTACTTTGAAAGGTCATACCAGATCAATAAGAAAATGGGAAGGCTTGCAGAGGCCCTTTCTTCAATAGAGCATTACAATTCTATAAAGGATAGTTTATATAATGTAAATAAAAGTAAAGAGATCAATGAACTGGAGCAACGGTATAATCGCCTTGAAAATGAAAAGAAGATCAACGAATTGAATACCGAAAAAGAGATGGCCGCTGTGAACAGCAGGTTCTTATTGGCAGGGATCATCGCCTCGGTGTTTGCTATTATTGTGATCGTATTCTTTTACAGGCAAAGTATTATCAAAAATAAATTAAAGTTCATTGAAACGGAACAGCGCCTCAACCGCGCGCGTATGGATCCGCATTTCTTCTTCAATATTCTTTCTTCCCTGCGCGCATTTACATTAAAAGAAAAAGACACTGCAAGAACAGCTGATTATTTAACGCGCTATTCAAAGCTCATGCGCCAATCGCTTGAAAGCAGCTATAGCGAACTCGTTACACTTGAAACGGAGCTTGATTTTTTACAAAATTATTTTGAGATCCAGAAATTACGTTATCCTGAAAAGTTTGATCATCTCATGAATATCGATAATGGAATTGACGTTTCTGAATTGTTCATTCCTTCCATGATCATTCAACCTTTTATTGAGAATTCAATTGAGCATGGATTCTTTGAGGCGGATTATAAAGGACTCATTACCCTGAACTTTGAGCAGATCAATGGTACATTAAAAATAACAGTGGCCGATAATGGCCTTGGTAAAAGAACAGATACAGCGCCCGGAAAGGCGTTTCCTTCGCGGGCAACACAAATTGTGAGCGATCGTTTCTTTTTACTCAACAAACACTACAAAACAAAGGCCAGGTTTGAAATAATACCAAATGAACCTAAAGGAACAAAAGTGATCATTTATCTTCCTACTATTTATACGCGCTAAGAATTTCCGTTTCCCGTGCTTTTGGTTAATTTTGCAGTGTGAAAGCGCTCATTATTGATAACGAGGAACTGATCCGTGAAGAACTCAAAGGTCTTATCAAACAACATTGCCCCAAGATCACGCAGGTGTCAGAAGCTAACGGTGTTGCGAATGGTATTGAAGCTATTCACTCACTAGATCCTGATCTTGTTTTTCTTGATGTAGAGATGAATGATGGAACAGGCATCGATCTGGTTAAAAAGTTGAACGGACGCATTGATTTTCAATTGATCTTTATCACCTCGCACAACAAATACGCCATTGACGCATTTAAGTTAAGCGCCATTGATTTTCTTCTAAAACCGATTGATACATTAGAATTGGTTGAAAGTGTAGATAAGGCTGAGAAAAATATCCGGTCCAATTTTCTTGATAAACAGTTGCAAGTATTGCAGGACAGCATCAGCGAACTCAAGAAGGCCGATACGAAGATCGCGCTCAGAGACAGTGATTCCATTTATTTTGTGAAGATCTCCGACATTATCCGTTGTGAAGCTTCAGGTGCTTATACAGTGTTTTATATACAGGATCACAAGGAAATACTGATGTCGAAAGGGATTAAGGAATACGACGAACTTTTACAGAGTTTCGGTTTCTTCAGAACACATCACTCACACCTGGTTAATTTAAAAAAGATCAATCGGTTTGATAAGGCCGAAGGAGGCATTCTTATTCTCGAAAATGGCCATAAAGTACCTGTGTCTCAGCGTAAAAAGGATGCTCTCCTGGATCTGTTGAGCAAACAGCCATAGAGCGCCAAATCAGATTTAAATTAAAACGATGCGCCGGTAAACCAGATCGCATCATCGGTCAAATCTCCCAAAACATGTTCTTAAGGCTTGGTAATATTGTTATCAAAACAATATCCCATGAAAAAAAATCTATCTGAGAGCTCATTTCTTTTGGTACTGGCTTCTTTGCTTTTAACCGGTTTTATAAGTGCACAAAGTTTTTTATGTTTCAAGCCTGCTACTAATTATACGGTATTAGGCGCAGGCTCTCAACCGCACGGTTTGCGTTCGGGCGATTTTAATGGCGATGGTAAACCCGATGTGGCAGTAGCCAATTCAAATTCGGCCAGCATCTCTGTGATGTTTGGTTCAGCTTCAGGTTCGCTATCGGCGCCAACCAATTATAGTGTTGGTAATGGTCCGGCGTCAATTACCACGGGCTTGTTCAATAACGATGCATTTCTTGATCTGGCTGTGTGTAATTACAGTTCTAACAACGTGTCTGTGTTAATGGGATCTGCTTCCGGAACATTTGCCAATGCCGTAACGTATACGTTATCCGGAGGCTCAGGTGGATGCACAGGCATCGCTTCAGGCGATTTTAATAGTGATGGTAAAACAGATCTCGCCGTTGCAAATTATATCAGTAATAATTTTTCAATTCTATTTGGATCCACAACAGGAACCTTTTCTCCTTCAACAAATGTGCTGCTTGGTGTTGGATATAGCCCTAGCGCTATCATTGCCATGGATCTGAACACCGATACTAAACTGGATCTTGCCATCACTTGTCAGGGTGCCAGCAGTGTAGTTGTTTATATGGGGCAGGGAACAGGCACGTTCACTAATTCAGGTAATTATTTTACAGGGATCTCTCCCCGCGGCATCACCGCAGGTGATTTTAATATGGACGCGCGACTCGACCTCGCCGTTTCGAACTGGAATTCAAATAATCTTTCGGTATTGTTTGGGAATGGTTCAGGTTCATTTACCACGACCACAAATTATGCTACTTCCCTAGGTCCTGTGGGTATAACTACCAGCGACTATAACGGCGATGGAAATCTTGACCTTGCAACCGCCAACAATAACAATTCAAGTGTATCTGTGCTGTTAGGAAGCATTACAGGAACGTTTGCACCGGCCGTTGCGTTTTCTTCAATAGGTTTTCCATACGGAATTATTTCGGGCGACTTTAACAGCGATGGTAAATCCGACCTGGTATATACAGGCAGCAATTCAGGAATATGCGGTGTGCGTTTAAATGGTATACTGGTTGGTGCAAACACCGGAACCATTTGTTCCGGAAATAATTTTGTGATCAATCCATCCGGAGCTTCTACGTATACTTTGAATAGCAGCGCAACCAGCAGTTTGAATTTTGTTGTGTCGCCAACCATCACAACAAACTATACGGTGGCAGGTACCGGAACAACCGGATGCATAGGCAGTACAGTGATCACTGTATCCGTTAACCCAAATCCAACTTTAACTATTTTAAGCGGCAGCATTTGCTCAGGAAATTCCATTACGGTTTCTGCAAGCGGTGCCACAAGTTATTCATGGAACCCAAGCGCTACTACAAACAGTATCTCTGTTTCGCCAACTGCAACAGCAGTGTACACGGTAACGGGCACTACAAATTCCTGTGCAACTACCGCAACGGCTTTGGTAAATGTAACCACTACGCCAAGCATCACTATCAACAATCCATTTACCACGCTTTGTACAGGTAGTAGCGCCACCATGTCTATTAACGGTTCGGCAAGCAGTTATTCATGGAACACAGGGCCAACAGCAACAACCATTGTGGTGTCGCCAACTGTTACTACCACTTACACCGCCGCTGGCTTTAATGGTTCGTGTTATGGTCTTGCCACTACCACTATTAATGTAACATCTACTATTGCGGTGTCGGCAAGTGCCAACACGTCTACCCTGTGCGTAGGTGAGTCTGCTACCTTAACAGCAAGTGGCGCTATTTCATACACATGGTCAACAGGCCCCACATCGGTATCCATTGTGGTTAGTCCAACCACTACAACAACCTACAGTGTAAATGGCGCAAATGGCAATTGCACAGGGTCAGATAATATTACAGTGGTTGTTAGCCCTTGCACAGGTATTGCCGAAAATAATATCACTACAGTTCATTCGGTGTTTCCAAACCCTGCCAGTGATATGATCACTATAGTTACAGGCGATAAAGCAAAACTGATCATCTGTGATGTGATGGGGAAGATCGTTTTAAATACTGATGTTAAGAGCGGAACCAACGCCGTTGCTGTTTCTCAATTGAACGCCGGTGTTTACTATCTCACCATCATACAACATAATTCTAAGGCAACGCAAAAATTAATTAAGCAATGATCATGGTACGACTAACTTTTATCTTATGTCTCTTCTCGTTTTCTGTAAATGCACAGTCAACATTTGATTGGGCGCTCAATGCAGGCGGAACGAGCGCCTTGACATCAGAGTCGGATGATGCACGAACAACAAAGTGTGATGCAGCTGGCAATGTGTACATGGGTGGAACATTTTACAATACCACTGATTTTGATCCGGGACCTGGCACACAAATGGTAACGTCTGCAGGTTCAGGTGATGGTTACATTGCCAAATACGACGCTAATGGTAATTTTTTAGCCTTGTATACGTTCACAAACAATCTGGACTGCCGATTGATCTCGCTTGATATTGATAATAACGGCAACATCATTGCTACCGGCCATTTTCAGGGCTCTGTGGATTTTGATCCGGGTGCGGGAACTTACAATTTGAGTTCGCCTTCGGGTTACGATTTTTTTGTACTAAAACTCAACGCGAACGGAACATTAGCTTGGGCCATTGATATTGGTGCAAGCTCCGATGATCTTGGTCTCTCAGTAGCTACCGATCCAAGCAATAATGTTTTAGTAACAGGTTACTTTCAGGGAACAACAGATTTTGATCCGGGTGCAGGTGTAACCACCTTAACCGCTACCACTGGTGGAGATGCTTATGTTTTAAAACTCAGCCCCGGCGGAACATTTCAGTGGGCATTTAATATTGGTAATTCAGCAAATTCCAATGATAGAGGTTTGTGCATTGATGCAGACGCGGCGGGCAATGTGTTTGTTGGAGGGAATTTTCAGGGAACTTGCGATTTTGATCCTTCGGCATCTACCAATACTATGAGCGCCTCTGGATCGCAGAGTGCATTCTTGTGTAAGTATAGCTCCTCAGGTGCTTTAGTATTTGCAAAAAAATTTGACGGCACAGGAAGGGCCTCAACAAATAGTTTTTACATCGCCTCTTCTAATGATGTGTTTGCCGCATGCACATTTTCAGGAAATATTGATGCTGATCCGGGTGCCGGTGTTTCGTCTGTGTCAACAGGCACCAACACCACTTCCGATTTTTTTATTGCTAAGTTAGATGCCAGTGGTAGTTTTCTATGGGTAAATCAGGTGGGTGGTGCACAAGATGATGGTGTGGATTGTATCACCGGCGATGCCAGCGGCATTTATTTTTCCGGTTTCTTTTTTGGTAATGTTGATTTTGATTCGGGGTCGGGTTCATACACGGTAACACCATATGGCTTTAGAGATTTTTTTGTTTCCAAGATCGACCTCAACGGTGCGCATTTGAACACCTATACCGGTGGTGATGTTACTTCAAACGACAGGGCCTACGCTTTAGCCTCGCCAACAGTGAATACCATTTACCTGGCCGGTTCTTTTTACGGAAGCATTGATGCTGACCCAAGCGCTTATGCCACCGCAACGCTTACGTCTAATGGTGGTACCGACGCGTTTTTGATAAAACTAAAAACATGCACGCAAACACCAACCGTGGTGGCAAGTAACCAAACAATTTGTCAGGGATCAGGAGCCAGCGTTAGTTTAACGGCAAGCGGTTCAAACACCTTGCAATGGAACACCACCGCTACCACATCGGTAATTGTTGTAACACCCACTATCACCACCGTTTATTCGGTAACCGCTAACTTCGCTACCGGATGCGTTGGCACAACAACCATTGATGTGCAGGTGTTAAATTGCAACGGGCTAAGTGAATTAAGCACTCAGCAAAATGCATTCGCGCTTTATCCAAACCCTGCAACACACACATTCAAATTAAGAACAGAATTGTTAGGTGTGTACACTATCACTAACATGGTGGGTAAGGAGCTGTTAAGTTTTCAGTTGATCACGGGGCAGGAAGAGATATCTGTACAGCATCTGCCCGCGGGTGTTTACTATGTACGAACACAAAGTAATTGTCAGAAATTAATAATTACACACTAAACGATACATCACTTATAAATCGGCCTTTTAAAGAGGATACGTATTTATTGCTGATGAATTCAATGAACTTAAAATTAAACACTATGAGAACACGAGTGATCTTCATTGCCCTTCTATTTTTTCATTTAACTGTAGTAGCTCAGGACGAGGCGTACAAAGGCCCGGCAAAAGTAGATGTAAAATCCTTTTGGCGTCAGGCAGACATGTTTAAAAACGGAAAAGGTAGCGATGCCACGCTTGGAAACATGCAAAAGGCTCTGGCAAACACAAAAGAAAAAGACCCTGCCTACAATACCGCTGCTATGGAAGAAGAGATCAAGAAGTGGAAGGTAGGAATTGATAAGGAGATGGAAGCCTCTAAATCGCCCGAACAAAAAGCAACTGAAAAAAAACTAGCGGAACTGAGCTATAAAGGCCCTGCTAAAAATAACGTTGAAAGTTTTTGGGCAAACGGCACAAAGCCTTATGAAACGATGGGTATTGTTGAGCTGAACGTAGCTATTGAGAACATGCACAATTCCCTGGAAAGAACAAAGGAAAAGGATCCCGCTTTTGATGCCAAAGAGATGGAAGCTGCACTGGCTAAATTTGAGAACAAACGCAAGCAATTAAAAACGGAGCAGGCCAATGAATACACCGGCGATAAGGTAAGGGATGCTGAAAAGATAAAGGCCAAAGAAGATAAAAAAATAATGGGCGACCCCGGAAAGCTGTTTGAAGATATGTTTGAGAATGAAAGCCTGCAAACCGGTGCTGGTTCGGTAACCGCCGAAAAACTAAAAACAAAGATCGCGAATTACAAGGAGAAAAGTGAGAGCCTTTTTGCTATGGATTACACCGATGCCAAGATCAAGCATACCCGCATGAGCAAAGGCGTGATCAATGGGATGAAAGCTAGCACCAACAAAAAAGTGGAAGAGGTGGATGTGATGCTGGGTAAATACCGAAGTAATGAAGCTATGGAAATTGGTTACTATACCATGCAATTGCATATGTTGTACTGGAACACCGTGCAAAAAGTATTTAACGAAGAGCCTTCGTTTAAGGAGATGTACGACAAGGTAAAAGCAACAGCCGATAAAATGGGAAGCCTGGAGAGTATGCTGGCCAAGGCTGATGCAAACAATACACAGTATATTAATGATACCAAACTGCCCAACGCGCTGGTAAAAGATGCCGCTATGGAAAAATTACTCACCGATGGCTTTAATAAGAATTTCAGCTCCCAGGGGGCAAGCGCCTTAAAAGCGGTGTTAACACAAGAAGGGTGGACCACCTTAAGAAATTCCATCACCTCAGTTATAACAGGCCGGGAGAGAAGCGCCAAAGTGGCCTACAAAGGCGCTGATGGAAAATGCTACGTGCTTACTGATTATGTATTTATTCACGAAGAATATATTGGTGGATCATTTACCAACAGAAAAGCTGTATTTAACGGATTGTTTGGTTCTGAAATGCTGTGCGAGAATGTGAAGTGAGAAGCCTTCGTTGGATCTTAAATTGGGTGCGGAATAGTTCTGAATGCAGCCACCGATAGTTTCGCATTATAAGCTCTGAGGTTAGAAAGAAAGCCTTTGGAAATATGTGTAACATGCGCATTAAATAAAGGCGACTTTGATTTTTTTTGATCAAAAGTCGCCTTGGGTACCCAGGAAGAGACTCGAACTCTCACGCCTTACGGCATACGCACCTCAAGCGTACTTGTATACCATTCCAACACCTGGGCATACTTACCGGCTACAGCCGATACAAACGCTAGAGTAAACTCTAAAATAGGCGCCAAATTTAACTAAAAAACCCCATTTTTGACCCAAAAAGGGGTCATTTTTTTGCCAAGTACCAATAAAATAGTATCTTCGTACCCCGTTTATCAAGCCGCTGTTTACACTGGGTAAAGTATGCTGAAAGCGTAACGTAAAAAACAAAGAGTAATGAGTTTATTATTAGACTACGTAAAACAACAATTGGTTCCTGCTTCTAAGCACCCTGATTTCCGTGCAGGAGATACCGTAACTGTTTCGTACAAAATTAAAGAGGGTGACAAAGAGCGTATCCAGCAGTATACTGGCGTTGTAATTCAACGTAAAAATGAAAGAGCAACAGCTACTTTCACTGTACGTAAAATGAGTAATGGAATTGGTGTGGAAAGAATTTTCCCTGTATCATCTCCATTCATTGATAAAATTGAAGTTGCAAAAGCAGGTGTTGTACGCCGTGCTAAATTGTTCTACTTACGTGAGCGTACCGGTAAATCGGCTCGTATCCGCGAAAAATTGAGCAACAACGACGAACAAAAATAATTCAGAATCACTATATAGAAAAAGCTGCCCCCCCCCCGGGCGGCTTTTTTCTTTTAGAACTATTACCGCTCAATGGTGCATAGCGTTCCTACATTTTAACGAAATAAAGAGAGGTTTTTGACTACTTTTAGTCATATGAAAAAACTATTCTTTTTTTCGAGTATCGCGGTAACTCTAACGGTTTGCTGCGCGGCATTTGCATTTCGTGAATCACGTGAAATGGAAGAAGAGGGTGAAGATCCTTCACAACCTTATGATTTTTTCGCGCAAACCCGCGCTTATCCCGATGCGGCGTTTGATACCAAAGCATTTGAAGACGTATTGAGCAGCTCTTCGGCGCAAAACAAAAATGCTTTTGCGAATACTGCCGGCAATTGGCAAATTGAAGGACCAACTAATATTGGTGGACGCATCACTTGCGTGGCGGTGAGTCCAACAAACACAAATGTTATTTTAATTGGAACTCCCGGAGCCGGAATTTATAAAACTACAAATGGTGGTACAAGCTGGACACCGGTATTCGATAGTAAACCTTTCTTGTACATTGGCGCGATCGCATACGATCCAAATAATTCAAACATTGTTTATGCCGGAACGGGCGATCCTGATGTTCCGTTCACCGTATTCATTGGTGATGGAGTTTACAAAAGTACCGATGGAGGAAATACCTGGACAAATATGGGACTAGGAAATACCAAGATCATTAATAAGATCGTGGTAAACCCTAGTAACTCCAGCGAAGTTTACGTTGCCGCTTTGGGAAATCCAATTATCGCCGATGCTAATCGTGGCGTTTATAAAACAACCAATGGTGGAACAAGCTGGACACAAGTTTTAGCTATCGATAACCAAACCGGTGTCACGGATATTGAGATCAATCCAAGCAATCCACAAATACTTTATGCAACATCTTATACCTGTATTCGTAATGCCACGGTAAACATCCGCTATTCAAATCAAGCGCGTGTTTATAAAACAACTAATGGTGGAACCAATTGGAGTATTTTGGGTGGCGGTTTGCCAAACTATAAAGTGAATCGTTATAGTATTTGCATGAGCGCGCAAGATCCAAATAAATTGTACGTTGCGGTGAGTGATAGTACATACAACATGGAAAAAGTATTGGTGACAACAAACGCTGGGGCTAACTGGACAGATATGGGCAACAATGGTATTGCGAGTAACTACGGAGGTTTTGGTTGGTATTTTAGCGGAATTGAATGCAGTCCAACCAACGATGATGAAGTTTATATTGCCGGTGTAGAGTTATTTAAAACCTTTGACGGTGGCGCGAACTGGTATATCAATATGCCCAACTGGTGGCAATACGATGTTCATGCGGATATTCACGCGATCAAAATGATAGCCCCCGGAGTTTATTTTCTTGGAACCGATGGAGGATTGTACTTCACAAATGATGACGGAACAACGTATTCCGATGTAGATAACATTCCAAATACACAGTTCTATAGAGTGGAAGTAAATCCATTCAATTCGGGAATTTATTGGGGAGGAGCACAGGATAACGGAACCTGTTGGGGAAATGCAAGTTCAGCTAACTCATGGTGGCGTGAATTTGGGGGCGATGGTTTCCAAATGCGCTTTGATCCAACCGACGCGCAGACATATTACGTAGAGGTTCAAAATGGTGTTTTATATGCAACAACCGACGGAGGAAGTAGCTGGAATAACAATGATAATAACATCGATCCAAACGATCGTCGTAATTGGGATATGCCTTACGTGTTAAGTAATCTGAATCCAAATACTCAGTATACCGGAACTTACCGCGTTTACAAAAACACAGGCGGACCGGTTGACAATTGGACACCAATTAGTAATGATCTTACAGATGGAATTATTTTGGATCCTCGCTTCCATAATATTTCAGCAATTGATCATTCAACTTTGAATTCGCAAAAAATCTATGTTGGAACTTCAGACGCTAACGTTTGGGTGACAACAAATGACGGCAGCAGTTGGACAAACATTACCGGAACACTACCTAACCGTTACGTAACCTCTATTCATGCTTCGCCAAACTTTTCTAATAATGTGTATGTAACGCACACCGGTTACAAATACGGAGAATATATTCCGCATATTCATAAGTCAACCAATAATGGAGCAGCCTGGACAGATATTAGCGGAAATTTACCTCAAGCGGGTATTAACGATGTGTTGATCATGCCTGCTAACGAGAATACTATTTTTGTGGCGAATGATATTGGTGTGTACGTAACTTATGACGGTGGAATTAACTGGCATCGTGTTGGAAATAATATGCCAATTATTTCGGTTTGGGATATTGCTTACAACACAGTAACAAAGCGATTGATCGCCGGAACTTACGCGAAATCTTTACAAACTATTGATGTTACAACACTGACCACTGATCTAAATTCCGCGGTAAAAAATGAATCACAGCTTTTGGTTTATCCTTCTGTAACAAGTGGAGAACTTCATATCAAAACTCCGGATCATGGGAATTCGACAACAGCTTTGATCCTTGATCTTAACGGAAAATCGGTAAAACAGGTGAATTTGGACAACGAGACCACAACTTTGGATATCTCTGATCTGAATTCTGGTGCTTATCTCGTGAAAATGAGTGGTAGCAATGGTTCCGCTGTTAAACGGATCATCAAAAATTGATGGTTTTAGAGTTAAAATTCTGAAAAAGCTGCCTTCGGGTGGCTTTTTTTATTTTTTGGGATAGGGGTAGATGGAAAACCGATTGTCTTAGCTTAAAGTTAATATTTAATGAAAATTTGGAAGACCTAAAGAATAGGGCTTGTCTTTTAATATTAATTTTGGGGCTCAAATTACTGATATGAAATTTTTTATAGATACAGCGAATCTCGCTCAGATCAAAGAAGCCCAGGACCTTGGTGTTTTAGATGGTGTAACTACTAATCCATCTTTAATGGCCAAAGAAGGTATCAAAGGACAAGAAAACATTTTAAAGCACTACGTTGACATTTGTAACATTGTTACGGGTGATGTGAGCGCGGAAGTGATCGCTACTGATTTTGACGGAATGGTGAAAGAGGGAGAAGCTTTAGCAAAATTGCACCCACGCATTGTGGTGAAGATCCCAATGATCAAAGACGGCGTAAAAGCTATTAAATATTTTACTGAAAAAGGAATTAAGACCAATTGTACCTTGGTGTTCTCTGCCGGGCAAGCTTTATTGGCTGCAAAGGCCGGAGCAACGTATGTATCTCCATTCATTGGACGTTTGGATGATGTAAGTACAGATGGATTAACACTTATTGAAGATATACGTACGATCTACGATAATTACGGATATATGACACAAATTTTAGCGGCAAGCGTACGTCATCCAATGCATATTATTGATTGCGCGAAGATCGGGGCCGATGTGGCTACTTGCCCGTTAAGTGCCATTGTTGCGTTGTTAAAGCATCCATTAACGGATAGCGGCTTGGCGCAATTTTTGGCCGACGCAAAAAAGTAAACTCTTAAAACAAATATATTATGGAACAGGTTCGAAAAATTGCACTCGTATTTTTTAACCTGTTTTTTTTATGCTCTTTGGCACAGGTTGCTGAAACTCCTAAGAAAAACAATGCAGGTTGGTTCACGCTTGGTGGACGCACTACTGTTAGCGCGTTTAGTCACGAAGGCGCGGGTTTAGGAACCGGAGGGTCGTTCAAGATCCAATTGGCGAATCAGGTGAATACGGATTGGTTTGCGGATTATATCACCATTAATATAAAAGATAAGGTGAGAAGCGATTATTACCATATTGGTTGGTCGGTGTTGTTTTACCCAATGAAAGAACCGAAAAAAGTTCAGCCTTTTATTTTAGCCGGCCATTGTTTTGATTATAATAAAGTAACTATCATCAATAGTCCCGATCTTAGCTTTGATCGCTGGGGATCAGCAGTGCAAGCGGGCTTGGGAGCACATTTCAATTTAACCGAAAGATTTGATGTCACCTTGATGTCGCAATACATGATCCATTTAAGCACAGTGTTGCACACACACGTGGGAGATGACTACATCACAATTAGCGAAGAAAAAAATACAACCTTGCACGGACATTTGCTTACTACTTTGAGTTTAAATTATAAAATTGGGAAATTATGGAACAGATAAAAAAGTGTCTTGTTCTTTTTGCTTTTTGTTTTTCAGCGATAGTCATAGCGCAAACACCAAGCTATATTCCAAGAAAAGGTTTGATCAAAGCCATGGCAACGCTTAGTCCCGGAAAAATGTTTGGCTATAACGAATCCTATTTTTATTTGCACGGAAATTTGGAGGGATATGTAAGTGATAACGTTTCAATTTCGGGAGAGGGCTATGCTTTTTTAGGACAACAAACCAAAGCACCGGAAGCATTTAAGACCATCAACAATTTGTTTTTCGGTATCAACTACCATTTCATAAATAAGAACGGCGATTTTTTTATTGGTGGACAGCCCGGGGTTTGCATCGCGCAACTGGAACCAACATTTCCCAAAGCGCCTATTACGCACACAGGAACCAGTCCTGTGTTCTCAGCATTGATGGGTTACAATTATTTTGTAGGAAAATTCTTTAATTTCTTTGTTGAGGCGCGCTATATTGCCGGCTCGCACAATTACGACCTGCATAAAGATCTTTCAGAGATTCGTTTTTCGGCAGGATTAGGATTTAACATCAATGCTATTAAAGCGAAGTAGTTTTTTAACCATGGTTCGATAAACTCACCACGGGCTCCGCAACAAAGACGCAGAGTTTTTCAGGATTGGAAAGTTGCAACGCCTAATTTAAGAGCACTGAGAAGACCTTCGGTCTTTGTGCGGTAATTCCATCGTGGCCCCGGAGGGGTCACACATTTTTAGCGATAGCGCAGCTGAGCGGTCCCGGCCCAGAGGGGCCGAACGTTTAAGGACAAATGATGTTTTTACCGCCACCGCGTGAGGGATTGAGCCATTGTTTGAGCTCCTTTTTTGCTTCCATGGAATTTTTTGCAAAAAAGAGTGACTGGCGAAAGCCCGACCCGAGCTTGCTGATTGTGGCGGGCGAGGGGCACGCCCACACTTCGACTACGCTCAGCGTGACAATTTAATGCTTCATTAATTTCAGCACCTTCTCAATATCCTCAGGTGTGTCAACGCAATGGCTTTCGTAAGTCGTCTCCACACATTTAATTTTGAAGCCATTCTCTAACCAGCGTAATTGTTCAAGGGATTCTGCTTTCTCCAAAAGAGAAACCGGAAGTTTGGAGATCTTTTCTAAAATATCGGCGCGGTAGGCATACATTCCAACGTGACGGTAATAAACATGTTTGTTATGCCAGTTCTTTGGATCTTCATTTTTTACAAAAGGAATAATGCTTCTGCTAAAATAAAGAGCTTCGCTATTTTTGTTCAATACAATTTTTACTTCGCCCGTATCTGCAAGCATAGCATGATCGGCGCATTTGATCATTTGCGTGGCTAATTCAACCGTTCCATCACATACCTTTGCCAATGAATTAATCTGTTCAGGATGCAAGAATGGTTCGTCGCCCTGGATATTGATGATGTAACTCGCCTTTGAACCACTTAAGTTATAGGCTTCCATGCATCTGTCGGTGCCACTTGGATGTTCGGCTTTGGTCATAACGCAATTCACCCCAATTTCTTTGCAATGCGCTTCAATGCGTTTATCGTCGCTGGCCACAATAACTTCACTTATTAAATTGGCTTTTTTGCTTTGTTCCACCACGCGTTGAAGCATGGTTTTGCCATCAATCATGGCCAAAGGCTTGCCCGGAAAGCGGGTAGAGGCGTAACGTGCGGGTATAATGCCAATAACAGACATATGATCTTTATCAGAATATAAATATACGGTAGATTTTGTAATAGCTTCTTATTATCTTTGTAGAGTTGAAAAAATTGCGCGCGCCTATATTCCTCCTTTTTGGAGTTGTTTTTGCATTTATGTCCTTTCGTAATACGAGTGTGGAAACAAGCACCATTCTCCATCACATGTACGATTCCATAAAGAACGTAAAAACCTTGCGGATCAGCATCAGCGCGATCGAACGTTTGGGTAGTACGTATGCAAGTGCCAGTTCGGAGGTAAAATTGCAAACCACGCCGCGTCGCTTGTATTTCATTAATAAAGCAAAGAAACTCGAGATCCTTTACGAGCACAATACAAATAATAACAAAGCGCTAGTGAAGCCAAATCATGTGCCTAATTTAAATCTTGATCCAACCGGTAATATGATGCGCAAGAATCAACATTACACCATACACGAATTGGGTTTTGAATTTATAGGAAAGGCTATTGCGCTTACATTATCCAAGGACAAAGACGGGCTGAAGAATTTTGTTTACAAGGGCAAAGTAAAAAAATTCCATTACAATTGTTATTTATTGCAATATGAGAACCTGGAGTATTCTTATGTTGAATACACTGTAGGGCCGAAGGAGACAGCGAGTTCAATTTCAGCTAAACTGATCGTGAACGACTACTTGCTGCGTTACAAGAATGATCTTTTGAATGATTTTGGATATTTAAAAAAAGGAAAGAAGCTTTTGGTGCCAAATTTATACTGTAAAAAGGCGGTGATCTATATTGACGAAAAGCTTATGTTGCCCGTGGCAGTAAGCTTGTACGATGATCAGGGTCTTTTTGAAAGCTACGAATACCCAAGCATTCTCATTAATTCTCCTATCAAAGAAGAAGAGTTCAATAAGGACAATAAAGAGTACAATTTCAGGTAAAACACCCTGTTACAGCCTGTTTGAACATAGTTGTTTTGCACAGAAGAATAAAAAGAAACAGATCGACGACACAAACTTCAAGCTTGATTCATTACCGCACATTTTATTGCGCGAACTTAACCGCTTTAGGGCCGAAAAAGGATTGGATCGTTTAGAATTCAATACCATGATGAACGAGGCTGCGGCTTTAAGTTCGGAAGATATGGCTTCGGACGGAAAGGATAAGATCGAGGCTTCAAGTACAAAAAAGAATCTTAAAAAAGTTGGGGCAACAAAAAGGGGAGAAGAGATCACGATGAAAGCGCCTATAAGTAAAGGAAGAGAAGCGTATAAAACGGCCGAAGTTGCCAAGGTTATTTACGAGCGTTGGGAAAGTAATGTGAAGAATTTGCTTGTGTTGAATAACCCTAAGTTTACCTTGATAGGTATTAACTGCGCTATTGACGCGGAAGGAAAGAAAGTGTTTACCAGCGCTGTTTTTGGAGGATATGATATTACAAATGATGGCGCGCAGCATAAAAAAGAGATTGCGTTGCCTTACAATACAAAATCAAAGAGTTTAAAGGATTACGAAGCAAAAAAATGTAAGAATTGCGAGCGTTGGCGGAATTATGATGTATTGCACAAAGGTTTGAGCGTTGAGAACGGGAAAATTTATCTCTCGTTCAAGAACTCCCGTGAAATGCGTCGCTTATTGAAGAAAGCCAAAGACGGCCTCGCCGTTGATGTTGTTCAACGCGAACAATACACAAAAGCGGATTACAATATCGTTGATAATAATCTTTACAATAAAGGGATCATGAATAAAGTGATCTATAAGGATAAATTCTTCAAGAGTAACTTACTTACAAAAAATGTTGACAAGAAAAAGAAGAACAAGATCAAAGGGATAAAGGTAGAGATGGGGAAATTCAATCCCAAGATCACCGGCGATTATGAGATCAATCTGATCGTAGTGCAAGATGGAAAATATTGCAAAACCATTACGCGTGGTTATAGCGAGAGTGGAAATATTGATAGCAAAACTCCTATTGGCATCATGCCAATTAAAGGTTCGGTTGGGATCAAGCCTCCCTTCGAGCCAAAATCGGAAAGCTCTATTCTTACCTTCAATATTTTCTTCGAGAAAAATAAATTTGAGTTTAAAAAGGAAGATATCCAGCCATTCATTAAGGCTTTGAATGAACCTGATTTCATTATTGACGGTTTATATATCTATGCGTATTCAAGTATTGAAGGGGATTCGGTAGCAAATGCAAAACTCCAACGTAAACGTGCCGAAAGTGTGACCAAGATATTACAGGAACAACAAAAAGAAGTTATTAAGCCAACCGTTGATACGCGCGATAGTTGGGGGTTGTTTATGTTAGAGAACGAGGACGGTAAATACGCCAATCTTGTTTCTATGGGAAAACACAAAGCTATTAAAACTATTAATGGCGATCAGAAATTACAAGATGAATTAGAACCAATTTTAGCGAAAGAACGTTTCGCGCAAATTGTAATGGATGTTACCTATGATGTAACAACAGGGGATAAGGAACAAAAATTCGCTATTGTGCAATTTAACCGCGCAGTAAAAGCGGGTAATGTGAATCAGGCTTTGAAGATCATGGAATTCATTGGTAAGCGCATGGTAGAGGGAAAATATCCTGAAAGTATTTTGGATAGTTTGAAATTTGATGCTACTTCGGCAAATAACGCGCTCACGAATAACCGAGTGTATTATCGTTATTTAAAATTGAATTCGGTTGATGAAGATGATGAAGCTGTTTTTGACGGATTATTGAAATCCGAACAGGCTCACCCGGTATTCAACTATAATAAAGTTTTTTGTCAATTGAATTTGGATAGCAATGCCGGAAACCCTGAACACCAGGCAAAAATTCAGGCAACTATTGATGGTTTATATGGGAAATTGGATAGTTCTTACGTGAACGGATTAAATATTGAGTGGCAATTCAAGATCATGGAAAGTTTGGATACTGCTGAAAATGCCGATGTGCAAATTGACGCTTGTATTGCGCGTATCAAAGGATTTTATAATATAAAGGACGCAAGCTGGCAAAACGCACTTAAGTTATCGTATGTATTTGCCAAGAGTAAAGATTACAGATATGCTGCAACAGTTTTAGAGCCGTATTTACGCAAACCGGATGTTACCGAGCAATTGATCTTTATGTATATTGCTTCGGCAAGTCGTGTGCCTGAAAAGTACTACTCGCGCACATTTGCCTATGCGCTTGATCTTGCAAAGCAAAAAAATCAAGCCAGGTATTGTAAGCTTTTCGGTGATCCTTACATGACCTTTCAGGTACTTGAGAATCCAGAGGTAAAAAAGTCGTTTATTGGCACTTGTCCACCAAAATAAACTGTTAAAACGAGGCTTCCGTCTAAATTCTAAAAAGTCCGTTTTTATACTTGGATCATATTGGTTAAATTAGGGTTAACAACACTAACCTTATGAAGAATCTTCTTGCAGCATTGGTGCTGCTTTCGGCCACGTTGAAAGCGCAGTTACAAAATTATCCTCTACCTGGAACTATAGATTATATGCAGAGTTTGAAAGCTTCAAACCCTGCGAATGGAAACGCCGCGAAGACATTTAACGGCAACGGTACAATTGCAACCAGTTATACTCTTACCAAGTGTGGTTTGAATTTTACCTATGCGAGTAATCCACTTTATAAAAGACCATTTCAATTCCAGGTGGGTGTAACTCAGCCTGCCGCGTTTAATATTTCGGGTATTCCAACTTGTGCTGTTATTGAAAAAGCATTTCTGTACGCCGGTTTATCGGGGAATGGGATCGCTATTACTGCAACCATCACAAATCCTGTTTCAACCACCAACAGTTTTCCAATGGCTATTATTGGTCAGGATGCTGATAAATGCTGGGGCTATGGCGGATCCTATGCATACAGAGCTGATGTTACTTCTATCATTTCGGGAAATGGTAATTACCAGATCTCGGGTTTACCAACTAATCCACCAATAGCGGGCAACGACACGGATGGCGCTTTGTTGTTTATTGTTTACACCGACCAACAACAATCGTATTCGGGAAGTATTGTTATTGCCGATGGTTGCCAAACACAACCTCCCGGACCTGTTACAAGTACGATCACAGGATTTATCGTGTGCGGTGCGGTTACTTCATATTCTAATTTCTTAATGGCGAGTGACCTTCAACAGATCCTCCCAACGAACATCAATTTGAATAGCAGCTCACCTAATTATATTTTGCCTACAGCACAACAACAAGTATGGAATTTTATTGTTGATCCGGGTGCACAACCAACAGTTGCGCAAACATCGGCGGTGTATGCGATCCAAAACTCCGGTGACTGTTATGATCTTACAATGGCGGGAATGTATTTTCGTACAAACTGTTTAGTTTGTACACCTTCAACAAGTACTTTATGTATCACCAATCCGGTAAATACAAGTACAGCCATTTGTCGTGGCGCGGTAACAACGGTGAGCATCAATAATCCAAATAACCTTGCTAATCCATCGTACTCGATTCAACCTGCCGGGCAAACGCAAAGCAATCCAAATTTTACGGTGAACCCTACAAGCAGTACTACCTACACACTTTATATCACTGGAACAACATCAACGTCCGCAGTGATCACTCAATCGTCTATCGCCACAGTTTCAGTTTACCCAACCGCGAACTTGAACCCGGTACTTTCAAATGGTTCCTGTGCTAATCCTGTAACAAGTAGTGTGAATTTAAATGTGAGTTTTAATCCAACAGGAAGTCCAAATTATACTACTACCTGGAGTCCTTTACCGGGAACTGTTACAACGGTGAATAGCGCCACCGCGGCAGGATTACAGCCGGGCGTTAATACTGTTACACTTACAACTTCGGATGGTTGTAAAACAATAGTAAGCTTTACAGTTCCGCCACTTCCGGCGCCTGCAAGTTTCTCGGTGATCAATCCAAGTAATGACTATACGATCACCTGTTTGAATACAAATGTTTTATTAACCACAAGTGTCACAAATAACGTTCCTTTGTCATTCACATGGTTCCCAAGTTGTCAGCCAACTGTTGCCGCTTCAAGTTGCAATTTTACGCAATCGTGTACCGGAAATGTTGTAGGAACAAGCTCTACAGGATGTCAGGCAACACAAACGTATACCATTTATCAAAACTTGCAATCCCCAACCATTGTTGTCACTCCAACCGTAAATAACGTAACATGTTCGGGTGGAAGTGGATGTTTTACCTTAACAAGTAACCTTGGACCAAACGTCACCACAAACTGGTTCCAGGTTGTTGGAACAAATACAATTTACGTTGGTGTTGCGCAAGGAACGATAAATACATTCTGCGCTACGCAACCCGGCGTCTATTGGGGAGAATCGGTTTATAACATCACGGGATGTAAGTCAACAAAATCAGTACAAGTAACCGCCAGTGTTGGCGTACCTGTGTTTACGGTGACGAGTCCAACCAACTTTACCATTGGTTGCGGATCAAAAAGTGTGACCAGTATGCAAGTAACTAACGTTTTAACCTCGCCGGTACCAAGTGTGTCTTGTAATTATACATTCATGACGCCACCGGTAAGCTCCACACCAACAACGTTCAGTGCCACTCCAAACTTGAATGGTATTACTGTTCCCGGCGTTTATGTGGTGTACGTGCAAGATCAAACAAACAATTGTGTGTCTTCACAAAGTATAAGCATTATACAAAACATCATTCCGCCTAACATTGATTATATACAACCGCTTTCAATTCTCACGTGTAGAGACGCGAGCATGGTGTTAACGGGGATCAGTAGCAATTTAAATACACAAATTACCTGGACAGTTCCTTCGCTTCCTTCGCCATCGGTAAATCCAACACCAAATCATACGGTGTTCATTAATCCGGCGGTAACAGGCTCAACAAATAATATTACATCTGTTGGAATATTTACCGTTGGCGCTGTTGACAATAATAATTTCTGTTCATCAACCAAAACAGTTCAGATAGTACAGGATATTCGCGTTCCTAAATTCAGCATTACCGCGCAATCCAATTCGGTGATCACTTGTAACAATCCGGATGTAGTGATGGTGCCTGTTGTTGCTGGTACCTTGGCAGTAGCCTTAGTTCCACAGTACATGTGGTGGTCTCCAATTGACGGACCAATTGGCGGAAGTTCGTTCAACACAACGTCGCCGGGAACTCATACTTGCCTTTCAACATCGGTTGTAAATGGTTGTACGGCTAACGCAACTTACATCGTTGCCACCGATCTTATTGCGCCACCACTCAATCCTGTTGGTTCATTTACGTTGGATTGTAACGCGATCCTACAAACTACTATCGCTCCATCCATCACAGGAACTACAACTGGGTTCACCTATTCGTGGACAGTTCCGGCGGGAGCTCTCACATCAGCTTTAACGGGTTCAAATCTTACTACAAATATGGTAGGAACTTATTTTGTGCTTGTTACTAATACAGTGAATGGTTGTAAGACCATAGGAAGTTACGAAGTGGTGCCCGGAGCTATCAATGCTGATTTTACCGCCACTCCTGATCACGGATTTGTGCCATTGGGTGTAACATTTAAAAATAATAGCTCAACAAGTACAGGCGCAGCGAGCATCACCGCAATTTGGGGTTATGGAAATGGCGCGGTAACACAGTCGGTGAGCAATGGCGTTTTAACATCTGCTACATATTCTGCTCCGGGAACTTATACGGTGATCTTAACTGCTAAAAAAGGTTCGTGTATTGATACCGCTATGCGCGTGATAAGCGTTGAACTTGCTTCGAAATTAGAGGTCCCTAACGTGTTCACACCAAATGGCGATAAAGTGAATGATGTATTCAGATTGCGCGCGAGTAGCTTGAAAGAGATTTACATCATTATCTACGATCGTTGGGGTAATATGGTATATGAAGTTACCAGCGACACCGGCAATTTTGCCTGGGACGGAAAAGCACAAACCGGAAAAGAATGCGCTGATGGAAGCTACTTCTATATCATCAAAGCTACAGGTAAAGATGGGCAGGAGTATGACCTTAAGGGCAATGTGAGTCTATTCCGATAGACTCACTTGTTCTTTTTACTATACTTTCTGACCGTTTCCGGGGAAAATCCCCTTTTTTAACAGTGGTGACTTATTGAGCGTCTTTGAAAAACCATCTCAATTCGTTATACTTGTTATACACTAATCTACTTTAAAATGAGATCATTTTTACTCTCCATCAGTTTTTTCGCGATCGGTAATTTGTGCATGGGACAAAACCCGGCGTGGGTAACCAAAAAAGACGTTTTTGGCGCACGTAACTTTGTTGAGAACAAGGGACAGTTTAACGGCGAAACCGAAAAACGCGAGCAAGTGCGGTACGCATATCAAAACGAAGCGGAGAATATTTACTTCACCACCTCAGGACTCATTTACAAATTTGTGAAACACGCGCAATTGTCGCCCGAGAAATTCGAGCGTGCGGTTGAACGTGGTATGCCAATTGATCTGAAAGAAGACAAAGTGGATGTAGTGAACATGAATTGGCTCAATTGCAATTATGGAATTGTGCTTACCGCGCAGGAAAAACAAGATCATTATATGAGTTACGGTGCACGCGAGCTCAATTCAAGCACGTTTAAAAAATTGCTTTATCAAAACGTTTACAAGAATATTGATATTGAGTACATTTTTCCGGCAGATAAAGAGGTTGGCGTAAAATATAACGTGATCCTTCATCCGGGCGCTAATATTTCGGATGTAAAAATTCAGTACACCGGTAATTGCGACGAAATTAAGATCAACAAAAAAGGAGAAGCTGAAATTAAAACACCTTTGAGTAAGATCATTGAGCATGCTCCGATCAGTTTCTACAACAACAATACCGAGTTAAAAACAAAGTTTGTACTTCAAAATAATATTTTGAGTTTTGAGATCCCGGGCGGTTATGATCAAACTCAGGAAGTAAGAATTGACCCATGGGTTTCGGCTATCACCAGTTTAAGTACAACAAACGTGGGATTTGATGTGGATTATGATTATGCGGGGAATTTATACATGTACGGCGGTTCACCGCCATTCAAAGTTTCTAAGTACAATGTGGGTGGCGCATTGCAATGGACATTTCAGGGAATTGTAACTGCGGTTACTCCCACATGGAGTACTGCTAACAGTAACTATTGCGGTAATCTTGCTGTGAATAGGGTTAACGGAAAATTATATATTGGAAATCCGTTTGAGAATATGTCGGGAACACGTATAGTGCGTATTGATAACATGGGTAACTACGACAATTTTATTACCGCGCCTACCGCGAGTTTTGTGGAATGTTGGGAAATGAGTTACCAGTGTGCTAATGATCGTGTGTGCGCCTTTGGTGGATACATTAACGGAGATATTGCCGTAATGAATGATCCCGCGTCGAACACCATCACTACCTATTACACAAGTACTGGTGATGTGAACTGTGTAACGTTTGATAACGCCGGTGAGTTGTTCATGCACTTTACAACCAATCAGATCAAACGGGTTGATGCGACATTTAGTACCGTGCTTTGGAGTGTTGCAAGTACATTCAATAATCTTGGTTACTGGAACGAACGTGTGTTGTACGCCGGCGGTGGAAATCCTTCTCAAGGGTTTAACTGTTTGGCCGTAAATAATAACTATTTATATTTTTATGATGGCTATAATCTCACGGCCATGAATAAAACAACCGGATCTATTATCGCGTCCTTAACATTCCCTACGCATACTGCAAAACAGCAGGGAGGAATAGAGGTTGATGAATGTGATAACTTGTACATAGGTGGCAATGGAAGCATCCTTACCTACTATTTCAACGGAACAAACTTTGTGAATCCAGGCACTATCAATTTAGGTGCACCTACGTCGTTGAAATTTGTTTACGATATTCGGATGAACAAAAGCACAAAGAATCTTTATGTTTGCGGAAGCGGATTTGCGGGTGTATATAGCGCTGTAAATAGTTTGACATGTGCAGCGAATGCAAATTGTTTAGCGCAAATTGCTCCTATTTATACTACCATTTGTGCGGGTACTAACGCTTACTTAACCTGTGGTAATCCAAATCAATTAACTAACCCAAGTTATTCCATTCAACCCGGTTCAACCGTTCAGGCATCTCCGGTGTTCACTGTTTCTCCAAATACAAATACAAATTACACGCTGTTCATTACCGGAACTGATGCTTCGAGTGCTATTGTTACGCAAACCGCCTTGGCAAGTGTAACTGTAGTTCCAGCGCCATCAATTAATCCCTTGGTAACTAACGGAAGCTGCGCAAACCCTGTTACAAGCAGTGTGAATTTAAATGTGTCGTTCACGCCGAGCGTTGCAACTAATTATACGGTAATTTGGAGCCCAATGCCCTCAACCGTAACGACGGTTAACAGCGGAACCGCTGCAGGCTTAGTGCCCGGTGTAAATAGCGTAACAGTTATCACTGCCGGGGGGTGTTCAACTACGGCAACATTCACCGTGCCGCCAGTTCCTCAACCGGCGAGTTTTGTTGTAGTGAATCCAAGTAATGATTATACCGTTACGTGTTTAAATCCAAATGTGGTTCTCACAACAAGTATAACCAATGGTGTTCCACTTTCATTCACGTGGTTCCCGGCATGTACAAATACGCTCGTTGGAACAACGATGAGTTTTAGCCAATCGTGTACAGGGAATGTGGTGGGTACAAGTTCAACGGGTTGTCAGTTTTCTCAAACATACACGGTGTACCAAAATTTTCAAACGCCTACTGTCGCTATCACACCAACCCTTAATAACATTACGTGTGCGGGCGGTAGCGGATGTTTTACGCTCACAACTAACTTAGGACCTAACGTTACCACCAATTGGTACCAGGTAGTTGGATCGAATACAGTGTATGTTGGTATACCGCAAGGAACTATCAATGTGTTTTGTGCCGGACAACCCGGAGTGTATTGGGGTGAATCGGTTTACAACATCACCGGATGTAAAGCAACTAAGTCGGTGCAAGTAACAGCCAGCGTTGGTGTGCCTGTGTTTACGGTGACGAGTCCAACCAACTTTACCATTGGTTGTGGATCAAAAAGTGTAACAAGTATGCAGGTAACTAACGTTTTAACCTCGCCTGTACCAAGTGTGTCTTGTAATTACACATTTATGACACCACCGGTAAGCTCTACACCAACTACGTTCAGTGCCACTCCAAATTTGAATGGCATTACTGTACCTGGCGTTTATGTGGTGTACGTACAAGATCAAACAAACAATTGTATCGCTTCTCAAAGTATAAACATCATACAGAACATCATTCCACCGAGCATCGATTTCATACAGCCGCTTAGTATTTTAACTTGTCGCGATGCCAGTATGGTGTTGAATGGAATTAGTGGCAATTCGAATACCTCAATCACATGGACAGTTCCATCGCTTCCTTCACCATCGGTGAATCCAACGCCAAACGCTACGGTTTATATTAACCCTGCCATTACTGGAGCAACTAATAACGTTACCTCAATTGGGGTTTGGACAGTGGGCGCTGTAGATAATAATAATTTCTGTTCGGCAACAAAAACAGTTCAAATATTGCAAGATATACGTGTACCTAAATTCACACTCACTGCGCAATCAAATTCGGTGATCAATTGTATCAATCCGGATGTGGTGATCGTTCCGGTTGTTACCGGCACCTTAGCGGTGGCACTGGTGCCGCAGTTCTTCTGGTACCCACCGGTTGGAACACCTGGAGGTGGTTCTTCTTATAATACCACTGCGCCCGGATCGCATACCTGTATCTCAACATCGGTTGTGAATGGTTGTACGTATACAGCAACTTACAATGTTGCCATTGATGTAACGCCGCCGGCACTTGATCCATTAACGCCATCGTTTACTTTGGATTGCGCAAGTATTCCGCAAGTTGTTATTAAACCGGTGATCAATGGAACAACAACAGGATTTACATATTCGTGGACAGTGATACCGGCGGGGGCCATTACTTCCGCGCTCACGGGTTCTTCGCTCACCACCGATCAAACCGGTATTTACATGGTAGTTGTTACAAATACGATCAACGGATGTAAATCACAAGCGGTTTATCAGGTTGTTGAAGGTGCTATCCATGCCGACTTTACAGCAAACCCTGATCATGGTTTTGCGCCACTTGGAGTTACATTCAATAATACAAGCGCAACAAGTACCGGCGCAAGTAGTATCATCTCCTCGTGGGGCTATGGAAACGGTGTGATCACACCAAGTGTGATGAACAATGTTCCGGGATTTGCAACCTATACCGCGTCGGGAACTTACAGCGTTATCTTAACTGTGAAAAAAGGAACGTGTATTGATACCGCCATGCGATTAGTAAGTGTTGAACTTCCATCGAAACTGGAAATTCCAAACGTATTTACACCAAATGGCGATAAGAGTAACGATATCTTTAGATTACGCGCCACTAACTTGAAAGAAGTTTACATTGTGATCTATGATCGTTGGGGAACTAAAGTGTACGAACTCACCAGCGATACCGGAAACTTTGCCTGGGATGGAAAAGCGCAAACCGGAAAAGAATGCGCGGATGGAACCTACTTCTATATTATTAAAGCTACCGGGAAAGATGGACAAGAATACGATCTGAAAGGAAATGTAAGTTTGTTTAGGTAGAACTTTAACCACGAAGCACACGAAGTATTTTACACGAAGGGCACGATTTAATTCTTCGTGCCCTTCGTATTTTTCTTAGAGGTCTTTGTGACCAAAAGATCATTTCACTGGAATATCTTTTTCGTAATAGATAGAATCAATGAATTCTCCTTTTAAATTATTTCTTTGCCAATAACCTTCTTTTAAATTGTCTTTGTAACTTCCGGATTCGATCACCACGTGTCCCGGTAATTTCCGAATGATCCATTTGCCTTGTTTTAAACCTTTGATATCGGTTTAGATTGCAGGAAAAGAAAAGAGAGTAGAGGTACTGAAATTAAAAAGCGCATAGGTGTGATTTAGGGTATTAAAAGTAGTAAAATTGAACTAAACACCAAAAGGTTATTGATCATTATCCTTGTTGCGATTGGCCTTTTTCCATTCTCTGTCTAAGCGTTCGCGGGTTTTTTGGTCGCGGTAAAGAAAATCTTTACGCATACGCTCGCCCACGATCATTACATCTTTTTTAAAGAATACACAACAAGCTTCTACCTGAACTTCGGCTTCTTCATTATCCATAGTAATGGTGGCTTCTTTGGCGTGAATAGGGCAGCGCATTTTCTTCACTACTTGCTTGATCTCTTGTTCAAGTTTCTTATTTGGGCGTTTTAGATCCATGGGAATGTTATCAAATTTACAATTTTTATGAATTAATCCCGCAACAGGCCATTAGTATTTGTAAATTTATCATTGTAAAATCAAACCATGAAGAAAACAGCAATCACCATTGTAGCGGCATTAGCTCTTGTATCAAGCGCGTTCACTATTATTAATGAATGGATAGCCGACGAAAAAACGGCAAGTGTTAAGTGGGAAGTACCTGCAGGAAATAAAACAGGTATCTTTGAAAAAATGGCTGCTCAAATTGAGTTTGATAAAAAGAATTTAGCCGCAGCGAAAATTAGCGCGGTATTAATGGTGAATAGCATTAAAGGCGGAAATGATAAACTAAACGAGCATTTAATGTCTCCGGATTATTTTGATGCCGAGAAGTTCCCGAAAATATCATTCGTGTCTACTGAAGTTACAGCAAAAGATACCTGGTTCATTGCCAAAGGAAAATTGAACATGAAAGACTCTACAAAAGTTATAGAGTTTCCTTTTACATTTACCGAAGAAGGAGCTAATAAAGGTGTGTTCTCGGGAACCATGACCGTTAACAGTGGCGATTATGGTGTAATGAAAGCCAACCCAAACAAACCGGGAATGGATAAGGTTATAATTTACCTGAATGTTCCTGTTACTAAGTAATTATTTTGCTTTGCAATCCTGCGAAGCTTTTAAATAATTATCCTCGCCAATATTCTGATGCAGTTTTATGCATTTGTCGTATGCCTCTTTATTTTGGGCTTGCACTTTCTTTTCGGCCTCGTTTGAGCTAATATTATCGCTTATTTGATATTCGCCTTGCAGATCTTTCATTTTCATGTAAAGCTCCTCGCAATTGCAAACGGCGGCTTTATCGGCCTGACTTATACCGCACGAACTAAGGAATAAGACCAGCGCGACTATTGGTAAACTTATTTTTGTCATGGCTCGTTTTATAGGAAAGATACAAAAAGCGAGCCGAACTGGTAATGTAAATGTTAAATACGAACTATTTACATTCATTAAAATGACAGATCCTTGTCCAGCATAAGCCTTTTCTCGACCGCAGGCATTTATCGTCGATGGTCCATTTTTTTGTGATGCCATTTCTGCCCTCGATCTCGGTAAGAACTACCTTGTTTCCCTTCATTTCCCAGGTTCCTTTCGTATTTATAGGTTTTCTGGCGGTATTATCAATGTATCTAAAACTATGATCGTCGTTTAAGGTGATCTCTATCTTATAGGCGTTCTCATCAAGCCCTGCAAACGAGCAAACGCCATAGGTTCCGGTAATTAATTTTGCAGGCGGGTTTTTTGCGAAAGAATTAAAACCAAGCGCTAAACCCAATACTAAAAGTAGTTTTTTCATATGTGTGTTTTTAATAGGACGAAGGCCGAGCCAAAAAGTTACAGCCCTTTACTTCTTTTTTTTATATAAAGGAAAATTAATATTACCATTGCAGGGAACAGGCACATTGCCGCATTTACACGGTTTGTGGAGGGGTATAAAATTAACAATGATTTGGGCTTCCTGGTTAATTTCCTTATCGTTCTTTGGTTCTAACACTTTAATTAAACTGGCTTTACCATCAACGCCTATCATGAAAGCGATCTTCACCATTTGATCATCGGGGTATTTTTTTGAGGTATTGATGTCTTTGAATACTTCGGCATTAAAGAATTCCTTGAAGGCATACTCACTCACCGGCCGCGCGGCGGTATCAATATCTCTGTAAACTAAAATACCTAATTCTTTATCAAATTGCTGTTTACATTTTGTTTGTGGATACAGGCGCATGTTTATATTACCCACGCCGGGAACTTCTTTTCCGTTGCACCAGCATTTATGTTTCTTGTCAACAGGCATGTTCGCGAGCATTTCTTTAACGCGATCTTCCACTTCCTTGTCGTCTTTAGGGCTGTGCAATTTTACAAGTGTGTTGGGACCACTCGGGTTGGATTGATATGAAAATTCCAAACGTTGATTAAGCGGATAAGTTTTGCTAAGTCCGGTTGAATTGAATTTATGTAGGAAAGTAAGATCCACAGAATCCATGTCGTCGTCAAACAACTTTGGGCCGCTTATCGAATCGATATTTTGATAAACTTCCATGCCATAATATTTATCAAAGGCCAATTTGCATTTTGCTTTTTTCTTTTGAGAAAAAGATAGTTGGATCAAAAAAAGAAAGGTTATTAAGAGCAGAGATCTCATCTTAACGAATGTACAAAAAAAGATCAAACGATCTCTACATTCTTTGCAAGCGTTTTAAAAAGAACGCCATTTGCCGGAACTACGGTAATAGTGACGTGGCCGGTTTTACTGGTATTGATATCGCGCACAAGGCCGCTTTTACCTTTGTGTGTGCCGCCAACTACTTTGCACTTGGCGCCGTCTTTTTAGTTTCTTGTTCATGCCGCTTGTTTTTTTCTTCGGCGATAAGCACCAAATACCGCCGCGCAGATCACAACTAAACCACCGCCGGTGAAAAACGGCCAGGTAGCTTTGTTTTGAGGTTCTTTAAAATCAAAAGAAGAGGGGAGAAGTAATTTTGACACCGCTGTATCACTTTCGTGCGCTTTCTTCACGTCTTCTGCAAGTTTTTTATAATTAGCCGCTTGTTGAGTGCTATCCATGGCGGCGTAAGTTTCTTGCAGAGATTCGTAATTTCCTACCAACCATTCGGTGCCCGAAATGCTTTTTGCTAAAGCCGCGCCTTGTTTGAAATAATTGAGCGCCTCACCATATTTTTTTTGAGCGAACATGATCTTACCAAGATCGGTGTAGCTTCCACTCAAATGTTCTTTAAAATCATTTGCCTTGCGGATCTCATAAGCAATGGTGGCATGTCTCCAGGCGCTGTCAAACATTTTTTTCTCGCGGTAGATCATTCCCAGATTTCCATGATTAACCGCTAAATATTTTTTGTTGCCGGTTTCCTCATTCATTTCAATGGCCTGATACATTAAATTCATATAAGTTGCGGTATCACCACGATTGCTGGCAATAATCCCCAAATTATTACAAAGCGCAGCCAATCCTGATCTGTCGTGCAAAATACCGCGGATCTCCTTAGATAAATTAAAATAATGTTCGGCTAAAGAATCTTTGTTCATGGCCAAATACACATTTCCGTATCCATGATAGCAATCGGCTAATAATTTTTGATCATCAAGTTCTTTTCTAATGTCAAAAGCTTTATCATACCATTCTAATTGCTGTTTGATATCGCCGGTGATGTAACACGATTTTCCTAAATAGAAATAACAATCGGAAATTAATTTTTGGTCGTTTATCTTCTCGGCAAACTTTAAAGCAGTGCGCAGTGCTTTTTGGGCTTCTATATCTCCGGTTTGAATACAACATCTTCCAACAATGATATACGATTCGCAAATTCCCAGATCAAATCCACTTTCGCGCGAACGTAAAAAAACTGAATTGGCCAACTCTAAAGCGGTTGGAACATTGGTTTCCACCAAACTTTTTGCGGTAACAATATCTTTTAAAATGGCTTTGTCGCCTTGCTGCGCGAGGGACTTAAAACTAACTAAAATGAGAAGTATGTAGCCTAGTTTTTTCAGTTGCTATAAAAGTACTAAACGTTTTAAGCAGCGCCAAGTTAAATTGCATATTTGCCCTTGTAAAATAAGAGCTTTTAGCCTGATTCGTGTGCGCAAAATTGGAATGCTAAACGCCGAATTGGCGCAAATGATGATCCAAATGCTTCCACTGCAAAATGGCCATTCTTGAGCGGTTAAACGCCCGAAAAATGGATGTGGATGCGTAGCGGCTTTGCCAGGACCATCATTCAAAAACTTTTTCACCGCAGCTAATGCCTTTGCTTGCGATTCTTCAAAATTAATATCACTCGGAAAAATATGACTCACATCTGTTGGTGTACTTTTTGGTAAAGGTTTTGGTCCCATCACACCCGGTTTAATGAACGGACCAATAAAACGCCCCATAAAAGAACGTTTCATATTATTGTTTCCCATAGCGCTTTGCATGGCCACGTTCAAATGCGCCATCATTTGGGCAGCGTTCATGGTTCCCCATTGTGCTTTAGTGCTCGACGTTACTTTCGAAATACGTTCTAAAATGCCCTGAGCATCTTTTTCATTGTATAAATTATTCATAGAATTAGTTTTCTTTTTTGTAGTACTCATTCTCATCCACCACTAATTTTCCGTCCACTTCCGAAAACGCAGTGAGCGTTCCTTTTTTTATTAAGAATTTTGCCCCTGATCCTCCATGATTCTTAAAAGGATCATCCATCATTCGCGATTCTACATCAGTGAAATTCAGAGTGTCTTTATTAATATTCCATTTTCCGCGACCTTCCAATCTTCCATCACAACCACCGCTAATTAAAGTAGAGAAGGTTCCGTCTTTTTTTAAAACAATAGTTCCGTTTCCTTTTCCAATTCCGTTGTAACGCTGGTAAGTCACATCACGTTTTGGCGTTTGAAATGAAAACAAGATCAAACTAAAAACAAGTATGTAGATTATTCTTTTCACCTTAATGCGATCTGGTTCTTGTTTTTTCGTAAGGACATGTTGTTTTTAACGAATCGAGTTTAAATTCGTTATTGGTGAATTTAAAATATAATTGTGAATTAAATTGCGGGTTAAAACCATTTTCAAAAGTGACGATCATAAACTCATTCCCTCCTAGATCTATTAAATTCAAAATGGTCATTGGTCGGCGCTTGGCAATAGTATGGCCTTCTTCAGTATCAATGATCCTAATGGGTATTTGTTCAATTGTGTTTGGCAAGGTAATGCCAGGGAATTCTGGATTTCTGCTGAGAAATAATGTATCCGGCTTATCTTTTTTATAGAATTCTTTGATGTATTCTGAGGTCGCTGCTGTAAAAAGTTTTGTGGTTTTTATCGAGGCACTGTCAACCGGAGTTGGTGGGACAATTTTTTCTACTTCTACTTTTGGCTGAGTATTACTGTTGCAAGCGATCAAACTTATACCTACAACTATGTAAATGAGAACTCTCATCTTATAATAACAACTTTTGCTCTACCAATACTTCCATCCACCGAAGTTTTAATTAACCAGTAAATACCCGGTGATAATTCGGAAACTGAAAAGCTATAATGATCCGATTCAATAAGCGTATTATCCTGAAACCAACATAATTTTCCTTGAAAATCATAAAGCTTTAATTGTGCGTAATCAAAAATTCCTTGATCATTTTTAATGGTGAAGTCGCCGCTGCTTGGATTTGGAAATACATTTAAATTGTAAACATACTCGTTGGCAACTAAACATTCTCTGTCCCAACCTTTCATTTGTTTCTCAACCCATTCGCGTTGTTCCTGTATCAAAGGAAAAACACCGGGATAGCGAATATGCAAAGCGTAACCGGCTTTGGTAATGGAAACCACATCTTCATTTTGTTCTACAAGGGATACTTTAAATTCTTCGTAGCTATTGTATTTGTAAGTATCAGCTTTGTAAGCTGAATCAATTAATTCATGCCATTTCACGATCTTTCTTCCCATGCGCTCCACTGTAAAATTTCCTTTTACCAACTTGCAACAATTATCTAAATACTCTTGCTTGAAATCTTCGTAGGCGAAAATGCGTTTTAATAGCGGACGCTCATCAAAATTATTTGTAGGTACTAAATACCCATCTAACAAAGATGTTTTTCCTATCACTTTTAAGTCCTGAAAACTTTCGTTCATATCCCAGGGGATCCAGCGGATCATTCCATCGGGATGCTCGTACATGAAAAAATTATTTCCTCCGCCCCAATAACTATCCCAGCTTTTCACGCATTTTTCTACGGCCAACACTTTTAAATAGGTGTGAACGTCAAAACGTTTTTCTAGTTCCGCTTTAAAATTTTCACTTTCATCGTAATTGATGAAATTCACAAAGCCAATAAAATTACTCCAATCGTCTTTATCTTCATTAGTGGTTAGCTGAAAGCGTTTGTCTTTGTATGCTTGCTTATCATCTCCCAGCCAGGTAAGCCACATTTGGCTACCTCTATCGGTTTTATACAAATTACCATTGTTGTTAGCGCCTCCGAATTTATCTTTCAAAAATGTTTTGTCCACGTTTTCAATGATCACATATAAACCAATGTATTCATTGTTCACAAAAAGTTTGGTGTAAGAAGTTCTTGGAGCAAACACGCCTTCATCGCGCATAAGTTTCATGCATATGGCATCGCGCACGGCCGAAGGATCATTGGTGAAATTATTAAGGTTGAATTTCTTTAAACCGTCGAGTTTTTGGTTCTTGAATTCATCAAAACTTATTTTCAGTGGTTTTTTCTTTCCGTAACTGATAAGAGAGTTAGAAGCGTTACCTTTTTCTTTAAAACCACAACTATCCAAGGTGATTCCATCAAAAGTAATTTTACACATGAAATATTTTTGGGGATGACCTTGTATAGAAAGATTCGCTTTATAATCCGCTTCTAAAGAATCAAACCAATTAGGGAAATAGGTAGTGATGCGCACAGTATGCATCACGCTATCGTTGTACACATTCATTCCCGTTTGTGTTTTTGCCACAAGCGCTATGAGAAAGAAAAAATATATGAACGTTTTCTTCAATTCTTTGGTAAACGATGGTATTGATTCAGATCGGTATAGTATTTTTTGAAATTGCGTTTCATGAAATGAATACCAAGACTAAGATTCACGCCGAGATTATTATTCTTACTGAATACATTTACCTGGAATCCCATTTTAAAATGCACACGTAGTTGATCTTTGAATTTTTTATCGTAACCCCAGTACGGATCAATAGCCATTTGTACACCGTTATTGTACTTGGCATTCATTAAATTGTATTCCATACCCCACAAAAATCCTTCATTGCCTACGTAACTGGCTTTTCCAATATAGCGCATAAAGCCAAAACCAAATTTATTCACGGTGTAAGGTTTAGCGGGCAAGGCAGCGAAAGTAAAATAATTCAAGTGCTTTCCGCGCACAGCTTTTCCAATTTTAAATTGAAGTCCTAAGCCTTTGGCGTTAATAGCTTCATTACGAAACACCGAAAAGTAAGGCACATTGTAAAAACCGGTATTGAATCCCAAAAAAAGTGTCTTGAAACGTTTACCAACAATGGTATCAATATCTGCCCAGGTAATAGTTTGTTGCGATTCGTCCATTTTTTGAAGTTTTACTTCGTTGGAATCACAAGAAACAATGGTTCCTGTTACAGAGTTTTTGTTTTTGAGAACAACCTCTTCTTTAATTAATTTTTTATGGTAATTGCAGGCAAAGAGCAGGAGGGATGCTGCAAAAATAAGGGTGATGCTTTGGGCGTATTTCATGTGCATATTAGACTTCAAACAGGAAGCTTGGTTTAGCCTAATGTGAAGATACGTAAAAACTTTAATTATATGAGTTTCAGCATCTCATACTGACTCACAAGTTTTGGAATGCCATTATTCAGTACAAAGCTCTTTATTTCTTCCTGGTCCGAAGGGATATTGATCACCTTTAGAATATCGGCTTTGTTGAGTTTTTTTAGGTCGTTCAATAACGATGATCCAATGCCATTTCTTCTGCGCGTTTTTGAAACTGCCAATTGAGGAACGTCGCCGCTTTGAGGCTCAATAATTCCATAACCAACCAGAGAGTCGTCTTCAAATGCCCCAATAACTTTAAAGTCGCTCGGGTTTTTATTTAAAGCCGCGAAATTGTTTTGCCAGGAGAGGTCGAAATCTATCATGGGTTTCATTTGCTTCTGATAACTCAGATCAATGTCTTTTAGTTGAATATGTTTGGGCGATAAGTGCTGAGGAAGAATCCAATCGTTTGAATTTACTCTGAAGCAGTCAAATTTTCGGGAGACCTCAAATCCTTGCTTAGAATAAACCGAAAATGCTTTTTCATTTTCTTCAAGTACTTCTAAAATGTATTGTTTAATGCCGTCTTCTTTTAAAAATGGAATAGAGTGTTCAAATATCTGTGATGCTAAACCTTTTCCGCGGTATTCTTCGGCTGTTCCTGTTCCTGTATCATAAGCAGTGGGTAAACCTTTAAATTCCCCAATACCATTCCAGGTAAAACTCAAGAGTTCATCTTTATCAAAAGCTCCAAAGGATAATGATGCATCAAATCCCCTGCGGTGAATTGTTTTTTGCAAGGCCTCTTTGCTCCACTGAAATGGATATTCTTTAAACGCTTTTAAGTGTCCGGCGTAGAGTTCATCAAAGGAACAATGTGCAAGAGATCTAATGATCATGTGAGTTTAAAGGTACAAATGTTTTTTGTAGATAGCTTCGGGCAAGCTTAGATATCTTCAGATAAGACATTTTTATTTTTCAGCGTAAGTCTTAACCAAATGAAGCCGATAGTGCCTGCGATAAAGGAAGATAGAAGGATCGCTATCTTAGAGTTATTGATCATCTCTTCCGAACTAAAAGCAAGGAGTGTAATGAAAATAGACATGGTAAAACCAATACCGCCCAAAAAACCCGCACCAATAATGTTTTTCCATTTCAGATCTGCCGGCAGTGCGCAAAGCCCTAAGCCAACACCAATGAACGAAAAAAGCCAAATGCCTAGGGGTTTTCCGATCATAAGTCCAACTAGGATACCAAGGCTGGTTGTTTCTCTTAATCCACTTTGCCAATTATCGCCTAAGGCAATGCACGTATTAGCAAGCGCAAATAGTGGTAGAATAATAAATGCAACCGGTTTATGTAAAAAATGTTGAAGTATGAACGATGGAGATCTTTCTTCGCCATTGCCGAAAGGTATTGCAAAAGCCAAAAGCACACCGGTGATAGTTGCATGAACGCCTGAGTGTAGCATAAAGTACCACATAACCACACCACCAATTAAATACAGAATTAAATTATGTACTTTCAAACGGTTTAGAATTAAAAGCAGGGCAAAGATGCCTAATGCAATAAACAGGTTTGTGAACGCCAGTGTATTGGTGTAAAAAATGGCGATCACAAAAATGGCTCCCAGATCGTCCATTACTGCTAAAGCGGTTAGGAATATTTTGAGGGAAGTGGGAACACGTTTACCTAATAAAGACAAAATGCCTATTGCAAAGGCGATGTCTGTTGCCATGGGAATACCCGCGCCTGATTGAGTTTGTGTACCAAAGTTGAGCGCCAGGAAAAGCCCAGCGGGAATTAGCATTCCGCCCAAAGCGCCAAATATGGGTAACGACGCATTTTTAACCGAAGATAGTTCGCCGGTATAAACTTCGCGCTCTAATTCTAAACCTATAAGCAAAAAGAATATTGTCATAAGTCCATCATTGATGATATGAACGAGGCTATGCCCGCCAAGGTTTAACTGCCAAAAGTTGATGTAGTTTGTTTGCCAGGCAGAGTTTGCAAGTACGAGGGAAAGAATTGTGGCGAGAACTAAAACAAGTCCGCCGGCCTTTTCGCTTTCAAAAAAATCGTTGAATAGTCTGCTTAGCTTCATGGTTGTTTAAAATCAAAGATACGAATTCCGCCCAATGGCCAGTAGGTGCTGTTATAGGTATGGTGGGCGCACACAGTTTTATGGGTGTCCGCATACAAACTAAAACTTAACTGTCAAATGTAATTTAATTACTGGTCTGAGATCTATTTCAGAGTAATTAAAATTTGAAGTTTGTCCCCAATAATTAGTTGTCGTTTGATTTACGAATTTGGTAGAGCAAAAATAACCGAGTTCAGGCGATAAGTAAACATGCTTAATAGTTTTTATTTTAAAGCCTAACCCCAAAAAACTGTCAAAGCCATTCCCTGTCCTTGAAAAACGTTCGTTCGCTCCACCAATGCCTCCGTAGTAATGTCCTGTTGAAAATACATTGCGATATGAAAGGTCGAGAAAAGTGTAAAGCCACTCTTTGCGCTTTAAAATTGAATATTGTCCGCCAACCCCAATTCTGAAGTCTTTGTTATTAATATCTCCAGCTGAACCATCGCGCCAATCGGGAGGTGTCGCATATGAAGTCGAATTGTCCGTGTAGCTTGCGTGCAAACGTAGTCCAAGTCTTTTTTTTGTATAGCGAAAAAACACACCATTAATAAATTCTAATGAGGGTCTGTCGGGAGCAAAGTAATAGTTAGTGTTAAATGAATTAATCGTCATGAGTGTCGAGCCGAATTCAAAACGTCTAAGGGTGTCTTGTCCTTTTGAGATTTGATTGGCTAAAATAAATGACAAGATGGTTATTAATTTTCTCATGTCTTTGTGTTTTTTAGAGAACGTTTTTATGTCTGAAATATTGCCTGTATTGTCAGTGGGATTTCGTCCGCCCACTTTCCTATAACGTTTAGCAAGCAAGAGTAGGCGGGCTTACGAAGCACCATCTTTCCCAACCTACCAAAGGTTATTTGAAGATACTTAGTTTTTTAGTGAGCCGCAAATAAAATTTCCCGAAGGGGCCGCTGTTTTGCGCGCGAACGATGACCCGAGTCCGCCCGCTTACTTTTGCTTGCTGGTTATAACTTGGCCGCTGCACACAGCTTAATGTCTAACAATTATTTTGTCATAAAATATTTTGTCGTCATAAAGTACTTGAATAAAATAAAGCCCGTCTGAATAATTGGTCAGGTCAATTTTGTCAGCGCTACAGTTTGTTCTTGTTAGAATATTTTGTCCCTGTGAATTAAGCAAATGAAATTCGCTTATTTTATTTTGATCAGGAAGATTTATTGAGACAAAATTGGAAGTCGGATTGGGATAGACGCATATATTTTGCTTTGTGTTTAGTTCTTTTACTCCTGTTGTGAGAGCGTAACAAGTTAGAGAGTCATTCGAAACACAAATGTCGTCAATGAAATAATAGCCACGACCGCCATTAATCATTATTGTATTAGCATCGTCAAAGAAATTACCTAACGAAACATATTTATAGGCGGAGTCGGCGACAAAAACCCCTTTGATTATTGTCCAGTTGATACTGTCGGTTATTACTGTCGTCGCATTAAGATGAGCGTAATTATTTATCGGCGGCGGATTTGCATCAGTAAATGGAACTTTACTGAATCTAAGTCCGATATTGTTTGTTGCGGCACCACCGCCAGCACATGGGGTATTCCAAGATTTCACAGTTTTAAAGGAGATAAAATATTTTGTGCCTATAGTAAGAGTTACCGTCAATTTTGAACCAAGCATTTCTCTTGTTCCGGGAGTAAATTTAGTTTGAAAGCCACAATAAGCATTTCCTGTAGCCGCAAAATGGGTTCCCCAACAATTCGTTGGAACTTGAATGTTTGTCGAGGTCCCGCATGAATGATAATAGTCGGGAGTTTGTTTATATGTACTCCAGCCAGTTGCGTTAAGTATTTCGTCTGGAGAACCACTATTAATGTCAGTGGGACAAGCCGAATAAGTCTCAAAGCTCGGATTTGTCACAAAGTTTGTCTGTCCGAGAACTTGTCTTGAAAACGAAAGGAGAGTAATTATGTAAAGTGTTTTTTTCATTGTCCGTCCGTCCAGCGGCTGAGTTATAACGTTTTGCGGCCTTGGCTAGTTGGGCTTCCGAAGGATCAACTTTCCCCAACCACAAATGTTCATTTAAAGATACAAATGTTTCTTAGCGAGGGCAAACAAATTATTTTCCGCTTTAATCGCCCGAGCGATCAACCGTTTCCGCCCAATTAGCCAAGACCGCTGTTAGTGGTGAGGTGGCGGCACACTGATACGTCTAGCTAAAAAGCACTTTAACGTCTTTTTTATTGATATAATACAAAAGTCCGGCGGATAAAAGAGCGCCAACTAAAAAAGTCGCAGGATCTGTCTGGGGCATTAAGAATGATAGGGGAGAGTTAGAATGTGAAGAAGAAAACATAACTACAAGCAAGCTGACTACAGAAAGTAAATTATAGATTAACCAAATAGAAAGCATTTTACGTCCTAAGTTCTTTAGTCGCCAAAATGGAATTAAAGCAATCGGCAAAAACAACAAGTCGAATAGAAAAATGGCAACTGAGAAATCCCAGTTCGTGTCTTTAAAAAGTGCGGCAATCATTGAAAAATTAGAAAATAATTTGATGATCGCGAGAAGTCCGAGAACGAAGCTTATTAGCTTAATTGTTCTCTGCGGAGTTTTTTCAACTAGAGGGTCTAAAATTGTCAGGGCTTTGTCGGCTGTATTTTTAGCGACCTCAATTCTTTCTTTTACGATTTTGTCGGCTTGCGTTTTTTTGTTTTTGATGTCGGCGTTACGTTGTTTCGCTTCCGAAATTTGATTGTCGGTCAGTTGTCTACTTTTTATTTCGAAGAGAGCTGTCTCAATTGCCAAAGGTTGATAGTCCTTTTTATTGTCAATGATGTCGATGAGTTTCTCGTCAGGAAGTCTTTTGTATATGTCTGTAAATTGATTCGGTGTCATTTTTTCTACGGAATTTCGTCCCGCCACTTACCACTAACTACCCTATAGGAGCCATTTTATCACCTCCTACTGCCAACAGGTGGCGGTAAACGGTACTTTTATGTCCTCTATTGGTTTTCATAAATTTAATCAAATCTCACCACACAAACTCCAACACCTGTTTCAAATCAGGATGCAAACTTTTTGCAACAGGGCAGGCGTGTGCGGTATGTTCGTAGATCTTTTTTTCTTTGTCGCTGAAGTTATTTTTAGGGAAGGTGAGCTTAATGTGAATTTCACCAACGCGCCGAGGATCAGCGTACATAATTTTTGTTACTTCTGCTGTGGTTCCATCAATACTGGTCATGCCCTCGGTGTTTGCTTTTATTCCCATAACGGTTAACATGCAATTTGCAAGTGAAGTAGCCATAAGATCAGTGGGACTAAAGGCCTCGCCCTTGCCATGATTATCTATTGGAGCATCAGTTATATACTGTTGCCCGCTGGCCAGGTGTAAGCTCTCTGTTCTTAAACCTCCCAAATATTTAACAAAACTTGTAGCCATAAATGCCTTCTTTGAGTTACTGTAAATATAGGTTTTTTAAGCAGAATTCTTTAATTTTGTTAGATATGTTGCGTAAGCTGGCCCTTATAGTTTTTGTGTTGTTGTGTGCAGGTGCTGAGGCCCAGGTAATGCCGGACTATGAAAAAGATGGCAGCGACCTGAACGTACTTTATCGAAACGAACAAACCTTTCAAATTTACGCTCACAACCGTGGTTACGGATTTTTATATCGCCGCGCTAAACATGTTACGTTCGAACGTAAATCGTATTTTGAAGTGGACGGATCTACTTTAAAACATCCAAAAGAAATTAAATTAACCGGTACTGATGTAGAACGGAAACGTTACGTGTACGGAAAATTGAACAGTATTTTTTTAGTAACAGCAAGCGTTGGTCGCCAAAAAACGATCGCCGGTAAAGCCGATAAAAAAGCGGTAGAGGTTCGCTACTCCTATAGTCTTGGTCCCGGAATTGCTTTTGCAAAACCTTACTATTATACAACGGTAACACACGATGCCACATCGGCAAACAAATACCGTCGTTTTAATGAAACTACATTTACGCAAGATAGTGTTATTGGCCGCGCGCCATTTTCAAATGGATTAGCTGAACTTGCAGTTTACCCATATGTGTGCGGTAAATTCAATTTAAGTTTTGAGTACGCGCCTTACACAAACCTTGTAAAAGCTATTGAAACCGGTATTTCGGTAAATTATTTCCCAATAAAACTGCCAACCATGGCGCGCAATCCGGCCGAGGCTGTTGTTGTAACGCTGCACGTTGGTTTTGTGTTTGGAAAGCGATGGTATTAGTATGAGCGAGGATCTTTCAATCACCGTCCCTTCGACTAGCTCAGGGACAGAATCAATAAAAATTAAAAAACCCGATTGGCTGAGAGTAAAACTCCCAACCGGACAAGAATATTTAAACGTTCGCAATATTGTAAGCAAGCATAAGCTGCACACCATTTGCGAAAGCGGCAATTGCCCAAACATGGGCGAGTGCTGGGGCGCGGGTACTGCAACGTTCATGATCCTTGGAAATATTTGTACGCGCAGCTGCGGATTTTGCGCTGTGGCTACAGGTAAACCAAAACCTGCAGATTGGGATGAACCAAAACGTGTAGCCGAGTCAGTGAAGTTGATGGGCGTGAAGCATTGTGTAATTACCAGTGTGGATCGCGACGACTTGAAAGACGGAGGAAGTATTATTTGGGCAGAAACCATTAAAGCCATTCGTGAAATTTCTCCTGAAACAAAATTTGAATGTTTAATTCCTGATTTCGCGGGTAAGTGGGAAAATTTACAACGCATTATTGATGTAAAACCGGATATTGTGTCGCACAATATTGAAACAGTTCGTCGTTTAACTGCGCAAGTGCGTATTCAAGCAAAATACGATCGTAGTATGGAAGTGCTAAAACGTTTGCACGAAGCAGGCGTTCGTACCAAATGCGGATTGATGGTTGGATTAGGCGAAACGGAAGAAGAAATTATTCAAACCATTGATGATTTGGCGGCCGTAAATTGCGATGTAATGACCATTGGACAATATTTACAGCCAACACCAAAACATTTACCTGTGGCACGTTTTGTGCACCCGGATGAATTCAAAAAATACCGCGAGTACGCTTTATCAAAAGGATTTAAGTATGTGGAGAGTGGGCCGTTGGTGAGATCATCTTACCACGCGGAAAAGCATGTTTTTTAAGAACCTTTAACCACAGATGCCTTCGGCATCACAAAGGTTTACACACAGAGAACACGGAGTATTTATATGCAGAATTTTTTTTTCTCTGTGAGCTCTGTGAACGCGCAGCGTTCCGTGGTTAAAAGTTCTAATAAGAACCCACGATCGCCAAGCCTGTAACCTCCGCTGCAATTCCTTTCAATTTTAATTTTCCGGCTAATTGATTGAGCGTTGCACCCGAATCTGTGTGATCATCAAATAACACTACATGTTTAAAGTGTCGTGTTTCCGAAAGCAAATACGTGTTATCCACGTTCTTTATTTTATTATCCAATTGCAAAATGGAATATTGCGGTTGAGGAATGAGTCCGTTTATTTTTTTGATAGGAATATGAGGCAAAGAAATATTCAAATTATCCTTTAAGAATTTCATCAATTGAATTTCGCGGCCCAAAGTAGGGGGGACAAAAGCAATAGCATCGGCTTGCTGTTCGGAAAGGAATTGAAGTATCTTATCTTTTAGTTCTTCCACCAATACATTCATTAAAAAATTACTTTGCCCCATTTTTGAATAGTAAATGAGCGTAGCAAGAGGAGTTCTTCCAAAAGTCTCGGTTCTGTCAAAGTCAAAATAAAAAAGGTTGTCTAGCCAAATGTTCCCAAACTTGGAATAGTTCAAAAAACTATCGGTGGCTTTGATCTTACCTTTTCGGTCGTGCAGGTTTTGCTGACTTTGGATCTCGATCTTAAATTCAGATAGGGTTTCTTCAAAAACCAAGTCGTTCTCGTTACAAAACCAGGCAAAGGCTTGTGGGCCTCGGAGCAACTTTCCGGCCTCGTCCACCAACAAACAATGCTCCTCCAGGAACTGAAGGTCCTCCTCAAGTAGCTCCGGAATTGTTAAAACCTTAACAGGCTTGTTTTGGTCGGCCAAACGGTAGCTAGTCTTTGGAGTTCGGCCAATTTTTTGAATTAATTTCTCATCGCTTAGCTGATGTAGCGCGCGGTGCACCAATTGTTTGGATGCGCCAGTTTTTAAAACTAACTCCTTTACAGTTAATTCATTACATTCCTCCAAATGGCTAAAAACCTGCTCCCTGACTGTCATTGTTTTGTTTACTATTAATAGTCAAAGGTAACCATATTTTCTCACTTAGCAAATCCTTAATTTGAATCGTTTTAGATTTACTCGGTTTTGGCTCAAAAATAGCTTTCCCAAAAACCCGCCAAAGCCTTAATTATCAAAAGAAAGAGCGGAATCGGAAAATTGTTAAATATTCGAGGAAAAAGCTTGGCAGACAAAATTAAATCACTATCTTTGCCGTCCCTAATCAAAAAATTGGTTAGAAAACGATTGAAAAATTAAGAAAATAAAAGGATAAATGCCTACAATTTCACAACTAGTAAGAAAGGGCCGTCGTAAGGCGGTTAACAAGAGCAAGAGCGCTGCGTTAGACTCATGTCCGCAACGTCGTGGTGTTTGTACAAAAGTGTACACTACAACTCCAAAAAAACCAAACTCGGCTATGCGTAAAGTAGCGAAGGTGCGTTTAACTAACAAGCAGGAAGTTATTGCCTATATCCCAGGAGAAGGGCACAACTTGCAAGAGCACAGTATCGTGTTGGTACGTGGTGGTCGTGTGAAGGATCTTCCGGGTGTACGTTACCATATCGTTCGCGGTAGTTTAGATACAGCGGGTGTTGAAGGACGTAAACAGCAACGCTCTAAATACGGAGCAAAACGTCCTAAAGCGGGTGCTGCGGCGGCAACAGCTAAGAAAAAATAATAATAGCAAAAGATAATATAAAATGAGAAAGTCGAAAGCTAAAAAGCGTGTTTTATTACCGGATCCAATTTATAATGATACATTGGTTACCCGTTTTTTGAACAATTTAATGTACGATGGTAAAAAGAATACCGCGTCGAATATTTTCCACGAAGCAATTGGTGTTGTTGCAAAACGTACCAATGAAGATGGATTAGAGGTTTGGAAAAAAGCCCTTGCAAACGTAACACCTCAGGTTGAGGTTCGTTCACGTCGTGTAGGTGGTGCTACGTTCCAAATTCCTTCTGAGATCCGTCCTGATCGTAAGATTTCAATGGCTATGAAATGGTTAATTGAATATTCACGTAAGCGTAATGAGAAATCAATGGCTCAAAAATTAGCCGGAGAGATCGTTGCGGCAGCAAAAGAAGAAGGTGCTGCTTTCAAAAAGAAAGAAGACGTACATAAAATGGCTGAAGCTAACAAAGCATTCTCACACTTTAGATTCTAATTAATAAAATGAGCGACTTAAAATATACACGTAACATTGGGATCGCAGCCCACATCGATGCAGGTAAAACAACTTGTACCGAGCGTATCTTATATTATACAGGTGTGAATCACAAAATTGGTGAGGTACACGATGGTGCAGCAACAATGGACTGGATGGCGCAGGAGCAAGAGCGTGGTATTACCATCACTTCGGCTGCTACAACCTGTTTTTGGAACTACCGTAGTAATAAATACAAATTAAATATCATTGATACTCCGGGTCACGTGGATTTCACTGTAGAGGTGAATCGTTCGTTACGTGTATTGGATGGATTGGTGTTCTTGTTCTCGGCTGTTGATGGTGTTGAGCCACAATCTGAGACCAACTGGCGTTTGGCTGACAATTATAACGTAACACGTATTGGTTTCGTTAATAAAATGGACCGTCAGGGTGCTGACTTTTTAAATGTAGTGAAACAAACTCGCGAGATCCTTGGTGGTAACGCGGTTCCTTTACAATTACCTATTGGTGCTGAAGAGAATTTTATTGGTGTGGTTGATTTGATCAACAACCGTGGTATTGTTTGGAATGAAGAAGATAAAGGAATGACCTTTAAAGAGGTTCCTATTCCTGAAGATATGAAAGCTGAAGTAGCTGAATATCGTGAGAAATTATTTGAAGCAGTTGCTGAATTTGATGATAAATTGATGGAGAAGTTCTTTGATGCTCCTGAAACTATCACTGAGCGCGAAGTACTAGACGCGTTGCGTAAAGCTTGCTTATCAAACAAAATTGTTCCAATGGTATGTGGATCTGCGTTCAAGAACAAAGGTGTACAAACAATGTTGGACTTAGTAATGGAATTAATGCCTTGTCCTTTAGATAAGGACGTAATTAAAGGTACTAATCCTGATACTGAAGAAGAAGTTACTCGTAAACCTGATCCAAAAGAACCATTTACTGCATTAGCATTTAAGATCGCTACCGATCCATTTGTTGGTCGTTTGTGTTTCTTCCGCGCATATGCGGGTCGTTTGGACGCTGGTTCTTACGTATTAAATACACGTTCAGGAAACAAAGAACGTATCTCTCGTATCTTCCAAATGCATGCGAACAAACAAAACCCTGTTGAATTTATTGAAGCAGGAGATATTGGAGCGGCAGTAGGATTTAAAGATATCCGCACAGGTGATACATTGTGCGATGAGAAAAATCCGATTGTATTAGAAGCAATGAATTTCCCTGAGCCGGTGATCGCTATCGCCATTGAGCCAAAAACTCAAGGTGACTTAGATCGTTTAGGCGTGGGCTTAAATAAATTAGCTGAAGAAGATCCAACGTTCCGCGTAAAAACGGATGAAGATTCTGGTCAAACCATTATCTCAGGTATGGGTGAGCTTCACTTAGAAATTATTGTTGATCGTTTAAAGCGTGAGTTCAAAGTGGAAGTTAACCAAGGTTCTCCTCAGGTTGCTTACAAAGAGTCTATCTCAGGTTCTGTTGATCATCGCGAGGTTTACAAGAAACAAACAGGTGGTCGAGGTAAATTTGCCGATATCCGCTTTAGTATTGGACCTTTGGATGCTGATTTTGATGCATCGAAAACAGGTGGTTTACAATTCGTAAATGAAATTACTGGTGGTAACATTCCTCGTGAATTTATTCCTGCAGTTGAAAAAGGATTTAAAGCATCAATGACAAATGGTGTATTGGCAGGCTTCCCGTTAGTAGGAATGAAAGTTGTTTTAACTGACGGTTCTTACCACGCGGTTGACTCGGATGCATTGTCGTTTGAAATTTGTGCACGTACAGCTTATCGTGAGGCATTGCCAAAATGTAAGCCGGTTATCCTGGAGCCGATCATGAAAGTTGAGGTTTTAACGCCTGAACAAAACATGGGTGATGTTGTAGGTGACTTGAACCGTCGTCGTGGTCAAATTGAAGGTATGGATAGCAAAGGAAATGCTCAGGTTATCAAAGCAAAAGTTCCACTTTCTGAAATGTTCGGTTACGTAACTCAATTACGTACGTTGACTTCAGGTCGTGCTACTTCTACAATGGAATTTGATCACTATGAAATTGCTCCTGCAAACATCGCTAACGATGTAATTGCAAAGTCAAAAGGTAAAAAGGAAAAAGTATAAACATAAATCGTTCTTTATATGAGCCAGAGGATAAGAATAAAACTAAAATCGTACGACTTCAACTTAGTTGACAAGTCGGCTGAGAAGATCGTAAAAACTGTAAAAGCTACAGGTGCTGTGGTAAATGGTCCAATTCCATTGCCTACAAACAAGCGCATCTTCACCGTATTGAAATCGCCACACGTTAATAAAAAGGCGCGTGACCAATTCCAATTGTGTGCTTACAAGCGTTTATTGGACATCTACAGTTCATCATCTAAAACTGTTGATGCTTTAATGAAACTTGAATTGCCTAGCGGAGTAGAGGTAGAGATCAAAGTTTAACAGGACGCAGATGATACGCTGCGAAAACAGGAATAAAAAATTAAATAATTAATAAACAAAAAATAAAATGTCAGGAATAATTGGTAAAAAAGTAGGAATGACGAGCTTCTTCGATGCCTCTGGTAAATATGTACCATGCACAGTTATTGAAGCGGGTCCTTGCGTTGTTACGCAAGTAAAAACCAATGAGAAAGATGGTTATACAGCTGTTCAATTGAGTTTTGATGAGAAAAAAGAAAAGCATACTTCAAGTGCAATGAAAAAACACTTTGAGAATGCTAAAACAACTCCAAAGCGCAAAGTAGTTGAGTTCCGTCATTTCGAGGAACAAAAGAATTTAGGTGACACTATCACGGTTGCGTTATTTGCTGAAGGCGATTTCGTAGATGTGATCGGTACATCAAAAGGTAAAGGTTTCCAAGGTGTTGTAAAACGTCACGGCTTTAGTGGTGTTGGTCACGCTAACAAATCACACGGTCAGCACGATCGCGAAAGAGCTCCGGGTTCATTGGGTGCTTCATCAGATCCTGCACGTGTAATGAAAGGTATGCGCATGGCCGGCCGTATGGGTGGAAATCGCAAGAAGATCCAAAACTTACAAGTAGTAAAAATAATGGCAGATAAGAATGTGATCCTTGTGAAAGGTTCTATTCCTGGTGCTAAAGGTTCTTACGTTTTAATTGAGAAATAATCATGCAAGTAGAAGTATTAAATATAAGTGGTAAAAAAACAGCGAAGAAAGTTGATCTGGTTGATGCAATTTTTGGTGCTGAACCAAATGATCATTGTATCTATCTTGATGTTAAAAGCATTTTAGCTAACAAACGTCAAGGTACACACAAGTCAAAAGAACGTGCCGAGATCGCACGCACCACAAAGAAATTGAAACGTCAAAAAGGTACAGGTGGAGCTCGTGCGGGTTCTATGAAATCACCGTTATTCGTTGGTGGTGGTCGCGTATTTGGTCCACGTCCACGCGATTATTCATTCAAATTGAATAAGAAGGTGAAGAACGTAGCTCGTATCTCTGCTTTAACTTACAAAGCAAAAGATAACGCCATCACTGTGTTGGAAGACTTCAATTTTGAAGCTCCAAAAACAAAGAACTTTGTTGACTTGATCAAGAATTTGAACTTAGATAGCAAAAAAACATTATTTGTTATCGGTTCTAAGAATGATAACGTGTACTTGTCGTCACGTAATCTTCCAAAATCAAAAGTGATCACTGCAAGCGATATCAATACTTACGATATCCTTAACGCTGATAACGTTGTTTTGGTAGAGAGCTCAGTTAAAGTAATTGAAACAATTTTAAATAAGTAACAATGGGAATTATTGTAAAGCCTATCATCACTGAAAAGATGAGCGCCGATGCTGAGAAGCTTCGTCGTTATGGTTTTGTGGTTGCAAAATCGGCTAATAAATTGGAAATAAAATCTGCTATTGAAGCGATGTACGGAGTTAAAGTTGACTCAGTAAATACGCAACAATATGTTGGTAAAGTGAAAACGCGTAACACAACTCGTGGTTTAGCTATCGGACGTGTTAACCGCAATAAAAAAGCGATCGTTACTTTGAAAGAAGGCGAGACAATTGATTTTTACGCAAGTATTTAATAGAATAAAACATTTTTAAAATGGGATTAAAAAAATATAAACCGCTAACACCAAGCTTACGCTACACGATCACCAACTCGTTTGATGAGATCACAGCGAGCAAGCCTGAGAAAAGTCTTATTGTGCCAACTAAAAGATCTGGTGGTAGAAATAATACCGGTAAAATGACCATGCGCTATTTAGGTGGTGGACATAAGAAAGCTATTCGTTTGATCGATTTCAAACGTGATAAGGACGGAATTGAAGCAACTGTAAAAACTATTGAGTACGATCCAAATCGTTCGGCGCGTATCGCATTGGTGTTTTACAAAGATGGTGAGAAGCGTTACATCATTGCGCCGCAAGGTTTGCAAGTAGGGCAAAAGATCATGTCTGGTAAAGGTGCTAATCCCGAAATTGGAAACACATTATTACTGTCTGAAGTTCCTTTGGGAACGATCATTCATAACATTGAATTACGTCCTGGACAAGGTGCTGCTTTAGCACGTTCTGCCGGTTCTTACGCGCAGTTAACAGCGCGCGAAGGAAAATATGCAGTGTTGCGCATGCCTTCAGGTGAGGTTCGTATGATCCTTATTACATGTAAAGCTACAATTGGTGCAGTATCAAATCCTGATCACAATTTGGAAGTACATGGTAAAGCTGGTCGCCGCCGTTGGTTAGGCCGTCGTCCTCGTAACAGGCCGGTAGCTATGAACCCGGTTGATCATCCAATGGGTGGTGGTGAAGGTCGCGCATCTGGTGGTCACCCGCGCTCACGCAAAGGTTTACCGGCTAAAGGTTACAAAACCCGTTACAAAGCAAAAGCAAGTAACAAACACATTATCGAAAGAAGAAAGAAATAATAATATAAACGTTTAATGGTCGAACTCGGTCGCTGAGCTTGTCGAAGCGAGAGAGTGAGATTCATAACCAAAAAACAAAAACAAATGTCAAGATCACTAAAAAAAGGCCCTTTCATCGATCACAATCTTGCTGGCAAGGTTGATAAGATGAATGCTAGCGGAAAGAAATCTGCTATCAAGACTTGGGCACGTCGTTCAACAATTCCACCTGAGTTCGTAGGGCACACGTTTGCTGTACACAATGGTGCAAAATTTATCCCGGTATATGTTACCGAGAACATGGTAGGGCACAAATTAGGAGAGTTTGCGCCAACCCGCGTATTTAAAGGCCACGCTGGTCATAACAAGAAAGCAGCATAACCATGGGAAAGAGAAAAAGATTAGTAGCCGAAAAACGTAAAGAGGCTAACAAAACAACATATTTCGCAAAGCTTAATGATTGCCCAACATCTCCGCGTAAGATGAATCAAGTGGCAGCTTTGGTAAGAGGAAAAGATGTTTACCTGGCATTGAATATTTTAAAGTTCAATACACGTGAAGCGTCTATTCGTTTAGAAAAATTATTAAAATCGGCTATCGCTAATTACGAAGCAAAATCAAATGAGCGCGTAGAAGAGAACACGCTTTTTGTAAAGAGTGTGGTAGTTGATAGTGGTATGCAAGCAAAACGTTTACGTACTGCGCCGCAAGGCCGTGGATACCGTATCCGCAAGCGTTCAAATCACGTAACATTAATTTTAGATAAAAAACAATAAGATATTACATGGGACAAAAAGTAAATCCAATAGGTTTCAGATTAGGTGTCATCAAAGGATGGGATTCTAACTGGTTTGGCGGTAGAGATTATTCTGAGAAATTGATTGAAGATGATAAGATCAGAAACTACGTAAAAGCACGTTTGCCAAAAGGTAGTATCTCTAAAGTTGTTATCGAGAGAACTCTAAAATTAATTACTGTTACGATCAATACTGCTCGTCCGGGTATCATTATCGGAAAAGGCGGTAAAGAGGTTGACAAATTGAAAGAAGAATTGAAGAAGTTGACGAAGAAAGAAATTCAGATCAACATCTTCGAAATTAAACGTCCTGAATTAGACGCGCGTCTTGTTGCTGACAGTATCGCTCGTCAAATAGAAGGTCGTATTTCATTCCGTCGCGCGGCTAAAATGGCAATGTCAAGTACAATGCGTTTGGGTGCAGAAGGAATCAAGATCAAAGTAAGCGGACGTTTAGGCGGCGCTGAAATGGCAAGAACAGAAGGCTATAAAGAAGGACGTACACCGTTACATACGATCCGTGCTGATATAGACTACGCAATTGCAGAAGCTCACACTTCTTATGGAAGAATTGGTGTTAAAGTATGGATCTGTCGTGGTGAAGTATTTGGTAAGCGTGATCTTTCTCCGAACATTGGCTTGATGAAAGACAAAGGTAAAGGTGGAGATAATCGTGGTGGTGGAAACAACGACGATCGTGGAAACAAATTCGGGAACAGAAAAAGAGGTCCAAGAAAAGAAGAAAAGTAATTATTAAGTATTAAGGAAATTAAGTCATGTTACAACCTAAAAGAACAAAATTCAGGAAGTCGCAAAAAATGAAAATGAAAGGCAAGGCCAAACGTGGTCATGAGTTGGCTTTCGGTTCATTTGGAATTAAAGCGATGGAAGAAGCACGTGTTACAGCTCGCCAAATCGAAGCTGCCCGTGTTGCCTTAACGCGTTTCATGAAACGTGAAGGTCAAGTGTGGATCCGTATTTTCCCAGATCGCCCTGTTACATCAAAACCGGCAGAGGTACGTATGGGTAAAGGTAAAGGTGCTCCTGAATACTGGATGTGTCCTGTAAAAGCAGGTCGTATCTTATTTGAAGCAGAAGGCGTTCCTGTTGAAGTTGCAAAGGAAGCTTTGCGTTTAGCTGCTCAAAAATTACCTATCACAACTAAATTCATCGTAAGAAGAGATTACGAAGCTCCTCAAGCATAATTTTTTAAAAAAGAGAAAAATGAAAAACAAGGAAATTCAAGCTTTATCAGACGCGGATATCACTACAAAAGTATCTGAAGAAAAAGCTGCTTGGTCAAAGTTGAAATTAAATCACGGTGTTTCTCCGTTAGAGAATCCGTCGTTGTTACGTACTAACCGTCGTAAGATCGCGCGTATGCTAACTGAAGCTAACAAACGTAAAGCAACCAAAAAATAATCTGCTTACAACATGGAAAACATTGAAAGAAATTTAAGAAAAGAAAAAACCGGTATCGTTACCAGTAATAAAATGGACAAAAGTATCGTAGTGGCTGTGATGCGTAAAGTAAAGCACCCTAAATACGGTAAGTTCGTTAACAAAACTAGTAAGTTCGTTGCGCACGATGAGAAAAATGAGTGCAGCATCGGCGACACCGTTACAATAGCTGAAACACGCCCTATGAGCAAAACAAAGAAATGGCGTTTAGTAACTATCGTAGAAAAAGTGAAATAATTTTTAACGTTAACAGAATTAAGAAATGATACAAAACGAATCAAGATTAGCAGTTGCGGATAATAGCGGTGCTAAAGAAGTATTGGTGATCCGTGTTCTTGGCGGTACACGCAAGCGTTATGCCTCAATTGGCGATAAGGTTGTGGTAACCGTAAAACATGCTTTACCTAGTGGTAACGTTAAAAAAGGAACTGTGAGCAAAGCAGTGATCGTACGTACCAAAAAAGAGATCAGCCGTGCTGATGGATCATACATCCGTTTCGACGATAACGCGGTAGTGTTATTGAACGCAACTGACGAGATCCGTGGTACACGTATCTTTGGTCCGGTAGCTCGTGAATTACGCGATAAGCAATTCATGAAGATCATCTCATTAGCTCCGGAAGTATTATAATTTAAGAAATTAGAAAATGGGAAAGTTAATATTAAAGAAAGGTGACACCGTAAAGGTAATTTCTGGCGAAGCAAGAGGCCAGGAAGGTAAGATCATCTCTATTGATACAAAAAAGAATCGCGCGATCGTTGAAGGTGTGAACCTTATCAGCAAAAGCGAGAAGCCAAGTGCTAAGAACACAAATGGTGGTATCACTAAAAAAGAAGGTTCTATCCATATCTCGAACTTAATGTTCGTTGAAGGTGGTAAGACCGTTCGTTTGGGAAGAAAAACAGACGAAAAAACAGGTAAAACAGTACGTTATTCAAAAAAAACGAAGGAGGCGGTTAAATAATGGCAACAGCAACTTATCAACCACGTTTAAAAGGGAAATACAATGATGAGATTGTAAAGAACTTGAAATCACAGTTCAATTACAAGACCACCATGCAGGTACCTAAATTGGAAAAAATTTGTATCAACCAAGGTGTTGGTGATGCAGTATCTGATAAAAAGATGATCGAAGCAGCCGTAAAAGAAATGACCACGATCACAGGTCAAAAAGCGGTTCCTACGTATTCTACAAAAGATATCTCGAACTTTAAATTACGTAAAGGTGTGGCTATCGGTGTGCGTGTAACATTGCGTGGCGACAAAATGTATGAATTCCTCGACCGTTTGGTTGCGGCTTCATTACCACGTATCCGTGATTTTAAAGGCGTAAATAACAAAGGATTTGATGGAAACGGTAACTACACATTGGGTATCACTGAACAGATCATTTTCCCGGAGATCGATATCGACAAAGTTACTAAGATCCAAGGTATGGATATCACGTTTGTGACATCTGCACCAACCGACAAAGAAGCTCAAGCATTATTAACTGAATTTGGAATTCCGTTCAAAAAATAAGATACAATAGATGGCAAAAGAGTCAATGAAGGCCCGTGAGGTCAAACGTAAAAGATTAGTTGAAAAATACGCAGCAAAGCGTGAAGAATTGAAAAAAGCTGGAAATTACAGCGATCTTCAATTGTTACCACGTAACTCATGCAAAGTGCGCGTTCGCAACCGTTGTAAGTTAACAGGTCGTCCAAGAGGGTACATGCGTACATTCGGGGTAAGCCGTGTTACCTTCCGCGAAATGGTTCTTTTTGGTTTGATCCCAGGCTTAACTAAAGCAAGCTGGTAGGCTTCGGAGCCCAAAAACAGGGCTTTTGAGCACCAAATAATAAATTTGTAGGTTGGCTAAAGTTTAGTAACTTTGCCGTCCTATTTTATAGGAAAATATATATTGTTTAATATAATTATTCCATTGATTTGGAATAACATATAAACTTAAAAAAATGACAGATACAGTATCAGACTACTTAACGCGCGTTAGAAACGCCATTAAGGCTAATCACAGGGTAGTAGAGGTTCCTGCCTCAAACCTTAAAAAAGAGATCACCAAGATCCTTTTCGAAAAAGGCTACATCTTAAATTACAAATTCGAAGAAACAGCAAACAAACAAGGTCTAATTAAGATCGCGTTGAAGTACCATCCGGTATCTCATCAATCTGCGATCCGTTCGTTAGATCGTGTTTCATCTCCTGGTTTACGTAAGTATTCAGGTTTTGAAGGAATGCCACGTGTTTTGAATGGTTTAGGAATTGCCATTGTTTCTACTTCTAAAGGTGTAATGACCGATAAGGAAGCTAAGAAAATGAAAGTTGGCGGTGAAATTTTATGTTACATTTCATAATAGGAGGAAGCAAAAGATGTCACGTATAGGAAAAGCTCCAATAACAGTTCCAAAAGGTGTAGAAGTTACGCCTGGTAAAGGAACGATCACAGTTAAAGGCCCAAAGGGAACTTTAACTCAAAAGATGGATTCAGATATTACAGTTGAATTGAAAGACGGTATTCTTACTGTTTCTCGTCCAACTGATCAAAAACGTCATAAAGCATTGCACGGTTTATACCGCGCGCTTATTGCTAACATGGTAAAAGGTGTTAGCGAAGGTTACAAAACTGAGCAGGAATTAGTGGGTGTAGGTTACCGTGCTTCTAACAAAGGACAAATGTTGGAATTGTCATTAGGTTACTCACACAACATCAACTTCCAATTGCCGGCAGAGATCAAAGTAACTACCACTTCAGAAAAAGGTCAAAATCCAAAAGTAATTATGGAGTGTGCCGATAACCAATTGTTAGGAATGGTTGCTGCAAAGATCCGCAGCTTACGTAAACCTGAACCATACAAAGGAAAAGGTATCAAGTTTACCGACGAGGTATTGCGTAGAAAAGCAGGTAAGTCTGCAGCTAAGAAATAATTAAATAAATTGTAAATCATCTTTAAAAAGATAAGCTAAGATGGCACAAACTAAAAATACTAAGAGATTAAAGCTGAAAAGCAAGATCAAAAAGTCTCTTAAAACAACAACAAAAGCACATAGACTCTCTGTGTTCAAAAGTAACGCAGCGATCTATGCACAGATCGTTTCCGACAAAGAAGGAAAAACAGTTGCTGCTGCAGGAACAAATGATAAAAGTTTGAAATCGGCAAAGGGAACTAAAACTGAGAAAGCGAAAATGGTAGGAAAGCTAATTGCTGAGAGAGCAGTTGCAGCGGGAGTTACTGAGATCGTTTTTGATAGAAATGGTTTTATTTACCACGGTCGCATCAAGGCATTGGCTGATGCAGCGCGTGAAAACGGTTTAAAATTCTAATAAGAAAAACATTAATAAGATGTCAAAAGAAGCAGTAAAGCGCGTTAAATCGAGCGATATAGAATTAAAAGATAAATTGGTAGCGATCCAACGTGTTACCAAAGTAACAAAAGGTGGTCGTCACTTTAGTTTCGCGGCTATCGTTGTGGTAGGTAACGAAAAAGGTGTTATCGGTCACGGCCTTGGTAAAGCGAACGAAGTAACTGATGCTATCACAAAAGGTATCGAAGACGCTAAGAAGAGTTTAGTGAAAGTTTCTATTTTACATGGAACTGTACCACACTCACAAGAAGGTAAATTTGGTGGCGCCCGCGTGTTCTTGAAACCTGCAGCTCATGGTACCGGTGTAATTGCCGGTGGTGCGATGCGTGCAGTGTTAGAGAGCGTTGGTATCACTGACGTGTTAGCAAAATCAAAAGGTTCTTCTAACCCACACAACGTGGTTAAAGCAACATTTGATGCATTAACAAAAATGCGTGATTCGATCACAGTTGCACAAATGCGCGGAATCACATTGGATAAAGTATTTAACGGTTAATTTATAAGATCATGTCAAAAGTAAAATTAACATTGGTAAAAAGTTTCGCTAAAAGAACCCCGGTTCAACGCGCAACATTGGCTGCTTTAGGTTTCAAAAGAACTTACCAGGTAGTTGAAAAAACAAACAGTCCCTCGATCGATGGAATGATCGCTCAGGTGAAACATTTATTGAAAGTTGAAAGTATTTAAATAAGGAAAGATGTCGAAATTAAGCTCATTAAAACCTTCAAGAGGTTCAGTTAAAACAAACTTCCGTCGTGGTCGCGGTCAGGGTTCTGGCGGTGGTGGAACAGCTACACGCGGACACAAAGGTGCTAAATCACGTTCTGGTTACTCAAGCAAACGCGGTTTTGAAGGTGGTCAAATGCCTTTACAACGTCGTTTACCAAAATTTGGTTTTAAGAATATTAACCGTGTTGAATATCGTGGTATCAATTTATTCGCGATACAACAATTGGCGGATAAATTAAAAGCTACTGAGATCACTACTGAAGTATTGATCAAAAACGGATTGGCCAGCAAGAATGATCTTGTAAAGATCCTTGGTAAAGGCGAATTGAAATCGAAATTAGATGTAAAAGTTCACGCGTTCACCGCAACTGCTAAAAAAGCAATTGAAGATAAAGGTGGATCAGCAACACAAGTAAAATAATATGAAGCGTTTTTTAGATACCTTACGCAACATTTGGGCAATTGAAGAATTAAGACAAAGAATCTTAACCACGCTTGCGTTGGTTTTGGTTTACCGTTTAGGTTCTTACGTTGTACTTCCGGGTGTTGACATCGCTGCACTTGATGATGCTCGTAGCAGAGCAGGCGATGCGGGTGGTTTGGTAGGTTTGATCAATATGTTTGCAGGAGGAGCGTTCTTACGTGCTTCTGTATTCGGACTTGGTATCATGCCTTACATTACCTCTTCCATTATCATCCAGTTATTAGGAATGGCAGTTCCATATTTCCAAAAACTTCAACGTGACGGCGAAAGCGGTCGTAAGAAGATCAACCAATACACACGTTTGTTAACTATTGGTGTTACTGCTGTTCAGGCTCCGGGGTATATCGGTTCTATCATGCAAACCGCTCCTAATGCAATTCCAAACACAGGAACTTTCTGGTGGGCTCAAACAATTTTGATCCTAGTAACCGGTACAATGTTCGTAATGTGGTTAGGTGAGCGTATCACTGATAAAGGGTTAGGAAATGGTATCTCTTTGATCATTATGATCGGTATCATCTCTCGTTTGCCTTTCGCGTTCTTATCAGAAGTAAAATCGCGTATGAGTGGTAACGGTGGTTTGATCATCTTCTTAATTGAAATTGTATTGTTGTTAGGTGTGATCGTTGGTTGTATCTTATTAGTTCAAGGTACGCGTCGGATCCCCGTACAATTCGCCAAGAAAATTGTTGGTAACAAACAATACGGCGGCGTTCGTCAGTATATTCCTCTTAAAGTAAATGCGGCGGGTGTAATGCCTATCATCTTCGCGCAAGCGATCATGTTCATACCTGCAGCTATCGCTGGTTTCTCTAGCAGTTCAGGTGGAATTTTCCAGGAGCGTTATGGCTTGTGGTACAATGTGATCTTCGCAACATTGATCATTCTCTTTACATATTTCTATACCGCTATCATGGTTAATCCAAAGAATCTCGCGGATGATATGAAACGTAATGGTGGATTTATCCCTGGCGTAAAACCAGGAAATAAAACTGCTGAATTTATTGACGCGGTAATGAACAGAATTACCTTGCCTGGATCTTTATTCTTAGCGGCGGTGGCGATCATGCCGGCATTCGCTCAAAAATTAGGAGTGAATAGCGCGTTTGCTGATTTCTATGGTGGAACATCGTTATTGATCTTAGTAGGTGTGGTATTGGATACATTGCAACAAATAGAAACATATTTATTGAATCGTCATTACGATGGATTGATGAAGAGTGGAAGAATTAAGGGTCGTGGTGCTAACGCTATGATGGTTCAACAAGGATAATATATGGCGAAACAGGCGAACATTGAAATAGATGGAACTATCATTGAAGCGTTGAGTAACGCGATGTTTCGTGTAGAGCTGGAAAACGGACATATAGTAACGGCACATATATCAGGTAAGATGAGGATGCACTACATCAAAATTTTACCGGGAGATAAAGTAAAATTAGAAATGAGCCCTTACGATTTGACAAAAGGAAGAATAACGTTTAGATATAAATAAAGATTTTAAAAAATAGAACAGATGAAAGTTAGAGCATCAATAAAGAAAAGAAGTGTGGATTGCATCATTGTACGCCGCAAAGGTAAATTGTATGTGGTTAACAAGAAGAATCCAAAATTCAAACAACGTCAGAAGTAATTAAAAACACATTATAAGATAACATGGCACGTATAGCTGGTATAGATCTACCAAAAAACAAAAGAGGAATTATAGGATTAACCTATATCTATGGCATTGGCCCAAGCAGAGCAGCAAAGATCCTTGATCAAGCTGGAATCAGTCACAGTAAAAAAGTATCGGAGTGGAATGACGATGAGCAAAACGCTATTCGTAATTTCATTAACGCTAATTTCAAAGTGGAAGGTGCTTTGCGTTCAGAAACTCAATTGAACATTAAACGTTTGGTTGATATCAACAGTTTCCGTGGTCAGCGTCACCGTAATGGTTTACCTGTGCGTGGTCAACGTACAAAAACTAACGCGCGTACCCGTAAAGGACGTCGTAAGACAATTGCCAACAAGAAAATGGCGACTAAATAGTAACTAAGAAAAGTATTTGATATAAAATGGCAAAGCAACAACAACAAGCAACCACTCCAACAGCTAAAACAGTAGCTCGTAAGAGAACGGTTAAAGTAGAAGCAAGTGGAGAAGCACACATCAATGCAACCTTCAACAACATCATTATCTCGTTAACTAATTTGGCGGGACAAGTGATCTCTTGGAGCAGTGCAGGTAAAATGGGATTCCGTGGTTCAAAAAAGAACACTCCATACGCGGCACAAATGGCAGCGTCTGATTGCGGTAAGGTAGCTTTTGAAGCAGGTTTACGTAAAGTAAAAGTGTATGTAAAAGGTCCTGGTGCAGGAAGAGAGAGTGCTATTCGTAGCATTGCGGCTTCAGGTATTGAGGTTTCAGAAATTGTGGACATTACACCAATGCCGCACAATGGATGTCGTCCTCCAAAGCGTCGTAGAGTTTAATAAATTCATCCCGTAGGAATTTATTCCAACGGGACAAAAATAAGCCAGCCCGCTCGGTCGCGGGTTTGGAGTTGCCGGGGAAAGCCCGAGTAACTTAAATAATAAAAAAGGAAAAAAGAACAAGAACAATTATTTAAAATGGCAAGGTACACTGGTCCAAAATCAAAGATCGCCCGTAAATTCAAGGAACCAATTTTCGGTCCTGATAAGGCGTTAGAAAAAAAGAATTACCCTCCGGGGCAACATGGTGCTGCGAAAAAACGCGCTAAGCAAAGCGAGTACGCGGTACAGTTGATGGAAAAACAAAAAGCAAAGTATACCTATGGTATCCTTGAGAAACAATTCGCTCGTATTTTCGATAAAGCGGCGCGTGCTCATGGAATTACAGGTGAAGTATTATTACAATTGTGCGAAAGCCGTTTGGATAACGTGGTGTACCGTATGGGCATCGCTCCAAGCCGTCGCGCAGCACGTCAATTAGTTTCTCACGCTCACATCAATGTGAATGGAGAAATGGTGAACGTTGCATCGTACACTCTAAAAGCTGGTGATGTAGTTTCTGTTCGTGAGAAGTCACGTTCTTTAGAAACGATCGTTAATTCAGTTGCAGGTACAGTGAATAAATACCCATGGATGGATTTTGATAAATCTAACATGACAGGTAAGTATATCAACCGTCCTGAAAGATCACAAATTCCTGAGAATATCAAGGAACAATTGATCGTCGAGTTGTACTCTAAGTAATTTTTTATTTTTTATAACTTAATTAAACTATATAATATGGCAATTTTAAATTTCGTAAAACCTGATAAGGTTATCATGATCAACTCTACGGAGACTGAAGGACAATTCGAATTCAGACCATTAGAGCCGGGTTTTGGTATCACTATCGGAAATTCTTTACGCCGTATTTTGTTGTCATCGCTTGAAGGTTTTGCTATCACAAGTATCAAAATTGAAGGTGTTGACCATGAATTCTCAACTATCAAAGGCGTTGTTGAAGATGTTACTGAGATCATCCTTAATTTGAAACAAGTTCGTTTCAAAAAACAAATAGATAACCACGATATTGAAAAAGTGGTAGTTCATTTTGCCGGTGCTGAAAAATTCACAGCAGGTGATATTGGAAAATATGTGAACGGATTCCAAATTTTGAATCCGGATCTAGTGATCTTCAATTGCGATCAATCAGTTCGTTTGAAAATGGAAATTACCATTGAAAAAGGACGCGGTTATGTTCCTGCTGAAGAGAACAAAACAAACAGCGCAACTGCGGGTACAATTTTCATCGATTCAATTTACACACCGATCAAGAATGTAAAATACACAATTGAGAACTATCGTGTGGAGCAAAAAACTGACTTCGAACGTTTGATCCTTGACATCGTTACAGACGGTTCAATTCATCCGAAAGAAGCGTTGAAAGAAGCTGCTAAGATCTTAATATTCCACTTCATGTTATTCTCTGACGAAAAGATCACTCTTGACGCTGAGGAAAAACGTAACGAAGAAGAATTTGACGAAACAAGCTTACACATGCGTCAATTATTGAAGACAAAATTAGTTGATATGGATCTTTCTGTTCGCGCGTTAAATTGCTTAAAAGCAGCTGACGTTGAAACGTTAGGTGAACTTGTTTCTTTCAACAAGAACGATCTATTGAAATTCCGCAACTTTGGTAAAAAATCATTAACTGAATTAGAAGATCTGGTACAAACAAAAGGTTTACAATTTGGAATGAACGTTGCAAAATATAAATTAGACAAAGATTAATAATTTTGAAATGTGACTTTCATCAGTCATAATTCATAAATCATAATTAAAAATGAGACACGGAGATAAAATAAATCATTTAGGACGCAAGAGTTCGCACCGTAAGGCGTTATTAGCTAACATGGCTATTTCGTTGATCGAACACAAGCGCATCTTTACAACATTAGCAAAAGCAAAAGCTTTGCGTTTATATGTTGAGCCATTGATCACAAAAGGTAAAACGGATACTCAACATAACAGAAGAACTGTGTATGCGTACCTTCAAAACAAGGAAGCTATCGGAATTCTTTTTAAAGATGTTGCTGCGAAAGTTGGCGACAGAAAAGGTGGTTACACTCGCATCATCAAAACCGGTAATCGTTTAGGAGATGCTGCTGAAATGGCCTTGATCGAGTTAGTTGATTTCAACGAGATCTATACAAACACTAAAACAGCTGCTGCTGAGAAAAAACCTAAAACTCGTCGTAGTCGTGGTAAAAAAGGCGCAGGTAAAACTGAAGGTTCAGAAACTGCTGAATAATAAAGTTTCGCAAACTCAAAAACATAAGAAAGCTGCCCAAAAAAGGGTGGCTTTTTTTATTGAAGAACTTCAAAAGTTAAAATTTAAGTTACCATCAATAAAGTCCTCAAAGCCATAATTTTAACAAAAAAGTCTCGCAAAAATTCGTTAATATTGATGATACAGAAACACCTATTTTAATGGCTAAATTTAAGCTGAGAACCTCGGGATTTTTCCTGATGTTCATTTTTACAACAGTATTATCATATTCCCAGATAAACGTTAATTACGTATTTACTTCCGATTCTTTGAACGGCTTTAACGAGCAAGTTGCTAAAGAAACTATGCGCACCATGGTGATGGATCCTGCTGATCAAAAAGGATTCATGTTCTGGCAAAAGCGTTTGTATGTAAACAATAAATATAATTTAACCGTGAATGTTGCGGATCCGTCTGCACCAACTCCGGTTGGTAAAGGATCAAATCCAAACAGCAATATTATGGTTGCTCCGTGTACTAACGAAGGATTTGAATCGGGAAATATTACAGGATGGACTGCTACACGCGGTACAAACGCAAACTCGTGTGTATATCCAACAACACCAATTAGTATTGGTTTAGCTGCGCCGTATCTTGCAATTCAAACAACACCTTTTTTTGATGCGCAGATCGGCGCTGTTCCAAATTCACCATTTGCCGGAAGTCGTGTTTTAAAGATCAATGATAACAATGCGAATTTTGACGTTGTAAAGCTGACTCAAAGTTTCCCTGTAACAAATGCAAACTTCCTTTACGAGTTCGCTTACATATTTGTAACAAACAACAGTCCTCACTTGTGTTGTGATCAGCCACACATGTACGTTCGTGTGCGCGATTGTTTAGGGAACTTACTAGGTTGTCCTAACTTCAGTATATTACCTCCTGCAACTAACTCTGCAACCTGTCCTGGTATCGGTCCTGCTTCGTGGACAAGTAACGCTTTTGTAACATACAATGCATCGTGGCAAAAGTTCTCGATTGACTTAACAAACTATTTAAATAGTTGCGTTACTGTAGAAGTGTTTGTTGCCGATTGTATTTACGGAGCTCACTATGGTTACGCATATTTCGATTCAAACTGTTCTAACTTTGGTTTTACTGTAAATAATTCAACAGTTTACGCTGCACCAACACAAACCGTAAATGTGAATGTGTTATGCGGAACCACTGCAACAATTTCTGCACCGGGTGGGTTGAATCCATATTTGTGGAATGGCCCTGCTACAAGCACGATCGTTGCGCAAACATCGCAATCAATTCAAACTTCTGTTCCGGGCAACTACACAATTCAAATGACACCTGCAGGTGTGTGTAATCCAATTTTCCGCATTGTCAATTTAAAATTTGTTCCGCCTCTTGGTGCTACAGCGTCGCCAACAGCTATATGTACAGCGGGAAGTAATACGATTGCAACGTTAACTGCAACAGGGGCTACAACATATACATGGACAAATCCCGTCTCCAACTCGCCGACTGTTGCAGTGAGTCCTACCACAACAACAACGTATACCGTCTCCGGTACTACGTCAACGTGTAGTACAACATTTACGCTTCAAGTCACCGTAAATCCAAATCCAACAATTTCGGTTGGCGCAAGTAGTAACGTTGTTTGTTCGGGAGGACAGGTTACATTGACTGCGAACGGCGCAACCACGTATACATGGTTGCCGGGAAACTTAACTGGATCTCAAGTTGTAGTCTCTCCAACGGCAAATACAACTTATACAGCGCTCGGTGCCAATGGCGGATGTCCGGGAAGCGCTACAATTAATATTTCAATTATCGGTTCTCCAACAGTAAGCGCGTTTGCGAGTTCGCCAACGGTTTGTCCCGGTGGTAGCTCAAACTTATTCGCGGGTGGAGCATTAACTTATACATGGCAACCCGGCAACTTAATTGGCTCTAACGTTGTTGTTACGCCGGCGTCAACAACAATTTATACGGTAACCGGACAAATTCTTTCGTGTACAGGAACTGCAACTGTTCAGGTTGCAGTAAGTAGCGGACCAACCATCAACGTTACAGCAACTCCAACCACTGTATGTAGTGCATCGGGAGGAACCGCGCAATTAGTGGCGAGTGGTGCTGTGAGTTACACTTGGCAACCGGGCTCTGTGATCTCCCCAACGTTGATCATTACTCCAACGGCAACTGCAGTTTATACAGTAACAGGTGTGAATGCATTGTTGTGTCCAACTACAATGACCATTTCTTTTTCTGTAACGCCAACACCAACTTTAAATATCGTTCAGTCGTCAACAGCGGTGTGCGCGGGTAATTCCGCAACCCTCACAGGAAGTGGTGCAACAACATATACATGGATGCCGGGCTCATTAACAACACCTGTTGTTGTTGTAACACCCGCTTCAAATACAACTTACACATTAACCGGAGCAAATGGAAGTTGTGTGAGCACAAAAACTGTAGCACTTGTAGTAAATGCAAATCCAACAGTAACTGCAGCGCGAAATCCAACCGTAGTGTGTAGTGGAAATTCAAGTACACTTACTGCAACCGGCGCGATCTCTTACACATGGAATCCTGGCCCTTTGGCGGGAGGTACAGTTGTTGTTACTCCAGCAAGTACAACAAACTATACTGTTATCGGAAGCAATGCTGCAGGTTGTACTGCAACTGCTGCGGCACAAGTATCCGTAAATATTACTCCAACTGTTACGCCTGCAGCATCTCCAACACAAATTTGTGTTGGGCAATCTTCAACGCTCACAGTTACTGGCGCAACAACATACACATGGAATCCTGGAAATTTAAATGGAGCAAGTGTTGTAGTAACTCCAATTGCAACAACCGTATATACAGTTTCAGGAACAAATGGGAATTGCGTTTCAACAACAAAAACAATTCAAGTATTAGTAAATCCAATTCCAACTGTATCTGCAGTGAGTAACCCAACAGTTATTTGCGCGGGCAACTCCGCAACATTAACCGGAAGCGGTGCAACGTCGTATACATGGAATCCCGGAGCAATAGTTGGTTCGCCAATTGTTGTTACGCCAGCCACAACTACACAATACACAGTTGTAGGTTCTAACGGAACGTGTACAAGTTCGGCTGTTGTGAGTTTATCTGTAAACGGAACGCCAACCTTAACTGCTACTGCTAACCCAACAAGTTATTGCGCGGGCAGTGGAGGAACATCAACATTAACCGGAACAGGCGCATTAACTTACACATGGAATCCTGGCCCGTTAACCGGAGCAACCACAACAGTTGGTCCGCTTGTAACAACAACTTATACACTAACAGGAACAAACGCTGCGGGTTGCGTTTCATCACGAACCGTGATGGTAACCGTAATTCCGATCCCTACACTAAACGTTTCTGCGTCTCCAACTGCAATTTGTGTTGGTAAAACAACAACATTGAGTGCAACCGGCGCAACAACGTATACGTGGAATCCTGGTGCATTGAGCGGAGCTAACGTTACAGTTTCTCCTGCTTCAAACACTACTTACACAGTTACGGGAGGAAACGGATCTTGTACTACAACTAAAACAATTGCTATCGTTGTAAATGCTAATCCAACTGTTACAGCTTCAAGTAGCCCAACCACAATCTGTAGTGGCAGCACTGCAACGTTAACGGGTGGAGGTGCAATTAGCTTTACATGGACGCCCGGTCCTTTGGCCGGATCACCTGTTACAGTGTCGCCTGTTGCAACTACACAATACACACTAACTGGATCCAATGCCGCAGGCTGTACGTCAACTGCTGCCGTTCAGGTTTCGGTAAACACAACACCAACAATCACACCAATTGCTACACCAACTGCAATATGTGTTGGTGCAACATCAACATTGTCTTCAACCGGTGCAACAACGTATACGTGGTTGCCTGTAAGTTTAACCGGATCAAGCGTTGCGGTTTCTCCAACGTCAACAACAATTTATACTGTTACAGGTTCAACCGGAGGTTGTACAAATACAAAAACTGTTCAGTTGGTTGTTAATCCAATTCCAACAGTTGGAGCAACTTCAAATCCTACCATAGTTTGTGCGGGTAGCCCTGCAACACTTACAGGTATTGGCGCTACATCTTACACATGGAATCCGGGTAACTTAACCGGAACAAGCGTCGTAGTTAATCCAACAACTACCACAACGTACACCGTTGTAGGAAGTAGTTTGTCGTGTACAAATACCGCAATGGTAACTGTGAGTGTTTTGGGAACCCCAACAATTACGGCAACTGCAAATCCTACAAATATTTGTAGCAATGTTGGTGCAACATCAACATTAAGCGCTATAGGCGCTTTAACTTACACGTGGAATCCTGGTAACTTAACAGGAACGAGCGTTGTAGTTACTCCAACAGCAACAACAATTTATACGGTATCCGGAACAAACTTAGCCGGCTGTATTGGTACAAGAACTGTTCAGGTGTTAATGACACCAACACCAACATTGAATCCAATTGCATCTCCAACTTCAATTTGTATTGGTGGATCATCTACGTTAAGTACAACAGGAGCTTCAACATATACATGGATGCCTGGTGCTTCAACAGGAAGTAGTGTAGTGGTTTCTCCGGTTGTTACTACGGTTTATACAGTTACCGGAACAAATGGAATTTGTAGCAGTTCGAAAACTGTTGCAGTGATCATCAATCCAAATCCAACCGTAAATGCGACTTCCAACCCAACGGCAATTTGTATTGGTAGTACCGCAACATTAACCGGTACAGGAGCTTCAACTTACACCTGGAATCCGGGAGTGTTAGTTGGAACGTCAGTTACGGTGAGTCCGGTTGCAACAACAGTTTACACGGTTGTAGGAACAAACACTTCGGGTTGTACCGGAACAAAAACAATTCAATTGATCGTAAATCCATTGCCAACTATTACTGCAGTTGCAAACCCAACGGGTATTTGCCAGGGTAGTGGAGGGTCTTCAACTTTATCAGCTAGTGGTGCTTCAACTTATGTTTGGAATCCCGGCGCGTTGCCCGGAGCAACAGTTGTTGTGACTCCTGTTGTAAATACTACATACACTGTAACGGGTACATCAAGTTTGGGTTGCGTATCAACGCGAACAGTGAGCGTGCAAATGATCCCAAATCCTACAGTTACTCCTTCAGCGTCTCCTACAGTAATATGTGCCGGAAATAGCTCAACGCTTACAGGAACTGGTGCTACTAACTACACATGGACCCCAGGGCCATTAACCGGATCTTCAGTTGTGGTGAGTCCAACAACAACTACAACATACACCTTAATCGGATCTAACGCCCAATGTATCAGCGCGAGCAAAACAGTACAGGTTTTAGTTAATCCAACTCCAACTATGATATTGAATACAGTTGGTTCTCCAACTATTTGTAGCGGAAGTTCAATTACTATCGTTGCGCAATCGGTTGTGAGTGCTACATTGTTCCCTGGTCCGATCATTGGTGGCGTAGTGTTCAATGTTTCTCCTTCTGTTACCACAGTTTATACAGTAACTGGATCCAATTCGTCAGGTTGTACAAATACAAAAACAGTTCAGATCACTGTAAATCCTACACCAACAATTACTGCATTAGCATCGCCGTCGATTTTGTGTAGCGGAGGAAGTTCAACATTAACGGCAACAGGAGCTATAAGTTATACTTGGCTTCCAGTAGCGGTAACCGGTGGAACCATTGTTGTTACGCCAACTGTGAATACAACATATACAGTAATTGGAGCAACTGGTCAATGTTCTTCTACACGTACAGTACAAGTTAATGTTGGAACAACGCCAACCTTAACCGCGGCAGCGAGTCCAACATTAAAATGCGGACCAAATCCCGCAACATTAACCGCAACCGGCGCTACAACCTATACATGGTATCCTGGAGCAATTGTTGGCGGAACTATTGTTGTGAATCCACTTGCAACAACAGTTTACACAGTTGTTGGAGCAAACGGTTCATGTACTAGTATTGCAACAGTTACTTTATTCTTCTCTCCTTTGCCTCCGGTAAACACTATCGCAAATCCAATAAATCTTTGTAGCGGAAATTCGAGTACGATCACCGGTGTTGGTGCATCATCGTACACGTGGTTCCCTGGTCCTGTAGTTGGACAAACACTAGTAGTTACTCCAAGTGTTACAACAGTGTATACAGTTGTAGGATCTAACGCTGCAGGTTGTACAAATGTAGCAACACGCACTATTAACGTTATCCCTTCACCTACATTATCACCGGTTGCAAATCCAACTGCGATATGTTCGGGTAGCTCGGCAACATTGACGGTTACAGGTGCAAACAACTACACATGGATTCCTGGTCCTCAAACTGGATCTAACGTTGTTGTTACGCCTACCGCAACTACTATTTATACTGTAGGTGGAAATATTGGTCCTTGCTTTAGTACAGCAACTTTGAATTTAGTTGTGAATCCAACACCAACCGCAATTAACGTAACACCAACTAATACATTAGTGTGTGCGAGTGCTGGTGTAACAATGACCGCGAGTGGAGCGAATACTTACACGTGGATGCCTGGATCATTTGCAGGCTCAATTGTAGTTGTAAATCCATTGGTGACAACAACGTATACTGTTACCGGTGCAAATTTAAGTGGTTGTACAAAAACTGCAGCCATCACAATCAGTGTTAGTCCTGGACCATCCATTGCAATTGCCGCATCCGCAAATACAGTTTGCGCTGGAACATCTGTAACTTTAACACCATCAGGCGCGCCGGCATATACTTTGTATCCTGGATCTACAACAGGAACTGTGTTTGTTGTTACGCCTACAGTCACTACAACTTATACCGTACTTGGAGCAAATCCTACGGGTTGCGCTGGTGTAAATACAATTCAAATTATTGTGAACCCAATTCCAAGCTTAACTCTAACCGCTTCGCCTTCGTTTAGTTTGTGTATTGGAAATACTGCAACGTTAACTGCAAGTGGAGCTAACTCATATACGTGGTCATCTCCATCAACAATTTCTTCAAGTATTGTAGTTACACCAACAGCAATTACAGTTTATACCGTTGTTGGTTTAAGTTCGGTGGGTTGTCAAACAGTGCAAACTTGCTCAGTTTATGTAGCTCCAATTCCAACACTTGCCGTATTTGCATCTGCGAGTACAGTTTGTGCAAGTAATACTGTTTCATTGAATGCCTCAGGCGCTACCAACTATACGTGGATGCCTGGAAATTTATCCGGCAGTGTTGTTGTGGTTAATCCAACAGCAACAACTGTTTATACGGTGTTAGGTGACAACAATGGCTGTAGCACAACGGCAACATTGTTGATCAATGTAACGCCTGGTCCACAAAATGTAACAGCTAGTGCAACCGGAACGATCACTTGTTTTGTATCGAGTGTTGGATTGTTAGGAAATACAACGAGCACGAACGTTACTTATTTCTGGAGCGGACCAAATTCTTACACATCCGCTGTACAAAATCCTACGCCTATAACGCAATCGGGAACGTACACATTAACCGTGGTTGATCTCAACACGGGTTGTCCATTAACTGTAACGTGTGCCGTAATTGGAAATACAACAATTCCAAACTTTAGTGTTGCCGTGTCAGGTAATTTAGGTTGTAACACAACGGTTACCTTAATGGCTTCGTCTTCTACGTCAGCAGGCATCACCTACACGTGGTCCGGTCCGGGAAGCTTTACTTCAGCTTTACAAAATCCAACTATTAACGTGGCAGGAGACTATACGGTGAGCGCATTTGATATTAGTACAGGTTGCGTGGGAAGTTTAACCATCTCTGTTCTTTCAAATACAACCTTGCCGACTATTACTGCTACGATTCTCCCTGCAACTTGTAATGGAACGGTTTCAAATAATGATGGAACGATCATCTTAGGACCGAACGGTGTAAAATATGATCTTGTATTTGGTGGAACGTACACTGGAACCGCTACATATGTTACGGCAATACCAATACCAACAAACGGCGTGATCACTAATACACTTCCAAATCCTGGATCGGTTACTCCATATAGCATTAGGATATTTGGATTTAACGGTTGTTACAAGGATACAATGCTTCTATTATTCCCGGTAAATTGTAACAACACTGTATTTGGATTAACGAAAGCTGCGAGTACACCGAGTTTGGTGAATAATAAGTATAACGTTACATTCACAGTTACGGCTGTAAATGCGGCAACGTTTGATCTTGCAAGTGTAACGCTCAATGAAAATTTAAGCACAGCATTCCCGGCACCATCAACTTACAGTATTATTAGCCCTCCTGTTGTTACTTCAATTGGAAGTAGTTTGACTATCAATCCTGCATTTGATGGATCTACGTCTATTAGTTTAACGTCGCCTTTAACAAGCACATTGTTGGCTGCTAAACGTGATACGATCGTATTCACGATCCAAATTGATCCAAATGGATTCTTTGGTCCGTACAAAAACTCAATTGTAGGTACAGCGTTGGATGTAAATAGTTTGATCGTATCTGATAGTTCAAATGATGGATTTGGATGGGACCCTGATGCAGATGGATTCCCAACAAACAATAATATCCCAACGGTTATCAATCTTACACCAAACACTCGTCTTGGTATTGCTAAATATGGTGTAGCGTCCACCAAATTAAGTGATAACACGTATGATTTCACTTACGTTGTTACGGTGAAGAATTTTGGTAATGATACACTGAAGTCTGTTCAGGTGAAAGATAATTTGATGAGCACAATTCCGTTGCCGGCGAATTTCACGGTGAAGAGTGCGCCTGTTGCAAGCGGAACATTACTTACAACTAATTCTCTGTTCAATGGAAATTCAGATATCAGTTTATTGACCGGAACAAACACTTTGGCACCTGGACAAGTAGACTCAATACGATTCACGATCAATGTAACTCCTGATACGGTAACGGTATTCCGAAATACTGCTATGGGTTACGCGATAAATCAATTCTCTACAACTGCACGTGATTCGTCGCAAACAGGAAGTAATCCTGACGTTAATAATAACGGAAACCCAAATGAGGTGAGCGACAGTGATCCTACAGTGATCATTATTCCGCAAACTGATTTCTTTATTCCTGAAGTATTCACGCCGAATGATGATGGGAAAAATGATTTCTTTGTGATCAAAGGTGGAAAGAAACTTAAACTGACGGTATTTAACCGTTGGGGAAATAAGGTTTACGAGAAATCGGAGTATGATAACACATGGAATGGTTATCCAAACGCGAGTGGATTGATCCTTGGAAATAGTAAATTGCCGCAGGGTACCTATTACTACATCATTGAGTTCAGTGATGCTGAGAATAAACCAATGACAGGTTATGTTGTATTACAGTATTAATAGTATATGAAGAAGTTTATGAAGAAAATAAGACCTATGAACAGAGCCATCACAGTGATGCTCTTCATGCTTGTTGGTTTTGCGGGCAAAGCGCAGTACGACGTTATGTTCACGCAATACATGTTCAATGAGATGTTTATTAATCCGGCGTATGCAGGAAGTAAAGATGCCATGGCAATAAATATGTTGCATCGTCAGCAGTGGCTGAATTTTCCCGGTCGTCCGGTAACAACAACATTTTCGTTGCATGGCCCATTAATGAATAATAAAATGGGCTTGGGCTTAAGTGTGCTGAACGAACGTATTGGAAAATTAAATCGCAATTTACTTTATGCCAGCTACGCTTATCGCGTGAAATTTGATAAGACAAGCACTTTAGCATTTGGTTTGAACGCGGGTATTCATAACCAGATCAATAAACTTTCTGAATTGAAAGCTACGGATGTAGGGGATATTCAGGTGTCGCAAAATACACCAAGCATGAATGCTCCTAATTTTGGATTTGGTGTTTATTATAACACGCGAAAATTCTATGCAGGAGTTTCTATTCCTCGTATGATCGATGATGGATTTATGTTTGATAATAGTGGGGCTTTCCAACAAAAGATTAGTTTTAAAGTGAATAAATTCCATTATTACATCACAACCGGTTATGTATATGAAGTAAGTGAAGATTTACGCATTAAACCACAGGCAATGATCAAAGTGGTTGCAAACGCGCCGGTGCAATATGAAGTGAATGTGAATTTCCTGATCAAAAGCATGATTTGGGCGGGAGCTTCGTATCGTAGTGGATCTAACGTTTCCGCGATTTTAGGTTGCCAGGTAAATCCTCAATTCATTGTGAGTTACTCATACGATTACGGATTGAACGCTATTCAAAAATATTCTCAAGGATCACATGAGATCGCTTTGGGTTATTTATTCTCTTACAAACAAAAAGCAGTTGTAACACCACGTTATTTTTAGTCATGAAAAAAATTCTTAGTTATATACTCCTATTGAGTTTATCGGTAAGTGCGCAAAATTCCTACAAGGTAGCCGGCGATAAACTTTATGTGCGAAAATTGTATGCGGAAGCGATTCCAAAATACGAGAAGGCACTGAAGAAAGATAGTTCTAATACAGCAGTGTTGGCGAACTTGGGCGAATGTTACCGTTTAACCAAAAATGTGAATGGTGAAGCTTTATGTTATGGTAAGCTGGTGAATTCTGGTTCGGCAAATGATATTCAAAAGTTACTTTATGGAAAGACCTTGATGGAAAAGGGGAATTACGATGGCGCAAAAGGTATTTTTGAAGGAAGCTCCGACGAGCGTGGAAAAAGCTTTGTGAAGGGAATTGCGAATTTGGAGAAGATGAGCAAGAATGCGGATGCTTATGTTGTTACAAATGCACCTTATAACTCTTCTGATGATGATTTTTGCGCATTTCAGTTTGGAGAGAACGTGATCTTTACTTCATCACGCACCAAATCTACATGGATCACCAAACATCATGGATGGACAGATCGTGCTTATTTTAATACCTATGCAACCAACCGTGCGCCAAACGGAGACTATTTCCCTCCTGTTGAATTTTTGGACGGAATTGACTCAAAATTCAATGACGGACCAATTTGTATTGCACAAGATTGTACACAAGTTTATTTTACGCGTAATAGTTATGGTAAACATCATAAAGCAAAGGATGGTACTTACAAATTGAGAATTTTTAGAGCGTTTATCATTGGTAATTCATTATTTGAGCCTCGAGATCTTAATATCAATAATAATGATTATAACACCGCTCATCCGGCACTTTCTTCTGATGGAAGTGTTCTTTATTTTGCTTCTGACGCGCCGGGTGGTTTTGGAGGAATGGATATTTATTACTCAATTATGTCGCCGGATAGTACCTGGGGTACCCCGATCAACATGGGCGAGAAAGTGAATACAAAAGGAAACGAAGTGTTCCCGTTCATTAATAAAGATAACGTATTGTATTTTGCCTCGGATGGAATGGAAGGATTTGGTGGACTTGATATCTATGAAACTAAAATAAAGGATACCAAGGCAACACGGGTTTATAATATGGGTAAGCCAATCAATAGCGAACATGATGATTTTGCATATACAACTACCGGCGATCCTAATGCTTATCCGGTGAGCGGATTCATTAGTTCGAATCGCAAGAACGGAGGAATGGATGATGATGTTTACATTATGCAAGTGCTTCGAAAGGTTGCTAGAGGGAAAAATGTAACGTTTATAGCTAAGGATAAAGACAAGGGCGATCTTCTAGCAAATGTAAAATTGCAGATCAATGGAGATACGGCTCGTACGAACGACGCAGGAGAATTTCAGTATTTGATAGAAGAAGAAACGGAATATAAGATCGGTGCAAGTAAAGAAAAGTATTTTGACGCTAAAGATTCAGTAAACACAAAATCTTCGGAACTGGATGAGTTCACAAAAACTATTTTATTGGAGCGCGATCCGCAATTGTCGTTCCTTGCATTTGTAACTGATGCAAAAACAAATGAATATTTATCGGATGTAAAGATCCGCATCAAAGATCTTTTTACCAAACAAGTATTTGATAGCGCAGCTACATCTGCTGGAGGAGAATATAGAAAATCTCTTGCCGGAAGAAAGATCGGCGATAAATTGGCGTATGAAATTACGCTTGAGAAAAAGGGTTACGTGACCAATATTTTGAATTACACAGCGGAGATCAAAAAAGAAGGAGAGATCAAATTGCATGAAGAATTGAAAATGGTAATGGGTAAAGCTTTGGTTGGGCAGGATCTTGCCAAGATCATTCAAATAAAACCAATTTATTTTGACCTTGGGAAATCTAAGATCCGTCCGGATGCTGCGGTTGAATTGGATAAGATCGTGAAAGTAATGAACGAGTATCCGAATATGTACATTGAGTTAGGAGCTCATACGGATTGTCGGGGTGTTGCGGGCTCAAATAAGAAATTATCTGATCAACGCGCGAAAGCTTCGGCTGCCTACATCATTAAAGCCGGTAAATTCAAAAAAGATCGCATTGTTGGTAAAGGATATGGTGAAGCGAAATTATTGAATGCCTGCGCTTGTGAAGGTAAGATACAACCTAAGTGTTCGGAAGACGAGCATGCAGTTAATCGTCGTACCGAATTTATCGTAACAAAGATGAAGTAAATTATGCGAATAGTTTCGGCAATTTTATTTTCGTTTCTTTCTGCATTAACTTCTTTTTCGCAGATCATAAATAGTAGCTTTATTGCGCCTGATACGGTTTGCGTGAATCAAACATTCACCATTCAAAACACATCAACCGGTTCTATCAATTCTACGTATTGGAATTTTTGCTCTTCTTCGGTTACGCTTGTACAATCAGTGAATCTGGGGAGCTCTTCAAATGTTAGTTTTCCTGTTTTCGCGTCCATCCAAAATGATGCAGGTGTGTATTATATGTTTGTTTCTAATAATGGAAACGGGAATTTAACGCGTTATACGTTTGGTTCCAGTTTAAATAATATTCCTGTTATTGTGAATCTGGGAAATCTCGGAGGGCAAATGCCATTTGCCGGTGAAGGTATTTTCATTGAACAAGAGGGCTCCAATTGGTACGGAGTAACTGTTGGCGGACCCAATGGTTCGGATCGCATTACGCGATTGAATTTTGGAACAAGTTTGGCTAATACACCAACGGCCGTAAACATGGGAAACCTTGGTGGAATGAATTATCCCCACCGTTTACAGATCATACATGCAGGTGGAAATAAGTACGGCTTTACCATCAATAGAAGCAATAACACGATCACACGTTTTGATTTTGGTGCCAGTTTAAATAATGTTCCGGTTGCTACTAATCTTGGAAACATCGGCTCCTTGTCGGGGCCAAGTGATATCGCATTTATAAGCGACAATGGTAATTGGTATGCCTTTATCACAAATGATGGAACGAGTACAGTTACCCGATTAAGTTTTGGAAACAGTCTTTTGAATACGCCAACAGGAAATAACTTAGGTAATCCGGGATTTTCAGGCGCGCCGCGTGGAATTTCTTTGGATGTAACTTGCGGTGGGATACGCGGGCAGATCACAACCCTGTCAAACATCATGTATAATGTGGATTTTCCAACTGGACCAACAGGCACGATTACTATTAGTTCCATTGGAAATCCGGCGGGTTTTGTTTTTCCGCATAATATTGAGAAGTTTAGAGTGAAGGATACGGTTTATACGTTTATTTCTAATGCTAATGGTAATTCTATTTCACGACTAAAGTATGCGAGTTGTATAAATCCATCAATGCCTTCGTCAACGCTTACAAACCTGCCACCGCTTACGTTTACCGCTGCGGGTGTGTATACGATAAGCATTCTCAATAACAGTAATCAGTATAATCAATCGGTGTATTGTAAAACAATTGCGGTGACGGGCAATACCATTGTTGCAAGCGCTTCGCCAAGTACCGGTTGTTCCACAGGTTTTACAACCACGCTAACCGTAGCAGGTAGTGGCACATTTACATGGAATCCCGGGTCAACCGTAGGAAACACCGTGGTTGTAACGCCAACTGCAACTACAATTTATACGGCAAGTACAACATCGACTTTAAATTGTGGAAATTCACAAACGCTGGCTATTTCTGTTGTTACAACACCAACGTTAAATACAAACGCAACAAGTTTTACTATTTGTTCGGGGCAAAGTACAACGCTTAGCGCGAATGGCGCCACAACGTATACATGGCTTCCGGGAAATGCCACTGGAACTAGTGTTGTAGTTTCTCCAACGGCTACAACAATTTATACAGTCACGGGATTGAATGGTGGATTGTGTTCTGATACGAAGACAATTCAAATTGATGTGAATCCAACTCCAACGGTTGTAGTTAACCCTTTACCTGCAGTTATTTGCTTAAACAATACGATCACATTGACTGCGAGTGGAGCGAATAATTACACTTGGGCCCCAAGTGCAGGATTGTCAAATACAAATACAGCAATCGTTCAAGCGAGCCCAACAGTAACCACTATCTATACCGTTCAAGGCCTAACAGCGGCTGGTTGTAGTTCTTTGGCGGTGATGGCCGTAACTGTCCTACCTTTACCAACAGTTTCTATCGCTGGAACAACTACATTTTGTTCTAGCTATGTCCCAAATTCAACAACACTTCAGGCAAGTGGAGCAGGAACCTATTCTTGGTCTCTTCCATCTGGTTTTTTTGCAAGTCCTAATGCAACAAGTAATCCTGTTGTAATTACGGCGCCGTCCATCACTTCTTCAGTGGTAGCAACAGTAACAGTCTTAGGAACGGCTGGAACTTGTACCAATGATGCTGTATTCACTTTAACGGTTTATCCATCGCCAACTGTTACTGCTATTTCTTCAACAAATCAAATTTGTGCAGGAAACTCAGTTACGCTCAGCGCCACTGGTGCAAATTCTTATACATGGACCCCTGGTTTTATTACTGGTTCAACTACGGTTGTAAATCCAAATTCAACAACAACTTATACCCTCACGGGGGCAAATATTTTTTGGTGTACCAATACAGCAACAGTTGCAGTAACAGTTAACGCTACGCCAACTATAAACATTTCGTTTTCATCTCCTTATGTTTGCACTGGGCAAACACTTACCTTAACTGCATCCGGTGCCTCAAGTTACACATGGCTTCCCGGGCCGCTCACGGGTTCTGTGTATATTGATGCGCCAACCCTCCCAACCGGTCAATACACTTTGTTTGGTTCTAACGGAAATTGCACCGGCGCGGCAGCGGCTACCATCTTAGTTGTTCAAACTCCAACCACTTTAGTTTCTGCATCACAAACAACGATCTGTTCAGGACAAACCCCAACCTTATTTGCTAGTGGAGCAGATACTTATAGTTGGTCTCCATCAACATTCCTTTCATCACAAACGGGCTCGGTGGTTGTTTCTACACCAAGTTCCGGAATTTGCTACACAGTTACCGGTTATGATCCATTAGGAGGTTGTCCTTCAACTGCTACAGTTTGTTTAAACGTCCAACCAACGCCAACAGTCAATATCACCAGTATTCCGGGCGTTATTTGCACTGGTGAGCAAGGTAGCTTGGAAGGATCGGGCGCAACAAGTTATACGTGGATGCCAACTTCTTCCAACAACACAAATATTATTGTCACACCAACTACCACAACAACTTATACCTTGTATGGGCAAACCGGCGCATGTATAGGAAATTCGGTGGTTACTGTTACGGTAAATCCAACCCCAACTTTATCTGCACTTGTTACAACGCCAACATTATGTTTGGGCAAGAATACTGATATGTTCGTTTCTGGAGCTTCAAGTTTTACCTGGGAACCGGGAAGTGTTTTTGGATCTTCTACAAATGTAAGCCCAACAATAAATACTACGTATACTGTTACCGGAAATTCTCTGAATTGTTTCTCATCACAAACAGTGAACGTAATTGTTGTCCAAAATCCTACATTAAATATCGTTGCAAATCCAACGCTTACCTGCCTTGATCCATTAAAAACTGCAACGCTTACTGCCGGCGGTGCTAGTACTTTTACGTGGTTGCCAACTTCTGCTTCTTCACAAACCCTGGCCATTTCTCCTTCAGTTGCCTTACAATATACTGTGAGCGGAACAAATTCTAACGGTTGTGTGTCTTCATCAACCATAGGATTAAATGTTGACCCCGATCTGCATTCAGGGATAAGTGATACATCCATTTGCGCAGGATCAACAATTAATTTGCTGGCAAGTGGTGCTGTAAGTTATAATTGGTTACCTGGGAATTTTATTCAATCAACCATAAATACAATTCCTGAAGCAAGTACGGTTTACACAATTACCGGAACAAGCGGACTTTGTTCTAAAACCGAAACCGTGTATGTGGAAGTGATCACTAATCCAATTCACGAGATCCCCGAAGTTTTCACGCCAAATGACGACGGAAAAAATGATCACTTTGTAATTAGATCGGATGCGCAAACAAAAATTGATATTAAAGTATTCAACCGTTGGGGAGCATTAGTGTACTCTCATGCAGAATACGATAACAGCTGGGACGGGACCGCTAAAGGCGACATGGTGCTTGGACATAATAAGCTTCCTGCAGGAACGTACTATTACGTGATCGATCTCGAATCGTGCGATAAACAGATCATTCGCGGTTATGTTGTTATTCAATATTGATATTTTCTTTTTTTAGTTTGCGTTTGTTTGAATTACTTTGCTGAGTGCAACAAACAAGCAAATTCGCTAACGAAGTAAGATCAGCGCTTCCCTTTGAACCAAATCAACAGCAAAGTGATGTGATCCAAAAGATCGCGGAGTTTTTATTGAGTCCGAGAGAGAACGAATTATTTATTCTGAAGGGTTATGCTGGAACCGGGAAAACAAATTTGGTGGCTGCAGTAACAAAAGCACTTCCTTCGGTTAAGATCAAAAGTGTTTTGATGGCGCCAACCGGTCGCGCGGCAAAAGTGCTTTCAAACTCCGCCGGGAAGAATGCCACCACCATTCATAAAAAGATCTTTAAAAAAGCCATGGGCGAGGAGGGAGAGATGAGATTTTCTCTTGCTGAGAATACGCACAAAGACACTTTATTCATTGTTGATGAAGCCTCGATGATCAATGTGGAATCAGAAACTTCTCTTTATCAAAATAATTTATTGGAGAGTTTATTCGAGTATGTTTTTAGTGGTGTTGACTGTAAATTAATTTTTGTTGGAGATACCGCTCAGTTACCTCCGGTAGGAACCGATCAAAGCGCGGCTTTGGATGCAAAGTATCTCAAGCAGAAATTTTATTTGAATGTGCATTCTTACGAACTAAGCGATGTTGCCCGTCAGCGTTCGCAAAGTGGAATTCTACATAATGCTACAAAACTTCGCGAATCTCTACTTGGTGAAAAATTCATTCTTCCTAAATTGGAAATAACTAAGGATGTGAAGAACGTTCCAGGAGATGAATTGGAAGATACACTGAATAGCGCCTATAGCAAATATGGCGAGGACGACGTGATCATTGTAACCAGAAGTAACAAACGTGCGAATCTCTTTAATCAAAACGTTCGCAATCGCATCAAATTATTTGAAGAAGATCTTTGCACCGGCGATAAATTGATGGTAGTGAAGAATAATTATTTTTGGTTGGGCGAAGAAAAAAATGCTGGCTTTATTGCAAATGGTGATATGGCCGAAATAAAACGCATTCGCAAACGCGAAACTTTGTACGGATTTAATTTTAGCGAATGCGCTTTGAAATTAGTTGATCACGATGATGCAAATGAATTAGAGGTAAAAATTATCACCGACAGTTTATTTACCGATTCTCCGGCACTAACTCCAGAACAACAACAAACACTTTTTACGGAAGTGATGTATGATTGCGAAGATGTTCCCGAAAAATGGAAAAAGATGCTTTACCTCAAAAAAAGCCCGTTTTTTAACGCTTTACAGGTGAAATTTGCATACGCGGTCACTTGCCATAAAGCTCAAGGCGGTCAATGGCCTTGCGTTTTCATAGATCATGGCTTTTTGGCCGACGAAATGCTTGATAAGAGCCTGATTAGGTGGCTGTATACTGCGCTAACACGGGCAACCGAGCAGGTTTACCTGGTTAATTTTAACCCCCAACTACTTGCTTAAATTAACAATTGAATGCTATTAACTTACTGTTTTAAACCATTTTAGGTCTTTTTTTTATTCTTTTTTTTGTAATTTAGCCCGAATTTACTTTAAGTACTATTAATGAGGAAGTTACTCTTATACATAACGATCTTCACCGCTTCTCTTCAGATTTGGGCTCAAACCCGTCAAAGTAAATCAGATTGGTTGAAATACCGTCGTGAAGTTTTTGTATCGTTTGGTACTGCGCATTTTCTAGGCGATCTTGGTGGACGTGATAGAACTGGAACAGATTTCAGTCCTGCTGATATGGATCTTGGTCAAACAAGAACGGCATTCGGTGTTGGCGCGCGTTACAGAGTTACAAAATGGTTCAATGCTGTTGGTACTATAAATTATTTGTTGTTGAAAGGCGACGATGCCGAAACATTCGACATCTATCGTAACAATCGTAATTTAAATTTCAAGTCAAATACATTCGAGTTAATGATCCGTCCGGAGTTTGGTTATTCAAGCACACGTTTTTCTGGAAATAAATACTCGATCAAAAAAACTCTTTCTGCGAAAGTTCACAAACGCACCTGGAGCATTTACGCCTATACAGGCCTCGCGATCTTTACCTATAATCCAAAGGGAAAAGATGCCTCGGGAAGCTGGGTGAAATTACGTCCGTTGCATACCGAAGGACAAGGCTTACCGGGAGGACCAAAACAGTACGGAAAAGTTGGTGTTGGAATTCCGTTTGGTGTTCACTACAAAACTACCTGGGATAAAAAATGGACCTTGGGTGTAGATCTTTGCTGGAGAAAAACATTTACAGATTATATTGATGATGTTGGCACATCCTACTATGATCCTATTGCTTTAGGAAACGCTTATGGACCAAAATCTGTAGCGATGTCAGATCCTAGTAAGGGGAATATTACAGGCGCAACAAAGCCTGACGCGGCAGGAAAACCGGCGCAAAGAGGAGATATTCAAAAAGACGCTTACGCTAGTCTGCAGGTGACTTTTGGTTACATCGTGAAGAAACAAAAGAAGAAGAAAGCCCGTCTTCGTTCGAAGTTCTAACATTTTTTCAGTGTACATTTTGGATTGCTTGACAAATTGTCATTTTTGACCCTTTGGCATAATTTTTACTATTATAAGATACACATTTTAAGCTATGAATACAGGTAAGATAAACGTACAGACAGAGAATATTTTTCCAATCATTAAAAAGTTCCTTTACAGCGATAATGAGATCTTTTTGAGGGAATTGGTGAGCAATGCAACCGATGCTACACAAAAATTAAAAGCACTTGCTTCTATTGGAGAAGCCAAGGTGGAATTGGGTGATACCAAGATCGAAGTAGAAGTTGATAAAGCCGCGAAGACCATTACCATAAAAGATAAAGGTATTGGTATGACCAAGGAAGAGATCGAAAAATATATCACACAGATCGCTTTCAGTGGAGCGGAAGAATTCGTTAATAAATACAAGGATAAAGTAGATAAGAACGTTGTTATTGGTCATTTCGGTTTAGGATTCTACAGCGCGTTCATGGTGGCTAAGAAAGTGGAGATCTTTTCGCTTTCATACAAGGAAGGATCAAAAGCTGTGCATTGGGAATGTGATGGAAGTCCGGATTACCAAATTGAAGAGATCAGCAATAAAACCAATCGCGGAACAAATATCGTTTTACATATTGCCGACGATTGCGAGGAGTATTTAGAGAAAAGCAAGATCGAAGGTTTATTAAAGAAATATTGTAAATTCTTACCGGTTGAAATAAAATTCGGAACTAAGAAAGAATACGAGCCAACAGGCGAAAAGGATGACAAAGGGAATGATAAAACCAAAGAGGTTGAAGTTGATAATATCATCAATAATCCAAATCCTGCGTGGACCAAAAAGCCAAGCGACTTAAAAGACGAAGATTACAAAACCTTCTATCGCGAATTGTATCCAATGCAATTTGATGAACCACTTTTTCATATTCATTTGAATGTAGATTATCCGTTTAATTTAACGGGTATCTTATATTTCCCTAAGCTGAGTAATAAATTGGAAATGCCTAAGGATCGCATTCAATTGTACAGCAACCAGGTTTTCGTTACTGATAATGTGGAGAATATCGTTCCAGATTTCCTAACCTTGTTGAGAGGGGTTATTGATAGTCCAGATATTCCGTTGAACGTATCTCGCAGTTATTTGCAAGCGGATGGTAACGTAAAGAAAATTTCGGGGCACATCACCAAGAAAGTTGCTGATAAATTAGAAGAGATCTTTAAGAAAGACCGTGCTGAGTTTGAAAAGAAATGGGATGATATTAAGATCTTTGTTCAATATGGAGTTATCAGTGATGAGAAATTCTATGATAAAGCCATTAAATTCTCTTTAGTAAAAACTACCGATGGAAATTATTTTACGTTTGATGAATTTGAGAATAAAGTAAAGCCTTTGCAAACGGATAAGGATAAAAAATTAGTATACTTATACGCCACCAACATCGCCGAACAACACGCTTATATTGACGCGGCAAAGAGTAGAGGATATGAGGTGCTTTTGATGGACACTATGTTGGATCCGCATTATATCAATCACTTAGAAACAAAATTGAAGGATATATCCTTTGTTCGTGTGGATGCTGATACAGTTGATAAATTGATCAAGAAGGAAGAAAACACCATCAGTAAACTTACCGAAGACCAACAAAAACAAATTCAACCTATCATCGAAGAGACCGTTTCTAAGGATTTTCATGTAGTTTTTGAGAATTTGAGTGAAACCGATGCGCCGATGTTGATCACGCGGCCTGAATTTATGCGGCGTATGAAAGACATGAACTCTTTGGGCGGCGGTGGTTCCATGGCCTTTATGGGTAATATGCCTGATATGTATAATTTGGTAGTGAATTCAAATCACCCTTTGATCTCGCGTATTTTGAATGAAAACAATGAGTCAACAAAGAAGAACTTAGCTAAACAGGCAACGGATCTTGCTTTGTTATCTCAAGGATTATTGAAAGGGGAAAGCTTAACGAAGTTTATTAAGAGAAGTGTAGAGATGATTTAATTTTCAATATCGTATCTTTTAAAGGCGTTCTTCGGGACGCCTTTTGTTTTAATAATTAATTACGTAACTTAAAGGTTCCGTATTCAAAATCAAACGAATGAAAGAAGTTACGATTATAATATTGTGTTTTGTGGGCCTATTAAGCACAGCCCAAATGGAGCCAGTTCGGAATAAAGCCGACAAATGGGGCTACAAAGATCATAAAACCGGGAAAGCGATCCCAACCATTTACGATGAAGCCAACGAGTTCAAAGGCGAAGAAGCTCTTGTAAAAAAAGGAGGAAAGTTCTTGCTCATCAACAAAGCGGGAAAGCAATTGGTCGCGCTTCCTTTTCCGGGCGTAAAATATTTTAAAGAAGGACAATACATGTTTCAGGGCGATTCTGTTTGGGGAATTGTAAGTACAACCGGTTCTGTGATCGCAAGAATAGATTTTTGGGAAACATTTAAGAACGGATTGATCACGAATTTATTTGTGGCAAGGAAGGGGGATCAAATAGGGATATTCTCAACAAGCGAAGGACTTGTGTTGCCAATGGAATATGAAACTGATGAGTTCAATAAGATCTTTTGCAGAGATGGTGATCTGTTCTTTGAGGTAGGTAGTCCACTTACCCTAAAAAGGAATGGGAAATGGGGCGTAATGGAAATGAAAGGAAAAATTATTTTGCCTTTTGAATATGAGTATTTGCGTCCGGTTGCGGGATATTTAAAAGAAGCAAAAGGATATTTGGGCGCTTGTAAGAATGGTAAGTGCGGCTTGATCGATTATCAAGGCAAAGAACAAATTCCGTTTGAATATGATTTTTTCCTGGGTCAATACCAAAACAAGGAACAAACTCCTCACGATCCATTTGTGTTCATGAAGAATGGCAAAGTTGTATTTTACGACCTTGCAGACAAGAAAGTGATCCCAAAAGTTCTTCCGGGCGAGCAATCCTATAGTAATTCGGAATGCTGCGTGATGGTAAAAGAAAATAAAAGAGGCGTAGTAGATACCTTGGGAAATATCATTGTGCCTTTTGAATATGAAACGATAGAGTTTGGTGGAGGTCGTTTTTTTGATCAGCAAACATGGCCAACCTGCAAAGTAACGAAGGGAAATATGTGCGCATTGTATGTTCCCGCAGTCGGATTAAAAACTCCCATGTTGGAAGGACGCAGTTTAGAATATGGTAAAGCTTACGATAAGCACTATTACATAAAGTATAAAGATTATGAATGTGCTTTGCTCGACACTGAATTCAAACAGGTATTTAAATTCGTTTTCAAAGACATAAGTTTCTCGCAAAACAAGATCATCACCTTTGATAAGGATGGAAGGCAGGGAAGCGTTGGTCTCGACGGAAATATTACCTGGGAGTAATAAAAAAAGGAGATAGTTTCCACTATCTCCTTATACTATATTCTTAATTCTTATTACTTTAAAATTAAGCTTCTACTTCTGTTACAATACTTGGGAAGATACGCACGTTGTTGCCTTCTTCTCTTCTGAATTGGTACGTGAACTTGTAGTGACTTTCCAATCCCGATTTGTTCGGCAATCCGTTGATCATCATAATATTTCTGTTCTTCGCAAAACGCAATAGTTCACGTAAGTAGTGCGCAGAAATTTGTCCTACCTCGTCAATGATACAGTGTACTTTAAAGTCTTTACTGCTTCTGTGTGAAGATTCTTTGATGAATACGTGGAGTAGGGTAATGTAGATGATCGCTTTTACTAGGATATCTGTTCCTGTACTTCCAATGCTGTCGATCTTGTGTGTCCATCCGGTTTCGTTCATGCCTTCTTTAATATTGAACTTCAACTCGAACAAGTCTTGCAATTTGATCTCTTCTTGCTCTTGTTCTTTGATGGCCGTACGTAATTGCTCTAATAATTTTACGGCACGTCCGCTGATCTCGCGTTTTTGGCCCGTTGCAAAGTCTGTGTTGAATAAACCTTCGTTGTACACCAAACCATTCTCTTCGCGGAACTCTTGAATACGTTTCAATAATTTGTAAACCTTATTGTCCGATTCTTCCAAACGGATCTTAATGAACTCGATCAATTTACTTTCTTCGAACTCTGCTTTCTTAAAGTCTTCAGCGATTAATGAAATGATATGTTGGATCTTATCTTTTTGTCCGCTGAGTTCTTTTACTTTGGTAGCAATACTATCGGTTACTAAACCAATTTGTGTCGCCGTTTCAGCAATTGACAGTTCGATCTTATTCTCATTAATGAACGAACGCAAGTTCTGAGCAAAACGCTCATATTCACCTTGAGTCGCATCATTACGGATCATAAAGTTAAAGTGGTTATCAATGCGGTATTTTCCTGCAAATTCATTTACATAACGTTGGAATGCACCATACTCTTCATTAAAGTGTGAATCGTTCTTTAATAACTGAGTACAAAGATCCATGATGTTATAATTGGTGCGTTTTGCTTCAGCACGCTCAATAATATCCGAATACTTCGCGTAAACGGGAGTTTCGCGGAAGTTATTACTGTAAAAATTGATACCATTGTTGAAGTCGATCAACTCTTCATCATAAGCGCGTTTTTGTTTGTTCAACTCCATGCGCTTCATATTGAACTTACGAGTCGCTTCTTCCAACTGAGCAGTCAAGTCATTATTCGACTTCACAAACTCTTCTTTCTTTTGGATCAGGTCGGGTAATTTATCAAAGATCTCGCGTTTGTCTTTTAAGTAATCGCTTACAATAGCCGCGTATTGTTCAATTTCCTTTAAAGCGTCCTGCAATTCCTGCATGCGCTTCTCTACATTTTTCAGTTGTTTTGAATCAACACCTTTGCTCTTGAAACTTGTCTCTTTTTCTTTAGATAATTCTTCTTCTTTATTCTCGAATTCTTTTACCTGGTTCTTTTTCTCAACTTCCAATTCGCTGATCTCTGTTTCCTGACGTTCTTTCAATTCAGATAAACGGTCATCATTGTATTTTCTCAATTTCTTGAATTGAGCATCATATTCTTCAGTGATCGTATTCTTTTTCTTATTCAAGATGGTCAATTCCTCCTCGATAAGATTTAAACGTTGACGGTTGCCGCTCAAAGACTCTTCAATTTCTTTCCCGGCACGTAATTTCCAATCTTCAAATTCCTCAGATAATTTTTTCTCACGTTTATCAGCCAGTTCCAAGGAGTAACTCAATACTTTCACGTCTTCCTTCAATTCTCCCAATTGCTTACCGTATTTATCGGCAGCGATCATTTTCTCTTCGTTATTGCTGGTTTGGAAAGCGTTTAATGCTTCTTCCAGATCGCGGATCGCCGCAAAACGCTCGTTCTTGTCAAATTGATATTGCTCAATTGATTTTGAAACCACTTCAACGGGTTCCAAATTCAAGCTGATGCCATATAAGGTGTTCGCTGTTTCTTCTTTTAACTCAGGCGCAAGATCAGTTCTGAATAATAATTTCTCATTCACCACTTTTCCAATGCTCTCATGCCAGTTCTTCACGTTCTTCTCTAAATAGCCGTAGAACGCATCATGTTGAACATTCAATTTCTCCTCAATTTCCTTGATCTCAGTTCTGATCTTGATGATCTCGTTATTGGTTGAATTAATACGGTTGTTCAATGAGGTTTTTAAGCGTTGCTCCAAAGCTTCCCACTCACGTTGTAAGGTAGAAACCATGTTTTGCTTGATCGCGCGCTCACTTTTATTCTTATAACTTACCGCGCGTAATTCAGCTAATTCATTTTCTAAATTCTTGATCTCAACTTCATAAAAACGAGTATTGCGGATAACTTTTTCCTCGCTCTTTAATTCGTTGAACTCAATTTGCTTTGTAGTTAACTCATTATTTAGTTCGCTTAAAGCTTCCTCGCGCTTATCTTTTAGATCGGCATCGCGCTTATTGTACTCGTTCTTTTGAAGTAATTGTAACTCATTGTAGTGATTGAATACTTCGCTTGTTTTCGAATTTACTTTGTTAATATAAGCGCTCTTATCATTACGCAATTGTTCGATCAATGAACTATATTTTAATTCAATGCTGGCAACGTTAGAGGTTAAACTTTCGTACTCACGACGGGCAATGTTCAAATCAACTTGTAATTTCTCACGTTCTTGATTCTTCTCAACCGCTTCGTCAATATTCTTGTCTTTGTATTCCTTTAATTTCTTTTTCGCATCACGGATAGTACGGTCATAGTAGCCAATTTCCTCACGAATATTGTTTTGTTTATCGTCAATACTCATTTTTAACCCTTCGTGTTCATTGGTGATAGCTTCCAATTCTTCTTCTTTCTTCTTCGCTGCTTCACGAATGGCTTCGTTTTGAGATTCCGCAAAACGCAAACTGCTCCCTAACTTATCAGCCATCTCCATTTGCGATCCTTTCAACATATGAACCTGATCGTATTTCTTATCAATGAACTCGATCAATTGCTGAGTTTCTTTCTTTAAGAACACTTCAATATCCGAATACTTCTCATTGAATTGACGCAACTGACGTTCTACTTGCTCTAATTTGATACTGCTGTTCTCGGTTGTAAGTGAGTTGGCAATAAAGTCTTTGATAAAGCGAGAATCGATACTGCTTTTTGATGATAAGAATACGTTGGTGATCGACTTCGGGATGTTCTGATACTTCTCGTTACCCTTTAATAAGTGGAACTTCGACAATTGCTTATCGGTTTCGGTTCCGAAGATGATATTTCTGTAGCGTTCGAAGGTATCAATCTGGTTAGAGATAAAAATGCCTCGTTTTTCAAAGTTGGCAATGATCTCTTTTATTTTCATTGCTTCATCACCCTTAAAGAAGAAATCAGGATCGTAAGCGGCATCCACAAAACGGAATACTAATTTATTATGACGGTAAACGATCACAAAGAATGGTTTTTCTTCAGTAGCGATCTCATAAATAAGAAAAGAATTCTCGTAACGAAAATAGTGCTCTTCAAAAGGCTTTTGCGAAGGGGAAATACCCAAACCGCGGCTGTTGGCGCTATAGAAAAATAGGATCGCACGCTGCAATGAGGTCTTACCAAAGTTATTGGTCCCCACAAAGCAGGTGTTTCCGCTTAATTCAATATCAGCGTACTTTACGTTGGAGATGTTGATCTCCACGATCCTGTTCAATATTCTGCAATTTGTTGTATTCATCTTTTCTTCTTTCTAACTGTTATCTTGTTTTCGGTTGCTGAGCTTGTTGAAGCACCTACTAGTTATAAATTAATCCTTGTGCATCGTCCGATCCACCCGTTGTATCTTCATAGATCGCGATCGAGTTGATCACATCTAAAAGATAATTGTACGAATCCAATACTTTGTACGACTCTGTTTTTTCATCTTCCAATTCCAAATACGAATCACGCGCCATCAAATCGCAGATCTCACGAACTTTATTGTGCAATGTTTCCGAGCGGTATAAAGGAATTTTTTGTAATTTTTGTTTTAAACGCACGTTCGCGTTACACTCTTCCGCAATTTCAGTTGGACGAAAACGACTTCCGATCGTGATCTTGTTATCCATACTCGCTAAAAGATCAATGATGTCGATGTAACGTTCAAAGCGCTCTAATTTTTTCTCAAGTTCAGAGTTTGGCTCATGAAGTTTCGAAAAATAGAAATAGTTATTTCCACGTTCAATATTATAGCGGATCACGTTGAAGTACGCTTGTAAGCGGTCAAAGTTATCCGGGTTATTGATAATGTCGTACAAACGGTTCATCCCATCGCGACTTCCATTACTTGAAATGAAATTTCCGCGCGCCATGATCGCAAAAATATCATGCGTTTGCTTCGGTAAATTAAAATCTTCTGCTGTCATTTCGTTAATTATGATTTATGAATGATGAGTTATGAATTAGCTGGCCTGTTTTACTTCTTTCTTTTTCTTGTCTTTTTCTTTTAACGGAAGAATGAGTGTGTAACCCAAACGTTTTTTCTTTTGATCTTTGTCTTCGTAATCGTGGTATTGCAAACGGTATTTGAAATCCAATGAATTTTGATATTCCATGGCGATCTCCACAAAAAGCGACAAGCGCTCTTCGAAAGTTACTGTTCCAATACTCTTAGGGAATTTGTAATCCATCAAATATTCGAACAGGTTCAATTTGGTTTGTACCAAAAAGCGATCCACCAATTTTTGAGTATCTAATTTTATTTGTTGCTCTAAACCTTTGTCCTTGAAATTGCCGGCCATCTTGTCGGCCAAACCACGCACCATTAAGCGGGTGAGCTTGTATTTCTCGGCTACGCGTTTACATAACACATGTCCGTCGTCTGTAAATAGAAAATCAACAGCGATCTTCGTTTTCGGACTCTTATGCCCGTTGTAACGAAGGGTGTTGATGTTGTTGATCGTTTCGTTGAAATTTGTTTTGAAGTACAATGCTCCGTGATCTTTGATCTCTTTGAGCTTTTGCGCTTTCTTATAAACATCTAATTGGAACTGGATCTTGTTGATGAAGTCCGTGATGTCTGTTTGGATCTCGATCAGGAAGTCTAAGTTTTCAATTAAACTCGCTTTCAAAGATTGTACAATTCCGTAAAGTTCGGTGTCGTTGGTTAAACTGAATAGTGAACGCGCCTCTTCAACAACTTCTCCTGTGCGTTTGATGAAATCAATGATGGTATCACGCTTGGTGCGGTAATCTTCAAGCTTTTGTAATTTGATGCGGTAATTACTTTCGTTCTTGTACGTATCATCCACATTCTTCTGCAATTTGATGATCTCGCGCGTGATGGTGGAGTTGATGCGTTTTAAATATTTTTTGATCGAGCGAAGGAAACGCAATTCGCGAACTTCCTGGTAAAACTTGATGTGACGATTTAATTCGTTGAGATAATCGTTGATGAAGCCCGGAGTAACTTCTCCAATTTCCATGAAGTCCTCAAACATGGCGACCACAGCATCGTTCAAGCTCACAATGTTCTCGTATTCATAAACGAGGTCAAGTGATTTTAATTTTTGGTACTGCTCCGCCGAAACATCTCCTCTTGCTAAGAATTCATTCACAGTAATATTCTCGCGATTGGCAAATAGGAATTCAATTGCCGTTCGATGCTGGTATAACTGTGATAAAATGTCGTTGATATTGACCTGTAAAGCCATATTTCTTGCTAATCCTATAAAAATAAGCAGCTTAGGGGTTCTACAGAACTTGCTTTATCAACAAAAAACAGAGTAATTAACTATTTCCAAGGGTAAAACCTCTGAAAGCCTTGATACATAAGGGTTTTGTCGGGGGTCACTTGAAGCGGGAGAGAAAAACTAATTATGAACAGCTGTTATATAATTCTAACAGCGTGTTGATAAATGTGCTCCATTCGTACTTCTGCTTCTCTTTTTTAACGTTTGCAGTCATTTCGTTCTCACGATCCTTCTCAAAATAATTGCAAAGCGCATTGGAGATCTCTTTAGTGTCCAACGGAATAGTGTAGCCGCAAACATTGTGTGGAACAATTTCAGCTAAGCCTCCAACATTGGTCACTAACATTGGTTTATTATAATAGTAACCAACCATCGTCACGCCGCTGTTAGTAGCATTACGATAGGTTTGCGCTACCAAATTGCTCGCGCAGAAATAATAACGCACCATATCGTTCGCAATAAACGAATCATGCAGAATGACTTTATCTTTTAAATTATGTTTGGCAATGAGGTCTAAGTACGGCTGTTTGTCTTCGTAAAATTCCCCCGCAACCAAAAGTTTTGTGTTACTTCCGATTCTTTTGTCAGCAAAAGACTCTAAAAGAATGTCTAAGCCTTTATAATGGCGGATCAAGCCGAAGAATAGAACAATATTATCCTTCGGATCTAAATTTAATTTCTTACGCGCTTCTTCCATGCTCACCGGCTCTCCGTATGTTGCATACATAGGGTGAGGGGAATAGGCTTTTTTGTTTGTACTTGAGAATTTAGAAACATCATTCAGTACAGCTTTACTCATGGCAATGAATCCGTGACAAGATTTAACGAAATACTTCGTAAAAATAGAATCACCAATTCGTTTTTCGTGAGGAATGATGTTATCCGTTAACGCTAAAACTTTTGTGTGTTTTTTTACACGCCTTCCAATAGTTCCTAAGCATGGACCAAAAAATGGCAACCAATATCTGAATAAAATAAAATCCGGCTTCTCTTTCTTAATGAAACTGCCGACGCTTATCCAATTAAACGGATTGATGGAATTAATAAGCGTGTGAATTTTTATTCCTCTTGGAGCAGATCCGCTTTTCTCAAACTGCGAAGAGCCTGGAAATAAAAAATTAGGATACTGTAATGAATAAGAGATGATCTGCGCATCGTGTCCTGCCTTCATTAATTCTTCGCACAAATTCTCATTGAACTGTGCCGGTCCGCCACGCAAAGGGTAAGCCGGGCCAACAATGAATATTTTAAGTGGTTTTTGAGACAACGTGTAAATATAATAAATGTTGGGAAAAGCCTTCTGTATCTTTTCGATCGTGTTTTCATTATAACATTCGTTAACTGCTTAAAACACCTTTTACATGATCAACTTTCTGTTTAGAGCAATACTTCTTATAGCATTCCTGTGCTTTTGTTCGTTAGCATGGACACAAAACTTAATGCCTACGGATAAATTGGCCTTACTAAAGGGTGTTGTTACAAATTTTAAAGGAAGACCTCTAAGCAAAGAGGTGATCATGTTCGTGAATGATAGGACCAAAGCAATTGTAAAAGTAAACTCAGATCCCGCTGGAAAATTCGCGGTGCTGATTCCTGTTAGCGCTACCATGACTGCTGAGGAAAAGTAATTGTTTGTAGAAACACTTGAAAGCGGTAAGGAACTAAGGTCGAATAAGCCTCACTGGTATCAAATTTGCGACTTTTTGGTATGAAAAGCCAAAGACCACACCGTTTCAGCTTACTTGAAAAAGATCACAAAAGTGAAACTGCCTAAGAAGACGTTATGGAAGAAAAAAAGGGACGATAACGTCGGGATTATGATTTCTTCCCAGCTACGCACTCAATAAGATCTTTTTCCTGGAAATATTTATTGGCAAGATCGCGTAATTGTGTTGCAGTTACTTTGTTTACGGCGTTGAAATAACGCTCGTAATAATCGTAACCTAAACTATACTGCCAAATACCCTTGAATTTGTCGGCTAAAGCAAACGGACCATCAACGCTGCGTAGGAATTGTCCAAGAATATAATTTTTTACAGTAATGAGTTCTTCGTCGCCAACTAAGTTATCGCGAAGCAATTTTAATTCCTTGTAGATCTCATCCAAAGTTTTTTGTGTCACATCAACGCCAACTTCGGTACTGATGAAGAAATAACCACCATTTGACAGAGAAGATAATCCTGAGCCAATTCCGTAAGTATACCCTTTGTCCTCACGAATATTTGCCATTAAGCGCGACCCAAAATAACCTCCAAGAATTGTATTCAATACCTGGAAATGAAAATAATCAGGATGCGTTTTGTTGAACATGATCCTGCCAACGCGAATAGCTGACTGGATTGCATCTTCTTTTAATACCAAATGATGTTGTTGTGTTGTTGTGCTGATCTTTTCCTGACTCACGAAAGGTGTTAGATCATTGTTGCCCCAATTGCTTTTTCCAAATAGCGAATCCAATTTACCCGGCAATTCCTTAGGAATACATCCTGAAACAACAATCGTGCAATATTTAGAACTGTAATGTTCCTTGTAAAAATTACGAATAAGATTCGTGTTCACCTTGTCAAAATCTTCATCTTTCGCGTCTCTGCCATAGGGATGATTCTCTCCAAAAAGCAATTCAGAGAATCTTCTTCTTACTAACACGCTTACTTTTTGAGAATTGATCAGATGTTTTTGTTTTTTGTTGTTGATATAGATATCAAATTCATCTTTTGGGAAAGTTGGATGTAATAAAATATCCTGCAACACACCAATGGTCTCGTTAAAGTACTTATTAAGGGTATAAAGTGTTACGCTGGCAAGATCATGCGCGGTTTCCAATTCCAAAAATCCTCCATAGTAATCAATGCGCTCCGAAATTTGATTGGCAGTGTAATTCTTAGACCCGGTTTCAATCAGATTATTTGTAGACGAAGCCAAAAGAGGTTGGTTCTGAAAATACATTCCGGCCTTGAAGATAAATTCGATCTTCACTAATTCTTGCGAACCCGAATTAATAATGTGTAAAGGAATGCCATTACTTAACTGATGCGATTCCGCTTCGTGAATGTGTATCTGTTCAATAGCTCTAAAAGCGGGTGCAGTGGTTCTGTCTAACATCTTAAAAATAAATTGGTGCCTTGTAGTTTATTCCTTTACCATACATCTGGTAGAGTTTTACGGATGTAAAGTTAACATCTATTTCTTCTTGTTTGATATTCCATAAAAAAACTTTGAAGCATTTAAAACGATTTGGAAGGGTAGGTGTGATCACCGAATAAGTATATTCCTTATCATTATTGTAGTCATTTTTGATCCAATTGAGCGCCGCACGTTTAAAACAGAATTTATTTCCATTTACACTATCGATCTGCACCACAAGCCAGGCCTGGAAAGGAATAGGCGCTTTTGCGACTTTAAACGTAAAATCAACTCGTATTGGATTTTTATTGGGGAAAATGGTGTTGTTGGTGTCATTCATTAGCTCATAGAATTCACTATTTCCAACAAGATGTTTGTCTTTTAATTCAATTTCTAGTTTGTTTTCTATAGGCGTTCTGCGTTTCAGCAATCTAAAGCCCCAATCCGGTTCTGAGTCCAACTCTGTATAATATCTATCGTAAAACGGTTTTTCTCCAACCTTAGCCACCAAATAATCTGCATTCATGTGTAATAACTCGGGAGGATCCATTGCATTCAATGCTCCATCGCTACGGTAATTCATAAATCCGTAGATGAACTCACGGCAACGATGTCCACCAATAGTTATTGGAATGGCATAATTCTTTTGTTCGGCAAGTAGTGTTTTATAGAAGCGATCAGGAAAAGTGTCGTAAATGTAAAGCTCGTGCCTTCTAAAATTTAATTTTGAAGCAAAATGAGTGAAAAGACTTATGCAAAGTAAAAGCGCAAATGAATTTAAAAACGCACCGCTGTTCTTTTCAATTAAAAACACCGCGTAAAAGATCAGTGTTGCATAAAAGAATAGGGCAGTGCGATCTTCAGGATAATTAACGCCCATTACTTTTTTCATGAGCCAAATGGCGAGCAATTCAAAAATGAACAGATTTAAAAACCAGAAGTGTGGTTCGCTCAATAGCGTTTTGAGTCGTGGTTTTGTTTTTACAATAGCATAAAGTCCTATCAGTAACAATAGTACACTGAAGCCAACCAAAATTCCTTGAAGCAATTGCGAATAACTTCCCGTCACCATGTAAATGAGCGTCACAAAGCTCACATCCCAATAGCTTTCGCCCGCGCCATGAGTTAGTCCATGTTGTTCTTTGAGGAAGGAAGAAAATTTCACCCAATATAAAGTTAACGCCGCGTTTGCAATAAGATTAAGAAGATTACCTATACTAAAAAACTTCTTCGTGATCAGTTGATAAAGAACGATCAACCCCAACATAATGCAAAACACCGGCATCATGATCAAACTGGCTGCCATGGCCAATTGCATCCAAAAGCCTAAATAAATAAGGTATTTTACTTTGTGGCTTTTAAAGTAATCCAATAAAAAAGCAATAGCCATTACAAAAGACCCAAATGAAAGTCCATAACCCCTGGCTACCGAAAAAAAAGTGAACCAATTATAGGAAACAACAAATCCGAACAAGAGAACTAGCTTGGCATGATCTGATCTTAGGTGTTTGCTGATCTTGAACAAGCCAAAGACCATGACCACAAAGAAAATTAGGTTCGGAATTCTTAACGCAAATTTGGAAGAGCCCAGCAATTGATAACACCAACTTGAGAACATACTATTGAGCACATGGTTGTTTGTGTCCAAATGCGCGTTAAAAGGCATGTAATGACCGTTTTGTATGTAATAGTAGAATGTAGCTGTTTCATCGTGCGTAAAAGGAACCATTTTGGCTCTGATCACCAATAACACAAATGATAAAAGCGAGACAACACCAAAGATGATCCCGAAACGGTTATTTAAGAATTGCTTGTCCAGCATATCTTAGTCGAGAAGGTAATTGTTGTGTTTGCCGTATTTTTCTAAGGTGCGAATTCCGGATGAACTAATGTGTTCAAACTCCTTATCGCAAAAAATATTCACGATCTTGATATCAGGTTTTAATTCCTGAATGTAACGGTATTGATTTTGCTCGTATTGAAAATCGGTAGAATTGCGTAAACCTCTTACAACAACCACATCATAACCTAGGGAATCTACAAAATCTGTAAGTAGTCCCGAGTATTCCATTTGTTGATGAAACTGAATTTGCTTTGGAATTGGCCAGGTTCGTCCTTCTTTGTCCGGATTTTTTCCAAAGGCAATGATCACTTTGTCAAAAATGTTCTCCGCCTTTTTTAAAACATTATAATGTCCCTTATGAAACGGATTAAAGCTTCCGGCAAATACGGCGATCATTGGCTGGTAGCTTTTTACAAAGGCGATCAGCTGATCTAATTTGCCCTTCTTATTCAAGCTGTTCAGCACTTCCAAACGTTTTGGCTTATACACTGTGTAATCTACAAATTGATATTCACGGAAGATCTGTTTTTCGTACGCAATAAGTTTTTCAAATGGCTGACTCAATATCTCAAGGTCAGCGTTGATCAGAAATTGTGATGTAGCGTCTTTTGTCTCGTGAGATTTAGTATCTAAAATGTACTGTTTGATCTTGTTCTTTTGATCCGCACTTAAACTGCTGCTCTTCGCGTGTTCTAAAAATAATTCAGCCGATCTTTCTTCATTGTCACTTGCTTTTGGATCATAAATAGCATCGTGATAAACCGCCGCTAAAAATAACTCATCGCTTGTTCCGCCACTCTTTTTTAGATTCTCCAATACCTCCAGCAAATGCTGTGTGGTATGGTAAAAGCGGTGAGATTCTTTATAGCGAACTAAAACTTCCGTTGGAAATTTAAGATCGCTCAAGCGTTTTGCAATTTGATCGGTTGCGTTCATTATTTCTTTAAATAATATAAAGTAGAACTGTTATTGCGTTCAAAGATACCGTTGGCCACATTCATTAATTGTTCTTTGGTAACCATATTGTACTTCTCAATTTCCTTGTTGATCTCGCTTGCATCACCCAATAGTTCGCAAATAGCAAGGTTAGTTGCTTTTGTTAATACATCCGTTTCGCTGAAGGTGATGCTTGATTCCACTTTGTTCTTGCATTTTTGCAATTCATCTTCGCCAACAAATTCCTTTTTTAATTTTTCCAATTCAATATTCACCGCTTTCTCAGCTTCTTTCACATCCACGCCGTCATTTAGTTTTCCCGACACCACAAATAATCCAGGATCAAAATCCCCGCTTACATATGCGTTGATCTCGCTGAACAATTGCTTTTCTTTTACCAAAGAAATGTATAAACGCGACGAATTTCCCCTCGATAAAATATCCGAAAGTACATCCGTAGCGTAATAGTCTTTATCCAAGCGGCTACACATATGATAAGTCATGTAAATGGCATTTGCAGGAACATCGCGATGCACGGTCAATTCACGCGCTTCATTTTGTTTTTGTTCAACAGGCAAATTCCGTTTTGTTTTGGTTTGCATGCTAATTGGCTCGAACCATTTTTCGGACAATTTTTTTACCTGTTCTAATTCCACATCTCCCGCAACAACCATAATAGCATTTGCCGGATGATAGTGTTTCTTAAAAAAACCTTTTACATCGTCCATCACGGCGTCTTCAATATGCGCGATCTCTTTTCCGATGGTTGCCCATTTGTAAGGATGGCTCTTATAAGCAAGCGGACGCAACAGCAACCATACGTCGCCGTAAGGTTGATTCAAGTAGCGTTGTTTAAATTCTTCGATCACCACGTTGCGTTGCACTTCCAAACTTTTATCGGTAAATGCCAAACTCAACATTCGGTCACTCTCTAACCAAAACGCTGTTTCTAAATTTTCGGCCGGAACAGTGCAGTAATAATTTGTGATATCGTTTGTAGTGAAGGCATTATTTTCTCCGCCTACTAATTGCAAAGGCTCATCGTAATTGGGAACATTAACGCTTCCGCCAAACATCAGGTGCTCGAATAAGTGCGCGAAGCCCGTTTTGCTCTCATCTTCATCACGCGCGCCAACGTCGTACAAAATGTTAACGCAGGCCATGGGCGTGCTCTTATCGCGGTGTACAATAACTTTTAGGCCATTCTTAAGTGTAAATCTGTCAAATTCGATCATTCTAATTTGTATATCTTCAAATATTCTATAAATTTAGGTAGAATTTCTCAATTACACCTAGTTCAAATCTGTAGTCATGACCCAGGACGAAGACATAATAAGCGCGGTGGGGACACTTAAGTCCATGATCTATTTATTGAAGGGCGACATTGTAAAAATGGTTCCCAACGAAAATATTGAAATGGACGAGAAAGATCTTGAGCAGATTCAAAAAATTAAATTTGAGATGGTTGGCGATCGAAAATACGCAGTGCTTTTCGTAACTCCGGCAATGGGTGTTATGACCAAAGAGGGTAGAGCGTTCGCTTCCGGAGAATTGGTAAATAGGAATGCTGTTGCAAAAGCCATAGTTATTCAAAATCTTGGGATCAGAATGATGGCTTCTTTCTTTATAAAATTCAATAAACCTGTTGTAGAACACCGCATCTTTGATAACGAGAAAGACGCTATTGCTTGGCTGCGGAGTAGACTCGACGCTACACCTTCATAGAACTCAATCTCGCCAGCGTGGCGTTGAATTCTTTCATGATCTCTTCTACCAATTCGCCCGCGGGTTTTATGTCTTTAATACTTGCGCTTACCTGACCAATTTCCAATTCCCCTTCGTTAAGATCACCTTCAAACATTCCTTTTTTCGCGCGCGCGCGTCCTAACAAAGTTGTCATTTCATCAACCGAAGCACCGCGTTTTTCTGCCTCATCCACCTCTTTAAAGAATTTATTTTTGATCAGTCGCACAGGCGTCAATTGTTTCAAGGTAAGTTGAGTGTCGCCTTCGTTTGTATTTACAACTGCATTTTTGAAATTCATATGCGCGCTGCTTTCGGGTGTTGCCACAAAACGACTTCCAATTTGAACAGCGTCAGCGCCTAAGGCAAAAGCGGCCGCCATTTGCGCGCCCGAAGCAATTCCGCCTGCCGCAATCAGAGGTAAATTAACGGCTTTTCTAACCGCGGGAATTAATACCAATGTAGTTGTTTCTTCACGACCATTGTGCCCGCCCGCCTCAAATCCTTCAGCTACAATAGCATCAACGCCTGCTTCCTGGCATTTTAGGGCGAATTTCACCGCGCTTACCACATGAACAACGGTAATTCCTTGATCTTTGAGGTGTTTTGTCCAGGTTTTAGGATTTCCGGCACTGGTAAAAACGATCTTTACACCTTCCTCAATAATGATCTTGATATGTTCTTCAATATTAGGATATAAAAGAGGCACATTTACACCAAAAGGCTTGCTGGTAGCTGCTTTACACTTCTTGATATGGTCCCTCAAAACCTCTGGGTACATCGAACCCGATCCAATCAAACCTAGTCCGCCCGCGTTACTCACAGCGCTGGCTAATTCCCAGCCACTGCACCAGATCATCCCGGCTTGAATAATTGGGTATTTTACCTTAAATAATTGGGTTATTGGATTGCTCATAAAGAGGGCTTTTTGATTTAACAAATTTGGGAAAAAATGTCAGAAATCCCCTGTTTTTTCGTTAAATTTCTGTATATTTGAGTTTGTATTATTTTGACCTTATGAAAAAAGGACTTCTGCTTATATTCACTATACTTTCTTTTGGACTGAATGCCCAGTGGTTATGGGATTACGGAGGGTCAATTGGTGCAACAAATTATTTGGGAGATATTGGTGGTAAAGAGAAGACACGCCGTGATTTCGTTTCCGATATGAAGATGTCGAAAACACGTTGGAACGCCGGAATTTTTGCGCGTTACAAATACCGTCAAAATGTTTCCCTTAAAGCGGCATTTGATTATTTGCGTGTAGAAGGCGATGATAAACTTTCAACAAATCCTGGCCGTCACTATCGTAATTTCAATTTCAAAAATGACATTTTCGCTTTAACTACTACTGCTGAATATTTCTTTTTTACTGATCCGGATCTTGGAAACACTTACCGTTACAAGAACAGTTTCCGTGCTTATATTTTTGGTGGTATTGGTGGATTTTTAACCAGTCCAAAATCGCGTTACCAAGGCGAGTGGGTGAAGATGCGTGATTACTATGTGGAAGGTTACGAGTACAAAAGATTAGTTCTTGGAATTCCTTTGGGAGTTGGGTTCTATTTTACATTCAATAAACGTAATCGTTGGGGCTTCGAATTCAACTACATGAAAACCTTTACGGATTACTTAGATGATATTAGCGGGAACTATCCTGATAAAGCTCCATCGGATCCTTATACTGCAGGTTTAACTTTGAGAACTACCGAACTTACAAGTCAAGAAGTAAGCGACAATCCTGGAGCGTATTACTCACACGATTGGGGTCAAAAACGTGGAGATCCTACAAACAAGGATGCCATCGTTTACGTAACCCTAAGTTACAGTAAAGTTATTCGTGGTAAGAGTAGTTTCTACCGTACAAAGCACAATAGCTTCTTTGGTAAGAGTAGAAAAAAAGTTCGTAAGATCAGGGCTAAATTCTAAAAGCTTATTTCTATCTTTGTTCCCGTTATGAATTTCAGATCAATTTACATTCTTGCATTCGCATTGCTATTAGGTTCTTGTGGTAATGATGATCATAATGGTATTGATTCAAGTGACGTAAGTAATAACGCTTCGGCCGACGGAAGGATAAAGGGAAATGTTCCTGAAATAAAGTTTGAGGAAGAAAGTTTTGATTTTGGAAAGATCACTCAGGGAGAAGTTGTTAGTCACGACTTCAAATTCAAAAATATTGGAAATACAAATTTGATCATTTCGGGCGCAAGCGGAAGCTGTGGTTGCACAGTTCCTAAATGGCCAAAAGAACCCATTTTACCGGGTAAGGAAGGTAAATTGAACGTAGTTTTCTCAAGTGAAGGAAAAAAAGGTTTAATGGAAAAAACGGTGACCATTGTAACCAATTGCGAACCATCTACACGCATCATTCGCATTAAAGCGGAAGTTGTGGTGATGGAAAGCGTAAAAGATCCGGGATATTAATAATTAAAAACAAAAAACAGATATGTCACATCAACTAGTGATCTTAATGGCGGGAGGAGCTCAACAAGGCCAGGGCGGAATTATGCAATTTTTACCTTTAATTGCCATCGTGGTGGTATTTTATTTCTTTATGATCCGTCCGCAAATGAAAAAGGCAAAAGACCAAAAGAAATATATTGAGGCTTTGAAAAAAGGAGATAAGATCCTTACCATCGGCGGGATTTACGGCAAGATCGTTGAAGTTCGCGAAGATGGTTCTTTGATCATGGAAGTAGAGGACGGAACAAAAATGCGCATTACCAAAAATGCGGTTTCAATGGACGCTACAAACACCTTGAATCAAAATTCATAAAATTGAGCGTTAATCAGAATATTAAACAAAAAAGGCCGAGTAAATTGTCGGCTTTTTTTATTTGTTTACTGGTAGCAACGCTTTTATGGTTCCTTCATTCATTAAATACCGTTTACACAAAACAATTCACTGTTCCGGTAGAGTTCAAGAATTATCCGCCTAACAAGGTGATGATGGAAATTCCTAAGGACATTAAAGTAAGTGTAAAAGCAAGCGGATTAAAATTGTTTTTACTTGGATTAACCGAACCCTTTCCTTTATTGCGCATGGATCTTAATGACGTGAAGAGTGATGGAACAAGAAGCAAGTTCTACCTTTCGTCAAACATGAACGAGATCAAGAAATTATTTCAATTTAAGGCCGAGATCCGCCGTTTGCAACCGGACACTATTATTTTTATAAATAATGTTGGTTCACAAAAAGAAGTTTCGGTAAAAGTTCCACTGAGTATTAAATTCGCGCAAGGTTATACAGCAAAACTTATCAAAGTAGAACCGGCTCGTATTTATCTAACCGGTGAAGCAGCCGATCTTGCCGGAATTGATACGGTTTACACATCGCCGGTGTCTTTAAGTGATCAAAAAAGCGATCAGGTAAAAACCTTGCGCTTGATCAATCCGGGAGATAATATTGCCTTAAGTACAAATAATGTTCAATTATCTGTTTCGGTTGGTAAATTAGTGGAGAATGAAATGAGCGTTCCTATCAAAATGGAAAATACCGAAAAGAATTATTCTTATTCATTATTTCCTTCTAAGATAAAAGTAAAATATTCAGGCGTTTTTGGAGAATCTGGTGCCGACACTTCTTTGATGAGAGTGTTTGTTGATCTAGCTAAGGCGAACAATAATAAATTGAATGTGAACATGAAGGTCTTGTCCGATCAAATTACCATATTGGGATTTGAACCGAAACAAATAGAGTTCTTAAAGATCAAAAAGCAATGATCGTAGGATTAACCGGAGGCATAGGAACAGGAAAATCAACAGTTGCGAAATTGTTTGAGTTGTTGGGCGCGAAAGTGTTCAATAGCGACGATAACGCCAAGCAACAGTATTTTGTTCCGGAGATCAAGCAGCAAGTGATCGCTTTATTAGGAAAAGAATGTTATTTGTCCGACGGAACTTTAGATCGTAAATATATTTCGGGTAAGATATTTTCAGATACCGGCTTGTTGCAAAAACTCAATGGCATCATTCATCCCGCGGTGGGAAAAGATTTTAAAGCCTTTGTGAATTCAAATCCGGGCAAACTCATTATTAAAGAAAGCGCTTTGTTGTTTGAAGTTGGCTTAGACAAAGAACTAGATAGAGTTATTTTGGTGACCTCTCCTTTAGAGCTTCGCATAGAACGTGTGATGAAACGCGACAATTTAAGTAGAGAAGAAGTGATGAATAAGATCAAGAGTCAGTTAAGTGAAGCGGAGAAGCTGAAACTTACAAAGCTTGTTATCAATAACGATGAAAAAGAATTTTTGATCCCTCAAACCCTCAAGATCTTTAAGGAACTGAACCATGCTTAGAAAGGATTTTTTACAACGGCAGTTTGAGGAATTTGGAAAAGTGCTGGCAGCGCTTTTGGGCCTTAAAAAAAGCGGAGACATGGTTAATTTTGAAAAAGAGATCGAAAACGCTGTTAAAACGTTTACGTCTCTTGAATTGGATGAGTTACTCAAAATGAACCTCGAAGCCTTCGAGAAAATGGTGAAAGCTAATGAAACTTTGCGTCCGGATCAAATTAGAATACTAGCCGACCTGTTTTACGAACGCTCTTTTGTGTTTGATAAGCCTGAGCAAACCGAGCAAATGAAAGATATGTTGAGTCGTGCTTATTTTTTATATAAACGCTACACCGACGAATTAACGGCCAATGAATTTAATTTGGAAGTTACGTATCGTATTCGAATGATCACCGAGATCATTCATCAACCCAATCTGCAATAAATAAATTGGTATCACGAGTTCCGTGGTTATTTCTATTAGAAGAGAAGATCAGTTTTTTTCCATCAGGTGAGAACATTGGAAAGGCATTGAAATTACTTTCTTTGGTTACCGCTTCTAATCCTGTTCCGTCAACATTCACAACGTACAATTGGAAATCATAACCGCGTTTGCTGTGGTGGTTTGATGAGAAGATGATCTTATCTCCTTTTGGTAAGAAATATGGAGCCCAATTTGCTTTTCCTAAACTAGTGATCTGTTTCATGTCGCTACCATCCACATTAATAGTAAAGATCTCCATGTGCGTTGGTGCCACCGAATGTTTCTCTAAATAATATTTGTATTCTTTTATTTCTTCTTCCGAATTGGGACGTGAAGCGCGGAAAACTAACTTCTTTCCATCAGGCGAGAAGAACGCGCCACCATCATATCCTAACTCATTGGTCAATTGTTTTTGATTTTTTCCGTCAATGTCCATGATCCACAATTCAAGATCACCGCTTCTATCGCTCGTAAAAACGATCTTGTCTCCTTTGGGTGAAATTGTCGCTTCCGCGTCATAACCAGGGGTATTTGTCAATTGTTTTTTGATCTTTCCTTTTTTATCGGCAACAAAAATGTCGAACTCAGAATAAATTGGCCAAAGATATTTTCCAATTTCAACCGGAGGAGCCGGACAACTATCATGTTTCAGATGAGTAGAAGCATATAGAATGTCTTTTCCATTTGGCATATAATAACTACACGTGGTTCTTCCTCTTCCAGTACTGATCATAACGGGTTTGTAGTTTGTGTCAGCAGCAGCGGCGGAAATATCCAAAGCAAAGATCTGATCGCATTTTAATCCCCATTTTTTATTATTGCTTTGAAAGCTAGCCATTTTTCCGTTTGGCGAAAAATACGCCTCGGCATTATCGCCGCCATAGGTCAATTGGGTAATGTTCTTCAAGTGCTTCTCCTGCGCGATAGCTACATTCACGAACAGTAGCAGAGTAAATACAAGGGCTTTTGGCATAGGGGCCAAAGGTCAGCAAAAATAAGTGGAATTCAAAAACTGTTAAAGAAAATTAAAGCCTTCATAATCTGATATCTGAGCATCTAAATAGTTATATTTGCCAACTATTTTATTTTTATACCAATTATGAGTAAGATCGTCTACGACATACCAACAGGCACGCAAACGCTTATTTTGTCGAAGTTGTATTACGGCGTACTCACTAAAAGTCTCGAAAAGCAGGAGATTGACCGTTATTTTTCCATCATTTTATTCTTAAATGAGAATAAGGATTGTTGCCAGCAAGAGATTTGCAACAGTTTGATGGTCGATAAAACGGCCATGGTAAAGGTGATAGATTATTTAGCAAAACATGGATGTGTTGAACGTAAGGTAAATCCAAAAGACAGACGCGAGCACACTATTGTTCTTTCAAAAAAAGGAGAAAGACTTGCAAAAGAGATCCTAAAGACGGTGAAACATATAGAGCAAAAGGCTTTTGAGGGAATTTCAAAAAGTGATGAGGAGAATTTTAAGCGCGTTCTTTCGGGAGTAAGTTCTAATTTGAAGGAATTGCCGTTCAATGATCTGTTCTTTAATTATAAAAGCACAAGTAAAAACACTAAGACCAAAAAAGAAGTATGAGGAAAATTCCGGGATGGTTGACCGCAATTGTAGTTATTGCGTTGCTTATAGGTTCAAAATTCCTGTTCTTTTCTAAAAAGGAAGAGGCCGCGGGACCTGGTGCAAAGGGGAAAAATGGCGCGCCTTTGGCAGCAACATACATTGTTGCAAAACCGCAGAGCTTAAAGAACAATGTTTATAGTTCGGGAAAGATAGGAGCGTTCAATGAAGTGCAGATCATGCCGGAAGTAGCAGGTAAACTAAGCGCTATTTATTTTAAGGAAGGCGAACACGTTTCTAAAGGAACTTTACTGGCAAAGATCAACGACGCAGAACTACAAGCGCAATTGCTTAAGAATAGAACGCAGCTAAAACTTTCGGAAGAAAAATTAGACCGTTCTAAAAAATTACTTGACATTAAGGGATTGAGTCAGGAAGAATACGATATGCAGGCTGCAGAAGTAAATACACTTAAAGCAGATCAGCAATTTATTTCGGCGCAATTGGCAAAAACATCACTGATCGCGCCATTTGATGGCGTGATAGGTTTACGCAATGTGAGCGAAGGCGCTTTCGTAAACTCTTCTACGGTGATCGCGTCTTTAGTACAATTAAAGCCATTGTATATTGAATTTTCTGTTCCTGAACGTTACAGTTCAAATTTAAAGAAAGATATGGCCGTAAAGTTTTCTTATGAGAATTCCGGTAGTGCCAAAGAATATGAAGCAAGCGTTTACGCCATTGAACCGAAAGTTGATGAGATGACTAAAACTATCAAATCGCGCGCACTGTATAAAGGAAGTGAAACGCTTTTTCCGGGAAGTTTTGTGAAAGTCTACGTGGAGCTCTCAGATATTTCGAATGCTATCATGATCCCAACTCAAAGTATCATTCCCGTTTTGAAAGGGCAAAAAGTGATCGTGAGTAAAAATGGAATGGCTGAAGAACGTATGGTGATCACCGGCATTAGAACCGATGCTCAAATTCAGATAATCGAAGGGTTAGCGGAAGGAGATACGATTTTAACTTCTGGTTTGCTTGCTGCAAAACCGGGAACCAAACTTAAACTGATAAATACAGGTAAATAATGCAACTGGCCGAAATAAGCGTTAAACGTCCTGTACTTTCCACTGTACTTTCTATTATCATTGTACTCTTTGGTGCCATTGGCTACAAATTTCTTGGTGTTCGTGAATTTCCTTCCATCGATCCACCGGTAATTACTGTTCGTACAAATTATACAGGTGCAAACGCGGATGTGATCCAATCACAAATTACTGAGCCCATTGAAAAGGCGATCAATGGAATTGAAGGAATTCGGATGATCTCTTCTGCTTCTAATCAAGGTTCAAGCATCATCACTGTTGAATTTAATTTAAGTTCTAATTTGGAGGCAGCGGCAAATGATGTGCGCGATAAAGTTTCTCAAGCCATTCGTCAATTACCTCAGGATATTGATGGTCCGCCGGTAGTAACAAAGGCCGATGCGAACTCCGACGCTATTATTTCCATGACCATTGAAAGCGATGAACGCTCGCATTTGGAAGTAAGTGATTATGCCGAAAATGTGATCGCTCAAAACATGCAAACCATTCCGGGTGTAAGTTCGGTACAAATTTGGGGACAAAAACGTTTTGCCATGCGCATTCGCATGGACGCGAAAAAATTGGCCTCATTTAATTTGACGGCTTTAGACATTAAGCAAGCGATCGACAAAGAAAATATTGAATTGCCCGCAGGGAAGATCACCGGAAATAAAACCGAATTAACTATCAAGACTAGCGGAAGATTAACAACTGTTGATCAATTTGAAAATGTAGTTGTAAAAGAGAACGGCGACGATGTTGTGCGCTTGCGCGATGTTGCTTTAGTTGAAGTTGGATCGGAAAATGAAGAAACTATCTTAAAGCAAACCGGAATTCCAATGATAGGCTTAGGTTTAGTTCCTCAACCGGGTGCAAATTATGTGGAGATCTCTGATGAATTCTATAAACGCTTCGAACAATTAAAAAAGGAGTTACCAAAGGATTATAAATTAAATATCGCTTTGGATAATACGCGTTTCATTAAAAAGTCTTTAACAGAGGTAAAGGAAACATTAATTATCGCGATCATCTTAGTGATCATTATCATCTTCTTGTTCTTCCGCGATTGGCTAATTGCTTTCCGTCCATTAATTGATATTCCGGTGTCCTTGATCGGCGCTTTCTTTATTATGTACATGATGGATTATTCGATCAACGTACTTACTTTATTGGCGATCGTTCTTGCAACTGGCTTGGTGGTGGATGATGGTATTGTTGTAACCGAGAATATTTTCAAGAAGATAGAAAAAGGGATGAAACCCGATGATGCCGCCATAGCGGGAACAAAGGAGATCTTCTTCGCTGTTGTTTCTACGTCGTTGACTTTAGCAGCCGTATTTTTACCGGTTATATTCCTACAGGGATTTGTTGGGCGTTTGTTTAGAGAGTTTGGTGTAGTGATCGCCGGAGCCGTATTGATCTCAGCTTTCGTTTCGTTGACTTTAACACCAATGTTGAACGCTAAATTGGTTAGAAAAGACCCTAATAAGAAAAGCAAATTCTATTTATTGACGGAGCCTTTCTTCCAACGATTAGATCTAAGTTTCAGAAATTCCATTACGAATTTCTTAAAAAGGCGTCGCATGGCCGTGGTGATCATTATCGCCGCTGTTTTTTCTATTTTCTATTTTGGAACACAATTGCAATGGGAGCTTTCTCCTTTAGAAGACAGAAACTGGTTGCGTGTTCAGTATACAGGACCCGAAGGTGCTTCGTTTGAAGCAACTGACGCGGTGATCGATCGTTTTTCAAAATTTGTAGATGATTCTGTTGCCGAGAAACGTGTGTGTTTAACGGTAACCGCGCCGGGCTTTGCCGGATCAGGTGCTGTAAATACTGGGTTTATTCGTTTAGCGCTTTCTGATTCAAAGGATAGAAAGAAGTCGCAACAAGACATTGCTAATTTTATCAATAAGCATTTGAGCCAATTTCCGGAAGGAAAATTCTTTGTGATCCAAGAGCAAACTATTTCTTCCGGCGGTGGACCAAGAGGAGGATTGCCAGTTCAGTTCGTTCTTCAGAATAATAATTTTGAAAAAATACGTACTGTGCTTCCAAAATTCATGGAAGAAGTAAGCAAGAGTTCGGTATTCCAGGGCTTCGACGCGAATTTAAAATTCAATAAGCCGGAAGTAGTTGTTGAGATAGATCGGGAAAAAGCGAAAGTGTTAGGTGTTTCCATTGCGGATATTGCTCAAACCATTCAATTGGCTTTAAGCGGCCAGCGTTTTGGGTATTATTTAAAGGGAGATAAACAGTATCAAGTAATAGGGCAGGTGAGTCGTGAAAATCGCGATGAGCCATTGGATCTGAAGTCGCTTTATGTTCGTAGTAACAAAGGTGAGATGATCCAATTGGATAATATTACAAATACAGTAGAGCAAAGCAGTCCTCCGCAATTGTATCACTTTAACCGTTATCAGTCTGCAACTATTTCTGCCGGTTTAGCCAATGGAAAAACAATTGGAGATGGAATTGACGAAATGGAAAAGATCGCTGCGAAATTGTTAGACGAATCATTTACCACATCGTTAACGGGCTCATCTCGCGATTTTAAAGAAAGCTCTTCAAATACATTCTTTGCCTTAATGTTAGCGCTTGGTTTGATCTATTTATTACTTGCCGCACAGTTTGAGAGTTTCTTAGAGCCATTCATTATCATGTTCACGGTTCCAACAGCTTGGGCAGGGGCAGTATTCGCGCTTTGGTATTTCAATCAAACCATGAATATCTTCAGTCAAATTGGAATGATCATGTTGATAGGGCTTGTAACTAAGAATGGAATTTTGATCATAGAATTTGCAAACCAGTTACGAGAGAAAGGAATGTCGCTTAATGAAGCATTAATTGAAGCGGCTACAGCGCGTTTGCGCCCTATTTTAATGACAAGCTTAGCAACTATTCTTGGTGCTTTACCAATTGCTTTGGCCCTGGGCGCCGGTTCAAAAAGTCGTATGGGAATGGGAATTGTGATCATTGGCGGATTATTCCTTTCCATGATCCTTACCTTGTTTGTGATCCCGGCAATTTATTCTTTGTTAATGACAGTAATTAATTATTTCCGTAAACGTTCCGGTCGTGAAGTACGTGTTTAAATATATATTCTCATTTTTATGTTTCGGTGCTTTTGCGCAAGAAACATTAACGCTCGATAATGCTATTAAGTTGGCTTTGGAAAAAAATTATGCGGTGTTGATATCTAAGAATGATGTGGAGATAGCCAAAGCACAAAATAATATTGGCGCGGCGGGAATGTCGCCCACTGTGAGTTTAAATGGGAATTTGAACCTGGCAAATATCAATTCTTACCAGGAATTTAGCAATGGTTCTTCTCAGGATCGCAAAGGCGCACAAAATTCAAATACCGGTGCGGGAATTAATGTCTCGTGGATGATATTTGACGGAATGCGCATGTTTGCCGTGAAAAAGCGTTTGGCATTGAATGAGAAGCTAAATGAAATTGAACTTCGTCAGCAAATGGAGAATACGGTTTACAATGTTATGCAAACGTACTATGACATTGTGCGGATCTCTAAATTGATAAATGCGTCCAAACAAAATTTGGAGATCTATAGCGAGCGTTTGAAGATCGCGAAACTTAAATCGGATATTGGTTCAGATTCTAAAGTAGATCTGTTACTTACCGTAACTGATGAAAATCGTGTGCGTACAGATATTCTTCGCTTAGAACAACAAATGACTGCGAGTAAGATCAATCTAAATGCATTAATGGTTCGTGCAACGGAAACGGAATTTAATGTGCAAGATACCATTGTGATCAACGGAGAACCATCTATTGATGAACTTAAAAAAACGACTATTAAGAATAATTCTTCTGTTTTAATTGCACAGCAGAACGAATTGATCGGTGAACAATTGATCAAAGAAAGTAAGGCATCATACTTGCCGCAAATTCAATTGAACGGCGCTTATAATTTTAATTTAAGTAAAAGTCAGGCGGGGTTTCTTACATTAAGTCGTCAAAATGGTTTGAATGCGGGAATTAGCGCGAATTGGCTGCTGTTTAATGGCGGAAGAAATAGGAAAGTGGTTTTGGAAAGACAGATATCCCTTTTAAATACAAAGTATCTTATTGACGAAAATATCAAACAAGTTGACGCTTTGGTTTATCTTAATTACAAGAGCTTTTTGGTGAGTAAACAGATACTTTCAATAGAAAAAGACAATTTACAAAGCGCTAGTGAGCTGATCACAATTTCTATAGAACGTTATAAATTGGGAAAATCTACGCTATTGGAAACTAAGGAAACGCAAAAAACACTTGAGGATGCTCAGGTGAGATATATCAACTCTTTATACGACGCTAAATTGGCCGAAACGCAACTGATGAAGGCTAATGGAACGTTGATCAAATGATCAATAGGACTTGAAGCGCATTTGAAGTACACCCAATAAAGCTTCCTTAAAGATCTTCGAGCTCATTTTACTGGTGCCTAACACGCGATCAACAAAAATGATAGGAACTTCAACGATCCTAAACCCTTTACGATAGGCTGTGTATTTCATTTCGATCTGAAAAGCATAACCCATAAATTTGATATTGTCGAGGTCAATTGTTTCCAGCACTTTGCGCTTGTAACAAATAAAACCCGCCGTTGTATCTTTTACATTGAACCAAAGGATCATTCGCACATATAAAGAGGCAAAATACGAAAGTAAGATACGTTTCGTGTCCCAATTGCTTACATTTCCGCCGCTCACATAACGCGAACCCACGGCAACATCGGCATTTCCCTGGCAAGCGCTCAGTAATCTTCCAAGGTCATCGGGATTGTGACTGAAATCGCAATCCATTTCAAAAATATACTCGTATTGGCGTTGTAAAGCCCATTTGAACCCATGAATATATGCTGTGCCTAAACCCATTTTTCCCTTGCGCTCTTCCATAAAAAGCGATTGAGCATATTCTTTTTGTAGTTCTTTTACTTTGGCAGCTGTTCCATCCGGTGAGCCATCATCCACAATAAGGATATGAAAGTTGTTTTGAAGAGAGAATACCTTTCTGATCATCTTTTCAATGTTCTCTATCTCATTGTAAGTTGGAATTATGATCAGGTTTTGACTCATTTTTACGGGATGCTAATATAGTAATAATTTACAGGGCAAATTTGAACGCAGGGGCGGTATTTTTAGTACGTGGTATGAATTATTAAACATCCGGTGTTCGTTAAAAAACCATAAGTCCATGGTAATTTCGGGGACCTATTACTAATTTAACGGTGCTTCTGCATCAAACTAACACGATATGAGAAAATTTTTGGAGTCGAAATTATTCAGAGCCATATGGAGTATAGGGCTGGCTGCGCTTTTGTATTTTACTTGCCCGCCATGTTTTAGCAAAACAACGCTTGCTATTTTGTTGCTCATCATGGTAGCACTCATAAATGGTTCAGCTATTGTGAGTCGTTTTGTTTGGCTCACGCACATCTGCCGGGTTTTAGTTGGGGGATTATTTATTTTCTCGGGTTTTATCAAAGCGAATGACACCGTTGGGTTCTCTTACAAACTGTTCTCAGCCTTTTGCAACCATCATTACTGCCAGTGAGATCGTTCTGGGGATCTTTTTATTGATAGGATACAAACGGAATCTTACACTTGCTTTATTGTTTGCACAGATCGCCTTATTTACATTCCTCACCTTCTATTCGGCTTGTTACAATAAAGTAACTACCTGTGGTTGCTTTGGTGATTTTTTGGTTTTAAAACCCTGGACCAGCTTCTGGAAAGACGTTGTATTAATGGTTCTTATTACGGTTTTAATTTCGGGTAAAGAAAATATCAATGAGATCGGCTCGCCAATGCTCACTGCTACCTTTGCCGGGGTTGGATTTATCGCTTCTTTTTGGTTCCCAATTTACACCTATCGTAATCTTCCTGTATTTGATTTTCGTGCATATAAGGTTGGAGATAATCTCCGTAAGAACATGGAAAAAGGAGCAGGGTATAAGGATGCAGTTTATCAAACCCTCATGGTGTACGAAAAAGTGAAAGATAATTCGGTGAAAAAAGAAATGACTCAGGACGATTATATGAAATCGAAGATTTGGGAAGACACTTTAGTTTGGAAATTTGACACGATGGTTACAACCCTTGTTTCTGAAGCGATCAACGCGCCAAAGATCACCGATCTGAATATTACCAATATCGACGGAATGGTGGTAACGGATTCTATTTTGAATATCAAGACCTATAATTACTGGTTAGTAGCCTACGATCTTGCAAAAACCGATGATGATGCAGGCCTACACGCTAAAATAAATGATTTCTATAAATTGGCACAAATGGAAAAAGTTCCTTTTATCGCTTTAACTTCGTCGGGACCAAAAGAAATTGACGCGTTCAAACATAAACACAATGCCTTATACGATTTCTACATGGTAGATCAAACTGTATTAAAGACCATGATCAGGAGTAACCCCGGTTTAATGCTGATGAAGGATGCTACCGTGCAAATGCAATGGCATTATAATAATTTCCCTTCGTTTACCGAAGCAAAACAGAAGTACATGAAGTAGGTTTTGATTTCTGCTTCTTTTTTGTATCTTTAAATACAAAATTAATAACATGAGATCACGATTACTTGCTCTTTTATTCAGTTTAAGTTTAGTTTCATTTGCGCAAAATACCAAAGGCGATGTGCTTTTTGGTTCCGCAACTATTCACACCATTAATTTGAATTTTACCCAAACCAGCTACTGGGATTCCCTTATTGCGGGGTATGCAGCGGATGTATATATCAAATGTAATATCATCATTGACGGAACATCGCTTCCAACCTCAGGCGTAAAATTCAAAGGGAATTCATCTTACAATAATCCAAGTCAAAAGAAGTCTTTCAAGCTTGATTTTAATAATTGGGTGGTCGGACAAGATATTGATGGTTTAAAAAAATTGAATTTGAATAACGGGTTTAAAGATCCAACCTTTATGCGCGAGAAGATAATGCTTGATTTTTGCAATAGGGCGGGAATTCCGGCACCGCGTTGTACGTATGCTAAAGTTTACCTCAATAATACGTATTGGGGATTGTACATGATGGTGGAAGAAATAAACAAGGATTTTTTGGACGATCGTTTTTCTGACGACAAGGGAAATTTATTTAAAGGCGATCCTTCTGGTGATCTTAAGTGGCTTGGTTCTAGCGTGAGTACGTATACAACCAAATATGAACTTAAAACTAATGAGACTGCCAATAATTGGACGGATCTTGTGTACTTTATCGATAAAATAAATAATTCTCCTACGTCGTACCAGGATTCATTGAATAAAGTACTGCAAGTAACACCATTTTTACGTGCCTGGGCAGCTAGCAATATTTTCGCAAATCTGGATTCTTATATAGGGAGTGGACATAATTATTTTGTCTATCATGATAGTCTCACTGATAAATTCAATTGGATCACCTGGGATGTGAACGAGGCTTTTGGGAATTTTACACAAGGTATGAGTCTTACTCAAATTGAGAATATGTCTTTGAGCTATACCGGCGGCGGACCAAACAATCGCCCTTTGTGTAATAAATCGCTTTCAAATACTACAGTATATAATGGATATATAGCCGAGGTGTGTTGGCTCACCGGTTTCCATTTCTTGCAATCGTATTGGTTTCCGCGTATCGACAGTATAAAAAACGCCATCAAAGCAGATGTGTATGCCGATCCAAATAAGTTCTTTACAAATACTCAATTTGATACGAATATTGATACGTCGATCAATGTGCCAACTAATCCGGGTAATCCGGATATCGCAGGACTCAAATCATTCTTTAATCATCGGAGAAGCTCTTTGGTATCACAAATATTAGCGGCGAGTTGTAATGTTGGATTAGCGGAAAATAACAAAGTAAATTCAATTATTGTAAAGCCAAATCCTACTCATGGAAGAGTGATTGTTTGGACAAATGACCCAAAACAAGAAATTGTTTTTTATGATCTTCTTGGAAAAATGGTGGATGTAGAATATTTGAATTCTATTTCTGACAATGAACAACAATTTTCCCTTGAGAAATTGCCAAAGGGAATTTACCTGTGTAAAGTAGGCGCGGAAATTCGGAGGATCGTATACCAATAAATTACTAATACTTTTATTGTAACTACCAAATTTTTGGCCTTTTTTCCTACTGTTATTATTAGGTTAGGAATTTTGTTTCAATTAAAAAATTGAATAAATTTGGTATACACATTTTTTCGGGAGATTAAATGTGTAAAACTAACAACGATGAAAACAGAATTGATCGCAAAATTGGAAGAACTGCTTACGAAAGAAGCAGGTGAAGTTGCTCTTGAGGTGCGCGCATTGCAAAAAGAGTATCAAAAAGTGTGGAGCATGGAATTTGAACATGCCAAACAGCAATTTATTGATGAGGGAGGACGTGTGAAGGAATTCACATATGAGAAACAGGAAGAAGACAATAAATTCGAAAGTCTTTTGGAGCGTTATAAGAAGCTTAAGAAGGAAAGTGATGAGCGTGAAGCTAAGAATCAAGAGAAGAACCTGGAGGTTCGTAAAGAGATCATTTCAAAGATCAGCGACCTAAGCAAATTAAGCGAGAATGTTGGAGCTGCTATAAAGAAACTGCAGGAACTGCAAGGTCAATGGAAAGAATCAGGCTCGGTTTCTTCTCATAAATACAAGGAAGTTCAGGCAGACTACAGTAAAGCTGTAGAAGATTTTTATTATAACCTTAAGATCTATCGTGATCTGCAGGAGCATGACCTTAAAAGAAATTATGAATTGAAACAAGAGGTGATCACCAAGATCAAAAGCTTGCAAAACACCGATAGCATTAAGGAGTCGGAGCATTCTATTAAAACCTTCCGTAATGAATGGGAAGAAATTGGTCCGGTGCCAAACGAGAAGTGGGAAGAATTAAAAGCTTCTTACCGTGCTGCTTTGGATGAGACCTACGGAAAAATAAAAGGTTATTACAAGAATTTAGAAGAGAAGAAAGAGAATAATTTAAAAGCCAAGCAGGATCTCATTGAGAAAATTAAGGAGCTTACCGACAATTTGGAATTGAAGTCGGCTTCAGCATGGAATGCAAAGACCAATGAAGTGATCGCTATTCAAAATCAATGGAAATCTATTGGTCGCACTACCGAAAAGGATAACGAAAAAGTTTGGGCGGAGTTTAGAGAGTATTGCGATAAATTCTTTGATACGAAGAAGGAATTCTTTGCCGGTTTACACGAGAAATTCAAAGATAACCGCGAGATCAAGATGAACATCATTGCAAAAGCGGAAGCTATGCAAACCAGCAACGATTGGCAAAAGACCGCCAATAATTTGATCCGTTTGCAGGAAGATTGGAAAAAGTATCCAAGCAATGGCGATAAAGAAGAGCCGAAATTATTTGCCCGCTTTAGAAAAGCTTGTAACGTGTTCTTTGATGCTCGTAAAGCGTACTATGAGCAATTAGATGCCTCTTACGAAGGAAATATGAAGGAGAAGGAAGAAGTGATCGCTAAGATCACTGCCTTCCAATTGGGAGCAGACGCCGGCGCTAACAAACATGCTTTAAAAGAATTTGCTTCAGAATGGAATGCGAAGGGTATGGTACCCTTAAAAGAAAAGAAACGTTTAAATGACGCTTTCTATAATCGTTTGGATGAATTGTACAATGCACTTGATCTAAGCAAAAAAGAAAAAGCGGTGATTCAATACCAAACCAAATTAGATCGCATGATCGCTTCTGATAACGCCAAAGATCTTTTGGGCAAAGAAGCAGATTTCTTGAAAAAACAAATTGACGATATCAATAATTCTATCCGCACGTACGAGAACAACTTAGGTTTCTTCAAAAGTTCTAAAGGAGATAATCCTTTATTAAAAGAAGCAGCCGATAAAATTGCTAACGAAAAACAACGTATTGAAGAATTTCAAGCGAAACGTAAACTGGTTGTTGCGGAGTTGAATAAGATAAGAGAGATTGTGAATAGTTAAGTGTACTACATGCCGTGTCACGCTGAGCGTAGTCGAAGCGTTTCTGAAAACTTAAAACAGTAAATTATCAACAACGAAAAGCCCTCTGAAAATGAGGGCTTTCACTTTTTATTTGTAGTGGAATCCACTACAAATTTCTCGGCTTATCAACATTTGTAATAAGAACCAACAGGCTGATTAGTTTGTTTCATTGATTTTTTGGTTTATGTTTGAATTGCCTCTTTAGAACTGTATCGGTTCCGCACTTAAGCACTTTGTTACTAAGCAAAAATTTTGTAAATTAGATTAATGCGTCAAATCGCAAAGATCGAAATGAAAAAGATAATTTTTATATTTTCAATATTGATTTGGAATTATTCATATAGTCAAACTAATTTGGTGCCAAACCCAAGCTTTGAAACGTATTCTTCATGCCCTAATTCCCTTGATCAACTAAATAAATGTCAAGGTTGGAGTTCTTTTAGAGCTTCACCGGATTATTTTAATAAGTGCTCAAGTACTAACGGAATTTTTCCACCAAGTGTAGGTGTTGGGTATCAGGAACCTTTTGACGGAAATGCTTACGTTGGGATAGCGACATACGACAACTCTGGATTTGGCCCCAATTATCGAGAAATAATAGGGTGTCAATTGGTGGCAAATCTTACAGTAGGAATTAAATATTTTTTCTCTTTTTATGTTAGTTACAGTGGGGTTCAAGCTTTTGAGTTGGCGACAAACAACCTTGGGATTAAGTTTTCTAAAAACCAGTTTTCCGTATCAACACCAGTACCAATTTTAAACACGGTAGTGTATTCTTGTCCCCAGAAAGTGGTTGATTCTTTGAACTGGGTGAAGATATCTGGCTCGTTTATTTCAGACTCAACTTATCAATACATGATGTTAGGGAATTTTTTTGATGACGCCAATACCGACACAATTAGCACTGGACAATACAATCAGCAATCGTATTATTTTATCGATAAAGTAGCTCTTTCTTCCGATTCGCTTTTGGGATTGGACGTTTCAGTAATTGAAACCGCCGATGTCGGAGCAATGCAAATATTCCCTAATCCGACAGAAGGTTTAGTACATTTCCGAAATCTTGATAGGGATTCGAAGATTCAAATATATAATATTTCAGGGCTTCGCATTCTAGAATTTGCGGGGGAACGCTCTACTATAGACCTATCGAGTTTAAATAATGGTGTATACATCATCAAAATTAAAAGTGATACAAATTCCTCGATAAGAAGGCTAATTATAAACAAGTAAAAAATAAAATGATGAAAGTAAAAGTTACTCTTTGTATAGTTTTAATTTCCTTTTTCGGAAGACTTGAGTCTCAAGTATCTATTCCAACAAATGTCAATATTGGAAACAGTCCGGCGTGGTATGTTGGATGGAATCCTCTTGTAACGGTTCCACTTCGCATTGAGCATCAGGGCAACCAACAAATAACTTTTAGTACGAACGGTTTTAATCGTATGTTTCTCGATAACGGCGGTGCGGGCCAAGCCGGGGGGCGTCTGGCTCTTGGTAATAATTTGCCCGCCGGATTCGCACCACAGTCTCGTTTACATATACATCAAACCGGCGTAGCAAATAATAACACCTACATTCGGTTCACAAATAGCTTAACAGGGCCTGGGCCTACTAATGGTTTTGCTATTGGTAATACCAGTAATTTAAGTGGCCCTGCAAATGGTGATGTAAATCTTTTACAATATCAACCAGCACCGCTAATAATGTTAGCTCCAAACGCACACAGCGCACAAACTTTGCCATACGAATGGTTCCGCCTGCAAAATGGAACAATTACTCCGTTGCCCACGCCAGGTCGTTCAAACGATGGCTACATAGGATTGAATAAGCCTAATCCAAGATCCCATATTGAGATGGTAACTCCCGCGTTCAATGGAGGTGAAGAATTTTTTATGGCAAAGCCGGACGATATATATGCTACTTCTAATGTTCCTGCAAGTGGACTTGCGCCGAACGTTCAAATGGGGATGATGAACTTAACGGGACTGTCTAATCAATTTTTGCCGGGTGTTTTTGGAAATCTAAATCAACCGGCGCAAACTGGCGTTGCCCTGGAACTGCTTGCTGGTATAAATGCAGCAGCGGATATAAATGTTCTGGAGCCGGTAATGCGGTTTAATGTTGGTCGCGACTGGATAATTAATAGTAATATTCCTGGCCCTGTATCTCCTCAACCAAATCAGGCTATAGTAAACCGCCCTATTTTTGGTTGGCAAAATGCAAATCCAAATAATACCTTGTATATGTATATGGCTGCTAATGGTCGTTTGCGAATAGGGTCAGCCCTATTTACTGGAAATCCGCCCACCCCAGAGCGACGTCCAAATAATCGGATCGAAATAACTGCTGATGCGATTGATCCGTATTACAATCCCGCAGGCAACCCAATTGGAAATCCGAATTGGTTTGGATCAAATATTGGGGGAGCAAGCGGTTTGAGATTTACATATTGCACTTCGCGAGACTTAGTTATTGCGCCAACTGTATTAAACGAAATTGATCCTACTAAAGTTTTAAGTACAGATAAGAATGGAGATGTGGTATTGATCCGTACTTTGGGTGCTGCAAATAATGGATTAAGTGTTGTAAATGGTACCGTTCAATTGGGAGCTACGTGTGGTTCACCATCTGTTGCACTTGCAAACTTACTTAATAGCAGGGTTGTACCATTGAATAATTTTAATTTTATTTTTAGTGGTCAGGGCGTTGGCGCGACAAATCGAGTTGGTATCGGCATTCCGGGTTGCGCTCCTGGTAATAAACTGGAAATTGACAACGGTGTTGCTAATCCAAACACAAGTGGGTTGCGCTTAACTCGTTTAACTAGCGCTAGCCCGACCCAGGTAAATCCTGGTCTTGGCGTTCTGACGGTTGATGCAAGTGGTGACGTGATCTATGTTCCTGGAGGCGGAATTTCACAAGCGAATAACGGGGTGAGTGTTTCTGGCGGGATAGTTCAATTAGGTGGAACTTGTAATAGCGCTACGGTAGGTTTAGCAGCACTTACAAATAATCGCGAAGTGCCTTTAAACGGCAATCATTTTGTTTTTAGTGAAGCGACGAATGGCCTAGGAAGAGTTGGTATTGGAAAAGCGATTAACTGCGCGCCAGGAAATCAGTTGGAAATTAATAATGGAACTCCCGGTAATGTGAGTGGATTGCGCTTGACTGATTTAGCGAACAATCCAGTAGCTCAAGCTAATCCTTTTAATAAAGTTCTAGCTGTTGACGTCGCTGGCGATGTTATATTAACCAATTTGCCTGCAACTGGTGGTTTGGGAGGAGTTTGTGGGACTAATCCGCCGGCATTAACAAATTCATGGGAAATACCTCTAGGAGGGTTTAATTATTTATTTAGTGGAAATAATACAGGTACAGTTGTAAATAATGTTGGTATTGGATTAACCGGAGCTAACTTGTGTTTACCCCAAGCAAAATTGCATGTTGAACAAAGTTCGGGTTCAGTTGCCGGTTCAATGGGTTTACTGGTTGAAAATAATGATTTAGGTCCTTGTAATAATCCAGTTCCCGTTGTGGCAATAAAAGGTATTGTGAATACACCAAATAATACAACTGGAGATCAATATCGCGTTGGAGGTTGGTTTGAAGCACCATTTTCTGGAAATTGCGGCATTATAAATAATTATGCACTTTATGTTCCGCAAAATGGGGGATTTATTAGTTTTGGTTACCCTGTGCCACAAACAAACGGAGGATTGCTTAACGTAAATGGAGTAACGTGGTCAACTGGAGGATATACGGGTTCTGATATTACCTTAAAAAATACAGTAACAACATTGCCGAACTCATTGAATAAAGTAAAAAATTTGCGACCGGTAACATTTAAATGGAATACAGTAAGTGATTCTCTTATGAATGGCACACATGCTGGATTTATAGCTCAGGAAGTTGATACTGTAATTCCTCAGTTGGTGAGAACATCTAATAATGGCATAAAGTCTGTGGCTTATTCAGAGCTTATTCCCTATTTGGTTTCGGCTATACAAGAACAACAAAAGCAAATTCAGAAAATGGATAGCACAATTCAGGCACTTTCACAAAACGTCGCTTCGTGTTGTTCAAATAGCGCAGCACGCCAAACCGGAATCACAGGAGCCGATCCAAAATCGTTAACACAGATCAACGTGAACTTAAGTGACGTGGATATGATCGTGTTGAATCAAAACGTTCCAAATCCTTTTGCTGAGCAAACAACAATTACGTACAATGTTCCCGAGAAATATGGCTTTGCACAATTGATCTTCAAAACGGTTGATGGAAAGATCATCAAAACGGTGGATATCACTAAAAAAGGTCGCGGACAAGTGAACGTATTCGCAAATGATCTTTCAAACGGATTGTATATGTACAGCTTGATCGTTGACGGAATGACGATGGATACGAAGAAAATGGTGAAACAAAATTGATAATTTGAAATGTTGATAAAAGATCCCGCTCAAAAGGCGGGATTTTTTTTATTCTCTATGACTGTATTCAAAACCCTTCGACTCCGCTCAGGGTGACATCGTCTAAGTACAGGTTTTGCAAATAATTCATTCTATAAAACATACAGAAAGACCGAAGGTCTTCTCCGTGTCCTTTATTTTAGGCGTCCCAACTTTCTAATCTGCCTCTGTGTCCTCTGTGCAAACCTCTGTGAAGCGGAGCGCGAGTTTATGCTGAGCTTGTCGAAGCATGGTTAAATTGCTCTAACTTAGCAACCCAAACGTGAACATGTGCTTCAATAAAAGATAACTCCACGTAACAGCCAAAAGCACATGTAACACTTTTAAACTCCAATTCGTTTTTGATCTTAAGGTAGCAGCAGTTACACTATATACAAAAATGGAGTTCACTAAAAACAGCAACACCTTTCCTTTGTGATTGAAGATCATTTCGGAGTTGTTCTTTATGTAGTCAATGATATCAAACCAATAGATCCCAAAAACTAAGGAGGTTAAGCAAGCAACAATAAAATAGAGTATGGAGTTCTTTGTCGTCATTCTGTTTTATTTTTTCGAAGCACCCTTCAACGGAGTTTATCCTGAGCGAAGTCGAAGGACTCAGTGTGACACGCTTGGCAGTTCGTCTGGCGGTTGAAAAATGCAGCCCTCTGTAATCCCTCAGAAATGAACGACCTCGGTCGGTGATGTCTAAAGGCAGAGGGCTTATATGTTTAATAATTTAGTTCCATTTAAAGCCGAGCACGGATCGCAGATCCGCACCAGCGGCTTAGTTTTATTTTAATAAAGTTACGTGACCAACCAGGTCGTGGTTTTTGTTGTTTACGTCAACTACGCTGGCTTTCCAAACATAAACATCGTCTTTAATAGCTTCATCACTATTTCTTGTGGTGCCATCCCAGGCATTATCCATGTTGTCCGTTTCAAACACTTTATGTCCCCAACGATCGTAAATGGTCATATGAAATTGAACAATGTTATAGCCCTTGGCTTTAAATCCATCATTTTTACCATCATCATTTGGTGTAAACGTATTTGGAACAAAGATGGCGTACGATTGTTTGATCTTCAAAATTTTGGAGATCGTATCAGAGCAACCAAATTTATTGGTCACTATTTGGAAGATCACCGGTGCTTGCGTTTCCAATTTGGTGAAGGTGTGCGTAAAATCTTTCACCAAATAAATTCCTCCGTCGTTAATGTAGTATTTGGTTTCATCCGCGCCGGTAGCCTTGCTGGTCACATTGCAAATTGGTTCTAAGTCATCTACTTCCTGAGGATCGGCCATAAAATCTGCAATAGGACTTGCATAAACTTCAACCGCGTCTTGGTAAATGTAAGAAGCCATACAGCCACTATCACTTACCAGTTTTAAAGTTACGTTGTAATGACCAGGACCATAACAGTGTGTTGCGTCTTTGGAGTATTGTGGTTGAGAATTATCTCCAAATAACCACTGATATGTTGCAATTTTTCCGGTGGCAATGGTAGATTGATTCGTAAAGGTTGTGCAAACTTTGTCGCATCCTTTAGGTTGACTTGAAGTGAACATTGGAATCGGTTTCGGATTTACTGAAACCGCTTTGCTCATCACATTAGAACAACCAAATTCATTTTGCACCTCCAGTTTTACTAAATACACGCCGCTGGCAGAATAGGTGTGTTGAGCGTATGAGTAAACGTTCTGAACATTTCCATCTCCGTAATATTGCCATGCATAAGACGAAATATTTCCGGTACTAGAGCTAGAGTTGTTTGTGAATTGAGTGAGATCGCCCAAGCATGTTGGACTCGATTTAAAATCGGCTTTTGGATTTGGATGAACAACTACAGGATTTACAATATTACTTGGGCATCCATTGTTTGATACCGCCATTAATTTCGCATTGAAGTTTCCATCGGTCGGATAAACTTTTGATGGGCTCACAGTAACTGTATCATCCCAATTTCCGTCATTTTCAAAATCCCAACGCCATTTTGCAACATAGCCGCTGCTAATGATAGTTGAATTATTGAATTGCGTTTGTTGATTCAAACAAGCAGCATTAGTTGTAAATCCTACTTGTGGTACAGCGTAAACACTAACTGTTTTTGTAGTGATAGCACCGCAACCAAAATTTGAGTATACTGTTAAACTCACGGTATAAGTTCCCGGAGAAGAGTAGAAGTAAGTTGGTGTGTGCACAAACGCAGCTGAGTTTTGGTTAAATGTCCATAAGAATGAGGTCAACTGAGCATTTTGAACACTACTATTATTGGTGATGTTCAATTGATTCATGGCGCAAGCATTTGGAATATTGAAACTCGCTACCGGTAGAGAATGCACAGTTACTGTTTGTATACTTGTATTAATGCAATTCTTATCACTGATAGCGGTTAACTGCACGTTGTATGTTCCCGCGCCGGGGAATGTATAATTAGGATTTTGTGCGGTACTAGTAAAACCGTTGAAATTCCAAACATAGTTGATGATATTGCCGGCGCTAATTGTTGTTTGATTTGTGAATCCATTTGGATTTCCCGGGCAAGGATCGGTTGCTGTAAAACTTACCACAGGTAGTGGATTTACATATGCCCAACCGCTATAACTTGCAATACATCCCATGTTACTCACCGCGGTTAATGTTACAACAAATTGTCCTGCCGAAGTATAAACGGTTGCGGGATTACTCACGTTAGTTGTTTGAGAATTTAAACTCCAACTGTACGATGCTATATTCCCCGAAGGAATTGTAGATGTATTCACGAAATTAGATTGCGCCCCCTGGCAAACTTCGTTCACAGTAAACGAAGGAACAGGATCGGGGTGAATAGTGATGCTGCTCACTGCTGTGTTAGTGCATCCAAAATTGGAAGTAGCTGTTAAGCTTACATTATATGTTCCGTAACCCGGATAAGTTACCGAAGGGCTTGCAAGATTTGATGTTGTATTATTTCCAAGATTCCATGCGTAGGAAACAATATTTCCCGAAGCGATACTTGATGTATTATTATAAGTAATGTTTATTGCGCAAGGATTTGCACTTTGCGGATTAAAACTCACTACAGGATTTGGATAATTTACAACTGTGTAAGTAAATGTTGGACCTTGACAATTGGTCATCATTGTTGTTGCACAAGAGTAAACTCCTGCTGCCGTTGCATTGATACATTGTGTTGTTACGTTTGTTACGTTCGGGCCATTCCAAGTATACGAACCAAAACCTGCAGGACCACAAATAGCGCTGTAAGAGCCTGCGCACATACTAAATGAATTTCCTGTAGTAAATGCCGCGCATTGTCCGTCTATATAAGCGTAACCAAAATGCCCGCCTAAAGCGCAATCATACGTTGTAAAACGAATGGTAACGTTTTGTCCAATATAATTTGTAAGGTCAACAACAACACTTGTCCAAGGCTTGTAAACCACATTTCCGGGGCCTTGAATGAACCCGGGAATGTTTTGTCCTGCTGCTACATTATAATAGGTGCATGGAATGGCATTATTTAAAGAGTCAATCATTTCCACTACAAAGGAAGGTTGTTCGGCTGTGGTGTGTCCCGGATCTTCAAATACCACTGCGTATTTATACGTGAAGTTTGCATTTTGCGGAGTCACAAAGAATGTTTGTGAGATGCGATCGGCTTGTCCATTGACATTATTATCACCCAATCGCAGCGAAAAATTACCACCGGGCGCAACTATTGGGAAGCCACCAAAGGGATCCAATAGGTTCGCATTTGTTGCCGCAGTAATTAACTGTTGTCCGCCCGGGTTAGGGCAGCAGCCTGTTGCATTATATATGGGGTGAAATCCGCAGGTTAATGACCAACCTGTTGTGCTGCCTCCTTCAAAATCGATGTTATTACATCCCGCAGCCTGGGCCTGAGCATTCGGAGTGAATGCCGGTCTTATATTATTTTGCGTAATCTGAGTGGGAGCTTTTGGCTCACTCATTTCACGCTGTTTTGCCTTAAGGAATTCTTCCTTTTCGGGCAAGGTCCAGTTGTGTTTATTTGCGTAACCTTTCCAGTACTCAAATGTTTGGATCTGGTTGGCGGGTGTTTGGCCTTTTACCATTGCCTGAATGATAAATGCCAATAGGCTGATAATGTAAAATTTTGTTTTCATAGGAAATGAGTTTTAAGCAGGTTAGTAATTTCCTCATAAATGCTTTTAACGTGTCGATTTTCAAGGTTTGTGCTTTCATTATAACAATTGGTTTTTTGTTTAGTGGTATATCAATGCTCTACGCACCGGTCCTCTGAAACGCTTGTTTGGCGAGGGTTTTAGGGTGTTGGAGCTCTTTGTTGTATGTGTTTACGGGCTAAAAAAATAAAGGTTCGCTTTTTTGGGTACTTAATTAGTAACCGTTTTTTGTTAATTAGTTTTGATTTTCATATTCCTAAAAAATCCATTACTTTAGAGTTCACATTAAAAAACAACTATGGATAATATCAATAACCCTCAGAGTAACAATCCGGTAAATACAAACACGGGAACCAATTTTGGTGCACCAAAAAACCTTCCAAACGCAGTAGCAGTGCTGGTTTTGGGGATATGCTCAATTTTTCCGGGATGCTTTTGCTACGGTATTGTTGGTATCGTGTGCGGTATCATCACTTTAGTACTGGCAAAAAAAGATCTTGCTGCGTATGCTGCAAATCCTAGCGCTTACACCGAAAGTTCATTGAAGAACTTAAAAGCGGGACGCGTTTGCGGTATCATTGGACTTTGTTTAAGTTCACTGTACGTGATCTTCCTAATCGTTTATGTGTTGGTACTTGGCGCTGCGTTAACCGCTATGCCTTGGGGTAACTTCCGTTAATGATCGATTGGTTAGAAGCGCACATGGGTTCATGTGTCTTCGTAACATACTTTAATATTGAATGCCCGGGCTGTGGAATACAGCGGGCATTCATTGCTTTATTAAGGGGTGAAATGCTTCTTTCTATTAAACTTTTCCCTGCGCTTATACCTTATATATGTACTTTATTGCTTACCGCTACACATTTGATGTTCAAATTTAAGAATGGTGGACAGTATGCCATGTATGGGTTCATACTTTCAGTAGTACTGATGGTAATTGGATACGTAGTGCGATTAGTCGCCTGAAAAAACAGATTTTAATTCTTTAATGTCATTCTTGAAGTTGAAAAGACTTAGGAATGGCGTACGCGTTACTTTTAAGAATACAATAGTTGAAGCCACAAATGTGATGAAGTAAGCTACGTTTGTTGTGATAGCCGCTCCAAGAATTCCGTGCTTACTGATAAGAAATGGGGCAAGCACTAAAGTTGCAGCGAATCCAAAGAAATTATAGAAGCTCACCATTTTGATGTTTCCAATTCCCGAAAAATAATGCGAGATAATTCCGGAGAAGCTCAGAAAAATAATGCCCGGAGACAACAGGAGCATGATATGTTTACTTTGAACAAAAGTATCTCCTAATAGATAAGTAAAAACTTGCACAGGCAACAAATAGATAACGGCAACCGCAAAAACACTTAAACCAAAACATAATTTCGCGAATACGAGCGTAAGCTTGATGCTATTATCGGTTTTGCCAAGTATTGCCACACGTGAAAGCAGAATAGGAGTAACGGCATTTGTGATGATCAATACGGCTTCTATTAATGATGAAGCTGTAGAGTAGAGCCCAACATCAGGTTTTGTCTCCAAGAGATAATAACTCAAACGTCCGCTTAGTAAATACATCAGCACACCGGCCTGGCAATACAAACCATTCTTCAGAATACTCTTGATTTCGAATTCTTCTTTTTGATCGCCTTTCAAAATATAAATGATCACAAAGTAAGAAGAGATCACAAACGAAAAAGTGAAAGAAATAATAAGCGGCCACACGTACGAATCAAACGTGTAGTTGCCATAAACATTAGTGAATACAAAAATTCCTGCCAGCAATAAAACCGGTTGAAAGAAACTCAGGAAATTGTACATGCGGTAATATTCTTTAGCAAGAATGATCACGCAGTTGAATGTATTTAAGATCACTATGATCGAAACTATGAAAAATAGCCAGGCATAATTGCTTGGTTGTTTATTCAGAAGGAATAATGTTCCGTTAGTAATAATGGTGCTGATCAATGTAAAAGCAATACCTCAAATAGATCTTGTTGATGTTGTATTTGGCGATAAAATGTACCAAACTATAACCGGTGTAGATCTCATTGATCATTTGAATAATGGCAAGATTGAGCATAATAATGCCAATATCGCCGCGAGTTGAGATACCCAGGTATTTTGAGGTAACAATTAAGATCAGAAAATTCACCACCGCCACACTTCCTTTGGTGAATAAACTTTGTATGACCTTTTGTAACATAAAGTAAGAACTAAAGTAAGTAAAAGTTATTGTATTTGATTATGGTTTTTTAATAGCCACGGCGGCGCGGAGACACTGAGTTACACTGTGAATCTCTGTGCCTTTGCGTCTCCGTGGCAAAAAGAAGGAGATAAAAAAATCCCGCCGAAGGGGGCGGGATAATTATCTGGGTAAATGATGGGATTCGAACCCACGACCCTCGGTACCACAAACCGATGCTCTAACCAACTGAGCTACATCTACCGTGAATGAGGCCCCAAAAGTACAAATTTTTTTGAATTTAAGACGAATTTTCAGGCCTATTTTTCGCTGGCTTGCCTTAGGAATTCTATAAAAGGATGCATGGCCTTCATGGCTTCTACCAATTTGGCAGGATTTTCAAGGTCTTTGTCCTTAATTGGCGTGCTTACAATAAAGTGTTTGTGCTTTAGGTATTCGGCGTATTTATTATCCTTTTCAAAGCCTTTAGGAACGTTCTTCAATACATCCCATTCATCCAATTTCTTGTAATAATTACTAAAGGGTTTACTCTTTAAGATCTTTACAAATTTCTCACCATTGTAGTCTATTTCCTGGCGTACGGCTTTTAAAACATCCGGTTCTGCATTGTATAAACCACCTGCCACAAAACTTCCGTTCGGCTCAACGTGAATGTAATAACCCGGTATAGCCGTTTTTTTCCCACCCGGACTCACGCTGGCCCCCATGTTTGTTTTGTATGGCGTTTTATCCTTACTGAAACGAACGTCCTTGTAAATTCTAAATAAATAATCTTTTCCTCTCAGATCTTTGCTAATGCGTTTGTCAAATTTCCAGATCCCAACCAAAAGTTTATCAATTAAACCCTCGCATTCAGCTTTTGCAGCTAAATATTTGTCTTTGTTCTTGTCAAACCACTCTTTGTTGTTGTTCTTTTTTAGCGCGGTTAAAAATTTCAGGGTCGCTTGCATATCAATCGTCTATTTTTGCTGTAAGTTTTTGGAAGAATTTATAATGTGAAAGAAATTCTTTTGCTACGATGCGTAAAATGGTGTAAACAGGTAAGGCAACTATCATGCCTGCGATGCCGCCAATGGTTGCTGCCATTAAGGTCACAATAAATATCTCCAATGGATGCGCTTTTACTGAATTTGAAAAAATAAAAGGCTGCACCAAAAATCCATCGATCAAATTAATGCTTAGTAGCCCCAGGAATGTTTTTGTAATGGTTCCTGCGATCAAAACATAATCTCCATGCGCTATACAGCCACTTACACCAAGAAAAATTGCCACGATCATAGTGATCACCGAACCAATGTAGGGGATAATATTTAAAAGTCCTGCTGTGAATCCAATGATCAAAGCGTTGTCAATTCCCAGGATCCACATTAATGTTCCTGCGCAAACGCCAACAATAAGCATATCTACAAATAAAGCGGTAAAATATTTGCTCAGCATTTTTTTTGATGTACGTAAAATATCGCGTACCGAATTTTCCTGGTTGCTAGGCGTAAATGCTAAAATAATGTCCTTCAGCAATTTTTCGTCCTTTAAAAAGAAAAATGTGATGAATAATACGCAGGCTGTGCCTCCAAGAATGGTCAACGTATAACTAAACGTATGATCAACTGCCCAACTGATATTGGAGAAGTTTAAAAATGAATCTAATTGTGCCGACAAGGCTAATTTCAAGTCATGCGCGCTTCCGTACGTTTTTACGGCATTGTCAATATCAGGAAATTGAGTTAGGATATTTTGCAATACATCGTAAAAATTCAAATTCGATAAAAGATCGGCCTGGCTTATTAACGGCGGTACGATCATCTTGAATAAAACAACCACCACCATAACTATTGCCGCTAAAGTGATCGCTGCCGATAAAGCGTCGGGCATATGTTTGCCGCGAATTTTTATCGACTCCATTTTTTTTGTGAGTGGTGCACCGATGAGGAATAAGATGGCCGAAATAAGCAGATATACGACGATCTTAAAGAAAACAAACGCAAGCGCGAGTATCAATACAACTCCCGCTATTCGCCATAAATAATACCTTGTTTTCATTGCATTAAAGGTATACAATTTTATGTAGTTATATACGTTTTCATGGCATAACAAGTAAATAAATAATCGTATTTTTACCTAGTGAACCGCAATATATTAGCATATGGAATTCTTGCATTGGGCCTTTGTACATTGGCGCTCGTTCACTCTTGCCGATCTGTAAAGGGTTTTAATTCAAAACCTCAAAAAAATCAGGTATTTGCCGGCGAAAAGGACGAGGTTGATATTGATGTGCGTGTTTATCACGTGAATGATAGTTTAACTCGTGTATATTATCGCGTGAGTACAGAAAATCTGATGTTCAAACGCATTGATACGACTCCGGATTTTTACGCAAACCTGATCGTTTCTTGTAAGGCTTTGCCCGATATCAACAGTCGCGCCATTATTGATAGCAGCTCAAACGGTTTGTTATTTAAATTTCCGGCTATCGGACAAGATAAATTTGTGGAGGGTTATTTTAGTTTGAAAATAAAGCCTACCAATTTTGCATACCTCGATCTGTGGGTGATCGATAATTACAAGAATGTAAAACACTCGCATCCTACCACCATTAACAAGAAAAATACTGGTGTTGGTCAATATTATTTAGTGTATGGAAGCGATAACAGAGTGAATTATACGAATCACTTTTTCGCCGGCGATAAGATCCGTATCGAATCTAATATGAATAATGGCGCTGTTGTAAATGTAGATTGTTTTTTAAGAGATTTTGGTCCCGCGCTTCCTCCGTTCTCGTCAACAAAACCGGATGAATTCAAATACAAACCTGATAGTTCTTTTACGTTTAAAATAGAAAAAGGAGCAGAACTCGTGATGCCTCATAAAGGATTTTATCATTTGCGAACTTCTTCCGAACAAACCGAAGGACTTTCCATGTTTACGTTTGAGAAAGCTTATCCTGCCATAAGTGATGTAAACGAAATGATCCAAAGCACGCGGTATATCATGAATAAAGTGGAGTATGAGAATTGCAGGAATGCAACTGAAAAGAAAACCTGTATTGATAATTTTTGGCTGGCTATTGGTGGAAGTAACGAACGCGCGAAAGAACTATTAAAAAAATATTATAATAGAGTTCAGACAGCAAACAAAATGTACACGAGCTATACACAGGGCTGGAAAACAGATAGAGGTATGATCTACGTAAATTTTGGTGAGCCTGGAAATGTTTACAGAAGTAAGAGCGAAGAGATCTGGATATACGGTCTGGAAACAGATGCAAATTCTTTAAAATTTATTTTTCATCGCACCGAAAACCCGTTTAGCGACAACGATTATATTTTGCAGCGCTCTTACGTTTACCAAGCTCCTTGGTATGATATGGTGGATTACTGGCGTCAGGGAAGAATTACTCTGGATAAGTAGTTTTTAAAGAATTTTAGCATATTAGTCACCCTAAATTGGCATGATAATTGGTTTTTTTCAGGGGAAAAATCTATATTTACAACAATTAAAACCAATAAAATGAAAAAGCTACTATCATTTGTTTTTATTTGCGCCGCTACTGTTTCTTTAGCGCAGCCCGGAAAGAAAAAAGACCCTCATATGGCTCCTGAATTGGTGCCGGGGTATTATGTTACGGCAAAAAATGACACCGTTAGAGGTGAGATCCAAGTGAATCCTGAGAACGAAGGCGATCTTTACAAACAGATCCTGTTCAAAGCGCCGGGAGTTGCAAAAGTAGCCGTGGTTACCACCAAAAAAGCCAAAGCTTACGGTTATGGCGATAAACACTATATGCTTTATTCAGCGGATGGGAACGAATTCTATATGCGTTACCTTACAAGAGGACGTTTGAATTTTACCGAAATGAGCTATAATACCAGCATCGCGGGTACACCAACAGTGATGTCGGATTACTATATCCAAGACAGTAAAGCAGATGAATCAACTATCGAGCTGCGTCAGTTTAAGAAGTTGAACGAGAAGTTCTACAAGAAGGAATTAAAGCCTTATATGAAGGATCAGGCGATGATCTGGAGCGATATGGACAAGTTCTATTTCAAGCCTAACGAGATCGCTAACTCCATCCGTGAATTCAACAAGATGTATGAATAACTAGATCAAAAAAACATTCAAAAAAGGGGCTTTTTGGCCCCTTTTTTATTTTAAGTCGTTCATATTTATCCTGTTGACAGCGGTTAATATTTATCAACAGGTATCTCATAAATGCCCGGGCTTGTTTAAAACTATGCCCTGTCTCATACCCATATTCGGTTAACTTTACAGAAACGGAATTTCGAGGAATTCCTTTAATTTTTATGAATATTACGTACTACGGTCACTCATGTTTTGGTATTGAAGTAAACGGGAAAAAGCTTGTATTTGACCCCTTTATAACTCCGAACCAACTGGCCAAGAATATTGATGTGAATAAAGTGCCCGCTGATTACATTTTGATCAGTCACGGACATCAAGATCACATTGCTGATGCCGTGGCTCTTGCAAAACGTACAAAAGCGAAGGTTATTTGCAACGCTGAGATATCAGAATGGTTAGGTAAACAAGGCGTTGAGAATATTCACCCTATGAATATTGGTGGGAAAGTGAAGTTGGATTTTGGAAACGTAAAATGTGTGGTTGCGGTTCATAGCAGTGGGCTGCCTGACGGAACTTATGGTGGGAATCCAATGGGTTTTGTGGTGGAAAGTAATGAGGGTAATTTTTATTACGCGGGCGATACGGCGCTCACTTACGATATGAAGTTAATTGGTGATTACCGCCAAATTGATTTCGCGTTCTTGCCAATTGGTGACAATTTTACAATGGGACCTGAGAACGCCATCATTTGCTGTGACTTCATTAACTGTAACGATATCATAGGAATGCATTATGATACGTTTGGATACATTAAGATAGATCACAAAGAAGCTGTGTCAAAATTTGAAAGAGCAGGCAAGAGCTTAACGCTGATGGAAATTGGCGCAACATTAAAAAAGTAAAATAAAGAAACGAGATATACTATGGGAAAAATCATTGCGATAGCAAATCAAAAAGGCGGAGTTGGAAAAACAACTTCGGCCATTAATTTAGCTGCAAGTTTAGCTGTACTTGAGTACAAAACATTATTGATCGACGCCGATCCGCAATCAAACGCTACATCAGGAGTAGGAATTGATCCTGCCAATGTAAAAGCGGGTTTGTATGAGTGCGTTATTGATAGCATGCACCCAAAAGATGTGATCTTAAAAACAGATACCCCTAATTTGTGGTTGCTTCCTACAAACGCGGATCTTGTTGGTGTTGAATTGGAATTGGTGAATTTAACCAATCGAGAATTCATGATGAAGAAAGCTTTGGATAAGATCAAGGACAAATATGATTTCATCATTGTGGATTGTTGTCCTTCATTGGGGTTAACTGTGATCAACTCGTTATCCGCAGCTGATAGCGTGATCATCCCTGTACAATGCGAATATTTTGCTTTGGAAGGAATGGGTAAACTTTTACAAACCATTAAGATCGTTCAAACTCACTTGAACACAAGTTTAGATATTGAAGGTGTGTTGTTAACCATGTACGACGGGCGTTTGCGCTTAGCAAATCAAGTTGTGGAAGAAGTGAAAACGCATTTCCAGGATATGGTATTTGATACCTTGATCCATCGCAATACAAAATTGGCAGAGGCCCCAAGCTTTGGAAAAACGATCATCATGCACGATGTGGCAGGAAAAGGCGCAAATAGCTACTTGAATTTAGCGCGTGAAATATTGCAACGTAACGGCATGACCAAGATCACAGATAAGAACAGAACAATGGCTGTGAGCGAAGAAGAGGAATTAAGTGAAGATATTTAAGTATAGGAAGGAAGAATTCAATAGTAAGAATACAGAAGAAGGAAGTATAAAACATGACAATGAGTAAGAAACCAGCACTAGGAAGAGGATTAAGCGCTTTATTAGAGAACGCCAAAACAGATATTACAACTAAGAAAATTGGAGAAGGCAGTCCTACTGTGAACTCGGTTTCTACCATTAAGATCGCCGATATTGAAACAAATCCTTTTCAACCTCGCAGTAATTTTGAAGAAACTGCGTTGCAGGAATTATCGGATAGCATCAAACAGCATGGTATCATTCAGCCTATAACCGTTCGTAAACTAGGATATGATCGTTACCAATTAATTTCAGGTGAACGTCGTTTCCGTGCATCGCAAATGGCGGGCTTGCGTGAAGTTCCGGCATACATTCGCGTTGCTGATGATCAGGCAATGTTGGAAATGGCTTTGGTTGAGAATATTCAACGTGAAGACCTTGATCCCATTGAAGTTTCATTATCTTACAAGCGTTTGATCGACGAGTGTAATCTTACGCAAGAACAATTGAGCGAAAAAGTAGGAAAACAACGTAGTACGGTAACAAATTTCCTTCGTTTATTAAAATTACCGGCACCAATTCAAAAAGCATTACGCGATCGCGATATTACCATGGGTCATGCCAAAGCATTGATCAACATTGATAATGAAGATCGTCAGTTAGCTATTTTTGCTTTGTCCTTAGAACAAGAGCTTTCTGTTCGTCAAATTGAGGACCTTGCTCGCGGTGAGAAAATAAAATTAACTCCAAAAGTTACGCGTCACGAAAAACCATTGTCTATAGAGGACAAAGCGGTTGCTAAAAAGCTCGACGCTATCTTCGCTAAGAATTATACGTTTAAACGCGGGGCAAACGGTAAAGGAAAACTCACAGTGTCGTTCAGTAATGATACAGAGTTAGCTCATTTACTATCGTATTTTGGCATAGAATAAGCTTTCAGAAATTTCACTATATTTGAGTACGTGAGATTTTTTAAATACATCTTTATTTCTGCATTTTGTTTAAGTTTCTGGCAATGTAAAAAAACAGAACCCGGAAAGCCCATGCCTTATACAAAAGAAACGTATAACCCACCGGGGTATAATGCAGATCTGTTTCATAATAAAAAAACGCTAGCCACTGGCGTTTATACCCAGATCAAGGGCATTATAGTGGATAGCACAGATAAAGGAAAAGCATTCATTATAGGGAATTTTTATAGTACGAGCATCTTCAGTTGTACTGCTAATGGTATCGTTCAGTTCTCTGCTTATACAAATTCATTTTCACCTTATCCAAGTACGTTTTCTTCAGGTTCAGATATTAGGTGTATGTTACAAGCTTCCAATGGTAAGCACTACTTTGGGGGATATTTGTACACCGGCGGCCCTACTATTTATTTTGCGCGAAAGGATCCTTCAAGTATATTCATAGATTATACTGTTGCTGTAAACAGCGCCGTAAACGACATCAAAGAAATTGGAAGTGATATTTCGTTCACCGGAGATTTTGGTAGTTACAATTTATCAACGTGCCCTCCCGTTTTAACGATCAATACCGCAACCAATGGGTTAGCATTCGGTTTTGGAAGCTATGCGTCTACCGGAAGCAGCAGAATGGCTTATGTAAATGGCGAATGGTTCCTCACCAATCAGAATATTCAGGGTTTTATTATGAGTTCAACCGGAGGAAGTTGGATGGAAGCTTATGGAGGCTTTAATAATTATTGTTCCGATCTGATCATGTTCAATGGGCAACTGTATGTTTCAGGCTCAATGACTAGAAACAGCAGCGGATCGCAGTTTCGAAACTACGTAAATAGATTTAACGGAGCTGGCTGGGCTTCGGTTGGCGCAAATAATTTACCAGGACCTTGTTGGGATATGGAGGTTTATAATGGAAGACTTTATGCCTTGGGATACAATTATCTTTACTGTTTGGATCCAGGTGATAATAAATGGAAGTCTGCCGTTGAACCGAGTCTGATCACATTCAACAATGCTACCATGTTCAAGTTCCTCAATGGAAAGGTTTACGTTGCCGACTACAATGAATTTTGTGAACTAAGCAAGTGATCAGGTAAGGAAGCCTATTTTGATATAGAACGTTAGAAGATCATGCCCCCTCATTCGTTTGAACATCACATCGTAAGCGTTCTGTTCATTATCCGAGTTGTAATAGGGCCTTAACATCAATGAATAATTTATTCCGCGACTCACTACAAATTTATTTTTGTAAATACGATTCATTCCAAAACCAAACCCTATACTCGCAGCCGATAAGCTGTAGCGTACGCCTTTTGTGTCAAATGTGTACACAGGGCTAGGAACAACCTGACTGGCTGGCGTTGTAGAATAACTGGCTTGTGTAAATGATGAATAAGTAACGGTTTGCCCCGCATTCAATTTAAAATATTTACCATACGGCGCAAGCGCGCGTTTACCATAAAACACCAGCGATCCTCCAAAATAATGACCGAACAGTTTTATTTGCGCATTGTAGAACGTGTGGTTTTCTTCAGCCCCGGTAAGACCATCTCTTGTTTTTTGTGTGAAGTTGATATAATCTTTGGTGGCAATAAAATTATATTCAAACGCGAACGAGAATTTGCGGCCTGTTACACGTTCGAGCATAATGCCGTGAGTTAAATTAAAAGGAACAAAAGCGCTTTCATCTGCCTTTGGATAATTATCATCGGTCCGCACTTTATTAAAGAACGTTGGACGGGTTAGGGCAGGAGAGATACTGATCTTATAGGATATAATTCCTTTTTTTCCCTGGTAGCCCGGAACAATTTGCGAATTGAGCTTTACGCTAAGAACAATAAATATGATAGTAGCTAAATAGCGCATTGTTTTACTTTTTATACTTAGGATCTTTCTTTATTTTGAGCATGGTGTCATACACAAACGAATTTAAAAAATCGCGGGTGTCAGACATGCGCATATTTACAGTTTGATAGAATTGCAATTTATTATTTTGCAGATTATACAAAACAGCAACATAATAAGTGATCTCTTCTTTTTTTATCAAATACGGTATAGTGAACGGAGCAGGGTACAACAGCAGCGTAGCTAATAAAGCACCACCAATGTGTTGCTTTGGAACTTTTACGCTAATAACACCCGTCCAAAGTACATACTTTGTTTTGTATTTTTCCTGTAACAAACTTGCAGCATCGTTATTTAGAACAAGAGAGTTCGCACTGAAATTATGGTTCAGGAATTCAGCCATCCAGTCATTGAAAACAGTATAGTCGTTATATCTTTCAATATCTTCTGTCTTCAGTGATTTTGAATCAACATAGTCAAATTCCAAACCAGCCAATTGCGCGTTCTCTTTTAATATAGCGTTGTATTCTTCTGATTTTTTATCAGAATCAAAATAACGAATGTTCCCGCCATTGCGCTGATCAAATTTCAAATAGAAAGGATCAAGGATCACGATCTTTTGTATCCCCAAACCTCCTTTGTTTGTAACGTTCTCTGCCGGTTTTAATTTCTTGCTATCGGCTTTTACCTGATCGCTTACCGCAACAGCCGCCTTGTATTTACTTGCAAAGCCAGGGTCGTTTAAAAAGTCAGCGAAAACATATTTATCAAAATACATTTCAAGCTTGGCGGTTGCTAAACTATCCTTATTCACAGTTTCTTTTATAACGTTCTCTGAATTTGTTTCAATGCGTTTTGTTTTGCTATCGCTTTCAGCTTCGTCAATATCCGCCAGCGAGCTTAGTTTTACCGGTTTCTTAAGGGAATCACCGCCCTCTGTTTTCACACCTTTCAATTGATTGATGTATTCCAAGCGAGTGGTTTTATTGAAATAAGAAATATCTACACCATTATTTAAAGCCAGTAAAACGAAAAGTGAGTCGCACAAGCGATTAACGGTTGGATTCTTTTCCTTTAGGTCTTTTCTGAGTTTCCAATTGTAATTTAATGCTAAGATGGTTGATTGTGTGGAATTCATCTTGTTCAACAAGTGATAAACTTGCTGAGAGTTTCCCTCTTTTGTATCAAAATCATAATAAACATTCTTGCTTTCCGAATTATCGAGTACGTCCAAACTCAACGTTTTGTGATAATTCCAATTTTCAGGAGATTTAAGCGCGGCCACTTCAAAAAGCGCTTTGCCAAGTGTTGTTTTAAGGAATTCATTGTTGGGGTATTTCTTCAATAGCATGTAGCAACTGTAAACGCAGGCCGCGTAATCGCGATCAAGGATACCGATCTTGCAAAGTTCAAAACGTGCCATTTCTCGCACTTTGTAGAACTCATTTTGACTTACAATGAATTTTTCTCTTCCGTCGTCGCTAAATTCTCCTAGCTCTTTTCCAACCGCTTCTTTTCTTTTTTTAATATTGGGATGAGTGCTTTTTGAATCATCATAGTCTTCATCTTTTTTAATTGGGGCGGTTTGCTTTAAAAAGAAATCGCCCGGAAAAACAAGATTCGAGTCTTCAAAAAAGGTCTTATCAAAAACTATTTCATCAAAAGGTAAATAGGAATATTTCAAAACATTGAATGCGCCCGTGATACCTTTGTAGCTATACTTACTTTCTTTGAAGTATTTAACGCCCTGAATGTCAGCTTCTAATTCCGACTCCTGGTTGTATTTATATTCATCCCAACTTACATTGGTCGTAAATCGCTCGCGTCGTCCTGTTTTATAAATATAACTTTCTAAAGAGTGTTTTTTTACAAAGTGCGAAGCTTCATGCGATAAAATGAAAGCTAATTGAGCCTCGTTGTCTAGTTGGGCTATCAATCCCATGTTTACTAAAATGATCCCGTTATCGAAGCAATAGGCGTTTACCACATCGCTTTTTACAATAAAGATCTGCAACTGTTTACGTAAGGCGGGATCATTCTTAAAAACTTCGTCGGCAACTTTATTAACGTATTGAGAGATGGGGTCATTGAATAATAGCTTCCCCGATCTAAGCATTCGGTCTTGCCCAAAGTTAGAGTTGAGATAAAATTTTTCTTTGGCCGCGCGATTAGCTACTCCCGTTGTTTTATTTAAGGCTGTAAGGTCGGCGTTTGCTTTTTCGGAAGCAGAGCGTGTGTAGATATCAGGTAGTTTGCCTGAAGATAATAAAGGCGTATAGTTAGTCTTAAACTCTTCAAGTTGCGAATGAGCCAAACAAGAGATAAAGCAAAAAAAAAGGATCCAAAGGTATTTTAGCATTCTATAGAATTATTCTAAAAATAGCGATTAATTCTAACAACAAATGCTATTGCGGAAGATTTAATTAGAATTTAAGATTCAAACCAAAATTACCATAAGAAAGTGCATAGCCTAGTTCGCCAAACACACCAATTCTATCCGTAAAACGATACCTTCCACCCACATAAAAGCCTCCTACCAATCCGCCATAGCCATTGGTCCTATAAGGATTTGCTCGTCCATTGGAGTTATCTGTGTAATAGGTAGATTTTGCGAACGACCAGCCTAACATAGCACCACCATAAAGATCTAAATTTTCAACCTGAACATATTGTGCCAGGTGGAATGCGCCTCTAACACCAACTATACCGTAGGTTACCGTTAATTTATCATTATATCCGGCGTAGATCCAACTATTACTTTTGTTATCGTAATAGGTGTAATATCCTGCGTTCTTATAAACGGAGCGAACGTAAGCTAAAAACCCTCCAACACTTATATTCTCAGTTACCGCTTTCTCAATAGATAAATTAATGGGCGGACTGATACGTGACCCAGAATAATAGTAGTAGCGATTGGCGAGCAATCCTATTCCTAAGTTCACATCTACTTGTCCTTTTTCAAATGTATTAGCAAGTGCAGCGTGTTTTTCGGGCGAGCTGGCTTTCTTTTTATTTTGTGAATACGAGCTCAATGAAATTATCAATAGGCTCAGTAATAAGATTTTTTTCATCATACAGGAAGTTTAAAAACGAAAATAAGGTTTACGCGAGTGCTTCGTTAATGTCAGGTAATTTTCCAAATCTGTGCAAGGTTCTCATATGCGAGGCAACTGCCTGCATAAACGTTTCATTCTCCAAATAAGGTACACCAAATTCTTCCGCAGTATTCTTTACGATCTCCGAAACCGCCGGGTAGTGAACGTGACAAATGGTTGGAAACAAGTGATGTTCCACCTGGAAATTCAATCCTCCAACATACCAAGAGATCAATTTGCTTTTACGGGAGAAATTCACTGTTGTATTCATTTGATGAACTGCCCAGTTATTCTCGATGGTAAGATCAGCGTCAGGTACAGGGTGGGTTGTTCCTTCAACGGTGTGTGCCAATTGGAAAATGAGTGTTAGTATCTGTCCACCGATAAAGTGCATCAGTAAAAATCCGATCACAACTTGCCAAAGTGGTAAGGCAAAAAAGTAAACAGGCACAAAAATGATAGCAAAGAAATAAATGATCTTGCTAAGCACGATCTTAAAGAAGATAACACGGTTCTGTTCCGGAGTAGTTTTGCTCACGCCACTTTTTGTATAACGACTATATTGAATAAAATCTTTTAATAAGGTCCAATACAGCGTAAGAATACCGTAAAAAAAGAAAGCGTAAACAATTTGTAATTTATGATACCATTTTACTTCAGTATGCGGCGAAAAGCGAAGAATCAGTTTATCATCAATATCATCATCAAGATTAATGATGTTGGTATAAGTGTGGTGCAATACATTGTGTTGTAATTTCCAATTGAAAACTGATCCACCCAAAATATTTAAAGTGCTACCTAACCAAAAATTGGCGCGATGGCTCCCTGTGTATGCACCGTGATTGGCGTCGTGCATAATGCTCATCCCAATTCCCGCTAAACCAAAGCCCATAATACTCCATAACAACATCGAAACGCCAAACCCCGGTTTAAGAACTAAAAGCAGAACAAACGGAACAAGGTAAGTGGCAAGTAAAACTATAGTTTTAATAACCATCTCCGCATTATAATGTTTTGAAATGCCGTTGTCTTTGAAGTACGCGTCAACACGTTTACGTAAAGTGGCAAAAAAAAGTGCCTTGTTCTTATCGGCGTCAATAAAGCGCGGGGGGTGAAAAGTAGCCATGGTTTTTAATGAATTCAAAGATACGTATATGTTTGGTTTTTGAGGGGAAAGTCATCAAATTAACATTGTTGATAGTGGTCTAAAACATTGATTATGAGTAATTTATTAGTAATGTCTAGAAATAAAAAAAGCGGGCTTTTGGCCCGCTTTACTTGCATTATGTCTTATTATGCTAAGCTGACATTTACGGCGTTTAAGCCTTTTTTGCCTTCTTCAACGTCAAATACTACTTCGTCGTTCTCACGGATCTCTTGTTTCAATCCTGTTACGTGAACAAAGATCTCTTGTCCACTTTCTTCTTTAATAAATCCGAAACCTTTTGTTTCGTTAAAGAATTTTACTGTTCCTTTTTTCATTTTTTGTTTGTGTTCGCCTGGCGAACGGTTTTATTTATAATAAGCTATCACGCAACGTGCGTATAACCGCGCTTCATATGAAATTGTAAAATTTACCGAATTCTGTTAGAGAAAAACAATAGATTGAGATACAATCTTCAACTTAAGGATACAAAGATATGAATTAATATTGACAAATCCTAGTTTTTGTGAACTGGTCGCAATTGGGTGTGAAACTTGCAAAAAACCGTTAAAAGAGCAGAACAACGTAGAAAAGCGACGCACGAACGTTTGATTTTCAGCTTATTCCATAAGGCCCTAGTTAATCTATGTGGAAAAAGCTTGTTTTTATAATAACATGCCATCTGTGGAGCAAATGTTCACGTTTTTTTGATGCAGCCGAAAAGATCAGACAGCTTTTTTAATATCAATGAGCTTTGAGCAGTTGAAGTGTCCGAGCGGACAAGCCTTATGTCCGTGCATACCGCAAGGACGGCATTCCATTTCTCCGGCGTCAATAACTTTGCTGTTATCGCTTAACGGATAAAATCCAAATTCTTTTACAGTAGAACAAAAGAACGCCGTAACCGGTGAGTTTGTAGCTGAGGCCAGATGCAAGGGAGCGCTATCATTCACATAATTCATTTTTGCTTTTTGCATCAATGCGGCTGATTGAAGTAAGCTTAATTTTCCGCATAGATTAACGATGTTCTTGTGCGCGCTATTCTTTATGATGAGTTCTGAGATAGCATGATCAGAATTGCCTCCTAAGAGATAGATGATGGTAGCTTCCGGAATTAGATCGCACAACTCTACCCATTTTTGCATTGGCAATTGTTTTGTGAACCAAACTGAAGACGGCGCCATGGTCATATAATTGCCGTTAATGTATTGTTTTACTTTTTCAAGATCTGTTACCGAAGGATAAATTTTCGGCTTGAACACTTCGGGTCCGGTAAAATCAGAGATCAATTGGTTATAACGTTCTGTTTCATGTTTACCATCACCAAACGTGTGCTTGGGTGCATGATCAAACATGTATGCAAATGGCGTTTGCTTATAGCCGGCTTTGTGACGTGCACCGGAAAATGCAGTTAAAAATCCTGAACTCGCGAAACGATGACAATTCACAACAAGATCGAATTTTCTTCGGCGAATGGTCTTAAACATTTTGAAAAGATTGCCGTATTTACTCACCGTTTTATCCCACACCAATACCTCTTTCAAAAAAGGATGTGCGTTGTAACTTCCTTCATTTCCTTTCCGCACTAAAATAGAAATGGAAGCATCAGGAAATTTCGCGTGAAGTTTTTCAACTAAGGACGAAGCTAAGATAGCATCGCCAATAAAAGCGGTTTGAATAACGAGTATGTTTTTATACAGCAACGTTGTATTCTCTCAGTGTATCGTTAAGACTTGTTTTTAGATCTGTACTTTCTTTTCGTTTGCCGATGATCAATGCGCATGGAACGTTGTATTCGCCAGCGTTGAATTTTTTTGAGTAAGAACCGGGAATTACAACGCTTCTCTCGGGAACGTAGCCTTTTGTTTCAATAGGTTTATCGCCCGTAACATCAATAATTTTTGTAGACATTGTAAGAACAACGTTAGCGCCAAGTACAGCCTGTTTTCCAACACGTACACCTTCTACCACAATGCAACGACTTCCAACAAAACAATCGTCTTCAATGATCACAGGAGCAGCTTGAACCGGTTCTAGCACGCCACCAATTCCAACACCACCACTTAAATGAACATTTTTTCCAATTTGTGCACAGCTCCCAACGGTAGCCCAGGTATCAACCATGGTTCCGCTATCAACATAAGCGCCAATATTTACATAACTCGGCATCATAATTACTCCGCTTGCTAAAAAAGCACCATAACGTGCAACAGCATTGGGTACAACTCTTACACCCAAACCGGCATAATTTTGCTTAAGCGACATTTTATCATGGTATTCAAAAGGGCCTACCTCGATGGTGTTCATTTTTCTAATAGGAAAATATAGAATTACGGCCTTTTTAACCCATTCGTTCACCTGCCAATTACCATTTCCTAAGGGCTCCGCAACACGTAAACGTCCCTTGTCAAGCTCCTCTATCACGTTCTCAATAGTTGTAATGGTTTGTTTATCCTTAAGAAGTTCGCGATTAGCCCACGCAGCCTCAATTATTTGTTGCATAAATTCGTTTTTTCTGGCTTGCAAGTTACCAAAAATTAGTATATTTGCACTCCTAATTTTAGGTAAGGTTCCGTAGCTCAACTGGATAGAGCATCGCACTACGGATGCGAAGGTTTGGGGTTCGACTCCCTACGGTACCACCCATAAAGCAGAAAATGCCCTCTAATTAATTTGGAGGGCATTTTGATTTTATTACCCTCCAGTACAAATTAGAAAGATCTTAGGAATAAAAATAATTCCCCCAACAATTACACTGGTAATTGCCGCTACTAAAACCGCTCCGGCCGAAATATCTTTGATCTTACCGGCGTTCTCGTTCCAATTCGGATGTAAAAGGTCGATGGTTTTTTCTATGGCGGTATTAATGATCTCCAAACAAAGTACAAAACCAATGCACAAAATGATGTAGACCCATTCACTATTGGATATTTTCAAAACAAATCCGAGTACAATGGCAATTAAAGCGGCAAAAAGCTGGATCTTGAAATTTCGTTCTTTTAAAACTTGAGCTATCCCTTTGAAAGCAAAACCAAATGATCTGTAAATGGGATGCTTATGCTCCATACTAACTTGGATCTTTGGTTAATTGCATATCGCCGATCAATTTCAGTACAAATTCAAGTTGTTGATCCCTGGTAAGGTCTGTATTGTCTAAAACGATGGCGTCCTTTGCTTTTGTAAGAGGATTTTCTTTGCGATGCATGTCGGCATGATCGCGCGCCAAAAGATTTTGTAATATTTCGTTAATGTCGTGGTAGTCGCCATGACTGCTTAATTCATCTAATCTTCTTTGCGCACGTACCATATTATCGGCGGTCATGAATATTTTTAGTTCGGCGTCAGGAAAAACATTTGTTCCAACATCGCGTCCGTCCATAACAACACCTTTATTCTTGCCAAATTCACGTTGCATACCGATCATTTTCTGGCGAACTTCTTTTATAGCCGCAACAGCACTAACATTTTCATTCACTTGCATGGTTCGGATCTCGCGATCCACATTTACGCCATTTAAGTACGTTTCTGATTTATGAAGATGTTCATTGTGTCTAAATTCTACATTGATCTTTGGCAGGGCATTGATAAGTTCAGTAAAATCGTGTTTCTTTTTCTCGTCTATCAATCCGTTTTGCAAAGCGTAAAGTGTTACCGAGCGATACATCGCCCCGGTATCGATATAAGAATAACCAAGCTTATGCGCCAGTGCTTTCGCAATGGTACTTTTTCCGCAACTGGAATATCCATCAATAGCTATGGTGATCTTTTGCACTGAGATAAATTTACTGATTTTACCTGTTTGGTTGGAGAACTAAACAAATTTTAATCAACAGAAAGGTAACGTGTTACTTGATACCTCTTTTATTCATGGCTTTTTGATAAGCGCGGGCATATTTTTCATGTTGCTCGTAGGTTTCCGAGAAGTCGGAATACCCGTTCAATTCGGGTTTTGCGCAAAAGAATAAGTATCTGTGCTTATTCAAATAGATCACCGAATTCAAAGCACTTGTTTTTACAAGGCAAATAGGCCCGGGTGGAAGCCCCTTGTATCTATAGGTATTGTATGGCGAATCAATATCCTTGTCTTTATCGTAAATGCGTTGAGCCCCCCAAATTTTATTGGCAAATACCAATGTAGGATCGGCTTGTAAAGGCATTCCTTTGTTCACGCGATTCAAATAAACCCCGGCAATTTTTTGTTGCTCATCCGGAATATAACTTTCGTTTTGAACGATCGCCGCTAAGGAAATGATCTCACAGATACTTAGTTTGGTATTCTTCTTGCCGTCGGCAATGCGCTGTTTGGTCCAAAACGCGTTAAAAGTTTTTTTAAGATCCTTAACGGCATCTTCCATACTTATAGCCCAACTCCATTCATAAGTTTGGGGAATGATCGCTCCGAACGCGCAACTTAATGGTAATCCAAAATCTTTGTCTAAGGCTTGTTCATCTTCAAAATAACGCTCAATATGTTCTTCATCTAATTCAAGTTTATCATCAACGTATTCAATAAACTCATCCATATCATGGATCTGAGAATTGAAGGTGAGCTTTATGTATTCCTGTTTATTATATTTAATGAGATTGATGATCTGACGATGCGTCATTCCGTTCAAGATCCTGTATTTTCCCGGATGAATATTTTTATCCAGATCCATTTTCTTGGCCATCCATTCAAATTTCTCAGTCTCTTTTAAAACGCCTTTGTCTTTTAATTCATACAACACATCGTTTAAATCATAGGCCGACTGAATATAAACGAACTCATAATCTTTGCTGAGTTTTACGCCGGTCTTGAAAAAATTCACGTATGCCCAATAGCCGCCAACGCCGAGAATGATCAAAAAGATCAATAAAATATATGTGCGAATCTTGGTCTTACCGGCCATGTTACGAAGGTAGGTTTTGTATTTGTTTTAACGCTTCTTGCGCCTGTTTATTTTTCGGATTTTTCTTCAATAACAAGTTCAAATAGATCAATGCATTGTTTTTATTATTAACGCTGTAAAAATAGCCAGCCAAATTTAATAATAACGGTTCGGAATCCGGATCAAGCGCATAAGCTTTCGTATAATTCTCAAGCGCTTCTTTTGATTTGCCTTGCGTGAATTTCAAGAAACCAAGATTGGTGTAACCTTGCGCTTTTTTGGGATTTTCTTTGATCACAAATGTAAATTGTTCTTCAGCTTGAGTAGTCTGTCCTAACTGCGCTAAACAAGTACCGTATTTAATTCTAAAATCAAGATCGTATTTTGCCAGGGCACTTGCTTTTTCATACCATTTTAAAGCCTTCCCTTTGTTTTTATCTGTGAAATAAAATCCCTCGCCAATGTGATAAGCAGCCCAGGCATCTTTGTTATCGTAACTCACCTTCTTTAGAGTACTGTAACATTTTTCTTCGCCAACAACTTTTACATATTCAATAAGCTTTGCAAAATCCTGGGTCATAAAGCAAAGCTGAAGGAGATCATGCAAATTACTTTCAATAGCCTCGGGACTTCTATCACTCAAATATTTCTTTGCAGAATCAAGATAAGCTGCATTTTGCTCAAATTTTTCGTACTGTTGAATATATGCTCGTGCTTTCGTTTTGTTTGATGGATCTTTTTCATTGATGGCATACAATCCAACAAACTCTTTGATCTTATCTTTTTCTTTTTTGGAGATAGGCTTTCTTATGTAATGATCGTGAACTGTAACGTGAGGAATGTCAATAGAGCCCGAAGAAGGCATGTGACAGCCAACGCAATTTGTTTTACAAACTTTAGCAGGTAGTAAAATACTTTTGGTTGTTACGTTTGCTCCATGGCAATTTTTACACGCATCATTAAATACTTCTTTATTAGTTTCTCTTACGCTTACGTGAGGATTGTGACACGTAATGCAAGTCATTGCTTCTTTATAGGGTTTTAATGATTTTGTATTCTTTGTGCTCTCCATCGACCTAATGAAGCAAGCACTTTGTTTTAAACGATCAGCATGAGAAGCCATAATAAATTCATCATCGGCGTTCTTGTATTTTGGAAGAAATACACTTATGTGATCGCTTAGCTTTTGCCCAGGTTTGAAATCGTAAAAGGAATGGCCTTCTTTCAGTACCGCGTTTCCTTGCAAATGGCAGCGCTGGCAAATATCAAATTGCAGATCGATGGAAAGTTTAGAAGGATTTACTATGCTATAATCAATTTGTTTTGCAGTGTCCACTAAATTTCCGGTTTGTTTTTGATGCACATGAATACTTCCCGGACCATGACAACGTTCGCAATCAATTCCCGTTGGAATAGACTTGAATTTATTTTCTGAGCCTAGCACAAAATCGGGGTACCCATTATGGCAACTCATACATTCCAAACCGATCTTACGGGTAAAATGTGTATTTACACCGTTCTCAAAACCGGGCGGAAGATCCCATTTTTGTTTTTGAGTGTAAAAGGTCATTGGCATTTGGTTCAGATAACCGTTTACGTTTTGAATGTGCGAGTTTGTATGCTGACCTGACCCTACAATGTAATCTACTTTCTCTGTTCTAAAACTCATCAAAGCAGGTGACGCATTATCACTTGGTTTTACTTGCGTTTTACGATATTCGTTCATGTACATCGTATCATTTTGAAAATACGCTTTGTAATGCATATCAGAGAATTTATCGTAAAATTCCGCGTGTTTAAAATCGCCAGCGCTTTTTTCTTTGCTTGCAAGTCCAAACGATTTTCCCATACCTGTGTTGATGAACGTATTGTAAATTCCCTTATGGCAAAGCTTACACGTGTTCATTCCCACATATTGAGCGGAATCGGAGTGATTTAAATACGTGTTAGCAGGAACCTCTTCTGTTTTTTCGGAAACTTCGGGACGAGTTTGGCAATTGGTGAGAACAATGCAAACTAAAAAGGTAAATACAATGAAACTATTAACTAGTTTATTTGTCATTTATGAGTTGAAGGAACCATGCGTCCTCAAAATGATTTAAAGCTGTTTTATTCCAGGCTTTCTTAATTCCGGTTTTTTCAAAGCCGGCTTTTTCAAATAATTTTAAACTCGGCGCATTGATAGCGTTCACAATTGAGTATACTTGTTTTAAGTGTAGAATATTGAAACAATAATTGATCGCTAAACTTAAGCTTTCAAATGCATAACCTTTTCCGGTAAAATTTTGGTGAATATAAATTCCAACACCAACCCGCGCGTGCTGCACGTCAAACTCAAAAAAATCAATGGTGCCAATGGTTTCACTGGTGCTATTCTCTACAACCATCAAACGTAATTGTTTGTTGGTGTAAATGTCGTACTGACTATTGTCCACAAACTCTTTTAATACATGGCGACTGAATGGCGTTTGCGTGTTACTTACATGCCATAATTCAATATTATTTTCCCACTCATAAAGCAGCTCAATATCATCGTGCTCCATGGCTCTTAGTGAAATATGTTCCCCTTTAATAAACATCAGTAGTATTCGTTTCTAATATCGTTAATTTTTTTGCCCAGTTCCTCTTGCGTATATACCGGAATATCCAGTATGCCGTTTTCCAGACTTAAATTTAGTGAATATGCCCGTAAAATAAAATTATTGGAGCTCAATCGTTTCAAAACATCATATATCATGTCTTTTACAGGCGAATTAAGGGCATAGAATTCATTTAAGAAGTCACGAATGGGGGTAAGGCAGGTGACCTCGTTAGAAATGATCCTTGGGTATTTTTTTAGCGTCTCAATAAAAATAGAGTTCAAATGATCAGTGCTGAACACCGGATGTGCATTAAGTTCTAAGAATACTGCTTTGATCTTTTGCTGCTGAATGGTCTTAATTAAAGCCGCAACTGTAACGTTCGTTTCTATTCCTTTTATACTAAGCGAATGATAATTTCCGTCAATAACCAATCCTATGTGTGGCGGAACTCTATGAATATGTAAAAGGCAAATGAAAAGACCTTTTGAAAGAGTGGTGTCAGAAAATTCAGCAGGTCTAACGTTTATTGGAGCAAAGTCGGTATGTGTCATTCCAGATCAATAGTGCCCTTGAACACCATGTGAGCCGGGCCTTCCAGCCAAATATTATAAAACGTATTTGCAAGTACTTTGTCAAATTTCACATTCAGCATCCCACCGGGAGTATTTACCATACAGCTGTTTTTTGTTGTGCTGTTTCCCTGGTAAGCTGATGCTAGTGCGCTAGCCGTAACTCCGGTTCCGCAGGAAAGTGTTTCGTCTTCTACACCGCGTTCGTAGGTTCTAATAAAAATATGATCGTCTACTTTCTCAATAAAATTCACATTAGTTCCTTCTTCCTTAAAACGATCGTTGTAACGGATCTTTCTTCCTTCTTCAACCACATTGATATCACGCACTTTTTCTGAAAGCACTACATAGTGTGGAGAACCAGTGTTCATGTAAAAATAACCATCGCCCGCTTCAATGTTCTTCACATCGTTCATTTTAAGAGAAATGATATCGTTAGGCAAAAGATTCGCGTCGTGTGGGCCATCCACCGCCAAAAAGCGACATTTATCTTTGATGATCCCTAAGTGTTTTGCAAATGCTGTAATACAACGCCCTCCATTTCCACACATGGAGCTTGGATGCCCATCGCTATTGTAATACACCATTTTAAAATCATAACTGATCTCGTTCTCCAAAAGCATCAGGCCATCGGCGCCTATTCCAAAATGACGATTGCACATGAATTTGATGTGGGGATAACTCAATTGTAATTTTGTTGATCGGTTGTCGATCAAAATAAAATCATTTCCTGTTCCCTGATATTTGTAGAACTCAATGGTCATATTATTATGAATCTAGTTTCGAGAGAACTTCAGGACTATTCACTTTTACGAGTGGTTGAAAATCAGAGGTAGATTCCAATTCATACACCACTTCAAAGCTCTTGATAAAATACCTTCCTTCCATTTGATACAGTAAAAGATCGGTATGATCATTTACGCCGTACAACATCACTTTATTCTTTTGGAAGCGATAGCCCTTTGAATTCAATGGCGTTTTCCAAAACTCTATCACGTACGATTGGGATTGAATATTGGTTACGCCGGCCACTTTTTGCGCTAATGAATCGTTAGAAGGATCGCTGCTTAAATTGATAACCTTTATAACTTTTGTAGAAAGCAATTGATCTACAACAATATTCAAACTGGCATCGGAATTAATGATGCTGTCAACTTCTTTATAATTTACTTTGGTTTGGTTACCGATCTTGATCTTAAAGCGTTCTTTATTCTTTGCCTTTTCTTTTTCTTCATCGTTCTCCACTTTTTGTTCAACAACAGTTACTTTGTCTGAACTCAATGATGACTTAAGTGTATTAAAAATAGAATCGATCTTGAAAAGGAAAAATGCAATGCCGATAAGCAATCCAATGGATAAACCGAAAACAAAAGTTGGTATCTTACGCTTAAGCCCTTGCATTAATTTTAACGTAAATTTAATTAAAATTCATTACCTCAAGTTAAGCTTCGTTAAAAATAAATCAACAGAACAACTCTCATATTATTTTTACGTTTACAATACGTTTTAACTTTAAAATCCAACAGAATATGAAAAAGATAGTATCAAGCATTTTTCTAGCGTTTTTGGGGGGTGTAGGGGCACTAGGCTCAGCTTATGTGTATAATTCTTACAGTCATTCTTCGGAAAAGGAGCAATTGGTAGCAGCTTCTAAAAACCCCGTGGTTCAACTTACTAACTACGCGGGGATGTCCAGTGCCGGAAATGCCGATTTTACAATGGCTGCTGAAAAATCATTGAACGCGGTTGTTTATATCACCACAAAAACGGAACAGATGTCTTACGATCCATGGTCGCAGTTATTCGGCGGGCAACCTCAAAAGTATGAGGCCCAAGCAAGCGGTAGCGGCGTTATCATTAGCAAAGACGGTTACATTGTAACCAATCATCACGTGATCGATGGCGCAAAAGATATCGAAGTAACCTTAAATGATAAACGTACTTATAAAGCGGAAGTTGTGGGAACAGATCCTGCAACCGAGGTTGCTTTGGTAAAGATTAAAGAAACCGATCTTCCTTATATGACTTACGGCAATAGCGAGAATGTAAAAGTAGGTGAGTGGGTATTGGCTGTTGGAAATCCTTTTAACCTGGAGAGCACGGTTACCGCGGGTATCATCAGCGCAAAAGGTCGCAACCATATTATTAACGGAAGAAAAAATCCAATTGAATCATTCATTCAAACAGATGCTGCGGTGAATCCGGGTAACAGTGGAGGAGCTTTGGTAAATACAAATGGTGAACTTATTGGGATCAACACCGCCATTGTTTCGAATGGTGGCGGATCTTATGTAGGTTATTCATTCGCTATTCCTGTGAATATTGTAAAGAAAGTAGTTGGTGATCTTATTGAGACAGGTTCAGTTCAGCGCGCTTATATTGGAGTGAGTTTAACTGATATCAATTCCAAATTTGCGAAAGAAAACAATTTAAAACAGCTGAAAGGCGCTTATGTTTCTAATCTTGTAGCCGGCGGGAGTGGGGAAGAAGCAGGAATTAGATCAGGTGATGTGATCACCAGCATTCAGGATATTCCGGTAAATAGTGTAAGTGAATTGCATGAGCAAATTGCGAAATACCGCCCTGGCGACAAAGTGAACGTGAGTTTGATGCGTGATGACAAGGAGGTGAATGTTGCTTTAACTTTGAAAAGTTTAGAGAACACAACTACTTTGGTAAAAAAGGAAGAAGTTGCGAAAACAAACATTGGGAAACTTGGTATCGCTCTTTCGGAAGTTGATAATGCAGAGCTAGCAAAATTAAAGATCACCAATGGTGTGAAAATCGCGGCGATGAGTCCGAATAGTAAATTCAGCGGTGCGGGAATCAAAGAAGGATTTATTATTACGTCTATCAATAAGCGTAAGATAGCGAACGTGAAAGAAGCAAATACGCTTCTGAGCGAAACCACAGGTGGTGTTTTGGTAGAAGGAATTTATCCTAACGGAACAAAAGCTTATTACGGTTTTGGCCTTTAACTAAAAGCAAAAGATTTTATCTCCCGCAGATAGCGCAGATCTTCGCAGAAATAATTTTATCTGCGCGAATCAGCGAGATCTGCGGGAGTTTCATTTTATTTATACCTTTATAAAATGCAAAAAGTATTATTTGTCTGTTTAGGAAATATTTGTCGCTCACCGGTGGCGGAGGGGATTATGTTGCACCTAAATGAAAAGCATAAATTGAATTGGGTAATTGATTCGGCCGGCACGGCAAATTACCATGTTGACGAAGCTCCGGACAGAAGAACAATTGCGAACGCGAAGAAAAATGGCGTTGATCTTTCCAAATTAAGAGCGCGTCAGTTCAAGACAGAAGATTTTGATACGTTCGATAAGATCTTTGTAATGGATAGAAGTAATCTTCAAAATGTTTTACGTCTTGCAAAGCACGACGATCACAAAAAGAAAGTTGATCTTTTTTTAAACGTATTGCATCCTGATTCAAATAGCGAAGTTCCTGATCCGTATTACGGAGGAGAGTCGGACTTTGAACATGTGTTTCAATTGGTGTATAAAGCTTGCGAAGAAATGCGGCTGAAATATTCAAAATAAAAACATCTCGCCCCTACGGGGCTTATGGTTCTTTTTCTTTTTTTCTAGAAATATCTCGTCCCTAGCGGGACGACGGTGGAAATACCGTTGATGCATGGGATTCCATCAAATTCTGGGTAATTCCATCCGTCATCCGTATTTGCAACTTGGTCCCGGAGGAACCGAACATTTTTAGAAAAAAACGGAATGTTGCCGCATGCGGCCCCAGCGCGGCCGAACGTTTAACGACAGATTAATTTTTTTTACCGCCAATGCGTGAGGGATTGAGCCATTGTTTGAGCTCCTTTTTGCTTCCAGATATTTTCCATTGCAAAAAGAGCGAGTGGCGAAAGCCCGACCCGAGCTTCCAGAGTTTAGCCTGCGAGGGGCACGCCAAAAAAAATCCCGAGACAAGCTCGGGATCGTATTATAAATGAAGTGATTCTTTTTTCGAAAGGAGTTGTTCTTCGGTCTCCACATTGTCCTCGTCTTTAATGCAACAATCAACCGGACAAACAGCCGCGCATTGAGGTTCGTCATGAAAGCCTTTACATTCGGTACACTTATCGCTCACAATAAAATACACATCCATATGTTTTGGAACTTGTGGATCTTCAGCATTTACTTCAAGCCCTGAATTTTTTCCTGTGTACATTCCTTTAACACCGGTTCCGTCGGCAAAACGCCACTCGGCGCCTCCTTCGTAAATAGCGTTGTTAGGACATTCAGGTTCGCAGGCCCCGCAGTTTATGCATTCTTCTGTGATCTTAATTGCCATTTTATTGGTAGCTTTGTGTGCTAATTTTGTGCAAATATACGAGGAAGAATGCAATTACACCAACGAATAAAGGCTTTTATTAAGATCGGCGAGTTCATTAACATTCATTATGAGCAGGATAAGCCAAAAACCGAGGAGAATCTGCACTTGGGACTAAGTGAATTGGTGAAGGCCGCTCACATTTATAATGGTTGGTTTACGGAAGAATTTACCAATATGGCAATTCAGAATATTGGGAAGATGCTTACAAAAGAAGAGTTGGAGAGATTTGCGAAAAACATTCCCGCCGAGAATCCAAAACCAAAAATTGTGGCGGTGATCTGTGCCGGAAATATTCCCTTGGTTTGTTTTCATGACATCCTTTCGGTGCTTTTAACGGGGCATACTGTTCTCATAAAAATGTCGAGCGATGATAATGTATTGCTTCCTTTCTTTTTGAAGTTACTCACGTATTTTGAACCTGGTTTTGATGAGCGTATTCGTTTGGCTGATGGTAAATTAACCGGATTTGATGCCGTAATAGCAACCGGAAGTAATAACAGCGCTGATCATTTTACGCAGTATTTTTCCAAGTATCCACACATTATTCGTAGGAACAGAAGCTCTATTGCTGTGATCACCGGAAAAGAAACCAAAGAAGAATTGCAAGCTTTGGGAAAAGATATTTTTTATTACTTCGGATTGGGCTGCAGAAACGTATCTAAATTATTAGTTCCAAAAGACTACAAATTTGACACGCTATTTGAAAGTGTTTTCAGTTTCGGTTACCTGATCGATAACAAAAAATACGCGAATAATTACGAGTACAATCGCACCATTTATTTAATGGGAAATCATGATTTTTTAGACAATAATTTTCTTATCATAAAGCCTGATAGCCAAATACATGCGCCTATTTCGGTGGTGTTTTACGAGAAATACGAAAAGGAATCAGACGTTGAGAATTATCTTTTAGATAATGCCAAAGAGATCCAATGCGTTGTTGGAACAAATTACATCCCTTTTGGCAATTCACAATGTCCTGTTATTACTGACTTTGCCGATGGCATTAATACTCCTGATTTTTTAGTATCTTTATAACGATATATGCGTATCGGGCGACTATATTTTGTTCTAGTATTTGCTTTGCTATCAGTTTTTGTAGGAGCTCAGGCACCAACAGCAACTATTGTAATGCCAACTAACATTGTTTGTACCGGAGCTAGTAATACATTTAGCTCGGTAACAAGTGGAACAATTGCCTCGTATTCTTGGTCGCTTACTCCAAAAGCAGGATACACGGTTAACTCTCCTGATAATTTTGGTAGTTCTATTGATCTCACGTTTAGTAATCCTATCACGTATAGCATTACACTTGTTGTTACCAATAGCACTGGTTCATTTGTTACAGGAGGTTTTATTACGGTTTCCAAAAAAGCCAAAGCATCTTATCGCGCAACATTGAGTGATGCTGGTTTTCCAACTAATCTTTGGTTAGTGAATCACTCATCAAATTATACTTCTATTCTTTGGGATTTTGGCGGAGTTGTTCCTTCACAATCTACCGATATGTTATTGCAACCTTTTACTACTCCGGGAAATTATACGGTTTCATTGATCGCATTTGGTTCTGGAGGATGTAATGACACTTTAGACTATGCGTTCACTGTTGACGGAGCATCGGAAGTTGAAATGGTGAACGTGTTTACGCCTAATGATGATGGAAAGAATGATCTATTCAGACCACGCACAAAAGGTTTGTATGAATTAAAAGTTTGGGTGTATAACCGTTGGGGAGTTTTGATGTATAATTGGAATGGCGTGAATGGTTCGTGGGATGGTTATACAACATCTGGAGTTAAATGTCCGGATGGCGTTTATTTTTATATTCTCGAGGGAAAAGGATTTGATCAAAAAGATTACAAACTCAAAGGCAATCTCAGCTTAATACGATAAGACCTATCCTTAAGGTAAACAACATATCGTTCAATTACAGATCCAAAACATCTTTTACCGGTTTAAAAAAGATTTCGTTCCAAATAAAGGAAGGTGAAATTGTTGCGCTCATTGGAAAAAGCGGCAGTGGTAAATCAACGCTCATCAAATGTTTGTACGGTCTTGAAGATCTCCAGGAAGGCGAAGTTTTTGTGGGAAAGGAAAAAGTACTAGGTCCGAGTTATAATTTAATTCCCGGGCATAAAGATATGAAACTGGTGAGCCAGGATTATTATGTGCTCGACAATCATACCGTGGAAGAGAACGTGAAAGATATGCTTTCGGGTTTAACTAACGAATACAAAGATCAACGTTGTAAAAAGATCTTGAAATTGCTCGATCTTAATCCGCTTGCAAAACTTCAGGCAAAAACATTATCATCAGGGCAAAAACAACGTGTTGCCATTGCGCGCGCGCTTACGGTTATTCCAAAAGTTTTGTTATTAGATGAACCTTTCAATAATTTGGACAGACCTTTGAAAGAAAAATTGTTCACGTTCATTGTAAATGAAGTAAAGAAAAAGAAAACCGCCCTTTTGATCATTACACATGAAGCTGATGAAGCATTAAAGTATTCTCAGAAAATTGGTGTAATGGATGAAGGCGCTTTGGTTCAGTTTGGATTACAAGACAAAGTATATTACCAACCACGCAATTTAAAAGTTGCTTCGTTACTTGGCGATTATAATGTGATCAAGAAAGTTGATCTTGAAAAGAAAAGTAAGATCGCTTTAAAAAAACAATTGTTTTTACGTCCGCATCAATTGTACGTATTGCAAAAACCGGAAGGCGCCGATCTTATGCTAACCAATAATTCTTTATACTTCAACGGAAAGTGTTTTGAGCTTTACGGTGAAACTGCTTCGGGAACCGGAGTAGTAGTGTACGCTTTTACCGAGCCTAAATTGGCGGAGAAGATGTACGTAAAGATCAAAGAATAATTCCTGATCAATTTTTATTTTCAAATTGCTACAAATCGTGGCAATCAATCTTCTTTTCGTATCGTAGTTTTGATCCCTGAAATAGGTGGTCGCAATTTGCGACCACCTTAAATAAATGAAAATCAAATAGTTGTGAATGATATAAAACAACACAAAGTAATTATTATCAATAAGATAATAGACTTGCGAGGACTAAAAGTTATGCTTGACCGAGATCTGGCTGAACTATACGGAGTAACCACCAAGCGTTTGAATGAACAAGTAAAAAGAAATTTACAGCGATTTCCCGAAGACTTTATGTTTCAGATTACAGATGAAGAAAAAGAAGACCTCATTGAAAAACATGAATATCTAGAGATTTTAAAATTTTCACACACGTTACCGTATGTTTTTACGGAACACGGAACCGTAATGTTAGCAAGCGTGCTTAACAGCGAAAAGGCCGTTGAAGTAAATATTTTAGTTGTGAGAGTGTTCGCAGAATTGAGAAAGTATTTAAGTAGCAATACAGAAATAAAATTAGAGATCGAGAAGATCAAAAGAGTTATTTGTGAGCAAAGTGAAGACATTGATACTATTTTGCAGCACTTAGATAAACTAATAGGGAAACCTGAAAAACCGAGAGAACAAATAGGATATATTAAGTAATAAAAAAGCCCCGATCTATCGAGGCTTCATTTTTCTTTAAGATTTAAAATCCCAGGTCTCCAGGAATTTCGTCGTATAATTTCCAGCCTTGAATTGATCGTTCTGCATCAATTTCAAATGGAATGGAATAGTGGTCTTAACACCTTCGATTACATATTCACTTAAAGCACGGTGCATTTTTGCAATAGCTTCTTCGCGGGTTTGTGCTACAGTAATTAATTTTCCAACCATACTATCGTAGTTTGGTGGAATTCTATAGCCACTGTACACGTGGGAGTCAACACGGATACCGTGTCCGCCCGGTGTATGAAGTGTTGTAATTAATCCCGGTGAAGGTGTAAAATTCTTAAATGGATCTTCAGCGTTGATACGACACTCAATAGCATGTAATTGCGGATAGTAATTCTTTCCCGAAATTGGAACGCCTGCAGCAACTAAAATTTGTTCGCGGATCAAATCGTAGTTAATTACTTCTTCAGTAATTGGATGCTCTACCTGGATACGCGTGTTCATTTCCATGAAATAGAAATTGCGATGCTTGTCAACCAAAAATTCAATTGTACCAACACCTTCGTAACCAATAGATAAAGCAGCTTTTACCGCCGCATCTCCCATAGCTTCGCGTAGTTCCGGTGTCATGAATGGAGAAGGAGTTTCTTCCACTAATTTTTGGTGACGACGTTGAATACTGCAATCACGTTCACTTAAATGACATGCTTTTCCGTATTGATCGCCTACAATTTGAATTTCGATATGGCGTGGCTCTTCAATGTATTTTTCCATGTACATGGCGCCATTACCAAATGCGGCTGTAGCTTCTTGAGTTGCGCTTTCCCATAATCCCTGAAAATCTTCTTCTTTCCAAATAATGCGCATTCCTTTTCCGCCACCACCGGCTGTTGCTTTGATAATAACAGGGTAGCCAACTTTCACAGCTTCGGCTTTACCTTGCTCAACACTTTCCAGTAAGCCATCAGATCCAGGAACACAAGGAACACCGGCTTTGATCATCGTGGCCTTGGCATTTGCTTTATCACCCATGGCGTTGATCATTTCCGGACTAGCGCCAATGAATTTAATGTTATTCTGGCGACAGATTTCGCTGAACTTCGCGTTCTCGCTTAAGAATCCATAGCCTGGATGGATCGCGTCTGCATTAGTGATCTCAGCTGCAGCAATGATATTCGACATGCTCAAATAACTTTCCTTGCTTGGAGGAGGACCAATACACACCGCTTCGTCCGCAAACTTCACGTGAAGGGAATCTTTGTCGGCTGTTGAATACACCGCAACCGTTTTAATACCCATTTCTCTACAGGTACGAATAACGCGCAATGCTATCTCGCCACGATTGGCAATTAATATTTTTTTAAACATCGATTTAAAATTATGAGTGATGAACTATGAGTGATGAATTAAAATTCATCGCTCTACATTACGAAGGATCTACCAAAAATAATGGTTGATCATATTCAACAGGTGTTGCATCGTTCACAAGAACTTTTACGATCTTGCCCTTTACATCACTTTCAATTTCGTTGAATAATTTCATAGCTTCAATGATACAAACCGTCTTACCAGTTGAGATCTCATCACCTACATTTACAAAAGGACCTTTATCCGGACCAGCAGAACGATAGAATGTTCCGATCATTGGCGATTTGATAGTAACGTATTTTGATTCGTCTTTAGAACCTGTTTGAGTAGGGGTTGGAGTTTTTGTTTCCGTAACAGGAACACTCACCGGATTTGCTGTAACCGGAGTTACATGAGCAACCGGAGTTGTAATTACAGGAGCACTTTGAACCAATACCTGCTGAGAGGCGGTTTTAGGGGTCCTGATAACGATCTTGATCTCTTTTGTTTCTAATTCCACCTCGCTTACCCCGCTTTTTGAAACAAATTTGATCAGGTCTTGGATTTCGTTTAATTTCATTTTGTGTGTTTTTAGTTAGTGTGGCAAAAGTAAATGTATTTTTCATAAAAAAAAGGCCATTTTGCCTTATTTTTCTACAAAATGACCCGTTTTTCGCTCAAAATCACTAAAAAACGTACTAAAATGAATGTTTTTAAGCGCTACTTTTTATTCTAATGGCTTATGCAAAAGCTATAACAGCTATCACCAAAATTGCAAGCAATAGGGCAGCGACCGTAATATATAGTATGCCAAGGAACCGACCGATAGCTCTTGCCGTTTTATAACCGTCGCTACTAGTATCGGCCACGCTAACAACTATTAAAAGCGATAAAGAAAGTAAAGTAAAAAGGCCGCCCAAAAGAGGAACGGAAGCCAATAAAACTACTCCGGTTATTAACATAGGAACGTACCCAAAAATAGCTAAGCCGGCTTTTCTTGGTTTGGCATTGGAACTGTTCTGATCGAAGATCCCATATTGCAACAACGGGTTTGCGTCCTCATTACGTTCGGTAAGATATTCTCTTTGCCTTCCATTAAAATGAATGCTGGCAACTTTATAGGTTCTAATATCTTTTGAATAATCGGGTTCTTCGGAATACACAATGATTTTTTGTGTGATGGCTTTAACCTTACACGGAATACGTTTGCCGGAAGTGGTGAAGATCGTATCTGCCGGTGGCAAATTAGGTTTTGAAACGATCGACATTGCAATTGCTCCTCCGTCATTTTTCATTTTCTGTGAGTGAATATTCTTTAGTTGAACGGTAGTACCCTTCGAAAAGAAAAAACCATCGGTGTATTTACGTTTTAGAAATAAGCTTTGCTTACAGGAAACAGAAGCCAGGCAAAACCAAAGGATGACAAGTATATTTAGTTTACTCATAGTTGTATTTTATTTTACCCTTGTTCACATCGTTGAATTCGAGAATAAGTGGTTGCTCTTCAAATCGTATGATCTTTATTTTGTCTATGATCTGATCATGTAAGGCACCGCTTTTCTTATACACCACATAAATGGAATTTACCTCAGTGATGATACAGTTCAAATACACTACGCGCTCTTTTAACTCAATGCGCGCTTTGCCGTAGTAACTCAGGTCAACCGGTGTGCCGTTTAATAGTTTCGCATTTAATGAATCCACTTTACTAAGATTCGTTTGAGCAAAACTCTTGCAGCACACCAGTAAACCAAGTATGAAAAAGCGGCCCATCATTATTGGAATTTTTTCTTTTTTTGTATATTAAACCCAACCAAAACTCCAACTGTTGTTCCGCTTTTTCGTGGGGCAATGTATGCGTTAACCGGAATATTCAAATAACCTGAGTGAAATGTGCGACCAACCGCGATCACTAACCCTGCATCTAATTTAAAATCACCGCGGCTATCCAAGCGTTCAATTGTGCTATAAGGATTTTGATAATTGTAACCTTTTCTAACGGAGTCCGGCAAATTACTGAATTCGCTATTCATGTAGAACTTACCTCTGTCTTCTTCATGCGTTGACATTATCAACTGATTATTGTCTCCGTAACCTGTGTCGTAAAATCCTTTTGTGCTTTTTACAATTCTAAACGAAGGACCAAATGCAAATTCCCATGCGCCGGTTCCTTTACCAAATCTAAATCCTAGAAGTGGGGTGTAAGAAGGAATGAACTTACCGCTTTCCAAGCCACCGATCAAAAATATATTCTCAACCAAGGCCTGGAAATTTCCCGCGCTGATATATTGGAATTCTTGTTGCCATCCAAATTGGAACGTGGCAGGGAACATATCAAATCCTCCTTTTTTTGGATCTGATTCAGTTAAGATCTTACCTGCATCGCCAAGCGTATGAGAAAATCCAAAACGTGGACCATTTAATTTCAAAGTATTCTTTGGGCTTTCAACCGGAACATCATAATCAATAAGTAGTTTCACCATATTTGGATCAGGTTCTTGTCCAACCAACTTTTTAACCGAAATGGCTACCATCTTTTGGATCTCAGGTAAATTAAGATACTCTGTTGATTCATTTTTTTCTACCTTACCGCTTTCTACATCGATCAGGCGCAACGAGATCACGATCTTTTCTCCAAAACGCTCAACATTTCCGCTTACCATTTTTTCTACTTTCAATAGTTTACCGGTTTCGATCAAACACGATTTTGAAAAGCAGTTAACAAGATCAATTTTATTTGCTGTTGCTATTTCTTTTACCTCGTACTTATCAAGTACACTATAAACTCCGGTTTTTTCAAGTTCCAGGCGCACCAGATATCCCATTTCTTCCGAATTGTTCACAATACCTTTGCTGTCGATATTCAATACCGCTGCGCTTTGTTTTGTTTGAGCGAAAATATTTGCTGTGAATACCATCGCTGCTATGATCATTTTTGTTTTCATGTTTTTTTGTTTTTATTGTTAGGTTTATATTTAATTTCTATAATCAATTGTTTTGTGATCGGATGATGTGATCCTGGCTTTTACAAAAGTTCCCGGGATTGAAAGGCTCACGACATATAGAGGACCATTTGGAAGATCGGCGCGTTTGTATTTTACAATCCCGTCTGCGATTGAAATTATCTTTACAAGAAGTTTCTTTCCGTTAGAAAAAATGATCTCATCATGCACTTCGATTGTGTTTGTTGCCACTTGATCGGTTTGAATAGTAGGCTTTGTTTCATTTTTAATGGTTGGAACTACTAATGATCCGATGTTTCCTTGCGATTTAAAACTCACATCATTGGATGCATCACCGTCCAGAACCATTGCTTGTATGGTCGGCATTTTGTTTTTGTCAAAGAGAATGGCGTTATCGTAAAATTTTGCCGGCGCTATAAGTTCTATATTAGAGATAAGAACATCATGGTAAGTGCCTTCAAAATAATATTCAACCTTTCCGGAAAGTGTGTCGATCGTATGTATGGTTACTTTTTTATGAGTACGACCGTTTGTTTCAAATATCCAAACCTTGGTTAATTCAGAAACCAGGGTGTAGTTTCCGTTATCCCATAAAATGGTATCTAGTGTGCTTTTTTGACCTTTTATATGCCCTATAAATAAGGTGGTTAAAAGTGTTGTTGTAAGTAAGCCTTGTTTCATCTTGTTGGGTTTGATAAAGCAAAACTACCTGATAATGAAGGGGTACAGAAACTGATTATCGCCACAATGCCGCCGCCACTTTCAGTTTTTAAAGAATTTTTGGATGCGACAGGTCCTGAACTGAAGGATTTGCATTTTTTGCAAATGACAATTTAGGCGCGCCGTAATTTGCGCAAAAAATAAGCTGCGAGATTAATGCTAATCACTTAAAAAATCTGGAGAATTCGAACGAAGGATCTACCGCAAAACAAAAAAGCCCCCAATTTTGGAGGCTTTTTAAATGCTTACTGACCTTGGCCGTGGCAGTTTTTGAATTTTTTGCCGCTTCCACATGGACAAGGATCATTCCTTCCCACTTTTTGTTCTACTCTAATAGGTTGAATTTTTGGTTTTTGTTGTTCTTGCTGAGCTTCTTCTTTTGCAATAACGTCCTCGCGAGATTCAACCAACTTCTCTTTCTTAGCTTTTGGTTGTTCTTGCGTAAAACGCGCCTGGCGTTTTGCTTCCTCCTCGTTCTGTGCCGGCAATCCGCCTTTCATTAAGAAGGAAATAATATCCTTATTAGTCTTAATGATCATGTCCTTAAATAAATTGAATGATTCCAACTTATAAATAACCAAAGGATCTTTTTGTTCTAAAGCCGCGTTCTGCACACTTTGTTTTAAGTCGTCCATTTCGCGCAAGTGTTCTTTCCAAGAATCGTCGATCATGTTCAACACAACGTTCTTCTCAAAACTCAACACCATGTCGCGTCCTTTAGTATCAAACGCTTTTTTAAGATTGGCAATTACTTGAATTCCTCTAATTCCATCTGTGAATGGCGTAACAATATTCTCAAATGTATTATTTGGATTTGTGTACACATCTCTGATCACAGGGAATACTTGTTCGCTGATAACTTTTGTTTTCTCGCGATAGTGATTTTCGATGCTGCCGAATATTTTTGGCACCAGATCAGCTTCGCGGGTTGAACGGAACTCTTCTTCGCTTACAGGACTTTCAATTCCAAACAAACGGATACATTCCAAACTAAACCCATCAAAGTCCCCGGTATCTTTAAATTCTCCAACAACTGTCTCCAACAATTCATAGATCATGTTGGCAATATCAATGCTAATCCGATCGCCATACAAAGCATTCTTACGGCGCTTATAAATAACATCACGTTGCGCGTTCATCACGTCATCGTATTCGATCAAACGTTTACGAGTTCCAAAGTGATTTTCTTCAACACGTTTTTGCGCACGCTCGATCGATTTTGTGATCATACTATGTTGAATCACTTCACCTTCTTTTAATCCCATGCGATCCATCAACGAAGCTATACGTTCGCTTCCAAATAAACGCATCAAATTATCTTCTAAGGAAACAAAGAATTGTGATGAACCCGGATCTCCCTGACGTCCTGCACGACCGCGTAATTGACGGTCAACACGACGACTTTCGTGACGTTCGGTACCAATAATCGCTAAACCTCCCGCTTCTTTTACACCAGGGCCAAGTTTGATATCCGTACCACGACCAGCCATGTTTGTTGCGATCGTTACTGTACCTGCTTTACCGGCTTCTGCAACGATCTCAGCTTCCTTTGCATGCAATTTCGCATTCAACACATTGTGTTTGATGCCGCGTAGTTTCAACATACGACTCAATAACTCAGAGATCTCAACCGAAGTTGTACCTACAAGAACTGGTCGGCCCGCTGCAACTAATTTTACTACTTCTTCAATTACAGCATTATATTTTTCTTTACGTGTTTTATAAACTAAGTCTTGCTCATCTTTACGAGAGATGGCACGGTTGGTTGGAATTTCAACCACATCCAATTTGTAAATATCCCAGAACTCTTGCGCTTCTGTACTTGCTGTACCGGTCATACCGGCAAGTTTGTTGTACATGCGGAAGTAATTTTGTAGAGTGATCGTGGCGTATGTTTGAGTTGCCGCTTCGATCTTCACGTTTTCTTTTGATTCAACAGCCTGGTGCAATCCATCGCTCCAACGACGACCTTCCATGATACGACCGGTTTGTTCGTCAACGATCTTCACCTGTCCGTTATCGATAACGTAATCAACATCTTTTTCAAAAACTGTGTAAGCTTTTAATAATTGATTTACGGTATGGATACGTTCGCTCTTAATACTAAAATCTCGCATCACCACTTCTTTTGCGGCTGCTTTTTCTTTTGGATCGTGAATGTTCTTTTCGATCTCGGCAACTTCTTCACCCACATTTGGGATCACAAAGAATTTTGGATCTTCGGTATTACCGGTAATAAAATCCAAACCTTTTTCAGTTAACTCAACGTGATTATTTTTTTCTTCGATGGTAAAATAAAGTTCGGCATCAATTTTGTGCATTTCTTTATTTTGATCGGCCATATAATGGTTCTCCGTTTTTTGTTTCAATTGAGCAACACCTTGTTCACTTAAAAATTTGATCAAAGCACTGTTCTTAGGCAAACCACGGAAAGCGCGCAATAACGGAATACCGGCGTCTTTCTCGTTTCCTTCCGACATTAATTTCTTCGCATCGGCAAGGAACTTTAATACAGTTTGCTTTTGAATGGTCACCAATTTTTCGATACGAGGTTTGTATTCGTTGAATTCGTGACGATCACCTTGTGGGGTAGGGCCGCTAATGATCAAAGGCGTACGCGCATCATCAATCAAAACGGAGTCAACCTCATCTACAATAGCAAAATTATGTTTGCGTTGTACAAGCTCTTCAATGTTACGGCTCATGTTATCGCGCAAGTAGTCAAAACCAAATTCGTTATTAGTGCCGTAAGTAACGTCGGCGTTATAAGCATCACGACGTTCTTGTGTATTTGGTTCGTGAAGATCTATACAGTCCACATTCATTCCATGGAATTGGAATAGGGGAGCGTTCCATTCAGCGTCACGTTTCGCAAGGTAATTGTTCACCGTTACCAAGTGAACTCCTCTTCCGGTTAATGCGTTTAAGAATACAGGCAGGGTAGAAACTAAAGTTTTACCTTCACCGGTTGCCATCTCAGAGATCTTTCCTTGATGCAGCACCATTCCGCCTATCAACTGCACATCGTAATGTACCATGTCCCAGGTGATCTCAGTTCCCGCAGCTATCCAGGTATTTTTCCAGGTCGCTTTTCCGTTGGCGATCTCTACGTTCTTATGCGTCTTCGCGATGTTAGCATCAAAATCATTGGCTGTAACAACCAACTGTTTATTATCTTTAAAACGACGGGCAGTTTCTTTCAAAATAGCAAAGGCTTCTTCTAAAATATCATCTAACGCGTCTTCTAACTTCTTGGTGATCTCTTTTTCTATTTCATCGATCTCTTTATACAGATCTTCTTTCTCGTTCACATCCATGTCCGGATTTGATTCGATCTTGGCCTTGATGGTCAGGATCTCATCATTCTCAGATTTTACGGCCTCTTTTAATTTTAATTTAAGATCGTGTGATTTGGCGCGCAACTGATCGTCGCTTATGCCCGAAAGCCCTTTAAAGATCTCGTTAATTCCCTCAACGCGGGATTGAAGTCCCTTAATATCTTTTTCACTCTTGGTACCAAATAGTTTCTTGAGAATATCGAACATGATCTTATTTTTATTTTAAGCCTATAAATGTAGCAATTTTTGATGATAATTGATTTGGGTATTCCCAACAAATTTGTTAAGATATGTTGCTAATTTGCTCACTTATAAAGCGGTTTCTACCACTTATAATAGCAAATATTATACTTATCTTTCCAAAACTTAAATTAGTGCTAGTATGTCAGCTAAGAAAATAAGGAATTTATTCGCTATTCTTCTGCTTCTTAGCACTGGCGCTTATTCTCAACAGTTTTATTTTAAAAATTATAGTGCTGAAAATGGTATGCCATTTGTGCAGGTTTATGCCATATTTCAAGACAGTAAGGGTTTTTTATATACCGGTGGGTACAATGGTTTGAGCCGTTTTGATGGAAAGCAATTCACCACGATCAATTTCAAAACCGGCCTGGCCGACAACTACGTGAACGCTATTTGCGAAGATAGGAATGGGCGTATTATTGCTGCTACAAAAAAAGGATTGTCGATCATTGAGGATAATAGGGTTTCAAAAGAAAAGATCATTAGCGCGCTTACAGGAAGTAATGTTGTGTGTCTGGAAAAGGACGCGTTGGGAAATGTGTGGATGGGCACTCAAAAAGGATTATTTATTTTGAATGACCAAACGATCACAAAAGTTGAGGGGACCGAAATCTACGACATCAAAGACATATTGATCGCGGATCAGGTCATTTATTGCGCCACTAACAAGGGGGTTTTGAAATTGACCCAAGGAAAACCCGAATTGATCACGGTAAAGGATGGACTTTCGAATAACAACATTAATTGTTTATCGTTAAGTGACGATAAGTATCGTTTGGCTATTGGAACGCTTAATGGTTTGAATATTTATGATCTCAGTACAGGTAAGATCGCTGTTTACCAAATTGAGAATGGTTTGATCGATAACAATATCAGCTGTTTGTTTTATGATGCCGATAACAGTTTATGGATAGGATCGCAAACCGGCTTAATTAAATTTGAGAATAAGGAGTTCAACTATTACAATATCTACTACGATAACAATTCGAACATTGTTCGCTGCATGGTGCGCGATATTGAAGGCAATATGTGGTTTGGAACACATAGCGGGATGTATCGCTTTAGGGATAAATCCTTCTCTACATTCGACAAGATGAGTGGTCCGGGTAATGCCTTTATTTTTGAGATCTTTCAAAAAGGACATGATCTTTTTGTGTGTAGCGAGAATAACGGGATCTATAAATATTCTCAAGGTTATTTTAAACGTTATGGCGCTAAAGAAGGGTTGTCAAGCAACGTAAGTAGAAGCGGAGGCGTAGATTCAAAAGGAAGAGTTTTCTTTGAGACCGAGGGGGGTATATTTGAATTGAAGAACGAGCAATTTGTGAAGATCCCGGTTTCCAAGCGCATCAAACCCCCACACTATAAATTGTTTTGCGATAGAGATAATGTGGTGTGGTTGGGTGGAACTACAGGTATTTCTACGTTCTCGTATAATGCTTCAGGTGGGATCGATACAAATTTCATGAAGCTTCCAACTACGTCGGAAGAATTTACTACTACTGATATTTGTGAGGATGATGAAGGCTACAAATGGCTGGCCGCGTACCAAGCGGGCTTGTATAGGATAAAAGGAACTACCATTGAGGATTACGGAAAAAAATTAGGTTTAACAAGTACTGATTTTATTTCGGTGCGCCCAACAGAGAAGACGATGTTTGTGGGAACGCTCAATGGTTTGATGGCGATCGATCTTAAGACCAACACTTACAAATTTATAAAGAGCGAAGATGGTTTGATATCTGATATTATTTACTCCATTGGATTTGCAAAGAACAGGAAAGTTTTGTGGGTGGGAACAAATATTGGAATTAGTTCACTCGATGTCGAGGAATTTGAAAAGAGTGGAACACTAAAGATCACGTCATTTGGAAAGAACGAAGGTTTTGCGGGAATAGAATGTAATACCAATGGTGTTTTTGAAGATGATAAAGGTGCAGTATGGTTTGGTACCATTAGTGGATTGATCAAATATCTCCCTAATAATTATCAACCCAACAAAACTCCAAACAGAACCGTTATCTATAATTTTAAATTGGGAGATGTTGATACGGTATTGCACAGCGGCACCGATATTAAATACAGGAATAATAATATCACATTTTATTACCGCGGCATTTGTTTAACCGACCCGGACAAAGTTCTTTATAAGAAAAAATTGGATGGTTACGATAAAGCTTACAGTTTGCCGAGCGAGGATGATAACGCAAAGTATTCTAATCTTGTTCCCGGAACTTACACCTTCAATGTTATTACTTGTAATAACGAGGGAATATGGAGTGAGGAGCCAACGACATTTGTATTCACGATCCTCACACCGTTTTACCGTACCTGGTGGTTCGTTGTTTTGGTAATAGGTTTTGTTGTATTCTCAGTTTATCTTGTTTTCAAGATCCGTGTGAATAACATCAAGAATAAACAGCAAAAGGAATTTGAACGTAAAGTGGAGATGAGTAAGATCGAATTGAAAGCGTTGCGTTCTCAAATGAACCCACACTTTGTATTTAATTCTTTGAACTCGATACAGCATTATATTTTCAATAGTAAGAGTGATGAAGCAGTGAAATACCTCAACAAATTCGCGAAGTTAATGCGTGTGATATTGAACAATTCAGACAAGCCTACGGTTGCCATTGAAGATGATCTGGAGGCTTTGAAATTGTATCTGGAATTAGAGCAAATGCGTTTTGAGGACAAGTTCGAATACAAATTTGAGATCGACAATAACGTGGATCTTGATTACGATATTATGCCACCAATGTTGTTGCAGCCTTATGTAGAGAATGCAATTTTGCATGGTCTTACGCCAAGAAAAGAAAAAGGTCTTTTGACAATTGGTATCCGAAACGAGGAACATTTTATCATTTGCACGATCACCGACAATGGTATTGGGCGTAAACGCTCGGCTGAGATCAAACGTACTATGCCGGGTACAAAACACAAATCCTTTGGAATGAAGATCACTGAAGAACGCTTGAGGATCCTTAATGAAATTAGTTTTAGTCAACACCGCGTGAACATAATTGACCTTGAAAATGAGGACGGAACACCGGGAGGAACTAAAGTTGAGTTGTACGTTCCCGTATTATAATTCTTATTTGTATATTTAAAAAACAGAAGTTATGATCAAAACACTTATAATTGAAGATGAGCAAAAGAGCAGGGATGTTCTTATGAAGATCATCGAAAAGAGTTGTCCGGAATTGAAAGTTGTAGGTAACGCCACCAATGTTACGGAAGGTGTTGACCTCATCAAATCATTGAAGCCCGACCTGGTATTTTTGGACATTACGATGCCTGATGGAAGTGGATTTGATCTATTGGAGCAGGTGGCCGATCAGAAGTTTGACCTCATCTTTGCTACAGCGAGTAACTCACACGCCATTCGCGCCTTCAAATACAGCGCTTGCGATTATTTATTGAAACCAATTGATGTGGAAGAATTACGCAATGCGGTATTGCGTGTTGTAAAACGTAAATCGGAAGCACCGGATATGGGTAATTTGAATTTTTTGATTCAACACTTGAAGCGCTCGGATGATAATTTCCAAAAGATCACTTTGCCAACCGGTAACGCGTATGAGATCATCAATCTAAAAGATATTGTTCGCTGCGAAGCAGATGGAAGTTACACTTATTTTTATTTGGTAGATAAGCGTAAACTCATGGTAAGCGCGAGTTTGAAACATTACGAAGAACTTTTACCCGAGCAGGATTTCATCCGCGTTCACCATCATAATTTGATCAACATGAATCATGTGGTTCGTTTTTTAAAAGAAGACGGTGGTTACGCGGTAATGAGTGATGGAAGTAAGATCGAGATCTCTCGTCGTAAAAAAGATCAGTTCATGGAGCGCTTGAAGAACTTTAAATTGATCTAATCGTTTTTTTCAGCGAAACCTTCATCTATTTTAAGATTCGGCATTTTTCCGGCTTGCACTGCTAATTCGTCGCAACGATTATTTTCTACGTTACTGGCGTGCCCTTTTACCCAAAAGAATTTGTGTTTGCTCGGATCATAGATCTCCAAAAAACGTTGCCATAGGTCTACATTCGCTTTTTTCTTAAAGCCTGTGCGTTGCCAACCATTCAACCATTTTTGATTGATCGCGTCAACTACGTACTTGCTATCCGAAAAAACATTCACAATTAAATTTTTATTCTTCACGCTTTCCAAACCAACGATCACACCTAGAAGTTCCATGCGGTTGTTTGTGGTTCGCGCAAAGCCTTCGCTGATCTCCTTGCGTTTGTTTTTGTATTTCAAAACAACGCCGTAGCCGCCCGGACCGGGATTTCCACTCGCGGCGCCGTCGGAATACAATTCAATATGATCGGTGTTAGTCAATTTATTTAATTATCAATTGCAGGAATTTCTCTCCGTTCAAAGTTCCTTCCAGTTTATCGCCGATCTTTACAGAACCAACGCCCTCTGGTGTTCCGGTGTAAATTAGATCTCCAACTTTTAAGGTCACAAATTTGGAAACGTAAGCAATGATCTTATCAATGGAAAAGATCATGTCCTTTGAATTCCCTATTTGTTTGCTTTGTGAGTTAACCTTCAATTCGAAATTAATATCATTGAGCTGTAGCCCTGATTTATTTATGAATTTCCCAATAGGCGCACTGTTATCAAACGCTTTTGCTTTTTCCCAGGGTAAACCTTTTTCTTTGCATTTTGCTTGTACATCACGCGCCGTAAAATCAATTCCCAAGCCAATCTCCTCATAATATTTATGCGCAAATTGTTCTTCAATGTGCTTTCCTGCTTTGCTGATCTTTACAACCAATTCAATTTCGTGGTGAAGATCTTTGGTATGCTCGGGATAGTAGAACTCCTCATCCTTCAGTAAAGCCGTATCTGGTTTCATGAAAAAAACCGGTTCAGTAGGCGTTTCTGCCTTCATTTCTTTTGCGTGTTCGGCATAGTTTCTTCCAATGCAAATTATCTTCATGCTTATTTTACGGTTAACGTGTTTATTAGTACTTTTACGCAAATTTACTATTTAATTCTAATAAGGTTTTTATGGACCAGAATTTCGATGTGATCATAGTGGGTGGTGGTATTGTGGGTTTAGCCACAGCTTACAAACTAACCATTATGCATCCCAATAAAAAGATCCTTGTGCTTGAGAAAGAAAAAGAAGTGGCGGCACATCAAACTGGACACAATAGCGGCGTAATTCACAGCGGTATTTATTACAAACCGGGTTCATATAAAGCTATCAATTGCGTTTCGGGACGTCGAGAATTAGTTCAATTCGCTAAAGAATATAAGATCCCACATGATATTTGTGGGAAGATCATTGTAGCCACAGACAAGAGTGAGTTAGCTCACATGAATAAAGTGTATAACAATGGGATTGCAAATGGCGTGGAGGATATTGAGATCATCGACGGCAAACGCATCAAGGAAATTGAGCCCTATTGCGAAGGCATCTCAGGTATTTGGGTAGGTTGCACGGGCATTATTGATTATAGCGACGTAGCGCGCAAGTATGCTGAATTGATCAACGCTAAAAATAACGGAAGTAAAGTTCTTACATCTCAGAAGGTAATTGACTTTGAAAAGAACGCGAATGGAACTACGGTGATCACCGAAACAGATAAATTCAATACAAAGTATATTATCACCACAGGCGGTTTGCAAGCCGACCGTTTAGCAAAAAAAGAAGGACAAAAAAGCGACGCCGCGATCGTTGGATTCAGAGGTGATTATTATGACCTTTCTCCAAAAGGATTGAACAAAGTAAAAAATCTAATTTACCCCGTGCCTAATCCAAAATTTCCATTCTTAGGCGTTCACTTTACACGCATGATCAAAGGAGGAACAGAATGCGGTCCGAATGCAGTGTTTGTTTTTGACAGAGAAGGCTATACCAAGACGGCATTTAGCTTAAAAGATACCGGTGCCGCATTTGGTTTTAAAGGCACATGGAAATTCTTTGCTAAACACTGGCAATTTGGTTTAGATGAATATAGAGGAGCGTTCAGTAAGCGTTACTTCTTAAATAGATTGCGCAAACTTATTCCAACCTTACAAATGGATGATATTGTTCCGGCACGCTGCGGAATTCGCGCAATGGCATTGGGGCCTGATGGTGAAATGCTGGATGACTTTAAAATTGAAAAGCATGGAAATGCCATGCATGTGATAAACAGCCCGAGCCCGGCGGCTACAGCAAGTTTAGCATATGGGGGAGAGATCGCAAAGACAGCTACTGAATACTTTAATTTGAAGAATTAAATTAATTCGATCGCATTAGGGTATTTTGCTTTCCAATTCTTTAAGCTTTCTGGTGTTCTAACCAAAATTGTTGTTCTTGCGTCTATTTTTAATTTCACGAGATAAGTACTACCTTTTTTCTCTGAACGTTTGATAATTGTTTTCATGATATTCTGTGTTTTAAACTTCCTATACAAATGTGACGCATTTGGCCCCTAAATCCTATTAAATAAACGTTAAAATAAAGTCAATTTATACTATTATCACAAGGCTAGGCCACGGCTGTGAACAGGATATAAACAAAAAGCGTCCCCTATTTAGGGACGCTTCGTTAACACGATTCGGTTAATATTAGAAGTACAAGTTCAAACGTAGAGTTCCAGTTGGTCCCCATACTGAGTTCTTACCATCAGTATCTAACCACCATTGACCAGCACCTTTTGCGCTTTCAATTTCTACAGTACCTAAAGATTGAGTTGTGTTAGCTGGGTTACCATTGTCACCCACACCTTCCCAAGTAGTTTTTGTTTTACCTTGAGTAGTTAAGCCTAAGCCCCAACCAAATTCACCACCGATGCTCATTTTTGGCATAATGAAATATTCAGCACCGATAAATCCGCGAAGACCGAAAGAAATAACACTTCCGTATTTACGCTCAGTAACACGAGCATTACCAGACAAACCAGAGATAGGAGCTGCAGCAACGTTGTTACCTACATTTCCGTAAAGGTTTGCACCAGTGAATTCGTCAGCAGCTGTAACGTTAACATTCAATGATGGTGTTGAAGTAGCAGCTAAAGCATTACCATAGGTAAACTTGTCTTTCATCATGTTCATATAGATACCAACTTCACCTCCATAATACCCTTGAAGACGAGTTTTACCGCGGCGCATTTCCATACCTGCAGCTAAACCGATAGTTGTGTTTGATTGTTTCCAAACGTTCTCAACCATTGGATCAGCAACTGGCCAACCGTTTGCAGTTGGGCTAACAGCAGCAGCTTTCAAGATGTCAGTAACCATGTTTCTTTCTGTTGCGCCTCCTAATCCGATACGTAATGATCCACGGTATGCGTTTTGCGCGTCAGTGAAATACTTACCGGTAATAGTTTGAGAGTTTGTGAAGAAGTTGAAAGTTGGAGCATTGTTTGTAGTAGTTTTTCCGAAGAAGTTACCTGCATATCTCAAAAATGGATCTGCATCAATTGCTAAGCCCCAATCGCCAGCTTCCGGAAGATAATTCTCTTCCATCTTGTTTTTCAATTCTTGCGCAAACGAGGTAGAGATACCTAGTGCGAGCGCTAGTAGAGTTAGTGATTTTTTCATGTTTTATATTGGTTTAATATTTGCCTAAAATTAGCTGGAATTAAATCGCTACAAACACTTAATAATCACCGCTTATTAACAGCGCGCTGTTAAATTGTTGATTTGTTTTGAAGAAGCGGTACAAACTTGAATTTGCCGATCACCTGTTTCTCAAAATTGCTTTCTGAAGTTTTTCTTAAAATGTTCATTTCCTGGTCTTCGCCATCTCCAATAGGGATCACTAAAATACCGCCAACCTTTAACTGAACTAACAGATCGTTAGGGATATATGGAGCGCCAGCTGTAACAATGATTTTATCAAATGGCGCAAACTGTGGAAGGCCTTTATAACCATCCCCAAAAACTAATTTGGCGGTTTTATAACCAATAAACGGTAAGAATAGTTTTGTTTTATCAAAAAGGGTCTTTTGGCGCTCAATGCTATAAACTTTCAATCCCATTTCAATAAGCATGGCGGTTTGATACCCGCAACCAGTACCGATCTCCAGCACTTTTTCGCCGGCAACGGGCTCTAATTTCTCGGTTTGAAAAGCTACAGTGTATGGATGCGAAATTGTTTGTCCTGCCCCAATAGGAAGGGCTTTATCGCTATACGCGTGATCAAGTAATGCCGGCCTTGCGGTGGTCGTATCAAAAAATAAATGCCTGGGTATTTTACCTATGGCTTTTAACACCGCTTCATTCTTTATGCCTTTTATTCGGAGTTGCTCTACTAAACGCTTTCTTTTACCCTGAAATAGGTACTCGTCCTCTTTACTTACTTGATAAAACACTATATCCCCTTTTACACAAAACTAATGGCATTTTACCCTCATATTTTGCTAATTTTTCATGGTTACTAACAATAATTGTTTTATAATTGCACACTCTAATTGGCAACACAAAACCGTATAGCACTCATTGGTTTAGGGTATCTTGGAAAGATACACCTAAAGCTACTTTTTGAGAATACCGATTGGCGCCTGATTGGTGTTTACGACATCGATCAGAACTTAAGTAAACAATTAGCTGAAACGTATAACGTTAAGTCTTTCAGTTCTTTATATGAAGCTATTGAGAATAGCGATGCAATTGATGTAGTAACGCCAAGTAACACCCATTTTGATATTGCGCGCCAAGCAGTAATTGCTGGAAAACATGTTTTTATTGAAAAACCGCTCACTGCAACGTTGAAAGAAGCAAAATTACTTCACAACCTGGTTAGTGAAGCAAATGTGTGCTTGCAAGTAGGGCACGTTGAGCGTTTCAATCCTGCATTCATTGCTGCGCAGCCTTATTTCACCGACCCAAAATTCATCGAAGTTCATCGTTTAGCTCAATATAATCCAAGAGGAACCGACGTTTCGGTGGTGTTGGACCTAATGTTGCATGACATTGATCTTTTGTTGAGCATTGTACCTTACAACATCAAAAAAATTAGTGCAGTTGGCTCTCGGTTAGTTAGTCATTCGGCCGATATTGTGAATTGCCGAATTGAATTTGAGAATGGATGTGTTGCCAACCTTACGGCAAATAGGATGGCTTTTAAGAATATTCGCAAGTTCCGTGTTTTTAGTAGAGATAACTTTGTGTCAATCAATTTATTAGATAAGGTTACAGAAGCTGTTAGGATACAGAACGCCGGAGCCAATTCTAAGAATCTGATCATTGATACAGGCAAGTCGTTACCTAAGAAGGAAGTGATATTTGAGCATCCGATTATTTTGCCAACAAATGCAATAAAAGAAGAACTTTTATCGTTTTATAATAGCATAAATAGCGATAAGCGTTCGATCATTTCAGCCGTTGATGCCATCAAGTCATTGGAGGTAGCTGAGGAGATAGAAGAAAAGATCAAAAACTAAGCGCTCCTCGATTTGTAAACTGATGTTGTTGGCCATCCGGAACATATTTTTTTTATTTATTATTACCCTTGTATTTTCATGTAAAAAAACGTTCAAGCCCGCGGAGCCGGCGTTTTTTGTGACCTGTAACGACGCTTCCGTTGTAACAACCTACACATCGCAGGGATATGGCAGCGATAACATCACAGACCTTTGGTTATACACCAATGGAAAATTCAGAGGCGCTTATCCGGTAGGATCAAAAATGCCGGTGATGATCGAAGATGGGAGAAGTACCATTGAAGTATACGCCGGAATAAAAGTTAACGGTATTTCCCAAACACGGAAGAACTGGGTAATGTATCAAGCCATAAAATTGGATACAACGGTTGCTTCGGGCACCAACTTCGTTCGCAATTTCGCTTTTAATTACTCCGGTGTAGCCAAGTTTCCCTGGGTAGAAACATTTCAAGGTTCGGGTACAACCTTATTGCGATCTCCAATATCAGACACTACTTTCAAAACGCACATTAGCGATGCTCACGTGTTTGAAGGAACAAAATCCATTGAATTAGGTTTAGCAGGTGGAGCATTGATAGCACAAATCGAAACAGCGTCGTCCTATACACTTCCGTTGAATTCGGGTGAGATCTATCTTGAATTGGATTATAAAGCCAATTGCGAGTTTAGGGTGGGAACGGCTACAAACGGAAGTTACTACGAATCGCAAACTATCATTACACCAAAAGAGAACTGGCATCACATCTACATTCAACTTGCCGAATCGGTGAACATGGATAAGAGCAGCAGTTTGAAAAAAGTGTTTTTCAAGATCCAAAGAGACGGGAATATTGCTGAACAAAAAGTGTATCTCGATAATCTAAAACTGGTATATTTCTGATGAATAAAATTTACAGAACGATACTTTATGTACTTTTTGATTTTATCACAGCCGCGCTAGCCTGGACCTCTTTCTACTATTATCGTAAACTTCACATTGATTCTTTAAAATTCGATCCTGCGTATCTTGAGACCTTCGATCCTAAATTTTATGTTTCTGTATTAGCTATCCCTCTTGCATGGGTTTTGGTTTATTACTTGATCGGCTCGTATAACAATGTTCTTCGTCGTTCGCGTGTTAATGAGTTCGTGCAAATGTTCACGGTTTCGCTTATTGGTGTAACCGTACTGTTCTTTGTGCTCATTTTGGATGATAATGTTGCCAACTATAAGAATTATTACAAACTGTACGCTGTGTTGTTTGCGTTTCATTTTGTCTTCACGGCAACGTCGCGTTTAGTTTTGTCGAGTTACATCAATTACCGGATCCACGCAAAGAAATTCGGATTTGAAACAATTATTATTGGAAGCAATGAAAATGCCCTTAAGATCTATAATGAGATCACATCTTTGAAACAAGGAATAGGAAATGATCTGATCGGTTTCGTGAGAATTGAAGGGAAGAATGGATATTCAGATATCTTGAAGAAAAAACTCGCTTATTTTGGTGATTATTCAAAGATCGGAGAGATCATTAAGGAATACCAGGTGAAAGAAGTGATCATTGCCTTAGAGAGTTTTGAGCATGAATACCTCAAGCAGATGGTGAACGACCTTGCCGATCTTGGCGTGATCATCAAAGTGATCCCGGATATGTACGATATTTTGAGCGGGCATGTAAAAATGAATACCATTTTGGGGACTCCGCTGATAGAGATCAAGCATTCAGAAATTCCCGATTGGCAGATAGCTATCAAACGCTTTGTAGATGTTACCTTCTCCATTTTTGTATTGATCTGTTTTAGCTGGTTGTATTTGATCATCGCATTGATCATCAGAATGGGATCAAAAGGTCCGGCATTCTTTATGCAAAAGCGAATTGGAATTCATGGGCAAGAATTTAATATTATCAAATTCAGGACGATGTACGTGGACGCAGAAAAAAGTGGTCCGCAATTATCAAGGGAGAATGACCCCCGTGTTACCAAATTTGGGAGGTTCTTAAGAAAAGTTCGTTTGGATGAATTCCCTCAGTTCATTAATGTGATCAAGGGAGATATGAGTATTGTTGGTCCGCGCCCCGAACGTAAATTCTTTATTGCACAGATCGTTGAACGCGCACCACACTACAAGCATTTACAAAAAGTTCGTCCGGGCATTACAAGCTGGGGGCAAGTTAAATATGGTTACGCTGAAAATGTTGATCAAATGATCGAGCGTTTGAAATTTGATATTCTTTACATTGAGAACATGAGTTTGCTTCTCGATTTTAAGATATTGATTCATACTGTGCTTATTGTAATTCAGGGAAGAGGAAAATAATTATGAATTATGATTGATGAGTTATGATTTATTCTTCAATCTTGATTTTGTCGTTAAAATTGAGCTTCGTAACAATTTCAACAATTCCTTGGCTGACAAACTTAATTTTGAATATTCTTCTTTAGTTATAAAATTAGTTTCTTTTAAAAGATCTAGCCAATAGACCGTTTCATCACATTCTTTTTGAGCAATTGCCAGTTTATGAATGAAGTCGGCTTTACTTTCAGCATTTTGAGCTTCTCTGATCAATGCACCAATTGCGGTTCCACTTCTCAATAACTGTTTACTTAAAACATATTCTCTCTCATCCATTAATTTCCTCGATGTTTTTACGATCTGAATAGCAAATGCAAATGATTTTGAAAGAAAAACGTCTCCTTCTTTATTTCGACTACCTCACTCATGATTATAAATAGAGAGGCGAAGTTAAATCATGAATTATCGAAGTCTTGCTATATTTTGTAGTATTTTGTTATAAATGTTGTAGGAATTCCAGAACGATCATTCATAAATCATCATTCATCACTCATAACTAATATCGTAACCACTTAAAGATCTCTCTCCAACTCGTTTTCTTTCCATACATTAAAATTCCTGTACGGTAAATTTTCCCGGCTAACCAGGTAGCACCAAGGAAAGAAACATAAAGAATTCCTAAAGACGTAAGTACTTGCCATGTTGGAACGCCTTGTGGTAAACGTGCCATCATGACGATAGGAGAGGTGAAGGGAACAAAACTTCCAATAATAACCGCATTGGATTCAGGACTGATCATGATCTTTATTGCGAGGAAATAACCTATCATCAGCGGGATCATTATCGGGAACATGAATTGCTGAGAGTCGGATTCGGAATCCACCGCGCTGCCAATGGCGGCAAGTAGGGAACTGTAGAATAAATATCCACCAATAAAGAAAAGCACAAAGTAAATAGCTACTTCTACAAAATTGATCTGGCTTAGTTGATCCAAAGCCTCAAACATTTTTTGATTGTCTTTAAAATCATCAACAGCTTGCAAATTGGCGCTCGTTCCCATTTTCATCACCGCACTGTTCTGCGCTTCAAATTTGGCTTTCATTTCAAACATATCCTTCATGAATATTCCTGAAAGAACCATTCCCAGAACGGAAGTAATGATAGCAGTTACCGTAAATTGAATTATTCCCACGATGGCCACGCCAATGATCTTTCCGATCATCAATTGAAATGGTTTTACCGAGGAAACAATAACTTCTACAATGCGATTTGTCTTCTCTTCCATTACGCTCCTGAACACCATCATGCCGTAAAGCAAAATAAACAACATCATTATTAAACCCATGGCAAAAGAGAACAACTGAATGCTATCTGAATTGCTCACATTTCCGTGTTCATCTACTTTGGTTAATTCTATTTCTACAGATTGACGGGCATTGGCAATGATAACCGGATCAATGTTATTGGCTTTTAATTTTTGCTCGTAATAAATACGTTCCAATTCATTTCGCAAATATGTTCTGAATGCCAAGCCTGGATTGCGTTTAAAGAATACGCGTGCTTTTGGTACAATGTTTCCGTCGCTGCCTTTTAAGATCTGAACGATCGTGGTATAATCCGAACTTTGAAATTCTGCCTGCGCTTCCTCTATTTTTTTATCTGAGAAATTCAATTGTATGAAATCGTTTCCTCGCAAGGTTTGTGCGAAGATCTCTGTTTCATCTAATACCAAAACATTCTGTTCGATCTTTTCGGGCATTGAGGTCCAAAATATCAAACACATAGCGCCAAGGAAAATGAGCGGCGTTAAAAAGGTCATGATGATAAAGGTCTTGTTGGTTAACTTCGACTTTATCTCTCTTCCTATGATTAATCTTACTTTACTCATTCGGTATAATTGCTTTGTGTTCCTAATACCCCATTTCCTTCGTTCACTTTTGTGATGAAGATGTCGTTCATACTTGGAATTATTTCGGTGAACGACAAGATCTCGCATAAAGGCAGAACGGCTTGTAACATTTGACTTGATGTTACACCGCGCAGCTTTACAGTCAGTGTATGAATATCGTCTTCGGTTTGTTTATCCAAAATTTCGGCACCTGTCCATAAGGCGTTTGTAAATCCTAAAATATTGCCTTTGAACGAAACTCTATATGTATTTGAACGGTAAGTTTTGCGAATATCTTTTACCGAGCCATCCAATATTTTTTCCGCTTTATTGATCAGCGCGATGTTATCGCACAATTCCTCAACGCTTCCCATGTTGTGTGTTGAAAAAATAATAGTAGAACCTTTTTTACGTAATTCCAGGATCTCGTTCTTGATCAACTGCGCATTGATGGGATCAAATCCACTAAAAGGTTCATCTAAGATCAATAATTCAGGTTCGTGCAATACTGTAACAATGAACTGAACTTTTTGCTGCATCCCTTTACTCAGTTCTTCAATTTTCTTTTTCCACCAGCCCTGCATTTCAAATTTTTCGAACCAGTATAGCAAACGTTTTTTAGCTTCTTCTTTGCTCAGCCCTTTTAAGCGCGCTAAATAAAGAGTTTGCTCGCCAACTGCCATTTTTTTGTACAAACCTCGCTCTTCAGGTAAATAGCCGATCTTCTCAATATGTTTTTGCGAAAGTGGTTCGCCATTAAATGTAATGCTTCCGGTATCCGGACCGGTAATTTGATTGATGATACGAATGAGAGACGTTTTTCCCGCGCCGTTTGGCCCCAATAGGCCAAAAATACTTTGACGAGGAATATCAATACTCACATTATTCAAAGCCTTATTGCTGGAATAATTCTTTGAAACGTCCTTAATGTTTAAAATGTGATTTGACATTGTTTGCTAAAGTACAAAATATAAACACATTAATGATGCTCTTCCACATCGGTAACTCCGCCGCTCACCACAAATTTCATGGCTTCGGCTGCGTCGGTATCCAATGGTTTTATTTGATTCTTTGGAACTATAATGAGCTTGCCTGATAAAGAATACGAATATGGTAAATAAACTGCCACTTTATCTTTAATATGAAGCTCGCTGAGGTCCTCGGCAGTTAAAAAACCTATTTCTTCAATATTCGCCACTGGATTTGTAACAACCAATACCGGTTTATTAAAGCGTTTTTTGTTTCCCATGAACGCGTTGGTGAAATCTTTAATAGGCGCGTAAATGTGGCGGATCAAAGGCGCGTGTTCTAATTTATCTTCTAGTACACTAAAGAATTTTGTAAATACAAACGTGGAACCTATTAAACCCATTACGGTAATGGCCCCAATAGTAATAGCCATTCCAATAACCGTGTTTAAAATAGCGTTCTCAACAATGAAAAAATGAGAAAAAAGTCCTTTGAAAAAATCATAGAGCTTGAATAGAATAGCTAATGTGATAATGGTGGGGATGAACAAGATCAGTCCCTGCACAAAATAAGAGAAGAATTTTTTCACAGGATAAAGTTACCCTGTAAAAAAGCCAGAATATTATAAAGAATGTTATTTTATCAAGAGAGAAATTAACATCAGAGCTTTTATTTGGGCGTGCCCCCTCGTTGGCTACAACATAGAACTCGGGGTCGGGCTTTCGGCACTCGCTCTTTTTTATTCGTACCTCATAAAAAAGGAGCTCAAACACTGCCTCAATCCCTCACGCAAGCATGGAATTACTTCTTCTTGATCTGTTCGATCTCAATATGTAAGCTCTTCAGCATGTTCATGATGCTTTCCACGTTCAATTCCTCTTCTTTGTATTGATTCATGTTGATAGAGCAGGTGTATTCCCATAATTCAAGGATCTCGTTCAATTTCACTTTATATGGAGGATATACTTTATTATCTGAATGACACTCTACTGTGCCTTCTTTTTTGTTCACGTTCATGAGCCGCTTATAAGAAAGCCCGTCATCTTTTGTAACTACAATGTAAGTATTACCACTTCTGATCTCATCTAATTTCTCAATATATTTTCCTACTACATAAGAACCATCTTTTAAAGGAGGCATACTATCACCTTTAATAGGAAATGAGCGGTGTTTTCCTGTTGGTAAGAACGGTAACTGCATTTTTGGCAAACGCTCCACGTAATCAGGATCGGCGTAACCTTTTAAATAACCCGCGCTGGCTTTTAAAGGAATTAATTCCACCATATCATTTCCATCATTATCCAAGAGAATAGGGAAGAGGATACGGTTCTTTCCAACTTTCATCAAGCCATCCAAATTTGTTTTCTTGAGATCTCCGCGCACCAAAGCATCAATAGCAATATGAAAGAATTCCGATAAGCCTATTAATATATCAATAGGAGGTTCATTTCTCCCTTCTTCATAACCGCCTACGCGGCTGCGGGTAATGCCCAACTCATCGGCTAATTGTTCTTGCGACAACTGCTTCAATTGCCTTAGGAACTTAATGTTATTTGCTATTTTGCTCATTGCTACAATTTATAGCACTAATTTACTACGTTTTATAGTAACTTCCAAATCGGGTTTTGAACAGGATTTTGTTTAAACGAAAAAGCCTCCAGTAATTATACTGAAGGCTTTCTATACGTAAAATGTTATAACTATCTCTTAGCCTTTACCTTAATGGTTTGCATTCCAAAAAGACCAACTGTAAAAACAATGGCCAAAACATCAATTAAACGAAACTGTGTATTTACCTGGCATTGACCATCAGCAGGCGTTTCGGTATGTGTTTTTCCAACCGGAATAAGCCCATATAGTATCCACATTTGTTTTGCTTTTGAATACGTGTATTCGGTTCCTTTTTGTTCAGTGTATTTACCAACATTAGTTTGAGTAACGATGCACGATGACATTAGCCCTGTAATGATGGCTATCGCAAAAAATTTATTGAATTTTAAAAGAAGTGTTCTCATTGGTATTTAGTTTAGTGGTTAATTTTAAAGTAAACTAGTGATCTCTGTACTCATGGGATCAACTTTGCTCCCAAAAAATTTAATGATGTGTCCTTTCTCATCAATTAAATATTTGCTGAAATTCCATTTTGGTGCATCGCTTGTCACACCATTTTCTTCAATATTGCTTAACCATTTATACAATGGATGCATATCATCTCCTTTTACACTGATCTTGTCCATCATTTGAAAAGTAACACCATAATTCTTTTGACAAAATCCTTTGATCTCCGCCGCAGTTCCGGGTTCTTGTCCGCCAAAATTATTTGCCGGGAAACCCACGATCATTAATTTGTCTTTGTGCTTGTCGTACAATTCCTGTAAGCCTTTATACTGCGGTGTATATCCACACTCACTGGCAACATTCACCAACAACAATTTTTTTCCTTTGAATTTTTCAAGCGTGATCTCTTGTCCATCAATGGTTTTTAATTTGAACGTATAAAGTGCGTCGGGCTTTGTTGCCACATATACTTTCTTTTCAGTTTTTTTAGCTGTCCAACTTATTATCACTATCACCACAACTACCAATAACGCTATTATCCCTGCTGTTTTCATGTTTTGTTTTTTTTAATGAAAAAAGCTCTTATTCAGAGCTTTTTAAAAATTATTTTTTCTTTGGACCAATAACCATTTGCATTTTCTTACCTTCTAAAACAGGTAATTGTTCTGCCTTTCCCCATTCTTCCAAGTCGTTGGCAAACTTTAGTAACAAGATCTCTCCTTGTTCTTTGAACGCGATCTCACGTCCTCTGAAAAATACGAATGCTTTTACTTTACAACCATCTTGTAAGAATTTTATAGCATGGTTCTTTTTAAAGTTATAATCATGCTCGTCGGTGTGTGGACCGAAACGAATATCCTTGATCACAATTTTAGCGGCACGGGCTTTCATTTCCTTAGCCTTTTTCTTTAACTCGTAAAGAAATTTACCGTAATCAATGATCTTACATACAGGTGGATCTGAATTTGGCGCAATTTCAACAAGATCAAGTTCAGCTGATTTTGCCATTTGTAGAGCTTCTGCAATAGGATATACTCCCGCTTCAATTCCTTCTCCAACCACACGCACGGTCTTTGCCCAAATGCGCTCGTTTATTTTATGTTGTTCTTCCTTAACACCTGGGCGTTTGAACCCTTCCTTTAAACCTCTTGGTTTATATACTTTTGGAGCACCATCAGCTCCAACTGCAGGTTTGTTAGCGTTATTATTTGGTGTAGGTTTCTTGTAATAGTTATTGCCACCTGGTTTCTTAAATGCGATAATTACCTCCGCTTTTTAGTTTATAATTGTTTTGTTTTTCTGTTGACCGGATAAACCGGGATTATTCATTTTTATCCTCGTAAATTTACGATTTAATTTATCTCTTTAAAATTATTTTAGCTCTTTCTGCTTAAAGTCGTTTTGAATGGTTTCTTCCACTTTTTTAGCAAATTCGGCTATTCCAAGGGCTCCAACATCACCTTTTCCTCTTTCACGCACCGCAACCTTACGTTCGGCAGCCTCTTTTTCCCCAACAACCAGCATGAATGGTATCTTATTCATTTCGTTATCGCGGATCTTCTTACCAATTTTCTCATTACGATCATCAATGCTGCCTCTTAAGCCCAATAGAGAAAGTTCATTTTGTACCTCTTTTGCATAATCATTGAACTTTTCGCTGATCGGTAAAATAGCATATTGCTCTGGCGTTAACCAAAGTGGGAAGTTCCCTCCGCAATGCTCTATCAATACCGCAACAAAACGTTCCAAGCTACCAAACGGCGCACGGTGGATCATTACTGGACGATGCTTTTGATTATCACTTCCTGTGTATTCCAACTGAAAACGTTCAGGCAAATTATAGTCCACCTGAATTGTACCCAATTGCCACTTTCTTCCAATAGCGTCACGCACCATGAAATCTAATTTTGGACCATAGAACGCGGCTTCGCCTAATTCCACAACGGTCTTCAATCCTTTTTCCTTAGCACTTTCAATAATGGCCTGTTCTGCTAAAGCCCAATTCTCATCGCTTCCAATGTATTTCGTTTTATTCTCTGGATCACGTAATGAAATTTGCGCTGTATAATCCTTAAAATCCAAAGCATTGAACACATGTAATACGAGATCAATTACCTTGCAAAACTCTTCCTTCACCTGGTCTGGACGGCAAAATAAATGCGCGTCATCCTGGGTAAATCCTCTTACGCGGGTCAAGCCATGCAACTCTCCATGCTGTTCGTAACGGTAAACAGTTCCAAATTCAGCATAGCGAACTGGAAGATCTTTGTAAGAGCGTGGCGAAGATTTATAAATTTCACAATGGTGAGGACAATTCATCGGTTTTAAAAAGAACTGTTCACCATCTACGGGCGTATTGATGGGTTGAAATGAATCAGCTCCATATTTTTCGTAATGTCCACTGCAAATGTAAAGCTCTTTCAATGCAATGTGCGGCGTAATTACCGGCAAGTAACCGGCTTTTGTTTGCGCATCACGCATAAAACGTTCTAAGCGCTCACGTAAAAGTGTTCCTTTTGGTAACCACAATGGCAAACCCAAGCCCACTTTTTCACTGAACGTAAATAATTCTAATTCTTTCCCTAGTTTACGGTGATCACGTTTTTTCGCTTCTTCCAAAGCAACCAAATATTCTTTTAGTTCTTTATCTTTTGGAAAAGTGATCCCGTAAATACGGGTCAACATTTTATTTTTTTCGTCACCTTTCCAATAAGCACCCGCAATATTTAAAATTTTCGCAGCCTTAATAACGCCGGTTGACTGAATATGCGGCCCACGGCAAAGATCAGTAAATTCACCTTGCGTATACAGGGTAATTTGACCATCGTCTAAGCGTTCTAAAAGATCCAACTTGTATTCGTCGTTCTTGTCTTTGAAATAGTTGATAGCATCTGCTTTTGAGATTGGCTTTCTAATGTATGCGTTATTTTGACGCGCCAATTCCAACATTTTGGTCTCAATTTTTTCGAAATCCGCTGGGGTTAATTGGTTTCCGCCAAGGTCAACGTCGTAGTAAAATCCGTTTTCCAAAGGAGGACCAACCCAGAATTTTACACCGGGGTACAAAGCTTCCAAAGCTTCCGCCATCAAATGGGCAGAAGAGTGCCAAAACGTTGATTTTCCATCGTCATCGTTCCACGTCAATAACTGCAATTTGCTATCGGCTTCAATGGGGCGATTGGCATCCCAAACTTCGCCATTTACTTTTGCCGCTAAAACGTTTCTTGCTAGTCCTTCGCTTATGCTTAAAGCTACTTGCTGTGAGGTGGTTCCCTTTTCGTATTCACGAACTGAACCATCGGGTAGGGTAATTTTGATCATATATTTTTGCCTAATTACAACTTAGGTTTTATTTCGGCAACGAAGATAGTAATTATTAGCCAAATAGCCGTAAATACTGGAAAAATTAAAGGTTTGTTAATATAAATTTCTCCGCCCTGGCGGACAAAAAAAGGGGAAAAAGACCACGGTCGCTGTGAAACTATTTGTTATATTTGTGTGTTAAGCACTATTAGAGTATTATGGACCAAAAGATCGATACCGCGTCGGCCGAAAGTTTGAGTTTTGATGATTTCAAAAGAACGGTTTTGAATGATTACCGTTTGATCAACGAAAGCAGGCAAGCAAGTTTATTGGGAAGAAAAGAAGTTTTGACCGGAAAGGCCAAATTTGGCATTTTTGGTGATGGGAAAGAATTGGCTCAAGTGGCCATGAGTAAGGTTTTTCAAAACGGTGATTTTAGAAGTGGTTATTATCGCGATCAAACATTCATGTTCGCAATTGGAGCTTTGAATTTACAACAATGGTTCGCGGGTTTATACGCGCACACCGATATTCAACATGATCCTATGAGTGCAGGCCGTCAAATGGGCGGACATTTTGCTACACACAGTTTGAATGAAGACGGAACATTCAAGTCTTTAGCAAAACAAAAGAACTCTTCAAGTGATATTTCTCCTACGGGTGGGCAAATGCCACGCTTGTTGGGATTAGCATATGCATCTCATTTCTATAGAATAAATCCTGATCTTCAAAAAGGTAAATTTTTAGAATACAGTAGCAAGGGTAATGAAGTTGCTTTTGGAACTATTGGAGATGCTAGTACATCGGAAGGTATTTTTTGGGAAACCATAAATGCAGCAGGTGTTTTGCAGGTGCCAATGTTAATGAGCGTGTGGGATGATGGCCACGGGATTTCGGTTCCAAAAAAATATCAAACCACAAAAGAAAGCATTAGCGAAGTTTTAAAAGGTTTCCAAAGAGAGAACGGTGGAAAAGGGTACGAGATCTTAAAAACAAAAGGTTGGGATTACGCGCATTTGTGTGAGACCTATGAAAAAGCAGTAAAAATTTGTCGCGAAGAACATGTACCTGTTTTGGTACACGTTGAAGAAGTGACTCAACCGCAAGGACACAGTACCAGCGGATCGCATGAGCGTTACAAAAGCAAAGAGCGTTTACAATGGGAAACAGACTTTGATTGCGTGAGGAAAATGCGTGAGTGGATCATTAAGAACGCATTGAGTAATGACGCGGAACTTGATAAAATTGAAGAAGATTCTAAAGAAGCAGTTCGCAAAGCAAAAAGCGATGCATGGACAGCTTACTTGGCTCCAATTAAAGAAGAGACCGCACAAGTTTGCGCTTTATTAGAAACAATGATAAGTGAAGGAGCAGATCTTTCATCGATCAAAAGTGAACTAGCCTCTATCAAAGAACCGATCAGAAAAGATATTCATGTTGCGGCAAAGAAGGCAATTCGTAAAACAATTGGCTCTACATCTTCAGCACGTGAACAGTTAGTGAATTGGGTGAAAACGTCAACCGCTGAGAATTTTGATCGTTACGGTTCACATTTGTATTCTGATTCTCCAATTAAAGTTACAAATATTGAAGGTAAAGCTGTTGAATACGCTGATCAAAAACAATGCGACGGAAGAGAGATCCTGCGTGATAATTTTGATGCTATTCTTGCAAAATATCCTGAGGTGATCATCTTTGGTGAAGACTCCGGAAAAATAGGTGGTGTTAATCAAGGTTTAGAAGGATTGCAATTAAAATACGGCGAGCACCGTGTGTTTGATACAGGAATTCGCGAAGCAACCATCATGGGACAAGCCATTGGTTTAGCAATGCGCGGTATTCGTCCAATTGCGGAGATCCAATATTTAGATTATTTACTTTATGCTTTGCAGATCATGAGTGATGATCTTGCAACTGTTCAATGGCGTACAAAAGGTTTACAAAAAGCGCCGGTGTTGATTCGCACACGTGGACATCGTTTAGAAGGTGTTTGGCATAGTGGATCGCCAATGGGAATGATCGTGCACGCGTGTCGTGGAATAAATATTTGTGTTCCTCGTAACATGACTATTGCGTCTAGTTTCTATAACACATTGTTGCAATCGGATGAGCCGGCATTGATCGTTGAACCTTTGAACTCTTATCGTTTAAAAGAAAACCAACCTTCCAATTTTGGAGAGTATAAAACACCGCTTGGAATTCCTGAAGTATTAACTGAAGGAAGTGATATTACCTTGGTTACTTATGGTAGCACAACACGCTTGGCGCAAGAAGCTGTTAATTCACTTAAAGAAGTAGGTATTAATGTTGAGTTGATTGATGTTCAGACACTTATTCCTTTTGATATTCATCACTCAATTGTGAACTCGGTAAAGAAAACAAATCGCTTGGTGGTATTGGATGAGGATGTGCCAGGTGGTGCAAGCGCGTATATTTTACAGAAGATAGTGGAAGAGCAAGGAGCATATCAATATCTTGATGCTAAGCCTACAACGATCACTGCAAAAGAACATCGCCCGGCTTACGGAAGCGACGGTGATTACTTTAGCAAACCAAGCGTGGATGATATTTTTGAAGTGCTTTATGGAGTGATGAATGAATTTGACCCTCAGAGATTTCCTAAAATTTATTAAATTCGAACGATATTTCAGAAATGGCATAATTGTTAATGCGTAATTTGAAACTTTATAAGATGAACATATTTAGACTCTTTTTGATACTGTGCTGTTTTGGTTTTGCAAACTTTGGGTTCTCTCAAACCGCTGAAGGCGCTACCGAAACAAAAGGAAAGCCAAAAAAGGAGACAAAGTACACGGAGGTTATTCCAACCGATTCTGTGCCTGCATCTGAATTATTGAAGCGTGCTGTAAATTGGGTAAAAGAGGATGTTCCTAAGTACGATAAAACAAACGGTGTTACAACCAGTGGAAAAGCGGAGTGCGTTGCAACCTTTACTGTAAAACCAAAAGTTATTAGTCCGGAAGTTGACTTTACCGGTACAGTAACAATGAAAGTAGTTATTGAATGTAAGGATAATAAATACCGATATACGGTAAGCGGAATTACTCACAAAAGCAAAACCGGTAAAACAACCGGAGGAAGCATCGATAACATTGTGCCTGAATGTGGAAGTATGATCATGAGCGACGTGGAGTGGAAGAAGATCAAAGGAGAAGCTATTAAATGCGCAAACCTTGCTATTACTGACCTAAAGGAAGGTATGCAAAAGGATAGCAAAGGCTTTGGAGACGAATGGTAGTCAGGACTTTTTTGTAATTAAATATTTAGACCCTGCTTTTGCAGGGTTTTTTTATACCCAAAATTCACATTTCTTGTTTATAATTTGTGTGTGTATTGTCTAACGATGTTATAACTTTGTTCCGCTAAAAACACACGCTATGTCAAAAGTTGAACACATTCATTGTTTGATCATTGGTTCTGGTCCTGCCGGATACACTGCAGCTATTTACGCTGCTCGCGCCGATCTAAAACCTGTTGTATATACCGGATTAACTCCCGGAGGTCAATTAACCGAAACTACCGAAGTAGATAATTTCCCAGGATATCCAAAAGGGATCACGGGTCCAATTTTAATGGAAGATCTTAAAGCGCAAGCTGAGCGATTTGGAACAGAAGTTCGTTTTGGTTTAGTTACAAAAGCGGATCTTAAAGCAACACCGAAACGTATTTGGGTTGATGATACAACAGAGCTTACGGCAGATGCTGTCATCATCTCTACAGGAGCTAGTGCTAAATGGCTTGGCTTACCAAATGAAACACGTTTACGCATGAACGCAGGTGGCGTAAGTGCTTGTGCAGTGTGTGATGGTTTTTTCTTTAAAGGTCAGGAAGTTGCCATCGTTGGCGCGGGTGATACTGCAGCTGAAGAAGCAACCTATCTAGCGAAGCTGTGTAAGAAAGTTTATATGATCGTTCGTCGCGACGAAATGCGTGCCAGTAAAGCCATGCAACATCGTGTATTGAATACGCCAAACATTGAAGTTCTTTGGGACAGCGAAACACAAGACATTCTTGGTGCAAACACTGTAGAGGGCGTTGTGGTAAAGAATCACAAAACAGGTTCAAGTAGAACTTTAAATGTAACTGGTTTCTTTGTAGCTATTGGTCACAAGCCTAATACAGATATTTTCAAGGGTCAATTAAAGATGGATGATATGGGTTATTTACAGATAACTCCGGGCACCTCAAAGACCGAGATCGAAGGTGTTTTTGCCGTGGGCGATTGCTTTGACAAAACCTACCGCCAGGCCGTAACTGCGGCCGGAAGTGGCTGCATGGGAGCCCTTGACGCAGAGCGCTGGTTAGCAACACAGCCTGTTGTTCATTAGTTTTTTTTAACGAATCCTTTTGGTTCAATTTTTGTATTAATATTTGTACCATGTTTAGGAGGATCATTATCGTTTTGCTAGTATCGCAAGGTGTTTGTGAGGCGCAACGCTTTGCCGATCAGATTCCTCAGTTAAGACGATATACTCAAGCCGAAGTTTACGACAGCACTAACGGCATTACACTCTATAACAAACTTATTGAATGCTTAAGCGGCGATTCGGTGAAATACAATAAAGCCGGATACAATGCGCAAGGCTGGAACGAAGATTTTTATAAAAATGGAAAAACACTTCATAAAGGCTATTACGTAGATGGAAAATTAAAAGTGTTCAAGAATTTTTATGAAAGCGGACAAGTGGAACGTTCGTTTGTGAATCCGGATCCCTTACATGCGGCGGTTGAGATATTTTACGATAACGGTCTTCCAAAGAGAAAGATCTCTTATTACGAAGGCAAGCCACAAAAGCATTACGAGTTTTATAATAACGGTTTACCTAAATCGGCCGTTGAGAATGAAAAGGAAATGAAATACATTACGCTTAAGAAAACCTGGTACTCAAATGGGCAGATCGAAGACGCGATAGAGTTGAAGGATAAAAAAGATAAAGTATTTACTGAGAAAAAGTATTACATGAACGGCCAGGTAAAAGCCGAAGGTAATTTGAAATTAAGCGCTGACGGTTCACAATATGTAAAAGAGGGAATGTGGACTTTTTACGATGAAAGCGGCAAAAAGGAAAAGACCGAGAAATTCCAGACGCCCTGATCTCTCCATTTATTATGGCATTGAAAATATATTCTTCCAAAGAGTGGTTAGCCGAGGGAAGTAAGCTCGTTCTTATGCTTACGCCATACTGGGGAGCAAATCATGAAAACACTCTAGATCCCGATTATGGAAGATTTGACGATTATCTGAAGAATGGCAAAGAGATCTTTGAACTCACAAATGACATAAAGAAAGCGGACATTGCTGTTTATCCGCAAGAATATACGGGACCGTCAAGTTTAGGGCATTTAAGGGAGATAGCTTCTCTTGCAAAAAGTCATGTGAAAAAACTTCTTGTGTTTTACAATGCAGACGATGATGCTGCTATTCCCGTTGAGAATTGTTTGATCTTTAGAACATCGTTCTATAAGTCTAAACAACAAGCGAACGAATGGGCATTGACCGGATGGAGCCTCGATTTTTTAAATTACTTTCCCGATCAAAAATGGAAAGCAATTGAACCGCAAAACTCTCCAAGCGTTTCCTATTGCGGATATGTTGACTATGAAACACGTGGTTTTAAGGATACAATTAAAGCCAAATTGAAGCCTGCTCTTGATTCTCATGAAGAACGCGCCAAAACAACAAGGGGAGTAGCCTGCCGTAAACTTAAGCGGAATTCAAATATCAAAACTAATTTTATTATCATGAAAGGGTTTTGGGCGCATGGAATTGACGACAAGATCGCTGCGCGTAAGCAATATGCAGAGAACATGATGACTTCATTATACGGCATCGCAACGAGAGGTGGAGGAAATTTTTCGTACCGTTTATATGAATTATTAAGTTGTGGTAGAATTCCGATTTTCATCAATACAGATTCAGTTTTACCCTTTGATACACTGATCGATTGGAAAGAACATGTGGTTTGGGTGGAGAAAAAAGATCTTGGTTCGATCGATAAAATTCTGTTAGACTTTCACCGCTCTAAGTCAATGGAAGATCTGGAACAAATTCAAATAAACAATCGGAAGCTGTACGAAACGCACATTTCTCCAATAGGATTTCACAAGACTCTCGCGGGATTTTTAAAAGATAAGATCTAAGCGATTTTTTCTTCCCAGGCAATACTCTCAAAACCTTTTTGAGTTAACATATCTAGTTTTTCGAAATAGTTCTGATCCATTTGTGGAACGTAATCTTCCAGGAACGCATCAGAGGCGGTTTCTCCTTTATATTTCGAGCAGTTCAGGTAATCCACAGGATAACCCTTCAGGAAATTGAAATACTGCATGTAATAGTATTCAATGATCTCTTGTTCATTTTGCTTTGGAGACAAATTCATCACCTTTGATAGAAGGTCTTTGTATTCATCTATCGTATTTGCATTATGCGTAAAGTTGTAAGCAGCAAACGGATTGTCGTAAATGGTAACTACAGGAAATCCTTGATATGAGAACTCAGCCGCTGCGGTTCCATAGGCCGTAATAATGGCTTTTGGCCGGGAGTTGATGATCTGCAGTTGTGATGTTTTCTTATCAATGAACTTTACGTTCTTATATTCATTCTTCAACTGTACAAAAATGCCTTCATTTTGGGGTGTACCATTTGGATGTTGCTTTACAATAACTGTGATGTCTTTTTGCTTGCTCAATTCCTTCAGCGTGAAATGCATCCAATCATAAAAATCAGGGAATAAAAGGTCGCGGTAAATATGCGGGGAATCAAAAAAGCAATGCGCTAAGATTACCACCGTATTTTTCCAATCAACTCCTTTTAATTCTTCATTCACACTATCCGAAAAAGCCGATTGCTTCATATAAGAGGTCGCACTATCGATCACGCCTTTAAAACGTTCTTCAAATTTTGGTTTATACGTTTTCAGGAGTTCTTCCTGATTCGGTAATTGTTTGAATTGTTTGTGAAATAAGAAATGATCATTAGCGTGACTTGGATATTCCTCTTTAACCTTATGCACCAGCGAATAAAAAGCGCCAATAGAATAAACCGGGATCTTATTTGCCAAACACACACGCGCAACGATACCGTGATAGGTGTAAGTAGTGTAAGAAGTAACCAAAGCTGTTACATTGTATTCCTTTAATTTGTCCTTGCTCACATAAAACATATTCAAAGCTTGTTCTAAAAGCGTGGCAAAATAAGGATCTTTAAGGGCCACCTCAGGTTTGTTAGCATAACGTAAATACGTATCGCAAAGCAGGTCTCCAACTTTGACTCCTTCAAAACGAATGTTGATCACGTCCTGCTTTGTTTTTAATCCGCCCATGATCTCGCGCACCATCGAACTTATTTTTTGTTGGTCGCTATGAAGATCATTATTTCTGTACAAAACCTTACTGCCAAAAGAAAATGAGATCTTATCGATTGTTGTAAGGAATTTTGCCGACGAAAAATATTTTCCAAATACATTCTTTGACGGAATAAAATACTCAGCTGAATAGATTCCAATATTCGCGTTTTGATCTTTTGCCAGTTTATTTGATACCGCGGCGATCTTGATGAGCATTTCCAGATCGGAAATGGATTGCGCGAGAATGACATTCTTTTTACCCGGATCCCAGTTTATTTTATATCGACTTAATTTCTCAATGAATGAACTTTGAATAGCAGTTGGCTTCTTCAAACGCTTCAAAGAAGGATTGTGATTATATATCCGGCGTAAAATCGCAGATCTATAAAATCCTATCGGATCCGTGAAAAGTTTTATGAAAGCATTTGTCATTTAGAAACGCAAATATACCTTTATATTAATCCCTCTCCCTTTAGTGGGGTTCCTTTTTTATAGTTTTTTGGCGCCTTTTTCCCAAGCAGCTGCAAATAGTATCGTGGATGAAGACCATCTCCGGGTCGGATCACTCTTAAATTCTTTTCAGTGAAAACTTCTCCTTCGGTTATATCTTCGGAAATGTAAATTGAACGCTTAAAGAGCAGACTTTTCTTTTCTGACTCTTGAATATCCGTTTGAATTTTACCCAAAGCTAAAAATGCTCTTTCGGTTTCAATAACCAGAGCTTTTAATTCCTCCGGCTCCATGGAAAAAGCAGAATCCACGCCGCCATCAGATCTTCTTAGTGTAAAATGTTTTTCAATGACACGTGCTCCTAAGGCAACCGCAGCTACTGAGGCTCCAATTCCCATAGTGTGGTCAGAAAGTCCAACTAAACAATTGTGCATTTCCGCTAAGCGTGGAATGGTGTTAAGATTTGTATTTTCAGGACTAGCAGGGTAGGTGCTGGTGCATTTTAAAAGGATCAATTGTTTGCAACCTGCATCACGAAGTACTTTCACGCTTTCGGTAACATCTTCCGCCGTTGAAACGCCAGTTGACATGATCACGGGTTTACCGGTCTTAGCAACCTTTATCAATAAAGGATGATGCGTATTTTCAAATGATGCGATCTTATAACACGGAACATTTAAGCTTTCTAAAAAATCAACCGCTGTCTCATCAAAAGGCGAACTAAATGCCTCCATTCCCTTTTGTTTTGCTCTATCAAAAATAGATTTGTGCCATTCCCATGGGGTGTACGCTTGTTTATATAGGTCATGAAGTTCTTTTCCATTCCATAAGGAATTCTTGTCATCAATGGTGTAAGCGCCTTTCATTGTGATAGTATCAGCCCTGTAAGTTTGTAACTTTAGAGCATGCGCACCGGCTGCGGCCGCGGCATCCACCATTTCAAGCGCACGTTCAAGCGACTGGTTATGATTACCGCTCATTTCGGCGATCACAAAAGGCTTGTGATCATTTCCAATGCTGATATTTCCAATTTTTATATCGTTCATGTGATCGATCTTTTTAATCTATAACTATTCGTATTACCAACCAACACTTTTTCCATTCTATTAAATTCTGCTTTTTTGAATTGCTTCAGCGAAGCTTCATTATCCTGTTTAATATAAGCCACGACCTCATGCTCCGGAAATTTACTTAAATAGTCACTGCAAGCCAGGTTCAGCATTTGTACGCCTAGTCCTTGTCCTCTGAATTTTTCATCAATAGAGATCCCAATAATGATCTCGTCACCTGATCGGTCTATTCTTACTTGCCCACAATTTGTATTTTCTTTACTGAATAAATAGAAAAAGCAATCGGGCGATCTTAGCTTATTGTTAAACCATTTTACATGGTCCTCGTGAGAGATCTGTTTGTCCTGGAATGAACTTTGCCTTACCAATTTATCATTGGCCCAATCAAAATAAACTTCTACATCATTGCCGGTAGCCATGCGCATATTTAGCGCGCTTGGATAATAGGAATGTATACGAACATCTTTTTTAGCTCCATTGATCTCAACATGATCTTTTAATCGCTTAGTTTCCTTAAAGCCTGCTTTTTCCAAAGCAATGTATAAATTCGGACGAAGGTCATACGCGTAAGTATAAATGGCGTTGAGGTCCAAATGATCTTTCGCTATTTTCTTGATCAGTGACAAATAATTGATCCAATCAGAAACAAATTGAACTTTAGATAAATTTCTCGATGTCTCAGTTAAAAAAGAGATCTCGGCAGTTCTTTTTCCCCAGTCGATGTGCACCAAACCTCCATAGCCTATTAATTTCCCATTTTCTAAAAAAGAGAACAAGATCTGTTCCGGTTGAACTTTATCAAAAAGAGAAGCTATTGTGGTTTTAAAATAAAGCTCTTGCTGTTCTTTGGTAAGTGGAGTTTGTTGACGAAGTATTTCAAGTTGTGCGTTCCTCCAATTCATGATCTCGTACTTATCCTCATCGCGAATAGGCACCAAAGTGTAACTACCTTCGCTTAGTTGATCAATATGAAGACATTTATATACACGCATCTTTAAAAGATCACGGATTTAATAGGGAGTGTTTTAATTCGGCCAGCTTCCAATCGGTTTCAGTGTCAATATCCTGAACTTGCATTTCGTCCAAAACAATTGAACCACTGTTTGAACCAAATAGTTTTCCGGAACTAAGAAATCTCTCAGTATTTAGCCAATAGAATTGTCCGGCATCGTGGTAGCTCGTTCCCAGATCCTGCGAGCGTTTGTTTTCATTTTCCGGCCACAACATCTCTACTTTATGATCTGAATTCAATTTTAATCCGCGATGAATAGGGTAGGAGAAAGCACAAACCGGGAAAACAGTATCGTATTTTTTTAAAAGATCGTGCGCTTTGTTTAGAGAATCAACCGAAATTAAAGGAGCGGTTGGATAAATACAACAGGCTTCTTCAAATTGCTTCCCGGTTTTTTTTAATTCTTGTAATACTTCCGAAAGGGCTTCGGCAGTTGTGGCATTGTCGTTAGATGTTTTGGTACTACGTTTAAAAGGAACTTGAGCGCCGTGTTGAGAAGCGATCTTCGCAATTTCCTCGTCATCCGTTGACACCATCACATAATCAAATAAGTTGCTTTTAATTGCAACTTCGATGGAATAAGCAATAATAGCTTTACCTCTGAATAATTTAATATTCTTACGAGGAATGCGTTTGCTTCCTCCTCTTGCTAATATGATGGCAACTTTGCTCATTAAGGCTTAAATGCCGGATCAACATGTTCCACGATCTGTTTACGCAAGCTTTCAACAGTCTCCCATTGATCATTGTCACCCGAAGTGTAACAGAATCCTTGCGGAACTAATTTCGCTTTGAAATTCTTAACGTAATCTTCCAATTTGAAATTCGGAACCCTTGGAAGGATCACATAATATTTTCCAAGATCATAGGTAGTAAATGAATCCGAACTGGTGATCATTTCTTCGTGGATCTTTTCACCCGGACGAATTCCCGTAATATTTGTTTTGCAATCCGGCGCAACGGCTTTAGCAACGTCTGTAATTTTATAAGAAGGGATCTTAGGGACAAACAATTCTCCACCCCAAGCTGTTTCCAAAGCATGTAACACCATGTCAACGCCACCTTCAAGGGTAATATTGAAGCGGGTCATGTTTGGATCCGTAATTGGAATAACACCTTCTTTTTTCTTGTTGATGAAGAACGGGATCACTGATCCATTTGAACCCATAACATTGCCGTAACGCACTACTGAGAACCTAATATCCTTTGGACCTTTAAAATTATTTGCCGCGATAAATAGTTTATCGGAAGTTAATTTAGTTGCACCATACAGATTAATTGGCGCACAAGCTTTATCTGTAGAAAGCGCTACAACTTTTGATACGTTGGTCTCTAAACAAGCCTTGATCACATTTTCAGCCCCACCAATATTTGTTTTCACGCACTCATCAGGATTATATTCGGCAATATGAACATGTTTCATTGCCGCTGCGTGAATGACATAATCAATTCCTCCAAGCGCGCGCTTTACGCGTTCAAAATCTCTAACATCCCCTATAAAGTAACGAATGGCTTTATATTTTGAAGCAGGAAACTCCTGGTCCATTTGGAATTGCTTTTGTTCATCTCTTGAAAAGATCACCAAACGTTTTACATCAGGCCATTTCGTTAAAATGGTTTTTGTAAGCGCTTTTCCCAAAGAACCGGTTCCACCTGTAATGAGTATTGATTTGTTATTTAACATGCCTTATTAATTGAATTTGAAATTGCTTGCGTAAATAGGATTGTTCTTACAGAACTGTTTGAATTTTTCCGAAACATTCTTCATTTCATACTTCGGATAATTAGCGCCGAACATGGAACTTGTATATTCAAATTCCAATACTAAACGATGTCCTTCCTTTAACGGCGTTCCTTTGTGCCAGGCTTTTGTATCCTCGGCAAACACCGATCCTGCTTCTCCTTTAATAATGATCTGATCTTCCTTTTTATGGTATTTGAAAATATCCTCATCAGGAATCCGCGCGTAACCACGTTTTAATAACTGCATCGGTTTTGCGTCTGCTAAATGCGAACCTCTGATCATTCTGTGCGGACCGTTGTTATCATTTACGTCGGTTAAATAAATAAAGATCTTTACCCACTTTAAACGGTCAAGATCGAAATGATATAATTGTGCCGCTTCCGCTGAAGCCTCTTTCTTAAATGCTGTTGACCACCACATAGCCGGAAAATCAAAGATCGGTTCACAATCCAAATATTTTCTAGCAATGTCAATAAACGTTGGATCCATTATTAGATCCTGGATGTCGGGATGATTCACCAGATCTTGTTGCGAGAATCGATAGATCTCTGAATTCGTTTTCGCCGGATCATAAACAACCTTCTTGTCGTAATTGGGAGCAAATGTTGTTTCGGTACGTAACGCAAAATTGGTTAGTTTCTTAACTAACTCTGGAGAGATCTTTTTTTCAAACCCAACATAGCCATCTTTATTTAAGATCGAATTGTACCTTTCCAACTCTTCATTCGTATATGTTCCAATTGCGCCGCTAATATTTCCTTCCTGTTTTTTTGGAGGCAGATCTTTTTTGATCTCCGCATGCATCTCATCAAATAATTTACCATTGGTTTTGCAATATAAACGTATGAATGCGAAGTACGCTTCCAAGGGGGTTTCTCCCGTTTGTTTGAACTTCTCAAAACCTTCCTTGAAAACAACCAAGTCATCCGGTTTCTTTTTCAAGGATTGTTTAATGCGTTCTTTTAATCTATATAATGCAAGTCTCATTTACTTTATTGTAATACTTTTAATGCGAACTGTAGAAACACCTTCGATGGTGAAGTGATGGTATTGATCTTTTCCCAATGTAAATTCAACCGTTGTAAATCCTCTTGTTGAAACGGTTTTTTCCTGACCGTTATAGTTCAATTTGAAATCTTGCGGCCAAAGATCCCCAATTTCAAGTGAAATTGTTTTTCCTTCCGTGCTTAAATAGCAAGTAAATTCCTTTTTGGCGATCAATCCGCCTCTTTTTGAATTGTCCGCCAAATTCTTCGAATCAATTAAAAAACCTTTGTAAAAATTAGAGAGATCGTTCTCGTTATCAAAACTGATGCTCTTTTTTGCGCTGAACTCCAATCGCTTCTTCAATACTTTTGCCGGAATTCCTCCAACAACCGAAAACGGTTCAACATCTGATGTTACTACCGAGTTAGCGCCGATCACACAACCTCTTCCGATGGTTACACCCGACATGATCACGGCGTTGATACCAAGCCAGCAATCATCACCAATAGTTACCTTTTTGGAATGTTCTTTTGATAATTTAGGATCAGCCGCCACTAAAGCATCCTGATCTTTCATGTATAAATTTGGCTTGTGATCAAAATAATGTCTGCCCGAACTGATATACACATTAGGAGCAAAGATGCAGCCAATTCCAATTTCTACATCTTCCAAAATAATACAGCGATTCTGCAAGCTGGTATTATCACCGATCTTAATTGTTCCGGTTGTTCCCAATTCAACATCTTTCCCAATGTAATTGTTTCCTTCTAGAATGATCTGCCCTTTACCCACTGTAACCAAAAGCGCACTTTGATCAATAAAAACATTATCGCCTTTAATTACATTAGTTGCTGCCGACTCCTGTTGTGGAGCCGAGAACAATTTGTGATATATGCTTTTTAAAAGATTAGCCATTCATCTGTAATTTATATGGAAGTGAGAATAGCCCTAAATTATAATGAGGGTCCATGTCAATTGCCATAATGTTCAGTGCAGGAATGTTCACGTTGTTGTCCACCACATCATACCATATTTTATTTTGAGCATCGCCCACAGCGAAGTAGGTAAGGTATTGACCATTTCTTAGTGTTTTTGCAGGAATAGTTACTTTGAACGACATTTTTTTGCCGGGTGTAACAGTTTCTTCCGTTAGTACAACTTTAAAGTTCGTTAGTACATCGCCTGATAGTGGTTCAAGCAATGCCATATAGAAAAGTGCGCCTTTGCTTTCAGCTCGCACTTCACAATCAATTTGAAAATTAATTTCCTCATCAAAACGAAAATCCCAGGTCTTCTTTTCACCCAGGTATGCTTGAATATTGTTGAATAAAATATTTCCGCTGCTTTGTGTACGATTCAAGCGATCTTTAATGCTGATCTCACCAATGACCGATTCGCTAAATAGCCCGTTGTATTTTTTCACGCAGGAATTAATGTCGCCCATCTGATCGATCATTCCGTTCTTCAAAAGAATCCCGGTTTTACAAATGCTGGATATAGCTTGCATATTGTGGCTCACAAATAAAACGGTGCGGCCTTCTCCCGCTACATTCTTGATCTTGCCCATGCATTTTTTCTGGAACTCGGCATCGCCAACAGCTAATACTTCATCCACAATTAAGATCTCCGGTTCTAAATGCGCAGCAACCGCAAAACCTAAACGCACCATCATTCCGGAAGAATAGCGTTTCACCGGCGTATCAATATATTTCTCAACACCGCTAAAACTTACGATCTCGTCAAATTTACTATTGATCTCAGGCTTGGTCATGCCAAGAATAGCGCCATTCAAATAGATATTTTCTCTGCCTGTAAGTTCGGGATGAAATCCTGTTCCAACTTCAAGTAACGCGGCAATTCTTCCGCGAATTTTTACTTTTCCGGTTGTAGCTTTCGTTACTTGCGATAATATTTTTAAGAGCGTAGATTTTCCCGCGCCATTTTTTCCAATGATCCCAAGAACATCACCTTCTTTTACATCAAAGGTCACGTCTTTCAACGACCAAACGTAATCACTTCCACCTTTTGCTGTGCGATCGTTCACATCACCGATCTGCAAATACGGATCTTCTTTCCCGCGTGCACGATGCCACCAACGGTTAAGGTCATGAGAAATAGTGCCAGTACCAAACTGACCCAATCGGTATTGTTTGGAAACATTAGTGGCTCTTAAAACTATTTTACTCATGCTTTTTAAAATTACACAGTGTCCATGAACGATTTCTCAACTTTATTGAAAACGATCAGTCCAATGAAAAATACAACGATGGTGAACACAAGGCTATACGCCAAGTGATACCAATTAAAAATCCCTACACCCAAAAATCCGTATTTAAACGTTTCAATAATGCTGGTGATAGGATTTGCAAGCAATAAATATTTGAACTGAGGATATTTCTCTGTTACTAACGATAAAGGAAACACAATTGGTGACGCATACATCATCAATTGAATTCCAAAGGTGATCAGGAATTTAAGATCTCTGTACTTTGTTGTCATAGATGAAATGATGATCCCAAATCCAAGCCCAAGAAAGCCCATCATGATAATAAGAACCGGAACCAAAGCAATAGCAGAATTTGGATGTACAATATCGGTTGTTGCCATATAGTATATCCACACGATAGCGAAAAGTAAAAATTGTATTCCAAATTTAATAAGGTTTGAAATGACGATAGACAAAGGCACGATCATACGAGGAAAATAAACTTTTCCAAATATTCCGGCGTTTGCTGAAAATGTGTCTGCGGTTTTTGTGAGTGTATCCGAAAAATAATTCCATAAGGTTATTCCGCACATGTAGAACAAAAGTGCCGGCATGCCTTCGGTTGGAATGCTCCCAAACAAACCAAATACCAATGCAAAAATTAACGCAGTAATAACAGGCTGAACGAAGAACCAAATTGGACCAAGAATAGTTTGCTTGTAAATGGCCACAAAATCGCGGCGCACAAAAAGAAAAAGAAGATCTTTAAATCGGAATAATTGTTTTAATTGTAGTGAGAACAATTTCGACTCCGGTTCAAGCACCAGATCCCAAGGTTCATTCTCGTTATCAAATTCTTTAACGGTCATAAAAATAACCGGCTAAAAACCCGCTTTTTGGGGTCTTTTTGCCAAGAGACAAATTTAACAGAATAAATTGAATTTTTGGAGGTTTTTTTGCCTGATTATTAAGGAGTTTCAGTTAATTAAATCAAAAATTACCTTCCCGGTTTTTCGCTATCTTTTTCCTACCTTTAGCCTCCATACGCCGAAGCTTTAAAAAATGCGGCGATTTTGATGAAGATCCAGTTTTTAACCTCATATTATCCGCCTTTTCTCGATAATTTTTTTGCATCAAATTCCGATCTGCTTGAAAAGCCATACGATGTTATTTTGGATAAACTTTTAGGGGAGCATTTTGCCGATACTGGAGCGCTTGAATTTCATACAAAGAAGGCAGGTCACAATACATTTTTGATCATTTCAAACTCCGTGGTACTTCAAAAAAAGTGGGCAAAGGAGAATAACGTGTCTTACACTGAAGAAAATTGGATGACCGATATCGCTTTTGCCCAGATAAAGCAATTCAAACCGGATGTTTTTTATCTGGAATACGTTTACGAGTTCTTTGGTGATTTCTTGAGAGAAATAAAACCGTTCTGCAAATACATTGCTTCCTGGATATCTTCTCCTTTGAATGATAAAGTGTCTTTGAACGGCGTTGATCTTATATTTTCATCAACGCCGGATTTTATTAATTCTTTTAGAGAAAAAGGTTTCAAAGCGGAGTATATGCACCCGGCGTTTGATGTGAGGATACTGGCAAAGTTAAAGGATAGTAAAAAAGATATTCCGTTCTCGTTTGTTGGAGGCTGGAGCGCTGCTCATGTGAACAGAATGGAAGCGCTTAAGGTGCTTTCTAAGCGTACACCCATACAAATTTGGGGTTACAATTACATTAAAAGCTTTCCGAAAAAGAATTTAGCGTACTTTAAACATCAGTTATTTCCCGAGAATAAAGAAGTTTTGCGTGCATTCAGGGGAGAGATATGGGGCTTGAAGATGTATGATGTTTTGCATCGCTCGGTATGCACATTTAATATTCACGAGAGCTTATTGAAGGGGTATGTTGGAAATATGCGGATGTTTGAGGCAACCGGTGTGGGTGCTATGATCTTAAATGATGAGGGAAAGAATCTGCAAGAACTTTTTACCGCGGGTAAGGAGATCGAAACCTATAAAACCATTGACGAAGCAGTAGAGAAGGTGAATTTTTACTTAGAAAATCCTAAAAAAGCTATTGAGATCGGTAAGAATGCCCAGGCAAGAACAGTGAAAGACTATAATTTTGATATTTACGTGCAAAAACTATTTGATCATATAAAAAAACACTCCCGACTTTCGTAAAATGGCAAAATTACCGTACTTAAATATTGGCTGCGGCTTCACATTTCATCCCGAAATGACGAATGTTGATTTTATTTCCACGGCTCCTGAGGTAATGGCGCATAATTTGCTTCAGGGAATTCCTTTTGCTGACAACAGTTTTGAATTAGTGTACCACTCTCATGTATTGGAGCATTTCTTGCGGGCCGATGGTGAAAAATTGATCAGTGAATGTTACCGTGTTTTGAAAAAAGGAGGCGTTTTACGAATTGCGATACCGGACCTTGAACAAATTGCAAGGAATTATGTGAAATATTTGGATGCAGCATTAAAGAACGAACCCGGAGCCAAGGAAAAATACGAGTGGACGATGTTGGAAATGTACGACCAGGTAGTTAGAACAAAAGGAGGAGGGGATATGGTGGAATACATCAAAGATACATCGAAGAATAATGATGCTTTTCTTTTAGAGCGTAATGGAAATGAAATTAAGTTATTAATAGAGAATATCCGCCACGCAAAAACAAATCACGAACTTAAAGCCTCCAAGCCGAGTTTTATGTACAGGGTAAAAAGCAAATTGAAAGACATTCTTTTGGGCTACGAAATTAAAGCACTTTCCTATGGTAATTTCCGTTTGGGCGGTGAGATCCATCAGTGGATGTATGATCGATATTCTCTTTCTGAATTATTAAAAAAACATAAATTCATTGATATTAAAGTGATGAAATATAATGAAAGTGCTATTGTGAATTGGTCGGGTTTTGGTTTAGATGAAGCGGATGGTAAAGTTAGAAAACCCGATTCCTTATTTATGGAGGCCAGAAAATGAAATTGAATTTTTGTACACTATTTAATTCCGCATATCTCACCCGAGGCATCGTGTTGTACGAGTCGCTGGTTAAAACGTGTCCTGATTTTCATTTATATGTTTTTGCTTTTGATGATAGAACATACGACTACCTTTCAAAAGCAAAATACCAGCATTTAACTCCAATTTCTCTTAGGGATTTTGAGGATAAAGACCTTTTGAAGGTGAAGCCTACGCGGTCCGCGGCCGAATATTGCTGGACATGCACACCTTCGACCATTTTGTATTGCCTTACCAAATTCAAACTTGAGAACTGCACTTACATTGACGCGGATATGTGTTTTTATTCGGATCCAAACGTTTTGATAAAGGAAATGAGTGGGAATTCGGTGTTGATCACTGAACATCGGTACACGGCAAAGTACGATCAATCGGTAAAAAGTGGAAAGTACTGTGTACAATTCATTACTGCGTTCAATAATTCTTACGGTTTGCAAGTGCTTAATTGGTGGCGCGATGCTTGCATTGAATGGTGTTACGCGCGTCATGAGGATGGAAAATTTGGTGATCAGAAATATTTGGATGTTTGGCCGCAAAAATTCAGCGGAATTCACGAATTACAACATTTAGGCGGTGGGATCGCACCCTGGAACGTGCAGCAATACGAATTTGTAAAGGAAAATGGCAAATTGGTTGGAAAGGAAATTAGTTCAGGGAAGAAATTTGAAGCTGTGTTCTTTCACTTCCATAGTTTGAAGTTTTTTGACAACGATATAGTTCTTTTGACCGATCCGGGATATGATATCAGTAAAAATGTTATTGAATTACTTTTTAGACCCTATGTACGAGCTTTGATGAGAGCTAAATTAGAAGTAAATAAAAAGGATGGCAGTTTCAATCCTAATGGTTCCGGAGGTCCTGCTCCTTATGGAGAAATGAGTATAGGTACTATCTTAAAGTACTACTTTAATGGCGTAAAAAGCAGTAAGCGGAATTTGTTAGGAAACGGCTTGATAACTAAGATCAGACACCATTATTTTTTTAAGGCCTCAAGCGTATAAATCGCTAAATTAGTGTTCTATTAATTTATGGCCCACTTACTGGATCTAAAAACCTTTACCGATAAACGCGGAAATCTTACCGTAATAGAAAAAGTGATCCCTTTTTCAATTAAACGCATTTTTTATATTTATGGAGTTGATGATTCAAAGCGTGGCGGGCACCGACATCATAAAACAGTGCAGGCCGCTATTTGTATCAAAGGCGAATGTAAGATCTACAACAATGACGGTTCAAAAGAGGAAGTATTTCATTTGGATCAACCTAATAAATGTTTGATCCTTGAAACTCAGGATTGGCATACCATGTATGAGTTCTCGCCTGATGCTATATTGATGGTATTGGCATCCGAGTTCTTTGAAGAAAAAGATTATATTTTTGAACCTTATCCAAAAAAATGATCGATTACGAAAATCTAAGCAAACTCAATCAACCCTTTTTTAAGGAGTACGAAGAAGCTTTTAAGGAAGTAATGCAAGGCGGCTGGTACATTCTTGGAAAAAAGCTCACAGAATTTGAGGAACGTTTCGCCGCATACTGCAGTTCAAAATATTGCGTAGGTGTTGCTAACGGATTGGATGCGCTAACAATTTCTTTAAAGGCGTTTGATTTTCCTAAGGGAAGCGAAGTTATCGTTCCTTCGAACACCTATATCGCTACAATTTTATCCATCGTTCAAAACGGACATCAACCCGTTTTGGTTGAGCCGGATATTCATTCGTATAACATAGATCCGAAAAAGATAGAAGCAGCGATCACAAAAAACACAAAAGCCATTATGGTGGTTCATTTGTATGGAAAGGTTTGTGAAATGGATCAGATCAATGCTATTGCAGCAAAGTATGATTTGAAAGTAATTGAAGATTGCGCACAATCTCACGGCGCAAAGTATAAAGGACAATTGTCGGGGAGTTTTGGACATTACGCTGCTCACAGCTTTTACCCAACAAAGAATTTAGGTGCTTTAGGAGATGCGGGTGCAATAACTACGTCTGACGCCGAGTTGATGGAAAAGGTGAAAGTACTACGTAATTACGGTTCGAAGGTAAAATATTACAATGACGTGGTTGGTTACAATTCACGCTTGGATGAGTTACAGGCCGCTCTATTGTTGGTGAAATTAAAATACCTGGATCGTATCAATGAGCATAAGCGTAAATTGGCCAGCATTTACAATTCAGAAATCAAAGCGGATTTCATTAAACCCCAGATTTCTAAAGATCACTTTGACGTGTATCACATTTACAATATACGTCACGAAAAGCGGGATCTATTGAAGGATTTTCTATTGAAAAATGAGATCAAAACCGAAATTCATTATCCGGTGACGCCGGTTAAGCAATTGGCTATGAAAAATATCATTGATAAACAGCAAACGCCAATTTCAGACGAGATTCATCGTACAACACTGAGCTTACCAATTTCTTATTTCCATTCCGAATCTGATATAAAAAAAGTTGTTGAAGTATTAAATAAATTCTAATCCAATAAATGATAGATAATTCAGGAAAAATAATTTCGGTAATTACTATTAATTTAAATGATCATAAGGGATTAGAGGCAACCGTGAAAAGCGTGAGGGCACAAAATTGCTCAGCCATTGAGCATATTATTATCGACGGAGGATCAACCGATGGAAGCCAGGAATATATAAAGCAGAATGAGTCATGGTTCACGCACTGGATCTCGGAACTCGATAAAGGTGTTTACGATGCTCAAAATAAGGGATTAAGGAAAGCAAAAGGAGAATTTGTGATATTTTTGAACGCGGGAGATACATTTTACTCAAACGATTTGATCTCAAGTTTCCTGTCTCTTTCCAAAAAAGATTCGGATAATATCATTTACGGAAATTCAAACGTGATCAAAGTCGATGGAACAAGTTCTATTTTAGTTCCTCCAAATAAACTGGATCTCAATTTTTGGTATAGGAATACTTTGAATCATCAGGCTGTATTTTTTAAACGTGATCTTTTTCACGCCTATGGACACTATGATATTTCCTATAAGTTTTGCGCCGATATGGATGTGCTATTGAAGGTTTTCAAAAAAGAGCCGAATTCATTTGCACATTTTAATAAGATCGTTTGTAATTATTATGAAACAGGATTGAGCGCAAAACGCGAGAATTATGATAGGGTCATAGAGGAGAAGGAGACCATTTTGCGTAAGCAATTAAGTTCGGTAGAGTACCGATCGGCTAAGTTGGCTTATTTAAGAACTTTGCCGTTGAGAACGCGTTGGAGAATATTTTTAAAGAACATGAAAGGATAATTGAGTAATTCCAAACATATTGTATTTTTTACACCGACCTTAAATCGGACCGGATCCGAATTGGTGTTGGTTAATTTATTGAAGCGCGCCAAATTGGATGCTAAGTTATCGATCATCAGTAAATTCAAAGGAAGCTTGTACGATCAATTGCCTGGGGGAATTTCGAAGAATTTTTTATTCGGGATGCAATTTGGAGGCATTGGTAGTAGATTTTACAATAAGATAAGAAGACTGTTTTCTGTAGATCAGATCCTGAGATCTAAGTTGGATGGAACCTGGTATATCAACACCATTGTTTTACCGGACATTTTGGAATTTGCTGAACAAAACAATATCAAGACCATTGTTCATATTCACGAATTGCTGCAAATGTATGCAGGTTCGAGTGAAGAACATATCAAGCGCTTGGTCAATTATCCAAGTTTGATCATTGCAAATTCCGTTGCGAGTGCCGATGTGATCCGAAATTATGGACGAAAAGACAGGATCGAGATCGTTTATCCTCCATTAAGCGAGGAGTTGACCGGGAAAACTAAATTCATTGATAAGCAAAACGCGATGGGCGTTTCGGAAGAAGATTTTGTATGGGTAATGTGCGGAACATTGGATAGTAATAAGAACCCTTTTCTTTTTCTTGAAATCGCATCTGAACTTAAGAAGATGGAAGCTTCATTTAAAATGATTTGGATAGGAGGGAAGAGCGATGATTCTGATATAGATGTTCAATGCGCTCAGAAAGTGAAGGAATTGCAATTAGTGAATCAGGTAAGATTCATTTCAGATGTAAAAAATGATTTCTACGATTATTTTTCCAGAGCGGATGGTTTTGTACTCACGTCACAATTTGAGTCGTTCTCATTAACTACGCTCGAGGCATTGTATTTTCAACTTCCCGTAGTTGCCAATGATTGTGTTGGGGTGAAAGAGATCCTGGGAACAGAATTTGGATATATTGTAAGGGAAAAGAATAATGCTAAAGAGTTTGCATCTAAGATGCTCGATTATATGAGTAGCCCATTGATGAATGAGGAAAAACTCAAGCAAAGATCTCTTGATTTTAGTATCGATAAGATCTCGGCCAGATGGAACGATATAATAAATAGAAATGTTTAGTAAGAACTCCATATGTCTTTTCGCGTCTTATTTTGAAGGTAAGCATATTCCTTACTATGTTCAGGTTTATTTGGAGGAGTTAAAAAAGCATGTTGGTGAACTTGTATTCATTAATGGCGTAAGCGATCTTGATAAAGAGAGTTTAGATTTCCTGAGTAGAAACGGTATTAAACATCAGATCGAAACTAATGAGGGTTTCGATTTTGGCGCATGGAGTAAGGTTTTTCAGAAAGTAAATGTGAATTCATATGATCATATTCTTTTGGTTAATGATTCCTGCGTTCTTTTTCGTTCTCTGGAACCCTTTTTTAATTGGGCAGCCAAACAAAATGCCGATGTACTTGGCATGACAAATTCGGAAGCTATTACACCGCATATTCAATCGTATTTTATGGTATTGAATAGAAAGGCGGTAGCTCTCACATCAGAATACTTCAAAGAACATGGTATTCAAAAACATATTGGAGATGTGATCAAGACCTATGAATTAGGATTAAATAAACGTTTTACCGATAATGGTCTCAAACTTGCCTCATTTGTAAACAATGAGGGGTATAAAGGCGAATTTAGTCCCTATTATAAGTGTGTGGATGTTCATTTGCAGCAGGGAATTCCTGTTATTAAAAAGAAGATCGTTTTTGCTTCGTATCGTGAAGACGAATTACCAAATTTAGCTCGCATGGGACTGAATATTGATGTAAGACATTATTATTCGGTGTTGAAACACAAAGCTGACCTTGTGATCGATCTTGATCGACTTGAAAGAGAGAATCCTTCGCAAATGACTGCCTCACAGATCTCGGCTTTCAACTCTAAAAAAATGCTTATTAAATTTCTCCGACCTTTTTATAAAGCGTTTAAAAAATGATAAGAAGGATCTACCTCAAGGCTGTTTACCTTAGTAATTCCGCACTTGGAGTTATTTTCTTCTTCTTCGAGCGCGTTGGGCTCTTAAAAAAAGTGCCTTTCAAGATCATTCAGAAGATTCCAAGTGTAACAAAAGTTGATCTTGATCTGCCTATCAACTTTGATCCGAAAGATAAAGAATGTTTTAGCCACTATACAGGTTATGATACTTACGAGGTTGATATATATGCGCTTTCAAATGTAAATGTGAGTACTGACGGAATAGTGTTTAAGGGAATGAATAATTTTCCTCCATCTTTTCCTCATGTTGGTTTCAGAAAACAGTATGCCTGGTTTTACTTAATTGGTCAATACTGGTTCAGAAAGAAACAAGTTGGGGAAGTTGATAAAACCTATGTTCTTTTATTTGATTTTTGGTCGGCCCACAACTATTATCATTGGTTGGTAGACGCTTTACCCCGTTTTTTAGTTCTGAAAGAAGAAATGAAGCAGAAGAATATTTCTCTTTTGCTCCCTGAAACTTGTGGAAAATATGTGTTGGCGATCATGAAACATTTTGAGCTGAACGATATTACGTTCATTAAGAAGGACTCGTATTTTGATGCCCAAAATATTTTACTGCCTTCGTACACAGTTGGATCAGGCCACATTCATCCGGCATATGTGAATCTAGTGAGAGAACATTTACTTACCCGGATCAGTTCTACAAATAGCGCTGATCGTATTTATGTGAGTCGAAGCAGGCAAAAGGCACGCCGGATCCATAATGAAAAGGAAGTGATGGAGGTAGTAACTTCTTTTGGTTTTGAGATTATTTATTTTGAAGATCTGAGTTTTGAAGAACAAGTAAAATTGGTAAGAAACACTAAAATACTTGTCACAAGTCATGGTGCAAACATGACCAATTCCATGTTCATGCCTGATAATTCAAAGGTTTTGGAGATACTTAGGGGCGATAAACCTAATTTTTGCTATTGGGCTTTGGCCGAAGTCACTAAAAAGAAATACTATTATCACTTTGCAAAAGTTGTGGGTAACGACCATTTATTGGTGGATATTGAGCAATTTAAAATACATTTGCAAAAGGTATTGAATGACTAAACCACTTATATCAGTTTGTGTCCCCGTTTACAATGGAGAAAGGTATTTAAAAGCTTGTCTGGATTCGATCATTACCCAAACCTTTTCAAATTATGAGGTCATCATTTGCGATGATGGTTCAATAGATAAAAGCATTTCTATTTGTGAGGAATACGCTAAAAAGTATAGCACTATTAAGTTCACTAAGAATGAACGTAATTTAGGTCTGGTTGGAAACTGGAATAAGTGCGTTGAAACTGCTACCGGAACCTGGATAAAGTTTTTGTTCCAGGACGATCTGATGAATTCAAATTGCCTTGAGAAAATGGCAAAACATACAGACGCTGAAGTGGAATTGATAGTATGCAAACGAAATTTCCTTATTGAAACACCAAGTGATGATGTAAATGACTACTATGGAAGAAGAGTAAGGACTTTGGAAAACACCGGATATTTCACAAGTAATGATTTTAGCGCCGAAACAATTTCCAGGATCGCAGCCGAACATCCTTCCTTGAATTTTATTGGGGAACCCTCGCTTACCATGTTTCGTAAGGTCTCCCTCGTGAAAGTTGGGGGATTTGACCAAGATCTAAAGCAAATTTGTGATCTTGAATTCTTATTGAGGATCGCTTCGGTTTTTGGTTTGCATTATATTCCTCAACAACTTTGCTGTTTCAGGATCCACGATTCTTCAACAACAGTTAGGAATGTAGGTAGCGGAAATTACTATTTAGAGAATATAGAGGCTCTTTTATATGCACTTAAATTGCTCACTAAGCCCGAATTCAAAAACTTTAGGTCATACACAGAAGGAGCGGGTCTTTCCAAACTCAAATTATTTGTGAAATACAGAGCCTACAAGGCTTCCAGGGCTATTAAAAACCCACAGGATCAAGCTATTTTTGACGAATTATTCCGGAAATTTAAGCCTTTTATGTACAAATGGTACGAAATTCCGATATTGAAACTATATATGACGATTAGGTAAATTTTGTATATTTAGTCCGGTTAAAAAACATCTAAAATGAAAGCTATCTCTTTAAAGAATTTATGTTCGATCCTCTTAGTTCTGTTCATCTCAACAGCGGCAAAAGCTCAGGATACTTTGCATCTCGATTTTGGTAATACGCAGGTTGTACCTGACAAACCAATGGAAGATAAGATCGTTGCCTGGGGTAAGACCTTGAACGGTAAAAAGCAGGATATCATGATCGTTGCGTATTATCACAAAGGAGAATTCAAAAAATTTGCAGAGCAACGTTTGGAAGAGATGTTCCTGTCAGTGAATAGAAAGGTACGCAACCTCGTAAATATTAAGTCTCAGGAAGCAAAAAAGGGCGACGATTATCAAAGAACACGTGTAGATATTATTTATTATCCGGAAGGTCAGGATGCGAAAAGTGTAGCTGAGAAAAAGAAAGCAGATGAAAAAGCTGCTAAAGAAGCAGAAGAAAAGAAAAAGAAGGAAGATAAAAACGGATCGAAGAAAGATGATAAAAAAGATTCATCCAAGGAAGCAAAAAAGGAAACAAAGGAAGAAGTGAAGAAGGAAGAAGCAAAGAAAGACGACAAGAAGAGTGATTCAAAAGCTGCTGCTGATGCGAAAAAAGAAGCTGACAAGCTAAAGAAAGAAGAAGAAAAGAAAAAGAAGGAAGAAGAGAAAAAAGCTAAGGAGGAAGCGGATAAAGCAAAGAAAGAGGAAGAGAAGAGAAAGAAAGAAGAAGAAAAGGCGAAAAAGGAAGCTGAAAAGAAAAAATAGAAAAAACCTCCTCATGTAGGAGGTTTTTTTATGGACCGAATAGTTTAAATTTAAGTTCTTAGTTGCAGCTGGATCTAAATATCCCAATTAAAGATCTCCTGAATTAACTATTTGTGTTTACATCAAGTTCAGTATTTTTTCGATGTAATTATCCCAGGTAAAATCTTTTACTTTCTCATGAGCAGCTTTCATAAAACGCAACTGTTCATTTTCATTTTGAGCAAGCACGCGCTCAATAGCCGCATTTAAATTAGCGCGATCTTCAACATAGAAACCAAAGTCAATGTTCTTTCCAAAGGTTTCAGTAAACTCATCGTAAGCGCGCGTAATTACCGGTGTGTAAAAATACATAGCCTCACTTAAAGCCGAAAAGCCTCCCCAATCTTTGGTTGTATTAATGATGACCCTGGCTTGCGACAAAATTTTATAATACTTTTCGTTCTCCAAACTCACGCTTTTATTTAAATAACCATGATAAAAAATGTCTGAGCTTTCAATATTTGTATCCTCTTTGCTTATTCCGATCAAGTGCAATTCCAGATCGTTATGCTTGAGTTTTAATTTTTTAAATTCTTCGATCAGTTCTAAAGCTCCATTCAAATATTTTCTGTTTCCGATGAACAACAATTTCTTACTGTCAATTTTTGTTTTTATGATATCGGTAGTCAATTTATAATTGCAATTGATCACGTTGCCTAGATAGTGCGCGTTTACTTTATGGTAATTTTCTTTAATAAACACGCTCGATAACGGAAAAAGCCCCAGAACTGTGTTCGCGCGCTCAATATGCTGTTTTTCCCTTTGCAAAGCCTCCCTTTCAAACCAATAAGGATCACGTTTTTTAAATTGTTGGATGTAGTACAAATAGGTCCAGTCGCCAAACAATACCACTTTATTTTTGAAAGACTTGGGCGCAGAAAAACTAAAGGTCAAGAAAACGGCAAGATCCGTGTTAGGATGTTCCTGCAACGCTTGTTCGATCTTCTTGTTGGTAGAGTTGTAATTTGATCCTGAACGGAAAAACGTGTGATTTGAGTTTCTATAGAGTAGTTTAAAGAATGCGAACACACTGTATTTGTAAAACTTAAAAAGTGTTTTGTTCTCTTCAATATTTATGCGATTTACCTTGTAGCCTTTTTTCTCAAGGGTTTTTGTAAAAAAATAAGGCACGTTCGACCAAGTGCTCAGGTCATTGGAATCTCCAATCGAAAAAACAGTTATTTCTTTAACGGAACTCAATTAAAGAGCTTGCGCTTTAAAATACGTAGGTGGAACATAATTCCAAGTATGGAAAAAAATGAACGACCATAATCTTTGCTTATTTGATTTTGCTCCTGTATAAAACGGTAATCCTTACTTCCCGATTTAGAAGTGTTGTAATATCTAAAAAACGCGACATTGCAATCCAATTTGTGAATTTTGGCGTGATGCTTTAAGCATCGCAAGATGTATTCGTAATCAAACGCAAAACGGTATTTAGCTAATTCACCGATTTTATGAGTGAATTCCGTTTTAAAAAATGATCCCGGTTGCGAAATGGAAGCGTCTGTGTTTATCAATTTATCCAAACTCAAGATGCCACTGCTGTAGCTCCTGTAGGTCTTTGAGTGTTCATCTATATAATTCACATCTCCATATACATAATCTGTGTCGGGATCCTGATAAACTAATTCCGCAATTTTAAAAAATCCTTCAATATCGATCAGATCATCGGTGTTCAACCAGGTCCAATATTGTCCCGCGGCTAATTTTAAACCTTTATTGATCGCGTCGTATTGTCCTTTATCTGGCTCAATAATTAAATTATCAATGTCCCCCTTAAAATCATCAATAATGGTCATTGTTTCCTGGTTCGAGCAATTGTCAACCAGGATCAACTGAACTTTGATATCCTTTTGCTCCGCCTGTTTCTTTAAGGAAGCTACATTTTCAAGGGTTTCCCTGATGAATTTATCCTGGTTAAAGGAGGGGATAATGATTGAAAATGAAGTCATTACGCAAAAATAACGTATCTTTTTTTAAATTCGTACATGTTTATAACAAATCGGCTAACAATCCGTTATTGATGCTTAATATTTTAAATTTGGGGTAATGAGGGTTTTACTGTTGGCTGATGTGGCCTCGGGTCACACCGAAAAGTGGGCTATGGGCCTGGCTCAACGCGGTATTGAGGTGGGGATATTCTCATTGAATAGAACCGAATTCAATTGGATGGTCAATGAGCCAAAAGTAAAAGTGTTGTTCGAATTAAAAGAACGTCATGTTGCTAATGGAATTGGAAGCAAGATCACGTACTTCACTTACATTCCAAAACTCAAAAAAGTAATTGCTGAATTTAAACCGGATGTGGTGCATGCGCATTATGCCAGTAGTTATGGATTGTTGGGATCGCTCAGTAAATTTCACCCTTATGTTTTAAGCGCGTGGGGAACCGACGTTATGAAATTTCCGCAAGAGAGTTTCATGAACAAAAAGATCATCCGTTTTAATTTAAAGTGTGCCGACGCGGTTTGTGCAACTTCAGACACGATCAACAAATGCATTCAGGATATTTTTTCGCGGCCGGTTCATATTATTCCTTTTGGCATCGATTTTGAAGCATTTAAACCGAACGAAAAATTTAAAAGCAAGGATACGTTTGTGGTTGGAACGATCAAGTCGTTAGAGAAGGTTTACAATATTGATGTGCTCGTAAAAGCCTTCGCCCATCTGCATTCCAAGCATTCCAATACAAAATTATTGATCGTAGGCGATGGCTCCGAAAAAGGAAATCTCACTGATCTTACCAAACAACTGAACATTCAAAATTCGGTTGAATTTGCAGGAAGAGTTCCTTCCAAAGAAACGCCGGACCATTTCAATAAATTGAATTGTTTAGTGAACGTATCGCAACGCGAAAGTTTTGGCGTAAGTGTGATCGAGGCCATGGCCTGTAAAGTTCCGGTGATCGTAAGTGATACCGGCGGATTAAAAGAAGTAGTAAATAATGGCGTAACAGGAATTTGTGTTGAGCCGGGCAATGTGGAAGAGACTTCAAATGCTATCGAAAAAATAATGCTGGACAAGAGTTTTGCGAATTCGATTGTAGAAAAAGGATATCAAAACGTAAAGGAACGCTATAGCTGGACAGAGAATTTAACTCAGCAAATAAAAGTTTACGAATCGCTTCTCAAAAAATGACTATCAAGGAAATTGATATAGGCAGCAAAGCTTACGCCGAACTTTCGGTTCAGGCAAGCGTGTTCAATTCTCCGCAGTGGTTGTCTATTTACGGAAACAATTTAAAGTTACTTGGACTCTTTAATAACGACGAAAAATTATTCGGAGCTTTCTTCATTTACGTAGAAAAAAAAGCTGGATTAACACGTTACCGAAGCGCTCCCTATACGCCGCATTGCGGATTGTTTTTCAATAATCCTGCCAAGAATCGTTCGTCTATCAATAGTTTCAATAAAGAAGTAATAGAACAAATTGTAAAGTATTTGAACGCGAAAAGTCCTGCGCTATTAACCTTGGCTTTTTCAACCAAGTTCAACGACATGCAATTTTTTAATTGGAACGGATACAAAGTGGTCCCAAATTATACGTATCAAATTGATCTGAGCCAAAGTATAGACGATATCGCAAAAGAATTTGATCCAAAGAATAGAAACCTGATATCGAAAGTTGAAAAAGAAGAACATTCCATTTCCGAATCCTGCGATAAAGAAACGCTTTACAATTTCTTAAGCACCTCTTTAAACGCGGCCGGGGCAAAGGTTTATCCTCAGCTTTTGAAAACAATAATTTGTAATTATAGTAATCCCGATAATTCATTTGTGTTCGTTCTTAAAAATAAAGAAGGCCACATTTCTTCGGCGGTAATGTGTATTTATGATCAACATTCAGCGTATTACCTCTTGGCGGGGAATAACAGAGATCATATGATCAACGGAGCAAATAACCTTTTGCTACATAAAAGCATCATAAAAGCTAAGGAATTGGGGTGTAAAGTCTTCGACTTTGAGGGTTCTATGATCAAAAGCGTAGAAAAATTTTTTAGAAGTTTTGGAGGACAAATCGTACCTTACTATACAGTAAATAAGGGCAAATTTTTGATTGAGACCGTTTTAAAATTAAAGATGCCTTCAACATTTTAGTCAATGCGCGAGTTTTTAAGGTCCATAGCTCCCGATTTCATGCTTAAGCTTTATAAGAGGCGTAAGAAGAAACAACGCGCAAAAGAACGTGAGGCATTGTTGCGTGCCGGAAAAGTAATTACAGAAGCGGATATTATTGAAGCTTTACGAACACATGGGTTGAATTCCGGAGATGTAGCTATGGTACATTCTTCGTTAAGCAGATTAGGAAATGTTCAGGGCGGGGCACCAACTGTAATTCGTGCGCTTTTGGAAGTATTGGGTGATGAAGGAACTTTGGTAATGCCTTCGTTTCCTGCCTTAGGATACACTTACAATTATTTAAATACAAATCCTTCTTTTGATGTTCGTCATACGCCTTCGCAAATGGGAATTATTACCGAAACATTCCGTAAGATCAAAGGCGTGAAAAGAAGTTTGCATCCAACTGATCCGGTTTGCGCTATTGGAAAAGAAACAAAATTTTTATTGAAAGGTCATTTCCTTCAGCTTACTCCTTATAACGAGAATAGTCCGTTTTATAAACTCATTACCTTAAAAGGAAAAATAGTTTTATTGGGAACTAAATTGGATACAGTTACAAATTTCCATGTTCCTGAAGATCTGATCCCGGATTTTAAATACCCGGTTTATCACAAAAAACAATTTTTAGTTAAGGTACGCGATGAAGTAGGCGTGGAACGCATGGTGGAAACAAAATCCCACGATCCAGCGATTTCAAAAATGCGCAAGTGCAATGAATTGGAGCCCGCTTTTCTTAAGGATGGAATCGCAGTTAAATTTAAGATCGGCGACGCGGATTGTATGGTCATCGACGCCGAAAAGATGCACAACTGGCTCATGGAAAAATACAAGCAAGGAATAACCATGTACACGCCCCATGGAGGCGAATTGGAGTAAGTATGCAGGTACATCTTAGTTTTGATCACGAATTATTTTTTGGCTCAGATACAGGAAGCGTTGAAAAATGCATGCTTGAACCTACGGACCAATTATTAAAACTATCACGCAAGCATCAAACACCTTTTATATTTTTTGTGGATGCCGGTTATCTCACACAATTGAAAAATGCCGATCACCCAAAATGTAAGTCTGATCTGGAAGAAGTTTCCGCGCAACTAAAAACACTTGCCGGCGAAGGACATCAAATTGGTTTGCATGTTCATCCGCATTGGGAGGATTGCAAGTTTGTTGATGGGAAATGGAATATTGATACCAAACGCTATAAGCTTTCAGATTTTTCCAAGGAAGAGGCTGAGAACATTCTTCTTAAATACCATAACACGTTGCAAGACATTTGTAGCAAAAAAGTCACAGCGTATAGAGCAGGAGGTTGGTGTATTCAGCCTTTCTCTCATATAAAAGACGCATTAAAACAAATGGGCATCACAACCGATAGCAGTGTTTATTTCAACGGATATCACGAATCTCCTGCACATTCTTATGATTTCAGAATTGCAAAAGACAAAGCAGAATGGAATTTTGAAAATGATTGCTGCGTTGAAGAATCTTCAGGAAGTTTTAGGGAAATAAGCATTACGCCCGACACCATTGGCCCTTCGTTCTACTGGAATTTATATTTGAAGATGAAAAGCTCTCCCGAGAAATATAAACCAATTGGTGATGGCATGTGGTTAAAGGATAAAGCGAGAATCTACAAACAATTTCACTCGAGTACTGATCATTTTGCCTGTGCCGACGGCTATTTTTCGTCACGCTTAAAAAGCAACCTGGAGAAGTGCGAAAAAAAGAATTTTTCAAGAATGATGGTATTGAGTCATCCAAAGTCTTTAGCGCCTTGTTCGTTTGAGTACATGGATGAATTTATTTCTTTCGCAAAACAACGCGGCCATCAATTCACTACCTTAAGTTAATGGAAGAGATTAGGATCATACCGCATTCGCAACTCGACCAAAAAAAATGGGATAAGGTGATCGCTCAATGTGAATTTCCATTAGTATTCGCTAATAGTTTTTATTTGAATGCCACTTCTCCCGGTTGGGACGCTTTGGTTCTTGGAAATTATAAAGCGGTAATGCCCTTAACCTGGTCAAAAAAATTGAACATTAAATATTTTCATCAACCTCCTTTTACCTCGCAGCTTGGAATTTTTGGAGAAGTATCAAAAAAAGAAATTGAAGCTATCGAAGAGTTGTTGAAGAAGAATTTTAAGCTCATAGAGATAGAACAAAACGCGCATTTGAAATTTTCCAGGCATGTAAAAGATAAAGTGACCTTTGTGATCGATTATAAGAATGGGGTTAAGTACAACGAAAACACGAAGCGAAATATTGCAAAGGCAAAAAAGGCTGGAATAGAGGTTAAGGACATTAAAAATCTTTCAGAAGCCCTTAAGTTGGCCAGTTCCAAGCTTATTCCATGGTTAAAAACCAAGCATAAAACAAGCCCTAAACAAGCGAGATTATTGTTAAAATTAGTTGAAAATGCCCACCAAAACGGGTCTCTAAAAACCCTTGTAAGCCTTGATGGTCAAGGAAGGCAGCTGGCTTTGGGATATTTTATTTTTAATCAATTTCATTGCGTATTTTTAAAGGGCTTTACTTTTAGTAAAAAGGACAATACCGGCAGCATGCATGCGTTATTAGATCACGCGATCAGGCATTTTGAGGGTAACGCGAACATGTTCGATTTTGGAGGAGGTTCTGCACCGGGAATAGCAACTTTTTACAAAGGTTTGGGCGGAAAAGAACTAAAGTACCAGGAATATAAATTGAATAATTTGCCCTGGCCTTTAAAAATGATCAAAAAGTAAAATGAAGGCAATTATTTCGCACGATATTGACCACTTTACCTTAAGGGAACATCTTTTTAGGGACCCTATACTTCCAAAGTTCTTTGTGCGATCTTATTTAGAGTTTTTAAAAGGAAAAATTTCTGTTCAGGAACTGTTTCTTCGTCATTCCGATATCTTCATCAACAAATGGCAAAATATAGAAGAGCTTATTACGTTCAACAAGTCTTATGAAGTACCAACTACGTTTTTTATTGCGGTAGCTAAAGGCTTAGGATTAAGTTACTCGAACAACCAGGCGGCGCATTGGATAAAACATATTCAAAGTAAAGGCTGCAATGTAGGTTTGCATTTGATCGAGTACATGGACGAAGAAAAAATGAGTTATGAGCAAGCTTTGTTCGCGAAGTTGGCCGGAACTGAAAATTTTGGAACGCGCATTCACTATATTCGAAATAGTCACGATACGTTCAGCAATCTTTCAAAAGTTGGTTTCGCTTTCGATTCTTCCGATTACAGTTACAAAAAACCGTACAAACTTGGCGATATGTGGCAATTCCCGTTTCAGATCATGGATGGGTATGTGATACAAGCGCCAAAACGCTGGCAAAGCAAGAATTTGCAGCAGGCAAAAGATGCAACTCTGCAAATGTTGGATAAATGCGTAGAAAATAAATTGGAATACATTGGAATTGATTTTCACGATAGGTATTTTAGCAACAGGTTTGTTACCTGGAAAGAATGGTACATGTGGCTTGTTGATCATTTGAGTACGCAAAAGGTGCAGTTAATTGATTTTACTACCGCCATTAATGAATTAGATAAGGCTCAAAAAGTTGAAACTCCTCATTCTAACCCAATATTTTCCACCTGAAGTAGGTGCTCCCCAAAATCGTTTGTTTGAATTGGCTCTGCGCCTAACGGCCTGTGGCGTGGATGTGACCGTGCTTACGGCAATGCCTAATTATCCGCAAATGGAAATTTACAAGGGCTACGAGAACAAAGCCTACATGTACGAAGAAATGCAGGGACTCAAAGTTCATCGAGCCTTCATCTATGTGTCGCAAGATCGTTCCATCATTTCCCGACTTAAAAATTATTTTTCGTTTGTAAGGACAAGTGTAAAAGTTGGGAAGAAACATTTGGAAGATCGCTATGATTTTTTAATGTGCGAATCTCCGCCTTTATTCCTTGGTTATTCGGCCATGAAACTTGCAAGAAGTAAGAATGCGAAATTGATCTTTAACGTGAGTGATCTTTGGCCGGAGAGTGCCGAGAAATTGGGCGTGGTTACAAATAAATTTTTGCTCGGCCGTGCATATTCTCTTGAAGAACGTTTGTATAAGAATTCCGTGTTAGTTACCGGACAAACACAGGGTATTTGCAAGGACATTATTAAACGTTTTCCTTCAGTGAAAACTTATTGGTTGCCAAACGGCGTTGACCTTGATTTTTACGATCCTGCTAAAGTTGAAGCAAATGGGTGGAGAGCAAAAAATAGCTTAAGCGCTAATGATTTCATTGTGCTTTATGCCGGCATCATTGGCATAGCGCAGGGCTTAGATATTATTTTGAAAGCGGCAGAACAATTAAAAGATACATCTTCCGTTAAGTTTGTGCTATTGGGAAGTGGTCCTGAAAAAGAACGCTTGATTCGTTTAAAGCACGATATGAAACTTAGCAATGTTGTTTTTATTGACGGTGTTTCAAAAAATGAGATGCGCGGCGTGTTGAAGGAAGTCAACGCGGCCGTAATTCCATTAAGAAAGTTAGACCTTTTCCTCGGTGCTATTCCTTCCAAGATATTTGAGAACTTAGCAATGAAAGTTCCGGTGATATTGAATGTGGATGGCGAAGCGCGCGACTTGTTTGTTACACAAGGAAAATGCGCCTTATATGTGGAACCCGGCAACGCTGAAGAACTTGCTCGTAAAGCCAAGACCTTATTTGAAGATAAAGCTCTTCAAAAGCAATTGGGAGAAGCGGGAAGAACCTATGCAAGCGAGTATTTCAATCGTAATACAATTGCCAATGGATTTTATAAGCGTTTGTTGGAAATAAAGTGAGTTTAACCGAAAAGATAAATAGTCAATACGACAGGCGTTTGTCAAAACCAAATGTTTACGGGATCTCCGATTACCAAAACGCTTCTCAAAATGAGATCAAATTAACAGCAAAAGCCCTTTTGGATTCATGCTTTGAGGATCTTTCAAAATTGAAAATGCTGGAGATAGGCGCGGGTCATGGAACAAATGCTTACATGTTTGAAGAAATTGGTTTGAAACGCGAGAATATTTCCTTCAATGAACTTAGTACTCAACGGTTGGAACAAATTCAGATCAATTTTCCAAACAATAAAATTTACAAAGGTGACGCGATCGAAATTGAATTTCATGAAACCTATGATATCATTTTTCAATCCACGGTATTTACTTCTATATTAGATGATCACAGTCGTAAAGCACTCGCTACTAAAATGTGGGATCTGCTCAATCCTGGAGGTGTGATCCTTTGGTACGATTTTATTTATAACAATCCCAAAAATTCGGATGTTAGAAAAGTGAGCAGGGCAGAAGCTAGCGCTCTATTTAACAAATCTTCTCATTCGGTCATTAAAAAGATAACGCTTGCACCGCCAATAGGTAGAAAAGTTGGTAAATTCTACCATCTCTTTAATGTCCCATTTCTTAGAACGCATATCTTAGCAATATTTCAAAAAGGAAAATGATCAAGAATATTAAACTTTTATTTTATTTCTTTCCGGTCATCATTGCCTTTTTATTGCCCTTTGGTAATGCTATCACTTCACCTGTAATTGCATTATGGTTCATTGTTTCGTTTTTTTGTTTTAAACAATTATTTGAGGGCGATTGGAAAAACCTTTGGTTCATTACCACGCTGGTATTTTTTGCCTTAAGTCTTTTATCCAATTTTTTATTTTACAATCCCAAAGATCCATTAAGCGCAGTTGAAGTAAAGCTTTCTTTTTTATTATTCCCGTTTCTTTTCTTCCTTTTTAAATTCGACACGGAAGTCACTAAACGTATTGTGGTAAGTTTTGTTTCGGGCTGCCTGTTTGCGTGTTTGATCTGTATTGGCCGGGCTTTTCTGTATTTATTCAAAGGTGATAGCAGTTATTTCTACTATTCTAACTTTTCCTATTTCATGCACAGCGCTTATTTTGCTATGTATTTGAATCTCGCTCTCATTTTTGTGGTTCTTTTTTATTTCAAATGGTTTAACGGCCCTTCCTTTAGATTCATCAACTTTTTCCTTATCGCTTTATTTGTTCTTTGCATGGTGCTTTGCGCTTCTAAACTGGGATTGATCAGTTTATTCATCCTGACACCGATCTTATTAGTAATGGAGTTACGATCGCGATTGACATTAAAACACTACGCGATCGGTTTTGTTGGAGCCGCAGCTCTTTGTATTTCTATTTATGCCATATTTCCTACGGTTTTTGATCGTTTAAAATCGGTTGCTGTAGTTACGGAAAAGAACGTAGACCTCACCTCCAAAGAAAGTTCTATGGTTCGGGTGTTGATATGGAATCAATGCAAAGAGATCATAAAAGAAAAGCCAATATTTGGTGTAGGCGTAAGTAACGCGAATGAAACTTTGTATAAACACTACGAAGCAAATGGATTAACCGGCGCTCTCGAAAATAAACTCAACGCCCATAATCAGTTCTTTCAAACCAGTATTGGCATGGGCATTATTGGCTTATTGAATGTATTGATGCTCACTATTGGATTAACCATTTATGGACTTCGAAAGAAACGCAACCTCATTTTCTTTTTTGGAGCGCTCATTACTTGCAATTTTATGGTGGAAAGTATGCTGCAAACCTCTGCGGGTTCGGTATTTTTCGCCTTCTTCCTTTGTTTTTTAAATGTATTTTACAAGATCAAATTTCATGAAGAAAATACTTAGTTTTTTATGTTTGTTGAGCGCTTTTACCTTGTTTGCGCAAAAGGGAGAGTTTGGCTGGCCTTTGGATAAACCTATTAGCCTTTCGGGGAATTATGGAGAATTACGTCCTAATCATTTTCACGCAGGATTGGATTTCTCTACCAGGAACCAGATCAATTTGCCGGTATATGCAACTAAAGATGGCTATGTGTCGCGCATTAAAGTGAGCGCCGGCGGATATGGAAAAGCGGTTTATGTAACGCATAACAACGGGAAGGTAACTGTGTATTGCCATTTAACTAATTACGAACCCAATTTAAACAAATATGTAAAGACCGAACAGAAAGCACAGAAGTCTTACGAAATTGAGTTACGTCCAAAAAAAGATGAGCTTAAATATAAAGCCGGAGAAATTATCGGTTACTCAGGAAACACAGGAAATTCTACCGGACCGCATTTGCATTACGAGATCCGTGACGAGATCACTGAAGTCCCTTTGAATGCAGCGTTGTTTTACGACTATGAGGACGCGGTAGCTCCAAACTTAACGCATTTGGGGCTGTATAATTTGGCAGACACTACTAACCCTCGTTTTATCGCTTTTTACCCTGTGATCTCCAAAGATGGAAAGATGCGCTTAAAGAAAGATTCCATTGTTTTAAAACAGAATATTTTGGGAATTGCCTTTTCCGGATCTGATAAATTCACGCCCGAGGGTAGCACGAATAATATTTACGAGGTTCAGATCAAATATGACGATCTTCCGTTTTATAAGCATCAGCTGAATAATATTCCCTTCGAAGATGCGAAATACGTGAATCAGTTCTCACAAATACAAGAAAAATGGCGTTTTCAAAAGTGTTTTCAATCTACTTATTACCCAAAGGGAATGTATAAAGGCGTTGCAAATCATGGACGATTATTTTTGTTAGATACAAATTTCCATAAGATCCGCATGATCTTTAAGGATGAAAAAGGAAATCAAAGTGAATTGGTGTTTCATGTGAAGGCAAAGGAATTACTTCAGGACTTTGACGCTCCAACTATAAAGGGAGATGTTTTTGCGAATGTGAACGAAGATGTTTTGTTTGGAAAGAAGAAGTTGCAAATTTTTATTCCTGCCGGCACTTTATACAATTGCGGAGCAGTGATCTTTGAAAATACATTGGAGGCTTCCGGTAAGTTGATGATCCTACCTTTTGACGCGACCTTAAGAAGCACGGCTATTGTTGGATTTGAAGTGCCACAGAAATTCAAAAAGAATAAAGATAAATTGGTATTTAAGAACGTTGATAATACCTATACACCAATTGTAAAAAGAGATTCCGTATTTTATTCCGTACGAAATTTCGGAGGATTCCAATTAATGGTGGATTCAACTGCTCCAAAGATCAAAACTGAATTACCTGTTGCAAAGCTGAAAGCAACCAAAGGTTTGAAACAAGTTTCCTTCATTATCTCTGAGGAACTGAGCGGAATTGATTCCTACAAACTCATGATCAATGGTGAATGGGCTTTAGCGGAGTTTGATGCAAAAAGCGGAAAGCTTACTTATTTCTTTGATTCCGAATCTCCGAAAGGCGATCTAAGCATGGTGGTAGAAGCTATGGATAGGTGTAAGAATAAGGGGGTATTGAGTTTGGTGCTGAAGAACTAAAAGGTTGCTTTTATCGTTTAACACAACGAGTAATATATTTTTTCTCCGTATCAAAAAATTCTTTTTCCCAACTCTCTCCCTTTTGAGATTTTAATTTTACACGTATCCCTGAGTTTGGCTCGTAAGGACTATTTATTGAGTAAAGATATAATTGGTTTTTCTTAAGGCAAATTTTAGTTATGCTGCTTTTCCAAATAGTGTCATTAGCATTTTGTTTTAAAAGAGTGTCCGAAAATAAGCACCTAGGCACACCTTCCTCATAAAACCAATTCATAACGGCGACACTGTCATTCATTTTTACAAAGACTTCCAGGTTGAAAGATCTTCCTTTGTAATAATTTACTTGCCCAAACGCCAAATAGGATGAAATTAGAGTGAATATCGTGACGGTAAATTTCATTTTTTGGGTGTAAAACACCGATCAATAATTTACAATTTGGTGTCGCGAGAATTCTTCAAAGCTGAGATCATAATGATCTCATGATCTTTTACCATCCAATGTCCTTTTTCTTTGGTGAGAGTGATGATATCATCGGAAGAGTTTGATCTACTATACCAATAACCGCAAGCTGCTTTAGCGTTCCTGTTCAAACTATCGGTGGTTATAATGTTTACCTGGAAAATGATAAAGCCGATCTTTGCTTTTTCTTTCTCGGTGAAAGTTTTAAGTTCTGCTCCGTTCTTTACTTTTGGCTCCGTTTTGACTAGTTCGTTTACGATAGTTTCGGATGTGATGTTCTTTATTTCCTTACCAATATTGATGTAGTAAACATTGATGCTATCGGGATTTATTCCCGAGCCATTTTCTTTGAACAAGCGTTTAAAAGACTGAACAATGATCTCAACGCTATCTTGCCTATCGGTTTTTGTGGAATCTTTAACCGCTTTTACAGCTTCAGTGATTTCGGCAGAGTCATTTTGTTTTTCGTTACTACACGAGAAAAAAAGAAGCCCCGGCAAGGCTATTTTTATGAGGTTTGATCTCATTTTGCTACTTGTAGTGATAAATGTACAAAGCAGGCTTTAGTTTACAATGTTAAATATTGATAAGACTTTATCCCCTCATTAAAAATCAGATCAAGCACCGAGAGATTAGGAACAAAGCCCATTTTTTCTGAGAAGGTTTGGTAATATGGCTTTTCTAACAATTCCTTTAGCGTCCTATCGCTCACTTCTTTTTTGGGATGAATTTCTTCGCGCAGATCCAGTTCTGTGCCTGTTTCCACATATTTTTCGGAGTAGTGGATTTTTTTCTTTAATCGAAAAGCTCTAATGATCCATTTTAATTGTTCCGTATTATATTCGTTAAGAAATTTAAATTCTTTCTCGTAAAATACACGCAATTCATCTTCCAAAAAATCGAAATAAGGCGAGTTCTTGTACGCGCTTACAATAGAACGCCAATGTTGTTTCTGCCAGTCTTCGGCGTAGGAGATCTCGATATCTTTTACAGGCGCATGATCCGCCCATTTCTTTACGGGAATAGTTAAACTCAATTCTCCGTTCGCTGCCAAGATCTTTGTGCGATTACGATAGCTTTGCTTTTGAAAATGCTCGTAAATATCAATGCACACCGAATCAGCATTTAAAATATGGTAAAGGTATTGTATGTTTGGCCAATAAGCGCTTCCTAGAATAATATTCATCACTTATGTACTATAACGCCAATTACTTTTCCTTTGATGTAATTCCCTGGTAAAAATCCCCAACGTCTGCTGTCAATGGCGTTATCGCGATTGTCGCCCATAACAAAAAAGTAGTCCTGCTTAACCGTGTAGGTTTTTGTGAGTTCATCATTAATAAAAATGGAGTCATTTCGTATCTCCAATTTATTTTTCTCATAAGTATCAATGATCTTGCTGTATAAACGAATGGTGGTAGTGTCTAAAGGGAGCGTATCATTCCTTTTGGGAATATAAAGCTTCCCAAAATTATCCATGTTCCAATTGTAATTTCTTGAGAACGGAAAAGCGCGGTCGTCGTACATGTTTGTTTTCTCCATACGCAGCTCAATGTTCTTGATCATGTATAGCGGGCGAATGCTGTCAGCCTGCTGCTGGGTTAAAGAATAAGCATATTTTCCCTTTTTAGAGATGCGTCCACCTTCGTACAATTTATAGCGCTTCATGAACGCCGAATCGATCTTAAAGGTATCCGTTTCCAGAAAGTAATTATATTTGATCGTTTCGGGATCACTAAAGATCATATCGTTTGTGAACGCGAGTTTATTAAGTAACATTACGGTGTCACCGGGCTTTGCTATCAATCTCTGCATAAAGAAAGCTTTTTTCTCTCCGCTGTCTTTAGCCGGGAATTCAAAATAAAGTACGTCTTGTTTTTCATAGTGTGACCCCAGCTTACTTACAAATACAATATCCCCTTTACGAAACGATTCGGCCATATCATTGCTGTTCACAATGCAAAACTCAAACACAAAAACTTTTATGACGAAAAAAATGAATAAAGCAATAATACCATTGATGAACCAGGTAAATTGCCTTAAATATTGAAATAGATTATTTAGCACCTTTAGCTTTTGGCTTCAGCTTTTCTTTACGTAATCGGTTCCATCGGGTTACACCCCAAATGCCAAAAACTGCTACCAAAAATGGGATCTTGATGGAATGTAGCTTACCATCATCTACATAGCAAAGAAAACGATCCCATCTATATTTTCCTTCTTTGCTGTTTTTGAATAAACCTTTAATGAAGGACTGTCCGCTTACTTGATTTTTATCAGAGTATTTAATGCTCAACCAAACAAAGAACGGCGAACCCACAATGTGATCGTAAGGAACTAGTCCCCAACTGCGACTATCAGCACTATTGTGGCGATTATCTCCCATCATAAAGTAATAATCTTGTTTAAAGGTGTAGGATGTAATTGGATTTCCGTCATACAACACCTCTTTTCCTTTCACTTCTATGGAGTGAATTCCGTTATCGTACGTGCTTAATACTTTATCATACAAACACACATTGTGCGTATCGATCGGCACGGTTAAGCCTGCCTTAGGAATTACAAACGGACCAAAATTGTCGTTGTTCCATGGATATGTTGAACGATGTGGGAAAATACGAGAATCATAATCTCCTTTTGGCTCAATATATTTTTTTACAGAGAGTACTCCTTGCATTTTCTTTACTTTCTCAGCAACACCAGCGGGCATATTTAAATAGTAGATGGTTGTGTCACCTTTACGAATCAATTCACGACGAACTGCTTCATCCGCGTAAATATCCAATTCATCCAGTAACACTTGATTGCTCAAGGTAGGAAAACCACCTTCCTTACTTTGAATAATATCTCCGAACAAGGCGTTGTTTGTTTCTACGTAATAGTAATGCTGAGCCTTTTCAGGCATTGCTTGCTTGGTGTCATTAATGTGAACTTCACCATCTCTCACTTCAAATTTGTCTCCGGCAATAGCAACACATCGTTTCACGTAGTGCTCGCGTTTATCAACCGGCCTTGCGGAAATATTTCCCACGGTTATATCACCTAAAGGATTCTTAGGATTCTTTAGGTAATCCTGCGCCATTCGGTAGTAGTAGTCATCCGGTTCGGTGGCGCCCGCATCCTTTCCTTTTTGTTTCATGTCCTCCTTTAGGTCACGAACAACCTGGTAATAACTTCGGTCCTGAAAATTAATGAGAACAGTATCGCCATCGGGATAATTGAAAACTACGATGTCATTATTCTCTACATGACCAAAACCCGGTAAACGGAAATACGGAAGTTTGATCCATTCCAAATACGACTTTACATTAGCGCCCGGAATAGTGTGGTGCGCGAAAGGAAAAGACAAAGGTGTTTGAGGTATTTTTGGTCCGTAAGCGAATTTATTTACAAATAAAAAGTCACCAACCATCAATGATTTTTCCAAAGAAGACGTTGGTATAGTAAATGCTTCAATAAAATAACCACGAATAATAGAAGCTGCTATAATAGCGAACACAATGGGATCGATCCAGTTTTTGATCACCTTACTCGGTTCGTTCTTGAATTTATCCAAGCCAATAAATTTGGCAGTTGGATCCAGGCCAAGTTTCACAAAAAACACATAGGGTAGAATGGAAGCGAGCCACAGATCGTTATTGCTTGGTTTGTTGAACGCGCGAGCTACGTTGAATCCGTAAACACCGTACATCATGATATTCACACCCGGAACGATCATGATCAAACACCACCACCAGGGTTTATTAAGAAGTTTACTTAATTCGAAAAAATTATAGATAGGGATCCAGGCTTTCCAACTGTCAACACCGGCCTTAGCAAATAATTTGCTTAAACCAAAAAAAGAAGCCAGAACCAGAACTAAAAATATATAATTGCCCATAGAATGCGAAATTGTAAAAATAAGATTATTAGTGAAACTAAAAGGGACAAAAGCTATTGTGTTTTTAGCTTTTTTTACAAGTTTTCAGGCGTTTTTAACCGCAGAGGACGCTGAGTTTTTACGCAGAGAGCGCAGAGTCGTCTTTTCTCTGCGACCTCCGCGCATATCTTTGTGAAGGCCGAAGGCCGCTCTGCGGTTAAAAAGGGGAATTGCTTTTGAAATAATTCCAAATAGGATCATCCACCATTGGCCAGGCGCTTACTTCAACGGGCTCGTTCTTTATCGGATGTACAAAGGCAATTTTGAAACTATGCAGATGAATAAAACCGGCCTTATTACTACGATCAAAACCGTATTTGAGATCGCCTTTAATTGGGCAGCCAATGGCGCTTAACTGCGCACGAATTTGGTGGTGGCGACCCGTATGCAATTTTATTTTGAGCAAATGATAATTATCCGAAGAAGCAACCAATTCATATTCCAATTTTGCTTCCTGGGCATTTGGAACGGGTTTTATGTGAGCTTTAGATTGATTATTCTTCTCGTTCTTAATAAGGTAATGAACCAAAGTATCTCTTTCTTTTGGCGGACGATTCTTTACAACGGCCAAATAGTATTTCTCAATTTTACCCTCACGAAACACTTCATTTAAACGCGAAAGTCCTTTGCTGGTCTTGGCTAAAATGACCAAACCGCTCACAGGTCTATCCAAACGATGTACCAATCCACAAAATACATTTCCCGGTTTTGAATCGCGGATCTTAATGAATTCTTTTACCTTATCTGTAAGCGCAAGATCTCCTGTTTTGTCACCTTGAACAATTTCAGAAGGAAGTTTGTTCACGATCATCATGTGATTGTCTTCGTAAACAATTTGCTCGGGCCAAATGCTTGTTGGGTGTACTTTATAACTCATCGTATGCCCGGTTTTGTATTTCGCCGCGTGGGTTTAAAGATGGCGTTGAATTTGTACTCAATGCCTTGAGATGGGGATGTAGCCGGCGAAAGCGCCAGTACACTTTGTTTGTTGATCAAGAAATAAGATTCAGTTCCAACAACATTGTACAATTCTTTGGCTGTTTGTTTTACACCCCCCACATTATTGAACCAAATTGGCCAATCGTATTTTGGGTTTTGTTTCATATAGTCTGTGTATGAACTTAAACTATCGTCTAAACATACGCTTACAAAGTTTACTTTGTCCATATACTTTTTACGAAGCGCTGCAATTTTATTCATTTCCTTCATGCTCTCGGCATTTTTAGTGCTAAAGAAATTCAAGTAGGTCCAACGGCCTTTGGTCTTTTCAAACGATTCCAATCCTCCAAATCGCCCGCGCGCGAAGAACATAGGAGCCGGAACGCCTGGTTGCATCTTGAAAAAATTCTTGAGCATGTAATCCGTTAAGAATTTATGTTGTTCGATCTTTGTGGTAGTATTTATTTTTGAAGTAAGTGCTTCAATGGCATCTGTATTAAATTCGGGATTAAAATACATGTCCCATAAATTTTTGATGATCACGAGTTCACGCAAACTATCGCTTTTTAAGAACTGGTCTTTCTTACAGAATTCGTGAAGCTCTTGCAAATTCGCGTCAACGTTTACGATCTTATAAAGCGTTGTTCCTCCTTTGGACGAAGCAATTCCCGATAAATAATCATTAAAACAAGCGTTAAAGAAATTCATATACTCATAATTCTTGTACTGAATTTTTTTGTTGACGATAAATCCCTGGATCAGCGCTTTTTCCCCGCGTGAAAGGCTGGCGTTTATGCCGGCAATGTTGTAGTTATAGTAATTAATGAAATAATCGTCTTTAATACCCGCATATCGCTTATCGCAGAGTAATTTTAAAGAATCCGCACGTTTAAAGAGCATTTTATGTGTTAAGAACTGATTTCCCTTTGGTGTAAATACTTCGGTGTATAAAGCTTCGTAATCCAGGATCAACATATTGAGCTCAGTGGTGTCGTGGCCGATCAAACTAATATTCACCGGCAATTCCGCGTTCTCATAATGTTTGAACTCTTCGGCTATTTCAGGGAATAAAATTCCGTAAACATAATCAGGTTTTATATAGAGTGTTCCAATGTAATTATCAATTTGCACAAAAACCGGTTGTGTGATAGCTGTGTGGAATTTCAATTCAAAGTAGCCGTCGGCATCAACAGTGTCTGATGCTTCCTTCAATTTTAATTTGGTCACAAAATCCTGGTACGTGTACACATCAATACGCTTGTTCGCATGCGACTTATGCGTTTTTCCTTTAATGGTTATGTTTTGGGCAAAAATAGTGCCCAAAAAACACGCGAATACCAATAGATATTTAAAGAGAATTTTGATGGTTTTAAAGATAATGCAAAAAGGGCAAAAGGTTACTAAAAAGTTTCAAGTTAAAAGGTTTAAAGTTTAAAGTTCCACGCCTTTGAATTCCCAACTTTAAACCTTTTAACTTGAAACTACAAACCTCTTCGTTCAAGATATTCCTTTTCAGTAATTTCTGCCGCAAAATCAGTGTAGTTCCCAATTAGGTCGTTAATAAAAGTAAATTCGGGGAATTGTGTGGCTTTAATGTGACGTATTTCGGTTTTTGAGCCTATTACTTGCACTTCTTCAAATTCTCGGCTATTGATAATTTTATAAAAACGTTTGTTGTTGTTGTACTTACGATAAATGGGAAATTGTATAACTTCAGGCTTTTGCATGCAGGCATTTTTAAATTTAATAGCGCATCATGTTCATACGCACTACAAAGATAGCGTAGAAAATGTTTGTATTGTACTGCCGAGTAAAAGGGGCGCTATTTTTTTAAAGGACCACTTTAAGAAGGTGTTCACGCAAACCGCCTGGCTGCCTGATATACAGAGCGCTGAAGATTTTATTGCTGAGTTAAGTGGACTAAAGCAAGCCGATGAAATTGACCTGATCGCTTTCCTTTACGAAAGTTATTTGGCGGTTTATACGGGAGAAAAAGAGCCGTTTGACAAGTTCAGCAAATGGGGACATTTAATGATCCAGGATTTTAATGAGATCGATCGCTATTTGGTGGATAGCAAACAGATCTATCAAAATTTGTACGACATCAAAGAAATTGAGAACTGGAGCTTGAATGAAGGAGAGCTTTCGGACCTGCAGAAGAAGTATCTCGATTTTATGGGTGGGATAGGCGAGATCTATCGTCATTTCTCAAAGCAATTATTAGAACGCGGCATTGGATACCAGGGATTGATCTACAGAAAAGCCTCAGAAGAATTTATTGATCATCCGGCATTGAAAAAATATTCTAAGCTACTTTTTTGTGGATTCAATGCTTTGAATAAAGCGGAAACTAAGATCTATAAACATTTGCAAAGCACAGGCAAAGCCGAAATGTTATGGGATATTGACAATTACTATTATTTGGACGATACTCAAGAGGCGGGATTGTTCTTGAGAAGAAATTTGAAGGAGTTTGATTCAAGACAAAATTCATTTACAGCCGATCATTACAAAACCAATAAGGAAATTCATATTACATCGGTTGCCGGTCAGTTAGGTCAAGCGCAATTGGTGCATGACGAGTTGTTGAAACTGATCAAGCAAGATGTTTCTATGACCAAAGTGGCGGTTGTGTTAGCTAACGAGAAATTATTGTGGCCCGTATTGAAATTATTGCCAAATGAAGTGGAACATGTGAACATCACCATGGAATATCCAATTCGCTATACACAAGCATACAGTTTTATTGATCTGCTCTTTACTATTCAGGTAAATTTTCAAAGCAAAGGCAGAAGTTCGGGTTCGGTGTATCACAAAGAGTTTGTTTCTGTGCTTCAGCATCCTTTCTTTGGTGTTTTGCTCAGGAGTTTGGATCAGGATTTTAATGTGAGTAAGATCGTTGATCAGGTGAATCGCGATAATTTTGTTTTTATTGGGCAGAAGTACATTTTGGAGTCGTTCAGGGATCTTCCCCCGGTATTTTCAGCTATTTTCAAACCATGGGCTTCGTCGTTTGAAGGAAACGTTCAATTGGTTTCAATTATCGAATTGATCCGCGATCACTATATCAAGTTATTTGAGAATAATATCACGCATCTTGAACTGGAATACATGGAAGTATTGTTACGCGCCTTCCATCGCATTAGCGACGTGATCCAAAAATATCCAACGTATTACGCTGATATTCGTTCGTATCGTCAACTGTATACTCAAACTGTTGGTTCGGCCACAGTTCCTTTTATTGGCGAGCCCTTAAAAGGTTTGCAGATCATGGGAGTTTTGGAAACGCGTACTTTGGATTTTGAATATTTGATCATGGTTGGCGTGAATGAAGGTGTTTTGCCTTCGGGGAAATCTGTTAACTCATTTTTACCAAACGACTTGAAGCGTGTTTTCAATTTGCCTTTGTACTATGAGAAAGATGCTATTTACGCCTATCACTTTTACCGTTTATTGCAGCGAAGTAGTTTCGTTCATTTGATCTATGATAGCGAAACCGATGAGTTTGGAAAAGGCGAAAAGAGTAGATTTATTTCTCAATTGCAGTTTGAGTTGAAACACTATCATCCCCAGCATCAATTAACCGAGCACGTGGCAGTTTCTGCTTCCCCGGTTTACGTGGATGATACTATTAAGATCGAAAAGAGTTCCGAGATACTCGAAAAGATCAATGCTAAGGCAAAAAGCAATGATCAATACGGTGGAATTTCTCCATCCGCTCTTAATACATTTAAAGAATGCTCGCTTAAATTTTATTTCCGTTATGGAGCGGGTTTAAAAGAGATAAAGGAAGTGGAGGAAAGCGCCGAGGCAAACACATTTGGTTCTATCTTGCACTTGTCCCTGGAGAATTTATATAAGCCTTACGTCAACAAGATCCTTGATGAAAAAGATCTCGCAAAAATGCTATCGGTATACGAAACTGAAGTAGAAAAAGCCTTCAAGGAATTTTTTAAGGATTCCTCACCGTTACAAGGGAAGAATTTTCTGCAAATTGAAGTGTTGAAGGTTTATGTGAAGAAATTAGTAGATCAGGATCTTGAAAATGTAAGAGCTCTAAAGAAACAAAGCCGAAGTTTAACAGTTCTTTATCTTGAGAGTTCATGGCAAGCTCCGATAAAAATAAATGGAGAAACTGTTTACGTTCAAGGAAAAATTGACCGTATTGATGATTTTGGAGGAGCAATTCGCGTGATCGATTACAAAAATTCCATTCAGGATAAAGATAAATTTGGTTTTACGGACTTTGAAGCGCTTTTTGATGATACCGACTACAACAAACAACTGCAATTGTTCATTTATGTTTGGTTGATCTTTAAAAACAAACCAGAATACCTTAAGAATATTCAGCCCGGCATTATTCCTTTCAGAAAATTCTTAAAGAAACCTAAGCAAATTGTAGCAGGGAAAGAAAAACAGCCTTTGGTATTCAGCACAGATCTGATGAGCGAATTTGAAAGTGAGATGACCGCCTTTGTCGGCTCTATCCTGAATCTATCAAAGCCTTTTGTTCAAACCGATGATAAGGACGTTTGCAAATTCTGCGATTTTAAAGTGCTATGTAACAGGTAGTTTTAAACGGTCATCCCCGTCTGTACTACACCTTGTTGTCTTGCTTCATTTTTGTTACATTTATACTTCTAAAACAAAGACCAATGGGATTATTTGATAAACTTAAGAATGAATTTATCGACATCATTGAATGGGTTGATAATACGAACAACACGATCATGTGGAAATTTCCACGTTATCAAAACGAGATTAAAATGGGAGCAAAGTTAACCGTGCGCGAAAGCCAGGTAGCTATTTTTATGAATGAAGGTAAGATCGCCGATGTTTTCCAGCCGGGTATGTATACGCTTGAAACGCAGAATATGCCGATCATGAGTACTTTGAAAGGATGGAAATATGGTTTTAATAGTCCTTTTAAAGCAGATGTTTACTTTGTAAGCACCAAACAGTTCATTGACCAAAAATGGGGCACAAAAAATCCTATCACCTTGAGCGATCCACGCTTTGGATTTATTGAAGTACGCGCGTTTGGTAATTTCGCTTTTCGCGTTAACGATGGTGCAAAATTCCTTAGAGAGATCGCAGGAACAGATTCGAATTTTTCTACCGATGAAGTTACAGAACAATTACGCAGCTTGATCGTTACCAAATTCACCGATGCTGTTGGCGAAGGAAATATTCCTATTGAAAAATTCGCCGCTAACATGGATGAACTTTCTACTTTAGGAAAAACAAAATTGAACGAAGATTTTGTGGAATATGGCTTAACCATCACTAAATTCTTAGTTGAGAACGTATCGATGCCGGAAGAGTTGAAGAAAGAAATTTTCAATTACTCACGACTGAACGCTATTGATATGCAAAAATTAGCGCAATTCAATACTGCGAATGCTATTGGCGATGCAGCTAAAAATCAGGGAATAGGCGGCGCTGGTGTAGGGATGGGTGTAGGATTTGGAATGGGTAACATGATGAATAACATGATGAATAATTCCATGGGCAATATGAATCAGCAAAATAATGTTCCGCCGCCGTTGACACAATTTCATGTTGTTGTAAATGGAGCTCAGGCTGGTCCTTTTGGAATTGACCAATTAAAAGCAATGGTTACAAATGGACAATTAACTCGCGCCACGATGGTTTGGAAAGCGGGTATGGCCAATTGGGGTGCAGCTGATCAGCAAGCTGAGCTAGCCGCGTTATTTGCTGCCGTTCCTCCACCAATCGTATAATTTAAATTGATGTAGATTTTAAGGGAGGCCAAATAAAGGCCTCCCTTTTTTGTTTTTAACGGAGATTGGACTATTTTTACTACACATAAAAAAACACGCATGAAAAAAATCTACATTTTAATTCTATTATTAAGCTTATCTCTTGGAAAACTATCAGCACAGTTTGCCGCGAGTAATTTTACGTTATTGAGTAACATTAGCCCTGAAGTTGGTGGCGGAATAAAATATTCCGGCTGCTGGGGTTGGACCGACACTATTAACGATCGCGAATACGGAATTGCCGGTTCAACAACCGGAACCTATTTTGTGGATGTAACAAATCCTTATTCTCCTACTGTTGCTGCCTTTATGCCTGCAACCAACGGAACAATTACCGGAACGGGAAATTGGCGCGAGATCAAAACCTATAAGAACTATTGTTATGTAATGAATGACAATGGTGCCGGACAATTGGGACTGCAGATCTTTGATATGAGCACTCTTCCAGCAACTGTAACTTTGGTTAGTCAAAACATGAATCTTTTTAGAAGAGGACATGCAGGTTGGATCGATGGTGACAAATATTATGTTGCAGGGGTTACTTATAGTGATAATACAACAAGTAGTTTGAACGTGTATAGCTTAGCAACACCAACAGCTCCGGTGTTGCTACGTCAGCTAAAACAGGATTACCCTGCAATTACTTATGTTCACGACGCGTTTGTTAGAAATGACACAGTTTTTGCATCCGCTGCCTATCAGGGTTTACAGGTTTACAGACTAACTGCGGCAAATACATTTACGCAATTAGGATCTTTAACTACATACCCGGGTTCGGGATACAATCACGCTACAGCGATCACCCCAAACGGACAGAACCTAGTGATGTTGGATGAAGTTCCTGCAAGCTTACCTATCAAAGTTTTAGACATAACGAATTTATCGAATATTGTTGTAACTGCTACAGCAAATCAATTTCCTCAAACTACGCCGCATAATCCATGGGTAGTGAATGAAAAATACGTTTTTATTAGTGCTTACCAGGATGGAACCCAGTTGTGGGATATCTCAAATCCGGCTACGCCAACGTTGTCTGGTTATTTTGATACTTACCCTGCAGGCGGAGGAAATAATAATGTGTGGTCGGGCGGAGCAGCGTATAACGGACAATGGGGATTGTATCCATATTTCCCGAGTAAAAATATTTTCGCTTTGGATCGTAATAATGGTATGTTCATGATCAATACACATTTGTTCGCAAATCCTGAGATCAATATAATAGGGAACGCCAGCAATATACCCGATGGAACAACTGCTACCAGCGCAACTAACAATACTGATTTTGGATCAGTGATCATGACAACTAATCTCACAAACAACTTTGTGATCCAAAATACCGGATTGGGAAGTTTGAATGTTTCTACGATCACGATCACAGGCGCGGATGCCAATCAATTCTCAGTTGTGGGTCCTGCATCGCCGTTCACAATAACACCAAATGGCGCTCAAGTTTTAAATATAAAATTCACGCCAACTTCAGCAGGCACAAAAACGGCTATGATCAATATCAGTAGCAATGATAATAATGAAGCCAGTTATGATTTTGTGGTAAGTGGATTAGGAGTATTGAACGTTGGTTTGAATGAACTTTCAGCTAAGTTTGATCTTGTAGTATTTCCAAATCCGGCTTCAGATCATTTGACCGTAAAGTACAATGATATTAACGCTGCTGATTCTAAAATAACTTTGATCAATTCAATTGGACAAATTGTTATTGAAGAAAGTTTAACTAAAGAATGTTGTGTGAAAGAACTTAATGTTCAAGGCTTATCAAAAGGAATTTATTTCTTAGAGATCAAAGGTGGATCGGTGAGAGAAGTGAAGAAGGTCATGATCGATTAATGAAAATGTTGCTAAAGCAAAAGCCTCAGAAAATTCTGAGGCTTTTTTATTTCTTCCGTTTGACATACACTATGAACAGGGCAGCCAGAATGCCTGAGCCAATTGCCGCAGGACCCGTTAATACGATGAGATGCTTATGTTTGTAATAACCTATATCGTAGGTATTAGCTAGCGTCATGATGATCCCGAATATGATGATGAGAACGCAAAGTGAAATTGGAATAAGATAGTGGTGACGGAATTTAAGGTCAACGCGTTTCTTTTGCTTACGTGCCATTTTATATTTTCACGCCTATCACAAGAATGTCATCCACTTGTTCAAGTTTTCCCATCCATTCGTCCATGGTAGTATTCAGGATCTCTTTTTGTTTTTCAAAAGGAAGATCGCTGTTGGTGGTGAAAAGTTCTTCGAGGGCTTTGTAACGGAATTTCTTTCCTTTCTTCCCCCCAAATTGATCAGGATAACCGTCGGTTGTGGTATAAATGATATCATCTTCCGCTAAGTCAACTTCCCTCAATGTAAAGGGCTGTGGATCGGGGAAGAATCCGCAAGGTTGTTTATCGCCCTTCTTTTCGATCAATTGCTTTTCTCCTTTTTCGTCTTTACGCAAAATGTAAAAGGAATTATTTGCCGCGGCATACGTGAGTTTCATTTTCTTGTTATCAATGCAGCATAATACGACGTCCATTCCGTCTTTGCTTTCTTCAGCACTTCCGGTTTGTTTTAAAGTATTGATGATACGCTGACGAATGATATTTAGAACGTCTGCAGGGTCCTTTGCTACATTTTGAGAAACGATCTCTTCCAAAAATGAAAGCCCAAGCATGGTCATAAATCCTCCGGGAACCCCGTGCCCTGTGCAATCGGCAGTGGCGTAATACGTGAGGTTTTCAATTTGATGGATCCAATAAAAATCACCGCTAACAATGTCCTTTGGTTTGAAGAGTACAAAACTATCTTTAAACGCCTTATTGAAGTCGGCCTCCTTTGGAATAAAGGCACGTTGGATCCTCTTGGCATAATTGATAGAATCGGTGATTTCCTTATTTTTATCGAACAACTCTTCTTTTTGTTTACTAATCACCACATTTTCCTGCTCGATGATTTCTTTTGATTTTGCTAACTCCAGTCGACTTTTGATCTCATTCATGGTTAAGCGATAACGCGTGCGAATGAGGAATACACAAAAAATAGCTACTGTTAGAACTAATAATCCTCCGCTGATCAAGAATTCGTCAACAGTAAGTTGACTATTAACCTTATAAAATACAATATTACAAATGATAGTGGCTATTAATAGTACTATTGAATACCAAATGTCCCAAAGCACTAACATGCCAACTCCAATAAAGAGAACCATGTAAGCGAAGGCGTGTTTTTGCAAGTGGGCCAGATCCATTACGCTCCACATGTATGCATTTTGAATCGAAATCCCCAATACAAGAATGAACATACACGCGTAAATGTCGAGTTTATTCCATTTTTTTGTGAGTAATAATAGAACAGTAGTTCCTGAAACAGCTATGCGGAATTCAATGAACTGCCAGGCATGATCAGGTAATACAAAGATGTCGCTAATAAACCAAACTAAATTCAAAAGCAAACCTACCCAGGTAGTGATCACGTGGAAACGTTCGGTGGAGCGGTAGAACTCCGCTCTGACGGCTTCGGGGGATATGCTTGTGTCTTGCATTAGCACCTTAAATATAGTGATAAATTCTAATTGGAGAAATGATCATTTACGTAAACACATACCAGAACGGATGAGCTAATAAGGTGTTAATATTCCTAAAGATTTAGGCGGATTTTGTATATTTGGTTATGGGAAGATTTTACGTTTTTATTTTGTGTATGCTATCGACCTATTTGTCGGCACAAACAAACAATCCAGCGCCTTATTGCATGTCGGGCTATACATCTACGAGTTCGTATCCTGAAATTTCTAAAGTTGAACTTCTCTCACCTGGTAATAGCACTATGGTTAATGTTTCAACACACACACCCGCACCGGGATATACCTATTACAACAATGTAAATACTGCTACGCTATTACCCATATTTTATACGCATACACTGAATATTACTTTAAAGAATGTAGATATGGAAAGCATGCTTAAAGTATGGATAGACTATAATGCTAATAATATTTTTGAAACTGGCGAAGTGGTGATGTCAGTTCCTCAAGGTTCGGTTGGGATGGGAATGGCAGTTGTAAAAACCGAAACTTTTCAGGTGCCGGGCTCAGCACCTTGGTTTACCAATACAAGAATGCGCGTTTCATTAGGTTGGCATTACGCAAATTGGTCATCAAGTACATTTAGTTTAGACGCGTGTCATACACCCATTGCCGGTGATGGATCTGCCGGCGAAACCGAGGACTACAATGTTTATAATTATGCTCATGAAGGACTTAATGAGTTATCTAGTGCGTTCATGCCACAACTTTTTCCAAATCCCTCTCATTCTGAAGTAAACGTGCCACAATCAATAGTTCAAATAACAACTAATTACGAACTTATAGATCGCCTTGGAAGAAGATTAATCACTGCTGATAAATTCCCAATAAATGTAAGAGAACTGCAAAGCGATCTTTATTACATAAGATTTTATTTAAAAAGTGGACAGATACTGAACTCTAAACTTCAAGTAGATTAACTCGCCACCAATTTTGCCTTAGTTAAACCGTTGTATTGGATCACTAAATTCTGAGGTGTTCTATCAATAACATTTTTATGAACTGCTTTCTCAAAATTAAAATCCAAAGGCAGTATAATAAATCTGTATTTATGATGGTCTAATTTTAAACGATCGATCACTTCAAATTTCTCCGGTTTTGGCAGATCGTTCATGAAGAGCTCTTTAGGCTTTACTTTAAAGTGCAAATAATAATCAACCGCGATCAACTGTTTCAATATTTTATCTTCAGGGTATTTAGTTTGAGCGAATTCGGTAAGAATTTCAAATACATCCGTGAGGGAATATTTATGAAAATCCTTTTTCGTGAGGGGATCAAATTTAAAACCGTGTTGCGAGTGCTTATGACGAACCGGTGTACCCTTGAGAAATTTCAAGAATCCTAATTGTAATTCGGGCGCAAACAACTTAAAGGTTTCTTCAAAACTGTATTTGATATCTCCAAAATGATCCAACGCCATGCCCACAATAAGATCTAAATGTAATTCAACTTTATCTTCAACTTGTTTGACGATGTTCTTAGTTTTCTCAAAGTTCTGTTTGCGTTGAACCTCCAAATTTGCCTTTTGATTCACGGTTTGAATACCGATCTCAAAACGGAAAAGATCTTTTGGAACTTTTTCATTGATGAATTTGATGATATCCGGATGTAAAATATCTGCAGTGATCTCAAATTGAAAAATATTGCCAGGTTTGTGATTGTCTAAAATAAACTGGAAAATATCAAGAGTAAAATCCCTTTTCATATTGAATGTTCTATCAAGGAATTTGATCGTTCTTCCATGTTCCATCAAATACAGCAAAGTACTTTTGATATGTGTGTCCGGAAGGTATCTGACTTTGTTATCCAAACTCGCCAAACAAAATTCGCATTTGTAAGGACAGCCGCGTGACGTTTCAATATAGAGCACTTTGTCCTTTAAACTTTCAACCTTGTCGGTTGAATACGGCATGATGTGCTCGTAGTTTTTGATATCAAAGGTTGGCGATTTGATATTTTGAACAACCTTTCCATTCTTTTTCCAGATCAATCCCGGAATGGAATCTAAGTTTGGATAGGAACTCAATAGCGCAGAAAAAGCAATTTCTCCTTCTCCGGCAATGATCATGTCTACTTCTTCCCTGCAAATAACATCATCCCAGTCATAGCTTACTTCCGGCCCGCCCAACAAGATCTTTACCTCTGGGTTCCTACTTTTTATTTTTCGGGCAGTTTCTAAAGTTTGGGTAATATTCCAGATGTAACAACTAAAAGCAACAACATCAAAATCCTTACAATGGTCGGCTATTTCATCTTTGTCCTCCTTAATGGTAAACTCTCTCCAAAGCAGTCCATCATATTGCTTATTAAGCTGATACAAAAGGCGGATAGCCAAATTTGTATGGATGTATTTTGCGTTTAGAGTTGTAAGAAGGACCTTCATTTCTTCTAACAAAGATAAACTATTAATGGTTAATATCTAGGTGCGAGCGGTAGGGATTTTCCCTTTAAAGCGGGTAAATTTGGGTAAACTAAAAAACAAAAAATATGGATTTACACATTAACATGCTGGCTGTTGTTGTTGCAGCTTTGGTGCCCATGATCATGGGCTTTATTTGGTATAACCCAAAAGTATTTGGAAAGGCTTGGCAAGTGGCCGCAGGAGTAACCGACGAAAAAATGAAAGGAGCCAACATGGCCGTTATTTTCGGCGTATCTCTTGTATTAAGTTTTCTATTAGCTTGTTCATTGCTGTCTCTTACTATCCATCAGTTGGGCGTGTTCTCAACGTTGCAAGGTGATCCAACAATTCAAGATCCAAATTCCGAATTGGGAAAATGGTTCATCGATTTCATGGGGAAAAATGGACTTAATTTCAGAACCTTCAAACATGGAATGTTTCACGGTGCGCTTGGTGGTATTTTGATCGCCTTGCCAATACTTGGAACAAATGCTATGTTTGAAAGAAAAGGATTTAAATATATCATGATCAACTGCGGTTACTGGATCATTACGATGATGATCATGGGCGGTATTGTTTGCGGTTGGACTAACTAACGCTTGTTTCTTGTAAACTAATTGTTCCTTTATCGGCGTCGATGCTTGCATTGATACCCATGGGAACAGTTAGTTTATTTTCTATGTGGCCTATCATGGCGCCAAACATTACCGGAATTCCCAAAGGTTTTAAATGTTGATTGATCACTTCGATCAGCGTAAATGATTTTTGTGGCTCTTCTGCCAAACATTTCGCACATTTCCCAAATACGATCCCGCTTACGGAATTTAAAACCCCGTTTAATTTTAATTGCGTAAGCATACGATCAATGCTGTAGGGCTCTTCTTTGGCCTCTTCAAGAAATAAGATCTTTCCTTTCCAGTCGGGTAAATAACCACTGCCAATAATAGAAGTTAATACGGTAAGATTCCCTCCCCATAATTCTCCGCTGGCTTTACCCGAATGAATCGTGGTTGTAGCTTCTTCTCCAATTGGATTTGCGTCGAATGTATAAGGTTTCGTTTGTTGAGTGACATTGGTAAACGCGGTTTTTGTAAAATCATTCCATCCCGAATTGCCAACAGGTCCGTGGTAAGTGATCAATCCGGTTTTGTGTGTAATGGCGAGTAGTAAAGCGGTGATATCACTAAATCCAATGAATACTTTTGGATTTTCTTTAATGATCTTGTAATCGATCTTATCCAGCAAACGCGCGCAACCCCAACCTCCTTTCATGCAAAAAATACCATTGATCTTTTTATCGGCGAAAAATTCATTCAATTCTTTCGCACGAAATTCATCCGGTCCGGCAAAGTATCCATTTTTTTCTTTCAGGGTTTTTCCAAGCACCACCGTAAAACCAAAACTTTTTAATATTCCTGAGAAAACTTCGATCTGATTTTCGTCCCAAACTGCCCCTGCAGGCGAGGTAATAGCCACCGTATCGCCAGGTTTTAAGGCTTTTGGTTTTATTTTTTTTGTATCGGTTAAAGTGAGGTTTGTTAAAGAGTTTCCTCCAAACACAAGTCCTGTGCATGCAAGCGCTCCGGCTTTTAAAAGAAAGTTTCTGCGATCGCTCATTTACTGACACCAAAGTAAGAAAAAATTTCTCATCCTTTTAGAATTCGAAATTTTAGAGTGAAAATTCACTAAATTTAGCTCGCAAATGCGCATCGATATGCACCATAGTGAGATTTTCTTAAGAGAAGATGGCATCATTCAAATGAATGCCAAAAATCACAGCTATACACTTCAAAATGTAAAAGATATCAATACCGCACATGGAAAGATATGTGCCGGAAAAAAACTTCCACTCTTGGTGATCGGCGCGCCTTTTGCAAATCTTGATAGCGATGCTCGGGAATTTATGGCCAGTGAACAAAGTACGCAGTATTCAAGCGCCGAAGCATTTGTGATTCACGCATTAGGACATAAGATCCTTGCTAATTTTTATTTGAAAGTGAATAAACCTCAGGTGCCGACTCGTTTTTTTAATGAGCAATTTGAAGCGGAAGCCTGGTTAAAGAATTATCTTCCCTCAGCTTTATAACGTTTGTAGCATTCCGTTACTCTGCTGTAAAGATCGTAGCCATCGTGTGTAAGTATGAATTGATTGCTTAATTCGAGACAGAATTTTCTAAACGCTTCCACATCTAGTTTTTCGTCGCCTGTTATTTTGCGAATAATATCCGGGTTTATTTTCTTAGAAACCTCTTCTTCAACTAAGATCTCATCAAATATTTTGGCAAGTTTGCGTAGCTCTCTTCCGCGTTTGCTGAATTGCATATAAGCTGCGGTAAATGGACTTTGCAAAGCATCAATGGTGCGAATATGACTTTGATCAATGATCTTGTTCATGTATTCGCGTTCATAAGGTTTATATTTAAAGCTTGTTACGGTTACAGCATTCAAATTGATATAAGGCGTTTTCATGGTAATGACATATTCGCCTTTAGAATTTTTCTTTAGTTCTTTTACAGGAATATATTCTTTCACGTATCCAACATAAGAACAAATAATGGTGTCAAGTATTTTCGCAGAAATAAGGAATTTTCCATCCAAATTACTCATAGCGCCGGCGCCGGTTGTTTTGTTGATCACATACACATAAGGCATCACCGAATTACTATCTTTTTCGTAGATCACACCCCGTATGGCTTCTTGGGCAGCCATAAAGGCTGGGAACGCTGACAGGACAAGTATTTTAAGCCAAAGCTTCAATGCTGTTAAATTAAACTTTTTTAAGCTCAAATTATTCACAACCGGTTGATAATTTAACTTTTTTTATTTGATAAACGGTTCAGAAAACCAGCTGATCTTTCGTTATATTTAAAGTCTGTATATGGAGAATTTTATTGTATCGGCCCGTAAGTATCGTCCCCAATTATTTAATACGGTTGTTGGCCAAAGTCACATCACTAATACTCTAAAAAACGCCATTATTCAAAAACACCTGGCCCAGGCTTATTTGTTTTGTGGTCCGCGCGGAGTAGGTAAAACAACCTGCGCCCGTATTTTCGCTAAAACCATTAATTGTTTTAATGTTGGTTCTAATGGAGAAGCTTGCGACAAATGCGAGTCATGTCAATCCTTTAATTCCGGCGCTTCATTGAACGTTTATGAATTAGATGCCGCCAGTAACAATTCGGTTGAGGACATTCGTAATTTAGTTGACCAAGTGAGATTTGCGCCACAACTTGGAGAATACAAAGTATATATCATCGACGAGGTTCACATGTTGAGTACAGCTGCTTTTAATGCATTCCTAAAAACATTGGAAGAGCCGCCTAAGCATGCTAAGTTTATTTTAGCTACTACAGAGAAACATAAGATCATTCCAACCATTCTTTCTCGTTGCCAGGTTTTCAATTTCAACAGAATTAAAGTTGAAGATATTAGCAACCACTTAGCTTTTATGGCAGAAAGTGAACATGTGAAATTTGAGCCGGAAGCTTTACATGTGATCGCTCAAAAAGCCGATGGAGGTTTACGTGATGCTTGTTCCATGTTCGATCAAATGGTGGCCTTCACCGAAAATAATTTGACGTATAAGCAAGTTGTTGAGAATTTACACGTGTTGGATTACGATTATTATTTCAAATTGACTGACGCGTTCTTGAATCAGCGCTTACCGGAAGTAATGGTGGTGTTTGATGATATTTTGAAGAAAGGTTTTGATGCGCACAACTTCATCATTGGACTAGGGGAGCATTTAAGAAATATTCTTGTTAGTAAAGATCCGCAAACACTATCTCTCTTGGAGGTAAGTGATACTTTGAAAAAGAAATACGCGCAGCAGTCTGCGGATTGTAGCGTACAATTTCTTCTAAAGGCACTTTCATTGATCAGTAAGACCGACGTAAACTACAAAAGTGCCAAAAATCAGCGCTTGTTGGTAGAAATGGCCTTAATGCAATTGAGCTATTTGACCGCGCCGGTTGAAGCCGAAAAAAAAAAGGATGATCCTGTAATTGCGCTTAACGATAACACAACTGTTAAGCAAAACAATCCTGTTATTACGAGTTCAATAAATGATGCTCCGGTAATTAAGACCGCTACCAAGCCTGTTATTCCTTTCAATCAGTTAAAAAACACAGCGTCGTTCTCGTTAAAGGACGCGCTTAATGATAAATCTTTGCCTAACGAGTCTTCCGCGCCTGAAACAAAAGGAACCGAAGTTTACACTAATGAAGCCGTTGGCTTGGAACAGGTAAAAGAAGCTGTGATCAGGTACGCGAAAACAAAAGAGCAAAATAAGAGTATTTATGTTTCGCTTACCGAAGCGCCGGTTGATCTTACACCTGCTAATGAGATCATGATAACATTACTGAATCATTCTCAATTGGAAAAATTCCAGGAATTGAAACAGGAAATGCTCGATACCATCCGAAAAGATCTAAAGAACAATATTCTTGTTCTCAAATTTGATCTCAAACAAGAACAGAACACCACGGTTAAAGCTTATAAGCCTATTGAGAAATTTAAGGTGATGAGCGAAAAGAATCCTGCTTTAATGGAAATGAAGAAGCGATTTGACCTGGACATCGATTACTAAATAATAAAATCAAGATACATGAAGAAGATCATTGTAAACGCCCTTGCGATATGTGTAGTACTGAGTGTTACGGCTCAATCCAAACCCGGAGGAAAACCGGCAGATGGTCCTAAGAAAACGGCGTTGAATTACGAGTATGCCCTGAATGACCCTTACAATGCGCGTATTTATACCCTAAAGAACGGAATGAAGGTTTACTTATCGGTATATAAGAACGCGCCGCGCATTCAAACGTATATTGCGGTGAAAGCAGGAAGTAAAAATGATCCATCAGATGCAACAGGTTTAGCGCATTACCTTGAGCACATGTTGTTCAAAGGAACAGATAAATTTGGTAGCAAAGATTTTGTGAAAGAGAACGCCGAGATCAAGAAGATCGAGAATCTTTATGAAACCTATCGGTTAACAAGAGACGAAGCTGCGCGTAAAAAGATCTATCATCAAATTGACAGCGTGAGTGGCGTAGCTGCAAAATATGCCATTGCTAACGAATATGATAAGATGTTGGCGGCTATTGGCGCGCAAGGTACAAACGCGTTCACATCATTTGACCAAACAGTTTATGTAAATGATATTCCGAGTAACCAAATTGACAATTGGTTGAAAATAGAAGCGGAACGCTTTCGTAGACCTGTGTTACGTTTGTTTCACACCGAATTGGAAGCGGTGTATGAAGAAAAAAATCGTGGATTGGACAACGATGGTGTAAAAGCCTACGAAGCGGCGTTCTCGGCGCTGTTCCCAAAAAATAAATATGGTACTCAAACTACTATTGGAACTATCGACCACTTGAAGAATCCTTCTATGAAGGAGATCAATAATTATTACAACAAATGGTACGTGCCAAATAATATGGCCATCGTGATGAGCGGAGATTTTGATCCGGATAAAGTGATCACACAGATCGAAAAGAATTTTAATTCGATGGCCATGAAGCCAACCGAAGCATACACGCCGGTAAAAGAGGATCCAATCACAGCCAAGATCGTGAAGGATGTTTACGGACCGGATCCTGAAAGCATGAACATGATCTGGAGAACTGAAGGTGAAGGAAGCAAAGACGTGGATATGCTTGACCTTATCAATGGGATCTTATTCAACGGAAAAGCCGGCTTGATAGATCTTAATTTGAATCAGGCGCAAAAAGTGATCAGTGGAAGTTCATACGTTTACGCGTTGAAGGATTACGGCGTTTTTGCCTTGGGCGCCTCTCCTAAGCAAGGACAAAAACTTGAGGAGCTTGAGCCAATGCTTTATTCTCAATTGGAAATGATCAAGAAAGGAGATTTTCCTGAGTGGTTGATGCAAGCGGTGATCACCGATATGAAATATAGCAAGACCAAGCAATTGGAAAGTAATGAGGCGCGCGCCGGGGAAATGGTAGACGCTTTCGTTAATGACATTAAGTGGCAAAAGGCGGTTGATAGAATGGAACGAATCTCTAAGATCACTAAACAGGAGATCGTTGATTTTGCCAATAAATTCTTTACACCGAACAATTACGTGGTTGTGTACAAAAGATTGGGCGAAGAAAAGAACATACAAAAAGTTGAGAAACCTCAGATCACGCCGGTGGAAGTTGACCGCGATAACATGTCGCCTTTTGTGAAGAATGTATATGAATCAAAAACAACCGACATTCAACCAAAATTTGTTGATTACACAAAAGATATTCAAAAAGGTGCGTTGGCCTCGAAGATTCCGGTGATCTATAATAAAAATACTGAGAATAAAGTGTTCGAGTTATATTATAAGTTCGATCTAGGGAACAATAACGATAAAATTTCAAATATCGCGGTGCGGTATATTGATTACGTAGGAACGCCGGATATGAATCCGGCTCAGATCAAACAAGAATTATTCAAATTAGGCTGTTCTTTCAATGTGTTTAGTGATAACGAGGATACCTGGATCAGTTTAAATGGTTTAAGCGACAATTTTCCCGCGGCGCTTAAATTGTTTGAGAAAGTACTAGCCAACCCAACGGTTGAAGACGCGACCTTAAAAAATCTTATTGCGGATATTAAAAAAGAACGCGAGGATCGCAAACAGGAGAAAGGATGGATCTTGAATCGTGGATTAGTGAATTACGCTCGTTTTGGCGCCGTGAATCCTTTTACGTATCAGTTAAGTAATGAAGAGCTGGATAAATTGACGGCTGATCAGATCAAAACAAAAATAAAAGAATTAACTACTTACGACCACAAGGTGTTGTATTATGGTCCTGCAGAACTTGCCGAAGTTGAAAAAAGTTTGAACGAAGTGCATATGGCGCCTACAGGTGGTTACAAAGCGGTTCCTCCTGCAATGAAATTTGAGTACAAGGACATTAACAATGAAGTTTATGTGGTTGATTTTGAAATGACACAAGCGGAAATCATTATGTTGAATAAAGGAGGGCAATACAATGAAGCTATGATCCCATTGTTGCAATTGTACAATTGTTATTTTGGAGACGGTATGAGCGGTGTGGTGTTCCAGGATCTTCGTGAGTCGAAGGCTTTGGCATATTCGGTGTATTCACGTTATGTTCAGCCAAACAAACCTTACAAACAATTCTACAATATCTCCTATATAGGGTCCCAAGTAGATAAATTGCCGGAAGCAATGAAAGGTATGACCGATCTTTTAACGGAGATCCCGAAATCAGAAGTAGGTTTCTCAGCTGCGAAAGAAAATTTATTACAAGAGATCCGTTCTCAACGTATAAATAAAGCGGATATTCTTTTCAACTATCTCGATGCGCAGTCGCTTGGAATTAATAAGGATATACGTAAAGATGTTTACGAAAAGGTGAATACTTTCAAATACGAGGACGTGAAGAAATTCCATAACGATAATGTTAAAGGAAAGAATATCGCTGTGCTTGTAGTGGGAAAAAAAGAAAATTTGGACATGAAAGTATTAGAGAAATACGGACCAGTTAAAATTTTGACACTTAAAGATGCGTTTGGATACTAGAATACTACCATATCTCGCTTTATTGCTTGTTGTTCTTTATTTGACTGCTTGCGCTAAAAAGAAGGCAGCAAAACAAGCAAAAAAGGACGATGCTATCATTCAGCAATACATTGGCGACCATGGTTTAACCGCTACCGCAGGTGAAAATGGTTTGTATTATGTGATCAGCACACAAGGCACCGGCATAAATCCCTCCGAAAATTCAATGGTTACGGTGACGTACACCGGTACGCTTACCGACGGTACTGTTTTTGACGCAAGTACACAAAATGGAGCGTCCTTTAGCTTAGGTGATGTAATAAAGGGCTGGCAACAGGGAATGCCGTACTTTAAAAAGGGTGGAAAAGGTAAGCTTTTGATCCCGTCTGCCTTGGGTTATGGAGTGCAAGGCTCCGCAAGTATTCCTCCTAACGCTGTATTGGTCTTTGATATTAATTTGCTTGATGTAAATTAAAAACCATTTACTCCTTTATAAATTTCATTGTCTTGGCTTTACCAGATCCAACTATCGAAATCAGATATAATCCTTTTTCCATTTTTTGAAGATCGATCTTGCTCGTCCCGCTTGGTCTGGATTCATGAAAGACCAATTTTCCCTGTGCATCAAAGATCAGTATTTCGGTTTCTTTCGCAAGCTTTAAATAAAACAAGCCAGTGTTTGGGTTAGGGAATATGAACACTTCATTTTCCTCTAAACTGCGCTCGCCAATTCCAGCACAGGTCACAACCGAAACGTTAACTACACTTGCGCAGGTTGAAGTGCTCACGCATCCACCACTTCCTCCAATATAATAATTAATTGTGGTCGTTGGATTAACAACTATAATGCTATTGTTTGAACTTGTTACCAATGTTCCGTTGCAATTACCTGAGTATATATTCCAAGCGCTCGAGCCATTCAGATTACCGACGATGTTTAATGTATAATTTGCACCTGGACAAATCGGTTGAGATCCACCTGTAATCGTGGGTGTATCCGGAGCAACGCAAGGACCCAATTTTAGAAAAAAACAATCATTCGAAGGTAAAGTATAGGTTGATGGACCTGGGTCTAGGTCTGCAGGACCATAATATTCACCAACTACAAAGACATTACCGGTAAGGTCCGTAATAATATCTCTTCCTACATCTGCAATGGAACCTCCTATTGCTCCCGCCCAAACAAAACTTCCTGTGGAGGCAAGTTTAAGCATAAAAACATTAGTGCCGTTCGAAACGGAGCTAAGTGTGTAAGTTCCTGCACCCGGATCGAAATCCGAGGTTCCTTGAAAGTAACCGGTAGACCAAATATCTCCATTATTATCAATATCAAGAGCTAGTCCAAATTCCTGTCCGCCGGTACCGCCAACCCTTTTTGCCCAAATAAAATTACCTAATGGATCAAGTTTTGTCACAAATATATCCGAGCCTCCATTGGTTGTGATGGTATAAACAGAAGGTCCTGGATCAAAATCAACTGTTTGATTAAAGCCGCCGTTTAATAAAATATTACCTGTAGCGTCAAGGCTGATCTCTCCCGAAAAATCAGGACCGCCGCCGGTAAAACTTTTAGCCCAAACAAAATTTCCGCTTGCGTCCAATTTTGAAATGAATACGTCATCGCCACCTCCAGAATTTATTGTAAATGTTCCTGGTCCCGGATCAAAGTCTGCTATGGTTTGAAAACTACCAATGGTAATGATATCGCCGTTTGTCTGAACAACACATTTGCCTGCAACGGAGATACCTGTGAGTTGTTTTGCCCAAAGGAAATTACCGGATGGGTCCAGTTTTGATACGTAAGCATTCCGGTTATTATTTACATACATGGTATAAGTGCCAGCTCCTGGATCAAAGTCCGCGGTACCATCAAAAAAACCTGCAATTATGATATTACCTGAAATGTCGGTTTTAATACAATTCACATTTGTTTGATAATCTCCCAGGTATGGTTTTACCCAAACAAAATTTCCATTGGGATCTAATTTTTCGATATATGCGTCAAAACTTGATCCAGTACCATTCAGTGTATATGTTCCCGGTCCTGGGTCAAAATCAACGGTGCCCCCTTGATCGAAGGTCCCACAAAAATAAACGTTATCCGAAGCATCAACTTGTACGTAGTTCCCATACTGATTATTTACTCCACCAATTTGCTTTCCCCAAATAAAATTACCGTTAGCGGTTAATTTCAAAATAAATACATCGTTCATACCCACGGATGCTAAAGTGAATGTTCCAGGTCCGGGATCAAGGTCAACAGTACCGCTGAAATTTGCGATGATAATAAAATTACCGGAAGCATCTTTCGTCATCGATCTTGCCGTTTCACCTAGGTTACCTCCAATTCTTTTTACCCATTGAAATGACGGAGTTTGAGAAAATAAATTAATCGAAAAAAGGAGAATAAAAATAAAATGACATGCGCGCATTAAAATACTATTTTAATTAAATATAGTGATTAGTTTGCTTGGTTGCAAATCACAGGTTTTTGTCCATCAAATAGTGTTGAATAACACCAAACAGCAAATGTGTTTTTTCTTTTAACGTGTAATTGTTTGCTTTGTAAAAGTCTAGGGCGTTCTCCCTGGCTTGCAATTCAATTCTTTTAGCGCCAAGATCTTTTGCTTTTTGTTCAAGCGCTTGTAAAATGATCTTTCCGAGTCCTTTTCCTTGTTGATCATTGGCTACTGCCATATATCTTATCTGACCGGTAGTTGCGTCATTGAGTTGTAATCTTCCGCAAGCCACAACATTTCCGTCCTTATCTTCTACAAAAGCGTTGTGCGAGGTTTCTTCATGCCCATCACTCGATGAGTCTTTTGATTGAAACCAGGGTTCGCGTAGGATCTTGAATCGTAATTCAAGGATCTTTTCGATCTCTTCTTTTGTATGAGCAAATTCAGTCTTCATTTCAGAAATTTAAATCCAATACTGCTTACAATTTTTTTACTTGCCTTTTTATCTTTTACTTCTCTTAGCATGGCTTTAGCTTCGGGCAATTCAAAAACCTCTTTCATATTTCTTATTTTCCCGATAGGAACTTCATGAGTTTCACAAGCTTTAAAAAGATCTTTGAATTGCATTTTGGAGATGTAATTATTTAAAATGCCGTATAATTCTTGTCTATTCTTGATACGATTTTGATTACTATTGAATTTTTGATCTTTTGCAAGAGAATTATTATTGATCACCGAGCATAGGGATTCAAACTGTTTGTTAGAGCCGATCGCGAATGTGATATAGTGTTTGTCTTTTGTAATGAATAATTCTCCGTAGGGCGCGATATTGGGATGCAATGATCCACTTGCCACGGGTAAATGCTCTCCAATTAACCAGTTCGTGGCCTGATTTGCTAAAGCAGCAACCGCGCTGTCAAAAAGCGAAACACTAATGTGAGACCCCTTCTTTTGTTTGTATTTTTTAATGAGTGCGATCAAAACCGCTTCTTTCAATTGATGACCGGCGATAAGATCGATCAAAGCAACCGGCATTTTAGTTGGAATTGAGTTTGGCTCTCCGTTCATGAACATAAAACCACTTTCAGCCTGCAAAATAAGATCGTAAGCGGTTCGCGGACTTTCATTTCCAAAGCCATTGATGCTCGCGTAAATAATATCCTTTTTTAGTTTGGAAAGAGTAGAGTAGTCAACTTTTAATTTTACGTCATCTCCTTTTTTGTAATTGCTGATCACAATGTCAGCGTCTTTTACCAAGTCATAAAGTTTTTTGAGTTGTTGTGGCTGAGAAATATCTAAAGAAATAAAATCTTTATATGCATTCACGCTCCAGAAATAAGAACATGTGTCACTTTTAGGGTCTTCACTCTTTAATTTCCAACTTCGCGTTACATCGCCGTTTGTTTTCGGATTCTCTATCTTAATGACCTTAGCGCCAAGCTCAGCAAAGAAAAATCCCGCACTTGGTCCTGCCAAAACTCCTGCCAGCTCAATTACCCTAAGATCTTTGAAAATATCCTGCATCAATATTGCGCCAATACCGGTTTGTTCTGTAAAATATTTTCTATTTTTTCCATTACCTCACCTGTGAGTTTTGGTAAGAGGTCCAAAGAAGTTAATGTTTCTTTAAGTTGTTCGGTTTTGCTTGCACCAAGAATTACGGTACTTACATTCGGATTCTTAGCGCACCAAGCGATCGCCAATTTTGGAAGTGATGTTCCCAGTTCTTTCGCTAACGCGTCGAGTTTTTTCACTTTATCAATTCTGGTAGGGTCACCAAGAGTTCTGTCTCTTAACCATTCCATACCTTCAATATTTAAGCGTGTATCGGTTGGATTTGATGAATTGTATTTTCCTGTAAGCAAACCACTGCAAAGCGGACTCCAAATAGTTGTTCCCAATCCATGATCGCGAAATAGAAGTAAATAATCCTTTTCAAGTTTTGTCCGCTCGAACATATTGTATTGCGGTTGCTCCATGGTTGGACCAATGAGTCGATATTCCTTTGCAACCGAAACGGCAGCCATAATTTCATCGTTTGCCCATTCGCTGGTTCCCCAATACAAGATTTTTCCTTGTTGAATTAAAGTGTTCATCGCAAGAACAGTTTCTTCAATGGGTGTATTCTTATCAGGGCGGTGACAAAAGAAGAGATCCAGATATTCCAATTGCAAGCGCTTCAATGCTGCTTCACACCCTTCAATAATATGTTTGCGTGAAAGCCCGCGTTGATTTGGTTTATCTTCTTCGTAACCAAAAAAAACCTTGCTTGAAACGGTATATGAACTGCGAGCCCAGGTTTTATTTTTTAAAATATGGCCCATCACTTTTTCCGATTGCCCTCGCGCGTAAACTTCGGCGTTGTCAAAAAAATTAACGCCTGCGTCGTAGGCTATGCTCATTAATTCATCGGCTGTTTTATCGCCAATTTGTTTTCCAAATGTAACCCAGCTTCCAAATGAAAGTAAACTCACCTGTAATCCTGATCCCCCAAGCCTGCGGTATTCCATAAAATCTTTTTAGTGACGCTAATTTACGAAAATTGATAAGCTTAAGGAAGAAATCAAGAACGGTATTGGCATAAAAAAAGGCCCTAATGGACCTATATTTTATTAATCTTCGTCTTCAGGATCGTTCTCCTCAAAAATGAAGGTATGACCTACTAGTTTTTCAAGAACTTTTCCTTGTTCGTACATGTCCGAATCCTGGTGTGGGTAGGTCCAAACGATCTTTAAATTGCTTTTTTCATTACAAACAGAGAATACTTTTTTCAAGATCCTCAATATCATCGACGTGCTGGTGGTGTTGATGTAAACGAAATTGATCCTTAAGTTCACGTTTTCCGGATCAAGTTTTTCATACTTGTCCAACCATTCCATTGTACTTCTGTAAAATTCGGCTGCATCCTCTGGAATTGAGATCCCATTGATAGATAAAAATCCATTCAATTTGAAGTTGATCTCGGGAGTACGTTTAGTGCCTTTTATATAGATGCTTTCCATAATTTAGTCCTTACAATATAGTAACAATTTTTGAAATTCCTAACGCAAAATTACCCAATCGAGCTAAATTTTTAAAATGATTTAGATAAAAACGAGAAATCGGTCTATGAATGCAAATTCTGATGTGAAAAAAAAGTAGTGATCACTTCACTAAAACGCGAGGCTCCAACATGTCGTGTATAGCGTAGCGCACACCTTCACGGCCTAAACCACTGTCTTTTACGCCGCCATAGGGCATTTGATCAAATCTTAATGTTGGAGCTTCGTTATGGATGATGCCGCCCACCTCAATTTTCTCAAAACATGTCGTTAATTCCGCTACAGAGTCGGTAAATACGCCACACTGCAAACCAAATTTTGTGTTATTTACTTTATTGATCGCGTTGTCAATGGAACCAGTATAGGATTCTAAGCAAATTACCGGACCAAACGCTTCCTCGCAATTCACCTTCATTTTTTCGGTTGTATCTGTAAGTATGGTTGGCTCCACAAATTTACCGGTGCGAGTTCCTCCGCATAAGAGTTTTGCTCCTAAAGAAGTTGCCTGTTTGATCCATTCTTCTACACGTTTAGCGTTTGCTTCATCGATCATGTCACTGATCTGTGTTTCTTGTTTTAAAGGATTTCCAAACTCAAGATCTTTAGCTAAGCGAACCATTTCGGTCTTCACTTTCTCAAAAATACTTTCATGCACATAAATGCGTTGCGCATGAATGCAAATTTGTCCGCTGTACGCAAATGCGCCAACCATGCATTTCGTTATCGCGTCATCAACGTTTGCGCTTGCCGAGATAATTGCTCCTGCGTTTCCACCTAATTCCAATACTACTTTCTTTTTGCCGCTTTGCTTTTTCATTTCCCAACCAACGTCGGGAGACCCGGTAAAACTCAATAAATTAATTCTTTCGTCTGTAACCAATAAATTTCCGGTCTTGCGATCCATTGGTAAAATAGAAATGGCTCCTTTCGGTAATTTTGTTTCAGCAATGATCTTCGCTAATTCCAATGTGGAAAGCGGAGTAGAGGATGCTGGTTTTAAAATGATAGGACATCCGGCAGCGATGGCCGGCGCAATTTTATGTACTGCTAAATTGAGAGGAAAGTTAAAAGGAGATATTCCCGCAACCAATCCAATAGGAAAATATTTAATGATGCCCTCGCGGTTCTTTCCATTTGCTGTCCAATCCAAGCTCATGTATTCTTTAGGCAAACGTTTACATTCTTCAGCGGCGATCAAAAATGTTTGAGCCGCGCGATCAATCTCCGATATAGCATAACGAATTGGTTTTGCGGATTCAACACAAAGTACTTCTGCTAAGTGTTGTCGCTTGGCTTTTATTCGTGAAAAAATGTCAAATAGGATCTCGTATTTTTCAAGTGAACTCAATTGTTTCATGGTTTCCCTCGCTTCCAAGCCCTTTTTAATAGCAAAGTCAAGCACTTTGTCATCAGCAAGGTAGGTTGTGGCATAGTCTTTGTTCTCATATTTATCAGATACCACTAAAATGTCTTTTGTAGTAATAAACTCGCCTGCCAGAAATAAAGGATATGTAACGTTCATCCCTCTAAATTAATTAAAAATAAACTGTTTACATTAAATTCTCCTCTAACTTCTTACTAACAGAGTAAATCCTATCTTTACATGACTTTGGGACGAATATTAGCCATAGATTACGGAAGCAAACGCGTTGGTTTGGCGGTTACTGATCCATTAAGGATCATTGCCACAGCTTTAGACGCCATTCATAGTAAAGATGTGATCGACTTCATTAAGGATTATTTAACCAAAGAAAAAGTAGATATTATCGTGGTGGGCGAACCTAAAACTTTATCCAACGTAAAAAGTGATAGCGCCCGCTTTATCGATCCCTTTGTAAAACATCTCAACCGCACATTCCCGGATATAAAAATTGAACGTTATGATGAGCGATTTACAAGTAGTATTGCTCAGCAAACCATGTTATTGGGTGGAATGAAAAAGAAAGACAGAAAAATAAAGCAGAACGTAGATAAGATCAGCGCCACAATTATTCTGCAAGATTACATGGAATATATAAAATATAAGAAGGAATAAAACGTTATATAATTAACTAACCAAACGTACCGGGACTTAGATCCCGAACAATAAAATAGCATATGACCAAAGATAGCGAAGACAGGATCCGAAAAGCGTTTGCTCAAAAGGATCTCGAAGAAGTAAAAGCAAGCGATAGCTGGCATTTATTTAAGATCATGAGTGAGTTTGTGGAGGGATTTGAAAAGTTAAGTAGAATAGGACCATGCGTCTCCATTTTTGGAAGCGCGCGCACAAAACCGGACAATAAGTATTACATTTTAGCCGAAGAGATCGCATTCAAATTAACCCAGGAAGGTTATGGTGTTATTACCGGTGGTGGTCCGGGAATTATGGAAGCTGCGAATAAAGGAGCAAGACGCGGAAAGGGGAAAAGCGTTGGATTGAATATCGTTTTACCTTTTGAACAACATCCAAATCCGTACATCGATCACGACAAGAGTATCAATTTTGATTATTTCTATGTGCGCAAAACCATGTTCCTGAAATATTCTCAGGGATTCATTGGAATGCCCGGTGGTTTTGGAACTATGGATGAGTTATTTGAAGCTTTAACGCTTGTGCAAACCAGTAAAATTGCTCAATTCCCAATTGTGTTAGTTGGAAAGGATTACTGGCAAGGCATGTTCGACTGGATCAAAAAAGATATGCTTGCCGCCGAGAACTATATTCACGAGATCGATCTTGACTTGTTCAAGATGGTTGACACAGCTGATGAAGCGGTAAAAGTGATCGTTGATTTCTATAGCAAGTATTTACTCAAACCAAATTTCTAAATTTGCAGTATGCTTGTGCGAATTTTTGTAATTCCGTTTGTTTACTTACTCTCTTATTTACCTATGTGGGTGCTGCATGCTAAAAGCACCGGTTTGTACATCTTGGTGTATTATATTTTTGGGTACCGTAAGAAAGTGGTGTTGCAAAATCTTCGCAATTCATTTCCCGAAAAAAATGAAGAAGAGATCAATAAGATCTGTAAGGGCTTTTACAAGAATTTCTGTGACGTTATCTTTGAAACGGTAAAGGCATTCACTATTTCAAAAGAGGAATTGGCAAAGCGTTGTTATTATACTGAGAACGGAAAAAAGATCATCAACGCTTACTCTGATAAGAAACAAAGTATCGTTATTGTGATTGGTCATTGCGCGAATTGGGAATGGGTTCCGCTGTCGTATCAACCAAATTTTGATCAGGTTCTTTTGGGTGTTTATCATCCTTTAAGCAATAAGCCGTTTGACGAATTGATGTTAAAGATGCGTAGCAAATTTGGCGCACATATTATTTCCATGAAAGAATTCTTTCCATTCTTAATTCGTAACCGCGCGACGAATTATTCTTTAGGATTGAATGCTGATCAAAGTCCGCCACCGGAAAGCGCGTATTGGACAAAGTTCCTGAATCAAGATACTGCAGTATTTAATGGCCCTTCAAAAATTGCAAAAAAATATAATTACCCAATGGTTTATGGCAGAACAATTCGTGTAAAGCGTGGTGTTTATGAAATTGATATTAGAGTTGTTGCCGAAGAACCAAAGAATCTTACGGAAGAAGAGATCACCGAAAAGCACTTAAGTTTTTTAACCGAGAATATTTTGGCTAGTCCTTCTGATTGGTTGTGGAGTCACCGCCGCTGGAAACACAAACGTTCTAGCGTATCCAATTAAAATTTGTTCCGTATTTATTAAATCCAATCGCCGGGAACGGAACTTTTACCATGTTCAGGCACGTGAAAACCGTTTTCAAAGTTTTAGATCTCGTCTTAATTTTTGTAAGATCAAGGTCTAAGCTTAAGTAATAGTTACGATACATATTTTCCCTGGCAATGGTATATTCTTTAGGTAAGGGTGGCGTTGCACATTCAAGAGGAGCTAGATCTCTACCCATGCCGGTTCCGCCATAGCCAAACGAAAGCGCTAACCATTTTGGTAATTTGTGATCGCCTTTAATAAAAGAAAAAGGACTGAAGCTGATCCAATACGTTTGCGCGTTGTAGTCCTTTAATATTTTTTCTTGTAAATTTTTGCCAAGCAAAGATGGATTTTGAGCTGCCTGACCGCTTTCATTGTAGGAATATTTAATAAAGACGCGTTGTTCGTTCCATAATGCTTCTTGCCCAATTGCTAGCCCCGTTCCAACCGCATTTGCGCCCATATCTCCCCAGGAAAAACCCCAGCCGTCACTGTAACCATCCATGATCTCAACGCCTGTCATATATGCGAAACCAATTGTTCCACTCAGTAATTTCTTTTTCTTTGAATAACCCGCCCAATCAAAAGCATCCATCATTAATCGCCCTAAGTTGTAATTGGTCCACGCGTGGCCTGCTTTATCCATTTGCAACCACTCGCTGTTATCATTGAATGTGTGGAATTTTCCGGTACTGTATTGTTTATACCAAGCCTGATTTAAATACGCCAACGATCCTAAAGAAAGAGCAGAAGAACCCGAGATCAACGCAATTCGTCTGCATTTTTTTGAACGAGATGAATCTGTTTGCGCGTTTACGCAAAACGAATTAAAAAAAATGAAAAGAATGATTATGCTTGTTATCCTTGTCATTGCAGGTATAACAAAGATAAGCTATTTATTGGTCGCTTATATCTATCAGGTCCTGGATATCATCCAGGTTCAATTTACTCTGTTTAACACTTTTCTTGATAGGAATATCTGTGTTTCCAGGGCCGCCCATATCCTCGCCAACGCCAATAGTGTTATTGAGGTCAATAGCGTCATACATATTACGATCGCCGTAAAAACTCTTTGTCTTACCAAAACGCCACACAAATCCAAAATTAAAGAATCCGGTTGGGCTTAGGCTCTTATCATAGAAAAATGCCCTGTATGGAACATTTGGCCGTCTCGCATTCTTTTCTAAAGAGTAGAATGTAATGTTGCAGCGTGTGCTTGAACCCAGATCAACATAACCCGAAAAATTCTTGTTAAGAATAAAGTCCAAACGAAGTCCACCAAGAATTTCGTAGTGCGTGAAGTTGAATGATTTTACTTCAGGTCGGAAATAATACAAGGAGTCATTGTTTAAGAAACTATACATACCGCCTTGTGGTTTACTAAAGACGCTAAAACGGAAACGGTGACCAATTGGTACGTTCAAACTAATGTTCCTCGGAATTTGTAAGCTAAAATGTACGCCGTCCAATTTTCCCCAACGAAATCCTAAATAAGGAAGGTAATACCTGTTTCCCCACATAAAGGATTTTGTGATCCCAATACGCATATTGAATCTTTCGGAGAAATTGTGGCTATAAATAAATGAATTTGCCATGCGGAAATATCCATTTGGCGTACTTGTGGTAACATCGGTAGTAATGAACGGTTGAATATCAATGAACCAAACGCCTTTCTTTCCACTGTTTTGAATGATTCGTAAACCTAAACCGTATTTTAAAAGTGTATGAGGTTTTAAAAGACTGTCAAATGTTGGTTGAACGGATAGAAAATTTCCGGTTAAAAGGTAATGTGTATTCCCATAAACACTGCTGTCGGAATTGTAATACGTGCGTGTGTGAAGTGGGGTAGAAAAACCAATACTGAATTGTTTCAAACCGAAAGAGCCAAGACGTTTATCCAGAACAGTATCATTGATCGATTGTTTACTCTGATCCTTTTGCTTTGAAAATTTTTGATTGGCCTTTGAGTACGAATCAATAAAAACGGTGGTCTTGAAATAATGTTTGGCTTGCTTTAGATTCAAACTATCAAATGCTTTTTGCCCTTTTATATTTGCTTGAAATAAAAAGAAAGTGCCAATAACAATTAGCACTATTTTGGTATTTAGGTTCCCTGTGGGCACGTTCTATTTGTCTTTTAAGGCACTTAATACTTCCTTCTTGAACTCCTCCTCACATATCTGCAGCTTCACCAACTTCTTAGCACCTATGATCGCTTTTAATTTATCATTATATGTTTTTGTAAGTTCGGCTTCCGCGGCCGCGCTTTTATTTTCTAAGGTAATAAGATCTTCCGCTTCCTTATCGGTAAAATTAGGCGAAAGTTCCTTATAATTCTTTCTTAAATTCTTTTTAATGGCGCTGCGTTTATCCTGGAGTTCGTTGTACACCGGCCAAAACTTGGTAGATTCCTCCGAAGTGAATTCCATCTTCTTGGCAATAAAAGCGGCTCTCAACTCCTTGATCTTATCATTTTGAGCTAAACTTTTACCGGGCGCAAGGCAAAGTAAAACGGTTATTATAATAATTATGTTTTTCAGTACGTTCATTATTCTATAAGATCCAACAATGCCTCATCAGTTGAATCGGCTGTTTTTGTTGTATCCTTCTTTTCTTCGTTATTTAAGTTCTTTTCTAGTTTACTCAAGTCAACTGCCGCGTCATTCAATTCATCTGTATCAATATTCTCATACTTGAATTTCATGATCTCTTTTTTCTCTAAGCATGCAAGCGTTGTACATTCCTCGGTTCCGATCTCAGTTTTGAAGTATGAATTGTAGATCCATAATCCAATAGTGATCATCAATACAGCCGCTGCAGCATAGCGCATAGGTTTTGTGAACAGAGAAATAATTCTTGCGCCACCTTCATTTTTGTTATCGCCAAGAATTGTTTCTTTACTCTTTTCAAAATAATTCTCGCTGGTAACAAATGGATTTTTCTTTTCAATAGATGAAAGAGTAGGGTAAGCGCTCATGTCATCATCCTCTACAATTGAAATAAGGCGTGATTTACTTTCTTCAAAATAGTTTTCAGGAACAGTGAACGCGTTTTCCTTTTTGTAAGAATTTAACGTCGGTGTATCTAATAATTCAAGTTTGCTCGCGTTCCCATTAAAATAATTCTCAGGCACAATAAAACCACTTGACTTATCCAGTTTGCTTAACATTGGATATGCCCCATGTTCCTGCATCCACTCAATTTTGTTGAGGATGCCTGCCTTGGAGTTCTTGAAGTATCCCTCCGGAAGGTTGAATGAGTTTGGTATGTTATTGTTCTTGTCCACTTTTTGGTTTGACTATACCGATTTAAAAAGGTTTAATCTTTAGTTAAGAATTCTTCTACTTTCTTAGCCGCTAAATGATAACTGGCTTTCAGCGCTCCCACCGATGTATCTAGGACCTCCGACATCTGCTCGTATGGCATTTCATCGTAATAACGCATGTTAAAAACGATGCGTTGTTTCTCTGGTAAAGTAAGGATGGCTTTCTGCAGTTTCATTTGGATCGCGTCACCTTTGAAGTAATGATCGCTTTCCAGGTCTTTAGATAACTGATATTCAATAGGATGCAAAGAAGTGGTGTTGCGTTTATTCTTTTGGTTCAAAAAGGTGATCGACTCGTTGGTGGCTATTCGGTACATCCAGGTGAAAAGGGCGCTTTCTTCCTTAAAGTTGGCCAAACCTTTCCAAATTTTGATGTAGGTATTCTGAAGAACGTCGTCGCTATCGTCATGGTCAATAACGATCTTTCTGATGTGCCAATACAGTTTTTGTTGGTATTTGTCTATGAGTAATTCAAGCGACTTATTACGCGTACTCTCATCCTTGTAAAGGCTAAGGATATCAATATCTGCTGCGGCTGCCAATGGGTTATTTAACTATATTTGACCGCTAAAAGTAAGAAAGGTTTAACGCACTATGAAATTAATAATTGACCGTTTCAAGAATTTCCAGATTGTTGAGAATTTTCACATTTTCTTTTGGTTAATTAAGGATATTAGCTGGTGCCTGGAATTTAAAGTTCTTGGGGTTTGTATGATCATACCTACCATTTTTGTGACCATTTTAATGATGCGCCGCACCCGACAAAAACCCGATTTTTGGGTGAATTTTTCAGTGCTTTTTTGGATCAGCGCCAATAGCTATTGGATGTGTATGGAATTCTTTGGACATGTGGAATTGAAGGATTACGCGGTGGTGCCGTTTTGTATGGGATTCATTGCGTTTTTCGTCTATTTAGTGAAGCTCAACAAGGCCGATACTAACACTCCATAGTTAAATACTGTTCATTCCTTTCTTTGTTTTCTACTTGCCTTTCCGGTAAATTTATAATCTAACTTTTTTGTACCAATTATGAAAAAAGCCTACGTATTTCCCGGACAAGGATCCCAGTTTCCCGGCATGGGAAAAGATCTTTACGAAAGTTCGGCACAAGCAAAACAATTATTTGAGCAAGCTAACGAGATCTTAGGATTTAGAATTTCCGACACGATGTTCGGTGGAACTGAAGAAGAATTAAAACAAACCAAGATCACTCAGCCTGCTATCTTTTTACATTCGGTTATTTTATTTAAAACAAAAGAAGCTAATCCGGATATGGTAGCCGGGCATTCCCTTGGAGAATTTTCTGCTTTAGTAGCAAACAAGACCTTAAGTTTTGAAGATGCTTTACGTTTGGTTTCAAAACGCGCTTTAGCAATGCAAAAAGCGTGTGAAATGAATCCAAGCACCATGGCAGCAATTTTGAATCTGGACGATAAAGTAGTGGAGGATATCTGTAGAGAAATTACAAACTCCGGCCATGTGGTTGTAGCTGCAAATTACAATTGCCCCGGACAATTAGTTATTTCGGGAAGTATTGATGGAATTAATATTGCTTGCGAAAAATTAAAAGCGGCAGGTGCAAAACGTGCTTTGGTTTTACCGGTTGGAGGAGCATTTCACTCCCCATTAATGGAGCCTGCACGCGTAGAATTGGAAGCAGCGATCAACTCAACAAATTTCTCTCAGCCAACCTGTCCGGTTTATCAAAACGTAACGGCAAACGCTGTGAGCGATCCTACGGCGATCAAGAAAAATCTAATTGCGCAATTAACTGCGCCTGTAAAATGGACACAAAGCGTTCAGCAAATGACAGCGGATGGTGCAACGCAGTATATTGAATGTGGTCCGGGTAAAGTATTACAAGGATTAGTGAAAAAAATAAGTCAAACCGCGGAAGCAGTAAGTTTCTAAATGAAAAAAATAGTTTTCATAGCAGTTTTAGTTTTGAGCGCGCAACAAACATTCTCGCAGGTATTAAAGGGAATCGGCGTTTTTGGTGCTTTAACCGATTCGCGTCATCGTTACCGTAACATCGACGATGGCTCGAGACAATTTACGCCAACTGATTTTGTGAACAATCCTTTTTATTACACGAACACCGATTACATTGGCGCCGAAAAATTAAGTTGGGGTGCCGGTGTTTTTGTAGAGTTATCAAAAAGAGATTCTCCACGCTGGCAAACTGAGATCGCTTACATCAAAAAAGCGTCTAAGGAAAAAGATCTTATTGATCCGTTCAATGTTTTGCGCGGAGGGTTTGGCGTAAATCGTTATACCTATATCCAATGGAATAACTATTTGAAATTCTTCAACGGTTTGGGACTTTATTCGAATTGGTATTGGATGCTGGGTGTTAGAGCCGAATATCTTTTGTCAGCGTCCTCGCCAATGAATGCGCCTTACAGCATGCCTAAAAAGATCTGGGCGAGCGGAGATCTTGGGCTTGGATTTGAGTTTCCGTTCATTCGCAAAATAAATTGGTTCATAGAAGAGCATTGGAATAATGATATCTGGAATCCGAGGGTACAAAGCACTTCCATGCGTAACCGAACATTTGAAACGCGGGTGGGATTAGTTTATCGCCCAAGGAGAAGAAGTATTGACGACTGTAACGCGCCTAAGTACCGAGGCCCAGCATACTAAAAAACAACGATGAAACAGAATAAATTCGTTTCATCATAAAAAAAATATTTTATATGGTAATGAGCAAAGAAGCATTGATGTCACTAACAAAAGGAGCGCTTGCTCCTAAGGAAGAAATGCTTGAAGTGGCCCGAAAAAAAGGAAAACTTTTTATTGGGATCCCAAAGGAAGTAGCCTTCCAGGAAACGCGTGTACCATTGGTGCCCGATGCGGTTGCTTTGCTTGTAAATAATGGGCACCGTGTAGTTATTGAAGCCGGTGCCGGTAAAGCCGCGCATTTTGAGGATACTGATTACAGTGAAGCTGGAGCTGAGATCGTGTATTCGTCAGTTGACGTTTACAAAGCCAACGTAATTTTAAAGATCGCTCCTCCAACTTTGGATGAAATAGAAATGATGCAGCACAAGCAAATTCTATTTAGCGCTTTACAATTGCATGTTCAGCCGGAGAATTTTTTACGTAAACTTATTTCAAAGAAATTAAACTGTGTGGCATTTGATCTTATGACCGACGATGAGGGAATATACCCTGTTATTCGTGCCATGGGAGAAATTGCCGGTGGTGCAAGTATTTTGATCGCTGCTGAGTTATTGAGCAACGCGAATAATGGCGTTGGTTCCATTCTTGGAGGTATTAGTGGAATTTCTCCAACGGAAGTTGTGATCATTGGCGCTGGAACTGTTGGTGAATTTGCGGCGCGCGCTGCTATTGGATTGGGTGCAACCGTAAAAGTATTTGACAATTCAACTTCGCGTTTGCGTCGTTTGCAGAATCAATTAGGCTCGCGAATATTTACATCCGTTATTGTTCCAAAGGTTTTGGAAAAGCATTTAAAAACAGCCGACGTGGCAATTGGTGCCATGCGTGCTCGTGGCGGAAGAGCGCCCGTTGTTGTTACGGAAGGAATGGTGGGAGAAATGAAAACCGGTTCGGTGATCATTGATGTGAGTATCGATCAAGGCGGAGTTTTTGAAACATCTGAAGTCACAAATCATACAAAACCTGTTTTCAGAAAGCATGGCGTAGTTCACTACTGCGTTCCAAATATTCCGAGTCGCGTGGCAAGAACAGCTTCATTTGCATTCAGTAATATTTTCACTCAAACTCTATTGAACATGGGTGAAGAAGGCGGATTTGATAGCGTTGTACGTAAAGATGCCGGCTTGCGAAATGGAATTTATATCTACAACGGAATTTTGACAAGCCAATTCCTTGGTGAATCATTTAATTTGCCATTCAAGGATATTAATTTGCTAATGGCGGCCATATAAAATGAAAGCCGGATTCTTTTTTGTTTGCATTTTTTTAATGGCATGCGGATCCAAAAAGGAAGAAGAAAAAGATTATTCCTGGTTAGATCAATCTCGGTTTGATGCAAAAGCTGACATCGCAAAAGGCGACATTCATTTGATCGCCTTTGGTTTCCGCTCTCCTATACCCGAAGAAGATTCCCTTACAAAACATTACGGATTCTATTACGACGAAAGAGGTTGTTCAATAACGGATACTGAATTGGTTCTGGAAAAGATCTATAACGACCAAGTGATCAAGCATCTTGAGAAAAGAAACGGTAAGGGTTGGTACGATCGTTTTTGTTTTGTTTATGACTCGCTCAACAAAGTAATGTGGAATAAGATGAGCGATACGACGAAGAGAACGAAGTAAGATTTGTCCAACTGGAACACATATTTGACACGATTCAAGCAGTATCTGCAGCTTGAGCGCTCGTTGTCTAAAAATTCTGTTGAAGCGTATACCGACGATCTTTTAAAACTGAAGCAATACAGCGAATTGTTCTTAAAAGGAAAGTCTCCTGACAAATACACCTACAAAGAACTCATTAAATTTATTGAATGGCTTTTCGAGCTTGGAATTTCTGCAAGTTCGCAAGCGCGAGTTATTTCGGGTATAAAAGCCTTTTATAAATTTTTGGTATTGGAGAATGATATTCCTTCCAGTCCCGCCGATCTGATCGAAGGACCAAAACTAGCACGCAAACTGCCAATTTATTTGAGCATCGAAGAGATCGATAAAATGATGGGACTAATTGACCGTAGCAAACCCGAAGGTGAACGTAATGCAAGTTTGCTTGAAACACTTTACAGTTGCGGTTTGCGAGTTAGTGAATTGGTGAATTTGAAAATTAGCGATCTTCACTTAAACGAGGATTATATTAAAGTTACCGGGAAGGGTGATAAGGAACGTTTGGTTCCCATTGGAAAGAGCGGAAAGAAAATGATAGAGAATTATATTCAACAGATCAGAAGTCATTTGCAGGTAAAAAAAGGTAGTGAGGACGTAGTTTATCTGAATAAACGCGGGAGCAGACTTTCGAGGGTGATGGTATTTTATATCATCAAGGATCTTGCCCAAAAAGCTGGGATCAAGAAGAAATTGAGTCCGCATACCTTTAGGCATTCCTTTGCCACGCATTTAGTAGAAGGCGGGGCAGATCTAAGGGCTGTTCAGGAGATGCTGGGCCATGAAAGCATTACTACCACGGAAATCTATACGCATCTTGATAAACAATACCTTAGAGAGAACATTCTGAGTTATCATCCACGCAATAAAAGAGGAAATTAAATGTTAACTTTGTAAAGCCGGTCGCTGAGCTTGTCGAAGCGTCATTCCAGTCAGTTTGGAAAGACCCTTCGATGAACTCAGGGACCCAATTGGAAAATGAAAACCTTTAACGTACCGGATTTTTACAGGAGTCCGATCATTTCAAAAGTAAAACAGTTTCGCAAGATCCAGGATCCGCGCAAAAAGGATAATAGTCCTACGGTTTTGGATTTTGGTCCGATTAAATATTATATCGCGAGACATTTTGGTTTTTGTTATGGAGTGGAAAATGCCATTGAAATTGCCTTTAAGGCTTTGGAAGAAAACAAGGGAAAGGATATTTACTTATTAAGTCAAATGATCCATAATCCGGAAGTGAATAAAGATCTTACAGAGCGCGGCGTGAAATTTTTGCAAGACACTCATGGAGAGCAATTAATTTCGTTTGATGTTTTGAAGAAAGACGACGTGGTGATGATTCCTGCTTTTGGTGCGCCGTTGCAATTAATAGCTCTTTTGCAAAAAAAGGGAATTAAAACTGAATCTTACGATACAACTTGTCCGTTTGTAGAGCGTGTTTGGAAAAAATCGGAGCAAATTGGTGGAACAAAGCATACGATCATCATTCATGGAAAAAATACACATGAAGAAACTAGATCCACATTTTCGAGGAGCGAGAAACATTCGGAAGCGGTAATTGTGTTGCGTGATATGGAAGAGGCTAAATTATTAGCTGAGTTTATTAACGGAAATAAGACCCAGGAGCAATTTGAAAACGTGTTTAAAGGAAAATTCTCCAAAGGATTTGATATTGAAAAGCACTTTGAAAAAGTTGGGGTGATCAATCAAACCACCATGTTGGCAACTGAAACGGAGGAGATGGCGGAATTCTTTAAGACAGAGATGATCAAGAAATTTGGAGAAGCAACCGTTAAAGATCATTTTGCCGACACGCATGATACTTTATGTTATGCTACTAATGAAAACCAGGACGCAACCTATGGTCTTTTAGAAACTGACGCCGATCTTGCCATCGTTGTTGGCGGATATAACAGTAGTAATACATCGCACTTAGTTGAACTATGCGAACGCAAATTCCCAACGTATTTTATTTCGTCGGCAAATGAAATTGAAGGAACAGTAATTCATCATTTTGATTATCCTCATAAGAAACATAAAACCACTAAGAATTTTCTTCCCGCTAAACGACCATTGAACGTGGTAATTACGAGCGGAGCAAGTTGTCCTGATTCATTATTAGATGACGTGATGCATAAAATAAATGAACTGGTTGGTGCAACAAAGAAGGAAGAAGAAGTGTTGAAGAATTTAAAATCATATAAAGAATAGAAGCGCTTCGACTAAGCTCAGCATGACACGGGCTGCTAACCGACCTGTCATCCTGAGCGTAGTCGAAGGATGAACTTCCGAAAAAAGAAGAATGAAAATAAATCTTACAAAGCCTATTATATTTTTTGACCTGGAATGCACCGGGCTCACTATTGGTTTGGATCGCATTGTGGAGATCTGCATGTTGAAAGTGAATGTGGACAACAGCACCGAAACAAAAATCTGGAGAATAAATCCTGAAATGCCGATACCGGAAAAAGTATCGAAATTGCATGGTATTTACGATAAAGATATTGCGGATGCTCCAACCATCAAACAACTAGCGCCGCAGATCATACAATTTATTGGAAATGCCGACTTGGCAGGCTACAACAGCAATAAATATGATGTTCCAATGTTGGTAGAAGAATTATTGCGTGCCGAGATGGACTTTGATCTGAAGAACCGCAAGTTGGTGGACGTTCAAAATATTTTTCATGTGATGGAGCCACGCAATTTAGCAGCTGCCTATAAATTCTATTGTAGTAAGGATCTTGAGAACGCGCATACGGCCGAAGCAGACACAATTGCTACTTATGAGATATTCCAAGCCCAATTAGATCGCTATGAAAATGTTGAGCGTTTGGATGAGAAGGGCAATAAGTTTATTCCTGTGGTTAACAACATAGCAAAACTAAGCGAGATCACCACCAATAAGAATAAATTCTGCGATCTCGCGGGAAGGTTAGTTTATAACGAAAAAGGCGAGGAGTGCTTTAATTTTGGAAAGCATAAGGATAAGACCGTTGTTGAGATCTTCACTAAAGAACCTAGCTACTATAACTGGATGATGAATGGGGATTTCCCTTTGTACACTAAAAGGATTTTAACTCAGATCCGTTTGGGGATGATGAAAAAATAATTGCAGATTGCGATCTTAGTACTATATTTGTCCACGAAATGAGCATCACTTTAAACATAAAGAAAAAGTGTAAATGGCTGCCAAGCCGTAAGTAATGTTCTGTGGGCTATGTGCCCATTTTCTTCATAAAATCTTAATAGTAAAATCGAATAAAAGTTTAATTTAGTCAGCCTAAAAAGGCACCCTTATATGCTCATACAAAAGTTTGGCGGTACCAGTGTTGGAAGCGCCCAAAGAATAAAAGATCTTACAAAATTGGTAGTAAATCCTACCGCGAAAATTGTGGTGTTAAGCGCCATGAGCGGAACTACCAATGCTCTTGTTGAAATTGCCAATGCTCTGTATATAAAGGATACAGCAAAGGCAAATGAACTAATCGCGAATTTAAAAGCGAAGTACGAAAAGGAGATCGCAGAATTATATTCTAAGAAAGAGACATTAGCAAAAGCAAAGGATCTCATTCACAATCATTTTGAGTACATCAAGAATTTTACGCTTGACATGTTCACTGCCAACGAAGAGAAAGCCATTTTAGCGCAAGGAGAACTGTTGAGCACCGCTATGTTCCATTATTACCTGGAGGAAATCGGCGTTCCGTCAGTTTTGTTACCGGCTTTGAATTTCATGCGCATTGATTCTAACGACGAGCCTGATATGGCTTATGTGGAGACGAATTTAACCTTGGAATTGAAGAAATATAGCGGAAGCAATTTATTTATCACCCAAGGATATATTTGCAGAAATGCGTTTGGAGAGATAGATAACCTAAAGCGTGGAGGAAGTGATTACACAGCCTCAATTATTGGAGCAGCTATTCGGAGTGAAGAGGTTCAAATTTGGACCGATATTGATGGCATGCATAACAATGATCCCCGCATCGTTAATAAAACACACCCAATTCGCGAATTGAGTTTTGATGAAGCAGCCGAGTTGGCTTATTTTGGAGCAAAGATCCTGCATCCCACCTGTATCTTACCTGCGCAAAAGCGTAATATTCCTGTGCGGTTAAAAAACACTATGCAGCCTGAAGCGGAGGGAACCTTGATCGCGAATATCAATAGCGGAGCCGGAATCAAAGCTATTGCGGCAAAGGATGGAATTACTGCTATTAATATCAAAAGCGATCGAATGTTATTAGCTCACGGTTTTTTGAGAGCGGTGTTTGAAATATTTGAACGTTTTAAAACATCAATTGACATGATCACTACTTCAGAGGTTGCTGTTTCTTTAACGATCGATAGCGACAAGAATTTGCAGGAGATCCTTAAAGAATTAAAGGAAATAGCCGTTGTTGAAATAGAAAAAGATCAAACCATTATTTGTATCGTAGGGCAATTGCCAAAAGAGCAAACGGGATATGGTTTCAAAGTGTTGGAAGCTTTAAAAGATATTCCGCTGCGAATGGTGTCTTACGGCGGAAGTCCGAACAATATTTCTGTTTTGGTAAATGGAAATAAAAAGAAGGACGCTTTAATGGCATTGAATAAAGGATTGTTTAATTATTAAATTGATTTATTATGTTTTCGAAACAACACATAGATCAGTTCAGTAGAAAAGAAACGCCTTTTTATTACTACGACATTGATCTTTTGAAAAAAACGTTGGACGCCGTAAAAAAAGCGGCGCCAAAAGAATATTCTGTTCACTATGCTTTAAAAGCGAATTCTAACGTGAAATTATTGAACCTCATTAAACAGGCTGGTTTTGGAGCAGATTGCGTGAGTGGAAATGAAGTAAAACGCGCTGTGGAATGTGGTTTTCCTTCACATGACATTGTTTTTGCCGGAGTAGGTAAGAGTGACGCTGAAATTAATTACGCCTTAGATAAAGATATATTTTGTTTTAACGCTGAGAGTAAAGCTGAACTTACGGTGATCAATGAATTGGCAAAAGCCAAAGGGAAAAAGGCAAGAATTGCTTTGCGCGTGAATCCAAATGTTGACGCGCATACGCATAAGTATATTACAACCGGTTTAGAGGAAAATAAATTCGGGATCAATCCTTATGAATTTGATGATGTGTTGGCTTTGATCAAAACCTTGCCAAATATTGAATTCATCGGTTTACATTTTCATATTGGCTCCCAGATCGGAAGTTTAACGCCTTTCAAGAACTTATGTCAGCGTGTGAACGAGATCAATAAATGGTTCATTGAAAAGGGATATTTACTTCCAAATATAAATGTTGGCGGAGGCCTCGGAATTAATTACCAGCAGCCGGATTCAGAATCCATTGTTGATTTCCAATCATTCTTTGAAGTATTCAAACAATTCCTTGATCTTAAACCCGGACAAAAAGTGCATTTTGAATTAGGTCGCGCTTTTGTGGGGCAATGCGGAAGTTTGATCTCTCGTGTGCTTTATATTAAGAACGGGATCAATACCAATTTCGCTATTTTGGATGCAGGCATGACCGAATTGATCCGTCCTGCTTTATATCAAGCTTTTCAGAAGATCGAGAACATCTCAAATCCGTCTTCACCTTCTATAAAATACGATGTAGTTGGTCCAATTTGCGAAAGCAGTGATTGCTTTGGTAAAGCTGTTTTGTTACCTGATACAAAGCGCGGTGATCTTATTGCTATTCGTAGCGCCGGAGCATATGGCGAAGTGATGGCTAGCAATTACAATTTGCGTGATGATCTGAATATGATGTATTCGGATGAGATGAAATAGGATCAATAGATCTTCCCTTGCTCTGACACTTTAAATCCTTTTTTCTGTACTTCCAGTCTGGCGTTATTATCCCACATTAAGGCATTTGTGTGATTGAAGTGGATAAAATGCACTTTGCTTTTTAATTGATCGTTTTCGTTTTTAAACGCGTTAATAGTTTCTTCAACAAAAGGGTGAGGCACTTCGCTCATAGCTCTGTTCTTTAATTCGTTACTTTTATTGAACGTTGCGTCTAAAAAAGCGATGTCTACTTTTGAAACTTCCTTAATTAATACGCGATTCCATTTTTCCCATTTATCAATATCCGGTATAAATAGATATGTTTTGTAACTTGTGTTAATCCTGAATCCAACGGTTTCCGAAAATTCATCGCGGTGCGGTACGGTCATTGCGCTTACTACAATTTTCTCGGAGATCTTCACAGGAAGTTCTTCTTTTAATTCCAGGAGTTTAATATTGTTCAGTTTCACCAATTGATTCCATGGACCATTTGTCTCCAGGAATTTTTTCATTTTTGGCATTACGTACACCGGAATATTAGAAGTATTCATGACTTCGCGTCCGAAGTTTATTAATCCTGCATAATGTCCAATATGCGCGTGAGTTAAGAAAATGCCGTCAGGTAAGTAATTATACTTTCCTTCCGAGAGTTTTTTGAAATATTCAACTTGTTCTTTAATATCAGGGGTAGCTTCCATCAACCACCATTTCTTTTCTTTAGGATCAACAATAGCCAAAGACACCACAAATTTTCGCATGCTTGTGTCTTTCCAGGCCATTTTGCAACAGTCTTTTTCGCAACCAAAATGCGGATAACCTCCGTCTTGCGCAACTCCTAATACTTGAACGCAAGGGATGGTGTCATTTTGCGAGAAGCACAATGAACTCAAAAGTAAAAAGATGATCAGGATGCGCATTAATTGTTTTGCAATTGGTTGAGTTTATAGTACTCTCCTTTTTTTGCCATGAGCGCTTCGTGTGTTCCGCTTTCAGCAATTTCTCCGTCTTTTAAATATAAGATCAGGTCGGCGTGTTTGATACTTGAAATACGGTGACTCACGATTAACGATGTTTTACCAACCATCAGTCGTTTTAACTCTTCAAGGATTAAATGTTCTGTTTCACTATCAACGGCAGATAAGCAATCGTCAAATACTAAGATCTTTGGTTGGCTAATGATCGCGCGCGCTATGGAAATGCGTTGTTTTTGTCCGCCCGATAAAGTAATTCCTCTTTCTCCAATAACCGTTTCATATTTTTCCGGAAACGCGATAATATTCTCGTGAACCTGAGCCGATCTGGCGCTATTGACAATATCTTTCTCGCTGGCCTTTGTTCCTTTTAATCCGAAAGCAATATTATTCTTAATGGTATCACTAAATAATAGAACTTCCTGGGGAACATATCCCATATTGCTTCTTATCAATTGAAGATTATGCTCTCTAATATTTTTTCCGTCGATCGCAATTGAACCCGAACTTACATCATATTGGCGCGCCAATAAATTCAATAAGGTTGATTTTCCACTCCCAACGGAGCCGGTGATGCCAAGTGTTTGTCCGTTTTTAATTTTAAAACTGATATGTTTGAGTGCTTGAATATTGTTTTCGGGATAAACGAAACTAACGTCTTTAAATTCAATGATACCTTCAATAGGATAGTTTTCGTTTGTAGGGCTTTTAATGATCGGTGCTGTATGTAGAAATTCGTTGATGCGTTCTTGAGAAGCCGCAGCTCTTTGAATAAGCGAAGTGATCCAGCCTAAAGAGGCAAAAGGCCATGTGAGTTGAAAAATATAGTAAATGAACTCGGTAATATTTCCATATCCAATTTTTCCATCGATCACTAATTTCCCACCGTACCAAATAGTTATTAATGTACTTAAAGATACCAACGAAAGCATGGTAGGGGCAAACATAGCTTCGGTTCGCGCTAAGCGCAAAGCTATTCCTTTATAGCCTTCGCTTTTATTTAGCATCTCGTCGCTATAATATTTTTCACGATTATAAGCTTTGATCAAACGGATGCCGCTGAATGTTTCTTGTGCTTGGGACGTGAGATCGGAAAGTTTAGCTTGCACCTCCAAACTTCTTTTATTGATCAGGTCTGAAATAACATAAATAAAATAAGCGAGAATAGGGAGCGGCAAAAAAACTAACCAGGTTAGAGATTGATGTACGCTTAACATGAATGACAAAACCGTGATCACGGTTGCAATGGTGTTTACCAAATACATGATCGCGGGACCGGTGTACATACGCACACGGCCAACATCTTCACTAATGCGATTCATTAAGTCGCCGGTAGTGTTTTGTTTGTAGAATTGAGTATCTAGTTTTTGGTAGTGCTCGTAAATATCATTTTTTTGATCGTATTCAATGTGGCGACTCATGACGATGAGCGTTTGTCGCGTGAGAAATAAAAATCCTCCACTAATAAGCGCGAAGCCTATCATTTTTAATCCATACCAAACAAAGATCATGGGGTCATCGGCATGCCCGCGTTCAATGGCTTTTAAAACTTCATTAGTACCATCGCGAACTATAACGCCTTGATAGGTTCTGAAGATCGTAGACAAAGCCACAAACAGCATACCACCCAAAAAGTGCCATTTATATTTAACAAAAAAGTGGTTTACGGCCTTCAGAGCTTTCATTTAACAAATTTACCTATTTCCCAGCAAATCAGGCACAAAAATAGGGGTTTTGGAAGGCTTCATTGTCTTTAAAGCAGATATTTTGGAAATATTTTTAAACCTACTAAACCTTTTGGAACTTCATACGTCTTAGTATTAAAAGGGCCCGGTTTTTGATGAATAGGGGCTTAAATCTGAAAAACAACATATATCAAATATAAAAAAATGGGAATCATGAAAACAAATAGAATAATTTTTGGAGCATCTACTTTACTATTAGTAGGCTCTATGATGTTTACAAGCTGTCGCAAACCGGATAGACAAGAGGAAACTCCTGACCAGGAAACAGCAACGGCGAGCGACAACGCCAACATGGAGAACATTAGCGCGGATATTGACGCGATGGGCGGACAGGCAGCAGAAACAGGAACGGTATCATTACGTGGTAATGGAACAGGGATGTTAGAGATGGCGCCTTCGGCAACAGTAACAGGATTTAATACTTCTACTATTACAGTTGATTTTGGTACAGGTGTAACCGGACCAGACGGAAGAACCCGCAGCGGTAAATTGTTCTTTGACCTCTCGGGATGTACACCTTCAACTTCGGTTTACTATCGTAATCCGGGATTCAAAGTGGTTATTACTTCGCAAAATTACGCAGTAGACGGTTGGTCGGTATCTATCAATAACAAGACCATTCAAAATACAACACCGCAAAGCGTTAATTCGCAAACCGTATATAGTGGTGTAAATTTGACCTGGAAGATCACGGCGAACATTTCTGCAACAAACGGTACAAAAACGGTGACCTGGATCTGTGATCGTACAAAGGAATTAATTAATTCTAATGATGTGAATTGCTACCATGGACAATTACTTCCAATTACCTGGAGCAAAGCCATTGTAAAATTGAATGGAACTGCTAATGGAGTTAATGGCAAAAGCGAGCAATACTCTGTTACAGCAACAAATTTAGTACGCGATTTTAATTGTTCACCAAATACAAATCCTAACCGTCACCCGTTTATCAGTGGTACAATTGATTACAAACCAGGCACTCGCCCTACACGTCATATTGATTATGGTAACGGTGGTTGCGACAATGGAGCTTTAGTTACAGTGAATGGTGTGACATATTCAATGAATTTACCTTAAAGATTTTTTTTTCATAGGGCGTTTTAGTTTAGCGATTAAATGTCCACCTACAGAAAAACCCGCTTGTGATTGAGCGGGTTTTTTGTTTTTCCGGTCATTACAATTGTGTATCTTTGATAATAGAGGATGGGGACAGAGCAAAAAAATAGTAAGAAACCGCTTTTCATTGCCATGGCCATTTTGGTGGTTTTGATACCATCTGTTTGGATCTGGATGAATAGAACAGCGGTTGAGTCAGTTATTTCTTCCAAAACTATTCAAATAGATAATTCTTATAAGATCGTTAAGTTAAGCGAAAGAACAAATCAAATGCGTCACCGCAGAACGGACGACTATTTGGAAGAAACCAAGGTTTACGGTTATGTGCTTGAATTGATAGATAGCATTTCGGGTAGTTCGCTGCAAAAACTGGAATTCAAGCCAAGCAGTCTTAGCATTGATAAAGATCCAGTACTGTTGGTTCAGGAGGATGGCGATGTTTGGATCATTGGAACCACCAACTCGAGGGATAACAACAATAAGGGATTTGTTTTGAAATACAAGATCAATAACAACGCCTTAACAGAAACAAATTTCAAAATGGATGAGAATTACTGGATAAGCAATATCAAAGATAGTTGGATACTGCTTGGAGACGGCACCGCCAGTTCAGGCGCTTATAACCCGGCTTTTGGTGGGATCTATTTTGATATTAATTCCGAAAAAGTAGTTGACGATAGAAAAAAGTTCGACTGATCTTTTAGCTCTTCAACTTCATCATCAGGTACGCATATTGCAAAGCAATTGATTTTGCACGCTGATCATTAGTGGATGAACCGGCGTGACCACCTTCCATGTTCTCGTAATAATATATCTTATAACCCATATCCATCATTTTTGCTGCCATTTTTCGGGCGTGACCAGGATGAACGCGATCATCGCGTGTGGATGTAGTAAAGAACACTTCCGGATATTTTTTTCCTTTTTCTAAATTTTGATAAGGAGAGTATTTTTTAATGAAATCCCAATCTTTTGTATCAGGATCTCCATATTCGCCCATCCAGCTTGCACCGGCCAACAAATGACTATAACGTTTCATGTCCAACAAAGGAACCTGGCAACAAACCGCATTAAAAAGATCAGGACGTTGTGTGAACGAAACACCCATTAATAAACCTCCGTTACTTCCGCCCATAATTCCCAGGCATTGAGGAGAAGTTACATTTCTGGTGATCACATCCTGCGCTACAGCGTAAAAGTCATTGTAAATATTCTGACGTTTTTCTTTTAAACCTGCCTGATGCCATTTTGGTCCGTACTCGCTGCCTCCACGGATATTCGCTAATACATAAACACCGCCATTATCTAACCAGCCTTTACCCATTACACCGGAATAATAAGGAAGCATAGACGATTCAAATCCTCCGTAAGCATAAAGTAGGGTAGGGTTCTTTCCATTGTTCACCATGTTCTTAGGATACACAATGAAGTAAGGCACCATGGTTCCATCAGCAGATTTCGCTTTGATCTGTTCAACCGTGTACTTACTCGCGTCGAAGTAGGCAGGCAAAGATTTAAATTGACGTACTTCGTTTTTTCCTGCATCTGCTACCCAAAGTGACGAAGGCGTTAGGAAATTTTGGAAATAGAAATAATATTGATCTGAATTCTCATCGGTTGCGCCAAGGCCAATAGTTCCATAATCGGGAGCATTCACTTTTACTTTGCTCCAGGTCTTATCAAAAGTATAGATGTATAATTCGCTTTTTACATTGGTTAGCACGCACATCAATAATTTATTTTTAGTGCTGGCCATTCCCGATAAACTTGAGAATTCGTCCGGTTCATAAACCAATTGCGCTTCTTTTTTACCGGCCAGTAAAGCAGGGAGATTCAAGCTGATCACAGATCCTTGTTTAAATACTTTTCCGTTGATGGTCCAGTCTGATTTTAAGGTCACAATTAATTGGTCGTTGATCAGATCATTGATATCATCATCGTCAGGAATATCCAACTTCACTAATTTATCTTTTACCATCACGCTTGTTTCGGATGTGTAGAAGGTGATCCCACGAGCCATGAACATGTATTTTTTTTCTCCGTCGCGCATACGGTAACCGGCTGCCCAAACGTCGCTTTCTTTTCCTTCAAAAATTAATTTAGCACTGCTCATTGGCGTGCCACGCTTCCATAATTTCACCTGGCGTGCGTAGCCGGAAGTTGTCATGGATCCTTTTCCAAAATCGGTAGAAACAAAAACGTTATCGGCATCCCAATAGCTTAAGCTTCCTTTTGCTTCGGGCATTACAAAGCCGTCTTTAATAAATTCTTTTTTAACTGCGTCAAATTCTTTCACGGTAACAGCATCGCCACCACCGTTTGAAAGATTTACAAGGAAGCGTTCGTATTTTGGAAATAATCCATCGGCGCCTTTGAATACCCATTTTACACCGTCGGCTTTAGACAAAGCGTCTATATCCAAAACAGTTTCCCAGGTTGGATTTCCGGTTAAATACTCTTGTTGGGTAGTGCGACGCCAAATTCCGCGCTCGTGTTCTTTATCCTGCCAAAAATTGTAAACATAATTACCGTAAATGCCCGGCGCGGCAATACGATCGGTGGAGTTGTAAATTTCTAAACTTTTATCGTAAACGTTTTGATAAATGGGTTGTTTCATGAGCACCTCTTCGGTAGCTTTGTTTTGTTTTGAAACCCATTCTAATGATTTTTGACTGTCAACGTCTTCCAACCAAAGGTATGGATCGGTGTCTTGTGCTTTCATAAAATTAATACTTGCCATAATTGCGGCCGACAAAAGAAGTGTGTTTTTCATGGTGTTGATTTACCTTATGAATTTAAGGGTTTTTATTGTGAAAAAGAGCTAAAAATTGTGGGCGGTGCATATTTAATAAGAATGGCCGGGGTTGCTTTGCCACGGGGGCTCAAAGACACGGGGTTTCACGGAGATTCCCTGTGCACCCTCCGTGTCACAGTGTCTCTGTGGCTATGAGACGTCTAAAAATAATCCTCCAGGAAAGGCTTCATCTCTGCCTCAATTCCTTTTCTCAATTCCATTAATCGTATGGCGTATTTTTCCTGGGCAATTTCTCTATCAGTATGCGGCACCCATTTTTTTACGGGAATTGTTCTCTTGTTCTCATCTACTGCCACAAACACAATAATGCAATGTGTGGTCTTGATGTATTTTTCTCCAGTAATGGGGCGCGAAAAAACATCACAAGCAATATGCATACTTGTTTTGCCGGTGTATACCACACGTGCGCTTACTTTTACCAGGTCGCCAATGTGAATGGGTTTAAAAAAGCGAATGCCGCCAACGTATAAGGTTACGGCATAACTTTCAGCCCAGCTGCTGGCGCAGGCATAAGCGGTTTGATCTATCCATTTCATAACGATGCCCCCGTGTACATTACCGCCGTAATTTACATCGCCGGGTTCGCTGATAAATTGAAAGGTTATTTGATTTTGCATACTTCTAAGATAGGGAATCTTTTTTAACCGCCTATTTGCCACGGGGTCACAGGGACGCTGAGTTACACGGGGTTTTCTCAGTGAATCTCTGAGTCTTTGCATCTCTGTGGCTAAATTTACTTCCCGTACAATCCTTGTATATTCGTCCACCCCGAATCAGGAACTATAGTAACCGCGGTTTTGCGGGGAGTGCCCGAACTAATAAAGTTTGCAATGGCCTGACCGGCACGAGCAGTGTCATTTACATACAACATCATATCTCTAAAACCACGGCGCGTGCTGTGACCAATAAAACAAAACGGAGTTTTAGTTCTATCAAAAAACATGATCAAAGAATCTTCCAAACGGTTCTGAATATCTTGTTCTTCAGGTTCGGGAAAACCTTTTACATTATTCTTTTCGGTTTGTGCAGACACTAACATGAAAAAAGGAAACTGCGCTTTTCTTTCAAAGGTTTTAAAATACTCATTCATCATGGCAAAGCAGGTATCGTTCCCGTTCATATAAGGCATAATTGTGTACTTGGCATTATTGGTATTTTCCCAGGTTGAACCAACCGGACTAGCATTTTTTACTGAATCTTCGATCACATTTTCTTTTACACTTTCTGAGCATGAAAGAAGAAGAGAACAGAGGAGAAGGATGTTGAGTTTTTGCATGAAACTAAGATAAGACTTTTAGAGGCAGAAACCGCAGAGGACGCAGAGTTTTTGCGCAAAGAGCGCAGAGAAATTATGGAATCACTTCCAATCCTCGGCCAAGATATTATTGTGAGTGAGTTGTTCGCGAAGCCAATTGATAGCTTCTTCGCGATCGGTGAACAAGCGTGTTTTTACAGCGGGTTCATTTATTCTCATATAAAAATTACCTGTTATTTTTTGCCCTAATGATTTTGCTAAAAGCGCTAGTGCAATGGTGTTGTCTTTAAATCCGCTGGAGGCTGCTTTTTCGCGAGCGCCTTTTTGCATTTCGGCCAGGTAGCCAAAAGCTACCAGCACGGCATATCTTTTTCCCTGGGCCATTTCCATGTTGGAGCGTTTGGCTTCTAACAGATCATTTTCATCCACTTCAACACCGGGATTGAATTCGTTCACAAAAATGCCGGGTTCAATTAATGTGGAAGTTGATTTTTTATTTTGTATGCTTTGCAATTTTTTGAAAGATGAAAATTTACCAGGCGAGGTAACGGCCAAGTGTGTGTACAACGTATTGATATTTTTCGGGACTATTGTTTGATTCCAATGATTTCCAATACGCGCTATTTACATCGGCAGCCGTTGTTTTTGGATGTGGAATGCAAATGAACTCCGTAGGATTTTTTCCTTTTTTAAATGCTAATAAAAATGCCACAGCAGTTTTGGTATCGCCTTTTACAAATTTTTGAATAGTAATGGACGTACCGTTCTCGTCATTGAAGTATAAATTCTCCATAGCGTAGCCCTTCATGAGTTCAAAGCCGGCATCATTTCTGTGAGCTACATAATCCTTAGTAAGGTAATTGTATTCTTCAGAGGTGGTTTGAGAAAATAAACTTGTTGAGAAAGCAAAAATAGCGAGTGTTAAGATGTGTTTTTTCATAGTTTTTGTATTTACACAAATATAGGATTTTTTCAATTTTAGCAAAGCAGGGGCAATCTTTAACTTCCTGATTTTCCTTCAAATTACCTCAAATGCGGTGATGCATGAAGTATGTATGGGTTATGTATGGGAATGGTATGAAGTAGGGCGCGGTGATAGGCGGGGTTTCTCAAGGGGATATATTGACGGGGATAAGTCGTAAATATTCCGTTTTTAACCTTTAGGGGCCTTTTTTAATTCTGTAAGTGATCGCATGGCGATCTTTAATGTTGTTCCCTAGTTCATCCGTTGCGGGCGACCAAGTAGGCATGGCTTTTACTATTTTCACAAATTCCTGCGTGCAAACTTTACAATCTTTGCCAACTAGCAATTCAAATTTTGTAACGTTTCCAGCTTTATTAAGATAAACTAAGCCACTACATTCATGAACTTCACAGTCTGATAGAGTATTTTTACCCGACATTTTCCATTTTAGATATTTTGTTAAACTATCATCTCCTCCCGGGAAATAAGCCGGGTTACCTTGCTTTTGAATTTTTATTTTGGTGGTTTGGGAAAACGACAGGAAACAAAGGGGTAAAAGAAATATGAATAATTTATATTGGATTATCATTTTTGTTTACGAGGAATATAAATGCGAGCCAATGGACTAATTACCAGTTTTTCTTATTTTTCACCTCAAATTGAACTTTTAAATTATACACTTTATAATCACACCAAGCTCCAAAATGCACAAACTCCTTGTTGGATTCGAAAATTTTACTACCAATTAATTTTTCTCTGATCTTTACGGTAACCTTTACTTGTTTTTCGTAAAATCTAATTTGCATTGTAACAGCTTCCCCGCTATAGTTTTGAAATGGAGTCCATCCATCACTAATTTCATGAGCTTTGTAGCTAGTAATTCCTAAATGGTTTTTATTTTGCCATTCGCCCTGTGGCTTATCACCTACGCATATATGAATGTCAATTGTTTCACCTGCAGAATGACGATTCCCTCCGTCAAGCACAAGCGTTTCGCTGTTGGAAAGGAAAAATCCGAATCTCCAATAATCGGTATTATTTGGATCAATTAAAATATCAAATCCGGTATTCTTAGTTCTGAAAGCCTGTGGTAATATTGTCTCATTATTTTTTCTAGTTTCAACACCTTTAAATTCGTGACTGAAATCTAATTTACTTAACGAATCAAAAATATTTCTCAACTCTGTTTCGGCGGAGCCTGGTTCGTGTATTGAGCAAGGAACAAGGTGAATTCTGTTCTCATAGTTTGAGCCAATGCTTAATTGGCGGACTAATTGGGAGAATTTGAACTTAACACTTTCGAAATCCGCTCTAGTTAGGTTTGAATAAGCGAACAATAGGATGTGCGAGTACTCATTTTTCCTATTGACATCAACGAGTTTCAGTTTTTCAAGCAATTGATATACATCTTCTCTATTAGGTGAATATGCGACACCTCTTTTCGAATTTGTCAAAACCAGCAGATCTGCATTAGCAATCATAGGTAACTTAAAGGAGCCGTCTACTGCATACATAGATGGCCAACTTGAATTCATATCAAATAATTTCGAGGTTACATACCTTGTAAACCCCTGAATCAGTGCATTCATTTCAGAAACAACATCTACTCTGTTTTTTTCTAAAATAGATTTTATTGTGCTAACGTTCTCATCGTCTTGAATTACTCTGTCCTCTACATCTATAACGTTTACTACATCTGAATTGTTTAACCAACTTGGAAAATAAATACGAACTTCTTGAAGGTATTTTAGAATTTCACTTGTTTTTCTAAGAGTAGTAGGTGAATAATTTAAACCTGATGTGTTAAATATTTGACTAACAAGTGTTCTGAAGAAAGAAAAATCATTAATAAACACATTCTTCTTTTCTCTTTCATTTTCATTATTATCTGAGGTATTTATTTTTGTTGGCTTGTCATCAGAGAATGTTAAGGCGCCGTTTGATGCCAATTCATTGGCAATCTTATATAAAGAGCCCTTTATCATAGGAAGAATTGTTTTCCTTAATTTTATCTCAGATTCGCTCATTTTATTCGTAATCATTGATGTATTTTTCAAGTCCCAATTTTGTGGCGTAGTTTTTAAACTTATTAACTTCCTTTAATACGTTTACAGTAAGATAATCTCTAACGAAATCTGATTCCCCCATTTTGCTAAGTTCTTTATCCGTTGTATCAAGGATAAGTCTTTTGTTTGAACTTCCATGGCTATCTGAAATATTGATATATGCTTTATCGTCCTCAAAATACAGATCATTATGAATTAAATTGATAAACTTCCTAGGTATTTTTCTTGACTCAATTATTAGGTTTGAGATATAATTATCAAGGATTGTTTTTTCGATCTCCTCAAATCTGCTAACGTCATTTAATAATAATTTTCCAAATATGTCTCTTAGCTCGGGACTTGACTTTAATCTTACGTGATGAATTTTCGAGAAAAGGGTAGACAAAATAGAGTCGTCTATTTCGTGGGAATTATGAATTTCATAATAAAGTTCTTGTCCGCCTACCACAATAAAATTGGCATTTCCTGATAACATTGCCGATTTAAAGAGAAATAGAATTTTTTTTGCTTCTTCCATTTCTAATTTGTCCAATTCATCAATTATAAAGACGGGCCTAAGTCCCGCCTCTTTAAAAGCTTTAATTAAGTTAATAAACCGATGTTCTATAATGTCGTCATCATATAGACTAGTTTCAGTTTCTTTATTTGAATTTAATTTTGATTCTTTATCTATCTCTATATTTCCAAGCTTTATCGCTTGAGCAATAGTCAATCCTGTTGAGGCAATTTGCGCTATTAATTTGTAATTGTCTCCTGATTCAAAGTCAACGCAAAATAACAATACAGTAACAAATGCCAAAATGAAAAGAACGAATGCGTCTTTTGAATTATATTTAGTTAGTTCAGATTCTTTTTCGGTAGTAAAATTATCGATTCTTTCTGTAACAATATTGGAAAAAGTCTCTCTATTAAGTCGGTTAAGCATATTAATAGCGTTCTGAATCTTAATATTTTCAAGGTCTGTTTTCTCAAAATCTTTATTTTCTATAAATTGGAAATAGAATTGTCTAACAAAACTTCTAATCAATATTTCGTATTCATCGTATTTTATGATTGGAACATGTACAAAAATAAATCCATTTTTCTTTTCTAGCTCTTCTTCGATTTTCTTTATGAATGAAGTTTTTCCAACACCCCTATATCCTGAAATATAATGGCAGGTAGCGTTCGAATGTAAAATTGATCCAACAAATTCCTCAACTTCAATCTGAGTGAAAGTAAAAAAGCTATCAGTATCCTTTTTGTATGGGGAAACTGATATTTTCTTATGATCAATCGATAACTTCATTGTTAAGTAAAATAAAACAAAAAACTCGAGAAATCCAACGTCGTTTTTTTAGCAATGTATTGAAAACAAAAAACCCACCTTCTCAGATGGGTTTTTTAGTTCATTTATTTTCTTTTAAGCCTTCACATTCGCTCTAATGATATTTAAAGCTCCACCGGCTTTGAACCACTCAATTTGTTGAGCGTTGTAGCTGTGGTTCACTTTAAATTCTTCTTTGCTTCCGTTTGCATGGTTCAATGTAATTGTCAATTGAACACCTGGTGCAAATGTAGTTAAACCTGTTACATCAATAATATCATCTTCCAGGATCTTATCGTAATCAGCAGGGTTAGCAAAGGTAATTCCTAACATCCCTTGTTTTTTCAAGTTTGTTTCGTGGATACGTGCAAATGATTTTACCAATACTACACGCACACCTAAATGGCGTGGCTCCATAGCAGCGTGCTCACGTGAACTTCCTTCACCGTAATTGTCATCACCCACCACAATACTTCCAATGTTTTGTGCCTTGTACTGACGTTGAACTACAGGAACTCCTTCATAAGCTCCGGTAATATGATTTTTTACTGAATCAGTTTTTCCGTTAAATGCATTTACTGCTCCGATCAACATGTTATTAGAGATGTTGTCTAAGTGTCCACGGAATTTTAACCATGGTCCTGCCATAGAGATATGGTCGGTTGTACATTTCCCTTTTGCTTTGATCAATAAACGTAAGCCTTTAAAATCAACACCAGGCCATGCCGCAAATGGATCTAATAACTGTAAACGCTTAGATGTTGGTTCTACAGCCACTTTTACATTGCTGCCATCCAATGCCGGCGCTTGATATCCTGCATCTTCAACATCAAATCCTTTTGCAGGTAATTCATCACCAACCGGCGCTTCCAATTTCACTTTTTCGCCTTTCTCGTTAGTCAAAGTATCAGTGATAGGATTAAATCCAAGATCACCTGCAATAGCTAATGCCGCTACAATTTCCGGTGATGCTACGAATGCATAGGTATTTGGATTTCCATCGGCACGTTTTGCGAAGTTACGGTTGAATGAGTGTACAATGGTGTTCTTCTCTTGTTTCTCAGCACCCATACGATCCCACATTCCAATACAAGGGCCGCAAGCGTTGGTAAATACAACAGCACCGCACTCATCAAATACTTTTAAGAAACCATCGCGCTCAATGGTGTAACGAATTTGCTCAGAACCCGGATTGATCATAAAGCCCGCTTTTGATTTCAATCCTTTAGCGCCAACTTGTTTTGCAATGGATACAGCACGCGAAATATCTTCGTAAGAAGAGTTCGTACAAGATCCTATCAAACCAACTTGAACTTTTAAAGGCCAGCCATTTTTTTCTGCTTCTTCTTTTAATTTTGAGATAGGAGTAGCAAGATCCGGAGTAAATGGTCCGTTCACATGCGGCTCAAGAGTTGATAAATTAATTTCAATTACTTCATCAAAATATTTTGCCGGATCAGCGTAAACTTCCGAATCTCCTGTTAAGTGTTGTTTAATTCCGTCAGCTAAAGCAGCAACGTCAGCGCGTCCTGTAGCTTTTAAATAACGGCTCATGCTGTCATCGTAACCAAATGTAGATGTAGTTGCACCAATTTCTGCACCCATGTTACAAATAGTTCCTTTACCTGTACAACTTAAACTAAGAGCACCATCGCCAAAATATTCTACAATTTTATCGGTTCCACCTTTTACAGTTAAGATACCTGCAACTTTTAAAATAACGTCTTTTGCGCTTGTCCAGCCATTTAATTTACCTGTTAATTTTACACCAATTAATTTTGGCATTTTTAATTCCCAAGGTAAACCCGCCATTACGTCGCAAGCATCAGCTCCACCAACGCCAATAGCGATCATTCCTAAACCTCCTGCATTCACGGTGTGCGAATCAGTTCCTATCATCATTCCACCAGGGAATGCGTAATTTTCTAAAACAATTTGATGGATGATACCAGCACCCGGTTTCCAGAAACCAATTCCATATTTATTTGAAACGGAAGCCAGGAAATTAAATACTTCTTCGCTTTCGGTTTTTGCGCGATCCAAATCGGTTTTTGCACCAACTTTTGCCTGGATCAAGTGATCACAATGTACAGAAGAAGGCACAGCCACTTTTGGGCGACCGGCTTGCATAAATTGTAACAATGCCATTTGCGCGGTTGCATCTTGCATTGCCACACGATCAGGATTAAAATCAACATAGGCTTTACCGCGTTCGTAATTCTTTACCTGAAACGCAGCATCTAAGTGCGAGTAAAGAATTTTTTCTGCTAAAGTTAAAGGGCGACCAAGAGTTTTACGAGCCGCTTCAATACGTGCAGGCATTTTTGCGTAAACCTGCTTTATCATTTCAATGTCGAATGCCATAGTTTTTTTGATTTTAGGAAGCCCTAAGTTAATGAGAAATTAAGAAAAATACCAATTTTTAGGGATTGATTTTTGAACTTCAAACCCACTGTTTTAGCTGGTTTTAGGGCTTTTGGGCCTTTTTTGCCACGGCGGCGCGGGGAAGCGGAGTTACACGGAGATTCCCTGCGAACCTCTGTGTCTTAGTGTCTCCGTGGCTATAAAAACAATTTCAACCACTCTATAGCCCCTTGCTTGTTATTGAAAACCTTATAAGGGCGTTTGGGCTTATTGAATTTCATATAAAAATTGGCGATAAGGGCATAGGCTACATTTTGTACTACAACCGCTGTTGCTATTATGGGCGCTTCATCTTCTAAAGTAGTTGCATTATCCCTTGCTTCTTTGGTAATGGTAACACCTTCATCGGCTTCGAACAAAAAAGGCGTTTGTTTACTCCCTACAAGATCAATGTATGCAGCCAACAATCTAATTTGAAGCGCCACGTCGAGCACAATATTAGCTTTGAATGTAACGAAGGCAAGACCATCGCTGCGCAGGGTAATGTGCGCCTCCTCGAGTTCAATTGCTTTTACTATGGATACTTCGGTGTTGTCCACTTCAATTATTTATATACTGTTTTAACCATTCAATGCCTTCTTCGGTGTTATTGAACACTTTGTAAGGGTGTTTTGGCTTATTGAATTTTTCGTAAGAGCTTGCTATCAGCGCGTGTGCGATGTTTGTTACAATAACAGCGGAAGCTTTGATCGGCGCGTCTTTCTTTAATTCGCCCGACATCTCGCGCACTTCTTTAGTGGACGTAACGCCGGGTTCGGAAATAAACATGAAAGGCGCGGGTTTAGTTAAGAGCTTTTTATACGCGTCCAATAAGCGTAATTGAGCCTCCATATCGATGGTTACATCCTTTTTAAAATGTACCTGAACAATCCCATCGGCGCGATGCGTAATTTGCGCTTCGGGAAGATCAATTTTGGTTATGGGCTTCAATTCCTGCTCCATTTTAGGTTTGCAAAACCCCTACGTTATATTGCTTGGTGATAGGCGAGTGGTTTGCCATTTCAATTCCCATGCTGATCACTTTTCGGGTTTCAAGCGGATCAATAATGGCATCTAACCACAACCGAGAAGCCGCGTAATAAGGTGTAGTTTGCGAATCGTAACGGTCTTTCGTTTTATTGTATAATTCAGCTTCTTTTTCAGCGGTGATCTCTTCTCCTTTTGCTTTCAGTGAAGCCACTTCTATTTGAACTAATACTTTAGCTGCTTGCGCGCCGCCCATTACGGCAACCTGCGCTGTTGGCCAACCCACAATTAAACGTGGATCGTATGCTTTTCCGCACATGGCGTAATTTGCTGCGCCGTAAGAATTTCCAATGATCACTGTAAATTTTGGCACAACTGAATTGCTCATCGCATTCACCAATTTTGCACCGTCTTTTATAATTCCTCCATGTTCGCTGCGTGAACCTACCATAAATCCTGTGGCATCCTGCAAGAACACCAAAGGAATTTTCTTTTGATTGCAATTCATGATAAAACGTGCTGCTTTATCAGCGCTATCACTATAAATTACACCGCCAAATTGCATTTCGCCTTTTTTGCTTTTCACCACTTTACGTTGGTTGGCAACAATTCCTACAGCCCATCCATCAATTCGCGCATAAGCGCAAATGATCGATTGTCCGTACAATTCCTTGTATTCTTCGTATTTGCTATCATCTACTAAACGCTCGATGATCTCGTGCATATCGTATTGCTTATCGCGAGTATCGGGAATAAGACCATAAATTTCCTTTGGATCTTTTTTTGGTTTCACCGAAGCTTCACGATTAAACCCTGCTTTATCGTAATCACCAACTTTGCTCATAATGTTGCGAATGCGCGTTAAGCAATCTGCGTCATCTTTGCATTTATAATCCGTAACGCCACTCACTTCGCAGTGTGTGGTAGCTCCACCTAAAGTTTCGTTATCTATATTTTCGCCAATAGCGGCTTTTACTAAATAAGAACCAGCTAAGAAAATGGAACCGGTTTTATCAACGATCATAGCTTCATCGCTCATGATGGGAAGATAAGCTCCACCGGCCACGCAAGATCCCATAACTGCTGCAATTTGCAGAATACCCATGCTGCTCATGATGGCATTATTGCGGAAAATACGTCCGAAATGTTCTTTATCAGGAAAAATTTCATCCTGCATTGGCAAATACACACCCGCGCTATCCACTAAATAGATAATTGGGAGTTTATTTTCCATGGCAATTTCCTGAGCACGTAAATTCTTTTTACCTGTAATTGGGAACCAAGCTCCTGCTTTAACCGTTGCGTCGTTGGCCACAACAATACATTGCTTTCCGCTCACATACCCAATAACGATCACAACGCCACCGCCCGGACAGCCGCCGTGTTCGGGATACATCTCATAACCCGCAAAAGCGCCCATTTCAACACGGGGAGTGTCTTTATCCAATAAGAAATCAATACGCTCACGCGCAGACATTTTGCCCTGTTCATGTAATTTATCAATACGGCTTTTACCGCCGCCAAGATAGATCTTGCCCAAACGCTGCTCCATTTGCGAGATCAGCAGTTTCATCTTATCCTCGTTCTTATTGAATTCTAAGTCCATATTTGTTTGTAAATAGAGCTTAAATATACAATTATTGTCTATTAAATAGCATCAAAATACCCTTGTTTTTGTTCATTTTTATTAATTTTGAGCTATGAAAAATTTTCTCCATGGTACCGGTGTGGCCATTGTAACACCATTTACAAAAAAAGGAACTGTTGATGTTAAAGCACTTGAACGTTTAGTAAAACATTTAATTGATGGTAAAGTTGAATACCTGGTGGTGATGGGCACTACGGGCGAAAGTGTGACGCTTACCAAAGAAGAGAAGCAGTTGGTAATTGATACCGTTGTGAAGACAAATAAAAAACGTTTGCCTTTGGTGTTGGGTATTGGAGGAAATAATACCGCGGAAGTTGTTTACGCGTTAAAGAATACCAATGTAAAAGATTTTGTGGCTATACTTTCTGTAGCTCCTTATTATAACAAACCAAACCAACAAGGTTATTACGAGCATTACAAAGCAGTTTCAAAAGCGTGTAAGTTGCCCATCATATTGTATAATGTTCCGGGAAGAACCGGCAGTAATGTTACAGCGGAAACGCAATGTAAAATTGCCCGTGATTTCAAAAATATTGTAGCAACCAAAGAAGCAAGCGGAAACATTGAGCAGATCATGAAAGTGATCAAGAATAAGCCAAAAGATTTTATGGTGATCAGTGGTGATGATAATTTAACCTTGGGTGTAGTTGCTTACGGAGGCGTAGGAGTTATTTCGGTTGTGGCAAATGCTTATCCAAAAGATTACAGCGATATGGTTCGCGCTGCTTTGAAACACGATATGGAAAAAGCGCAAAAGCTGCATTACCGATTGGTAGATATTACGGACGCATTGTTCGCCGATGGAAATCCCGGTGGAATTAAACATGCTTTAAGCAGAATGAAAATTACCGAACCGTATGTACGTTTGCCTTTGTGCGAACCAAGTGATTTGGTGAAAGAGAGATTAAATAAGCTTATTAAGAATTACTAATGACCAAAACAAAGATATTAGATACGCTTCAGATCAGCCAAAAGATAAACCGCATGGTTTACCAGGTGTATGAGAATAATTTTGGCGAGAAAGAGATGTTGATCGTTGGGATCGATGGCAATGGGTATAAATTGGCTTGCGAGATCCATGATCGTTTAAAAAAAGTAGCTGATATCAAATTGAAATTAGGAAAGATCACTCTGAATAAAGATGAGCCCTGGAAAACAAAACCGGTAACGGATTTTGAAGAAACGGATCACGTGAATAAGAACATTTTGGTGGTGGATGATGTGTTGAATAGCGGTAAAGCTTTGATGTACGCCACAAAATTATTTTTGAATAAGCCGGTAAAGAAATTGAATACGCTTGTACTTGTGGATAGAAGTCACACCCGTTTTCCAATTAAAGCGGATTTTGTGGGATTATCACTGAGTACTACTTTACAAGAACATATTGAAGCCGACTTCAGTAAAAAGGGAAAAGAAGCGGTGTTTTTAACCTAATATGAGCCATATTAAATCGGAAAGTGACTTGAAGTTGAATGCGCTTTTGGAAGTTACCAAAGCCATCAATAACAATTTCTCTACGGCTCAACTACTCGAACTTTACAAAGAAATTTTGCAGCAACGCCTGGGGGTGGGGCGTTTGGTTTTATTTAGTTTGGATACAACCTGGGAGTGTTTACTTACCTATGGAATTCCTGATTATGCCGCTGTTCCGGTTTTTGAAGAACAGTTATTACAGTTTAGCGAGATCGAAACCATTACTTATAACAAAGGTGAATTGAGTAAGAATTTTGAGATCGTAATTCCGGTGTATCATAAAAAAAGTCCTTTGGCATTTGTGTTGCTAGGTGATGTGGATCCGGATAAAATTGAATTAAGCAAATCGGTAAAGCATTTGCCTTTTGTTCAAACGCTCACCAATATCATTGTGGTGGCCATTGAGAACAAGAAATTATTCAAATCCAATATTCAAAAAGCACAGATCAATAAAGAATTAGAATTAGCGCAAAATATGCAGGAGATGTTGTTTCCGCGTAATTTACCGCATTCAGACTCTTTTGATGTAAATGCGAAATATTTGCCACATCAGCAGGTTGGAGGAGACTATTATGATTTTATTAAGCTCAATAATCACGAATTTATTTTTTGTATTGCAGATGTGAGTGGAAAAGGCGTGAGCGCGGCGATCTTGATGAGTAATTTGCAAGCTACACTGCAGTCACTTTGCAATTACACGCATAATTTAAAGGATATTATCATTGAATTGAATAAACGCGTAATAGTGAATACCAATTACGAAAAATTCGTTTCTTTCTTTTTAGGCAAGATCAATACAAAAAGTCAACAATTAACTTACATAAATGCCGGGCATAATGCGCCGTTGATCTACAACGAAAAGAAGTTTGTTCAGTTAAGTAAAGGAACAACACTTTTGGGGATCCAGGAAGATCTTCGCGACATTGAAGTGGATATTTACGATTACGCTTCCGAACTTATTTTGTTTTGCTATACGGATGGTTTAACGGATACCATCAATGATAAAGGAGAATCTCTTTCCATTGAAGCTGTAAAAGAAGTGATAGAACAAAAGAAAAGCGCTTCGCCCGAGGGCATCAATAACGCAGTGCTTGATCTTGCTTACGATTACAAAGGCGATCAGGATTTTACGGATGATATTGCGTTGCTGACGCTAAAAGTTACAGATCTTATTTTTTAGATGCATTTAACCACAGATGTGCTACGCACATCACAGAGGTTAACACAAAGGTCACTGAGAATATCCTGATCGGCATTTAGTTGAGCTCTGTGCTCTTTGTGTAAACCTCCGTGAGACCGAAGGTCTCTGTGGTTAAATGCCTCTTATTTGTTTTCGATCTCTCCCTTATGGAAAAGATCAATACACAGCATGATCGCTAGGAAACTCCAGAACGGAAGCGAAAGTTTGTCGGTATCTAGGAAGTTATTGATGAATCCGTGTATGAAGTAGGAAACAATTCCCAGGAACACGCCCGTTCCCAGAATTCGCATATTGCGATCTTTTATTTCGTTATATAATCGGTATCCAAAATTAAATGTGTAGAACAACAGTGCAAGAACGATCAGCATTCCAAACAAACCTTCCTCTGCAAGTGGACCAAGATATTCGCTATGCGCGTTACCGTTTGTTCCGAAATTTGTACTGATCACCGTTTTTTGGCTGCTTAATTGGTAAGGCGCGTACATGAACATGTAAGTTCCGGGACCCCAACCGAACACCGGTTTATCTTCCCACATACGCACCGCGCAACTCCAGCGATTCAATCGCTCGAGGTTAGATGCATCTGTTGAAATATTTGAAACGGATTCGATGTTATTTAAAAATCCTTCTTCAGCATCGGTGTTGTTTCTTCCCAGGGCAATTAAAATATCGTCCTGGAAAGAGAAGAGTAGAATACCGGTTGTAAAAAGAACCGCAACTAATACTTTGAAATTAAATCCTAAACGCATGGTCACAAACACGGCTGCCGCAACGGCAACTCCTAACCAAGCCGCGCGCGCGTAAGAAAGAATGATAGCAACAATGAACAATATTAAAAGACAAGCGTACAATACTTTATTAAAGCGATTTACATTATTCATCCAAAGCAATGCTACTAAAACAGGAATGAACATGGCCAGAGCCGCACCGTAAGCGGTATGGTCATTGTAAAAAGGGCTCATAACCCAATCGGCCGTTTTATGGTCAAATCCGTACTTGGAGTGCGTGAAGATGGTGTAGCAACATACAATTGCCAGCGATATCATGTACGCGCTTAAGAAGGGAACGATGTTGCGTTTATCCTTAAATAAATAATTGGCCAGGAAATAACAACTGAATAAGAACCAACAGCGCGAAATGAGGAACTTGAGTGAGATCACAATATCTTCACTGGTAAGCATGGTCACAAATATCCAGAAGAGCTGTATGTAAATTAAAATAGTGAGCGGATGGGTATTTACACGCCGATCGAATTTATTCGTATGGATCTTATTCAGGAAATACAAAAGCATTAGTCCTGCCATTAACGGTTCGGCCGGCAAACTTAAGTTCACGGTACCGTAATAACCTAATTCCTTTAAAGAAACTGAAAGCGGTGTAACAAACGCAAGTAAATACAATAAACTTTGCAGATTGTAAATGGCGTAGTATCCAATGATCAGGATAAAAGGAATGGCGTTGTACTCAAAAAAGTAATCACGCTTTTTTATCAAAACGTACACATTACCCAGTACGAACAGGGCAACAAAAATGTAAAGCAAATATGACTTATACAGTTTCTTAAGCATTCAATTTCTTACGCATTCTATAGCGAATTGAAATGACCAGGATACAAAATACAAACGTAGATAAACTTGCAACGATGATGAACATCGAGCGCACAGGATAACAACGCTTGTCGGTTAAAGTAGGATGAGAAATAATTGAGAAGAAGGTAAGATCTCCGGCATAATCCATGTAGAACTTATCGCGCTTATAAACGATACGGCCAAAGGACTTGGCTACACCTTTTACTTTCTCACTATATTCTTTTTGTTTGAGTTTCTTTAATTTCTTCGCGTTTCCTTTTTCATCGCCCATCTTCATGTCTTTGCTATCGCCGTTAGCATCAATATAAATATTATTGCTAGCGGCAACTTTCATGATGGAGTCAATTGTAGCATTTTGTTGGTTAATTGTTTTTCCCGCATTCTTGATGTACTGATAAAGAATATACTTTTTGTTATTCTTGATATGTTCGTTCGTTAAAGCAAGGATCCCGCCGTTGATCTCTTGCGCTTTATAACGATCGTGATCTTTTACAATGATCTCCACAGATTCGAGCATCGTAGGAGAGATGCTCACGTAATCTTTGTAATAATAGTCAAATAAAGCTCTTCCATTCTTATCGGTTAGAGTATCAATTCCCCAATAGTCAAACAATTTGTATTTCTCAGCTAACTGCATTTTTACATCGCTGCTGGTAAAATATTGGATCAACTGTTCGGTTGTACTTTCATCTGAAGTTGGATATAAGTTCACCGGCGCCACCACCGAAACGGATTTGTAAAGCGGGGTGATCATGTACGTAGCAGCAGCCGTTATAGCGGCCACCAAAAGCACTATGATCCCGATCTTCCATTTGTGCGACCAGATCTCTATGAACAAATCCTCTGTTTTATTAAATTCTGCCATCGTGTCAATTTTTGGTGCTTCGGTCCATTCAACTTTCTGCACTGGTTTGATGTCTTTCTTTATCTGTTCTTTTAATTCGTTTATTTCTTTTTTTAATTCGAGTATCAATTCAGGTGGTATGCCGCCGGCGCTTGCCTTTTGTATATCCTCTTTTTCGAGTTTCTGCGGTCGGACCTCCTTTTTAAAGTCCCTGGCCACTTTCGTGGTAAGCCATGTCAGTCAGCCATTATCAAGTTTTAATCGGATCACATTGTCCTTTAACATCAAAATAATGAAGGTGAGAATAAATGTGCTGAGGAATGTTACCAAAACAATAAGAGTCTTGAATGGCCTTGCTTTGAATTCATCCGGAACACCTTTTTCCACGATCTGTAAAAAAGGAATGTATTTATCCTTATTCACAAGTGCTTCATCATATTTTGCTTTGATAACAGGGAACTTGAAACGGTATTTTCTTAAGTTCTCGCTAACGTGTAAATAAGATCCACCGTATTTTTTTAAGTTATTTAATTTCTCTTCTAATACTTTTGCTGCTGTACTATTTCCTTTTTCTAAAGCTTTAGCGTAACTTTTGGTATATGCTTCTACGTCTTCTTTGTAATCTAGGATACCCAAACTGCGAAGCGCTTGCAAACTATCTTCCATCTCATTCATGTTCTGGATGGTTGACTCGTACTCGTCCTTTACAATAGCAAAAGCTCTGTTTGCCATGTCTTGGGTCATGTGATAGCGAACAGTATCACAATACGCTAAAATTCCGTTACAGATCTGTGCTGCGCCATTTGCGGTGTAATCGTAAGCTTCTACTTTAATGGAGTTGTAATCGGTGCGTTTGATCTTCACCATATTGTCCCATTTCAATTGCAAATTATGGAAAGCGAATTTGTCTTTGCTCACGTTCCAACGTTCCCACAAATTATACCTGTTAGCTACAAGCATTTTTAATGTTTCAGATGTAAGGATCTGAACCGCTTTCTCGGCGTCGTCTTCGTCGCCAAGCATGTTGTAATCTTCCTGGTTACCCACGTTTTGCTCGATGATGAGTTTTGATACCGAGAATTGTCGGGTAGGGAATACCGTTGCCGTTGATTTGTATTGCGGCGCAATCAAGAATGAAATGACAGTCGCTATCACTGTTGCACCAAGCGTGCAGATCAGCAACGGCTTTTTCCATTCTACCGCCTTATTTACAAGGCTCATTAAATTGATCTTATTATTCTCCATTATCTGTATTTAATAAAACGTAATATTGATTTAGGGTTGAGTAATCCTGTAACAAACGCGAACAGCCCGCTGAACACAAGCATGATCACAAAATTCATTTTCCATTGTGGCGTTAAATGCACGGTAAAGTAATTGATGAAGATCACGCCGATGATGAATAACACCAGTGAGGTGATGAATTTTTTGTTAACGTGAAATTTAAATATCTTATAGCAAAGGAAGATCTGTACAAATGCCGCGAAGAATTGTGTGATCACGCTGGCAATAGCGCTTCCGTATGCATACATCTTTGGGATCAAAATAAAATTCAGGATCAAATTGATAAGGATACTGCTTAATGCCATAATGTTCAATTGGCGGAAACTGCCGTTGGCTGTAAGCAATGTTCCGAAAATGTAAACCATGGAGATGGCAGTGAAACAACACATCAATATGCCAAGGATCTCATGTCCTTCGTCATTCCCACCATAGATCAACTTGCAAAACTCATCAGAATAGAACAAACAACTTATCGAAACAATGAGACATGGCGTGATCAATATCGTGAAGGATAATTTCACGATGTTCTCTATATTTTCTTTGAACTTGATCATTCGGCTAAAAATAGGCAGCAGTTGAACGGCAAAGAGTATGGCAATATTGTTTGCCGCATCTAATAATCTAAAAGCTTTAGCGTATAAACCGGTTTGGTATTTACCTATGTCACCGGGCAACAAACGCTCGATCATCAAGGCGTCAAAGCGATTGTAGAAGGTCATCAGAAGAACCAGCATTGCAAATGGAAAGCTCTTTTTAAGGATCATCCAGTTAAAGGTCCATTGCCAATTGAGTTTGAATGTGTGTGTTTCTCTTAATACGATCACAAATGCAATAACGGCGGTAAGTGCATAGCCGGCGGTTTGGGCATAGGCAAAATTCATGATGTCCACTTTTAAGCCAAACAATCCATACATCATGGCAAAGAAGATGATCAACATGATCACGCGATCAAGAACCGAAACTACACTATCTATTCGGAATAAATGTAAACCCTGCAGATACGAGCGCATAAAAGCGATCATACTTAACAAGAAACTATTTAAGCAAAGTACAATGAGTAATTTGAGGTAACGAATATCTCCCATCCAAACAACAGCGGCAAGAATGAGCGTTACTATCATGTACAAAGCACCTAATGCAAATTTCAGCGCTAACAGTTTGCTAAAATGTTTACTCAACAAATGTTCATGCTGTGCAATATTGCGATTGTTGAAATTTGCTAAACCGAGATCCAAAAGAATGTTCGTCAAAAAAGAGAAGCTGAACAAAGCGAAGTATTCACCGTATACTTCATTTCCCACTTCCATCTGCACTTTTGGATCAACAATGAGGATCCAAAACGGCTTTATTAAAATGTTTAAAACCAGCAAGATGGCAAGGTCGAATATGAATTTCTTTTTTTGCAAAAATGGAGGAAGGCAAAGATAGCATTTTTTAGCGTTGAAACTAATTTCGGGTCATAGGATAATAAATTGAAATACAGTATGTTATATAGGTTTAACTGAAACAGCCTAAACTCACATTAATTTCATAGTTTTGCGGGGTGCAAATTGTAGTTAATACGCGACTTTTATTGAAGAACCGATTGGAGGGGATGGGTTGGTTTGCAAATCAAACTTTAAAACACATAACGACCAAACACAAGGGCGTTCATTTTGTGTTTTTGTTCGATCGTCCTTTTGATGAAGAATTTATTTTTTCGGATAATATCACTCCTTTAATTGTTGGTCCACAAGCGCGACATCCATTTTTGTATTACGCGTGGTTTCACGTTTCCGTAAAAAATATTTTGAATAAACTTCAGCCCGATCTTTTTTTATCGCCGGATGGATTTTTAAGTCCGGGTGCAAAATGCAAACAATTGCCGGTAATTCACGACATTAATTTTTTGCATCACCCAAAAGATTCAAAGTGGTTAACGGCAAAATATTACAATCGCTACTTTCCGCGCTACGCAAGGCTTGCAAGCCGAATTGCAACCGTGAGTGAGTATAGCAAAAAAGATATTTCCGAGAATTATAAAATTGACGCGAACAAAATTGATGTGGTTTATAACGGCATCAACGAATTCTTTAAGCCGCTGGATGATATCCAAAAAAGTTTAGCGAAAAAGAAATTTGCTAACGGTTGCGATTATTTTGTTTATGTGGGATCATTGAATCCAAGAAAAAATATTACCACATTAGTAAAAGCATTTTCAGAATTTAAAAAAGCCAAGGATTCCAAGGTGAAATTGGTGTTTGCCGGTCCTGCCGCTTGGGGATTGGGTGATCTTTACACCTTGATAAAAAACGCCGGAGTAGAGGGCGAAGTTCTTTTTACAAATCGTTTGAATAATGAGGATATGGCACACGTTGTTGGCGGTGCTATGGCTTTGACCTTTATTCCGTATTACGAAGGCTTTGGAATTCCTTTGGTAGAAGCTATGGCCGCGGAAATTCCGATCATTACAAGTAATGTGACCAGTTTACCGGAAATTGCCGGAGAGGCAGCCTTATTGGTAAATCCAAGGGAAATTAACGAGGTAAAAGACGCGATGATCAAAATTTATTCCGATGAACACTTGCGCAATTCTCTTGTAGAAAAGGGGAAAATTCAGAGGCAGAAATTTAGCTGGGAGAAGAGCGGGGATCTGCTGTGGCAGTCGATACAGAAAACAATTGGATAATTTCCTCGGTCCCGTAGGGACCAAATATTTCTAGAACGAAATAGCCCAGAAATCCTAAGTCCCGTAGGAACGAAATATTTTACCGAATAGATATTTCACCCCTAAAGGGGTTTCATCACCTTGGCCCAGTTTTTTTTACAGATATTTTGCCCCTACGAGACAAATTAATAAAGCTTCTTGATCAAATGAGGCAATTGCTTCAAAGCAAAGATCTCCTTCATTTTTTCTTTTGCTTCTCCTGCCGGAGATCCAAAATATGTTTTTCCGGTTTCAAGATCGCCTGTAACACCGCTTTGCGCGAATAATACAACGTTATCAGGAATATTAGCGTTGCTGGTAATTCCAACTTGTCCCCACACTTTTACATTGTTGCCAATGGTTGTGCAACCTGCAATTCCAACTTGCGCGGCAAATAAACACATTTCTCCAATGTGAACGTCGTGTCCAACATGGATCATGTTATCTAAAATGGTATGTTTTCCAATGATCGTGCTTTCGGTTACACCGCGATCGATCGAGCAATTCGCGCCGATCACCACATTATCGTGAATGATCACGTTGCCACAACAATTCAATGGTTCAAAAGAAGTTTTACGATCTTTAAAATAAAAAGAATCCGAACCAATTACTGTTCCCGCGTGAATTTGTACGTTATTTCCAATGATACTGTGATCGTAGATCACAACATTTGGATGTAAGATCACATTGTCGCCAATTACAACATTATTCCCGATAAAAACACCGGGCATAATCGTTGGATTCGCTCCAATTTTTGCCGAGGCGCTAATGTTTTGTTTAGAATAATTCTTTGGTTGAAAATGTAAAGTAAGTTGATTAAAAGCGGTGAATGGTTCGTTGTGAATGATCAGTGCTTTCCCTTCAGGACAATCCACTTCCTTATTGATAATGATGGTAGTTGCTGCGCTGTTTAAAGCCTTGTCGTAATATTTTGGATGATCAACAAACACTACATCTCCTTTAGAAACGCGATGGATCTCATTAAAACCGGTGATCATATGATTATCGGCGCCAATATATTTTGACTGAAGAAGAGATGCTATTTCTTTAAGAGAAGTGGGTTTGATCTGCATAAATTATAAATTGGTCTCATCTTCAATACTGGTAGCATCGTCCTTTGAACCATGACCAATATAACCTAAACGTTTTCCTGTTTTCAAAACGGAGCTATTCGCTTTTTCTACGATCTCCAACACGCTCACTTGTTTTACAGCATCGTAAGGCGGAATGTAAAGATCAAACGAAATAGCAAATATGATAAGCTCGTTGATAATGTCGGCAATATTGTCTTTTGTGATGGCTTCATCACTGTAGTTCCCGTACTTTGCGTGAAGCATGGTACGTGTTTCAATAAAAAATTTATTCTCGCGGTTAATGAAAATGCGCGCGATCAAAAAGCCTACGTCGTTAATGCGATTGTATTTAAATGAATCCGATAGGAAATTGTAAACGCTGATGATACCGCAAAAAGAATTCAGTTCATTCTTTTTCACATAACTCGATTTGTAAATAGGATGTGATTTTTCGAATTCGAATACGTTTGTATGCATATCGAACTGCAACATATCACCGGCAACTTTCAATTGAAAGGAATGTTGATTGAATTCTTTAAACCCCAGCGTTACACGCGAATCCATGCCTCTGATATCTGTTTGAAGATCGTCCACCATTGATTTTGCGGTAGAACGGATTTGATCAAATACATTGATGGTGTTCGCAAAAACATTTTGCTTCATTACCGATTTTTCGGCAAGAAGTTTAATGATGGTGTCCTTTTGTTTCTTTCTATCGTCAGCCATTTGTTTAGTACGCTAGTGCAAATACAACTTTTTGAGTACTTGGTTTTCCGCTATAGATGCAAGTTCCGCTTTCCTGTTTGTTGTTCAAAGGAATGCAACGGATGGTTGCTTTGGTTTCTTCTTTGATCTTTTCTTCTGTCTCAGGTGTACCATCCCAATGCGCGTAAATGAAACCACCTTTTTCTTTCAATAGTTTTTTGAATTCATCATACGTTGCCGCGTGTGAACTCATTTTTTCACGGCGTTCCAATGCGCGTTGAAATAAATTGGTTTGAATGCTATGTAAAAGATCGCTAATGTAATTTGCAGCGTCCTCAACTTTGATCACTTCTTTGGTCAAGGTGTCGCGGCGAGCAACTTCTATCGTTCCGTTCTCAATATCGCGTTCGCCAATACCAATCCGTACAGGAACACCCTTTAATTCATGTTCCGCAAATTTAAAGCCCGGTCTTTGTGTATCGCGGTTATCATATTTCACACTTATTCCTTTGGATTGAAGCTCAGCTTTTATTTTATTGGCGTGTTCGCTTACTTTTGCTAAACCTTCGTCGCCCTTGTAAATTGGAACGATCACCACTTGCGTAGGTGCCAATTTTGGAGGAACAACTAATCCGTTATTATCGCTATGACTCATGATCAAAGCACCCATCAAACGGGTACTCATTCCCCAACTGGTAGCCCACACATGATCTAATTTCCCTGTTTTATCAGCAAATTTCACATCAAACGCTTTGGCGAAGTTTTGTCCTAAGAAATGTGAAGTTCCGGCCTGTAATGCTTTTCCATCTTGCATCAAAGCCTCAATACAATAAGTATCATCGGCTCCGGCAAAACGTTCGTTGGCAGTTTTTACGCCTTTCAATACCGGCACCGCCATGTAATTCTCTAAAAAATCAGCGTAAACATCCAACATTTGAGTTGTTTCGGCAATAGCTTCTTCTTTTGTTGCGTGCGCTGTATGGCCTTCCTGCCAAAGGAATTCCGCAGTTCTTAAAAACAAACGTGTGCGCATTTCCCAACGCACCACATTAGCCCATTGATTCACTAAAATTGGAAGATCGCGGTAACTTTGGATCCAACCTTTGTAAGTATTCCAAATAATGGCTTCGCTTGTAGGACGAACAATTAATTCTTCTTCAAGTTTTGCCTCAGGATCAACAATTAACTTGCCTTTATTTGCAGGATCAGTTTTTAAACGGTAATGTGTAACAATAGCGCATTCCTTCGCAAAACCTTCCGCGTTCTTTTCTTCAGCTTCAAATAAACTTTTAGGGATAAATAGGGGGAAATAGGCGTTCACGTGACCGGTTTCTTTGAACTTGCGGTCAAGCGTTTGCTGCATGTTTTCCCAGATAGCGTACCCATGGGGTTTTATAACCATACAACCTCTAACAGCGCTATGGTCGGCCAGGTCGGCCTGTATTACGATGTCATTATACCACTTACTATAGTCACTTTCCTGTGGGGTAATGGATTTGCTCATAAACTAATATATACAAAAAATACTAAATGCTACCACTTAACCGTTTTAACCATACCACTTGTTAAATCATTTTAAACAAGCGTAAAAACGAGGGTAATAATTCGTAAATTTACATATAAAATGTGCTTAAAACCATGAAAAAATTAGCAATCACCATATTTTCTGTGTCGTTACTTCTTATTTCGTGCAAAACCTCGCAGTTAAGTACAAATAATGATGACATTTACAGCGATCCGGCTGAAGAAAAACGAATTTATTTAGCACAACAAGAAGCTCTTAAAAAGCAAAAAGCCGAACAATTGGCCCAGGCTGAAGCTGATCGTGCGGCGCAAAAAGCAAAAGACGACGCGTATCCTTTATACAAGGATCCCGATTATAATTCTGATGATTATTACGATTACGCATATGCTTCGCGCATGCGTCGTTTCAATAACCCGGTTTATGGTGCGGGCTATTACGATAATTATTACACAAATTCATATTGGTATAATGGAAATCCAAATTGTTATGGAAGTAGTATTTATGGTTCCTATAATTTTTGGAATTCTCCTTACAACAACAATGGTTACGTAGGGTATAACAACGGTTACTATAACAACGGCTATTGCAATAGCGGTTATTATAACGGTTATAATAGCTACTATAACGGATACAATTATAATCCGTATGGCTACAATTATAATTACAATCCTTACTACAGCAATTACGGTTATGGATATAATCAACCTTGGAATTGCTACAGTAATTATAATTATGGTAACAATCCCTGGGGTTATCAAAATGGATATTACAACGGGTACAATAACAACAACTGGGGATATTTTAACGGGCATGACAACAATAGCAACTACTATTATGGTCCGCGTACTGGAAACAGTGGAAGCAATAGCACGCGCTCGAGTCATGCCGGTATGTTGGTACCAAAAGATCTTGAAGGTGGAGACCGCGTTCAATTTGTAAATACGGTTGCAGCGGCTAATGAGAATACGCCAAAGTTTGATGAGAACGTGAAGCGTTACGCCACAAAACAAACCTATGCAAACACGCCTGATCTTGGAAATGGTGGAACGTATACAAATCCGAACAGCAACACGCCGGTTAAAATAGACAATAGCGGTTACTCCAATAGCAATTACGGCTCTAATACTAATTCGGGTTCATCAAATCACAACAACGGGAATACCATTAATAGTAATGGTACAAACTGGAATAGTGGTAACAGTAGCACCAACTCAAGTCCTACAAAAGGAAATAGTTGGGGTTGGGGAAATAGCAATAACAATTCTTCAAATACAACGATAAACACCGGAACAAGCAATACCGATTCAAATCCATCGCGTGGACATAGCTCCGGTACAAAAATTACAGGAACAACTGATAATTCCAGTCAGAACAATAGCGGTTCAAGTTGGAATCGTAGCTCAGGTGGTGGAAATTCGAGTGGAGGAAGCAACAGCGGTAGTGGCGGAGGAAGTAATAGCAGTGGTGGTGGTAGTTCTCACCGTCCACGATAATTCATTTCATTTATGTTGAAGCGATCATTAACTGCATTAAGTCTGTTAATTGGTTTTGTGCTATACGCGCAAAACGATCAGGACGCTTTGCGTTACTCACGTGTGGGTTTTGGAGGTAGCGTTCGTTCTATTGGAATGGGTGGCGCTATGGGTGCATTGGGTGCCGATGTTAGTTGTGCTGCAACAAATCCCGGCGCTTTGGCTATTTACCGTCGCGGGGAAGTAGTTTATTCCGGTGGATTACGATTTACGCACAATACCTCAGTTTTTGATGGAAGATCCACAAGCACGCCCGACGGAAGATTTGTATTTGGGAATTTTGGAGTTGCCTTTGCTATGAATAATGAGAAGGATGCTACCAAACGAAACATTTTTTGTTTTAGCAATACGCAGTTACTGAATTTCAACAGTCAAACCCAAATTCAACATTCTTCTACGCGTGAAAGCATCTCAAAGGACATGGTGAATCTTGCGAATGAAGACAAAACATTGGGTAATTTGAATAATTCCTACGAGGGATTAGGTTACGATACTTATGTGATCGATTATGATTCCAGTGCCGGTAAATTCTTTTCTTTTGTTGATCCTAAACGAAATGTATCGTTGAGCAGAAATATAACTACGGCAGGCCAAATGAATGAGCTGAATTTTTCTTTAGCCCAATCGGTTGATGATAAATTTTATTTCGGGATCAGTCTTGGTGTTCCGCGCATTAAATTCGAGTCAACAACCATTCACAGCGAAGCCGACGCGAACGACAGCATGCGTGTAACAATGACCTCCGCGTCAACGTATTCTTCAACCTATGTTGATCCTTTACCATTTATTTACACTGATAAATTGGGATTTAATTCATTGACCTATAAAGAATATTTCCGCACCGATGGTTATGGCTTAAATTTGAAATTAGGGGGTGTATATCGTGTGAGTCCGGAAGCGAGGATAGGCGCGTATTTTCACACACCTACAGTTTTGTATTTGTCCGACACGTATTCTTATACCATGCGTTCTACATTTGATGGTGCGAGTGCAACGAGTACTGTGGAAACTTCGTGGCCGGATGAAACCGGAAAATCAATTTATAGAGTTACAACACCAATGCGTTTTGGAGTTAACGCGGCGTATGTTTTAAATAAATCGCTTGCCATGGCTTTAGATGTTGAGAGCGTGAATTACGGGGGGGCGAGTGTTACCAGTGCCACACCTTCTGATTTTACCGGGGTGAATGCAGTGATAAAGAATAAATACAAAAGCACCGTGAACATTAAACTTGGTGCTGAATTAAATGCGAAACCGTTCCTGGTGCGTGCAGGTTATAATATTTATGGAAGTCCGTTTGGTGGGGTTTTCAATGGTCCGTACAATAGAGAGACGATAAGTTTTGGATTGGGTTATCGCACAAAATCCAGTTTCTTTTTTGATGTGGTTTGGGCAAAAACGCTTACCAAAGAAAAGTATTACATGTACAGCACGGATCCGGTAAAAACGGATCTTAAACTTTCAACAACAAATTTCTTAGTAGCTGTAGGAGTAAAGTTCTAATAATGGGCGATCGGGGAAATAGAAAAGCACTGGGGATTGTTTTTTTTACTGTCTTTTGTCTCCCAATCGTTTATTTTTTCTCAAACAAAGGAAGAGTGTGAAGTGTATATCCAGAGACACTGGGTGAAAAATTATTCTGGAAATAGATTATTTCTGACGCCTTATGACTCGACAGATACCGATCTTAGTGCTGACATCAAATACTCCGGGTGGGTCTTTTTAAAAGATGGCGTTTACATTCAAAAAGCCAATCGTTGGTGCGGCAACGACACTGGGCCAAGAGAGTACAAGGGCACATGGAGCATCACTGGGCTTAAAGATGATTTTACATTAACGATGGTTGATGGCAAGTACTTAATGACCTATAAGATAGTTGAGCTTAAAAAAGACAAAATAGTACTTTTGAAAGAAGACTGATTTACTGTTTACAGTATTGCTCATACAAACCAGGCGCCAATTCATTCCCTAAACTATCGGCTTTTTGAAGATCATCGCAGGCGCCGCGTTTATCTTTTGCTGCCATTTTTAGTGAGGCCCGATTAACGTATGCGGTCGAATAATCAAATTTTAATTTAATAGAATAGTCAAGGTCTTTTATCCCTTCTACTATTTGTTTATTACATCCTTTTGCTAGTCCGCGATAGCAATAGCTCACGCAATTCTTTTTATTTAGTTTAATGGCTTCATCAAGATCTACAATAGCGTTTGTGTGATCATTCATGTTAATTCGCGCCATTGCACGCGAAATGTAGGCTTCTTCATCCTTTGAATTGGCATCAATATATACACTCCAATCCTGCACACATCCTTTGTAGTCCTTCATTTCAAATTTGGTCTTGGCGCGCATTTTATACAAGTCGTAATTCTTTAGTTTTTCCGGTAGAGCCTTGATGGTCTCATTCAGTTCTCTTAGAGCATAAGCCCATTCTTTCCCGGCAAAACGAAGCTCGCATTTCAATATCATAGCATCGTAATAATTCTTTTTAAGTTCCATGGCTATTGAACATTCGTCCAAAGCAGTTTTTATGCTTTTTCCTTTGTACATAAGTTTAGCGCGGTAAAAATGATACTCCGCGTCCTCTACCTTTTCTTCTTTGTATAAGAACAAAGCGGAATCAAGGTAGACCTTGGATTCCTTGTAATTTTCCCATAAAAAGAAATTTATCCCGATCATTTTCATGGTCTCAAAATCATTAGGACCGGTTTCCTGAGCCTTGATATAATCTTTATCTGCAGCGGAATAATCTTTAAGCATCGTTTTGCAATAGCCCATTTTTAGCCATGATTCAAAATGATCGGGCTTGAGTTTCGTAGACTTTTTAAATTCGTTTATGGCTTTTTTGTAATCCAACGAGTCTATCAGTTTTAACCCTGCTTCAAATGCAACAATGTAAGGCTCTTTTTGAGCAACAATTGTGGTGTCTTCTGTGGTAGTTAAAGAGGAGCCTTTGTTTTGATCAATAAGCGTCATGTCCTCTTTTTTCTTTTGCTTTTTCTTGCGCTGAGCCATTCCCGCAAAGGGTAAGAGGCTGATAAAAAGCACTAAACACCAAGTATATAAAGAGGTTTTGAGCAATTGTTAAATTGATTTTAAAGTAATGAATAAATCATTATCTTTAACAAAATTAACTCATTTATTATGCCTATTGGAACTATAATAGTTGTTGTACTAGTTGTTTTAACAATATTTCTATCGTACGTTACAATTCAACAAGGAACAGTTGGAGTAACCACAATTTTCGGAAAATTCAGTCGCATATTGCGTCCGGGTTTAAATTTTAAAGTTCCTTTTATAGAGAAAGTCTATAAGAAGATCTCCATTCAGAATAGAAGTTCGGAACTTGGATTCCAGGCTGTTACTATAGATCAAGCAACGGTAAACTTTACCGCTATGTTATTGTATTCGGTTCTTAACGCGGATCAAGAGACAATAAAAAACGTTGCCTTCAAATTTGTGGATGACCGCAACTTCATGCAGGCATTAGTGCGTTCGGTAGAAGGCTCGGTACGCGCGTTTGTGGCCACAAAAAAACAATCAGAAGTTCTTTCACTTCGTCGAGATATAGTTGAAGCTGTAAAGGAGCAATTAGATAAGACCCTTGAAGAATGGGGTTATCATTTGATAGATCTTCAATTGAACGATATCAATTTTGATGAGGAAGTAATGCGTTCGATGGCAAAAGTGGTAGCAAGTAATAACTTGAAAGCCGCTGCAGAGAACGAAGGACAAGCCTTATTGATCACTAAAACAAAAGCTGCGGAAGCAGAGGGTAATGCTATCAAGATCAGTGCCCTTGCTGAAAAAGAAGCAGCAAAACTTAAAGGGGAAGGTATTGCCTTGTTCCGCCAGGAGGTAGCTCGTGGTATGGCCGGAGCCGCTAAGGAAATGGAAGAAGCAAAACTTGATTCATCCCTAATTTTGTTCAGTATGTGGACTGAAGCCGTTAAGAATTTTGCCCAGGAAGGTAAGGGCAACGTGATCTATTTGGACGGAAGCATTGAAGGTCTGCAAAAGACCATGAAAGACATGATGAGTTTGAACATTTTGAACCAACCTACAGCTAAGAAATAACGTATAGTATAATAACCTAACAACAAACACAAAATCATATGAAAATTAAACATTTACTTAAAAGTTCTATCCTCGGCCTTTTACTGGCATCGGGTACTTCTGTATTAGCGCAAGAGGGAAGAATACAACCGTGTAATACGTACGCGGCCATGGAAGATCATTTTAATCAGGATCCTTCTGCAAGGACTCGTTACAATAACATCCAGGCCATACTTCAAAAAGAATACTTAGAATATTCAGCAAATAAATCTGCTCATAAAACGGCAGCTCCTGTTTACACAATCCCCGTAGTGTTCCATATCCTACACCAAGGTGGAAGCGAGAATATTCCTGATGCGAATTGTATCGCTGCTTTGAATTACGTGAATTTGGATTACGCCCGCGCCAATACCGACGCCAATCAAACCAACCCTCCGTTCGATGCGAGCTACATCAACTCTGAGATCGTTTTTATGTTAGCTCATAAAGATCCAAACGGAAATTGCACAAACGGTATCGTTCATCACGTTGATCCAAAAACAGACTGGTCGCAAGCACAAGCGATCTCAGGATCATACTGGTCTTATACCTGGGATCCTACAAAATACCTTAACGTATACGTTGTAAAACAAATCATTCCAACTAGCACTGTAACAGGTGGTGGTATCATTGTTGGGTACACGTTTAAACCTGGTACATGGCCAACCGGCGCTAATCAGGACGCGATCGTTTACCGTCATGATTTCTTAACCGGAGGAGACAATCCTCGTTCTCTTTCACACGAGATCGGTCACTGGTTGAATTTATCTCATACATGGGGTAACACTAACAACCCTGGTGTTGCTTGTGGTGATGACGGAATTCAAGATACTCCTGAAACAAAAGGTGAATTCAGTTCTTGTCCAACAACTTCCGCATCAGCTTGTACACAAAGTTTTGTGGCAAATAACAATTTGAATAACGTTCAAAACATCATGAACTATTCAAGCTGCCCTAAGAACTTTACAACAGGTCAAACAAACGCGATGCGTGCAGCTTTAACCTCGGCAACGAGTGGAAGAAGTAACTTATGGTCGGCAGGTAACTTAACTGCAACCGATGTGAACAGCGTTGCAAATTGTGCTCCAATTGCAGACTTCCTGTCAACCGCTTTAGGAGATTATACAATTTGTGCAGGCCAAACATTGAATGTGATGAAAGATTTTTCTTACAACGCAACAGTTCTTGCTTGGTCTTGGACCGCCACAGGTGGGGCTACAATTACTACGCCTACCGCATCACAAACATCAATTTATTTCCCAACTCCGGGTCAGGCTTTAGTTACTTTAAGTGTAACCGGTGCTAACGGCGGAAGTTCAAAAACCCGTACAGTTACAGTTCTTGATGGCGCTGTTACAGCTACAACAGGTATCACTGAAGGTTTTGAAGGTTCAGGTGTTCCGGCTAATTGGAATGTAGTTAATCCATCTGGTGTGGGTTGGGTACAAACTTCAAACGCTGCAGTGGAAGGAGCATTCTCTATGCTACTTGACGGTTCTATTAGTGCAAGTTTACAAGAAGATTATCTATATATGCCAACCATGGATTTCGTAGCAAATCCTAATGCAACCTTGCGTTTTGCTTACGCTTACCGTCGTAAATCAACTACGCATGCTGATGTTTTCAAAGTACAGTTGAGTGGTGATTGTGGTGGAAGCTGGAAAGATGTGTATGCGCCGAGTGCTTCTAATTTAGCGAGCGGATCAGGTGGAGTTGGTACAGCTAACTTTATTCCTTTACCAAGCGAGTGGAAGGTACAAGACGTATCAGCCCATCCAAACTATAGCTCATTCTTTGGTAGCTCTTCAGTAATGGGTCGTTTCTACTTCCAGGAAGGAAGTGGAGGTTTTGGTAACAAATTATATATTGACAGCGTTAACTTAGTTGCTGCTCCGGTTGGAGTGAACGAATTAACTCGTCACTTACGTTTGATCTTAAGTCCAAACCCAACAAACAGTTCGGCTACATTGAATTTTGTTTTAAGTAACGAAGCAAATGTAAAAGTAACGGTTATGGATGTTGCAGGTAAGATCGTAAGCGCTGAAAAAGCTTATGTTCTTGCTCCTGGCGATCACAAGATCACAGTGAACGAAAGCGCTACGCTTAGCAAAGGCATTTACATTGTAAGCTTAGAATACAACGGTACAAAAATGGCTAAAAAGCTGGTTATAGAATAAACACATTAATAGTTCAAATTAAAGGTCCTGCCGCTGTGCAGGACCTTTTTATTTTCGTAAATTTGCCGAGGAATGTTTCATTTTCTTTTAAGAACAATACCTCGTCCGATCTTGATTCAGCTCAGTCTTATTTTCAGTAAGATCGCACCAGTATTGTATTATGGAAATAAATACGAAGATCCTATTAGTGGAAAAACATACCGTAAGTTCTTACCTTATGGTTATAGCGGAAGAGCGAAACGTAAAAACGTATTGTGTCCGGGAAGTTTATCTTTAGAGCGTCACCGTTTACTTTGGTTATACTTAAAAGAGCGCACCGATTTTTTCACCAAGCCACATAAAATGTTACACATCGCGCCGGAACAATGTTTTTATAAATTATTTAAAGCGCAAAAGAATCTTACGTACACTACCGGCGATTACAATAGTCCAATTGCTGATATTCACTTTGATCTGCATAAAGCTCCATTTGAAGACAATAGTTTTGATGTTATCTTTTGCAATCACGTATTGGAACACGTGGAAGATGCTAACGTTTGCATGAAAGAATTGTATCGCATCATGAAACCGGGAGGCTGGGGGATTTTTCAAGTTCCCTTAGATACTACGAGCGCAACTACATTAGAAGATAAGAGTATTGTTACAGAAGAGGACCGAGAGAAACACTACTGGCAAAAAGATCATGTGCGTTTGTTTGGTTTAGATTATAAAGATAAACTTGCCGCTGCCGGATTCAATGTAACCGTGGATGATTTTGTAAATACGATCACTCCTGAATTGCAAGATCGTTACCGTTTACCAAAGGGGGAGATGATCTATTTGTGTAAGAAGAATTAAGCTTCTTTCACCAGATGCACGCCATCATCTTTCAAAACAACTTTTCGCTGGCGATACAAGATACCAATTGACTTTTTAAAGGTTGCTTTACTCATGTTAAAGCGTTTTTCAATTTCTTCGGGCGAGCTTTTATCGTGAAGTTCACAATAACCACCGTGTTCGTTCAGATAATTTAAAATGATATCAGTAGAAGAGAGTACGTGTTTAAAGCCTACCGCTTGTAAACTAATATCAACCAATTTATCAGGACGAATTAACTTCACGAATCCCTTTAGGAAATCTCCGGTTTTAATATCCTGGTAAACATCATTTCTGTAGATCAAACCTTTGTAGGCATTATTTATAACGCAACTAAATCCAAGATCAGATTCATCGTAAACTAAAAGATCTACTTCTTGCCCTTGCGTTAGATCAATATTTTCGGTTTCAAAAAAGCGATTGAGTTTGCTGGAAGCAACAATGCGTTCGCTTGACTCGTCCACATAAATGAACACTACATATTCAAAGCCTTCGAACATTTTATGACGTTGTTCTTTAAAAGGGACCAATAGATCTTTTTCCAAACCCCAATCCAGGAATGCGCCAATTTGGTTAACGCTCACAGCTTCTAAAAAAGCAAATTGACCAACTTCGGCATAAGGCTCTTCCGTAGTGGATATAATTCGATCTTCCGAATCTTTATAAACAAACACATCAACTTCGTCGCCAACATTCATGAAGCCTTTCACATACTTTTTTGGTAAAAGTATTTCAGCGTTAGCATCATCACCCAAATAGGCGCCCACACTGGTATGACGAAGGATCTTAAGTTTATTTGTTTTGCCTATTTGTAACATTTACTGGCAAAGATACGGTTTAAATGGGAATTGGAACTAAAAGACGAGGATTACCTCATGATCACCATTTTACCAAAGTCTTTGGTAAAATATTTATCGGCGCCGGTCTCCGATTTTTCCATGGCAGAATCATTTAAACGAGTGATCACTTTATATAGATAAACTCCGTTGCCAAGCTTATCCCCAAATTCATCTTTACCGTCCCAACTGTATTCGGTTATGTTTCTGCCAATGTGAATATTACCTAATTCTTCCTTCGTGATCTCTTTAACTACCTTTCCGCTCACCGTCATGATCTGAATCGTGAAAATATCGGGTACTTGCGAGCCAGTAAGCGTGAACACGAATTTTGTATTGGTACTAAACGGATTCGGATAATTAAGAACAGAAGTAACGGTTGGTTTGTTCTTTACCTCAAACTGGATCTTGTATTCAATAGCTCCCGAACGGTTAGCGCTTCGGTCTTTCCCTTGCACGGTTAACTCATATACACCATCAGAACTAAGTGTTGGACTATAATTTATCTTACAGGAATTATTTGGCAAACTGGCCGGCGTAAATGACAGTTCATTGACAAAGAAAATACGCTGACTGTTGCTTTGTCCTGGAGACTTTAAATAGACCGAAAATGCCGCTGTATCGTTCAATGCTAAAAATTTGTTCTCGTCTTTTAAACTGATCAAAATGTTTGGTTTAGCCGAAACAATATCACCGTTTAAAATTCTAATACCGTCAAATGTCACATCTAATAAGGGATTTGTAATGTCTTTATCTACTTTATACAGCAAGCGACCAATATTATTGAAATGTTCTTGTTCTTTTTGATAACGCGGATGAGCAGGAGGGTTTACGTCGATCCACACCGCGTTATTTCCAACATATTGAATACTATTGATCGCTAAAGTATCCATAATGACCTCGCCCGGAGCAAAGTTAGCACGCTTTAATTTTGGAGCCAATTGATGGATCACTTTGTTATTGTCTTCTATCCAGTAATTGATCACCAAGCTGTCGATGAATGTTTCTTTTCCAATATTCTCAATTGGAATTTTAAACTTCGCGATATCTCCTTCTTGTAAAGTATCATTGATGGCTGCAAATCCTTTTAAAGGATTCAAAGCGCACTCGGGAGCTTGATCATAAATAACCTGCCATTTTCTTAGTTGAGGCGAAGTACGATGAATATTATCTTTCATCATTGCTACCAATTGAATATAGGGATAGAGATTAATATCAACGTAATTATAAAGCGCCAATACATCAGTACTATCTTTCACAAATGAAACAAGCGTATCTCTTTGTCCGTTGTTTCGAATACCAACTACTTTCAAAATAGTTGTATCGCCGGGTGTAGCGTCAAATGGTTTTAGTGACCAATGCAAGCTCTTCCAATTGTAGGCCGGACCAATAAGATCAGAAGCGATGTAGCCGTTGTTCCATTTAGTTTTGATACTGTCTTCAAGGGTAATGATATCTTTCTTTGTAATTCCACGCACTTCATGAGCCTGACCGGGACTCATTCCTTTTTTTCCAAAAATGATCAACGCGGTTGTGTCTTTTGTTGTTCTGATCAAGCCTGATCCAAAACTTTCAAAGGCGGTGTAAAGAGAATTGCTGTAAGATTCCACTTGCGCATAGGTGGCGGCGGTTCCTCCCATAGTATATGCTAACACATAGTTATTTGGAGCAATAGAGTTAATAAAATTCTCCATGTCCGTCTTCCAGTTTGGAAGCGTAAAAATATAAGGATTAGCGCCGTAAGAGTACACCCACAGCGCTTGATTGTCTACGCAAACACAATTACTGTATGTCCCTAATCCGAGACTAGGATAGTTAACGCTAACCACACGTTGAGGCTCGCCGCTTATTGAATCAAATACAGCGATATTCCAACCGTTTGGTGCGCAGCCCCAATTGGAAAGAACAAGATTATCAAAGTAATAACTAATACCTACATCGGAAATATTTGGGTAAATACCATTCTTGGCTTTTATGGAATGAAGGGTGTTATTGAAGTCAAAACGTCGCAAGGTATTATTGTATTTTACGAATTGAAATTTGTTATTCCTAAATTGATGGAAGTGGGCCTGGCTCCAACCTTTTTTAGTTCCAATAGTTTGAAACGAACTCTCTTTCCACACAAATTTATCTGTTGGGAGGATAGAATCTTTTGAAACTCTCCAGAAATAAACTGTACTATCGCCATAAGGCAAATTAACTTTCCACTCAACAACGCCACCACTTGAGGTGATTAAAGTTTGATTTATTGGATTTGTGAATCTATCGCAGGTATCCAACTGAAATTTGTAACGTACCGAAGGCGCAAATGGATCGCTGGTGCTAGCTTTTAAAGTAATAGTGGAACTTAAGGGAACAACAGCGTATTTATAGGGATAAACCGGAACTATATCGCCGCCCGGTATAAATACATCAACCGTACCCATCGTTGCATTATTGCTTTTTGTAAGCTCGGTGGTTTCATTGAACTGATCTAAGCGTACTTTGAATTTATTGAGACCGATCCCTTTCACGAAATCTATTGGAAGATAGAATTTCAAACTATCATGAAAGAATGGCGCTTTGATACGTTTCAAATAAACCACCGAGTCATTATTTGGAAAGAAGCGTTCGATCTTTACGTAAAAGGAATCGTGTCGCGCCAGGCTTAAGTTCTTGTGATAAATAAACACACCAATGGAATCAACAGATTTTTTTAGATCAAATTTCACATCACTGTTCTGTATCGAATAGTCGGGTTGCGTGCCTGTAAATACTTTAATTGATGGATCGCCATGGAAAGTAAAGTCTAGTCCCGAATAACGAATGCCGTTATCATTACTTTGAGAAGCGATGTAGTTGGCATGCTTCACAGAATAACCAATACCTTTTCCGTATTGCAAACTTGCGATAGCTTCGTAAAAATAATGTGTGTAGTAATGTAATGCTGTTGGATATCCATACGATGTTACCGCAAGAAAACCAAGCGAACCGGCTTGATTTGAAAAAACAAATTGCTCGCTAATGGAGCGTGCCGCAGCTAAATGAATATCTCCGGAATAACAGGAATTAGCAATAACTACCGGATATCGTCCCGAATTATTATAAGAATTTGGATCGTCAATTGCCTGATCAAATCCTGCAGATGAACCGTGCCCAAAAAATGTGATGAGCGAGGCGCCTTGACTGATCGCGTTCTTGATACTGTCACTGATCGTTGTTTGCACCGGAGCAGTTGTATTTTTTTTGTAGGTATAAACTTTGGCTCCAAATAAAGTATCTTCTATAATAGTTTTATAGTCGTCGGTGTAACTATTTAAAACTTGCGTGAGTAAAGGTGTGTCGCCACCAACAAAATGTAAAACGTTCTTTTTCCATTCAGCAAGTCCGGTAGTTTCGTGTTGTTGAACTTTGGTGAGGTAATTCGTAATTTCTGTATTGCTGAGTGCAGCTAAACGACCAATGGGTATCTCCGGGTAAGAGCCTACGGAATTTGTGATCCCTGCCGTTAATAAATTATCACTGCTCGGGATTCCCATGGTTGGAACCAGATTAAGTGACTGCGTTGTTGGAACTAAATTATTTGAACTAACTCCTTTTCCTACCAAAAGAACATATTCGGGTTTGGATGGAAGGCTATCGTGTAAGTAGCGAATAAAATTACGCATGGATTGCGGATGTCTATTCACGCCATAACCAAACTGATCGTATAGTTCTAAAACATTTGCTGTAATAACATTGTGGCTACCGCCGGTAGCCGATTGCCTATATATTTTGTACGACTGAACCGCAGATGCAAAATTGGGATGGTAAATGATCACAAATGCGTTTGATGCATTCGTAGCTTTAAAATCTGTGTAAGGCTGCCCTTGGTTTGCCGAAAGAAGAACAGTTACAGTATTAATAGAAGATTCGGCACTAACAATAACTTTCTTCTGAGCTCCCGAATTTGGAATAACCACTCTGGCATTTCCCCCCAAAACATAAACCGGAATTTTTTTGGCGTTGGTAACATCATAAGCTACCATGGTATTTGTTGTTCCGGCATTTGGATTGCTTAATAGGAAACTTTGCTTTCCCGGTCCGGCAATATCATCAACCAATAACGTATTATAAGGCGCTAAAGCAAGATTGGGTTGCTTTGGATATTTAAAATTGAGGTAATGCAATGCGGTAATATTACTGAAAGCGCTAAATGACGGATTTGCAACGGAAGTGAGGGTGAAATTTGTAGAAGGACCTATGAGCGAATTATTGATCGTATACGTTAATCGCACCGGCTGATAACCATAAAATAGAGAGTCGCTAAGCACAACTGTATTTGTAAGATTATCAATGTAACTTAAACTCACTTCATGATCAATAGCGTATGATAAATTACTGGTGAAGCCGGAATAGTTTACTTGTAAATAACAAGGCAATGATGTAGCAGTGTAGGTGTAGAGGTTTGGAAATGGCGTTATGACCGAATTCCCTTTGTTGAAATCAAAACCCCGTCCTTCGTTTTGTGTATAGCGCGGATCGCCCAATTTATTTTGGATATCGGGTGCGGAATTATAAACCGAAGGTGGACTATGAACTAATTCAGAATAGTAATGATCGCCTAAAGGATAGTTGGCTATGGTGCTATCAGTTTCTACCTGATAGCGTAAATTATTTGTAGAAGAATTTACCGTAAGAAATCCATAAATGGTATCATTGAACAAAGGTAAATATGGACTCGGCAAATAATTTATCTGCGAATACATCAAGGAATCAAAATCACGGCGCAGGTGATCAGCGTAGAATTCTACGTAGTCATTTATGTTGATCTTATCGTCGGCCTCTCCAAAAATATAAAGCGGTTGTTCTTTTCCTTTAATGAAGAGCTGTAGATTCTTTGGGTTAAGTGTTAGGATGTTGAACTTAGTTCCGAGTGTTGCGGAATCAATTCTGTAAAGTCCGGTTTTACTAATGGGGAACTTAACGTAGGTTTGGTTGTAACGGATCCAGCTATTGCCGTAATTTTGCGCAGGGCTAAGGAAGGAGAGAAGTAAAAGAAGAACAAAAAGATATAGCCCTCTGCATTTCATTAGTTTGTTTTCTTATTGAAATCTATCTTCAGCGAGAAGATATTAGAGTAAAGCGCTATAGAGCGATCACCAATATCTGTTAGAGCATAATCCAACGTGAAGATGCGATATTTGATACCAACACCAAAGTTAGGTTGATAGCTTGTAATTTGTTTTGATCCCAGGGCATCAAATTGCTTTTGAATATTTCCAATTCCGCCGCGAAGAAAAACGAAACCTTTAAAGCCAACTTCTACACCAAATGCCGGTTCCAAACTCCAATGATCACTTTTGATCACTGTATTTCTAAATCCATCAAATGTGTTGATCAAATTAACTTCACCGGTAGTTGAGATACGATCTTTCCAGAATAAAAATGTTTTTGAAGCACCCAGAATTAATTTTGGCATCGTCACTTCTAAAGAATTACTTGGGATCTCGTTTCCTGTTTGTTGAAACACCGCTTTATCATTATCGGTAATGTTATAACTCCAGGCATTAAAAGTTCCGGTAATATCTCTTCCAAAAGCACCAAACTGCCAGCCCTTGTAATTGTAACGTGCACCGGCATCTAAACCAAATCCCCAAGCGCCGCCAAAATCACCCAGGCGACGACGGATAATTTTAAAATTGCCCCCAAGTTCAACACCTTTCAACTTTGGTAACTTGCGCGCATAACTCAACAAGCAAGCAAAATCAACCGCGTTAAATGTTTTAATTCTACTGTAATCCACATTTCCATTCGCGTCAACTAAGTCGAGTGTATTTGGGATATTGTCAACGCCAAAACGTAAAATTGTAATTCCGGCAACGCTATTGCTATCAATTCGCTTTGAGGCAGCCATAAAATCGTACTTGGCAATTCCGGCAAAATATTCGGCATGCATTAAAGCAACTTCAAGATCAGCTTTTTGTTTTAAAAGGCCGGCAGGATTCCAGTAACCAGAATACGCACCGGTTGTAGAAGCTACGCCGGTATTTCCCATACCTAAAGCGCGTGCGCCAACACCAATATTCAAAAATTCATTACTGTATTTTACAATTTGTGCCTTAAATGCAAGGGTGGTGATAAGTAGAACTGTTAAAACGTGGTATCTCATGCTATATTATAAAATTAGGCTATTTTTACTAAAGTCTCTAGTGTTTTAACGCATTTTTTTGACAATTATTGCTGTAAAAATTGGCCAATTCCAAGGTGAAAATTCGGGCACCTTTGTGGGTCAAGTGAAAGTGATTTACAAACAGATCCCTTTGGGAACAATAGGGTCTGGAGCTAAAATCCCAATGGGAAATACCATTTTTCTTTACAATTTGGTTCACCTGGTCTACCATTTGATTCTTATTGGCAATGTCTATTTTTCCACCTGCAAATATTGGGGATGTCACAAGGGTTAACTTGGAATTTTTGGCCTTACACAGTAAGATAATGGAATCCAGATATTGTCCGTTTTGCGTCTCTATCGAATCAACGTAGGCCTTTGTACTCATAAAATTTAATGAGCAATGAATATCATCTTTAAAAAAACCCTTGTACATTTTCGTGTCCATGTTGGTGGTGTGATCAAGCCAACAGCGCAGAGAGGTGCTGATGTTCCTGTAGCCGGTATAAGGCCATGAATAATATGCATCGTAGTAAAAATGTTTCATGCGACCATCAATGGCGTTGTATCCTTCCAATAGCGTTTTGTTCTCAAAAAAAGGAAAGAAGTTGTTGAACTCCATAATGTCGTGGGTGTTCACACCAAGGTTATGTAGATCCGTCTCAAAAAAGATCTCTTTAGGCGCAGGACTATTTACCAAATAAGCTTTTAAGATCACATAAGAAACGCGAGAATTAGCGCCGCTTACACTGAGATTGAAGGAATTGCGATGCGTTAGTGAATCAAATACTTTTGTATTGTAATGATTGGCCGCACGGGATGAACCCAAGAACAAGACATCAAAATCGTTCTTTTCAATGAATGCAGTTCTGTACTTAGCATAGTAGCCTTGCTTTTGCATCAGCAAGCCCTTCCAATGCAAATAGCGCAAGCCATACAGCACAAGCGTAACCAGAACTAAGTATGTGACCGCTTTCTTTATCAAAACTGAAAATAGATAAATGTGTCGGCCCTAAATCTTCCGATCATAAAAATGCTTGCTATAAGAGCTATGTACAACACTGGTTTTAAAGCTGAATATAATTTTTGATGTTTGTTCAGTATGGCGAACTCCTCATTGAATTCCTTAATAAACAAGAACATCACCAATGAGAATATCATGATCATCTGAAACAGATCGGAGAACGCGTTCATTTGCGGATGAAATATCTCTGAACTGAAAATGTGTTGATAGAAAGTTCCAAGATCATGGATGTTGGACGCCCTGAACGCGATCAAGGAAATCGTATGGAACAACAAAAGATAGATCCAGCCCAGGAACCAAGGCGGCTTCAAAGCAGGGAATTTCTTTCGTAAAAAGATCTCGATGATATACATTATTCCATGCATTGCGCCCCACACTAAAAAAGTAAGATTGGCACCGTGCCACAAACCGCTAATTACAAATACCAGGAAAATATTCAGTAGCCACCGGTTATAAGAAACGCGATTACCCCCCAATCCTATATACAGATAATCTCTGAACCAGGTGGTAATACTAATATGGTTGCGGGTCCAAAACTCGTGTAAAGAAGAAGAGAGGAGAGGTCTGCGCCAGTTCAAACTCAAATTGATATTGAACAACTTAGCCACGCCGGTTGCAATATCACTGTAACCGCTAAAATCGCAATAAACTTGCACTACAAACAAAGCGCCGCCCAAGAGTAGTTCAAAGCCATTGTAATAATTAGGATTGGCAAAAACGCTATTCACCACATCGGCCAGGTTATCGGCTATAACCATTTTTTTGAAATAGCCCCAAACCGTCAATTGCGCAAAGCTTGCCCAATCGATCTGTTTGAAGTAAGAAACCACTTTCAATTGAGGCATTAAGGAATTGTAACGCACTACCGGCCCGGCAACCATATGCGGAAAAAACGACACGTATAAGAGGAATTCGTAAAGTGTGTCGTTTGGCTTGTACTTTCCGCGATACACATCAATAGTATAACTTAAGGATTGAAGCGTGTAGAACGAAAGTCCGGCCGGAATAATGAGATCATTCATTAAAGAATAATTTGTGCCGCCCACATAATTTGCTGCCTGAACACCACTGTTGAAAAGAAAGGCAGAGTATTTGAACGCAGCTAATACTCCAATGTTACTAATGACACTTAGAACTAAGAATGTTTTTTTATTTGCTGCTCTCTCGATCTGCTTCGCACACCAAAAATCCAATACCGAGGTACCCATGAGCAAAAGCAAGAACCAGGGGTTATACGTGAAATAGAAATAGTAGGACGCTAAAAGAAGAAGATAATTTCGGAAACGCCCCGGTAAAACCCAATAGCCAATAAAAACTATCGGTAAAAAAACTGTAAATATGAGCGAATTAAACTGCAACTCTTCTTGCGTTTATTAAATGATCAAGATAAATAGCGCTTGACACGAATAAAAACGGGAACGTAACAACAGTGTAACGTTCGGTCCATTCGTTAAAGAACAAGATCACAAGTGCGCAATTTAATAATACGATCACTTGAATATAAAAAACCTCTAAGAAATATTTTTTTAGTTTTTTAAATGTACCGATGAAGCAAAGTAAATTCAAAACAAAGAAGATCGAAAAACACGCGTTGACCAGATTATGAAAAAGAGAATAATGCGGGCGAGTAAGATTAAAGAATGAGATCCCCCGCCTTACCATAACGCCAAGCAGATCGCCGAAGCCATATTGTCCGATGTAATAAACGTAAGCTTTCCCTAAGGTAAAATGCAAAGGCAAATATTTCGACATGGGATGCGTTGGCAAACCGCAGATCACCGATCCCGACATGATCTCACGAGCTACGCCATTGGTGTGCAATTCCACAAAAAAGAAAATAATTGAGAATAGTACCAAAAGTATCGGAGCTAGATAAAGTAGAGAACGTTTTAAACTGATCTTTTCATTACAAATTAATTTCAGTAACCAGCAAGCAAGCCCGATCAAAATGCCGGTTGGTCGGGTAAATACTAAAACAAACGCGTAAAAGAAACCTATGCGTTCATTTTTAAAGATTGAACTAACGAATAGCAGGCTCAATGCTATAAAAAAACTTTCGGAATACAAACTAAAGTTCCAATAAACCAGTAGGGGGCAATGCATCATGAAAGCTAACCACATAAAAGCAACCGTTTCGTTATAACGTTCTTTTAAGAAGGAAGAAAATTTCCAGTAAGAAAATAAGGTGATCATATGCGTAAAAAGAACAATGGCTTTTAACGGAATTCCTAGTGCCAGAAACGGGATCAGGTAAATGATATAAGATAAATTCAGCAATTGATACTTGACAATGCTTTCCGAATCACTACCGAGGATCATTTTGGCTTCGCCAATGAATTTCTGCCCTTCATTAGTGATATTAATTCCTTGCATGACGATCACCAGGGTCAAAACGAATGCATGCCCAATAAAAAGTAAATTGTATTTATGTTTGGACAACCACATTTAAAATAACTTTTTACGAAGTTGTTTCTTTTCGCTGGCACGTTTTTTCCCATCCAAACGTTTTCGCTTTGCGGCTTTTGATGGCTTGGTTGCTTTACGGGGCTTTGCTTTCACAAACAAGCTTTTAAGATGCGTACGGAACTTCTCCAGGCAGTCTTTTTTATTTTGTAATTGTGTGCGGTGTTTCTCACACCAGACCTTTAGAATATTCTCTTTAGTAACGAATTTGCTCTTGGTGGCAACGGTTTGTTTTTCTTCTTCTGTAAGCATCGCCGAATTCAGCACATCAAATTCAACCCCAACTTTTGTCTCCACTTTATTCACGTTTTGCCCACCCTTGCCACCGCTAAGCGCGGTTTTAAAGCTAAGTTCATAACGAATAATATCATCGATCTGTTGGTCTGTTAACATTTTACTATTAATAATCCATTAAGGTACGAATTATACAGCTAGCTTAATTGGGTAAATTTAAACATGCGTTTCTTAATACTTCTCCTATGCGGAATGTCTTTTCTGCGTGCGCAAACCATTTTGGAGTGTAAGAAACGTTTTGATAATTACTTGAATTTTAAAGGGAGTCTTAATACCCTGGTGCGTTTTGATAAAGAAAGTATCAGTATTTATAATTCCAAAGGACAAAAGGAATTTACCGCATATCAAAAAGAGATCCCAATGCTTGCCGAGGTGTTTCAGAATTACAATAGCAAAGCGGCTATTAAGTTCTATAAGGAAAAAGCAAACGGTAAACTCACAAAAAAACAGCGAGACAGTATCCAGATCTACATGGATATTCCCAAAAAGAATGTGGAGAAAAATGATGCACAACCGCTGAAGGGATTGAAGATCGCCATCGACGCCGGACATATTGCTTCTTCGTTTACGGAAGCAATGAATGAGCAAAAATTTCTTTATTTTTTGCGTGATAGCTTAAAAAGTACGCTTGATACGGTGAAGATCTACGAAGCGGAACTTACTTACAAAACAGCGCACATCTTAAAGAATATGCTTGAAGAAAAGGGAGCGAACGTTTTTTTAACCCGACCAACGCAAAGCTTAACCACGTTTGGTTGCAGTTATAGTTATTGGTACGCCAACTATAAAACCAAAGTGCTCGACAGTTTGCTCCAGGCAAATAAATTAGAAGCTTCTGAATATAGAAAATTGAATAAATTACCTGAGTATAATTTCTTCTGGGATTTTTTTAGAGACTACGAACTAGCAAACAGAGCCAAACAAATAAACGCGTATAAGCCTCATGCAAGTTGTGTGATCCATTATAATGTGGATGAAAAGAATGTGCCCTGGAAAAAAACTAGCACAAATGATTACACCATGGCCTTTATTGGCGGATGTTTTACTTCCGATCGTTTGGACAATATAGAGTCGAAGATCAATTTCCTTCGCTTGCTATTTAGTTCGCAGTTGAACAATTCCGAAAAGTTATCAGGACTTACCGTAAAAGAATTTTCAGAGAGTCTCGGAATTCCCGCTGCGAACGCGAGCGATGCCGATTATTTGAAAAGCAATTGCATCAGCACAAGTCAAAAAGGGGTTTATTGTCGCCAACTGATATTGTGTAACAAGATAAATTCCCCATTGGTTTATGGTGAGAGTTTGTATCAGGATAATGTGAACGAGTGTGATTGGCTGATGAAAAATACGGTGACCATTTATGGAATTAAAACCAATGATCGTGTGATCAAAGTGGCGCGCAGTTATTACAACGCCATTCTTTATTATTTCACCAAATAAAAAACCCTCAACGTTTGTTGAGGGCTCTCTAAATATAGTTTCAATGAATTATTTCTTTTTTGAATAACGCGTGCGGAATTTATCAACGCGACCTGCAGTATCCACTAACACTTGTTTACCAGTGTAGAATGGGTGAGATGTCATAGAGATATCTAATTTTACCAAAGGATATTCATTTCCGTCTTCCCACTTCAAAGTTTCTTTTGTTTCTGCGCAAGAACGGGTTAAAAACGCGTAACCATTACTCATGTCTTTAAATACGCATAATCTGTAGCTGTCTGGGTGAATTTCCTTTTTCATAGTATCTGTATAAGTTTCAATAATTTGGGATGACAAATATACAATACAATCTGTAAACTTACAAATTTATATATTTTACTGGTTATCAATACTTTATATTGATTTAGGATGAAGGATAATACCCGGTTTTTAGGCGAATTGACGGTAAATGCAAGAAAATAATAATTCAATAATTATTCAGTAATGATCACTTGCTTTTGCACGTTACGGTTTTTGCTTTTTATTTTGACCACATAAATTCCTTTATGCAATTCCGAAACATCAAGCGTATTTCTATTTTTTTCCGAAAGAATTAATTTTCCGGCCACGTCATACAGCTCAATTTCTTCAGCAACAGAATTGTCTTTGAAAATTAGACTCAATTTCTCTTTTGCCGGATTAGGAAACACAACGAAATTTTCCGCATCCATTTGCTGCTCTTCAATTCCAACGTTAGCTGTCGCATTAACCGTTACTTGAAAATCCGGTGAAACCGAACTGCCATCGTCTAAGCTAATGTAGGTTAGTGCAATTATCGGAGTTTTAAAAGCACCCGACCAATACTCATAACTGGTGTTAGTGATGGTCCACGAAAACGGTACCCCTATCACATACGTAAATGTTCTGGTTATCTGCAAACAATTGGTGTACTTCATTCCTCCGGGAAGCGTTACAGTTCCGGTACCAGTGCCCGAAATATTCATGTTTCCACTTTCGTTTACTGTGAGGGTTCCAAACTGTGCAGTTCCAACAAAATTATCGTTATTGGTTGTTCCAAAAGTGAAAGGCCACACCATCCATCTGATAGGATTAGAAAGCGTTTCTTTAGAATTATTTGTTACATCCGCAGTTCCCACCATATCAAGGTAAGCGCTTTGCGAATTGTAATAGTTGTAGCTGCCGTTGCCATCGTTAGTAGCCAACGTAGCGCTCGGAAATGAACTCGCCGAAGGAGTGGAGCTTGCCGTAACGTATGAATACGTGCCGCTCGACGCCGTAGTGGTTACTAATGAAGTGAAGTTCCAGCTTTTATTTGTTCCGGTAGTTTTTGGAACTGTAGTGGTAGAATCAAAATAAGTATCTATTTCAATGGTGCCCGGAACAGGGCAGTTGTTTGCTTTTGTTAGGGTTAGTTGGGCTTTTGCGTTAAACCCAATAACCGAAGCAAAAATAAAAATGTATAATTTTTTCATGTTTAGAATTTATTTGGTTCATTCAAATTTAATAAATAATGTTTGAGATTGTGAGTAAAGAACATACCTTGACCATATAATTATAAAGGAACGATGTTAAAAATTACACTAAAATTTGCCCTTGCTGTTTTGATACTTTTAACCGTAGCTAAAGCACAAGATGAAGTAAACCCTTATAAAAAGCTTACTAAACAGTTCATTGGCGCCGTTAAGCGTAACGAACCCTATAAGAATTACCGCTTTTTTGATACAACTTTCTGGGGAAGAATGGTGGAACAACAAACCGATAAGCAGATCCAGAGATTTATTAAGGATCATGGGCCAATTGTAGCTATTGAAAAAACAGAATTGGATACGGAAGGATGTAAAATGGCAACTTGCACTGCTATTAAAGTAAAGGACGGAAAATATTTATGGTATCATCACTACGATCAAGGATCCTATATCACACGATTTTCTATTGATACGTTCTCCAAACAATGGTTCTATGTTCAAGAGCCATTAACTAATTCAAACTTTACGCGTCGCGAAATGACGGTGCCAACTAGCGCGTTTTATCAATTGCCCGGAAGTTTATACCTGCCAAACAATGCAAAAAAATGTCCGGTAGTAATGTTAGTGCATGGCAGCGGGCCACAAGATAGATTTGGAACTATTGGAAAGAACAAAGTGTATCTTGATATCGCGTTGCAATTAGTACAAAAGGGAATTGCCGTATTTATTTATGATAAACGCACTTTTGTCTACCAATACAATGATCCATTCCCGGTTGATAGTATGGATTATAATACCGAGGTGGTTGAGGATGCTATGGAAGCATTTTTAATGTTGAAAAAAGTGAAAGAGTTAGATTCGAATCGGATTTTCATTGCCGGACATAGCTTGGGCGCTATGTGCGCGCCGTTGATCGTTCCAAAATGTAAAGGTGTAAAAGGGCTGATATTGTTAGCAGCTCCCGGAAGAAATTTACTTACTATTTTACCTGAACAATTGGATTACATTTTAAGTGTTACGCCGCCTGAGGAAAAAGCGGAGACCGAAAAAGTTCACAATGCTATTAAATGGCAAATAAACAACGCCTTGAAACCTGATCTTACTTTAAAAAGCAAAGTGATGTTGCCTTTTGGAATAAAAGCGAAATATTGGTTGTTCGATCGAAATTATAAAGTGATAGAGGAAGGAAAGAAATTAACGCTGCCAACAATTTTATTGCAAGGAGGAAGAGATTATAATGTGACGAAGAAGGATTTTGATCTTTGGACAGATGCGATGAAAGGAAAAACTAACTTCAAACCATACTGGATAGAGAATTTGGATCACATGTTCTTTGAAGGAACAGGCACAGCCAAACCTCAAGATTTAAATAACGCTCAACATGTAAGCAAAGTTATTGGCGACAGAATGAGCGAATTTATACTCGGTACAAAATAATTAATTTGCCGTTACTAGTTTTTATTGGCGCACAACCAGGAATGAGTAAAGCGGGTAATTCCATGCACGCGTGAGGGATTGAGCCATTGTTTGAGCTCCTTTTTTTGTGAGGTACGAACAAAAAAGAGCGAGTTGTCCTTCGACGAGCTCAGGATAAACTCCAGCCCGACCCGAACTTCCAGAGTGTTTTCGGTGAGGGGGCACGCCCAAAAACTAATTCTGAACAATTCTAATGATCTCCCTATAAAGAAATTTCTCTTGTGTACTTTCAAATGGTCGGTAAATGTAGTACGCGTAGCCATCTTTGATCTTTATTTTATCGGCGGTAATATTCGCAAACTTATGAACGCCTTTTATCTTTCCTGTTTGGTGATCAATTAATTTTAATGAAACATTAGCGCCATTTTTAAACAAAGCGTACACTTTACCTTCGGTATTATCCACATACAATTGCTTTTTCCAGGTGTGCCAGTTCTTAGGATGATGGTAATTAATGGTGACGCTGTCGATCAACACATTTTCTTTATTGAAATGAAAGATGCGATCGTTATAATGATTAAATAAGCACAAGGTATCCTTCAAAATAAAAAGCGGAGCATACAGGGGTTCGTAAAATTGGGAAGAAGTGAATCCATTCATAAGTGCGGCAACAATATGTTTATCAACCTTAAATGCCTGAGCAATTCGTCGGGCTTCGAGCTGTTGACGAGGCGGAAGATAATAGTACTCGAAATTGTATTGGTCCATTAGAGGTTTGTTAGTAACAGTTAAAAGAAGTTTATGATTCTTTGGATCGCTTTTGCTGAAATAGTAGTAATTGAAAGCCGGATACAAAGGATCTTGATCGTTGTAATATAGATTTCCGTTAGCCGTATCATTCACCGGGCGCAAGGCGCGTTCGTATTCTTTTTTTGTAATTCCCGTTATAAGAAAAAAGTTATCGCTGATCTCGATACGAAGAATAGTGTCTTTGCAAAGCAAATTGGTGTAGCCCAAATAGTCGTGAAAGAATTTTTGTGCTTCACGGGCGTAAGATGGGACCGGCAAACTCATAAATTCTTTTCCCGAGTAATCAGTGAGGCGGATATCGGCTTTGGTTAAGGAGTTCCTGGCAGTGAGCAAAACAAACTTATCCTCGTAAAAATCAAAGTCGTAAATACTGTAAAAAGGTTTACCAACCAGGGTTTCGGGCTTATTTATGGCTGTGACCTCAATAGGATCAAAGGAGATCAACCGTTCTTTGAGTTGAATGGATAAGAAAAGAGTGTCCTTTGAACCGGGTTTTAACTGGGTTATAAAACTTTCGAAGGTGAGATGATGTGTACTAAAAGAATAGGAATTATTCTTTGAAATTTTGAACTGAAATTCTCCATATTTATTAGTGAAGCCTACGTTAAATTGATTGAGTTTAAGAGCCACAAGTTCAATAACTTTACCGGCCTCAGTTGTAACTTTTCCTTTAACTACGCAGATGCCGCTTTGCGAGAAGGCAAAGGGCCCAAAGGCAAGCAGGACAAGGAAGAGCGGGTATTTGAAAATGGAGGGCATTTGTGTTTAAAAGACGTTAATTTGCGGCTTTTCCATAAATTTAGCTTATAAAATATAGGGGATTCGGCACAGGAATTGTTAATAGAAATTATTATTGAGTTTCAAATTTAAATTATATATTTACAAACATAATCTAATCTAACTATGAAAAAGTTTTTGTTATCTATCGTAGCTGTTGCCTTAGTAGCAGGATCATTTACTTCATGCAAAAGCCACGAAAAGTGTCCAGCATATTCTAAAGTAAACACTGAGACCAAGAAAAGCATTTAAAAAATAGAATAGCCCTTAGGGGTTATTTTATTTGCCGTGGTTACTTAACATAATATTTATTATAGTAAAAATAATGTAGTCAAAGGGCTCATTTTCAGTGGGAAAATGCCTAATTTTGCCGCTCATGCAAGGTTCTACCATATTCATTGTTGAGGACGAAAAAGCCATCCAGGACACCCTGAAACTTAACCTGGAAATTGAGAATTACAAAGTAATTACAGCAGATACCGGAACCAGCGCCGTTAAGATCTTTAAAGAATATATGGATCAGATAAATCTGGTTCTACTCGACGTGATGCTACCCGAGATCAACGGATATGATCTTTATAAAAACTTCAAAAACCAGAACTCTAATGTCCCTATCATTTTCTTAACGGCAAAAAATCAAAATATGGACAAGATCTCGGGGCTTAAGCTTGGCGCCGACGATTATTTGACCAAACCGTTTGATCTGGAAGAATTACTGCTACGCATTCAAAATGTATTAAAACGCTATCCGGCCAGGGATCAAAAACTATTTACGTTCAAGAATGGCAGCATTAACTACGATACGTTTGAAATAATTGACATTAAAAAAGAAAAGCACACTATTTCAAAACGCGAGATCGGTTTGTTGCAGTTATTGACCGCCAACGAGAACAAAGTTATTTCACGCGATACAATTATTGAAAAACTATGGACGGCCGACGAAAATCCGTCGGCTCGCACCATAGACAATTACATTTTGAATTTTAGAAAATATTTTGAATCCAATCCCAAAGAACCGCAACATTTTCATTCTATTCGCGGCGTTGGTTATAAATTCACTTCTTAAGAATTGATCGCTGAGCTTGTTGAAGCACCTTACGAATCTTACTTCGGCTGCTTACTAACCCAATCTCCAAGATCTTTTTTGTATCTATCAAATGAAAATTGATCTTCCACTTTAAAATAATTCTTTTTATCTATGGTTCGTTTATAGCACCATTTAGCAACATCCATTTTATCATCGTCAAATGCAAATATCTTCATCATACTTCCAACCTGATTTGTATTTAAATACTCCGCCTCAAAAAGTTGTTTGATTTTCGCGATCTTATCTCTGTCAAATGAAGCTTTTTTTGCCGAATTCATGCGGTCATTAAAATCCGCATCGGAAATTGCCGTGATCACTGTAGTTGTTGGCGCCACTGTTGGTGTTTTGGTTGTTACCAATGTTGCTGGAACCGTTGCCAAAGTATTGGTTGGGGTTAAGGTTTGCGTTGGTACATTTTGATCATCCATTGCCATCAAGGATTTACTTTCTAACATTATTGCGTAATTCCCAAAATTATCTTTCATGATCACGTATTTTGAGGTATACTTTGGTTCGCTTTGCAATGTATAACTGATCATGGTTGTAGAACCCGAAAAAAGTATTTTTACGCGGTATTGATACTCATCCAACATACTGAATGTGATCGAATGTGCATAATCATTACTTAACCTAACGCCGTTAAGCGACGCAATGATCTTTGGATAGGAATCATTTGCGGTGTGTATAACGATCTTGCCAAGATCCTGTGCTAGTAAGTTGGCTGTAAAAGCAACGGTAATTGCTAATGTTGTAATTATTCTTTTCATAGTTTGGTTTTTGTGTTTCATAGTCAATTATGATGCTAAATATCCGATAAATCTCTTAAAATTCCTTAAATATTAAAATTTGATCCCAACTACCAACATATCATCCACTTGTTCCAGATCTCTCTGCCAATCTGCAGTTGTTTTGGCTACTTTTTCCTTTTGCGAGATCATGGATTGTTTATGTACCTCCAAGAACAACTCACGCAAACGCTTTGAAGAAAATTTCTTTGCCTTTTCGCCTCCAAATTGATCGGCATATCCATCTGTAAAGAGATACAGCATATCTTCTTCCTGATAAGTGATGGTGTGCTCTTCAAAAACTTTTTCACCGCTGCGCATTCCGCCTAAAGAGAATTTACTTCCGCGGATCTCTTTTAACTCACCGTTTCTGATAAAAATAACCGGACGTTTTGCGGATGTGATGACCAATTCTTTTTTTACTTTATTTACTTTTAATAATGTTAGATCCATTCCATCCTGCACACTTACGTTGTGATCTTTTTGTTGCTTCAACGTAAAATTGATCTGGTTATCTAACTCACACAATATTTTTCCCGGTTCATATATCTTATTATCGATCACCGTTTGGTTCAATAAGTTACTACCAATTACTGTCATAAATGCTCCGGGTACACCATGCCCTGTACAATCGGCGCAAACTAAAATGTATTCATCCCTGCTGATCTCATGGAACCAAAAGAAATCTCCACTTACTATATCCTTAGGCTTATAAAACATGAACGACAATGGAATACTTCTATAAATTGTTTCTTCGTGGGGTAGAACCGCGCGTTGAATACGCATCGCGTAATTGATACTGTCGGTTACATCCTTATTTCTTTCCGACAGCTCGCGAGAATTGATCTCCAATTTCAGGCGCTGTTCTCTAATATGTGTTTCAGCCTCTGCCCTGGCCTTCAAAAATTGCCAAACGATCATGATCAGTAACAGCAGAGGCGTAAGGAAAGCGTCGGGAGTATCATGCAATTTTTCGTTATCGGGAACTACATAATGTTTGGAAATCGCCACCACTATTCCACCACAGGCGAACATAATCAGGATCAAGATCACCCCCCACTTACGTTCGAATAAAAATAAGGCCATCGCAATGTAAACGGCCATCCATAAACCGCCGGTCATATCCTGTTTACCCTGCTGAATAGCCATGCTGCCACAAGATATAACGATCTGTAAAACGATAAGAAAAATTGACGCGAACCTGAGATTTTCGGTGCGTTTTAAAATAAAAGGCACACACGCCAAACCAACAACAGCCAGTGAAACAACGGCAATGTGGTAATGCAAATGCATAAAGAAAAGCCCAACATAGAACAAGCCACCCAGTATAAAGTAATAAAAGCAATAGTTGTAAAGCAGCTCAATTTTAGCCTTGGCAAACACATCCGGGGTCTTTGCAAGGTAATCGCCTATGAACCATTGTTTAAGCTTTGTCATTCCATCTCAAAAATAGCAATTTTACCCAATAAAAACAGAGTATCTTCAATTTTATTCCTATAAAACTATTCTTATATTTAGCTCAAACAAAACACATTCAAAACACCTCTATATTGTATGGAATCACTTAAGAACTACGCCTGCGGACAATGGGTTGCGGGGGCCGATAAGGGAACAGAATTATTCAACGCTATTAACGGAGATCTTGTAGCTACGGCATCCAGTAAAGGTCTGGATTTCGGAAAGATGTTGGAATATGCCCGCACGGTTGGTGGACCAAAACTCCGCAAAATGACGTTCTTTGAGCGTGGCATGATGCTTAAAGCACTGGCCACTCACCTACTCTCTAAAAAAGATATTTTTTATAAGATCAGTTGGGCTACGGGAGCAACTAAGATTGACAGTTGGGTGGATATTGAAGGAGGAATTGGAAATTTATTTACCTATGCTTCTCTTCGCCGTCAATTTCCAAACGAAACATTTTGTTTTGACGGGGATGCAGCGCGTTTGTCAAAGAACAACACTTTTATTGGTCACCATATTTGTGTGCCAAAAGAGGGAGTTGCTATTCACATCAATGCTTTCAACTTTCCTGTTTGGGGAATGTTGGAAAAGATAGCGGTGAATTGGTTTGCGGGAGTTCCGGCAATTGTTAAGCCCGCTACACTTACCTCTTTTTTAACCGAAGCGGTAGTGAAAGAAATTATCGCGAGTAAAATTGTTCCCGAAGGAGCTTTGCAATTGATCTGCGGAAGTGCCAATGGAATTTTAGATCATGTGATCAATCAGGACGTGGTTACATTTACCGGTTCTGCTTCAACAGGAAAAATGTTGAAATCGCATCCACGTATACTTGAAGAATCAGTTCATTTCAATATGGAAGCTGACTCTTTGAATTGTTGCGTGCTTGGAAGTGATGTAAATCCATACAAACCTGAGTTTGATATCTTCATTAAAGAAGTGGCTCGCGAGATCACAACCAAGGCTGGCCAAAAGTGTACAGCCGTACGTCGCATCATTGTTCCTGAAAAATTTGTGGAAGATGTTCAGATCGCCTTAGGAAAACGTTTAGCGCAAACTGTCATTGGAGATCCAAATGTGGAAGGCGTGAAAATGGGATCGCTTGCAGGGAGATCACAATTGATAGAAGTAAAAGAAAAAGTGGAATTACTAAGTAAGTCGCAACGAATAGTAATAGGTGATTTTGAAAAGTTTGAAGTAAAGGGAGCCGATAAAACAAAAGGCTGCTTTATGCCACCAATTATTTTCTTGAACGATAAGCCATTTGTAAATACTGATTGTCACAATGTGGAAGCGTTTGGTCCGGTAAGCACCATTATGCCGTACAAAGACATTTCGGAAGCCATTGAATTAAGTAAACTCGGAAAAGGAAGTTTAGTGAGTTCCATTGTTACTGCAGATGATAAGGTTGCGCGTGATTACACTATTGGTGCGGCATGTATGCATGGAAGAATTTTAGTTTTGAATAGTGATTGCGCAAAAGAAAGTACAGGTCATGGTTCGCCAATGCCTATGTTGGTTCACGGTGGTCCTGGTCGCGCAGGAGGCGGAGAAGAAATGGGTGGAAAACGCGGCGTGTTCCATTATTTACAACGCACCGCCATTCAAGGTTCGCCAACAACTATTACAAACATTTTAAATAACTATCAGTACGGCGGAAAACATAAGATCAAAAATATTCATCCGTTCCGTCAGTATTTTGAAGATCTTGAAGTAAGTGAAACACTCATCACCCCTACGCATACGGTGGCGGAAGACGATATATTAAACTTTGCTGAATTAAGTGGAGATAAATTCTACGCGCATTTACAACCTGAATCTTTAGATGGTACAATTTTTAAACGCACGGTTGCTCACGGCTATTTTGTTTTGTCTCGCGCCGCCGGATTGTTTGTTGATCCGCCAAAAGGTCCGGTTCTTTTGAATTATGGAATTGATGAATGTCGTTTTACAAAACCAATTTACCCGGGCATGACCATCGGCGTACGATTCACTTGTAAAGAAAAAATTGAGAATGATAAACCACTCACCGCAGCCAATGGTAAAGAGGTAAAAGTGGGAATCGTAAAATGGTTGGTAGATATTTACGACGCCAGCGAACAAAGCGTGCGCGATCAGTTAGGTGTGGAAGGAACAACCGGGGAAACTGTAGGTATAGCTACCATTTTAACTATGGTACAAAAGAAAAAACAATAATAACCCGCTTGAGCCTTCGCAGTTTTAAAATATGTGTTTGTTTGTTGTTTGTGCTCAACTCATTTTTTGGCTTGGCGCAAACTCCCGATTCTCTAAGACAAAAATTAGTAGAGGCTAAAAATGATACGTCGCGCATAAAAGCTTTATTGCGTATTGGTGAATTTTACAGAAGCAGGTTAGTAGACTCATCATTAGGATACGCCCAAACAGCGAATGAACTGTCCAATAAGATCGACTTCCTGAAAGGAAAAGCAGCTTCAACCAGATTGTTGGGTTTCCTGGCCTATCAGAAAGGCGATTACAAAAAAACGCTTGAGCTATATCAAACATCACTTACGTTTTACAAAGAACTAAAAGATCCATACAATATTGGAAAACTCACTTACCTGGTTGGTGTAGCGTACACGCATCTGGGAGATTACAAAACGGCTCAAAATAATTTCTTCGCATCCCTGGCGATCTTTGAAAAGAATAATTTTAAAATAGATGCGGCCGACGCGCTTATCGGAATATCCAATATTTTTGGTCGCTTGAATAATATTGATCAAGAGAATGAGTACCTTTTAAAAGCACTGAAGATAAAAGAGGAAATGAAGGATGACTATGGGTTAGCCGCCATTTACCTCAATTTTGGACGTGTGCTCGTAAAGCAGAATAAGATGGATGAAGCGATAGAGTACACAAAAAAGTCGCTTGAGATAAGCGAGCGTTTAAATAATGTAAAATCGCAGATCAATGCCACCGGAAATATTGGCTCTCTTTACTCGCTTAAGGGCGACTACAAGAACGGGCTGAAGTATTTTCTAAAATGCGCCAGTCTTGCCGAAAGTGTTAACGACAGAGGTGCCCTTTCAAATATTTATGGGAACCTGGGCCAGTTGTACTCTGAGGTAAAACAAATAGATAAAGCAAAAATGTACCTTGAAAAAGCACTCGATATGTCCATCGAATCGGGCGACGTTGATCAGGTAAAACTGAATTACAATGCCCTGTATGAACATTACATGTCTGTTAAGGATTATAAGAGCGCCGTGATGTACTTAAAAGAATATGTGAAGGTAAAAGATAGTCTCATTACCGAATCAACGGCTTTTCAGTTGAATGAACTCCAAACAAAATATGACACTGATAAGAAAGAAAAAGAGATCGCTTTACTGAATAAGGACAAAGAGCTTCAAACCACCCAAATAAAACAGCAAAAAATAATTAATTACGCTATTGTGTTTGGGTTACTGATCGTTTGTGTGTTTTCGATATTACTGTTCAACCGCCTGAGTGTTACTCGTAAGCAAAAAGCGCTTATTGAAGTTCAGAAAAAGGAAGTGGAAGTTAAAAGTGAGATCATCGAAGAAAAGCAAAAAGAGATACTCGACTCTATTCATTATGCCAAAAGGATCCAGGATGCTTTGCTTTCACATCAGGAAATGTTGGACCAGAATGTAAAAAGTAATGTCATATTCTTTAAGCCAAAAGATATTGTTAGTGGTGATTTTTATTGGGCAACAAAGAAGGATGATCTTTTTTACCTGGCGGTATGCGATAGTACCGGGCACGGTGTTCCGGGTGCTTTTATGAGTTTACTTAATATAAATTTTCTAAACGAAGCCATCAACGAAAAAAACATCACTGAACCTAACCAAGTTTTTAATTATGTGCGCGAACGTTTGGTTAACAGTATTAGCAAAGAGGGCCAACAAGATGGATTTGACGGGATCTTGCTCTGCCTCAATAAACGTACCGGAAAACTAAGTTATTCAGCTGCACACAATGCTCCGGTGGTCATTAGGGATGGAATTGTAAACGAATTGGCGAAAGATAAAATGCCGGTAGGAAAAGGTGAAAGACTAAATTCATTTACCTGTCATGATATCCAACTCGAAAGCAAAGACGCCTTGTTTTTATATACTGATGGTTACGCTGATCAATTTGGCGGACCCGATGGAAAAAAATTCCTATATAAACGAATGAATGATCTGCTTTCTACTCTCAATTTGAACGAGGGTTCAACGTGTAAAGAAAAACTCTCTCAAACATTTGATTCGTGGAAAGGACAGCTGGAACAAGTTGATGATGTTTTGGTGATAGGGATCAAAATATGAGCTTGAGAAGAACGATCATATACTTTTTGGCCATTGTACTTCTATGTCCTGCATTAAAAGCGCAAAACATTGATTCGTTACGCTCTCAATTAAAAATTGCAAAGGACACATCCTTATTAAAAACATATCTCGCCATTGGGAATTTTTACTATAACAAAGGGCAACTCGATACTTCGCTCTCATTCTTCAAGAGTGGCTATTCAAGATCGATCGACATCAAGAATATTCGCTATCAATGCGACTTCCTGTTGCGACTTGGTTTGGTTGAACGCGAAAAAGGAGTATACAATCGCTCGTCGGAATATTACTATAATGCTTTAGAGATCGCTGAGCGAAACAATTTCAAAAAACAAAAAGCCGGGATATTTAACGGGATCGCTATTTTGGCTGCTATCGAAAAAGACCCTGGAAAAGCAATCGAATACTATACAAAAAGTTTGGAGGTATATAAAGAAATTGGATTTCTCCCGGGCCAAGGCTCCATTTACAATAATATTGGTCTCACCTACTTAGATGAACATAATAACACCGCCGCGCTTAAATTCTTTTTCAAAGCTTTGGAGATAAGTAATAAAATGCAGGAAGAATTCAATATAGCTGTGAACAGTGAAAATATTGGACTTGCTTATCATGAACTTAAGAACGATAACCTGGCGCTGATATATTATGCGAAGGCCATTAAGATCTGGTACGCGCGTGAGGATGAGAACAGCATTCCAATTACACTGGGATACATGGCGAATACCTTCATTCGTCAAAAAAAGTGGACAAAAGCCATAGACACACTTCAAAAGGCGCTCTTCTTCGCCAAGAAAATAAATTCGCTTACCTCTCAACGCGACATTGCCTTTCATTTATCGGACGCTTACGATGGAAATGCTGACGTGGCCAGCGCATTTAAATACTATAAATTGGGAAAGGAACTTTCGGATAGCATTACAAATGGCGACAAAACCAAAGAGATCACCGAGATCCAGCTTAATTATACCTTCAATAAAATAAAAGTACGCGATTCCATAAAGCATGAGGTAGAGGTTCGCGCCAAGGAAAACCAATTAAGAACCGAGAAAAATTACAAATACATCATTAGCGGCGTATTAGTTATCATATTACTCCTCCTCTTCTTTGTATTCAAAAATTACAAAGAAAAGCAAAAAGCAAACGAAGTTATCACGTTCCAAAAGGATCTGGTTGAGAAAAAGCAAAAGGAGATCTTTGATTCCTTAACCTACGCGCGCCGTATTCAAACCGCTTTGCTCACACAAGATCAAGTGATCAATTCTTGTATCAAAGAGCATTTTAATTTATTTATGCCCAAGGATATTGTGAGTGGCGATTTTTATTGGGTTGCTAAAAAAGGAGACCTTCTGTACTTTGCTGTTTGCGATAGCACAGGCCATGGTGTTCCGGGCGCTTTCATGAGTTTATTAAATATAAACTTTTTAAACGAGGCGCTTAATGAAAAGGGCTTAACTAAACCTGATGCCATATTCAATTATGTTCGCCAACAATTGATCGATAGCATAAGTAAAGAAGGCCAGCAGGATGGTTTTGACGGCGTTCTACTTTGTATAGATACAATTACCAAACAGATCTCATACGCCGCTGCTAATAACAAACCGCTTTTAATTTCGGGCTCTGAGGCAAAACAGCTTGATACAGATAAGATGCCTGTGGGAAAGAGCATCAAAGACGGCGTTTTTCGACTATTTAATTTAACAGTTGGTACTAACGATACTCTTTATCTTTATACGGATGGTTACGCCGACCAATTTGGTGGATCCCGTGGAAAGAAGTTCAAAGTGAGCGAACTTACAAAATTGTTGATGTCGATCTCTCATTTGTCTATGCAGGAACAAAAGCAAAAGCTAACGGAGCATTTTGATGTTTGGAAAGGTGAACTAGAGCAAGTTGATGACGTATTACTATTCGGAATAAAAATTGGATGAAAAAATTCTTCGTTATAGCTATTGTGGTTTTTGGCTTTGCAATCTGTAAGGCGCAGAATTCTCGCGCGATCGATTCTCTGAATGCGCTTATAAAAAAATTACCCGATGACACTAATAAAGTGAACGCTTTATTTGAATTGGGGCGGCGATATGACATTTTTCAATCTAAGGAACACATTAATTATTTTATTTCGGCACTCAATTTGGCAAAACGATTGGAGTTTAAAAAAGGTATGCCAAGGATCTATAGGTCGCTTACCCAATACTGCATAATAAAAGGGATGTACGACAGATCGGAAAAATATTGCTTCGAGTTTCTTGATCTGCTAAGCGAATTAAAAATGGAGGAAGAAAAATTCAACGTTTATTCCTTACTTGGAAATATTAGCCTTCGAAAAGGAAATTTAAAGCAAGCCCAGGCTTACTATCATACAGTAAGGGCTCATCGTTTTCAGGGAAAAGATGAATTTAAGCAGGCAAATTCCTATGTTAATCTCATGATCGTTTGCATGGCCACTAAAGAGCACGATAGCGCGTTGTGGTATGGAAATAAAGCGGCAGAACTATACGAACACGTGGACAAAAAATCAGAAATGGCTAACGCGCTTTCGGGAGTTGCGGAAGCTTTTCGAAAATTGAATAAGTACAATGCCGCTCAAACTAACGCCTTTGAGTCATTAAGGATCTATAAAAGCATCAAGAATCCCCTTGGGGTCTGTAATGCGCTTAATGAGATCGGTCAGATCTATAAAGCACAAAACAAACTAGACTCTGCCATAAAGACCTTTGAAGTTTGTTTGAAGTATGCCGATACCTTGAATCTTTTGGAGATGAGACGCGACTGTTATAAGTCACTCTCCGACATTTATAAGTTGAGCGGCAACTATGCCAAGGCTCTCGAAGATCATGTTTTGTTCAAAGCTTACGAGGACTCTCTAGGCATGGAACAGCAAAAAGGCAAAATGTTGCAGGTGGAATTTGAATACGATCTTTCTAAGAAGGAAAAACGTTTATTGGAGCAATCGTTCGAGATCGAATCCAAAACCAAACAGCAGAATTTTTTACTGTTAGGGATTGGAGCCATTGTTATTCTTCTACTCATTTCCTACCGCGCTTACAAACAAAAAAAAGAATCTTCCGAGATCATTGCCAAACAAAAGGAATTAGTGGAAGATAAGCAAAAAGAGATCCTTGATTCCATTAACTACGCCAAACGAATTCAAAACGCCATTTTAGCGCGTGAAGAAAGTATTAAAAAGTATTTACCTGAAAGTTTTCTATTGTATCTTCCTAAAGATATAGTTGCCGGAGATTTTTATTTTTTCGAGGTTACTGATGAACATATTTTCTACGCTGCGGCTGACTGTACAGGACATGGAGTTCCGGGCGCTTTGATGAGTGTAGTGTGTTCCAATTCCTTGACCCGTTGCGTAAAAGAATTTGATTTGAGTAAACCCGGTGATATACTTGATAAAGCGAGACTATTGGTTGTGGAAACTCTCAAAAAAAGTGGAGAAGAAGTTAAAGACGGAATGGATATTAGTCTTTTGTGCATTTCAAGAAAAAACGGCCAGGTAACTTGGGCAGGCGCCAACAATTCATTATGTTACATTCATAAAGGGAATTTTGTTGAAATAAAAGCCGACAAACAGCCTATCGGTCTTTTTGATAATCCAAAGCCATTTACCACTCACCTTCTCCAACTCGAGAAAAACGATATGCTTTACCTTTTTACCGATGGCTACGCCGACCAGTTTGGTGGTCCAAAAGGTAAAAAGTTCAAGTACAAGCAATTTGAGGAAATTCTAATACGTAATGCTTCAAGAGAGCCTTCAGAGCAGTTGTCGATCTTGAAGGAAAAATTCGTAAATTGGAAAGCTCAACTCGACCAGGTAGACGATGTGTGCGTGATAGGGATAAGAGTTTGAGTTTAATTTATGTTCAAGCCTTTACGCTACATCATTTTATTTTGCCTATTTGTAGATCTATTCTGCGCTCAGGACAAAAGCGAATTGGATTCACTTTACTCTATTGTAAAAACGGGCAAACACGACACCATCAAGATCACGGCGCATCTCCATCTCGTTGATATACTAATGAATAACGATACGATCAATGGTTTTAGAGAGATCCGAAAGCTGACCTATAAACTAAATTCGTTTTCCGATCAGTCTTTTGTACTACGCAGTTACGATAAACTTGGAAGAATTTGTTATAAAGCGGGGTCGTTAAATCTTTCTAAACAAAACTATACAGATGGTCTCAAATTAGCTCAGAAGAACCGATCGGAAGAGTGGATCGCGCATTTCTTTTCAAAAATTGCCGATGTATTACATAACGAAGAATTCTCAAAACAAAGCCTCCCCTATTTTGATAGCGCCATTGCTCACACATCGCTAAAGAATGAAAAGTCACTGAGTTCACTTTACATGCAAAAAGGCCGAGCGCATTATGACCTGGGCGACTATCGACAGGCTATGGATAATTATATTAAATCGCAACGTTACTATGAAGAAAACAAATGGATGAATGTAGACTATGGTCATTTGCTTCATTATATAGGTTCTGTATTCAAACGCCAGGATATGTATGACAAGGCCTTGGATTATTATGAAAAAGAATTAAAGCTGGCGAAAGATATTGGCGATAAAACATTGGAAGCCGAGGCGCTTTATCTGTGCGCAGCAATGTACGGAACTAAAGGCGATCTGGACAAAGAATTAGATTATGAATTGAAGGCGCTGGATATTTATACCCAATTGAAAAGAAAGAAATCCATCGCGCTCATGTTAGGAAATATCTCCAGCAATTATTCAGATAGAAAGGATTATAAGAAAGCGATAGAATATTGCGAGCGCGCTTTAACGATCTATGAAGAAATGAATGAGGTTGATAAAGCCACCTGGCTGTACGCGGCGCTTGGGCGATACTACACCAAGCTTGCTCAGTATAAAAAAGCCCTTGATTATTTTGACAAAGCAATGTTGGCCTCAACAAAAGTGGAGACCAAGCAGTTACTTTACCAGTCGGAGATAAAACACGACATTGCATTCACCTATGCAGAAATGAAGAACTATAAGGAGGCGTTCTATAATTTTCTCGATTATCGCCAGCTTGAAGACAGTTTGAATAGTTTGGATAACAAAAGATACTTGAATGAGATCGAGACCAAGTATGATACTGAGAAGAAAGAACAGGAGATCAGTTTGCTGAACAAGGATAAAGCCATGCAATCGATGGAGCTGGCGCGCCAATCAACTCAAAAGAATTATTTGATCATTGGGGGTTTACTTGTTCTTGTGATTGCCGGAGTTTCAATTACAGCCTTTGTGAACAAAAGAAAAACAAGTCAGTTGCTTTCAAAACAGGTGAACGAGATCAATTATCAAAACGCGATAATAAAAGAAAAAAATAAAGATATTACAGACAGTATTTTGTATGCCAAGCGTTTGCAGGAAGCTGTTTTCCCTTTAACGCAGCGACTGAATGAATACTTCGCGGAATCATTTGTGCTATTTAGACCAAAAGACATTGTAAGCGGAGATTTTTATTGGTTCGATAAGGTAAAGGATCACACTATAATTATTGTTGGCGACTGTACTGGCCATGGAGTGCCAGGAGCGTTCATGTCAATTTTAGGACATAATCTCTTGAATCAGATCATTCTCGAAGAATTAATCTTGAACCCGGCGGATATTTTAGCAATGTTGGACAAGCGCGTCACAAACGCTTTAAATAAAAAGGGTGACTCGCAAGAGTACAACGACGGAATGGATATTAGTGTATGTGTGATCAATAAAAAGGAAAAGAAATTGTATTATGCCGGCGCAAACCGACCATTGATATTAAAACGTGGAGATCAATTGATGGAGTTAAAGCAAAATAAATTTGCTATAGGAGGCGTTCGGTCTAAAGAATTCAAAGAATTCACGCAGCACGAAATGCAATATATTGAGAATGATGTTCTCTACATGTTCTCCGACGGTTATTGTGATCAATTTGGAGGACCTAACGGAAAGAAATATAAATACAAGCAGCTGCAAGACTTGATCATTGCAAATTCATCTAAACCGCTCAATGAACAATTAACTGCCATTACCAATTCTTTTGAGAGCTGGAAGGGCAACTTAGAACAATTAGACGATGTTTGCGTAGTTGGGGTGAAGATCTGACCAATTCCTAAAAACTGATAAGGATCATGCCGGGTCCTGTTGTCCGTCATTGCCCTCGCCTCCATTCCTCCGTAATTTTGACTAAAAATAACGACGATGGAAAACAATAAACACATAGCCGACGGCCTTATAAACGGTCTAAAAAAACTGGTGACAAAATTAGAGCAACTCCAGGTGGACGCGACACTTGGAAAGGCAGAGGCAAAAGACAAAATTCATGAATACAGAACAGAAGTGAAAGAATTTGTACGCGACGCAAAACTCGACGCGCTCAATGGCACAGGGACAATAGGCAACATCAAGGCCGACATTCAGGATCTAGAGGTTCAAGCTCATCTAGGTGAAATGGAAGCAAAAGAATTCTTTGATCACCAAAAGAATAAGGTTGTGCAAGCAATTACTAAAGTGGATGATTTTCTCAAAAAAGAATTAGCTTAATTACGCGATCTTAGCTTCCAATTAAAAAACCCCGGTTTCATAGACCGGGGTTTTCTTATTATTTATCTCAAATATAACATTTCACGATATTTTGGTAATGGCCACACATCGTCGTCAACAACATATTCAAGCTTGTCAACATGGTACCTGATCTCGTCAAAATACGTTTTTACTTTATCGCAATACGCGTGAGCTTGCTTTTTAGCACCAACTAAATTATTCGCTTTCTTTCGCTCTTCGCGCATATCGTCAGCGGCTTTCTTAATAATGTTCACGCGCTCACCAATTTCTTTTACCAAATTCAATTGTGCTTGTGCTACCTCTTTGAATTCGGCAGCGCTTAAAATGTTCTTAAGCCCGTTCACATTATCTACAATTGTTTTTTGGTAGCGGATAGCTGCAGGTAAGATCTGGTTGTTCACCATATCAGCAATGATACGGCTTTCGATCTGGATCTTCTTCGTATACGTTTCCAGGTAAATATCGTAACGCGCTTCTTGCTCGCGATGACTCAAAATTCCAAGGCTATCAAATAATTCTAGAGATTTTTTATCTACAAAAGCATCCAATGCCGTTGGTGTTGTAGGGTTATTACTTAAACCACGTTTTTTAGCTTCCGCTTTCCACTCATCACCATATCCATTTCCTTCAAAACGGATTTTCTTCGATTCAACAATATAACGTTTCAATACCTGGAAGATCGCGTCGTCCTTTTCTACTTTTTTCTTTTCAATGATCTCTTCTACATCATTTTTGAAAGTGATCAATTGTTGCGCAACGATAGAGTTGAGAACAGTCATGGCTCCGGCACAGTTTGCAGATGAACCTACAGCACGGAATTCAAATTTATTTCCGGTGAACGCGAATGGCGAAGTGCGGTTACGGTCCGTATTATCCAAAAGAATCTCCGGGATCTTGCCAATATTTAATTTAAGCGCCGTTTTTTCATCCGGACTTAATTTTTTATCGCCAATACTTTTCTCAAGATCATCCAACACTTTATTTAATTGCGCACCTAAGAACACGCTCATGATAGCCGGAGGAGCTTCGTTAGCACCCAGGCGATGATCGTTATTTGCCGTTGCAATTGACGCGCGCAAAAGATCGGCGTGTTCGTAAACCGCTTTTACTGTATTAATAAAGAATGTAAGGAATTGAATATTTGTTTTTGGAGTTTTTCCGGGAGATAAAAGGTTTTTTCCGGTATTTGTTGCTAAGCTCCAGTTATTATGTTTTCCACTTCCGTTTACACCTGCATAAGGTTTTTCGTGCATCAATACACGGAAATTATGACGGATCGCCACTTTTTCCATAACGTCCATCAGTAATTGATTGTGATCAACTGCAATATTAATTTCTTCAAATACTGGCGCGCACTCAAATTGTGCAGGCGCTACTTCGTTGTGACGGGTTCTTACAGGAATTCCCAATAAGTGTGATTCGTATTCAAAATCTTTCATGTAAGCAACAACACGCTCAGGAATTGATCCCCAATAGTGATCTTCTAATTGTTGCCCTTTTGCCGGCGCGTGACCAAACAAAGTTCTTCCTGTTTGTTGGAGATCGTAACGGATGTTATAGAGTGCAGCGTCGATCAAAAAATATTCTTGTTCCCAGCCTAAGGTTCCAATAACTTTGGTAACATTCTTGTCAAAATAATTTTGGCAAACATCAGTTGCAGCTTTATCTAATACCGCAAGAGATTTCAATAGTGGCATTTTAAAGTCGAGGGACTCGCCGGTATATGAAATAAATATAGTTGGGATACATAATGTTTCTCCCCAAATGAACGCCGGTGAAGTTGGATCCCAAGCCGTATATCCACGCGCTTCAAATGTGCTACGAACACCGCCATTTGGAAAAGATGAAGCGTCCGGTTCTTGCTGTACTAATTGACTTCCACTAAAACGTTCGATAGCTCTTCCGTTTCCGATAGGTTCAAAAAAACCATCGTGTTTTTCTGCCGTTGTTCCTGTAAGAGGTTGGAACCAGTGTGTATAATGAGTTACACCTTTGCTTTGCGCCCAGGCTTTCATGCTTGTAGCGATCTGATCGGCCATTTTGCGTTCAACAGTACCACCTTTTTCCATCGCCGCCAAAACACTATTAAATGCTTCTTCGCTCAAATGAGCACGCATCGCATCAACTCCAAAAACATTGGCGCCGAAATATTCCGACACTTGTTTCTTATCGTGTTTTAATTCTACGGGCGTTCTTCGCACAACGTCCTGCATGGCTAAGGTTCTTCTGTTGCTCATTTTTTGTGGGGTTTTAAAGGGTTTTTAACTATAACGTTGCAAAGATAGGCTAAAAATGAGGGGTGTAATCCACAAAATATCAACTTTTTTGGCTTCCTACCCCAAAAAATAGGGGGTATAAACAAAAAATATAGGCTTTTTGGACGCTCACCCCCTATTTTACCGACTTATCAACATAGTTCAAAATTGAACCTCTTAAATTAGGGCTTAGAGCCACAATGGTTTAAATTTGAGAAACCAACTCAAAAATTAAATGAAAAAACGAACTATTGTGATGGGTTTATGTTTGCTTTCCTGCTGCATTAAAGCGCAAACCGTAACGCCCGTTGTGTATTCTAACCAAGGCGGCTATAATGTGGCAAGTGGGGGTTCTATTTCGTGGACAATAGGCGAACCGGTAAGTGAAACATATACTACAAGCACAAACAAAACTACCATGGGTTTTCATCAACCAGAACTTGGGGTTGCCACATTAATTAAAGAGCAAGGTGATCAAGCCGATGTTCTTGTATTTCCAAATCCGGTAAGTGATGTATTGACGATCAGCTTTAAAGATCTGAATACAGGTTCGTATCATCTCGAACTTCATGATGATCTTGGAAAAATGATTTATAAAAACGATGTGGAAATTAAAGATGATAACAAAATGGTGCAGTTAACCATGCAACCATTTTCTTCAGGAAACTATTATCTGCGAATTGGCAATTCAACCTTCAACAAAACAGTTAAACTTAATAAAACGAATTAATACTTTGATACTATGAAAAAACAACTACTTATAGCTTCTGTGTGTTTACTACTATCGGTGAGCGCGCAGGCACAGGTCCCGCAATCCATAAAATACCAGGGTGTTGCCCGAAATTCGGCCGGACTTGCTTTAAATAATCAAGTGATCTCTGTGAGAATTTCTATTCGCGATAATTCCGCAGCAGGACCTATTGTTTACCAGGAAACGCATAATACTACAACGAGTCCTTATGGCTTGTACAATTTAAATCTGGGAATGGGAATTCCGTTAACGGGAACTTTCAGTGCTATCAATTGGGGAACAAATACAAAATTCATTGAACAAGAAGTAGATTTTGGAGCAGGTTTTGTGAACATGGGTGCCTCGCAATTTTTAAGCGTGCCTTATGCTTTATATGCAGCAAACGGACCAGTTGGTCCGGCAGGTCCGCAAGGTCCGCAGGGACCAACCGGTAGTACAGGGCCACAAGGGCCAACGGGAAACACAGGACCTCAAGGGCCTACAGGTAATACCGGACCGCAGGGACCAACCGGTAATACAGGACCACAAGGACCAACTGGAAATACAGGTCCGCAAGGGCCAACAGGAAATACAGGACCAACTGGTCCAACTGGTCCAACTGGACCTGCCGGAACAACCGGGCAAGATGTTTACGAAGCAGTTGGTACAGGGCAACTGGTTGTATCTACATCTACAAGCGTGTATACATTAATTCCGGGTTTGACTTTAACTATAAATGTACCTGCAAATAGTAAAGTATTAGTGAGTACAGATGGCGGAGTTCAATCAACAGGTGCGACAAATACCACGTATTCCGTTTTAGATATCGGCATCTTTGTAGATGGAGTTGTTTCCGGTTCGGGAGGGCAAAGACGTCTAGCAATTGCCAATACAAGTGCCTTAGCACAATTAATAGAGAATTGGCACATGCAAAGAGCATATACTTTATCGGCGGGCTCTCACACATTTGAAGTTAAAGCCGTAAGTGGTGCACCGGGAAGTTCTAACGCGAACGTGAGTAGCTCTGCGGCACCGCAATTACAAGGAACATTACAAGTGACCATCATCAAACAATAAAGCCTAGGTTTATTTTTATAAAGCATCGCCTCTGTGTAAATGCAGAGGCGATTTTTTTTGTCAAAAACGGAACAAAGTCACAATCCTAAACATTTGTGCGATTAATTCACACGCGCTGTGTCCCTTTAATAGTAGGGGTTTCAACTTCTCATGTGATACTGAAACAATTTAGAAAGAGATATGAACAGATGAACAAACGCGTGTTTCTAAAATACTTTAAGAAAAAGCGAACCTTTTTAAAAATGCCACCGTACAATAATACAAAAACCCCCACTAACCAATAACCCCTCGCTACTCACTATGTAAAGGGGCTGGTACATTAAAGAAAGTCAAAACAAGAGTATTGTACAATTAAAAATTTAAAACCAACAAATGAAAACACTAACCTACTTAAACCTTATTCGTTATGAAAACAACATTAACTCTTATAGCTTTGGCGCTTACCATTCAGGTAGTGGTATACGGCCAAACACCCGCGAACCAAGCTAAAAAAAGTACATTCGACAACAACATCAGTGTAGGAAGTTCAATGTCGGCTTACAACAAAAGCCTTATGACAACTTCAACCATGGATGACGCAAAGAATCTCCTTTCACAAGCAGACGAACTTCAAACATCTGAAAAACGATTACGTGCGCAGGCCAACACCAAACAAGGCCAGGAAAAAGCAAAACTCATTGCTGCCGCCAACAAACTAGCGCGCCAATCCGAAGCTCTGCAAATACAAGCATCAGAAATAGCAGGTAAATTCAATATTGAAACGTTTCAATTTGTTGACGAAGTATTTGCCGCGCTATTGAAAGATCCGAACGTAAATGACAATTTCGTAATGCGATCAGAAGAACTAAACTCAGAAGCACATCAAACTTTGAAATTTGCAAAGGAAATGCGACAAGAAGCATACGCGATGCCAAACAATGCCGGCAAACTTGGAACGTTGCTCAACGCGCAAGAAATGGAAGAAGTTGCCTTACACAAACAAAAGGAAGCGATCAACACTCTCAATAAAGTGAGTAGTGTAACCTTCGCTATAAAATAATTACGTTACGCCCGATAACGTTCGGTCCGATAGATAACACACAAGCATGTCATAACCGGATCATGCCAACCCGCTCTCCCTCATACAGGAGCGGGATTGGTATTGATAGATGTGGCCACCAATTACTCAAACTTCTCCATTTAAGCTTATACACATAGGTCAGTGCTAATTCGCGTATTTCGTGGCAAAAAAAAAGCCCCAACAGTTTCGTGGGGCTTTTTATTTAATTTCCAAACTCGGAGTAGAACTTGATCCGCATAATACGCAATTCCTGTTCCGTGTATTCATCGCCACCTAATTCTTTCATGGCAGCGTCAATGCTGTCGCTCTCACTTTCTTTGAAGTACTCTAATACTTCGTCTTGCTTCTCTTCGTCAATATTGTCGTTGATGTAATAATTCAAATTCACTTTTGTTCCAGATTGAACAATAGTTTCAATTTCCGTGATCAGTTCATCCAAGGTAATGTTCTTACTCTTGGCCATTTCTTTCAAGCCTACTTTGCGATCAATATTTTGAATGATGTAAACTTTCAATCCGGATTTATTCACTACCGATTTGATCACCATATCCATCGGACGCTCGATGTCATTCTCCTCAACGTATTTCTTGATCAAGTCAACAAATGGTTTTCCGTATTTCGCGGCCTTCCCCGCTCCTACACCGCTGATCTTGGTCATCTCTTCGCTTGTGATAGGATACTGAATTGCCATTTCTTCCAAAGACGTTTCCTGGAAAATAACGTAAGGAGGTAGATTTTTTGCCTTAGCTATTTTCTTCACAAGGTCTTTCAACATTCCGAACAATACTTCATCGGATGCCGCAGCGCCTTTTCCTCCAATCATTACATCATCCTCATCTCTGTCAGCATTGCTGTAATCGTGATCGCGTGTGAATTTAATACTGTGTGGTTTTTTCAAAAATGCATGACCCTTTTCACTTACTTTCAACAAACCATAATTCTCAATATCCTTGATCAAATATCCGTTCACAATAGCCTGACGAATGATCGCCTGCCAATAACGCTCTTCTTTGTCATCTTCAATCCCTTTGCCCCAACTTTCTAGCGTATTATGCTTGTAAGATTTTGCAGTAGCCGTCATTGTACTCATCAACACATTGATCACATCACGTAATTTGTGTTTCTCTTTCATTTCAACAACTGCCTCAATAACTAATTCAAGATCTTGCTTCGCCTCGAACTTTTGTTTTGGGTGGCGACAATTATCGCACATCTCATTACACTTCTTCTCTTCAAACTCTTCACCAAAATAATGTAAGATAAATTTACGACGGCATGAACTTGTCTCAGCAAACGATGAAGTCTCAGCTAACATCTGCTTTCCTATTTCCTGCTCAGCTACCGGTTTATCTTTCATGAATTTCTCCAACTTCACAATATCATCGTAACTGTAAAAGGTCAAACAATTTCCTTCTCCACCATCACGACCCGCTCTTCCAGTCTCTTGGTAATATCCTTCTAATGATTTTGGTATATCGTGGTGAATTACATAACGAACATCCGGTTTATCAATTCCCATTCCAAACGCAATTGTCGCAACAATAACGTCAAGATCTTCCATCAAGAAACCATCTTGAGTTTTTGCGCGCTCCTTCGCGTCTAAACCCGCGTGATAAGCTGCAGCCTTCACGCCATTTACTTTTAATACGTTTGCAACCTCTTCAACTTTCTTACGACTCAAACAATAAATGATCCCACTTTTACCGGCATTTTGTTTTACGTACTTAATGATTTCTTTGATCACGTTTTGCTTCGGACGCACTTCGTAATAAAGATTAGAACGGTTAAATGATGATTTGAAAACATTGGCATTTTGCATACCAAGGTTCTTTTGAATATCCTGTTGTACTTTAGGCGTTGCTGTAGCGGTTAATGCCATTACAGGAATGTTCTCTCCTAATGAATCGATCAATGGGCGTAATCTTCTGTACTCCGGACGGAAATCATGTCCCCATTCCGAGATACAATGCGCTTCATCAATAGCGAAAAAAGAAATTTTAAATTCTTTGAAGAACGCTAAATTATCTTCTTTAGTTAATGTTTCCGGCGCAACGTAAAGCAATTTTGTTTTACCCGCGGTCACGTCTTTTTTTACTTTTAACGTATCTGCTTTATTTAAAGAGGAATTTAAAAAGTGAGCGATACCATCTTGGTCGCTAAAACCACGAATGGCGTCAACCTGGTTCTTCATTAAAGCGATAAGAGGCGAAACAATGATAGCAGTGCCATCATTTAAAATAGCTGGTAACTGATAACAAAGACTTTTTCCACCACCGGTGGGCATTATAACGAAAGTATCCTTGCGACCAAGGATGCTTTTAACGATCTTTTCTTGAGTTCCTTTAAACTTATCAAAGCCAAAAAAGCTTTTGAGGGATTCTATTAATTCTGGTGTTCCTACTTCGGCAATCATCTATCCTGGTGATTAAAATGTGTGTTTTGTTGAGTGAATAATTTACGACTCTCCTATAAAGTTATACAAAAAATCCCGAATAAAACAAAACAATTCTCTCGATTTCCCCCCTTTTTAGATGATTTATCTAAAAAGGCAGACGTAGGAAAGTTAAAAATTAAAAATTGGGGCTCATTCTCCTAAAATATCTAAATATAAATATAAAAGAGATGAGAGATATCAAGATGTAAATGTAAAACATCACACCGGTGTCTTTTATGGCGATATTAAAGTAGATCTTACAGAAAAAAACAATAGCGAATCCTAAAGCTCCCCATTGTTTAAAATGCCAGAGGCCAACAAATGAAATAAATTGAAACGCGATGATAGCGCCGTAAACTGCAGGAGCGAACATGCCAATTTTTTTAATTGCAGGAGAAAAAACCTGCGGAAATGAGATCACCACAAGAATAAATCCTATGATGCAAATAGCGCTTATACTTTTTGGTCTCATTAATTACTTCTTATTGCTTCTACCGGATCCAATTGCGATGCGCCATAAGCAGGAATAAATCCGCTAATGATCCCAATTAAAACCGAAACTGTGATCCCTAAAAATACATTTGTTGGAGATAAACTAATATCCATGTCAACAATATCTTTCCCAACAAGCGTAATGCACCAGGTTAAAAATAATCCGATCGCTCCTCCAACTAAGCTCAATAGTACGCTTTCAGTTAGAAATTGAATTAAAATGAAATAATTCTTTGCTCCTAAACTTTTTTGAATGCCAATAATGTTTGTTCGCTCTCTCACTGAAACGAACATAATGTTGGCAATTCCGAATCCACCAACCAAAATAGAAAATCCTCCAATGATCCAACCGGCTGTTCCAATAATTCCAAATAACATGTCAAAGCCTTGACTCAACAAACTAATTTCATTCAAGGCAAAATTTTGATCAGCGAAAGGTTTTAATCTACGTACACTTCGCATAATTCCCATGAGTTCATCTGCCATTTCAGCATTTGTAATGTTTGGTTTCGCTTTGGCCATAATAAACGGATCGGCATTTTCCGACTTCACATCCATAAATCTTCTGGCAAAATTGAACGGTACATGAATTTGCGAATCCATGCTTGGACCCAACATACTTTCACCTTCTTTCTTCACTACACCGATCACATTACATTTATACCCGTTGATCTTGATGTCTTTTCCAATTGGATCTTCGTGCGGAAAAAGTCCATCGGCAATTTGCGAACCAATAATGGCAACCGCGTAACCCCCGTCAGTTTCCGATTGCGTAAAATATCTTCCTTCGCTTAAGTCAAATGCTTTTATCTTGTAATAGTCGTGCGAAATTCCGGCAATGATCACACGCTCGATGCTGTTTGACCCATACTTCACCGTTTTGCGTTGACCCATTCTGAATGCTAAAGCTTGCGCTGTTTTACTGTATTTTCGCAATTCATCCAACTCCTCATATTTTGGAAGTGGACGATTCATGTATCTCCACCAAGGATAATTATCCTGGAAACTCCAGGGCCATTTCTGAATGTAGATCACATTATTTCCAAGCGATTGAACCGAGGCACGAATGTTTGCTTCCAAACTGTCCACAATGGTAAAAACCAAAATGATGGCGAAGATGCCAATAGTGATTCCCAGCAAACTTAAAAACGAACGTAGCTTATTTCCAACCAAGGCTTGCCAGGCAAATAATACACTCTCTTTAAATAACAGGAAGATCATGATTGAATTCGTTGTTGAAGTTACTAACTATAATTTGTTTCATATTAATTTGTTAGAGACTTATTTGACCGTTTATGGATTTTGCATGCAAAATAATTGCTAATTTTAACCCGTTATAAAACCAGGTATGAAGAAAATTATCAATACAGCGAATGCTCCGGCTCCAATTGGACCGTATAATCAAGCCATCATTGTTGGTGATACCGTTTATTTAAGCGGAACCATTGCTATGGATCTTCAAAGCAAACAATTGATCAAAGCTCCTATTAAAGAGGAGACAAAGATCGTGATGGACTATATTGGAGAGATCCTTAAAGCGGCGGGTTGCGGTTTTGATAACGTGGTTAAAACAACCATCTTTTTGAACGATATAAACAACTTTGTTCACGTGAACGAAGTTTACGCTAGTTACTTTAAAAGTGACTTCCCTACCAGAGCTACCATTCAAGCGGCAAGGCTGCCAAAAGACGCGAACGTTGAGATCAGCGTTGAAGCCAAGCTATTTTAAGCGATTCTGAGGATTTTTTACGTATTTAGCTGTGTTTTAGGCTCTTTTTTGGCTTAAAATTTAACATTTTTTTTGGTGGATTCAAGTTTTTGTCTATCTTTACTATACCAAAACTAAACTAGACAATGAACATTTTTGTAAGTAACATCAGCTTTAAGGTGCGTGAACAAGCCTTAGCTGAATTATTTTCAACCTACGGTGAAGTAACCAGCGTGAGAATAATCAAGGACAAAGAAACAAAACGTAGCAAAGGTTACGGATTTGTTGAGATGGCTAACGATGCAGAAGCAAATGCAGCAATTAACGCACTTAACGGGACTTCGCATTTTGAAAGAGCGATCGTAGTCGCCGAAGCTAAAGGCAAAAAGGAATCTTCACCGAATTCAGAAAATACCTCAGGAGCAAGCGCTTAAGCACAAACTCCTTTTACAATACTTTAACCCGATCATCGTAATTCGATTGATCGGGTTTTTTAGTGGGCAAAACTTACCAACATCCGTGCAAAAAACATCCATCATTCGTTATCTTTAAGGTCCCAGTTTGAGAAACCGTGATACCTCGCGATACCGTTGATAAAATAATTGAAGCCGCCCGAGTTGAGGAAGTAATTGGAGAATTTATTACGCTCAAAAAACGCGGTGCTAATCTTTTGGGATTGTGTCCGTTTCACGGAGAAAAAACTCCCTCCTTCACCGTTTCGCCCGTAAAAGGAATTTACAAATGTTTTGGTTGCGGCAAAGCCGGCAATAGTGTGAACTTTGTAATGGATCACCTAAGTTTGAGTTATCCTGAAGCTTTAAAATGGTTAGCGGGAAAATACGGAATTGAGGTTGTAGAAAAAGAAATCACTCCTGAAGAAAAGGAAAGATTGGACGAGCGCGAGAGTATGCTGATCGTGATGCAATACGCCGCGCGTTATTTTTCCGACAACATGTACAATACCGATGAAGGACGTTCAATTGGCCTTGGTTATTTTCAAGAGCGCGGTTTACGACCCGACATTATTCAAAAATTTCAATTAGGATATAGTTTAGAAGAACGTCGCGCATTTACGAACGATGCAGTGAAAGCCGGATACATGCCAAAGTACCTTGCAAAAACCGGTATGAGCATTTTGAGCAACACGTATGTTGAAGGAAATGAAATTACTCAACAAGATGTATTTGATCGCTATGCCGGACGTGTGATGTTCCCAATTACCGACGAAGGCGGTCGTGTGGTTGCGTTTGGCGGCAGAACATTATCTACAGAGAAAAAAGTTGCAAAATACATCAATAGTCCTGAGACCGATATCTATCACAAGAGTCGTGTATTGTATGGTTTATCAGTTGCCAAAAAAACGATTCAGCAAAAGAATGTTTGTTATCTGGTGGAAGGTTACATGGATGTTATTGCTATGCATCAAGCGGGAATTGAAAATGTTGTTGCCAGCAGTGGAACAAGCTTAACTATTGAGCAAATTAAAGCTATTCATCGTTTTACATCTAACATCGTCGTGTTGTATGATGGAGATGAGGCGGGGCAAAAAGCAAGCGACAGAGCAATTCCTTTATTGTTGGAAGAAGGAATGAATGTGAAGCTGTTGATGTTCCCTGATAATCACGATCCGGATTCATACAGCAGATTGGTGACAGCAGAAGAGTTTGCAACTTATTTAAATGCCAACGCGCAGGACTTTCTAATTTACAAAGCAAGAAAGTTAAGCGCGGAAACAAAGAACGATCCTATCAAGAAGGCAACCGTTATTAAAGATCTTGTAACTAATATTGCTTTAATTCCTGATACTATTATTCGAAGCGTTTATGTAAAAGAATGTGCTAATATCATGGAGATGGAGGAACAAATTCTCCAGATAGAAGTAAATAAACTACGTAGAAAAGCCGGCGATAAAATTAGAAAGTCGGAAGAACTTGATTCGCAGGCGCAAGTGGCAGTTGATGAATTGATCAAGCCAATTGAAAAGGAAAAAGAAGAGCTTATTCGTTTTGAGGAGAAAGAATTGCTGCGCTTGATGATGAATTACGGAAACATTTTGATCAATGTAGAAGCAGAGGATGACGACAAAATAAAACATAATTTTGAAATGACCGTAGATGAATACATCATTATGGAATTATGTCGTGATGAAATTGATTTTGAAGATCCAACGCATCAATTGATCATGGATGAGTTCATGCATGAGATCTCTAACGAGCGTTTGCCTTTGTTGAATTATTTTGTACAACATCAAAATCAAGACATCAGTACGTTTGCGATCAATAACGCACAAATTAATTATACATTAAGCGAAAAGTGGGGCCGCTTTGGTGTTCACATCACTGATGAGAAGAACGAGGTAAAACGATCAGCTGAACACTTTCTATTCAGTTTAAAAGATAAAAAGCTCAACGCGTTTATTTTAACCTTGAAGGAGGAGCTCAAAGTAGAAAAACCATTTGAAGATATATTGCGCACTCAGGAAAAGATCATGAACCTGGAGACAAATAAAAAGCGCATTAATAAATTGCTAGGGAGAATTGTCATAAAATAACTTGTAGTTAATATCACTACAAAATTTCTCACGCCATCCATTAGTTACAATTTCATTGACGTTAGTAATACTTTCTATTCATTTTTTTTCGAACAAACTTTGTAGCACACGCAAATTGGCAAATGTATCCATAACATAGATCACGGTTAAAAAGTAAGAAAGTAGTAAACTAAAAAGCCCCGAAACTCTCGGGGCTTTTTTTAATTGTCTTTTCGTTTGATCAGATATTTTCGTTGGTTAAAATTATAGCTCAAGGTCGCGTAAATTCTTCCGGCCGAATTCAGTTGCCCATTTTCAGTATCTTGCTTCACGGTTTTTTGAACCCCCAAACTTAAGCCGTAATTTTTAAAGAAAACATCCATTCCCACGCCACACATCAGATCATTCATGTTCGTTCCAAGTTGTCTTACACTGTGAATGAACAAACCGTTTGTAAATTCATAATACGAATTCAAGGACGGCATGAACAACCAGTTATTTGTTTTAAATTTAAAGAAGATCGACGAAAAATTAGTGACGCTATTCCCCAATCTCTCTTCGTAATAATTCTCACCATTTACCTTGTAACTTAAGGTTGTTGAAAATCCCACTTTCTTATATGCCATCATATAGGTTGAATAGAAAAAATAGTCCACACTCCCCGTACCAGGTTGGATCAAAAACGGCAGCCGCTTTCCCCTTTCATCTTTTGAGTAGAAATTTCCCGAAGGAAGTTTAAGTCCAATACCCGCAACCCAACGCTGTTTGAGGTCTTTGTCCATTTTTGGACGAACAATGTGGTAACCCACAAAAAAACTTGGATCCGATAAGCCGGTGTGCGCAAACTTTAAAGTATCTTCTTTACTTTTATTACTGGATACAGCTACAAATGCGTTTAACTCAACGCGCTCATGGATGAAGTATTTTCCGCGTAGTTCATAGATCTTATAGCTCTCATAGTCGGCACTGGAATAATTTCGTGTTACAACTGAATCGTGTGGAACGGAACCATGCATCGTTCTGTAAGCCCCATTCGGAAAATAATGTGATTGCCTTTGATAGTGATGATATCCGTTAAATACTCTATAACGATGCATGAAGGCAACGCTACTTTGATTATCATACGGTAAAACACCCATAAAGCAACCACAAATATCACACGCATAAGCGTTGTTAGATGCGATCAAGAAAAATAAAAATAGAATTACTTTTTTAAATAGAAAGTAAAGAGAGATCACTCTCCCTTTACTCCTGTTTAAAACACCATCAATTGTGTACATGCTCAAATGTTATGAACTGTGCATAATTATCAGCGATCTTTTTGGAATTCGCGCCCGGCGACATGATCGTATTGAGCGTGGAAAAATCAATGGTTCCACCGGTACCTGTAAACCATTTTGAAAGATCACTCTTTAAATGTATCTCTGGTGTGGTACCTGCAGACACATTTGCCGTTGAACTCCCAAAACTAAGATTCACTGTTCTAATACCACTATTGCTCACTTTAAACCCACCAATATGATACATCAGAGTTTTCCCCGTTGAAGTTGATTTTGGCGAAGTCCCTTCGAACTTAGCAAAGATGTAACCGGAATTCCAGCTCCAAAACATATCCGAAATCGCTAAAGCACCGTCTTGTGCGCCAGACACGTTGTGTGCTGAATCAACGCCGATGATGAACTGCATAGATTTATAATTCGCAATAGGAACCCCGGTAAGACTCGCAACATTCTTGCCTGCTGTATTGTGATCTATCTTAAAGTAGCTACTAGGGAAAACAAAAGTACTATTGTCGCTTTTTGTAAGTACGATATTGCTTATGTAATACCTAAAAATACTCACCGTGAACGAATCGTTGTTCGCGTTTTTATAGTATTTGGTATTAAATACAAGGTCGCTGTCTCCAACCATTGGCTCAAATTCAACGTTCATTGAACCGGTGGTTACCGGTGAAGGAAGTGGTTCGGGTTCGGTCGGGTCTTTTTTACACGCCATAACCGTTACAGCCAATGCGGCTGCAAATAAAAAATGTTTCATAATAAATTAAATAAGGTTAATAAATAAAAGTGACACGATGTATGACACATCATGCAGTAAGTCTATGAAATGAATTTTCCCGGCGGATGAAATGTTTCTAAACCAAAGCCTTTACAAAGCTTAAATTGTATTTCGGAAATCAATACTATGTTTTGAGAAAATTTATTCCGAGGTTCTAAAAGTGCGTTGCAATACAGCGCTATATTTTCACTTTCCTCTTTTTTGGTTTTATCGGCATCGGCTGGTGTTTGCCCTTCGGCCTCCTCTACCTTCTTTAATTCTTTTGCTAACTGACAAGAGCCTTCACAACAGCATTCAGGCTTATCCCTATTTTCACAGAGATTTTCTACAATGTATTCCTTGTTAACCTGGAAATTGATCAATACAGCCAACCTACTCCCAATTTGCAAAACAAATGCAAACAAAACCAGGTATGAGAAAAAGTATTTCAATTAAAACGTATTATCCTAATTTGCTAAACGCGTTCTTAAATCGTTCTAAGGTCTTTTCTTTTCCTATCAATGAGATCACATCCACTAATTGTGGGCCGCCACCTACTCCGGTAACTACAACGCGGATCAATTGCATATCCAATTTACCAAATTCAGCTGCACAGGCGTTAAAACACTCGTGAACATCATGTCCCGTAAAACTTTGCAATGCTGCCAACTTACCTTGTACTTTTTCAAGTAGAGCTTTCGCATCAGCATTCCATTTCTTTGTAACTACTTTCTCGTCGTATGAAGTTGGAGTTTCTAAAATAAAACTTCCGTATTGCCAAAATTCATGAACAAACTGTGCTTTCTCTTTTACAAGGCGACAATAATCTTCAATAAATTGTTCTGATAAATTAGGATATCCTTTTTCGATCAAGGTTGGTTTGAATAAAGCGGCAAGTTCCTTATCAGTTTTCTTGCGCAAATATTGTTGATTGAACCATTTTGCTTTTTCGGGATCAAACTTTGCACCGCTCTTGCTCACACGTTCAAAGTCAAATAAAGCAGCAAGTTCGGATACACTAAAGATCTCTTCATTATTCCCCGGATTCCAACCAAGTAAAGCCAATACATTCACAAATGCTTCAGGAAAATATCCTGCTTCTTTATAACCAATAAATGGCGCGGCTTCGCGAGGATCTTTCCAACTTAAAGGGAACACCGGGAAACGCGATTCACGCTTAGATATCTTTCCATTTCCATCAGGATTTAAGATCAAAGGCAAATGCGCCAACTTCGGCATATCATTCTCCAAACCCAAATAACGGTAAATCAAAATATGTGCAGGCGCGCTTGGCAACCACTCTTCTCCTCTTACTGCATGCGAAATTTGCATTTCAATATCATCCACAATGTGCGCCAGGTGATAGGTTGGCATTCCATCGCTTTTCAATAAAACTTTATCATCCACCTGCGAGCTATTTACCACAACCCATCCGCGAATGATATCATGAAAACGAATTTCTTCATTGCGTGGAACTTTTAAACGCACCACATAAGGCTTTCCTTCTTTCAATAGCTTATCAACTTCTTCGGAGCTTAATGTGATACTGTTACGCATATTCTGACGCGTTACCGCATTGTACTGCGGCGCCACAACTTTAGCCGCTTCCAGGCGCTTACGCATTTCATCCAATTCTTCAGGTGTATCAAACGCATAGTAAGCGTGTCCGCCCGCAATAAGCTTATCGGCATACTTTTTATAAATGCCGCTTTCTTTGCGTTCGCTTTGACGGTAAGGTTTGTGAGGACCATCACCAAAACCAACACCCTCGTTAGGCGCAATGCCACACCAGGTGAGCGCATCCACAATATATTTCTCAGCACCCTCAACAAAACGGGTTTGATCGGTATCTTCAATACGTAAAATAAAATCGCCCCCATGCCTTTTAGCAAAAAGGTAATTGAACAGGGCTGTGCGTACACCACCCATATGCAAACCGCCGGTAGGACTAGGCGCGAAACGAACTCTAACTCTTTTTTCCATAAATACGGGGCAAATATAGGTGATTTTAGCTATATTTACTTAACATGAAAGGTAAGATTTCTATGGAAAAACCCTGCCACGAATCCTGGGATAAAATGACGCCTCAAAAGGAAGGTCGTTTGTGTGCCGCATGTGAAACAACCGTCGTTGACTTTTCGAGCAAAAGTTTAGAAGAGATCAAAGCGTATTTTGAAAGCAATGCCGGGAAGAACGTGTGCGGAAGATATCAGGAGCGACATGTTGCGGACACCAAATGGAATACTCTATTAAATTCCTTTGAGACTTTTTTCTGTAAGGTTCGGCTTCCAAAGTTTGCTCTTGCTTGTATTACAGTTGTTTTGTTCATTACCGGATGTCACCATAATCGCAAAATGGGAAAACTCAAAGCCACATGGGCATCTAAAGATCCAAAGCAGGGTACCGAGCACGTTAAGGGAATAAAATGAGATTAGAGAAACCCGGAAATTCCGGGCGCGCAAATATTTATACTAAGCTACGTTACATTTTCTACGCGCACATGCTTATGGCCCTTAGCGGATTTGTTTTTACGCCATTCAAAACCGTAGAAACAGTATCCAGTTATGAGCGCCAAACCATAAGAGCAAAAAATTCAACCGCCGGATACAGAGGGATCTTTAACACGAATTCAGGAAAAAAGTATACAGTATCAAGTATCCGATTAAAAGATGCTCATTTTTCTGAGGGCGATACTATCCTGGTGCTCCGAAATTTCTACTATAAACTCGAGGGGGTAAAACACAAGAACGCCGAAACGCCCTACTTTTTGGAAACGAAATGGGTATTTTGTTTTATTTGGTTCTTTCTCGGAGGCCTGGCCCTGATCTCTGAGCGTTTTCATCGCTCAAATGACATTGTTATTAGAAACAGACTTACCATACTGTTGCTTTTTGTAATGGCTCTATACTTCTTCATTTGATCTGTATTAGCAATTGTTGCCTTTGCTTAATTATTTGATCTAAGTCAAAGTTTTTATTGTTAAAGAGCTGCAACTTTGTGTGATGCCAAAAAAAGCAATAAATATACTACTCCTGTGTTCATTTCTTACCTGTTATTTGGAATGGCCAAACAATTCCATGTTCGTTTTCCAATTGGAATATGATATCTTATTTGGCGATCACGATAAAAGTGACTCGTTCATGCACCCCGCCGTGTTATTTCCGTTCATAGGTGAACTATTTTTTGTTTACGCCTTATTTCAAAATAAACGATGGCCAACAATAACCGGAATTGTGCTCTGCGGATTATTGGTGCTTATGTTCGTATTAATTGGAATTCTCGGAAAGGATCTTAAAATGCTTCTTTCGGCGATGCCGTTTGTGGGGTTGAGCATATTATATTTCGTGAAATTCAGACAATATCAGAAGGAAACTTCAATGTCCACCAAGTAACATTACCTTATTGTTAATTACCAACAGCCACTCAAAGCTTTCTTTAATTTTTCTATCTTTGTGTTATGTTGAAAAAAGTAAAGATAGTCCTGTTACTTCTTATTTGTTTTTCGGTTTCAATCGCCCAGATGAATTATTATTTTGGGAACCTGCATTCTCATTCGGGATACTCGGACGGAAATAAAGACTCAGTTTCAACAGGTGTAAGCAAACCTGCCGGCAGTTATTCATTCGCAAAACTCTCTCAGCATTTTGATTTCCTCGGAATCTCTGAACACAACCATTATTCGTCTAATAATAATCCGGGCATGGTCCGTTCCAGTTATGCATTAGGTTTAGCTGAAGCGGCCGCTGCAAATACGGGAAGTTTTTTGTGTTTGTACGGCATGGAATATGGCGTAAGTTCAACCGGAAATGGACACGTTGTTATTTATGGCTTTAATCAATTGATCGGTTGGGAAACTACGGGCGTACCAAACAATGTTCCTAATTATGATATTTATAACGGAAAAACTGTTTACGATAGTTTGTGGCGCTTGATAAAAAATAATCCGAATGCTTTTGCAACCTTAGCGCATCCAAATTATTCCGATTACAACGGACTCGCAAGTGGCAGTGTAAATCCTATGCGGGATTCGGCCATTGTTGGTGTTCCTTTTAGAAACGGTTTGGCTTTAACACCGGCTGCAAATTATACGGATTATCCCGCCAGCGATTTCTTTGTCTACTATCGCATCCTGTTAAACAGAGGATATCATGTTGGTATGAGCTACGATCACGATAATCATTATTTAAATTTTGGGCGAGGAAATGCGGGGCGTTTAGTGGTGATCACACCAACATTAACACAAAGCAATTTGTTTGCCGCCATGAAAGGCATGCATTTTTACGGGAGCGATGATTGGAACGCGAAGATCGATTTTAAAATTGGATCACATATGATGGGAGACACTATGAGCGGAAGTACAAATCCCGTAATTAATGTGATCCATAATGACGGCGACGGCGAATTAGCTGATTCCATTAAAATTTGGTCGGGCGTTGCGGGTTCTGGACAAGATCCAACCATCGTTGCGGTAGTGAAACAATCGAATACTTTGTTGTATACAGATAATACCGTGACCACCGGAAAACAACATTACTTTCTTGCGGAGATCATTCAAGCCGATGGCGATAGAATTATTACCTCGCCAATTTGGTTCAAGGGCTTAGCGCCAATAAGCGTGAAAGAGAATAAAAAAGAAGTATCCTTTGTAACTTTTCCAAATCCGGTAAATTCCAAATTAAATGTCAGCACGGGTATCTGTGATAACTATAGTATAGAGATCATTGATGTTTCCGGCAAAAAGATCTTCGATCAACAATTCAATGAACCTGATGTTACTATTTCAACCAGTTTGTTTGAAAAAGGATTTTATCTAATCAGGGTAAAAAGTGGAAGTTTCTCAAAAACCCAACGCCTGATCATCGAGTAAAATTGCGTTACCTACCGATCACTCATTTTAAGCGGCAATTCACCCAAGGAAACTGTCAAATTTGAACATTTTTTCATTTACTCGGTCTGAAGTTCGTTTCAATCAAACAGAAAAAATTCACCGCCGGAATTCAAAGTTCCACGAGATTGTACTCGTACTTAACTAAAACGTAAGAAATATTCGCTACCGTGTATATACCTTTGACTCAGAAAACAAAAACAAATTAAAATTTATTACTAAATGAGACCAATAACCGAACTAAATAAAACAATTTCAAAACTTAGAACCTTTGCGATCAGTTGCGCTTTACTGAGTGGGCTTGATCTTAACGCTCAAATTATTTGTACATCCGTACCGCGAGTTGACCAAGCTAAACTTTGGGGATTTAGCGGCGACAATGGATTGGCAGTTAATGCAAAGATCACCGTTCCCATTCTTGGCGCTTATGCTCCAAATGGAAATTTCTATTTCTCAGATCAATCTAATCAACGCATAAGAGTGGTGAACTCGCAAAGCATTATCAATACATTTGCAGGAACCGGCACCGCGGGATATAGCGGCGACAATGGCCAGGCAACAGCAGCGCAAATTTCAATGCCGGGTGGTGTTGCGAGCGATCTTAATAATAATATATACATGTTAGATAATGGTGGGACACGCATTCGAAAAATTGCTCCGAACGGTATCATTACCACAATTGCGGGAACAGGGGTTGCCGGTTTTAGTGGTGATAACGGACCGGCATCTGCCGCCCAGATCAATGCGGGTTGGGCTAGTATCATTAAATGCGACGGAAATGGAAATGTTTATTTTATTGATGTACAAGCTGGAAGTCGCATTCGCAAAATTAATATCAATACGGGTATTATTACAACGGTTGCCGGAAACGGCACCACGGGATTTAGTGGTGATGGTGGTCAAGCAACAAACGCACAGATCAGTGCAACCGATCTTGATGTAGACAATAATGGTAATATTTATATTGCGGGTGCATCACGTGTTCGCAAGATCAATGCGGCAGGTGTTATTAATACTGTAGCGGGAACCGGTGTTTGGGGAAATACCGGCGATAATGGATCGGCGATCAACGCAAAAATTGACGGTCGCGCTATTACAACTGATAATAATGGAAATTTATATTTGGTAGGATCTTCAACAACCATCCGTAAAGTTGATGTAAATGGTGTGATCACAACTTACATTGTTGTTCAGGGATCATCCAGCGATCTTACAAAATTGGACATTGATCCAACAAGCGGCAATTTTATCGCAACATTTACGCAGATCTGTTTTATTGAGTCGGCAATTTGCGAATTAGTTCCTCAAACTCCTCCTCCTCCCCCGCCGGCAAACGTTGTTACTTGTAGCAATTCCGGTAATATGTGTCAAGGCGGAAATGTGATCTTGAGCGCTAACGCACAAGGCAATGGTTCATATTCGTGGAGTGGTCCAAATGGATTTGTTTCAAACCAACAAAATCCACAATTAAGTAATGTTATGCCAGCCCAAAGCGGTGCTTACATTGTAACTTACACTCAAGGTAACACGATCTTAACTGCTACAACCAATCTCACTGTTTTCCCAACAAATAATTTGGTAGCTCAATCTTCTGGTAACGCTTGTCAGGGTTCTGATATAACATTGGAAACAGCAAATAACGGCGGAATTTACGCTTGGTATGGTCCCGGTGGATTCTCTGCAGGAAACGCTAAAACAAGTATTCAGGGAGCTTGGCCATCACAAAGTGGAACATATACTGTTGTGGCAGTTAATTCTAACGGTTGTTTGAACAAAGGAACTGTTGATGTTGTAGTGTATTCAAAACCAACTATTGACATTGATCTCAGTAAAGCTTTGCCTGGTTGCGAGCCTCGAATGAATTTAGAATTCACTGCTTTAAGCAACGCGGTAAATCCGGTTTATTCGTGGGATCTCGGAAACGGAATTACATCCGCCGACGCTTTTCCTAAGAATATGAACTACCCTAAAGCAGGAACATATACAATTAAAGTAAACGTTAAAGATGACAACGGTTGTGTGAACGAAAGAACCAGAACATTAGAAGTATATCCAACGCCTTCGGCCGATTTTGTTAGCTCATATGCGAGTTTCGCGAATCCTATTGTTCAATTCAACGACCAATCCAAGAACGCAAAAGTAACAAGTTGGAATTGGAACTTTGGAAATGGCGCAGAGTCTATTTCAACATTACAGAATCCAAGTTACTCCTATCCTGATAGTGGAAGCTACAATGTAACTTTAAAAGTAAAAACTGACATTAATTGCGAGAGCACTATCACAAAAAAAATAAAAGTGTTTGATGAAAATACGTTATTTATCCCGGATGCGTTCTCTCCAAACGGAGATGGAGTAAATGATGTATTCATTGCTTCAGGAAACAACATTACTAAATTTGAATTGATGATCTTTAACCGCGGTGGACAAATGATCTTTCAGTCGAATGACATCAAAAAAGGTTGGGACGGGCACGTGAAAGGTGTTAATGCTGAAGTCGGCATTTATGTTTACAAAGTTAATTATACGGCTAATGGTAAAACAACAACAACTACCGGAAATCTTACTCTACTGAAATAGCATACGTAACTTAAATATGAGAAAAGGTCGCCCTTATACGGGCGGCCTTTTTGTTTTGATGGACATACGTATAGTGGTGTGCTTTTTTGCGTAGGCAATAATTTGAAATAATTAGCGTTACTTCAAAAAGCATCCATTCATAGAAAACACCATTACTTAGCAATAAATAGCATGAAAAAAACGGTAATGGTTCTTGCTATTCTATCTTTTGGTGGACAATTAGCGGCTCAACTCAAAGAATCTCTGGACTCAAAGCGACTATTGATCGGATTTAATATTGGCTGTAATTATTCCAATATTCTTACGCCCGGCGATCATTTTTCTCGCACTCGCAATGGCGCAGGATTTAGGTTGGGCATAGTTGCGAGCGAAGAAATAAGTGATAAGCTCACACTCTCTCCAAAAGCCGAATTGAGTTTTAACGACGGTCACATTGAGTATGCCTCTTCAACTTACGAGGTGTATCCTGTAAATGTGGATCTTATGTTGCATATTAATCACCGATTAAAGAGCACAAAATTCAGTCCTTATATCTTAGCGGGGCCAAACGTAAGAGTGCCGATTCGAAACCGAGGATATTATGCCAATCCTATTACCTATGGAAACAATCCCGATGTGGCAATAGATATTGGTATCGGTCACGAAAAGCTATTAAAATACTGTTGCTTTGCCCCGGAATTTAGATACTCTATTGGGCTTTGAACGTAAATAGAGATCCTTCATTGAACCAGGTATATTTTCATAACGTCACTTTGGTCCTTAATTTCAAAAGCTAGTTTTAGTACTTCTTAACGCTCTTTGTTTTGCCGATGTAACTCTGTTGTGTAATTTTAATACATGAACATCAAAAGCGTCCTTATTTTTTCGACCCTGATAATTTTCGCGTTCACCTCATTTAAGCCTTCAAAAAAGATCATCATCGATCTTCAGCCATTCAATGATCTACCACAGGAATATTTAAATTATGTTCATGCTGAACTAAAGAAAGTATATTCCGACATTGAGATCAAAAAATCAATTCCTTTTCCAAAACAAGCCTGGTATGCGCCGCGCAAACGATATCGGGCAGATTCACTCATAAAATACTTAAGTACTATTACCCCGGAAGGACATTTGACCATTGGTTTAACTACAAAAGATATTAGCACAACTAATGGCAATATTAAAGATTGGGGCATCATGGGTTTAGGTTATTGCCCCGGCCGTTCATGCGTGGCCTCTACCTTTAGATTGAACAAATCTAATCGTTTAGAACAGCTGTATAAAGTGTCTATTCACGAGCTTGGTCACACGCAAGGCATACCACATTGCCCTGTAGAAACCTGCTATATGCAGGATGCGGAAGGCAAAAATAAAATGGATACGGAAGTAGCGTTTTGCCCTAAATGCAAAGCGGTTTTAGCAAAGGCCGGATGGGCCTTAAAATAATTGGGCTTTCAAAATAAAATGCTACCTTTCGCTTCAATTAGAATAAAGCATAGCATATGATCAAACACCTAGCACTTCTTAGCAGCCTTTTACTTTTTGGTTGCTCTCCTTCAAACGACACAAAAACTGAACAAAAAGATCCGGAGAACGCGCCTTACAAGATCACGTATTTGACAGATAATTACAGAGATTTTGTAAAAGCGGTAAAACTTGATTATCAAAATAAACGAAACATTTATAACGAGAAGATCGTTGATCCATTTGTGAAAGTGAAATTTAAGGACGGAGAATATTTGGATATTGTGGATTATGTGTACCGTTACTTTGTTCCGGATACATCAGGACTTGAAAGCGCGGTGAACCAGATCTTAGCGCATAAGGATGATATTGATCACGAGATCCACAGCTCCATAAAAAAATGTAACGCCTATTTTTCGAACGATAGCATTGAGTTCTTTATTCAACCCGCTAACATCATTGGAAGCGATATGCTAGCCAGAATGGGCGGCGTTTCGGGATTAACTGCCGGGAAGAAGCAGATCATCATTACCATTGATCCAAATGTAAAAAATTGGTCGGCGGCAATTGAAAGCTGCGTGGCGCGAGAATTACTTCACACGTATTGGACAAGAGAATGTTTTGATTCTACCTTTAAATGGAGTATTGGACGCCACATGATCATGGAAGGAAAAGCCGACGCGTTCCGTCATATGCTTTATCCAACCGAAAAATCGCCGTGGACAGTAGCGCTCGACGAAAAAGGAAAACTGGATCTATGGACAAAATTGAAGCGTCGTTTTAATACCAGTAATCCCGTACTTGATACAGAAGTAATGTTTGGTTCAAATAATTTTCCAACCTGGGGAGGGTATAGTTTGGGTTATGCCATTGTTTCGGATGCTATTGCCAAGAAACCGGACATGAAACTGGAAGAATGGGTGAAGATGGATGCTGAGAAGATCGTTGAGATAAGCGGCTGGAACGAAAAATAAGATCACAGGAAATGTAATCCCTCATTAATGGCGTAGATCAAAAAATCGGCACGCGATCGCACTTTTGCTTTTTTGTAGATCTCGGTCATGTTGGATTCCACGGTTTTTTCAGCAATCTCCAATTTTGAAGCGATCTCTTTTACCAAAAGTCCTTTACACACAAGAGCAATAATATCGCGTTCACGATTTGTGTATTGTGATTTAAAATTCTCGCGCTTACGATGAAAAACTTCCGTGGTTAAAAGCTCTGAGAGATTTCCTGTATAAATACCATTTTCCTTCACACCGTAAATAGCTTCCACCAAAATCTCTACACGCGTATTTTTTGAAATGTAACCATTGGCGCCGGCATTCATAAAACTTTTTACAATTTCTTCATCGCCATATTCCGAAAAAATTATTGTTTTCACCTGCGGAAATTCATGCTTTAAAACAATGAGCGTTTCTTTTCCGTTAAGTTCCGGAATATTAATATCGAGCATCACCACATCGGGTGTCATTTTTCGCAGCAGATCAAACAGATCAAATCCATTATCGGCCTCGCCTATCACTTTTACTTTGTAATCCTTAAGTACTGATTTAAGGCCTTCTCTGATCAGTCGCTGATCATCCACCAGTATCACCGAGAGCTCGCTCATAGAATTTAGTTACCGCTAAATTATCTATTAAACTGCAAACCATTCCTCGCCGTGAAAAATAATTGAGAAAAATACGGGGGTACCCCTGTATTCCGAGATCTAAATACATTGGGAAGGGTTTTCCCTTATTGTAATACACGTGCAATGAAACTAGCTTTGTTATAAAATCTCATCATCATGTGGCTAGGACTAATGAAACAACTGGAAGAAGATTCGGAATTGTATCTTAAATTCTGGGAAGAGTGGACAAAAAGCGATCATTGTTTTTTGGATGAAAAAGAAATTCAGCTCATGAACGACGTGAGGCAAAGAGATTTCTGTTTTGGCTTCAGCGGCTTTGGAACCTATTTTAAAGAGGGGCGCAAACTCAGAAAATTGGATGAGAAACTCCAGAACGAACTGCATCAGTATAAAGAATGGATAGCATATACCTTCTTAATGGAATTGGTAAAGATCTCTAAAACCAAGGGAGGAGAAACTTTTTTTTATGAGCCCATCATTAAGCTCGCCATCCCGCACGAACTAAAATTCCATCTTGTAAAAATGAATGTGGGCACTTTGAAAGAATTGATAGATAAATACTCCGATACATATTTGGTAATCAATCCATTATTTGAACACATCGTGAATTTTAAATCAAGCTATGCAAAAGAATACAATTGTTAAGAATGTGGATTCCTTTGGTTTACTAAAAAATTTTAGTAATTTCAAACAGTGACCCTAACAAAACAAATAAAAACACAAAAAGACAGCGTCTGGATCGACAAGAATGGGTTTGTTTTACTAACACCCAACGAAGGGTTTGAGTTTGATGAGAAAGATGTGGAGCGTCAATTTGATACCTATAGAACTTTAGGCGTAAGTCCAACTAATAAGGCTATCCTTTTGGTAGACGCTACGCATGATTTTGAAATGACCAAAGAGGCCCGTGACCTTTCGGCGGCAAAAGCAAAGGAATATTTTACCGCCGCAGCCATTGTAAGCAATTCCTTTACTACCCGCCTCTTGATCAATTTTCTCAATTCATTTTACAATTTCGGTATTCCAATAAAAATGTTTGCCACCGAAGAAGATGCTATAACTTGGTTAAAAGAAAGAGCTCTTTAGTTCTTTACCAATTTAGTTATCGCGCTTCCGTCCTTTGTTTTTACTTCCACAAAATAAATTCCGTTCGTAAAGCCGCTAACATCTAACGCGTAATTTGTATTGGGGATCTTATCTCTCATTATAATTTGTCCAATACTGTTGTAAATACTTACTTCCGCGCCAAGCAACTGAGTTCCCGATCTTATGCTAACAAAATTAGTTGCCGGATTAGGCAAAAGTTGAAACTCCATCTTTTCCGCCTTAAATGGCTTTAATCCGGTTATTAGTTGACACGAGGGCTTAGTAGTAAGCGCGTAGAAACTAGAGATGCTTCCATTTTGATTTATTGCTTTGGTAATGTTCTTATACCCTCCCGCCGTACTGTCGAAGGTTGTTTGAATGGAGAATTCCATTTCTACCATAGATTTAGGCTGAAACGTAAATGGTCCGTTACCAATAGTAAAACGTCGGTCGCCCGGAGGATTGTTGCGCGTATATTCTGTCCAACCTGCACTTGTTTGCACATTACCCGGAAACGCAAATTTTGTTGGAGTTACGGTATTGGTCACGCTCAAATATCCCATGGAATCTCCACGCAAAGGTGCGCCATCTTTCCAAATGGAATTGAGGTAATTCAAATAATGTAAGGTGATGGCTGGATTTGTTGTTTGCGGCTTGCCGGTGTTGTTATAGAACATAAAATTATTGAATTGACACTCCTCTCCCGCTTCATCAGTTGCGCCGTCATTATCGTTGTCCACAAGATCACCTGCGTCTGCCAAAGGACCTTTATGAATTTTGTAAGAAAGTATGGGAGGATAATTTCCGTACATCGCATCACTTTGATCGGCATTGTACATGTAACCAACATTTCTCCCTGGGCCAACATCGCAACCAATATAATCATCGGTGTATCCGCCAATATCGCCGTCGTTCCAAACTCCTAACATAGTATTTGTGTAAGTGGTATTAGAACGATTGTAGATCTTGTAGTCGTAGAACGTTGTTGACGCTAATTCAGGATAGGTATTTAATACAGCTGTGCAACTGTACGCATAAGCTGAAACCTGTACTTCAATACCTAAAGGCACTCCACTTGTTTCGGTATGGGCGTTTAATTTATCATTGATCACATACCAGATCATTTGATCTCCTTTTATTAAAGGATAATCACCTTGATGATAGTCATAGTAACCATCTCCATTATTATCATAAAAAGGCGCCAAACCTTTTGAGTAACCGGAAGCCACGTTTCCATTTGCCGGCCAATTCACAATATCGGCAACAGGCGTAAAAGTGTTTGCTGCGATCCATCCATTATTATAAGCAATGATCAAATTATTGATATCACTCATATTTATTTTCCAAACTCTATTATACGAAGTAGAAACACTTGAAGTAATACTCGCCGACAAAGTATCCAATGGTCCGGGCCAAAAATCATAACCGGTTTGGCGGTAGGTCATGCCGGCCATGTGCAATTGGTTACCCGAATCATATCCGCCTATCCAAATGGCATTGGCAAAATTGCAATGCTTGTTGCTTCCCCTTGGAACTTCATACTGCATGGCGCCGCCCGAAGGGTTCCAAAACATATCGCCGCGATTTAAAATGAGTGCTTTTACGTTATTGCAGTCCAAATAAGCCTGGGTTTGACCATTTACCAGTGATGACAAACCGATAAGAATAAATAGTATAATTTTTTTCATGTGTTGTGTTTTATTAATTAAAGTTAAAGCGCCTTACTAAAAACTGATAAGCCATTCTCACAAGTGGTTTAAGCAGCTTAATAAATGGTTATATTTATACCACATGAAAAATCATATTAAAAAAGGCTTCCGGGTTTCGCGTATAGTGATGTACAAAGAAACATTGATAGACTTTAAAGAACATTTTTGGTCTTTTATTGGATCATTTATTGGCATTGGATTGATAGCGCTATTTCACAGCAAGGTCATTCACAGTAACGATGCTATATTTTTAATTGGTTCTTTTGGCGCCTCAAGCGTTTTAGTATATGGGGCTATTCAAAGTCCTTTAGCTCAGCCGCGTAATTTAGTGGGCGGACATTTAATTTCAGCATTCATTGGAGTTGCGGTTCACAAAGTCATGCCTGATATAGTTTGGCTATCCGCTCCGCTCGCGGTTTCTCTGTCTATTATTTTCATGCAGATCACAAAAACCTTGCATCCTCCGGGTGGAGCTACTGCCCTACTCGCTGTTATTGGTTCCGAAAAAATTAAAGCATTAGGGTTTATGTATGTCTTGAGCCCTGTGTTAACAGGTGTCTTAATTCTACTTATTGTGGCTTTGATCTTTAATAATGTTACACGCAACAGAAAATATCCTGCTGGGGGCCGGCTAAAAAAAACACTTTGGAGCGCCATTTCTAAGAACCGCGAATGAAACACGTCCTTATCATAGTGTTTGGTTTGATCGCTTCTATAAGCAATGCACAATTCTCTTCAGGTTGTTTTGACGAAGCAAAAGAACAAATTAATAAAGATCTGAAAGAAGAGGATGCTAAATGGGAGAAGAACGATACTACGCGCGAGATCTATTTCTCAACCAAACGCGCAAACATGATCATTGGCTGCAAATTTCCTTACGCGCCCTTAGCTTCTTACGATAAAAAGGAGATCAACCCAATAAATTTAAAGGCCGATCATGTGATCATTAATTTCAATTACACCTATTGCCAGGTGTGCTTATTACAATTAGATAAACTTGTTGCTTTTAAAAAAGAATCGAAAAAGGATATCAAAGTCATTGCTTTGTTTGTAGAAGAAACTGCAGATCTGAAGGAGGTGATCGAAAAATATGGCACAGATATTTACATAGTTGCCGATGCCAGAAAATGGATAAATGAATACAGTCTGTGGATGGGTTATCCTTTAAATTACATTCTCGATAAAAATAAGATCGTCAAATATGCGGTAGCAGGCGGTGGCTATGATGATAAAGATGAATTTTCGAAAGCTCTGAGTGAGATCAAATAGACTCCACGATCATACATTCCGCCGCTTTAGGACTAATGTTCACTTCCTTTTTATGGCAGACCACCACAATAGAGTTATCAAATTCCTCAATACCTTTTATGGTGATCTCCGCCCCAATGATCAACTGATGTTTCTCGAGGTATTTTAAAAATGCTACGGAGTGATCCGTAACGCCCATTAACTTGTAATGCGCGTTCACTTTAGCTTCGGATAATTTCACGAAATTACTTTTCTTTATTTTCCCTTTTGCGTCGGGAATAGGATCACCGTGCGGATCAAACATTGGATTTCCAAGGATGGCAGAAAGTTTATTGATCAGCTTATCATTTTTTATATGTTCCAACTCTTCCGCTATCTCATGTACTTCGTCCCAACCAAAACCCAATTCTTTTGCAAGATATGTTTCCCAAATTCTATGACGACGCACGATACTCAACGCTAGTTTAGCCCCGGCTGTAGTTAGTCGCGTGCCATAAGATTTTTCATAAACCACATATTTTAATTCATGAAGCTTACGTAATCCCTCAGTTACCGAGGCCGGACTGATATTCAATTTGTGTGCCAGTTGCTGATTAGCAACCACCACACTATTATTTGACGAGAGATTATAAATGGTCTTCAAGTAATTCTCCACCGTTTCTTGTCTCATAAAAAATCTTTTAGGTATACCAAAATTAATAATTTATTCTTAATAAAAAATAGTGACCTTCGTTTTATTAAAATGAAACGCGCCTTTATATACTCTGCTCTGCTTATCGCTTTGGGCATGGCCTGCAAGAAATTAGGACCTAAAGCTCCAAAGGAGGATGAGATCCTTGATGGGCACGTTGACGGGTTAACGGAAGCTGAAAAAGAGCAGTTTATAAAGGGAGATATTGCTTTCAACAGTGATGTTTTCACGCCTCAAAATGGTTTGGGACCTTTATTTGTTGCTAATTCATGTGGATCTTGTCACGCTGGCGACGGAAAAGGACATCCCTTTACTACACTTACCCGTTTTGGACAAATTGATAGTACAGGAAATCAATTCTTAGCTCAAGGTGGCCCTCAATTACAAAACCGTGCTATTCCCGGTTATTCACCAGAAATTATTCCCGGCAATGCAACTTCAGCAAAAATTTTACCGCCTGCCAATACAGGCTTAGGATATATCGACGCCGTGAGCGATCAGGATATTTTACTAATGAGTGATCCTAACGATGCCGACGGCGATGGAATTTCCGGTGTTCCAAACTGGATCAGTCCTCCATGGTATTGCGTTAATAGGGTCGGAACAATCACGCAGAATGGAAAATACATCGCACGCTTTGGAAAAAAAAGCGGAGCGTATGATCTCGTACAGCAAACAGCCAACGCTTACAATCAAGACATGGGCGTGAATAGTTCATACGAACCAAAAGATACGTACACTAAATTGGAAGTTGATCCCGAAGTAAGTAATGCAACACTATTGAACGTTGTGTTTTATTTAAAAACACTGAAAGCTCCTATCCAAAGAAACACTAGCGATCCTGATGTTGTTTCCGGAAAAAATATCTTTATTTCGGCGGATTGCGAAAAATGTCACAAGTCTGATCTTAAAACAGGTTCATCTCCCATTAAAGCTTTGAGTAATGTTGTGTTTCATCCTTACACAGATATGCTGTTACATGATATGGGTCCTGATCTCGACGATCATTACACCGAAGGCTCCGCAAAAACTTATGAATGGCGAACTCCTGCTTTATGGGGATTAGGTTTATCGAAAAATTCGCAAGGGGGATCTTACTATTTATTGCACGATGGAAGAGCGCGCAGCATTGAACAAGCTATTGAATTGCATGGTGGCGAAGCTTTACAAAGTGTAACCAAGTATAGAAATTTGAATTCAACAGAAAAAGCACAACTTTTAAAATTTCTTGAGAATTTATAATGAAACGTAGGGACTTTATACATACGGCATGTTTAACCTGCGCGGCGAGTGTTGGTTTGGGCGCATTGTTGCAATCATGTACGTCGCAAAAGTATATTACGAATTTTACAGCGGACCAAAATAAGATCACCCTAAAGAAGAGTGAATTTGTTTCAGTTGAAAAAGGAAAGACCATTCAACACAAGCTTATTTTGATCAAACCCACGAATACAAATTTTCCGGTAGCTGTTTACAAAAGCCAAAATGATCAATTCCATTCTTTTTTGATGCAGTGCACGCATTTGGGTTGCGAATTGCAGGCATATGAAACAAACTTAGTTTGTCCTTGCCACGGTGCTGAATTCAACACAAAAGGAGAAGTCACAACCGGTCCGGCGTATTTGCCATTAAAATCGTTTGTAACAACAAGCGATGCCGAAAATATTTACATTCAATTGGCGTGAGAAAATTACTTGTCATATTAAGTTTACTCGCGTTGAACTTGAATTCCCAATCCGATTCAAGTAAATTCAATCGTACACCAACAGACACTTCAAAAATGTTGTTGAATTTGGATGCGGTCTATAACCGTCCGTTTTTACAGTACGGAAAAATTCCGGTTGCTATTGGAGGATACGCAGAGGCAAATACAAATTATGCGATCAACGACGGGATTACCGAGGGGTTAAGTTTCCAAATGCGCAGGATGACCTTGTTTGTTTCTTCTTCCATTCACCGAAAAATAAAATTCTTGTCGGAAATAGAATTTGAGGACGGTACAAAAGAAATAAATATAGAATTTGCCGCTTTAGATTTTCAGTTCCATCACCTACTCACATTCCGCGGAGGAGTTGTGATGAATCCCATTGGAGGATTTAACCAAAATCATGACGGTCCGCGATGGGAATTTATTGATCGCCCTATTTCGGCTACACAAATGCTTCCAGCAACTTTTAGCAATGTTGGTTTTGGAATTTATGGCAAAACCTATAAACCCGGCTACGTTTGGGCTTATGAATTTTATTTGACCAACGGCTGGAACGATCGCATAATTGGAAATGCTAAGAACAAAACCTATTTACCGGCTACAAAATTGGATCCAAATCGCTTTGAAGAAAGTTTCAACGGAGTTCCAATGACCAACGCCAAAACATCTATCCGTTTTAAAGGCGTGGGCGAATTTGGTTTCTCGTACATGGGCGGTGTGTACAATAAGTTTGAGGATGATGGAATTACCCTGGACAAAAAAAGAAGAGTTGATGTAAGTGCGGTTGATTTTAATACAACATTGAGAACAAAAACATACATCAATGCCGAAATGGCTTTTGTGTTTGTTGATGTACCTGATACTTACACGCAACAATATGCAAAACACCAGCGCGGAGGATTTATTGATATTGTTCAACCCTTAATTAAAAAACCAATGTTCGGTTTCGAAAACGCGAGTTTTAATTTGGGAGTTCGCGCGGAGTATGTAGATTGGAACGTTGGTTTATTTAATGAAACCAGTCAGAACATTTCAGATGATGTGTTTGCAATTGTTCCGGCGCTTAGTTTTCGCACATCCACACAAACAGTTATTCGTTTGAATTACCGTTACCAATGGCAAAAGGATATTTTAGGAAATCCTGCATCAAGAACGGCGGCGATCCAATTTGGGATCAGTTCATATTTCTAGAAATTTCTATAAACCAATTGCCACAGAGACACAAAGTCCCGGAGTTTCACAGTGAATCTCTGAGTCCCCGTGTCTCCGTGGCAAAAAATTCTTAATTTAGTGCTATTGACAATTGGCGCTAAAAATAAAGAGATTCTCATTTACGGCGTTTCCCTCGCTGTAGTTCTCATCATTTTAAAATGGGCCGAAACACATTTTATAGTTTTGAATTACCGACTAGAGATCTTTTCCGGTTTGGTGGCTATTCTTTTTACATGCTTAGGAGTTTGGTTAGCGCTTAAACTGGTAAAACCAAAAGTGGAAACCCGGATCATAGAAAAAGAAGTAATTATTGAAACCGGCGGTCCGTTTGAATTGAACCAAAAAGAAATTGATCGACTTGAAATTAGCAAACGTGAGCTTGACGTGTTGAGTTTAATGGCTGCGGGATTAAGCAATGAGGAGATCGCTTCCAAATTATTTGTGAGTTTGAACACTGTAAAGACACATTCATCCAATCTTTTTGTAAAATTGGATGTAAAACGAAGAACCCAAGCGGTGGAAAAAGCTAAGCGACTGAGTATCATACCTTAGAATCAATAGTACTTTGGTGTGAAAAACTCAAAATCACCCAAAAGTGTGAAGGAAAACGAAAGCCTCTAAGGTACTTTTGCCACATAAAATCAAAAAAACAACATTATGAAAAGAAACATTTTAGTATTTGGAACCATCTCGGGACTGATCGTGTCAACATTTATGGCAACCTCTATGGCAATTATGGGTTGTTCGGCTGGCGGGGGTAACATGACCCTGGCTATGGTAATTGGTTTTGCCAGCATGGCAGCAGCATTTGCTTTTATTTTTGTTGCCATTAAAAATTACCGCGACAAACAAAACAACGGCGTTGTAGGTTTCGGAAAAGCCTTTGTAATGGGACTGGCCGTGAGTTTTATTGCCTCAACCATGTACGTAATAACCTGGGGAATTGAGTTCCATTATTTTTTACCTGACTTTATGGATAAATACTCGGCCATTCAGATAAAACAACTGGAGACAAGTGGAATTGCAGGCTCAGAACTTCAGGAAAGAATAAAGGGCATTGAGGAAACAAGCTTCAATTACAAAAACAACGTTATGTATTTTGCAATAGCAACCTACTCAGAGATTTTTCCGGTGGGGGTTATAATGTCATTGATTGGCGCATTGGTTCTTAAACGTAAAAACCCTAAAGAGAAGTTATCAGCAAAAATTGAAAGTAATTGAAACTTGTAGATATTTATTTCCCCTAACAAAACCGCAGCAAGAAACTGCGGTTTTGCTTTTTGGCAATATTAATAACAAGATCTAGTAACAAAAGAATCTTCGTGGTAAGTGCCTTTGTGGCTATATTTGCATAGTTGCGCTCAAAAAAGAAAATACTCGCCATTTGCGGAAGCACTCGAAAATTGTCTTCCAATCTTAGTTTGATAAAAGCACTTGAAGACTTAAGCAAAGATCAATTCGAGTTTACGATCTTTACCGGCCTCAAAGAAATTCCTCAATTTGATCCGGATGATGATCTCACTCCTGCTCCAACAACTGTTGATGTATTTAGAACACTCATAAAAAATTCCGACGCTGTTGTTATTTGTACACCCGAGTATGCCATGGGCGTTCCGGGAAGTTTAAAGAACGCTATTGACTGGACAGTTTCTACGGCAGAATTTTCGCATAAACCTACTGCGCTAATAACCGCTTCATCGCAAGGACAAAAAGGTCACGCTGCATTGCTGGAGACCTTGAAAATAATTGAGTGCGAGATACCTGAGCAAATTCAATTATTGATCTCCTTTATCAAAACCAAGATCAATGCTGAGGGAAAAATAACCCATGCTCAAACGCTGGAAGAGTTAAAAGCTTTACTCAGCGCGCTTGCTGCTTTGCTAAATAGGTAGGCTTTTAGCCCCGTTGTTATCATTCTTTAACAACCCCTGCTTTCGTTTTAGGGCTCAAAATCTTAATATTGTATTATGACAAAATCATCATACTTCAAAAGGATCGTATTAATTTCCTTTATTCATTTTTTAGTGAGTGTTGGCCTTGGCTTTGCTCAAAAAGGAGCTTCTAAGACCGAAGCCAAAAAAGACGCATCGACAGGCTCAGCGACCAAGGCTGAAGCACTTGAATGGCATACCGATCTAATGAAAGTATACGAGATCTCTAAGAAGAGTAAAAAACCTGTTTTTGCATTCTTTACCGGTAGCGACTGGTGCGGCTGGTGCAAAAAATTGCAGGCCGATGTTTTTGCAAAGCAAGAATTCATTACCTGGGCGCAAAAGAACGTGATCTTATTGGAATTGGATTTCCCTCGCTTCAAACAATTGCCTCCTGAACTACAGCAACAAAATCAAAGCTTGCAACAAACTTTTCAAATTGCAGGTTACCCAACTATTTGGATGTTCAATCTGAACAAAGTGGATACCAACAATAAATTCAACATTGATGCGATCGGTTCTTTAGGTTATCCTCAGGGCGCAGAAATTGGCAACGAACAAAAGAAATTTTTGGACGATGCCAACCGTTTGATGGATGCCAAGAAGAATGCCGGGACAAAGTAATTCCCCACTAATCTAAAAATCAACCTTCACGTATAACAACGGCAAGAATCCTAACTGGTAATTCTTGATCAATGGATCTTTCTTCAAGTCGGCCGGATCCGGAGCATAACTTAAAGCCAACACGTTCTTAGTTGAGAGAATATTTAAGATATCCAAAGCGATCTCCGTAGAAACTTTTTTACCGTTGATCTTGTACGATACTCTCAAGTCCAAACGATTATAAGGGCTGAATTGTTTAGTGTTGATGGAATCATTCACCGGAATTACATCCATTACGGCGTTACTTGCCGGGATATCAATTGGTGAATAACGACGTCCGCCGCCGTAGGTAAATTTGGTTCCAATACTGATGCTATTCTTTTTTGATTTTCCTAAACCATATTCTAAGCCGGTCAATAAATTCATCATGTAGTTACCGTTAAAATCGGTGTTATGCTCAACACCATCGCTTCCTTTGTATTTACTTTGAAATAAACTGGCGCTATACAACATGAACCAATGCTTATGGAATAATTTTTCAACTGTAAATTCAAGACCATAATTATACCCGGTTCCCGTATTTTGCATCGTGTATTGCGGATAGAAGCGTGTAAATGTTGCTCCACGATTCAGCAACGATGTACTTGACGGAACTACATACGTAGGGATGTTCCATAAATACTGATAATATGCCTCAGCTTTCAAGCGCAAGTATTTTGAAGGGAAAATATCGTAGCCAAGTACTAAGTGCTGACTCTTTGAGAAGTCCAGATTCTTATTAGTTGCTGCGCGATCGGTGTTTCCTACAAGCGTATCGTTTTTCACCACAGCGTCGGGTATCGCGTAGTAAATATACGTTGGCTGCATTTGGCTGTGTAAGCCGTATGCTAAGCTGATGGATTGATTTCCTTTGATATCATACTTTACACTGGCACGAGGCTCAAGCGCGTATTTGTTATTGAGCGTCAATATTTGTGAGAACAAGCCTGCATTGAACGTGAGCTTGTCGCTGAACTTATGCACATAGGCAAAATACGGCTGTATCAACCAAAAGCTTGTTTGTACTTCCTCACGTTTTTTGAATGGTTTATTCTCAATAACGGTTGGAACTGTGTCATACAACGAATTGATCTTGATCTTGTCGTAAAAATCAATCGTAATAATATTAGCGAACAATCCCGTTTTAAAGCTGTTGCGTGAATTCACCTTGTGTTTTACAAACCAAGACAAGGTTCCTTTATACTCATTGAAGTTATAGTCCAAAATATTTGGAGTAGTATCTTTTGGATGAAAATCAGCTCTACGCAACACCTGATAGTGTTTAGAGTTCACGCTTTGTCCCGAATACGCAAGGGTTGTACGCATTAACGTTTTTGAGTTGAACGAATACACGTGACTCAAAATTCCAACGCCCATGTTCGTGCGGAAATATTGATCACGGTTCAGGTCTCCATAGAGTTCGCGTGGACGAACAGTATCCTTACTTAAAATAATATCAATGCTACTTAAGCCCCCAATTCCGCTAAATGTAAATACGCCGGCCTTTTTTGTTGGGAAATTTAAACGAATTCCGGCATCCTGATACCCTGGCACAGCGCTTGTCCCCAAATTAAAGTTTACCGCCGAGAATAATTTAAGCGTAGAATAACGATAAGTGATCAAATAACTCGCACCGCTCTTCTTACTTAACGGTCCTTCCAAAGCCAATTCAGTTCCTAAAAAACCAAATTGAAAGGTACGTTCGTGTTTTTCGGTATTTCCATTACGCATTTTTAGATCAAACACAGCCCCCAAGGCATTTCCGTAATTTGCCGGAAAAGCGCCAGTATAAAAATCACTGTTCGCTAAATATTTATTATTGATCAAGCTCTGTGGTCCGCCAGCAGAACCGGCAACCGCAAAGTGGTTTGGGTTTGGGATATCTACTTCTTCTAACCTCCACAGTAAACCTGAAGGGCTATTTCCACGAACTACAATATCATTTCTTGCGTCATTATTTCCTTGAACACCTGCAAAATTTTGAGCGGCACGCGCAGGATCCTGGCGAGAACCCGGATAACGTTCTGTTTCCTCTAAATTAAATGATTTCACATTAATGGACTGCATTGTAAGTACATCGTCGTTCTTACTTGCATCAGCTGTTACTTCTACTTCCGCCAACTGTTCAGCACTTTCGTCCATTTCCACTTCCAAATAAAATTCTTTACCTGAAGTAAGTATTTGATCGGATAACACGCGGGTTTTGTAACCCATCATTGAATAAATAATAGTTTGGCGACCAATAGGCACATTAGTGATCTTATAATTGCCATTTCCATCAGAAGTGGCGGCCAAACTATTGTCGGCTCCTTTAATTTTTACAACAACGCCGGGCAAACCAATACCTACGGCTTTATCTATTACCTTACCCTTTACGGTTTGGGTGATCTGCGCCATTCCATTAAAACACAGAAGGCTTAACAAAAGAAGATTGCAAATTTTTTTCATAGCGTGTTGGGTTAAAAATAAAAAAACTTTCTACAAGCAAATGTATCGGGCAATGAAACTTATTAAAAATTGATTATTGCATGGCAAACTCTTATCAATGCAATGAACGCAGATAAAGTTCTACTTTAAGTAGAATATTGTGTTTTAAGGCAAAAAGTGCAGTTTATAGAGCAAAATTTGCGGAAAATGCAGAAATCAATGAGTCGGATGACTCAAGTTACCCCATAAAAAAAATTACAGATCCCAACTCTGCCCTATCGGTTCCAAATTCCCTCCGTTTTGATCTATACGCCGAAAACCCCCGATATGCGCTTATTGCCGCGGTAACTTTAAAGAAAAAAATATGAAAAAATTACTCTATCTCTTCATTTTGATCGGCACTACCGGAAACTACAAAGCACAATTAAAGGAAACTAAATTTGGCTCGGTAGACGATTTTGCTTTGCACGTATATGCGGGTGCAGCAACAAACATTGGCGTAAGTACGGCTATATATGCCAAAACCAAAAAAACTGGCTTGGCCTGCGTCACAGGATTTCTATCGGGTATCTTTGTTGGCGGCGCAAAAGAAATGATGTATGATAAAATGATGCGGCGAGGAACCACATCTTTAAAAGATTTTTTAGCAACAACATGGGGCACCAGCATTGCTTTCCCAATCGTTAGAAGTGGTATCGATATTCATGAACGCAGAAAGGTTCAAAAGGAATATTTCGAGTTTTTGGCCGACAGCCTACACAAAAAGTACTTAAATCCAAAAGACAGTTTGATCTCATTAAACGTTCAGTAAAAAAAACTAAGAAAAAAATTAAACTCTGAAACCAATGACAAGAATATCGTCGATCTGCTCATTGTCGCCCTGCCACTCTTTTAACGTGTCATAAAGCAATTTCTTGATCTCACTCATTGGCAAATGCTGATTCTTTGCCAACAGTTTTTCCATGGCAGAATGCTTGAATTTCTTATTGTTCGGCCCACCAAATTGATCGCCATAGCCATCGGTGTACATTAAAACAACATCGTTTTCCTTTAATGCAATTGAATTTAAAGTGAACGGTTCTTTTTTCCCACCGTACTGACCAATTGGGAATTTATCGGGTTTCACTACAATGCTTTCATTGTCGCGCAGGATCCATATTGAATTATTTGCTGCCGCTACTTGCAATTCTTTCCCGTTGATCTTCACAAAAGAGGCGTCCATTCCGTCCTTGTTTCCATTGGGTCCAAAACTCTCTATGATCTGCTCTCTAAGATCGTTCAGTACAAGATCGGGCCTGATGATATTTTTTTGAATGATAATATCTTTCAAATATGCCATTCCCATCAAACTCATAAACGCCCCCGGAACTCCATGTCCGGTACAATCGGCACAAATGATAAGAAACTCATTACCCACTTTTTGTGCCCAGTAAAAATCGCCGGCAACAATGTCCTTTGGCAGATACAAAATAAAATGGTCTTTCAGATTATCTGTAAACACCTTTTCGTTGGTGATCAAACTTTCCTGGATATTCTTGGCATAATTGATACTATCTGTGATCTCTTTATTCTTCTCCTCAATGATCTTGTTCTTTGCCTTTAAAGCCTGGGCACTGCGTTTACTTTGGGTATAACTTCTGAAAATGAATACGGCCGCTATCAATGCCATGATCAAAGCTATTGTAGAAAGAGTTATCAAAATGTTCTTACGCGAATTGAGAGCTTCAGCGGTTTTAAGTGACTCGCTCTGCAATTTAAGGTCGGCGTCTTTCTTATCACTTTCATACTTACTTTGAAGTTCCATAAAATCTGTATTGATCTTTTCGGCGCTAATGGAATCTTCAACGGCCTTTAGTCGTTTGTAATAATGCAACGACATCTTTGCATCATTTTTTGCGTCATACACCTCCGCCAGCGACATCAATCCTTCTGCAATTACACTGCCTCTTTTCCATTTCAATCCTTCGTCAATTGCTTTATGACAATAATACACGCAGCTATCATAAACTCGCATTCTCCTAAAAACAATACTCAAATTGTTATAAGCTGCCGATAACGTTTTTTCTTTTATATCCAGTTTAATCACAAGCGATCTTCTAAGGTAGAAAAGCGCTTTGTTGTAATCGCTCTTATTCTTATACACAAGCCCAAGGTTATTATAGGTATTAGCCAGTTGGGTCTTATCGTCCTGTATTTCGCGTATAGCAAGAGCTTTAAGATGGTATTCGAGAGCTGAATCCAAAAGCATATCGGTTTTGTACATATTACCAAGTAATGTATAATTACTGGCAAGTAGATCGGAATCATTGAGCGCTCGCGCATAGCCCAACGAAAAGTGGGCGTTAAGAACGGCAACCTTTATGTTCTTTACCTGTTTATTAACCAAAGCCAATCTGTTGCGTGCTCGCATAGCGCCCGATATGTATTTGCAACTATCGGCAATTCTTAACGAAACAAGTAAATGGTCAAGCGCCTTAGAATGCTGTTCTTTCTCTGAATAATAACAACCGATCTTATAAATGCCTTGAAAGCGCAGTTTGCAATCCGGATCTTTTTGAAAGGCACTCAAAATGGCGAGAATAGAGTCCGTAGTTTTTAAACCGTATTTAAATGAAACAGTTGCTTTATAGTACAGTTCTATTTTTGCGCTGTCGTTCCTTGCTTTTTTCAGCTTCAAACGTAAACTATCTAAATTAGAAAAGGCAAGTCCGGTAGAAACAAGAAAAAAAAGAAATATAAAGGTTCTCTTAGCCATTTAGTTTTATCAGAGAAAACACGCTGTAATTAAGCATGTCCATATAGTTAGCATCAACACCTTCGCTAATGATTGTTTGCCCTTTGTTATCCTCGATCTGCTTTACGCGAAAGATCTTCATCAAAATAAGATCGGTCAAACTGCTCAAGCGCATATCGCGCCAAGCCTCGCCGTAATCATGATTCTTGTCCTCCATCAATTTTTTAGTTTTGGCCGCATGTTTATCGAACAAACCTTCCACTTCATCATAAGGAAGTTCAAGGCGCGAATCGTTTGCCAATTCCAATTGAATAAGCGAAATAATGCAATAATTGATGATCCCAATATACTCCCCTTTAATATCGTCGCCTACTTTCTGAGTTCCCTTTTCTTCAATACTCTTAATGCGTTGAGCCTTAATGAATATCTGGTCGGTAAGAGAAGTTGGTCTTAAATTGCGCCAGGCTGTGCCATAATCTTTCATTTTCTTTAAAAAGATATCTTTGCATAGTTTTATGGCTGCGTCGTATTGAGCGGAAGTAGTTTGCATAAAGCCTTAAAATTAGCAATAATGGAGTACCAAGCAAATCAAAAGATATTAAATTTTGCCAAGCCCCTGATCATGGCTATAGTGAACCTTACGCCCGATAGCTTTTACGATGGGGGAAAGTACGATTCTATCAAAGATATCTTAGCCGACGTTTCTCAAAAAATAAAGGCGGGCGCGCACATCATTGATATCGGTGCCGCCAGTTCGCGCCCTGGTGCAAAGGAAATTGCCGAACACGAAGAATGGGACCGCCTATCGGAATCTTTGCAGGCGATCAGAAAGGAGTTCCCCGGAGTTCTCATATCAATTGATACTTATAGAAGTTCCATTGCTAAAAAATGCGCTGATCTTGGTGCTGATATCATTAATGATATTTCGGGAGGAAATAAGGACGTGAATATGTTTAAAACTGTTGCGGCACTTAATATTCCTTATGTGTTGATGCATATGAAAGGAAATTCGGAGAATATGCAAAATGATCCCTCGTACGAAAATGTTATTAAGGAAGTAAAAAGTGAATTAGAGGTCAAAACTCAACAGCTTGAACAATTAGGCTTCAAAAAGATCATTATTGATCCTGGATTTGGCTTTGGAAAAAACACCGAGCATAATTTTAAATTGCTTAAACATCTTGCTGAACTAAATACTTTGGGGTATCCTGTGCTTGTTGGGATCTCCAGGAAAAGCATGATAAATAAAGTGATCCATACAAGCCCGGTTACAGCCTTAAATGGAACAACCGTATTGAATACAATTGCTTTGTTAAATGGTGCTAAAATACTGAGGGTACACGACGTAAAAGAAGCAAAAGAAGCCATTGAGCTCGTGCAGTATTACAAAAATGCCTAATTTTAAATCGTGAGCCCAAAATTTAAATACATTTTTGTTTTCCTTGTAACTTTTGCATTGGTGCAAACGTCTTTTGTTATAAAACCAAGTTATACATTTCAGGTGGCAGTATTAAAATATAATGGTGGAGGCGATTGGTACGCGAATTTGGAAACATCGTTGCCTAATCTCATTAAATTTTGCAACAAAGAATTAAAAACAAATATCAATCCCGAACAGGCAATTGTGGAAGCTGGCAGCGCGGAGATATTCAATTATCCTTTCATACACATGACGGGTCATGGAAATGTGATCTTCAACCTGCAGGAAACCGATAATTTGAGAAATTACCTGATGTCGGGTGGATTTTTGCATATAAGTGATAACTATGGCATGGACCAATTTATCCGTTTGCAACTGAAAAAAGTTTTTCCCGAATTAGATCTCGTTGAACTTCCATTTAGTCATCCTATCTACCATCAAAAGTTTGAATTTGCAAATGGATTACCAAAGATCCACGAGCATGATAATAAATCACCGAAAGGTTACGGACTAATTTATAACGGACGTTTAGTTTGTTTCTACGATGTGGAATGTGATCTTGGCGATGGATGGGAAAGTCCGGAGATCCATAACGACAGTGAAGAAACGCGCACTAAGGCCCTGAAAATGGGCGCCAATATTATATCGTACGCCTTTACTACCTACGAGAAAAAGTAATGATGAAACACCTCTTCATTCTTTTTGTTTTCGTTGCTCAATTCTTATCATCGCAAACATTTACAATTAAAGGTAAGATCACCAGCAATTCTAAAGAAACATTACCCTTTGCTACCATTTACGTAAAAGGAACAACCTACGGTACCAACAGTAATGAAGAAGGCGATTTTACTTTAAAGTTAAAGCCGGGAGATTACGAATTAGTATTCCAGTATGTTGGCTACACAAAAAAGATCGAGAAAGTAAGTTTATACGAGAACAAAACTCTAAATATTGTTTTGGATAACGAAGGCGTGGCTCTAAAGGAAATTGTAGTAAAAGCCGGTGAAAATCCGGCGAACATCATCATTAGAAAAGCGATCAAGAAACGAAAGTACTATTTGGGTCAGGTGGAAGATTATTCATGTAATACATACATCAAGGGCTTACAGCGCTTAAAAGGAATTTCAAAGGGCGTTATGAAAATGATAAAAATGGCCGACAAGGATATTAAAGACTCTTCTGATCTTTTGGGAGTAATTTATTTATCGGAAAGTCAAAGCGAATTTCATTACAAGAATAAGAACGATGTTAAAGAGATCATGCTTAGTAGCAAAGTAAGCGGATCCAGTAGAGCATTTAGCTTTAACCAATACCGTTATTTGAATTATAATTTTTACGAGAATCAAATTGAAATGCAGGACGTAAGCAACCGTCCTTTCATCTCTCCAATTAATGAGAATGCCTTTTTATATTACCGTTACAAATTACTGGGTTCTTTTTTTGAAGACGGTAAAGAAGTAAATAAAATAGAAGTTATCCCAAAGCGGGAGACCGATCCTGTATTCTCCGGAATTATTTACATCCAGGAAAACACCTGGAGAATCACCAGCGTGAATTTATTCCTCACAAAAAAGAATAAGATCAATTTTGTGGACACCATTACTGTGAAGCAGATCATGACGCCGGTTGCGGGAGATAGCATTTGGTTGCCAACGTCTTCTAATATGAGTTTTGAATTCTCTATTTTTGGTTTTAAAGGCAATGGGTATTTTAATACCGTTCTTTATAATTACAATCTCGATCCAAAGTTTGACAAGAAATTCTTTAGCGATGAGATAGGTATCATAGCAAAAGGCGCCAATAAAAAAGACAGTGCCTATTGGGAGCAGAACCGCCCTATTCCACTTACTGAAGAAGAAAAGAAAGACTATCACAAGAAAGACAGTGTAGCAAAAATTGTGGAAGACCCTAAGTATATTGACTCCATGGACCGCCGGGGAAATAAATTCAAATTCAAGGATATTATTAACGGCTACACCTACGAGCGAAGAAACAAGAATTTACGAATTGATATGCCGGGAATAAAAGACGCCGGTATTCAATACAACACCGTAGAAGGTATAAACGTGAGTTACAAATTCGCTCTTGAAAAATCTGATAGCATGATGCGTACTCATCGTTTGAACGGGCGTGTACGTTACGGTTTTGCCAATTTACTTTGGGGAGGAGAGCTGGATTGGAATTATTTGTTCAACCATAATAAGTTCAGCGCTATTGGAGTTAACGTGAAGAATATTGTTGAGCAGTACAATAACCGCGATCCGATTGGTCAGTTGGTAAATTCGGCCTATACCCTACTTCTCAATAAAAATTTCATGAAGCTTTACAAGGAAGCCGGCGTTTCGGTAAACTTTAGAACAGAAATTGGAAAAGGTCTGAACGCGCTTATCGGCTTAAAATACGCCGAACGTACGCCATTGGTGAACAAAACGGATCTATTGATCAGGGATGACCCTAAATTATTATTTACATCCAACGATCCTTTGCATCCCACACGCGAAGATTCCGTATTTCAAAAGAACAACACCTTTCTTCTTGATCTTGGTTTGAATATCCGTTTCAAACAAAGGTATTACAACTTAACCGGTATAAGATATTACGCCGGCAATAAATATCCGAAGCTGAATGTATTCTATAGGAAAGCTATTCCCTTGAATAAAAACTCTTCAGACTTTGATCTTGTGGGTGCACAAGTTCGTGACGAAATTAATTGTGGTTTGTTTGGAGATTTTAAATACAATTTACGCGGCGGTTATTATGCACGTTTAAAGAATATCTACTACATGGATTACCGCCATTTCAATGGAAATCAAACCTTCGTTTCCACGAATGATCATTTGAATTCGTTTAAATTATTGTCGTATTACGGTTTAAGCACAAAAGATTGGTATGCCGAACTGCACACAGAACATCATTTTAACGGATTTATCATTAATAAAATCCCTTTAGTGAAGAAATTATTTATTCAGGAGGTTGTTGGATTCCACGCCTTGGTGAATGATAAGACCGACCATTATTTTGAGTTAGATTTTGGCCTAAAGAATATTTTTAAATTCGTTCGGATAGATTATGTTCTTTCTTTTAAAGAGAACAATCGCTTAGGGAATGGCTTTTTGATCGGGTTTAGCCAGGATTTCTAATAACTCATAAACTATAATATTTATCTTATATTTGAATAGTTGAAAAAACTATTCCTAATACTCCTCTTTAGCTTCATCGCTTCGGTTTTTCTATCTCAAAACAAAACCCGGGAAGATAGTTTGCAGAGTATCATCAATTCCTCAAAGACAGATTCAGTGGTGTTTAATACAACCAAACAGCTGTATTATTACTATTTGGACATCCATAATCGCGATAAATTCAAGCAGCTTGGTGAGAGTATGATCGCTTTGGGTAAAAAAGCAAATAATTATTACTATCAAGGAACAGGCTACAGGATCATTGGCGATTACTACCACTATAAGGAAATAGAAACCAAAGCCACCGAATCCTTTTTGAGAGCCATCGAACTTTTGAATAAAACCACAAAGTGGGAGGCTCTATGCACCGCCTATACAAATTTGGGTGGGGTTTACCATAGCGTAGAGAAATTTTCAGAAGCGGAGGCTGTGTTCAAGAAGGCGCTAAGCATTTTAAAAACACACAATATTAAGGATATTGATCAGATCACCACTATCAATAACAACCTGGGCATCTGCGCTGCCGAAACGGGAAATGTTGAGCTTGCCAGATATTATTTCAAGAATTCCCTTGAGCAATGGCAGTCAATTAACGACCAGGAAGGCATTGGCTATGGTTACAACAACCTGGCCATACTTTATAATAGCTTTAAGCAATACGATTCTGCTTTGGTTTACGCCAAAAAAGCCTTAGAGGTGAAGTTGAAATACCATTCAAAAGATCAAAAAATTCACGCCTACGCTTCTATCGCGGCAATTTATGTAGAAATAAATGACTACAAAAAGGCCAACGAAGAAATGAGAAAAGGTGAAAAATATATTGATTCCACAAGTAAGGACGAATATGTGGAACTTTTTTACCGCAATTCCGCCGACATCTATTACAAATTGAAGGACTATAAGAACTCCGCTATCTACATGGAAAAATATGCCAAGAGATTGCAGGAAAAAGTAGATGAAGGCAGTGCATCCGGCGTTGGTATGGCTCAGAAATCGTATGCGGACAGTTTAATAAACGCGGGCGAAAAACAGATCCAGGATCTTAAAATAGAAAATCAAAAAGCGGAACTTGACAAAGACAAACAGCAAAAGATCTTTTTGAGTATTGGCCTAGTGATCGTATTGCTAAGCGGGCTAATGTTCTATAATCGGTATAAGATCACCAAAAGACAAAAGGAGATCATAGAGCAACAAAAAAATATTGTAGAGGAGCAAAAGAAAGAGATCGTTGATAGCATCAATTACGCAAATAAGATACAGAATGCCGTGTTAACCGACGCGAGTGTTTGGCAAAGCATTTCTGCAAATCACTTTATCTTATTTAAGCCAAAAGATATTGTGAGCGGAGATTTTTACTGGGCTCATCAAGTAAAGAACAAAGACATTTGGGCGGTTGCTGATTGTACCGGGCATGGAGTTCCGGGTGCTTTTATGAGTATGCTTGCCAATAGTTTGCTTAACGAGATCGTGGTAGAGTTCAAAGTGAATAACGCCGGTGAGATACTTGATCGTTTGCGAACAAAGATCATTGCCGCATTATCAAAAGAGAACAATCAGCAAAACGACGGAATGGACATTGCGCTTTGCGTTTACGATCGCATAAGCGGCGAGCTTGAATTTTCAGGAGCAAACAATAACGCGCTATTAGTTAGAGATAATGTAATAAAAGAGTTAAAGGGAGATAAAATGCCCGTTGGAAAATATCACGGCGAAGAAAAACAATTTACGTCAACACGCATCAAATTAGAACCCAACGATATCATTTACATGTACACGGATGGTTTTGCCGATCAGTTTGGCGGCCCAAAAGGAAAGAAATTTCGCTACAAACAGCTTGATGAATTACTTCTGGCTAATCATACAAAAGACATGAACACACAACACCAGATCCTTGAACAAGCCCATCTTCATTGGAAAGGTGATCTTATTCAAACCGACGACGTGTGTGTGGTGGGAATAAAGCTTTTATAATCGCTTCAACTCCTCCAACGCCTCACGAATTACTTTCATCGTCTTTTCTGGATTAAGCGTTCCCTGATCACTAAAGCAATCGTCAAGATCGGTAGCTAAATTTCTGAAGATATCTTCTTGGTCTTCATTATCGAATAGCTCCGGTTCAGAATCAAAAACCATGTCCTGGAATTTTTGAACCTTAGCATCGTTGGAGCCTCCGCTCTTTACAATATCCATTAAAAGACCAACTAACTCTTTCATTACTGTTTAATGAATTTAACGGTTTTTGAATTTCCAGATCCCTCAATATTCAAGAAGTAAACGCCCGGCGAAACGTTTTCGATCAAAATTGGACTTCGTCCTTGTTCAACATTATCTTCTAAAATAATTTTACCCAAAATATCTCGTATAATAATATTTGCTTTTACAGGCATATCAATTATAAATGAACCGTTGTTCGGATTCGGAAAAAGTGCGAATTCAGTATTCAGATGATCTTCATTCATACCAAGCGTACTGATGCAGGGCACAAAACTTACGCTCGCATCCCACAGGTCGGATTGAGAAGTTCTTAAACCACATTGGGTGCCATTTGGCGTTGCTTTTATGTCGAGGTAACAATCTGTTGCACTTTGGTACTGTGGCCAGTTAACAAGTGAACTTCCATTTGGATCGCCGGTATTAGCAAAATTAACCCAGTACTTCAATGTCGCTTTTTGAACTGAGTCATCTTGCGGTTTAAATAAAGCACCGCTTCCTAATGTAGCGTTCTCCCAATTATTAAAAATGTAGAACAACTCCATTCCGTGATAGCTTCCTAAATTTTGAAGTGCTGCTACGGTATGTTTGAATGAAAAGAAATAACGCCATACGGGTTGAGCTTGATTTAAACTAACACATTGCGCTGTACGGCGAGCAGGAGCTGTAAACTGAGCGTCGGTAAGAATTCCAATGTAAGATTGCTTGGCTTGTGTTGTATTAGATCCCGGAGGATACAAGGTATTAGCCTGAGCCTGCAAACTTGCAGGAACTGTACTATTAATGAGCAAGGTTACCATGAGCGGTGTTACAGAAGGAGGTGCCGACAAACTCATTTCATCCGCATTAGAACCAAGCATTAAAGGCACCTTGTTAAATGTGCCATTTTGAAAATTGTTGATGGGTTTATCAAAGAAATGCACGCTATCAATTACTGACAGCCAATTCATACCAACGGCACCGCCCGACAAGGGAGCTTTTTCAAACTTTACAACGCTATCTGCAGGTAGCGCGCGCATGAAAGCTATTTTTTGCGCAGCGGTACCGCTGTTTGTGAAACTATCCACAAATGAAACTCCCTTACTTCTTTCTGTACTGTAAGTTCCTAGAATAGGTGAAGCACTTTCTATGCAAGCCCTACTGAACAATCCCGCTGCCGAAGGCGTATTGAGAAGATTTCCCACATTCAAACCACCTGCACTCTCTCCAAAGATCATGATCTTGTTTGTGTCGCCTCCAAAATTTGAGATATTATTTTTCACCCATTTTAATGCGAGGATCTGATCCATTACTGCATAATTACCTGCTTTATTGGTAGTATTCTCAGGCTCTAAACCCGGGTGAACCAGAAATCCTAATGGACCCAATCGATACTGAATTGTTACAACAACAGCATTTCCTCTTTCCGAAAGATTTTTCCCGATATACATTTGCGTTCCGCCCCCTTCTTCACTAGCGCCCCCCTGTTGATTTCCTCCTCCGTGAATAAAAACCATCACGGGTAAAGTACTATTGCTTGTTTGAGGGGTCCAAAGGTTTAAGTACAAACAATCCTCACTTCCCGTATACGTGTATGATGAGCTTCCCTGAGCAAATTTCTTTTGGGTGCAAACCGGGGCGAAGGCTGTAGTGTTAAGTACACCGGCCCAGGCGGCAGGTGTTTGAGGGGCTTTCCAACGCAAATTACCTAACGGCGGTGTGGCAAATGGAATTCCCAGGAACTGATAAACAGGGCCGTTCATACTTCCCTGCACCACGCCATACTGAGTTGTAACAGTTTGAGCATATACAGTTGCGGAAAAGGAAGCGATCAAAAGACAAAGTATTAGTTTTTTCATAAGCTATTAATAGTATAGTTCTTAGACGGTTGAATTCAATAAAAGTTTAAGGTCGCTATGAAATATTTATCCACCGCCCTAGGCAAGCGTAGTTCTGCCCAAATTCCTTACCATCCGAATACAAACTTTCTCAAGCTCATCGTTTGTAATCGTTAAAGGCGGAGCAATGCGAATGGCGGTAGGACAAAACAAGAACCAGTCGGTGATAATACCATTCTCAATAAAGAATTTACAAACTTTCATATTCAGATCCTCAGTACCAAAGTCAATAGCTCCTAACGCGCCAATAATGCGAAGTCCTTTTATTTTTGGATGAACCATTGTCTTGCGAATAATGGTTTCTATTTCTTTAGCGCGCGTGTGCAATTTTTCGCGAATGATCACTTTCAACGCGGCTTCAGCAGCGGCTACACAAACGGCATTTCCTCCAAAGGTATTAATGTGCCCTAATACCGGGTTTTGAGTAAGGCTGCTCATTAGTTCCTTCGAAGCTACAAATGCACCGATCGGTAATCCACCACCCATTCCTTTTGCGATACACAAAATATCCGGAACAACTCCATATCTTTCAAATGCAAAAAGAGTTCCTGTTCTTCCAAATCCGGTTTGGATCTCGTCAAAAATTAAAAGCGTTCCGGTTTCATCACAGCGTTTTCTTAATTCCTTGATGTAACTATCATCACCAACGATCACCCCCGCTTCACCTTGAACTGGTTCAATAATTACAGCAGCCGTGTTGGTAGTAATTTCTTTTAATTGGGAAACATCATTAAAAATTAGTTGCTTAGTATCCGGTAATAGTGGACGAAATGCATTCTTAAAGCTTTCATCGCCCATTAAACTCAAAGCGCCTTGCGTGCTTCCGTGATACGAATTCTTAAATGAAATAAGTTCCGTTCGTCCCGTAGCGCGTTTCGCCAATTTCATAGCGCCCTCGATAGATTCGCTTCCTCCGGTTGTAAAATAAACAGAGTTTAATGTTGCAGGAAGAACTGAGCTTAGCAGTTTCGCGTAACGCGCCTGTGGAGCCTGGTTAAATTCTCCATACACCATCAAGTGCATGTATTTTTCAGATTGATCCTGAACTGCAGCTACGACTTCAGGGTGACAATGCCCTACGTTGCTCACCGAAATTCCACTGATGAGATCAATGTATTCTTTACCGTGAACGTCGGTAAGTGTAATTCCTTTTGCTTTTGCAATATTAAGATCTAGTCCCAGCAAAGGAGTATCGCTGGTTTGAGCAACGTGCTTTAAGAACAATTGCCTTTGGGTAATGTGGTCCATTAATGTTTTTGAAGGATCATGAACAATTCTCTGCCCGCGCGTGCCGGAACAGAATGATAACATTTTTCGAATACCTTGATCTGGAATAATTTCTTGAAATACGAATAGTATAACAATTGATTTCCTCCATAAGGTGGTTTATCGGTATTTAATTTTTCATTGAATAATACGCCGGCCAAAATTCCTTTGTCGTTCAACAACTCACTCGTTTTCTCAAAGTACTGCGCACGCAACATTGGCGTGATAGCGCAAAAGAACGTTTGTTCAAGAATAAGATCGAACTTATGCCCTTCCAATTCAAAGAAATCAACTTGTAATAACTGTTTCTTTGGGAAAGAAGGAACGCGTTCCAGAAAATTCTTTAATGGTTCCTCGGCATAATCGCAGAGATACACATTCTTAAATCCTAAATTAAAAAGGTACTCTGCTTCGTAAGAGTTTCCGGCACCCGGAATAAGGATCTTCAAATTCTTGTCGGTAAGAATATCAATGTAATTTTTTAGCGGTGTAGATACGTAACCAATATCCCATTCAAAATCATGATTCAGATACCTGTCGTTCCAGTACTCTGAGTTTAACTGTAAATTCATGCCGCTTCTAACACTTTTAATTTTATACTCTCTACGCTTTGACGGTTACGTTTTAAAATGATCACTTCGTATCCATCCACTCTTTTTATATCATTTGTGGCGGGTATTCTGCCAAAAACATAATTCACATATCCCGAAACCGTTTCATAGTGTGGGTTTTGAGGAATGGCTATTGGCAATACCTCATTCACATCTACAATGGCTGCCTGCGCATTCACCACAAACTCATAGTCGCTTTTCTTCTCTACATTTGGTTTCTCCTCATCGTGCTCATCCTGTATCTCACCAACCAATTCTTCAATAATATCCTCCATCGTTATCAAACCTGCAGTTGAACCAAACTCGTTTGTTACAATTGCCATTTGAATATGATGCTTTTGAAAATCGCGCAACAGTTCGTTGATCTTCATACTTTCCGGAACAAAATGTGCCGGACGCATAATATCTTTTATAGAACGGTACCTGTTCTCAATTAATGCTTTCAACAGGTCTTTACTGTGAACAATACCAATAATATTGTCCACGTCACCCAAATATACGGGTAATCTCGAGAATCCCTCATCAATTACCAATTTACTTACCTGATCTCTACCCTGTTCTACATCAATTGCAGAAATACGATTTTGTGGCACCATGATCTGCTTTACCGTGCGATCATCGAAATCAAATACATTCTGAATAAGCTCATTTTCACTGGGTTTGATGGCTCCACCTTCTTCACTTTCGGTCAGTATCAAACGTAATTCTTCCTCAGTATGAACTTCTTCATCATCCTTTTTAACACCTATCATCTTCAAAATGGTATTGGAAGTTAAACGCAATAGCCAAATGAAAGGCGCACAAAGGAAATAGAATCCTCGCATTGGATACGATACTAAAAGTACAATAGGCATAGAATGTTTGATACCTATCATTTTTGGGATTTGTTCACCAAGTGTAATATGTAAAAACGTTAACCAGGCAAATGCCAAAGGGATAGTCACACTATGCACCGCCCAGCCATTGGGGCTCGCTCCGAATTTGAGAAACAGTGCAGACACGGCATGAGCAAATACATCTTCTCCTATCCAACCTAAAGCTAAACTAGATAACGTGATCCCTAACTGCGTTGAAGAAAGGTAAGAATCCATGCGCTCGTTCATGAGTTTGGCTAGTTTTGCCCTATTACTTCCTGATTGTATCTTAATATCTAACTGAGAGGGGCGAATTTTTACCATAGCAAACTCGGCTGCCACAAAAAATCCATTCAATAAAACTAAAAGGAATGTCAATAAAAGTTCAACGAGCATAATTTTCTCCTATACAAATATAGCATTTTGTAGGAGACTTGGGACGGAATTAGTGTTCCAAGAACTTTTTACCTTTGATATATACACTATCTATCAAGAAGTTAGCGAAGTTATATGGAATAAAGCTATAACTGTTAATTGGCTTGGTAATAAAGAAATTCGCGAGTTTTCCTATGGTAATGCTACCCACCTCTTCGCTCAAATTTGCCGCAAAAGCCGTATTAATTGTTGTGGCATTTATAGCCTCTTCAGGCGTTAGCTTATACTGAACACACGCCATGCTTAGCGCAAAACTTAAATTTCCACTAGGCGATGATCCCGGATTATAATCAGAAGCAAATGCAAGTGGCAAACCGGCATCAATTATTTTCCTTGCGGGTGGTAATTGCAAATTCAAAAAGAAAGCCGCGCCCGGTAAAATAGTAGGCATGGTATTTCCTTTTTTCAAATGTTCGATATCGCTGTCGTTACAAAATTCCAAATGATCTACGCTAATAGCGTTGCAATCAACTGCGGTTTTAATTCCGTTGGTGTGACTTAATTGTTCGGCGTGAACTTTTCCTTGTAAACCATGTTTTGCGCCTGCTTCCAAAATTTGTTTGGTTTCTTCGGCAGTAAAATATCCGCCTTCGCAAAATACATCAATAAAATCTGCGAGTTTCTCTTTTGCAATTGTCGGCACCATATCGTTGATAATATGATCAATGTATCCTTTTTTATTATCCTTAAATTGTTTTGGAACCGCGTGTGCGCCAAGGAAAGTTGCTTTTACAGGGATCCAATTCAGATCTTTTAAGCGCTTGATCACGCGCAACATTTTTAATTCGCCTTCAAGTGTAAGTCCATAACCACTTTTAATTTCGATAGCGCCGGTTCCCAAACTGATCACTTCTTTAAAACGAACTAAAGATTGCTGATACAGTTCTTCTTCAGATGTTTTATTTAGTAATTCAGCCGAATTTAAAATACCTCCACCTTTTTTAGCGATCTCTTCATAACTGATTCCTTTAATGCGATCGGCAAACTCCCCTTCTCTGTTTCCTGCGTACACAATATGTGTGTGACTATCTACAAAAGAAGGCAGAACTAATTTTCCAGTACAATCAATGACTTCAAGATCTTTCCAATCGGTAATCCCCGGAAAATCATCCATACTTCCGTAATCCACAATAAATCCGGCTTCGCAAGCCAACCAGGCATTATCAATACAAGGTAATTCCGCCATTTCTTTTCCACTTACTTTTAATGGCGAAGCTTTACGAACCTGAACGAGTGTCTTTATGTTTTTGAGAAGAAGTTTACTCACGGTGCAAATCTAAACATAAAAATTAAACTTAGGTTTTTTAGAGCCAGAAACCGCAAAGAACCTTTGGTTCTCGCAATGGTTTACGCAAAGTGCGCTAAGGATCAGCTAGCCGCAGAAAATAAAGAAGGCAAAGCATGCTTCGCATTCGCAAAAACGCAGACCTTAATTACAACTATCTTTACGAGACCGAAGGTCTTTGCCTTCTTTTAAATTGTCGTGATAAAACTTTGCGTTCTTTGCGCATTCTTTGCGAGAAGCGCAAAAAGCGCCTTAGCGGTTTCTGTCTCTACTTTGAAATGATCAGTTTAGTGGAATAAGCATGATTCCCCGAACTCAAGCGCAAATAATATGCGCCGTTTGGCAGATCCTGTAGGTTTACTTCTTTTTTGAGTTCTCCATTATCAACTTCCCTACTGCTTTGATGAACTAGCTCGCCAAGAACATTGTAAATTTTTAAATAAACAACAGAAGAATTAAAACTCAACTCGTCCACATCAAGGGTAAACGATCCAATAGTTGGATTTGGAAAGATCCTGATCTTGCTATTCTGAATAACATATTCTGCAAATCCTATCTCCGCGCAATTAATGGTAACAGTTTTACAGAGCGTACTGGTACAGGAATTAGTTGGCGAACTACTATTGTTCTTCATCTTTAAACAAACATAAACCGTGTAAGTTGGCGTTGGACTATTGGGTTGACCGTTGCTTGTCCATGTGTACGTTGTTGAGCTGTTTGTACCGCTGGAAATACTGTAAAATGTACTCTGACCATTGTTACAAGGCGTATTTGTGAAATTTGCCTGGCAAGTTGGAACCGGCGCCGGAATACAACTAACCGTTATCAAACTACAAATCGTATCAGCACAAAGAGACCCACTTGTGATACTTAAGCACACGTTATAAACGCCATTGGCCGTATACGTAGCGATAGGATTAACACCGTTGCTCGTACTATTATTCCCGAAGCTCCAGGTATAAGAAGTTGGAGCAACAGTTCCTGAAGATGTATTCACAAACTGGACTGAAGCGTTAGTGCCACTGGGTGTGCAACTTAAGGTATTAAAACCAGCGGCGCATAATGTTGAAGCCGGAACACAGCCAATCGATACTGTTTTACAAATTGTAGCACTACAAGATGGAGAAGTAGTTGTGTATGTTAAGCACACAGTATAAATTCCATTGGCCGTAAACGTGATGGTGGGGTGTTGTTGATTGCTTACAGTATTACTTCCTATCGTCCAAAAATAACTGGTATTGCTATTAGTTCCCGTTGATGTATTGGTAAAAGAAACTTGAGCATTAGTTCCGCTGGGTACACACGTGACTGTATTAAAATTTGCCACGCAAGTACTAAAACAATTCACAGATACTGTATAACAAATATTACTGGTACAGAAGGGGCTAAAATTGGTGATTGTCAAACATCTTGTGTACGTTCCATTTGCCGTATATGTTATGGCTGGAGGGGTTTGCAAGGATGAAGTTGAGGGACTTCCTGAGGGAAAAGTCCACGAAAAACTTGTTAGGCTATTTGTTCCGGTAGATAGATTCGTAAAACTGAACACGCCGCAAACGGAACTCGTATCAATAAAATTCGCATTACACTGTGCCTTGGTCCTTGTTGCAGCAAAAAGACAAAGAAATACTATTAAAACCCGGAGTTTCATATACTATAAAGATAGAGAAATAGTAAAAACGCTGCCTGGCAATACGTTAAAATGAAAATATTTTACTTAGGCGAAATAGTTTAATAGCACAGTCTAACCTATTCATTTCCAAACTATCACTATATTTGTACTCATGGCGGGTAATAGCTTCGGACATATTTTTAAACTAACTTCTTTTGGAGAAAGCCACGGCATTGCCATCGGGGGCATTATTGACGGCTGCCCAGCCGGACTAGAGATAAATACAGACTTTATCCAAGCCGAATTGGATCGACGCAAGCCTGGTCAATCCAGTATTTCGAGTCCCCGCAAAGAAGATGACAAAGTGGAATTTTTATCCGGAATATTTGAAGGTAAAAGTTTAGGCACACCCATCGCTTTTATAATAAAGAATGCCGATCAAAAAAGCGGTGATTATTTTAAATTAAAAGATGTTTACCGTCCAAGCCACGCCGATTTTGTGTACGAAAAGAAATATGGGATCCGCGATCATCGCGGTGGCGGAAGAAGCAGTGCTCGCGAAACTATTGCGCGCGTGGTTGCCGGCGCGATCGCCAAGTTGTACTTGATGCAATACGGAATTCAGATAAATGCTTTCGTAAAACAAATTGGCACCGTTAAATTAATTGGCGAGCACACACAGTTCGATATTAAAATGGCTGAGGCCAACGTTGTTCGTTGCCCTGATGATGAAATTGCAAAGCAAATGATAGCGCACATTGAAAAATTACGTGATGAAGGCGATACGTGTGGCGGCGTTATTCAATGTGTGATCGAAAATACGCCCGTTGGATTGGGAGAACCGGTATTTGATAAATTGCACGCCGAATTAGGAAAGGCGATGTTGAGCATTAACGCGGTGAAGGGCTTTGAAATTGGAAACGGTTTTGATAGCGTCATTTATAAGGGATCTCAGCTCAATGATGAGTTTGTTAGCGACGGAGATAAAATAATAACACGCACCAATCATAGCGGAGGAATTCAAGGCGGAATAAGCAACGGAATGCCAATATATTTTAATGTTGCTTTCAAACCCGTTGCGTCCATCAAGAAACAACAAACCACTGTAAATACTTCAGGAGATAAAACGGAAATTCAAATTGAAGGCCGTCATGACCCGTGTGTAGTTCCACGCGCTGTTCCAATTGTAGAAAGCATGGCTGCTATTGTTATCATGGATGCGTTCTTGTTGCAAAAAGCAAATTCAAAATGAAAGTGAAGTTGAGGCCGTTTAAAGAAAGTGATGCTGAGCGCTTAGCACTGCTGGCCAATAACTATAACATCGCAAAGTTTTTACGGAACGGATTTCCTCACCCTTACACAGTTGCGCACGCCAAAGGGTTCATTGATTCTTTGAAGAACGATAATCCCACGCAACGATTTGTGATCACAGTTAACGATGCAATGATAGGTGGAGCAGGAATACATTTACAAGATGACATTTTTGAATTGAACGCCGAGCTTGGTTACTGGATAGGCGAACCGTATTGGGGAAAAGGTTATATGAGCGATGCTATTCAGCAAATAACAGATTACGCCTTTGCCAATTTCAAGATCAATCGGATTTTTGCGCGTGTATTTGGCAACAACCCGGCGTCGATGCGCGTAGTTGAAAAAGCAGGATTTAAATTAGAGGCCAAATATGATCAAACACTTTTAAAATTCGGAGAAGTGTTGGATGAGTATATTTATGCAAAGAGGCGTTAGAAAAATTATTTCGAAACCGACAATTTGATCGTCGTGATCTCATCATTTAACTGTAACGACAGAAAATAAACTCCCGCCTTCAATTGAGAAAGATCAAGATCAACCATAACGCTATTTACACTCTGTTTGCCTTTTTCAAGAACCTTTTTTCCCTCAACATCTTTTACTATATAACTTAGGTCACAGGAAGTCATTAGTTCTTGCTGAACCAAATAATGATCACCGGAAATTGTTTTGATCTTGAGTTCATGGTCGAACGAATTAGCCTTGATACCAACCGGCTTACTGGTAACAACTATATTTTTTGAAACGGTATCAATGCAGCCAGTTGGACTATTTGCTACTAGTGTAACCAAATAATTTCCGCCAGACTGGTATTGATGTTGAGTTGAAAACAAGGTTGATGTATATGAATCGCCAAAATCCCAGGTTTGAGAAGCAGAATTTGGACTTGTATTAGTAAAGACCACCACCGGATCCACGTCCAAGAAACAGGTATCAACACAAGAGAACGCGGCATAAGGACGGTTTTTTTCAATGATAGAGTAAACTGAATTATTGTTGTCACAACCACCAACTGTTGTTACATCCAACTCATAAGAACCCATCCACAATCCAGACAAGGTATCGGAAGTAGCTTTATTCAAGCTTGTTTTCACCGGATTCCCGCCGGCGTCTTTCCAGTAATAATTCCATGGCCCCGCATTATTTCCCATGGCCACGATCTGTCCGGTATTAGGTAATTGACACGTTGGTTGCAACAGGTTTGATGTTACTTGCAATTGATCTAATGTGATAGATAGAACAAAACGAGCTACGGAGGTAGTATCCGCCAAATTGAAAACGTAGTTCGTGTTCTTGAGGTTGGTGTTTGTGTTGGTGAACTTGTCAAACAAATTAATACATGTTCCAATCGGAAAGTTTAGTTCGCTGACACTGATCGTGTAGCTACCTGAATACCCCGTCAAAGTTTTTAGCGATGTTGTGTAAGTACCGCTAACAGGAGGGATCCCATTGATCTGCATAAGGCTAGATCCCTCTTCGATCTGAATAAAAGGCGCGTATGGATCTTGCCCGGCCATTTTAATGGCGTCGTAATCACTATCAAAATTAGTGGTTGCTCCCGGCTGAGTATAAAGAACTACTTCATCATTAAAATTATATGTATTCGCACTACTCAAATTGATACGTATCAAATTCATCGTGCTTGGTGCGGAACTTTCGCGGAGATACGCTTGTGTACTTGAGATCTTATTTGATTCTTGCGCGGTTAAGTTCGTAGCGGCCGTTGCATGAACGTAAAATCCTTGACACATTGGAATAGCATTACCGATGCCTCCCGATCCAACAGCAGGACTACTCACACCATTTACGAACGATGCGTTCCCACCTGCTCCACCATTGAGATCTGCATTGTAAACATAGATCGCGTTATCAATATTAGCGTTTCCATTTCTTAAAGCTGTCCAGCTAATTGGTGAAGGATAGGGATTATGAATCAGATTCCAACCATCATCTGCCGGGTTACCTGTGTTCGTACGGGTTAAAGGAATTGTTTGGTTGGTTTTTCTCACCGTTCCGGTTACATCCACCGTTATGGCATTTGTTGTTGTAAATCCATCTCCTACATAAACCCAATATCCTTTATTAGGAATAATAGGATCATTAATAGTGCTTAATGCTACATACGAAGCTGCATTTGAATACGAACCGGTTACTGCTTCACTGTAGGTATAGATCGACGGGAAGTTTGCAACATAGCCGTCAGGACAAGTAGGGCAAGAAATAGAGATGTCATCATCCCAATCATTTAATGTCAATGCCGAGGAAATTGGTGTGCCCCATAAGGCCCATCCCGTTGTACCTCCGGGCACATGGCGTTGCACAGTTACGTTACCATTAATATCGGCTGTAGTTGCGATCTGAGCTATGCGTGCGGTAAGTGTAGACGTTGAGACCATGGTGAACACCTGAGCATTGGTACTAAAAGTTCCATTACTAAGTGTTAGAGTATTCAAAAGATTTTCTGCGTTAGTTAATCTAGCGCCTGTTGTATTATTCAAACTAAGATCATAGAAATTCGTAGTTGAACTACCCCCAATGGTTTGTGTTGTTGTGCCATTCAACACCACCGATCCGCTTCTGGCTGTGAACGTTCCGCTATTTATAAAATTACCTTTCACTGCAAGCGAATAGTTAGATGTACTAACATCCACTGGCGAACTAGATGAAATGGAAAAATTCCCATTGGCGATCACCGATGATGAGAATGTTTTTGTTCCAGTTCCGGAAAACAATAAATGATTGAATGTTTCTCCACCCGATTTAAAAATACTTTGCGCAGAATTTGAATTGAAAGTTACAGTAGCTGTACCCGGGGTAAATGTTCCCCCATTGTTTTGCCAACTACCGCCCAGGGTAATTCCAAGATTGTTCGCAACTAAAGTTCCAAGAGTTATCTTAATTGTATTTGTAACAGTCATGGCATTGGTAAGCAAACTTGCCGAAGCTGTTGAGTTATTAAGTACAAGGTTTGGAATAAGTGCGGAAGAGTTAATATTGTAACCTTGTAACAATGTAAGTATACTGTTAGTTCCAATTTGAACGGTTCCTCCATTTACTGTGCCCGACCCGGCTAAATTCACATATCCCAAATTTTGAGCGCCTGTTCCGCCCTCGCGAACCACCATAAGTGTCCCTCCACTCATATTGAATTGTGATCCGGAAGTAGCAATTTGAAAAGGCGCATTGCTGGTATTTGTTGAACCAACTGATGGCACGCTAAATGTTCCACCACTCATATTAAAACTGCAAGTACTGGCAGCTGAATTACCGCTAAAGATCCCAGCGACCCTTGTAGTACCACCTGTAAAGCTAAACGTTCCACCGCTGTATAGACACGTTTCGTTAGTGGCATCTCCCACCACAAGTACACCATTTGAATTACTTAATTTTCCGGAAACAATAATGCCTGCTGATAAGTTCATGGTGGCCGCAGCTGCGTTCATCCATAACCCACCGTTAGCAGGGATAGTGGCTGCTGTAGTGAAAGGTGTTATGTTAACTGCAGAGGCTGTGGAGTATTTGAAGGTGCCACTAACCAAATTCAAAAAATTGGTTTGAGTAACGAATGAGGTAGTGCTAAAATCCGCAATATTATTAAAGCTCGAACCCATTTGTAAACTAATAGGTCCAAACTCGGAAAGCACACCACCGCCACTAATAGTTTGATTTCCGTTTTTATTTAAAACAAGAACAACACGCCTGTTCGTATTTTGAAAAAGATCAAGAGTTCCGTTGTTGGTGAGGTCGCCACCCAATACGAGTGAGTGCTGGGCGTTGGCAGTAACGCGGATCTGTGCACCGTTTCCAATAGTTATATTTCCGGTAACAGTTAACGAGCGGGCTGTATTATCAGAATATCTTAATTGAGCGCCAGATCCTGTTCCAACGATAAGCGAATTACAAATTCCATTTGACACAAGGTTTATTTGGTGGTTGCTGGTGATCACAACGTTATTTGTTGAGGTCGGAACGCCGGTTGGGGTCCATATCGCAGGGTTGCTCCAATTACCACTTCCTGTTGAGGTTTTCGTTTGAGCAGAGAAGGTGAATGAAAAGAAAAGAAAAACTAGAATGAGAACACGAGTTAGTGTATTGAAGTTGCTATTTACCGGATGCATAATTAATATTCAAAATTAGTTTCATTGGGCAGTACTAGGCTTAGGCCAAAAAATATGTTTTTTCTAAGGGTTTTATTTAAAATACTGTTTGTATCAAAATTAAACCAAATTTTGGCTCGCTACCCTGCTAAAGTTGTTTAGATGTTCGCTTTAGACCAAGCAACAAGATACACTCTTTAATGTATTCAATTTGCTCATAAATGCTGCGGAAAATAAGACGGAAACAGAAAATCAATAACCTAGTGTGTTTTACTAAATTATTTTTTTAGAAATATCTGTTTATCAAAATTTAAATAGAAACCAAAATCACAACTCAGGCGTTTGAAGTCAAGATCCCACTGCGGTTCTGTTCTTAAAGTGAGAGTGAGTTGTTTAGCTAATTTAAATTTAGATGTTAGACGCAGGATCAAATAATTTCTAAAACTTTTATAGGTGCCTGCATAAGTGATAGAGGAAGAACTGGCCTGATAAAGTGCGCCGCCATATTCACTTGTATAATCTCCTCCATACCAATATGATAACATGATGTCCGAACCAAATAAATTCATTCCAATATTTGCCAGCATTCCGTCACCATAACGTTTGTAAATGTAAACATTGGTGTCTTTTGTGTTGTTTTGATTCCCTACATAACGCGTATCAAAATAAATACTTTTTAAATGTTTCTTATCCATTTTGTATTTGAAGTAAACGCCCACACTTCCGTTTAAATGCGTGTACACCCCTTCTTTGTCGGGCCCATTTATAAATCCGCCTCTTGCGATCTGTCCGCCGTTATGCCTTCCGGTTCCTTGAAATGGAATTCTAAATTCAAATTTCTCGGTATTTACTTTGAACCAGTTTGTATTTACTCCTACTAAAAGACGTTCGTAATCATTTACTAATCTATATAACATATGATGCCAATCGATCCAAACTTCGGCATCAAATCTCTTTTTGGTGTAAATGTATTGTGTCCCAGTTTCCATACGATTGGTCATCAACCGCTCAAATGCATAAATTGGTTCTATCAATCCGTGATTAAGGCTTCCATCCAAATTTCCGAAGATCATTTTAAGGTCGTTCTTTTGGTAACGGATAGAAAATGTTGGCAATACTTCATTGAAACCGATGTGCCCAAAATCCTGTCTCAAAAAAACGCCGCCTTCAATAGAAACGTTTTTCGCGAATTTGTATCCTAGCTGAGGATTAAACTGAAGTCCGAATAATGTGTACCCGTCCATCATCGGACCAAAATTCTCAATATCCTTATTATAGCCTAAACCCTGTAGCTTTATGTAAGCTTTTTCCTCCTCAATGGAATCGTTGTTTTGATTTTGATAAAGTGAGGTATTATCCACCTGCGCGAACGCAGAGCCAAAGATCAAAAAAATAAAGATGAACTTATACAGTTTCACAGCTTTAAATAAGATTCGTAAAGATATGAAATTTAATGGAATACGCTAATTTTGAAGTTCGGGCTTAATGGCCTCATAAAAAGCCTTATGCACCTTTCCGCGTATGCCCAATTTGGCTAGTTTATTATCCTCGGCATCCGGAAAAACGCGATTACTTAAGAACACCACTACCAATTTAGTTTTTGGATCGGCCCAGGCAAACGTTCCAGTGAACCCGGTGTGACCAAAACTTTCTAAGCTGCATTCGCTAGTAACCGGACTATCTTTTTTTGAATCAGGTTCAGGCTTTTCAAAACATAAACCGCGACGGTTTTCAGGACAATATCTGCAAGCGGTATACATGTTCACCACCGCACTGTCCAAATATCTTTTTCCGTTATACATTCCTTTATTCATGTACATCTGCATGAGTTTGGCAACATCCAAAGCGTTTCCAAATAACCCTGCGTGTCCCGCAACACCACCCATTAATGCCGCGCCTTGATCATGCACGTAACCTTGCACAATTTGTTTTCTGAATTTAGAATCGTTTTCTGTAGGCGCGATATTCTGCATTGGATAACGACGCAAGGGTTTATAAGTTAAACCCAACCCCATTTGCGAATAAATTTCTCCTACATATTCATCCAAAGGTTTTTTAGCAATGTCTTCAATAATTTGTTTTGCATAATAATACCCCAGGTCGCTGTACAAATACTTTCCTGGCTTCTCTAATTTGCTTTCAGTAATGCGTTTGTAAATACTATCGGTAAATCCTTTCACAACAAAAATTTTATGCGCTACCATTGTTGGAAAATGATCGGTTCGCTTTTTTGAAATGTATTCCGGTTTAAAATTCCCCTTTTTATCTATCGTACGTAAAAAGAATGGGATCCACGCTTGCAAACCCGCTTGGTGCGCAAAAATATCTTCCATGGTCATATTTGCTTTGTTGGTACTATCCAAATAAGGAAGATAATCGGCCAACCGACGTGTGTGATCAAATTTTCCTTCGCCTTCAAGTTTCATTAAGGCCAAAGCGCTGGCAGTTATCTTAGTAATACTGGCCAGATCGTATATGGTGGCTTCGTCAATTCTTGGAGAGCTTTCTGCATAGGTTTGCGTTCCAAAACATTTATTGTAGATCACCTCCCCATTTTGCATCGCCACGATCTGGCAACCGGGATAAGCTTTCTCGTTTATCCCATAAATAGCGATGCTATCTACCTTTGCGAACTTTTTTTTTTGATAGTCTATCCTATTGACCTTCGCTTCCACCGGAATTGGCATGATGTTCTTTCCCGTTCCATAAGGGAAATGAGAGGTAGTTACAGGAAGTGTAGCATCAGTGTAAAAATATCCCAACATAGCATCGGCACTTGCTTTCACTAAAGAAGGCAGATATTCATATCCTAAAATGATCGATTTAAATTTATTTGGATCAATTATTTTATTGAGAACGTAAGGATTCGCAAAAACGGTAAGAATAGTTGGTTTTAATTGAGCAATGGAATCAATTAATTTAAATGTTTGCTCTCCAAATCCATAATTGTTAGCGGCTTTCAATGTGGCTTTGTTTAATTGTATCACCACAACATCACAATCTTCAATTCCTTTGAGTGCTTGCTTAACATCAGCGGGCTTAGCGTCGTGCTTTAATCCACAATGCTGAACGTAAGTAGATGATTTTAGAATAGTGAACAATTGATTTTGCTTCTCATCGCCAATAGAGATCTCAGCAATTTTAAGAGTATCTGTTCGCTTGAAAGGAAGAAAATCATTTTCATTCTTAAGAACAGTTAAGGCAGCTCTTCCCAATCTATCATTCAACTCCATCCCTTCTTTTGTGTTGAGATCTTTATACACATTTCTAAAAACAACCTCTTGTTTCATGCTCTCGCCGCACCAATACTTTGCTTGTAAGATCTTTTTACAACGCGAATCAATTTCCTCCTGGCTAATTTCCCCGTTCTTCACGGCTAGCTCAATTGCTTCGATCGCCTTTGGAACATTTTCACTAAACAACAACACATCGTTTCCGGCCAGCAATGCTTTCACATCCACTTTTCCGGGCTCAAAGAATTTAGACACGCCTTTCATATTCAAAGCATCCGTAAAGATCAAACCCTTATACCCCATTTGATTCTTTAAGAGATCATTCACTACTTTAGGAGAAAGGGTACTTGCCAAATTCTGTGTGGTGTCCAACGTAAGAATATTCATGTGAGCCACCATGATACTTGCCAAACCTCTTTCAAATAAATACTTGAACGGATATAACTCCAATGTATCCAAGCGCTCTTTACTGTGATTGATCACCGGCAATCCTTTGTGTGAATCCACATCGGTATCTCCGTGGCCGGGAAAATGTTTTCCGTTCGCCATGACGTGTTCCATTTGCATCCCTAACATATACATCGCGGCTTTCTCGGCAACCTTGTATTTATTTTCTCCAAAACTGCGCATACCAATTACGGGGTTGTTTGGGTTGTTATTTATATCGGCAACCGGCGCAAAGTTTACATGGATCCCCAAACGCTTGCACTCCCGCGCAATTTGTCGCCCCATATAAAAGATCAAGCTGTCGTTTTTGATAGCGCCAAGCGTCATTTGCTTTGGATATTGGATGGTACTATCCAAACGCATGGCAAGGCCCCACTCGCCATCAATACTGTATAACAATGGGGTTTTTGATACATTTTGATAATAGTTGGCCAATTTTGCTTGTCTGCCCGGACCACCCTGCATCCAGATCAATCCGCCGATATTGTATTTTTCTATAAGTTCATGTATCTCGCGAACATGTTTAATGTCTTTGTTGCTGTAAGCAGCAACCATAAACATTTGGGCAAGGCGTTGGCGAGGTGAAAGGGAATTAAATACGGAGTCGACCCATTTATTTTGGGACACAAGAAAATCGGGATCTTGCTTTCCTTTGAATCCAAGAAAGACAAGCGAACCCAATGCTACAACAAGTATCGATCGTAATTTGTTCAACGCTTAAAATTACCTTAATAAGAAAGCTCTCTTTCATATATAATGCCAATCTTTTAAACAGTTAATTCTTAATACCAATTATAACATATTTTAATTCAAAGATTTTGATGAAAAGCCTATAAGATCGAGGCGCAAACCGAAAGCATAGCAAGTAGTTATGATGAGGATTTGCAACGAAGATATTATAGGCTTTTCGCTAAAGATTGAATTACAATATGTCATAATTGGTATTAGTTGCTAAAATTTGTTTATCTTTACGTCATGTTAACAAACAAAGCATATTACTACTGGTATCCTAATTCTCGTGGAACCGGTATGCTTTATTGATCCTTAACTCAATTTCAAAAACAACATATACCCGGTTCACAGCCGGGTTTTTTATTGGCCCAGACTTAAGTCTCGGACCTGGAAGACTAAAACTATAAAAACCAAATAAAATGAAAACATACCAATTAAAACAAAACCTTACGCAGGTTTACGAAAATTACAATAGTGAAGACAAACAAGTTTGGAAAAACTTGTTTGAACGGCAATTGAATTTACTTGAGGATATCGCTACACCGGAATTCCTGAATGCTCTCGAAAAAATTGGATTTATCCCGGATAAAATTCCCGACTTCAAAGAAACAAATGCCATTTTGCTAGAAACTACCGGATGGAAACTGGAAGTTGTTGAGGGAATCATCGGTGAAAGTGATTTCTTTGAATTACTCTCGCAAAAACGTTTTCCTGCAACAACCTGGTTAAGAAAAATGAGTGAATTAGACTATTTACCGGAACCGGATATGTTCCATGATGTATTTGGACATGTTCCTTTATTGATCAACCAACAATTCAGCAATTTCTTTGAAGCCTTTGGAAAACTGGGAGTGAAATACAAAAACGATCCACACATCGTGCAGATGCTGGGAAGAATTTACTGGTTCACTATCGAATTTGGTTTGATAAAAAGTAAGAACGGCTTAGCAATCTACGGTGCCGGAATTCTTTCTTCTCACGGAGAAAGCAAATATGCAATAAGCACACAGCCAAGCCATTTACCCTTTGACGCGAAAGTAATTATGCAAACGCATTTTGAGAATGATAAGATCCAGGATAAGTACTTTGTGATCGAATCATTTGAGCAATTGTACCAGAGCATGTCCCTGATTCAACACGTGATATCTGAAAACCTGGTTTTAACATAAAAACCAAGACAAGGAAAAATATGTATATTTGCATCGTTATTGGTTCCTTTCTTCATTAAAGAAGAAGGATTAAAAAGGGAATAGCGTTTGATTCGCTAACAGTACCCGCTGCTGTGTTTCTCTAAAAGAACTGGTCATTCAAATGCCACTGCTTGTAAAAAACGGGAAGGCGACCAGGAAGAGATAAGTCAGAAGACCTGCCATAACGTTAAGTCTTGATGTTTTCGGGAAATGAAACTTCAGGAACGACGCGAATACAGTGTTTGGTTTTAATATAAATAATTGCTTAGGCAAAGCTTTTTTCCTGCAAAATGTTTTGGGTGTACTTGCTATTTACTCCAACATGTGTTTTGCTCAGGTAAAAGATACAACTTTACTGGATGAAGTTGAGATCAAAACAACACGGGCAAATTCTTCCAGCATAGGTAAAAAACTTCAGAGAATTGATTCTTTAACGCTTGAATTGTTTAAGAGTCAAAGTTTGGATGCTCTATTAAGCAATAACACCCCGATTTTTGTGAAGAGTTATGGTTTAGGTGCTTTGCAAACCACAAGTTTTAGAGGAGGAAACGCGTCTCAAACCGCCATTTTATGGAATGGTTTGAACATTCAAAACAATATGCTTGGATTGACTGACCTAAGCAATGTCTCTTCCAATCTTTTTAATTCGGTTGAAATAGAATACGGAGGCTCCTCTGCGCTTTGGGGTTCGGGCGCCATGGGCGGCGCCGTGCATTTGAACAATACACACAAATTGAACCGGGGATTTTACACGCGTTTGAACACGATGTTTAGTGATATTAATTCTCGATCGGCTTCAACCAACGTCGGTTATAGCAATTCTAAGCTGAGTTGCGTTTTAAAAGCGTTCGTTGTCAAAAACAATAACAATTACAATTATTATAACGAACAAGATAGTAGTATTAAGAAAGAAACAAAAGCCTACTTCGATCAACTAAGCTTAATGCCCGAACTAAAATGGTTCCTTAATTCAAATAATAACGTACAAATAGGTGCATGGATAACCAAAGGAGTCCGAAAATTACCAAATTATGGAAGCAGTTTCCCTAATAAGATCGAACAGCAAGATGAAAGTAGACGTATGTACACAAATTGGGATCATTCCCGAGGCAAATTCTCAAACCTTTTAAAAGCCGCCTATTTTTACGAACGCCTGGATTATTTGGATAGCTTACACACGATAGATTCAAAAGCAAGAACTGAAACCCGTCTAATTGAAAACGATCTTTATTGGAAATGGACCAATACTCATGTTTTAAACCTAGGGCTTAACTATAGTAAGAACGAAGGAAGAATTATTGATTACAATGGAACTAAATTCATTGAAAGATATGCGGCTTTTGTTTCGCACAAAGATGAATTTCTACATGGAAAACTAACAACTAACCTCGCCGCGCGTATAGAGCACACTAGTTCCGGTCTAAATCCATTAACATACAACATTGGTGCAAATTATTTAGCGACTAAAAACATCACGTTAAAATTTAATGGGGGAAAAGTCTATAGGATCCCAACATTGAATGATCGTTATTGGGTACCCGGTGGAAACCCGGACCTAAAACCCGAGGAGGGTTACACCATTGATGGCACAGCGGAGTACAATAGGATCAAAGATAATTTTGAAGTAAAACTCAGCGGAAGTGTTTTTGCCAAGCTAATTTCGAATTGGATCCAGTGGGTTCCTTACGGTGTTAGCGGAACTCACCCCATCAATTTTCAGGAAGTTTACTCAAGAGGAACGGAAACAACATGGCACATCGCTTATGTAAAAAAACTGTTGCGTGTTCAGTTAAAAACGATCACGTCTTATGCTTTGTCCACCATTACCAAAAACGAATTATCTAATAACGATATCATTGGAAAACAATTGATCTATAGTCCGCGCTATATGGTTAACTCTTCCCTACTCGTTAGTTACAAAACCTTCGCCATGTCTTATTTTCACAATTACGTTGGTTACCGCTTTACCGCCAGCGACAATTCGGCCTGGATCAAACCGTATCACGCATCAACGATTCGCTTAACCTATTTGCATCAACTAAAAGAACTTGAATTTGGATTTTTTGGGAACATCAATAATGTATTAAATAAGATATACGAGGTTTACGATAATCGACCACAACCTCTTCGCTATTTCGAACTCGGAGTTCAACTCAATTATAAAAGAAATAAAAAACAAAACATATGAAGAAAACAATTACACTTATGGTATTAGCTTTGGGCCTTACAATTGCAAAAGCGCAAACCGCCACTGTAACGGTAGATTTTGAAAGTTTACCTCTTTCAGCAAATTCGGCTTACAGCAACACTAATAACGTAGCATTCACATCTTACAGCGTGTCGTTCCAGCACAAATGGGACACAAGTTTTGGAGGATTTTGGGCCGGTGATTTTGTATACACCAACAAACTCGATTCATCAACAGGAACCTTTTCAAATTTATATGGCGTAAAGCCCTTAAAAGGTTACAACAACTCAAATATGTTTGCTGATGGTCAGGATAAAGCACAGATCAAACTTAGCGCGCCTTCAACAACGGTTGATGGTTTCTATATTACGAATACAACTTACGCCTACAAAGTTGTACGAAACGGAAATTCCTTCTCAAGAAAATTTGGCGATACAACAGGAACAGGATCTGGAACAACGATCGCGCAGGGATCATATCCCGATTTCTTCAAAGTAACTGTAAGAGGATATGACAACGGTGTTTTAAAACCCGACAGCGTTCCGTTTTATCTGGCAGATTACCGTTTTGCGAACAACGCGCAGGATTATGTGATAAATACCTGGCAATGGGTAAATACAAATATTCTTGGTGAAGTTGACAGCTTGAAGTTTCACATTTATACTAGCGACAATGGCCAGTGGGGGCCAAATACACCTTTATTTTTCGCCATAGATAATTTCACCATCAAATATTCAATGGCCGGCGTTCACGAGCAAAGTGCATTAAATACTACCAAACTTTATCCTAATCCCGTGATCAACCAAATGACACTCACTAATCCGACTGGTATCGAATTAAATGTCAGTCTTTCAAATTTGAACGGAACGGTATTGAAGGAAGAAAACACCAGCGTATCAACAGAATGGGATCTGTCAGGTTTGTCGGCAGGAATTTACTTTGTAAAGATCTCTGATGGAAAAAATGTTCAAGTTAAAAAATTTGTGAAGCAATAATTTCCCAAAACGCTTATATTTGAGCTATATGAAAAAAGTTGGAATATTAGGTTCAGGTGTTGTTGCCAAGGTTTTAGGAGCAGGTTTTATTAAGCATGGCTACCAGGTAATGCTTGGTACTCGGGACGCAAATAAATTAGCCGAATGGCAGCAAAAAAATCCGAATGCAAAAGTTGGAAGTTTTGCTGACGCCGCCGCGTTCGGTGATATTATTGTGCTTGCCGCTAAGGGGAGCATTGCAAAAGATGTTTTGAATTTGAGCGGTTTGAGTAATCTAAGTGGAAAAACTATTATCGATGCCACAAATCCAATTGGAAACGCGGCACCGATAAATGGTGTGATCCAATATTTCACTGATCATACCAGATCACTCATGGAAATTTTACAAGAACATGTAAAAGACGCCCATTTTGTAAAGGCCTTCAATTCCGTTGGCAGCGCGTTTATGGTTGAGCCCGATTTTAACGGAGTAAAACCTACCATGTTCATCTGTGGAAATGATGATAACGCTAAAACGCAGGTAAAAGAGATCCTCACTAAATTTGGTTGGGAGATAGAAGATATGGGGAAGGCAAATGCAGCAGGTTGCATTGAGCAGTTATGTATTTTATGGTGTATCCCCGGATTTATGGGTAGCGGATGGAATCATGCCTTCAAACTATTAAAAAAATAGAATAAAAAGCCTCGGTTTGCCGGGGCTTTTGTTTTATGTTTACATTTGCTAAACAATCAGTTTTCTATGAGCATTAAAATTGCCAAAACGCATAATCCGGTCATCGATCTTATTAAAGATCGATGGAGCGCTCGTTCCTTCTCAAATAAAGAGATCACACAAACTGAGCTCGATACTATTTTGGAAGCGGGTTCCTGGGCTTTCAGTGCCAACAACGCGCAACCCTGGCATTTTGTTTACACGCACAAAAACGATGCGTCTTTTCAAAAATTGCATGCTTGCCTGATGCCGGGTAATCAGCCCTGGGCAAAGAACGCTGCTGTTTTAATGGTTGTTTTTGCCGATAAGAAAAACGCGAACGGATCGGAAAATAAAATTGCGCGTCACGATGTAGGCGCGGCAAATGCTACCTTGATGTTACAAGCCTTAACCATGGGAATTTACGGACATGTGATGGGAGGATTTGACGTAAAAAAGATTGTAGAAACACTGGGAATTGATCCTGAAGTTCTGGACCCTGTTGTGATGATAGCGTTGGGATACTTGGATGCGCCTGAGAAGTTAGAAGAACCCTTCAAAACCCGTGAACTTACACATCGTTCAAGAAAAAGTTTGAACGAAATAGCCAAGCATTTTAAATAATGAAAGACATTAGCAAAACATATTCTACTGAGGAGATCACCGTGAAGTGGCAGCCGTCACTTTGCATTCATTCAAAGAAATGCTGGCATGGCCTTCCTAAGGTTTTTAAGCCGGGTCAGCAACCCTGGATCACCCTGGAGGAAACCGAAACAGCGGAGATCATGAAACAAATTGATCAATGTCCTTCCGGCGCTTTGAGCTACACGCTAAAAAATAAAATTGTTGATTCCGGCACTTCTGAAAATAAAATAGAGATTACTTCAAACGGACCTATTCTTGTTCATGGAAAAATTGAACTCACCCACTCCGATGGTCGTAAGGAAAGCAAAGAAAAAGTAACAGCCCTTTGTCGCTGTGGAGCTTCTGCCAACAAACCGTTTTGTGATGGAAGTCATCATAAGATCGGGTTCAAAGGCTAATTTGGACCCTATTTCTTTTTTTCGTAACTTTTCTAAAACCAATCCTGCATGAAGAAAATTTACGCTCTTACATTTACATATTTTTTCCTTTCTCTTTTCACAAATGCGCAAAGCACGTATTATAAAATGTTGAAGGAAGATACAACAACTTGGCAGTTTTACGGGATTATGCCCGGTGTTTCACCAAATTCTAAAGCCACTGCCCAAACACCAATGGTTTGGTTAAGCTCATATGCGGCGCTAGATACTGTCTCTTTCAGTGGTTCAAAGTACGTTAAATTCTATCTCTTAAACACGTATGGTTCTTTGTCCTATTTCAATAAATCTTTAGTTGGTTATTTGAGAGAAGATACCGTAGCGCGCAAGGTTTACTATCGGGAAAATTCTTCAACAGGTGAACTTTTATTATATGATTTTAGTCAAAATGTTAATGATTCCTGCTACTTAACTTTCCCTAATTATACTTCGTTCAACGGATATTACAGAGTGGATTCAATAGTTACCAAAAATGAGATCGCAGGTCCAAGAAAACACTTTTATTATAGAAAACACGTTAACAATCCAAATCATAACTTATACTATTTCGAAAACGTGGAGGGTATAGGAAGTACTTATCATATTGCCTACATTTTCACGAATGGTCAGAATGATTTTTGGAATTCTTATGTTCAGTCGTTTCAGCCTCCGGCTTCCTGCAATTATCGATGGGAAGTTGGATTAACTTGCAAACACGATGATCAGTCGAAACAATTCCAAAGTTGCACTTCAGCATTTAACGTTTGGGCATCGATGAGCGCATGTAATTATTTTGTTGTAATGGGTGGTTTAAAGAACAATGATCGGAGCAATTTGGTAAAGATCGGTCCAAACCCGGGGAATGATCAAATAGAGATCTCAATCGGAGAAAGTTTTGCTGATGTAAATTGTTCGGTGACCGATATGACAGGTAAAATGATCTTGAATTTTCCCAAGTCTGCAATGAATACTGAGAATAGCTCTTTTATCTTCTCTAGCCGCGACCTGGCCCCAGGAGTTTACATTGTCCAAGTTGATCTCAACGGCACACTGATCAAAAGGCCAATTATCATACAGCACTAATGGTCTCTCTTAATATTAAAGTAAAACCCGGCTCTTTCAAAGACGAGATTAATTTCGATTCTGACGGAACGCTAGTTGTAAAACTCCGCGAGAAACCCATCGATGGCGCCGCCAACGAAGCACTTATCAAATTTCTGAGCAAGGAATTCAAGCTGAGTAAAAGCTCGATTACCCTGGAGAAAGGTCAAACAAGTCGCTTTAAAAAAATTCAAATTCATGTGAGCGAAACGGAACTCAAAGAGTTACTTGGAAAATACAAAACAAAATAGCCACAGAGGCACCAAGGCGCGGAGTTTCACAGTGCTTCCCTGCGTCTTAGGGCCTCCGTGGCAAGAAGTCTAAATCGGTTTTCTCGTTCCTTCTCGGCCAACAATTTTGCCTGTTCAAAAAAAAAATTTTGGAGAATTGAAATATAATTTAGAATATTTGCAACAAATAAATTAATTAAAAAACAAAAAACACCGAGCACAACACAAAATGAAAACACTTAATTTCATTCTTTGCTCAACCGGTTTCACTGGTAAATTAGGCTCCTTGAGCAAGAGTGTGTTTTTATCAACAGCTAACCTGTTGTTCGTTTTACCCGTACGCCCCATCTTCTGTATCCGACGTTGATTCAGCGGCCCAATGCTGAACTTCATTGATCTTGCCGGTTGGCAGGGTTGATCTTATTTATTTTTTCATTCAAAATTAAGTTTTGACATGCAACATTTCATTGTGCAGGTTGCCAATGAGCAACACCTGCATCATGCAGACGTGATCTGCAACGAAATGGAGTTGTCGGCCAAAGCCCGGGGAACCGGAATTGCCAAACGTACTCCAGAATATATTCAGCAAAAAATGCTGGAAGGAAAAGCGGTGATCGCCTTATCAAAAGAAGGCGAATGGGCCGGATTTTGTTACATCGAAACCTGGAGCCACGGGAATTACGTGGCTAACTCAGGGCTCATTGTTTCTCCGAATTTCAGAAAAAGCGGACTCGCCACCGACATCAAGAAAAAGATCTTCGAACTATCGAAGAGCAAATATCCTGAAGCGAAAATATTTGGTCTTACCACAGGGCTGGCCGTAATGAAGATAAATTCAGATCTGGGTTATGAACCTGTTACCTACTCAGAGCTCACGCAAGACGAAGCATTTTGGAAAGGCTGCAGAAGTTGCGTGAATCATGAGATCTTAATGAGCAAGGACCGAAAGAACTGTTTATGCACTGCTATGCTCTACGATCCAAAAGATAAAAAGCCCCGATGGTTCGATTTCAAAGGCAAAAAGAAAGTGATGGAACGCCTGATGAAGATCAAACAAACCATCTTTTTAAAACCAATACGAACCATTAAACAAGAACTAATAGGAATATAAAATGACAAACAACAACGTGATACTTGCATTTAGCGGCGGCTTAGACACCAGCTTTTGCGCCATTTATTTAAAGAATGAACTGAATTTGAATGTCCACGCCGTAACAATTGATACCGGAGGACTAACTGAAACTGATAAGATCAAATTAGAAGCGCATGCCAATGCCCTTGGTGTTGCTTCTTTCAAGATCATTGATGCACAAACCAATTACTATCAAAAAGTGATCAAATACATGGTGTTTGCTAATGTTTTAAAGAATAACACGTACCCGCTTTCAGTAAGCGCGGAAAGAATTATTCAAGCATTGGCAATCGCTGAAGAAGTAAAATTACTGAACGCTCCTTCCGTAGCGCATGGAAGCACCGGTGCCGGAAACGATCAGGTGAGATTCGATATGGTATTCAATATTCTTTTACCGGAAACAAAGATCATCACGCCAATCAGAGACCTGAAACTTTCGAGGCAAGAAGAAATTGAATATTTGAAAAAGCATGGCATCCAAATGAACTTCGAAAAAGCGTTGTACAGTATCAATAAAGGCATTTGGGGAACATCCGTTGGTGGAAAAGAAACATTAAGTTCACACCTTCCTTTACCTGAACAGGCATGGCCTACTCCAATTTCAAAAAGTGAAAATCAAAAGATAGAACTCGAATTTGAAAAAGGAGAACTGAAGAGCTTGAATGGCGAATATTTTGAGAACCCCGTTGATGCCATCGAGAAATTGGCAAAAATTGCTCAGCCTTTCGGTATTGGAAGAGATATCCATGTTGGAGACACGATCATCGGAATCAAAGGAAGAGTTGGATTTGAAGCGGCAGCGTCACTGATCATTATCAAGGCGCATCATGCCCTAGAAAAACATGTGCTCACTAAATGGCAATTGTATTGGAAAGATCAATTGGCGCTGTGGTACGGTAACTGGTTGCACGAAGGTCAATACCTCGATCCAAGTATGAGAGATATGGAAGCGTTTTTTGAAAGCTCACAGCAAATGGTGAATGGAAAAGTATTTGTTGAGCTATCGCCATATAAATTTACCGTAGAAGGAGTTTCTTCTCCTCACGATCTGATGAACGACAAATTTGGTTCTTATGGCGAAATGAACAGGAGTTTTTCAGGAGAAGATGTAAAAGGATTTACAAAGATCTTCGGAAATCAAACTGCCATTTATTACCAGGTAAATGAATTACAAACTTCTTTAAGCGCGGTAGAACATGATTAAAGCGGGAATAATTGGAGCCGCTGGTTATACTGGCGGAGAAACTCTACGGCTGTTACTTCAGCACCCAGAAGTTGAGATCACTTTTCTTCAAAGCGAAAGTCAAGCAGGGAAAAAGATATACGAAGTACATCACGATTGCTTCGGATCATCTGAGCTTACTTTTCAGAAGGATCTAGGAGAAGCTGATGTTGTTTTCTTGTGCAAAGGCCACGGAGAAGCGAAAGCTTTCCTTGCGAAAAATAAATTGAGATCAAAGATCATTGACCTGAGTACAGATTTCAGACATACAAACAATGCAAAAATGAATGAAACAGAGTTTGTGTACGGCTTAGCTGAACTTAACAAAGAAAGGATCAAGAGAGCAGAAGCGATAGCCAATCCTGGTTGTTTTGCCACTGCAATTCAGTTGGCCTTACTTCCTCTCGCTAAAAATTCTCTTTTGAATTCAGATGTACACATCACCGCAACAACAGGGTCAACCGGTGCTGGACAAAGTCTTTCTGAAACAAGTCACTTTTCCTGGAGAAGCGCCAATCACAGCGCCTACAAAGTATTGGAACATCAGCACGAGAAAGAAATTCTTGAATCCATTGCTCAGTTACAGAATTTTGACCACGAATTAGTGTTTGTTCCGCAAAGGGGCGCATTTACAAGAGGAATTTATTCGGTGAGCTATATCGAAGGGAATTTTGATTCAACTGAAATAAAAGATCTGTATGAAAAATTTTACAAGGATTCTCCATTCGTTCATGTGGCGCCGTTTGATGTGGATGTAAAGCAGGTAGTGAACACCAATAACTGTTTCATCAATGTATTTACTCAAAAAAACAAGTTGGTCATCGTATCAGCGATCGATAACATGATCAAAGGCGCGGCTGGTCAAGCCGTTCAAAACATGAATCTCATGTTCGGCTTAAATGAAACAACAGGATTAAAACTAAAACCTTCAACGTATTAAAAATGAAAACATTTAACGTATATCCATTAATGCCCATTGAGCCTGTAAAAGCACAAGGTTCCTATTTATGGGATAAAAATAATAAACAGTATTTGGATCTTTATGGAGGTCATGCTGTGATCTCTATTGGTCATAGTCATCCACATTATGTGCAAAAGATTAGCGAGCAATTGAATAAGATCGGATTCTATTCTAATTCGGTTCAAAATTCTTTGCAGGAGGAGCTAGCTTACAAATTGGGAGAACTTAGCGGTTACAAAGATTACAATTTATTTCTATGCAATTCGGGCGCCGAAGCAAACGAGAACGCTTTAAAACTCGCATCCTTCCAAAACAAACGTAAAAAAGTAATCGCTTTTGAAAAGAGTTTTCACGGCAGAACATCTTTGGCTGTTGCAGCTACCCAAGATCCTTCTATACAAGCGAAGGTAAACGATCACGACGTTATTTTTCTTCCATTGAACAACAACGAAGCGTTCTTAAATGCAATGAACGATTCTGTTTGCGCGGTGATAATTGAAGGGATTCAGGGAGTTGGTGGAATAAATGTTCCAAGTATAGAATTCTTGAATTTGCTTAGAAAAAAATGTCATGATCATGGTAGCGTCTTAATTTTAGACGAAGTACAATCCGGGTACGGAAGATCGGGCAAATTCTTCGCTCATCAATACGCGTTCATCCAACCCGATATTATTACCGTAGCAAAAGGTATGGGAAATGGATTTCCAATTGGCGGGGTTTTGATCGCTCCTCATTTCGAGAGTAAATTCGGAATGTTAGGAACAACGTTCGGTGGAAATCACTTGGCTTGCGCAGCTGCAATTGCTGTGTTAGATGTGATCAAACAAGAAAATCTAGTAGAAAGATCTTTTGAGATCGGCCAAAAATGGATGGAAAAATTAAAAACGGTAGAAGGCGTTAAAGACGTAAGAGGAAAAGGACTGATGATCGGTTTAGAATTTGAATTTCCAATTGCTGAACTCAAGAACACACTCACAAACGAATACAATATGCTTATGGGAACCGCTTCGAACAAAAACGTGATTAGATTGCTTCCCGCACTCAATGTTCAACAACGAGACACTAATTCGTTTAACGAGGCTCTTCATTCAATTTTATCAAACCAGTTAAAACCCGCTTAGCCATGCAACATTTCACAACCGTATACGACGTAAAAGACCCTGTTCAATTGGTTCAGGATGCTATTGATCTTAAATCGTCGCCCTACTCTTTCTCTAAATTAGGAAAGAATGAAACTTTAGGCTTGATCTTTTTGAATCCGAGCTTAAGAACCAGGTTAAGCACACAAAAGGCTGCAAAGATGCTTGGCATGGAAGTGATGATCATGAACATGGACAAAGAAAGTTGGGCCATTGAATGGAATGACGATGTGGTAATGAATGGGTCAACTGTTGAACACATAAAAGACGCAGCGGCTGTTCTAGGGTCGTATTGTGATATCATTGGAATAAGATGCTTTCCTTCACTTACCGATCAAAAATTGGATTACAGCGAAAAACTCCTGGTTCAACTCATGCGGTACTGCAACGTTCCCGTGGTGAGCCTGGAATCTGCAACACTACATCCTTTGCAAAGCTTAGCCGATGCAATTACAATTAAAGAAAACTGGGACAAGCCTTACAAACCAAAAGTTGTGCTTACTTGGGCTCCACACATTAAACCCTTGCCACAAGCGGTTGCAAATTCATTTGCCGAGTGGATGACAAAAGTGGAAGTGGACCTCACCATTACTCATCCGGAAGGTTATGGGCTGTGTGAAGATTTTTCAAAAGGAGCAGCCATTGAATACGATCAGAACAAAGCTTTATCGAATGCCGATTTTGTTTATGTAAAGAACTGGTCGAGTTTTAATGATTACGGAAAAATGCCCGCAGTAAAAGAAAATTGGATGATGGATCTCGAAAAGTATAAGCTCACCAACCAAGCGGGCATCATGCATTGCTTGCCCGTGAGAAGAGATGTTGAATTGAGCAGTAAATTGATTGATCATCCAAAGAGCCTGGTTCAAAACCAAGCGGCAAATAGAGTTTATGCGGCACAAGTGGTTTTAAAGAACCTTTTACAAAAAGTGAATGCTAAAACAAAAACAAGCACACATCACTTTGAAACCGAGAACGCATGAGAGAACTAACCATTGTAAAGATCGGCGGCAACGTCATCGATAACGAAAAAGCATTGAATAAATTCCTTTTATCCTTCTCAAAGATCAAAGGGCAAAAGATCCTTGTTCATGGCGGTGGGAAATTGGCAACACAACTCTCCTCAAAACTTGGGATTGAAACTAAAATGATCAAAGGAAGAAGGATCACCGATGCCGAAACTCTAAAAGTAGCAACCATGGTTTACGCCGGATGGATCAATAAAACGATGGCGGCTAAGTTAAATTCGCTTGGGACTAAGGCTATTGGTTTATGCGGGGCAGATGCTTTATTGATTCCCTCGACTAAAAGAAAGAAGGGAATAATCGACTATGGTTTTGTTGGAGATGTTTTGGAAAAGGAGATCAATACGAAGTTTTTAAAGAATTTATTGGATTCCAACTTCACCCCTATTGTAGCGCCGATCACAAGTACAAAAAAAGGACAATTATTAAACACAAATGCCGATACCATAGCTTCTGCCCTAGCCTCCGCCTTATCAAAACACTATAAAGTGAATTTCATCTATTGTTTTGAGAAGAACGGGGTTTTAAACGATAATAAAGTCATAAAGAGTTTGAATAAGAAAACGTTCGAGGAACTAAAACAAAAAGAGATCATTACCGATGGTATGATCCCTAAACTGGATAATGCCTTCAAGGCCCTCAATAAAACAACTAGCGTGATCATCGGAAACTCAGAACAACTATTAAAACTAAGTCAACAAAATGCAGGAACAAGAATTACATATTAATACCGATAAGGATCAATTGTATAAAAATGCGGTTGATCTGCTGTGCAAGCTGATCCAAACGCCAAGTTTCAGTAAGGAAGAAGATTACACAGCTGATCTTATTGAAGAATTCTTTAACGCCAATGGAATTCCAGCAAAAAGGCATTTAAATAACGTTTGGGCCACAAATAAATTCTTTGATAAGGATAAACCAACACTGCTACTCAATTCACATCACGATACCGTAAAACCAAACAAAGGATATACTACGGATCCCTTTTCCCCCACTATTAAAAGCGGAAAACTCTTTGGTTTGGGAAGTAACGATGCCGGAGGATGTTTAGTTTCTTTGATCGCAACCTTCCTGAACTTCTACGACGAGGAAAATTTAAAATATAATCTCCTCTTCGCTGCAAGTGCCGAGGAGGAGATCTCGGGAACAAATGGCATAGAAGCCCTACTTCCGCTACTACCTAAAATACAATTCGGGATCGTTGGAGAGCCTACGCTCATGAATATGGCTGTTGCCGAAAAAGGCCTGCTGGTTTTGGATTGCATTAACTACGGAAAAGCCGGTCATGCAGCCAGAGAAGAAGGGGAAAACGCGCTTTATCATTCTCTAAAAGATATTCAATGGTTTAAAGATCATAAGTTTAATAAAGTTTCGCCGTTGTTGGGTCCTGTAAAAATGAGTGTCACAAGTATAGAAACTGAAAACAAGGCTCACAACGTAGTTCCTTCCCAATGCAAATTTATAGTTGACATTAGAGTAAACGAACTCTACACTTTTGAGGAGATCATCTCTGAGATCAAACAAAATGTCTCTTGTGAGGTAAAACCAAGAAGTCTTAGAATCCGTTCTTCTTCAATTGCATTAGATCATCCTCTTGTAAAAAGCGGTTTGGCTTTGGGACGAACCTATTACGGCTCGCCAACAACCAGCGATAAAGCCCTAATGAATTTTCCAACTTTAAAGATCGGCCCCGGCGATAGTGCCAGGAGCCATACCGCCGATGAATTTATTTACCTGAACGAGATAAAAGAAGGAATTGAACTTTACATTAAAATCTTAGATAATAGTATATCATGAAAACAAAACTCTGGGAAAAAGAAAACAAAACCGATTCGCTTATAGAAAAGTTTACCATCGGTAAAGATAAAGAACTGGACATGTTCATTGCGCCCTACGACCTAATTGCATCAAAAGCGCATGCCAAAATGCTACACAAAGTTGAATTGATCTCTACCCAAGAATGCTCACAGCTTTTAAAAGGTCTGGAAGAAATTGAATTCCTACTTCAAAAAGGCGAATTCAAGATCGAAGAAGGTGTTGAAGATATCCACTCTCAAATTGAATTTTATCTCACAAAAAAATACGGTGACACCGGAAAAAAGATCCACACCGGAAGATCGAGGAACGATCAAGTTCTAACAGCTATCAAATTATTACTAAAACACGAACTGATTTCTGTAAAGAACAAAACAGAGCGGCTTATTGAGGAATTCAATTCTCTTAGTAAAAAACAAAAAGGTGTTTTGCTTCCCGGTTACACGCATTTTCAAGTAGCTATGCCCTCTTCTTTTGATATGTGGCTAAGCGCTTATGCCGAAAGTTTGGCGGATGATCTTGAATTACTAAATGCAGCTTTAATCATTTGCGACAAAAACCCAATGGGTTCTGCCGCAGGTTACGGAACTTCGTTTCCTTTGGATAGAGAATTCACCACAAAAGAAATGGGCTTTTCAACACTGAACAAAAGCTCGGTTTACGCGCAAATGACAAGGGGGAAATCGGAAAAGATGGCTGCGATCGCGATCTCATCAATTGCGCACACGCTTTCTAAGTTTTCCTACGATATTTGCCTGTACCTATGTCAGAATTTCAATTTTATTTCCTTTCCCGAAGAATTAACAACCGGCAGCAGTATTATGCCTCATAAAAAGAATCCGGATGTATTTGAATTGATCAGGGCAAAATGTAATGTGTTGCAAGGGTTACCAAATCAGCTCACACTCCTCACAAATAATTTACCGAGCGGATATCATCGCGACATGCAGCTCACAAAAGAATTGATCTTTCCTGCATTTGAAACAATTAAAGAATGTATAGAAGTGTTGAGTTATACGCTACCAAAGATGCAAGTGAATACAACCATTTTGGAGGACGAGAAATACAAATACTGTTTTAGTGTGGAAGAGGTGAATAAATTGGTAATGAGCGGACTTTCGTTCAGAGACGCGTACCAATTGATATCGCAAAAGATTGCGAAAAATCAATTTGAACCCGGTAAGGAGGTTCTACATTCACATATTGGAAGCATTGGAAATTAAATTTATTTTTTCGGATCTTCTATCAAAGAAGCTGCGCCGCCGGTATTGATATACAGGGTATATCTGTGTTTCCCACTTGGCACGTCTATGTGGCCAGTGATATCCCCCGTAACTTCTAGCGATCCTTTCGGAATATCTTTATACTCGCTGGATTTCATAGAAGGCACAGAACCAAAGTCAGCCGGACCAACTTTAATATTCAACGCAAAGGTATAACTATTCTTAATACGTATCTGCCTGCGATGCTTTAAGCACGATGACAGAGGTACACAAAATGCAATAACAAAAAGGAAAAGTATGGTACGTTTAAAATTCATTAATTTAAAGATAACGAATTTTTTAGACTTATGCAGGCTGTTTAACACCGGCTTTTACTAAGGACGCAACGAACTGATCAAACAAATATCTTGAATCGTGCGGACCAGGGCATGCCTCAGGATGATATTGTACTGAAAATACTGGCTTATCTTTCAAACGAATTCCTTCAATCGTATGATCATTCAAATTCACGTGTGTGATCTCAATATTTTTATTCTTAGCAATATCTTCCGCCTTTACCGTAAATCCATGATTTTGCGAAGTGATCTCACTTTTTCCGGTGATCAAATTTTTCACAGGCGCGTTAATGCCTCTATGTCCCGCATGCATTTTCATCGTTGATACACCTTGCGATTGCGCTAATAGCTGATGTCCCAAACAAATTCCAAACACCGGCTTGCCCGTAGCAACCACTTGTTTTACCAACTCTGTTTCGTCTTTCATTACTCCCGGATCTCCAGGGCCATTACTCAACATAAATCCATCAGGATTCCATTCCAACATCTCTTTCAAAGGAGTTTTCATTGGAAACACTTTCAAATAACAACCCCTTTCGGCAAGTGAACGTAAAATATTTTTCTTGGTACCAAAATCCAACACTGCCACTTTGTGTTTTGATTTTACGTCACCAAAATAAAAAGATTCTTTTGTGCTAACTTTTGAAGACAATTCCAATCCTTCCATAGAAGGGACCTTTGATAATTTCTCTTTCAACACATTGATATCACTTGTCTCTGAAGAAATGATGCAGTTCATAGAACCTTTATCTCTAATGTAACGCACAATAGCACGGGTATCCACATCACTGATAGAAACGATCTTATTCTTTTCAAAATAGCTTTGCAAACTTTCGGTTCCGCGAGGGCGCGAAAAACCTTTATTGAATTTTTTACAGATCATCCCGGCGATCTTTATCGAGTCGCTTTCTACTTCGTTGGTCTCAACCCCATAATTACCAATATGCGGGTTATTCATCACAATGATCTGCCCAAAATACGAAGGATCCGTAAAAATTTCCTGGTAACCGGTCATCCCGGTATTAAAACATATCTCGCCTGTGGTGGTCCCAATGGCCCCGGCGGCCTTGCCCTCAAACACTTTCCCGTCTTCCAGGAGTAAAATTGCTTTGGGGGTAACCTGATATTTTAACTGCATCGTATAATTTCTTTCCGGGCTGTAAAGTTCCGAAATATTCAGTGAAATGCCGCTTTATGTTAATAGGTTTTAATAAATATGGATTGTTCTTAGGTTTTTTTAAGATGCTATTTGGGCGTGCCCCTCGCCCCAAACAAGACGGAAAGCTCGGGTCGGGCTTTTCGCTTCAAGTCCTCGCTGCGCATATGGAATTACCCGGCGCAGCTCCGGGCTTTCCGCTGCAATCCCTCACGCGTGCATGGAATTACTGGGTTTCTTAAGAGCGTTTGGTCAGCCGCGAAAAAATACCTAAATTTGTCCGAATTTTAAATCTAAAATTCAACTCCTATGGCATCTCACTATTTAACTGAGAAGTTTGTTCCCGAAGGACTAACTTACGATGATGTTTTATTAGTTCCCGGCTATTCGGAAATACTTCCACGCGAGGTTAAGATCGACTCTCTTTTTTCAAAGAACATCAGGGTAAATACCCCTATTGTTTCTGCCGCTATGGACACCGTTACCGAACACCGCTTGGCAATTGCTATTGCGCAGGAAGGTGGTATTGGTGTACTTCATAAGAACATGTCAATTGAAGACCAGGCCATGCAAGTGCGCAAAGTAAAACGCAGCGAAAGTGGAATGATCCTCGACCCCGTTACTTTAAAGGATAATACCACCGTTGGCGATGCTTTGGCAATGATGAGCGAGAACAAAATTGGCGGTATACCTGTGGTCGACAAACAAAATACGCTCATAGGGATCGTTACAAACCGTGATCTTCGTTTTGAAAAGAATATGAAGAAGCCTGTAGTGGATGTGATGACAAAGCGCAAAGACGTTGTTACGGCATTAATTGGGATCACCATTAAAAAAGCAGAAGAGATCTTACAGGAGAACAAAATTGAGAAGCTCCCAATTATTGATAAAAAAGGAAAGCTGGTTGGTTTGATCACTTTTAAGGATATCACAAAAATTAAAGTGAATCCCAACGCTGCTAAAGATTCAATGGGTCGTTTGCGTGTTGCTGCTGCAGTTGGCGTTACAGGCGATACTATGGAACGCGTAGAAGCTCTGGTAAAAGCAGGTGTTGACGCTATTATCATTGATACCGCTCATGGACACAGCAAAGGCGTAATTGAGAAATTAAAAGAAGTAAAAAAGAAATTCAAAGATATTGATGTCATCGTTGGAAACATTGCTACAGGAAAAGCGGCATTAGATCTTTACAAGGCAGGTGCCGATGCAGTAAAAGTTGGTATTGGTCCGGGTTCAATTTGTACAACCCGCGTTATTGCAGGGGTTGGAGTTCCTCAATTGTCGGCTATATTAGAAGTTGCTGAAGCATTAAAAGGGAAAAATTGTCCTATTATTGCTGATGGTGGTATTCGTTTTACCGGGGATATTGTAAAAGCATTAGCAGCCGGCGCAACAACAGTAATGATGGGTGGAATGTTTGCAGGAACAGAAGAAAGTCCGGGTGAGACCATCATTTTTGAAGGACGTAAATTCAAATCGTATCGTGGAATGGGATCTTTAGAAGCTATGCAAAAAGGCAGCAAGGATCGTTATTTCCAGGACATGGAAGATGATATTAAAAAATTAGTTCCCGAAGGAATTAGTGGACGCGTTCCTTATAAAGGCGCTTTATCGGAGATCGTTTATCAATTGATAGGCGGTTTGCGTGCTGGCATGGGTTACACGGGCTCAAAGAATATTTCAAAATTACAGGAGGCTAAATTCATTCGTATTACTGCGGCCGGTGTGAAAGAAAGTCACCCGCACGATGTAGTGATCACGCGCGAAGCTCCAAATTACAGCAGATAAAAATGGTTTTACCAATTGTAGTATACGGCGATCCTGTATTAAGGAAAGTGGCGGAAGATATTGATAAAGATTATCCAAATCTTGATCAATTGATCAAGGATATGTTTGAAACCATGTACGCGGCCAGCGGCGTTGGTTTAGCGGCTCCACAAATTGGAAAAGCTATTCGTTTGTTTGTGATAGATACCGAACCTTTTGTTGCCGATGAGGATGATGAAGATTACGATGAGGATGAATTTACACCGGAAGAACGCAAACAATTAAAAGCATTCAAAAAGATCTTTATTAATGCACGCATTATTGATGAACAAGGAGAGCCTTGGAAATTTAGAGAAGGATGCTTGAGTATTCCAAAGATCCGCGAGGAAGTGTTGCGTAAAGACACGGTGACGATCGAATACTACGACGAGAAATTCAAAAAACATACCGAAACCTACGACGGATTAATTGCCCGCGTGATCCAACATGAATACGATCATATACAAGGCGTTTTGTTTACTGATAAGATCAGTCCGTTCATTCGCAAACTAATTTCAGGCAAACTAAGCGACATTAGTAAAGGAAAAGTGAGCGCGGATTATAAAATAAAAGTATACGTTGCCAAGAAATGAGAACCATTTTAGCAATAGCGTCTTCCCTATTTTTTTTGGTGGCATGTAATTCGTCAAAAGATGAGTCACCAAAAGATAATGTTGTTCCTAAGGATAGTATTAAAGCCGTTGCGGTTGATACTCCTGCTACAAAAGATTGCGCGGTGTTGTACCAACGCGCGCGCACAATGGATAGCACTATTTTAAAGGCCGTGGAAGTTGATGTAGCGGTTGCCAACAATGCAATTCGCGCGTTTACTGATTACGCGTTTTATTGCGAGAGCGATAGTTTGAGTCCGATATTTTTAGTAAAAACAGCACAAATTGCCATGAGCATCAATAATCCTAACCAGGCAAAGGTTGCATTAGATCGCATATTAAGCAATTATCCTAAATTCAAGAACAAACCTGCTGCGATATTTATGTTAGCTCAGTTATATGATGAGCAAACACTTTTAAATGACGAAACCGAAGCTAAAAAACTTTACGAGCAATTGGTTTACGAATATCCAAAATCAGATTGGGCAAGCAGCGCCAAAGCCGCTATTAAATTGTTGGGCAAATCCGACCAACAGATCGTGAACGAATTCAATAAGAAGAATTAGTATGAAGATCGCCATCATCAACGGACCAAATTTAAATCTCCTTGGAAAACGGGAGCCCGGAATTTATGGTGCGCAGGATTTTGAAAGCTTTTTGCATGAACTTAAATTGAAATTCAAACATATTGCCTTTGAATATTACCAAAGCAATGTGGAGGGCGAACTCATTAATAAATTACACGAGGTTGGTTTTACTTATGATGGCATTATTTTAAATGCCGGAGGATACACACACACTTCCGTTGCACTGGCCGATGCTGTTGCTGCCATCAAAACCCCGGTGATCGAAGTTCACATCAGCAATATTTTTGCCCGCGAAGATTACCGCAAAACATCCTTGATCGCTCCAAAATGTAAAGGCAGCATTAGTGGTTTTGGATTAAAAAGCTATGAATTGGCTGTACAAAGTTTCCTCGACTAGGCAAGTCTAAATCCTATCAATAGCACATCATCCGTTTGTTCGTACTGGCCTTTCCAATTAATGAAGGTATCTTGCACTACTCCCTTTTGTTGATCGAATGTTTTGTCCTGAACCTCCACCAACATCTTTTGAAGATTTTTGTACTTGAATTTCTTTCCCTTTGGTCCGCCAAACTGGTCGGCATAACCATCGGAGAATAAATAAATAGTTTCTTTACCTGTTAGTTGATATTCTTTAGAAGTAAATGAGGTAATATTATCCTCAATAAAAGCACCCACCGGTTTTTTATCGGCCGGCATTTCTTCCACTACGCCATCTTTAATAATGTATCCCGAATTAAACGCCCCGGCAAATTTCATTTTCTTAGTTTTCTTTTCGATCACACAAATGCTCACATCCATTCCATCGCGCATGCTGGCCGCGTTATAACTTTGGTGCAGCGCTTGCGTGAGCCATTCATTTACCTGGTTTAAGATCTGCGCCGGATCGGTAAGATCTTTTTCCAATACGGCTTTATTCAGGAGATTGTAATTTATAATGGATACCAGTGCGCCGGGCACACCGTGACCTGTACAATCTGCCGCTGCCACATACACATGTGTTTTGGTTTCTTCTATCCAATAAAAATCGCCGCTTAAAATATCTTTAGGGCGGTAGTAAACGAATGATTGAGGTAAAATTTCCTTCCACAGTTTAGCCGGAGGCAAAATGGCGGTTTGTATGCGCTCGGCGTATTTAATACTATCGGTAATATCTTTATGTTGTTCTTCAACGATCTTACTTTTTTCGCTAATAATAACATTCATGGCTTCAAGGGCTTTATTATCCTTTTGCTTTTGGCGCAAACCGCGGAAAATAAAGAATGCGAGGCCTGTTAAAAGTACAATGCCTCCAAGCGCTGCATAAATAACTACTTGCTTGTTCCTACCCTCAAGGTCTTTTTTCTCCAGTTCCAATTGTGTTTTTTCGGTTTCATATTTCACCTGCATATCATTCAAACTTCTAATAGCCTCGCGGCTGTAAAGACTGTCTTTGATGGTCATGCAGGTGTCGTTATACTTGAAGGCGTCTTCCAAATTGCCAAGTTTTAAATTAACCTCGCCCAAATTGTAATAGAGGTTTTCTTTTGTCTGGAAATCATTATCCAAGTAATTCAATGACTCTCTATAATACTTGTTTGATTGTACATAGTCTTTTTTATCATAGTAAATGCTTCCCAAATTAATAAGACAAAGAGAAGAACTTCGTCTCATTCCATTTTTAAGATTTAGATCTAGCGCCTCTTTAAATAACTTCTCAGCCGTTTTGAGATCTAATTTGTCGTAATAGATTCCGCCCATGTTCAACAAGATGGGAGCAACTTCCAATTCATGCTTTAGCTCTTTTCGCAAATTCAAGGCACGCTTATAGTATTCCAGCGCGATATCATATTGCTTGCTTTCGGCAGAATAGATGTTCCCGAGGTTATTGTAAGCATAAGCAATGTTTCCCTTAAGATTGTGTTTGATCGCTACTTCCAAAGATTTTTTAAAATAGTCGGCTGCCTTTACATTATTCTTAAGCTTGTAATTGATCAAGCCAATCTTTCCATAAGTGGAGGCTATAAAAAAATGATCCTTTAGCTTTTCAAATTCTCGCAGCGTTTCAAATCCTAATTCTATGGCAGTTTTTAGATCGTTCTTATCAATGTAATATCTCAATAATCCAAAGTCGGCTTTCGCGATCCCGGCTTTATCATTCTTTTCCACACAGAGTTTTCGTAAAGCTGTAAATATATCTAATGCGCTATCAAGTTTATCTGCCCACAGCAACATCATGCCATAACCCAATTGTGCTTCGGGATAATTTAACTGATCAGTTTCTTTAACAGTAAGATCGATCTCGTTTGCCAGAGTTTTGGCTTTATTGAGATCAATGCAAAAAAGTTCGTTCAGGAGTAAATTATTCAAACGTGCTTTGCAGGTATCTGAACTGCATTTTGCAAGTTTAGAATACAAATCGTCAATAGGCGCTTGTGAAAAACACCTTAGAGAAAAAATGGTAATTATTATGCTAAAAACAAGAGCCCTTATCATATAAAAAGCGGTTGGACTAGCCAACCGCATTTTAAAATTTGTATGTTATACTTTTTGTAGGCAAGTTGCCACAACAGCTCCTGTTGAGGCTGTACCGGCTGTTCCACCGCTGCTGCCAGTTGGATCAACAACGCTGGCGTAAGAAACGCGATCGCCAACAGCCAAACCTAACTCACTCATATAATCCTGATAGAACGTGAGGGTATTACCGGTATTGTCTTTCAGTGTCCCTGAATTAGTTTTTATGTCAAGGCTCAATATTTTTCCTTTTTCAACGGGGTCTAAAGAAACCGCCATTTTAGTTCCATCGCCTAGTGTAATTACCTCCATTTTTACGATCATATCTACAACAAGCCCAAGCTGTGCACCCAACGGTTGGGTAAAAGGATACTCAACCCCAGCCGCTGTATCTTTTACGGTTCCAACATAACCATTTCCGGTGTCTCTTACAATTTTCACTTTTCCTCTAATTGCCATAATAATTTCTTTTAAGGTTAATAATTGATTTGTTTACCTCAAATATAGAAGTTTTTAGGAATAAAAGAAATAAAATGGAAATAGATGAACAATCAATAGCTTAGGGCTCTAGGGAGAAGTTTTTGAATGCCGATCTTTTGTCCGACAAGGCAGTTTGAACCAGGCGGATGATGTTTTGCTGATTGGGGTGGAAGTGTAAAGAAATCAAGAAATAGTTGTATTCTTATTTAGCTTAGTTTGTTTGCTTTTTTATTTTGTCAGCCAAATTCCAGATTTCCGTATACAACGCTTCTTCCTCATGATTAAAATTTGCGTACTGAGTTATCGCAAAACTACTAATAATAGATTCAACTACTGCCGAGACTAAGCCGGCATCAAGTTCTTTTAATTGTTTTTCAATAAACGCTGCAGAACTATTTTTCCTCGCATCCAATTTCATTTTTAACTTTATTAGCTTTTCTTTTAATTCTTCCTCCATTAGTTAAACGCCTTATTTGTTTTTATTACCCAAGAATTTGGGGTGTTCATAATAACAGCTTGATAATCCAATCCTGGATATCCTGGCCCTTGTGCTGCGGCTTTGCCTTCGCTGATCCAAGTACCCGAGGGGACATCAAATTCCGATACAAATTCAATTTTCACTCCCCAATCATCTCGTATTGCAAGTTTCTGTCTTAGTTCAATTTCAGTCAAATATTTTTTATTAGTATACCATCCAAATTTACGACCTGTCCTATTGTCTACACCGTGATATTTATAAAAAGTCTCGTTGGATATTAGTTTTCTATTCAAATATGTTCCTCCGTCAAAAGTCGAGCTAATTTTTGGCGGCAATTGGGGCCCCGGCAAATATTTTATTTCCTTCGAAATTAAAATTAATTCGCCCTCATCAACAATTTCATCAAGGGTTTTGCCTCCGTTTAATATGAAATTATCTAACCCTTGCGACCCATTTGGTTCAATTTCATTAACCGCACGTTTTGCTTCATCTATTACTTTGTCAATTTGCTGAAATTCATTTTGTGTTATATTAGGACTAGTATTTAGAAATTTCTTGCCGGCGATATATAAATTTTTAGCGTGCTTTAGGATTAAGGGTCCTGCTCTAACGCCCCCGTAACACATTGCAAACATATTCCATCTGTGAAGAAAAATTTTTCCAGACTCTGAGGAATTGAGCTTATCTACTAACACATTAGTTATAATTAGATCGCTTGCAGCAACTCCCGCATCTAAAATCGCCAACGTTAACCCTTTTCCTGTTTGAACCGCGGCCTCAATCTCCCCAATGCCGACTATTAGTAATACGCCGTCTACAAATAATCTAACCTTTCGATTATTTGACTCATTAAACAAACCATAACAATAAATTGCAGGCAGATAAGAGCAATAGCCTACAGGAAAATAATTATTACCCTGAGAGAAATTTGCATCAAATCTAAAAAACACATGAGAAAACGGATCAATATGCGAGAGTTCTTGATCCCATCCAATGGTAAAATTTTTCCTCGTTTTTAAATCTATTGTCCCGTCGGTGTTAACATATTGTTTCAGTCCTTGCAAGTCGTCAAAAAATATAATATGTTTAGTTTTTATAGAGCCTGTGACATTCGCTTCTACCAAATCAGGCGCAGGGTTTACATAGCATGTTATTGCTGAAAGAACGCCAATGAGCGTGTAGAATTCATCCCCGTCTACCGAAGAAATAATATCACTTAATAAACTTGGCGTCTTTTTCAGAGCTACGAGCAATGGGGCTCTTTGCAATGGTGGGGTGTATCTTATAACATCTATGATAGAAATTTCATCGTCATAACCTGTTCTTCCGGTTGCGAGACACTTTAAAATATTTATCCTTTGATCAAGACAAAGTCCAGCAAGTAGTTGGCCTTGACCATTATATGCATTCATCTTAGTATCAAAGTCACTCGCACACGCAATAGCGCTTTGGGCAAGGTTTCTTAAATTAATTGGTACCGCGTTTGGATCACAATTGCCAGAGTTTGCATTTAGACTACCATCTTCTTCATTGTCCAACCAATTGATAATTGTTCCGGGATCCTGAACAATATTCCATTGTTCTTTGAATAGAATAATTCCATTACCATAGTCTAACAAATTATTAGTCGATTCCTTCTGCGCGCCGGGAAAAGTATGTTCCAATCCAAAGGCCCCATGTGCAAGTTCGTGAGCTATGTCTTTTGGATTTACTCCATCTTTAACAAAACCCAGTGCTCTGCCACGCACCATATAACCCTTTAAATTGACATCTGTAAAATTTGGCACTACAAAAACATAGTATGCATCTTTATCATAATTTGAATGAGTTTGTTTATAAGTATCTCTTAGTGCGCGCATCTCCGAACTATACTTACTCAGTAAATTTGCGTCTGCTGCCTCTAAACCATTAGTTCCAAGATCAAACGTAAAAGTTTCTACGGGCGCAAGCGACCATGTTACATTTGCTTGCTTGTATATATTATTTAAATCCGATGCTGATAAAGTGATGTTCGCTTGATTCACTTTAACAATCACCAATTTCTTAGTGATCTGTTTTAAACTAACTACATTGAGCTTTCCAATTTTTTTATTGTCAACATAAGCGTAAACACATTCGGCATTGGCAGGAATTCCGGTCAGCTTTAGATTATTTCCGGAAGCAATTGTACTTATTGCTGTTCCGCCTTTTGTTTTGAAACTCAATTGTGATTGGGAGTATCCTGTAAGCGTAAAGGTGGCGATCACGGCGTCGCTTGCGCTCTCCCCTATACTTTTATTTGGAACAAAATACGTTTTGTTGCCGGCGAGCTTAATAGCTTCGTAATTATCTATAAAGGCCGCATATTCTTTTTTATCAAATCCAAAATTTTGCGTGCTCTCAGCTTCAAACACAACTTTTAAATTATCGGTAGCATCCAAATTATCATCACTAAAATTCAAATAGTTTGTTGGTCCGGTAATTTTTGGTGGTGGTGGCATCAACTGAATGTTCCATTGATTTCCATCAGCATCGCGCACTACAACTACATTGACACCGGTTGGTGTTGGCACACATACCGGCGTTGAATTACCTTGCAAAGCATAGCAAATCTGATTTCCGTTCATGTAAACCGAATCAATATGTCCGTTAGCGTAAATAGCATTCTCTTCCGCTTCCTTTACATCCCATTCGTTAAGCCATTTGTCAACGCCTTTGGTCATGGCTTCAATAATTCCTTGTTGCTGGCGCTGCTCGGCATCTACAAAAATATTTTTCCATTCAACTGCTACCGGTATTCCACCAAAAACAAGAGCGTAACCCTTTCCTTTGTACCAACCAGGCTGACCGGTTGATTGGATTTGTGTTGCCACAACTTCAAACTGTCCGCTTTGAATTACTAAACCTACAACTGCTTTTGTTGGAGGCAACGGAGCCAAATTATTAAAAGGTGCAAGCGAGTTGTCGTTACACGAATAAGTTGGCGGATCTAATGTTTTGAACTCTGCAATATTGCTCCACTCGCCCGTAAAGGCGCCTTCTCCACGCACGCGACATTCATAAATTGTTTTTGGTTCTAAATTTGGAACGCGTTCCAAGCCTGTTGAGTTGGGGAAATTGAACCAATAATTGGTGTTTTTTTTGCGAACCTGCAACATATACGAACTATACACGCTTTGCTTGGTCCATGTACATTCTCCCGAACGATGCGTTAGCTCACGAGCGGTTAAAGTCAAACCTAAGGTATTTCCAAAAATATTTTTAATGGTTCCATAGGTGAATGTGCAGATCTGACTATACCCATTGTTCTTAAATAGATCTCGTCCGGTAATATCTTTCGCTCTCACTCTCCAAACATATTTCATGTAGAGATTAAGAGGAGGATCCACCATGGTGTAATTGTAAAACGTTTGCTGCGTGGTAGTACTGAAAATTGGCGAAGCACTCAACACAAGTTGATTTGGATTTACAGTACTATCAGGACGACACTCGTACAAAGAAAATTCATATTCAGTATTGAAAGCGCTGTTTGGACTGGCCATATTCACCGGTGTCCATTGAAAAATCACATTTTGTGGAATCAGCGGCGTAATGGCAGTGTTGCAAATTGGCAAATTCAAATACGGAGGATCGCTTAAGGTAAACCATGCCTGCGCACATGCTTCATTACTTATTTGAATTGGTGTTTGATTGTAATAATCGTAGGCTTTGATGCAAATGCTATAATATCCCTCTGGCAAAGCCATCTTTTGCTGATACTGACTTTGATTTATTCCAATAAAATCAAGATTGTTAGTGTTTAGATAGGGTGCGAGATCATTTCCGCTTAATAACAAGGGTTGCCCCGGCAAAATTGTGATCGGCGGAGGATTAAAAAGCGTTTTTGTACTCAACGTGAATCCATTTCCTTTGATCTCAAATTTTAATCGCACATTGTATTGCGCCTGTGAAAAATCGTTGAACTGAAGAATAACTTTGAGTTTTTCGGCAGAAGGATCCGCGTAGTCGGGTAAATAGCCACTATAAGGCGGGACTAATTGCGCGCTAATTTGCACAGGATAAATTTGCGAACTCAGAACGCCGGCAAATACGAGGCAAAATAACAACACAAAAATGCGTTTCATAGTTGGAAAAAGAGGGTATTCTAAGGTAATTTAAATATTTAGATTAGCCTTCTTTTTATGCGAAAATTTTATCCCTTTGACCCTAGGGCAATTAATTGATCTTTTTGTAATGGATTTAATGACAAAAACGTTCGGCCCCTCCGGGGCCGGGAATTGTTTTCATTGCAATTTGGTTATTGAACCATCCGTAAATTCGATTCGGTTTGAATTATGGTTTGGTTAATGGCGGATTGCGTTGTTTATCATTTTCCGTAGCAGATCGGTTTGTTTCAACGGTGGGCAGCATCGTATGGCATTTTTGCGTCTAAAAACGTGGGACGCCTCCGGCGCCCTTAAATCGATAGATAAACGACCTTCTTGGTATCAAAGAATTCCTCCGAGAAATAATTCTTAAGATCGTAGAAATCACATTTGTCGTAAAACTTACCGAATTCCTCGCGAAGATCTCCGCCTTTTAAATACAAAATGCCGTTAGATAAGGTGTTGGTTTGTTCTTTCAGGAATTTTGTTCGCACCCAATTATAAAACACAGGAAACTCGGTAACGGCCCTACTCACTACAAAATGATATGTATCGTTCACCTTTTCGGCACGCTCATGTTGGGCGCTTACGTTCTTTAGCTCCAAAGCAGCGGCCACCTCATTTACCACCTTTATTTTTTTACCAATGCTGTCAACCAAATGAAATTTTGATTCAGGGAACATAATAGCTAAGGGAATTCCGGGAAATCCTCCACCGGTTCCAACATCTAATATCTTTGTTCCCGGAGCAAACTGTATCACCTTGGCAATGCCAAGGGAATGTAATACATGACGCTCGTAAAAATTATCCATGTCCTTGCGGGAGATGACGTTGATCTGCTCGTTCCAATGCGCGTACAGATCTTTCAATTGCGAGAATTGTTTTTCTTGTTGGGCTGTGAGGTTGGGGAAATATTTTTTTATAAGTTCGATGCTATTTGTTTTTTAGCCACGGAGGCTCGGAGACACAGGGTTTCACAGAGAAAACTATTTCTTACTGTGTTCGGAGTTCTTTATTAATTCAAATAAAAAATCGCGGGCCCTGAACAATTGGGCCTTAATGGTTCCAATAGGTAAATTAAGTCTTTCCGAGATCTCTTCATGACTCAATTCCTGAAAATAAAATAATTCAACCAGTTCTTTGTACTTCGGTTTTAATTTATCAATTACCGCGCGCACCATTTCCACTTTCTGTTTCTTGATATAGAATTCTTCAGGGTCAAGGGTATTTGATTTCACCAAATTGCTGGCGTCGTAATCCGAATTCTCGTTCTTTACGTCCATAGAAATGGTGTTGTTCAATTTCTTCTTCCGCAAAAAATCAATGGCGTTGTTACTGGCTATCTTAAATAACCAGGTACTAAAGGCATAATTTGGGGTGTATTGATCCAGCTTTTTAAAGGCGCGGCCAAATGCTTCAATAGTCAAATCATCGGCATCGTCCTTATTGTTCACCATCTTCAACATCATGAAGTAAACACTTTCGCGGTACCTCGATAATAACTCCGCATAAGCCTTTTGATCGCCTTTAGCAATAGCAAGTTGCACCAATTTAAAATCGTAAACTGCTTTGGTGGTTAAATTATTTAGATTATCGTCGCTTAACTGGTCCACGTATTGGGCTTATAGAACACTTTTGCCAGATGAAAGATAGGATAAATGAACAAAAGAAACAACTCGTAAACGAAACTCATAGGCCATAAATCGTTCTCATTTAGCTTAATTGCCGCTTTCCTAATGACCAACCATTGAAAAATCACCTTTAAGAAAAGGAGAGCTCCCGCCAAAATAGCTGTATTTATACTGAAGAACAGCGGGATAAGACTGAACCAAAACAAGTATTGCGTGAAGTAATTGAAACCGATCTTAGCTTTTGTGGCAGGTTTTAAAAATGGGGATGTTGTAAGGTGACGCGCCTTTTGTAATTTCCATCCTCTAAAATCGGTCTTGGCTTTTGAATACGTAAAAGCGCTGGCATCAATACACGCGTTCACATTAGTTTCAGTGGCAACTTCGTTCACAAACAGATCATCATCGCCGGAATTAATATGGTAATGACTCGAAAATCCTTTATTGCGGTAAAACAGATCTTTTTTGTAGGCCAAATTTCTTCCCACACCCATGTAGGCCTGCCCCTTGATAGCGCTGCTCAAATACTGAACGGCGATCATGAAGGTATCAAAACGAATTAATTTATTGAGGAAGGTGTCTTGTTTTTCGTAAGCGCCGTAACCTAAAACAACTTCGCGCTCTTTACTAAACCCTTTGCTCATTTCTTTCAACCACTGATCGCTGCTAGGGTAACAATCGGCATCCATAAATACCATGTTTTCATACTGTGCCGCTTTAATACCCACCAACACCGCAAATTTTTTGCCGTGTTTGTAATAAGCATCTTCCTTAATGGTTACTTTTTTGAGATTAGGAAAGATCTTTACAAATTCATCGATCACATTCTCGGTATCATCATCACTGCAATCGTTCACCACGATCACTTCAAAGTTTGGATAATCCTGAGAGCAAACTTTTGGAAGAAATTCCGTAAGATTTTCGTCCTCGTTACGCGCGCAAATGATCACGCTCGCGGGCTCTAAGTTTGAATTTGTAGCAAGATGAGAGCTTTTGAAAAAAGCCAGGCTCCAATAATTGACAATGTAGTTCACAACAATGAGTACAAACGCACCGCACCCCACAAAAGCCGCTATCCTAAGCCAGGGCTCTGTTATTAACTCCGAAAGTGTCATAAAATGCAAAGGTAAAAGCCATGCCAAAGTCAATTACCGCTATATTTGTATTTATTAAACAAAGTAATTAACAATGCAACATTGTACCAGGGCCGTGATCTTTGATATGGACGGCGTGATCATTGACAGCGAACCGCTTTGGCGACGTGCAATGGTGCAAGGATTTTCGGATTTTGCTGTCACTTTTACCGAAGAAGATTGCCGACAAACTACCGGAATGCGCTTAAACGAAGTCATCAATTACTGGAGCAAAACGTATCCTAAAGAACTGCACGATCAAACCGCTGTAAACGAGAAAATAATTCAGAATTTGATCGGCTTAATTAATACAGAAGGAAAGGAAATGCCGGGCCTGCACGACCTTCTTTCATTTTTGAAAGCACAAAAGATAAAAATTGGCCTTTCTACATCTTCTGATTACGTATTAGTGAACGCCGTTCTCAAAAAATTAGATATCACACATTTTTTTGATTCCATCAATTCGGCACAATACTTAAAACACGGCAAACCACATCCGGAAGTGTATCTATCTTGCGCCGAAAAGTTGGAAATTCATCCCATGGATTGTTTGGTAATTGAAGATTCTGTTTTCGGAATTATCTCGGCTTTGTCTGCGCAAATGCGTGTTTTGGCCTATCCCGATCCTGAACACATAAACAATGTTAAATTCAATGTGGCCGATGGAATTATTAAGCACTTAAGCGAGACAAAAAATTTCATTATCACTAACAATCACTTAAATTTATCTACTTCATAAGTGAAATTCACATTACAACATACCGATCCAAATTCAAAAGCACGTGCCGGTTTAATTGAAACCGATCACGGACCCATTGAAACGCCTATTTTTATGCCGGTTGGCACTGCAGGAACTGTAAAAGCGGTGAAGCAAACCGAACTAGAAGAAGATATTAAAGCGGAAATTATTCTAGGTAACACTTACCATTTGTATTTACGTCCGGGTTTAGACACCCTGCAACAAGCAGGAGGTTTGCACAAATTCAATTCATGGCATAAACCTATTTTGACAGATAGCGGAGGTTATCAAATATTTTCCCTCACCGATCAACGCAAGTTGAACGAAGAGGGCGCAGTTTTTAAAAGTCATATCGACGGAAGTAAACATATGTTCACGCCCGAAAATGTGATGGATACCCAGCGTATTATTGGCGCGGATATCATTATGGCCTTTGACGAATGTACGCCTTACCCTTGCGAATACAAATACGCCAAAGATTCTATGGGGATGACACATCGCTGGCTGGAGCGCTGCATCAAACGTTTTGCGGAAACAACACCTTTATACAATTACGAGCAAGTGCTTTTTCCTATTGTGCAAGGAAGTGTTTACAAGGATCTAAGAAAAGAATCTGCTGAGTTTATTGCATCGAGAAATTGTTTTGGAAATGCTATTGGAGGATTAAGTGTTGGAGAACCCGCGGAAGATATGTACGAAATGACCAATTTGGTGTGTGAAGTTCTTCCAAAAGAAAAACCGCGTTATTTAATGGGCGTTGGAACTCCTGCCAATATTTTGGAATGTATTGCCTTGGGAATTGATATGTTTGACTGCGTGATGCCAACGCGTAACGCACGCCATGGTTTATTATTTACTAAGAACGGACTGATCAATATCAAGAACGAGAAATGGAAGAATGATTTCTCGCCCATTGAAGAAGATGGCGCTGCAGATGTTGACAGACGATATACCAAAGCGTATTTACGTCATTTATTGGTGTGCGGGGAACAATTGGCCGCACAAATTGCCAGCATACACAACTTAGCCTTTTATTTATGGTTAGTAAAAGAAGCACGTAAACAGATCATAGCGGGAACATTTTCGGATTGGAAAAAGGACATGGTACAAAAGATATCACAACGACTTTAATTCATAGATCATAAGTCATAATTAAATGTTAACCATATTAGATAGATATATTTTAAAGAAGTTCTTCAAGACCTTCTTCGTATCTATTACCCTCATCCTTCTCATTTTTATTGTATTTGATATCAAAGAGAAGATCCCCACATTTACCCAGGGAAATATTCCGCTCAGCGAGATCATCAGCAATTATTATTTGATGTTCATTCCTTATTACGCGAATTTATTCTCTCCATTGTTTACGTTTATCGCTGTAATTTTCTTTACCTCAAAAATGGCGCATCAAACGGAATTTGTAGCTATTCTTGGTTCCGGCGCGAGCTTCGGAAGAATTATGCGTCCGTATTTAATTGGCTCAGGATTGATAGCTTTAACTTCTATTACAGCGAATCATTTCTTTTTACCTCGTTTTACCAAGGTGAAAATTGGTTTTGAGGACAAGTGGATCAATAACAATTACGTGAACGACGAAAACAATATCCATAAAAAGATAGGCGCTAATTCTATTTTGTACATGCGTGATTATGACAACCGAATTAATACGGCCACCAAAGTTTCCATAGAAAAAACGGTGAGCAATAAACAAACCGAGTTCCTCGAAGCCGAGCGTATGGTTTGGGATAGCATTAGCAAAGAATGGATGTTTTATCAAGTGACGGAACGAAAATTGTTTTTACAAGATCGTTTAGATACGTTGAAGAACCAAAAGCCACTGTACAAACAAACTGTAGTTACTTTTCCTGAGAAAAAGATGAAAATAGAGTTCACTCCGGCCGATATGTGGCGTTACGAAAGTAAAATTGAGGTGATGCCCTATTTTGAACTGAGGGATTACATTGCCCGTGAAAAACAAAGAGGGTCTAATATGATAGAATTCTTTGAGGTGGAGAATTACCGCCGTACCTCCTTCCCTTTTGCCACCATAATCCTTACAATAATGGGTGTTTCTATTTCCTCACGTAAAGTGCGGGGTGGCGTTGGGCTTCAAATAGCGCTAGGCCTGTTGTTAAGCTGTATGTACATCATGTTCATGTACATCTTCACCACGTTAGCAACTACTAATACAATTCCCCCATTAATTGCGGTTTGGACACCAAATATCATATTTACTTTTGTAGCTTTGTATTTCTACTCAAAAGCACAGCGTTAATGAAGTACTTAATTAAAAATATCAGTGTAGTAAACGAGGGCGAGATCTCGGTGAATGACGTATTGATCGACGGTGAATTCATTTCGAAAGTTGAACCACAAATTGACAACGACACAAATGCAACCGAGATCAATGGCGAAGGCTTGCATTTATTACCCGGCGCTATTGACGATCAGGTTCATTTTCGTGAACCGGGACTAACTCATAAAGGAGAAATTTATACGGAAGCAAAAGCAGCGGTTGCAGGCGGTGTTACCAGTTACATGGAACAACCAAATACGAGTCCGCCCGCTATAACTGCAGAAGAATTAGAAAAGAAATATTCCCGCGCTCAACAATGTTCATTGGCCAATTATTCCTTTTTGATGGGAACCACTAATGACAATTACGATGAGATCCAAAAAGTAGATTATTCAAAAGTAGCGGGACTCAAGATCTTTATGGGTTCTTCTACCGGCAATATGCTAGTGGATAACAAAAAGACCTTAGAGAATATTTTCAAGAATGTAAATGCGATCATTGTTACTCATTGCGAAAATGATGTGATGATCAAAGAACGCCAGGCAAAAATGATCGCCGAGTATGGTGAAGATCTTCCAACCTACTTCCACGCTATCATTCGCAACGATGAGGCCTGCTATAGTTCTTCATCTTACGCGGTTGATCTTGCCAAACAAAACAATACACGTTTACACGTATTCCATATATCGAGTGCCAGGGAATTGAGTCTTTTCTCTAATAAGATCCCTCTAAAAGAAAAACGCATCACCGCCGAAGTGTGTATTCATCACTTATGGTTTTGCGATGAGGATTATAAGACCAAGGGAAACTTCATCAAATGGAATCCTTCGGTAAAGACCATGTACGACCGTGATAAATTATTTGCCGCTATGTTAGACGGAACCATTGATGTGGTTGCAACCGATCACGCGCCACATACCATTGAAGAAAAATCTCAGCCTTATTTAAAAGCGCCAAGCGGCGGCCCCTTGGTTCAACACAGTATTGCGGCGATGCTGGATTTCTATAACCAAAAGAAGATCACGTTACCAATGATCGTGCAAAAGATGAGTCACAATGTTGCAGATTGTTTTGGAATCGAAAAACGCGGTTACATTCGCGAAGGATATTACGCAGATCTTGCTATTGTGGATCTTAAAAGATCGCAAACTGTTTCTAAAGAAAATATTCTGTACAAATGCGGATGGAGTCCGTTTGAAGGTCACACCTTCCCTAGCACTGTTGTAAAAACCTTTGTGAACGGACATTTGGTTTACAACGAGGGGAAATTTGACGAAAGTAAATTTGGTAAACGCCTACTCTTCAATCGCTCAAAGTATTAAACCCAAATTAACATACGGATCATTGAGGCTTGTTTTTGTCTTTTTATTAATGATCAATGTTTCATTTTCTCAAACACGCTCCACAGTTACGACCGAGCATCACAACGTGATCACGAGAATTAGTGGTCTCATTGATAATTTCCAGTTAAAAGAAGCACACCGTTTGTGCGATTCAATGATCGACGTTGGCTTGAAGATCAATAACGGTGAACTTTTGGCTTCGATCTATAATAATAAAGGAACGGTTTGTCGCGAAGAAAATGATGCCAAAGGAGCAATTGATTGTTTCAACAAGTCCCTGGAATACAACGCGGCTTTAAAGAACGAAAAGCGACTTGGAGAGAATTATGTGAATCTTGGATCGATCTACAATTTTATTGAAGAGAAACAAACCGCGCTCAAATATTATTTCAAAGCTATCAGTATTTTACAACGCGAAAAAGATCATCACGCCCTTGCAGTGCTTTATAATAATATTGGGAATATTTACCTTGACCAAAAACAACTGGTAAATGCAGATCACTATCTCCAAAAAGCTTTACAAGTATCCCGATCGCTCAATGATACGCTAAGTCTGGCCAGAGTTTATCACAACCTTGGAAATTCAAAAGCCATCGCCAAGCAAATCGATAGCAGTGTATATTATTTCAATGTTTCGCTAAGCTATCTGCGCAATTTTGATGAAGGCTTTGGTCACATGTACAATTATGTTCAATTGGGGGCGGCATATTTGGAATTAAAAAGAGGGTTGGAAGCAGAAAATTTACTCAATAAGGCATTACGCATTGCCAAAGCAGCCGAGTCGTATGATGATCAATCAATGATCTATAAACTATTGGCAAAAACTTACAGTATGAAAGGCGACAACAAAAAAGCGTTTGACTGCTTAAATATGTACGCCGAGCTTAATGACTCCTTAAAAGTACAAGGTATTAAAGATGAATTGATAAAGATCCAGTACGAAACGGATCTTAAGAATCAGAAAAAAGAACAGGATCTTGTGAGGGAAAATCAGGAAGCGATCAACAAAGCAAAAATAGAATCTAAGAACAAGAATCTCTATCTCTCCTATACGGCGCTTGGTTTTGCTGTTATCATGGGATTATTGATCCTGAACGGTTACCGACAAAAACAAAAAGCAAATAAGATCATCTCCAAACAAAAAGAAGAAGTAGAACTCAAGAACTCAGAGATCCTTGCCTCCATCAATTACGCAAAACGTATTCAATACGCGCTATTGGCGCATAAGGAATTTATGCAGCAGAACTTCAGCGAACATTTTGTGTTATTTGACCCTAAAGATATTGTGAGTGGAGATTTTTACTGGGCCACAAAACATAATAATAAATTATACCTCGCGGTTTGTGACAGCACAGGTCACGGCGTTCCCGGCGCATTCATGTGTTTGCTCAATATTGGTTTTTTAAGCGAGGCCATTAACGAAAAGAACATTACTGAACCAAATAAGATCTTTGATCATGTACGTGCGCGATTGATAGATAGTATCAGCAAAGAAGGACAAAAGGATGGATTTGATGGCATTTTGATCTGTATAGATGGGAAAAAGGTAACCTATGCCGCAGCTAATAACGCGCCAATTTTAGTAAGTGGCGGAAGCGCTATAGAACTTGAAAAAGATAAAATGCCGGTGGGTATTGGCGAAAAGAAAGATGCATTTAAATTGCATGAATTAAATCCCAAACCCGGCGACACAGTGTATCTTTATACCGATGGTTACGCCGACCAGTTTGGTGGACCAAAAGGAAAGAAATATAAATACAAACAACTGAACGATAATTTACTTGCCTGGAGCAATTTGAAAATGGAGGAACAACGAAGTAATTTAGCAGATGATTTCAAGCGGTGGAGAGGCAATTTAGAACAAGTTGATGATGTGTGTGTGATTGGAATTAGATTATGATTAAAAAGCATTGGTATTTAATATTGTTTATTTTTAATATGGTTTTTGCTATTGGGCAGAACACCGATTCATTAAAGACGGCGTTGAAAAACGCGAAGCATGACACGACTCGCTGCTATATCCTAAGTTCAATGATAGAAGGAGAGAGTGATGGTGCGGTTTGGTCAAAATACAATGAGGAACTTTTGAAAATTACTGAATCAAAGCTTAAAAAAACAAAACAAAAAGATCCGGAATATAAACTATACCAAAAATACTTGGCGGATGCCTTGAACAATGTTGGATATTTAGCAGAACAAAAAGGTGATATCATCAAGGCAATAGACTACTATGGTAGGAGTATAAAGATTCAGGAAGAGATCGGGAATAAACAGGGCATCGCTCTATCATTAAATAACATTGGAGCTATTTACTTTAATCAAGGAGATATTCCCAGTGCATTAGATTACCAAGGTAGGAGTTTAAAGATTCAGGAAGAGATCGGGAATAAATATGGAATCGCTCAATCATTGAATAACATTGGAACTGTTTACAATTCTCAAAAAGATTTCCCAAAGGTATTAGAATATTATGGAAGAAGTTTGAAGATCTTTGAAGAGATCGGGCATAAACAAGGATTTGCCACTTCATTAAACAACATTGGTTTAATTTATAGTAATCTAGGCGATATCTCCAAGGCATTAGAATACCACGGTAGAAGTTTAAAGATCAATGAAGAGATTGGGGATAAAGTTGGAACCGCCTATTCATTAAGCAATATTGGAATAATATATTATAAACAAGGCGACATTCCAAAGGCTTTGGAGTATCAAAGTAGGAGTTTAAGGATAAGAGAAGATATTGGAGATAAAGATGGAATTGCCTATTCACTGAACATCATTGGGGGTATCTACCTCAAACAGAAGAACTATTCGAAAGCGCTAGAAAAAGTTAATCAATCAATGAAAGTGAGTAAGGAAATTGGTTATCCGCAAAATATCAGAAATGCAGCCGAAAGACTTAACGCTATTTACAAAGCTACAAACAATTACAAACTCGCTCTTGAAAATTACGAACTTTACATCCAAATGCGCGACAGCACTAATAATCTTGAAACTCAAAAAACATCTATCAAACAACAAACTCAATATGCCTACAACAAACAAAAAGCGGTTGAGGATGAAAAGCACAAATCAGAATTAAGAGTGCGGGAAGAAAAGGCGCAAGCTGATAAAAAAAGGCAAAATATTATTATTGTCGCTGTTAGTATTGTACTTTTGTTAGTGGCCATTTTTTCAGTATTGCTTTACAGTCGTTTTAAAACCACTCAACAACAAAAACAGATCATTGAAGCTAAAGAAAAAGAAACTCAATATCAAAAAAACATCATAGAAGAAAAGCAAAAGGAAATTGTTGATTCAATTAATTATGCCAAACGCATACAATATACTTTATTAGCTCACATTGATTTTTTAAAGGAAAATATCCCTAACAATTTTGTGTACTTCACTCCCAAAGACATTGTAAGTGGCGACTTTTATTGGGCTACCAAACAAAATAATAAATTCTATTTAGCTGTGTGCGATTCAACCGGTCACGGTGTGCCCGGTGCATTTATGAGTTTATTAAACATTGGCTTTTTAAGCGAGGCTATCAATGAAAAGAATATTGATGATCCCGGGAAGGTATTGGATCATGTGCGCGCACGACTAATTGAAAGCACTAGTAAAGAAGGGCAACAAGACGGGTTTGATGGCATTTTGATCGCAATAGACGAGCACAGCAAGGAAATAAAATACGCAGCGGCTAACAATTCACCTATTCTTATACACGACGGAACTATTATAGAATTGGAAAAAGACAGTATGCCGGTTGGGATCGGCGAACGGAAGAATAATTTCTCAACGCGAACTATTACACTTAATAAAGGAGATGTATTGTATTTGTACACCGATGGTTATGCCGATCAGTTTGGCGGACCAAAAGGAAAAAAATACAAATACAAGCAGTTGAACGAACGATTACTAGAATTGAGTAAATTTGACATGGATAAACAACGACACGAACTGGCCGAAGGATTTAAACAATGGAAAGGTAATTTGGAGCAAGTGGATGATGTTTGTGTTATTGGAATACGTTTTTAGCGGGCGAGACATTTTGTCCCGTAGCGAAATAAAATGATAATTTTTTCTTTAAATACAATTTTACCTCATGTGGTTCGCACCGCCAAAAGCGCCGGTGACTTCATTCGCAACGAGCGATCAAAATTCACGCCCGATAAAATTGAAATGAAAGGCTTGAACGATATGGTGAGCTATGTTGATAAGGGCGCCGAAAAAATGATCGTTGAAGAACTAACCGAAATATTACCGGGCTGCGGGTTTTTATTAGAAGAAGACCAAACAAAAGAAAAAAGCGAATACAATTGGATCGTTGACCCTTTAGATGGTACCACCAATTTTATTCACGGCATTCCCTGCTACGCCGTGAGCATTGCTTTAGAGCACAAAGGAGAAATATTACTTGGCGTGGTTTACGACGTTGCTAAAAAAGAATGTTTTAGCGCTTATAAGCAAGCCGGAGCCTTTTTAAATAACCAACCTATTAGAGTTTCGGAGAACAAAACTTTAAAAGATAGCTTGATCGCTACCGGTTTTCCTATTTACAATTTTGATAGGCAGGAAAATTATTTGAATGTATTGCGCAAACTCATGCAAGGCACACACGGCGTGCGCCGGATCGGAGCCGCCGCGGTTGATCTCTGTTATGTGGCTTGCGGACGAGTTGACGCATTTTACGAATATAATTTGAACCCCTGGGATGTTGCCGCCGGAGCGCTCATTATCAAAGAAGCCGGAGGAACCCTTTCCGACTTCAAGGGCCAACAAAATTGGTTGTACGGGAAAGAGATCATTGCCACCAATGGTTTAGTAGAAAAAGAATTCACCGATCTAATTCAAAAGCACTTTAAGTGAACATTGCTCTAAATAAAACGATCAACATGTTCTTTTGGGTGTTCACCATGTCGGTGGCATTTATTTTAACCCTCCCTATTTTAATACAAGACGGCATGTTCATGGACGGGACGCTTTACTCAGCCGTCTCTCACAATCTTGCTAACGGTATTGGTACATTTTGGTTTCCAAGTTTTAGTTACAATAATTTAGCGGGCATTCACGATTCATTCCACGAGCAACCACCGTTAGTTTTCGCTATACAAGCAATTTTCTTCAAATTATTTGGCGATAGCTTGTATGTTGAACGTTTGTACACGTTTCTTTGCCTCATCCTAAACATGTTTCTTATTCGCACACTTTGGCGCGAGATCTTTAAGAATGATAAACACACTCAGGAACTTTCTTGGCTTCCGGTTTTATTTTGGATCACGGTGCCGGTTTGTTTTTGGAGCTTCAGCAACAACATGCACGAAAACACGGTTAGTATTTTCATTTTACTTTCTGTTATCTGTCTTTATAAAGTGATCACCCACAAGCATCCAAATCATCTCTACCTTCTTATTTCGGGCGTTTGCATATTTCTAGCAAGTTTCTCAAAAGGATTGCCCGGATTGTTCCCAATTGCCATACCATTTTTGTTCTTATTCAGGGATCAGATCACCTTACGAAAAGCACTACTTTATTCTTTTTGTCTTTTTATGGTAACCGCTTTGATCTATTGTATTCTTTTAGCTTCCACTTCCGCGCGTGAATCGCTTTACAATTACACTGTGCTTCGTTTACTAAAGCGCGTTAACGACGTTCCAACTACTCACAATTATCTCGATACATTGTTTCGTTTAGCAATGGAATCGTGCATTATGATCGCGCTTGTTATTATTGTTCGCCTGGCAACAAAACGTTTCACTGCTGAACGAACAGAACATCAAACTAAAGCCATTACTTCGATCATGATCGGTTTGCTTGGTATTGTTCCACTCATGCTCACCTTAGTACAAAAAGGATTTTACATGGTTCCGGCACTTCCCTTCATTGCTATTGGATTTTCAATTCTGATTGCACCGCAACTAAATATTTTATTTACACGACTGGAAGAAAGTAAATTATTACCCGCTTTGAAGATCATTTTCATTTTATTAGCCATTACCAGTATCACATTACCGGTTTTAAATATTGGTAAAGCATCGCGCGACAAAGACAAGCTTGAAGACATTCACCGCATCGGTGCTATCCTTCCTCAAAAAAGTGTGATCAATTGTAGTAAAGAGTTTCTCGGTGATTGGTCTCTTCAAACCTACCTTTCGCGCTATTATTTCATTAGTCTCGATATTAATATTCCTCACGATTATTACCTCGTAAATAAGGAGGAATACCGTACAAATGGAAGCACCTACACTGAGAACTATGAGGTGGTGGACGATAAAATGCATAACTACGTACTTTTAAAGTACAGGTAATCAGTATTTTACAATCAACTTATTAAAGACCCTCCCGGCCGAATTTTAATCTAAAATCATAACAACCTTTTTTAGTTTTGCGCCGTATAAGTATATACAAACCCGCACTAACTGCACTTCCCATGAGACCTTTAAAGACCATAGTTATTCTTGCGCTGGTTCTTTCAACTGCCCTAACTTTTGCTCAAAACTTCCAAAATGGAGATCTGATCTTTATTAGAAATAAAAAATCGGGGAGCTCCCCTATTCCTAACGGAAAAACAAAATTCAATTACGTTGGTGTTATTTTTATTGAGAATGGAAAAACGGTTGTGTACCACGCAACCGAACCTGTGAGCGAAACAAGTCTTGATGATTTTATTGATCTTTCGGAAAATAAGGAATTCAAAGTGCGCCGTTTGTACGAAAAAGAATTATTGAACTCTGATGTAGTTGCTACCATGCGTTCATTTGCCAAAGCAAAATTATCAATGCACTACGATAATAAACTTACTCTTAATAACGACGAACTATACAACGCTGAGTTCGTTTATAAAATGTATCAGCAATGTTTGGGAATTCCTCTAACCAAACCAAAAACAATAGATAGTTATAAGCCAGATCCTACGTCATTAGAATTCCTAAAAGAAGCTTACGGTAATACTATTCTTACTGAGAAAATGGTTGTTATTGGCGACATATACAATTCGGAGTATATGATGCAGCCTGAGAAGGAAGAATAAATCAAATTGGACGCTGAGTTTACCGAAGCGTTTTTCCAAAATATTTTACACATTTATTATTTGGGCGTGCCCCTCGCCCGCCACAATCTGGAAGCTCGGGTCGGGCTTTCGGCACTCGCTCTTTTTGCTATGGAATTACTCCACGCAAAAAGGAGCTCAAACAATGCCTCAATCCCTCACGCGTGTATGGAATTACTGTTCTAAAAATCTCGATCTGTTCTTCGTCCCGTAGGGACGGAATATTAGTAAAACAACTGTGAAAATGAAACCGAACCCCTTTAGGGGTGATCATATTGAACAAGACGCTAAAACAAACTCATTTGCTCCGCACTCAAACCGCTTTTAGCGTTGTCTCCAGAGGTAATCGTAAAAATTTGAGTTTCCTCATAACGGGAAGCAACAACCACTTCAACATCCCCGGCATGCTTTACAAAAAGATCTCTTGCGATCTCCGGTGTATTATTTTCTTTAGATAAATGCGCGAGTAACACCAAACTCATATGCTCTGCTTTGTGTTTTAAAAATAACTCCAAAGCTTGATCGTTAGACAAATGTCCTTTATCGCCGGCAATTCTTCTTTTTAAGTAATCAGGATAATCTCCATTCATCAACATATCGTGATCGTAATTGCTTTCCAAAAACGCGGCGTGACACATTTCAAAATGTTTCTTCAAATGATCGCAAGGCGCGCCAATATCGGTGAACACGCCAATATTCACACCATTTCCGCTCACCACAAAACTGTAAGGGTCATTAGCGTCGTGAAATTTCGGAAAAGGTAATATAGAAAGATCTCCTATAGAAACGGCTTCGTGTGCTTTGAACGAACGAATATTCGCTCTACTCACTTTAAGTCCACTATTCTTAAAAGTTTCATCTGTAATATAAACTGGAATGTTATGTCGTTTTGAAATTACATCTACGCCTTTAATATGATCGTAATGTTCGTGGGAAATAAAAATGGCCTTCACTTTTCCCATAGAAAGACCGAGTCGCCTCAAACGTTTTTCTGTTTCGCGGCAAGAAATGCCGGCATCAACTAAAATAGCTTCATTCCTATTGGCAATGTAATAGCAATTGCCGTTGCTTCCTGAATTTAAGGAGGTGATGTGTAACACAGCGCAAAGATAAAGCAGAACTATGTTAAAGAAACCTATGTGAATAAGTTATTTCTGCTTCACAACGCAAACACAACGAAAGCCCAACCAGGAGGTTGGTTTTTCATAAGGAATGTCATTTCCAACCCTACATTGTTCCAAACGATGGCGCCAACTGCCTCCCTTACAAATCCCTTTTTCGGAGACCATTTCGGCAACGTTGCCTATCATATTGTACAGACCAAAGAAATTTTTCCAATAGGAAAGCACAGGCGCAGTCACATCAGCATTATCTACATCATTCGCAAGCTTCTTTTTAGTTGAATCCGGTTCCCACATACAATTAAATTTCCGCATGCCTTTGTCATTATAGCCATCATTGCCCAATTCAAACTGTCCATTGTAACTTAAAGTCTCCCATTCCTGTTTGGTAGGTAACCTGTATTCGAATTCTACCAGTGTATTCTTTTTCAGTATCGCTAGATGATTTCTCACACGCTCTGTACGCCATTTACAGTATGCCAAGGCCTGTTCGTAGGAAATGCCAACTACGGGATAATCTCTAAATGCAGGATGCCAATAATAAAGATTTGCAAACGGCTCGTAATAAACGCTCTTATCCAACCAAGCCAAAGTATCAGGCTTACAAGCATTGTGTTCAGGAGAATCTTTACCGTATTTTGTTCGCATCCAAAGTTCATACTCTCTCCACGAAAAGTTGCTTATTTCAGTTTGATCAACAAATAAAGTGTCATTGTATTTTACGGTCCCGGGTGGAACAAATTCTTTTTTTCTTAAAGTAAAAGAAAAAGTAAGAAGCGAGAAGATCAAAACCAGAAAGAATGCTCGAATAGCGGATCTCAATTCATTACTCATAATTCATCATTCATAATTATGAACCGATTCCAATCGCCTTCTTCAATTCAAAAACATCAGTGATCTCGGCGCCAAGCTTTGTGACAAAGAAATTATTGTTTTTGGCAGCTACAGCTTTTGCAAAGTCATCTTTATTGATCACGTAAACATTAGGCCCTTCCACAATACACAAACTATATGGTCGTTGAAGATCAACTTTCATTTTTGTGCCGGCCCCATACGTGTAAACCATATTACGATCGATCTCTACCAAATAAATAGTAGTTGGCGTAATTTCTTCCTTTCCGCCTTGCAACACAAACATTGGTTCTATAATTTCGGCGGTACTCGGCACAACATGAGGACAATCTGAATTAAAGATCCCAAAATTACTGATGTTAAATACACGGGTAATTGCCGTAACAACTCCACCCGATTTAATTTGAGTGTTAACCACTTGTTCCGCTTGTTTTTGAATGCGGATCTTTTCTCTTAAATATTCCTCTTGAATTTTCTTTTGCTGAGCCATGTAAGCCGCTTGTTTAGCTTCCATTTCGGCTTTTAATTTCTCTTCATCGGCAATACGTTTTGCTTGCAGAGTTTTATACTTCTCAAATTTCTCTTCATATTTTTTTGAAGCTTCAGCAAAATCATCTCCTGTCAATACCGGGTAAACAATCAATTTCTCTACACGTTGTTTTAATTTCAAGACTAAAATATAGTTCACGCCTTTCTTCGGTCCTTCTTCAATTTCGGCACTACTCCAGGTAATGTCTTTCATTTCCGGTTTGTAATTGGTGCTTTCGGTTCCAATTTCAAACACAGCGTTCTTAAATGCGCTTAATTCGGGGAATTCTTTGTAATCCACATCCAATTCAAATTGTGGGCGGCCCTGAGATTTATTGGGCTTGGCAGGTTGCGATGGTTTGTCGAGTTTATCGATCTTCTTTGTGTAAACCACCTTTACACTATCTATGCGTTTTGGAATGGCTGCAATAGCCGGTTCGTACTTCTGTTCTAGTTTCTTAAGTTCCTTTTTTGTTTCTGCCGGATTGGGCGGCTGCAATTGCGTTGGAACAATAGGATTATCTCTCTTTAAATAGGTCCAGTTCTTGGCAACCGTATCTAAAAAATATTGATTGAAGTGATCTTCGGTGTTCAAACTATTAAACTCCACCGTGAGTGGTTTGCCATCTTTGATAAATACAGGTTCTCCATTTTGATAACCCTTGATCTCAAACATTCCGGCGCTTTCAAACGTAAATTCTTTCCCGGCGCTATCATAACGCATAGGAATTCCACTGGCAATGATCTCGGCTTGGTTATGAATTTCTCTGTAAAGAATCTCCACTTCGCCTTTGATCTCTTCACCTTTCTTATTTACAAAACTGCTTTTAGGAATATTGATCTTTGAACCCGTGGCGTGTTTAATTTCGGCTCCTTTTGAATTATCAACTTTATACGAAGTATTATTAACCTTTAATTTTTCAAAAGGTTCGTTGATGAATTTGGTACTTTTTGTTGTGCTATTCTTTGGTACTAGTGTAGTGGTTTTATCATTTACTGCTTTTTCGGTGTTTGTTTTATTGAAGAGTGCTTTATAAGTTACGGTACATATGACAGTGGCTCCTGCGATGACGGCGGCATATCGTATATAGTTATTCTTCCACCAGCTTTTGTCGCTTCTTGCTTTTTGAATGGATTGCTCCTTGAATTGTTTTATGAGATTGTCAAAGTCTTTGTGTTTATTGATCTCATCATCACTTACCTTAGGTCGATCAATATTAAATTTTGGTTGCATAATCAATTCTTTTTGGGTGCGGTTATTGCTTTCTTTAATTTCTCTAATATCCTGTACATTCTAACTTTAGCGTTGTTCTCGGTAATATCCATGATCTCTCCTATCTCTTTAAATGCTCTGCGTTCAAAAAAACGCAGCTCCACCATTTGCAGATCTTCAGGATCCAGTTCGCTTATCACTTTCTTTAATACCGGAATATATTCTTCCAGGTAAAACTCCTGAGTTTCTTCACAAATGAAACGCAGGTCGCCGATATCAGCATTAATTGAGCGTTTGTTCTTTTGTTCGCGAAACAACTGCATTAACTCGCTATGCGCGATACGATACAACCAACTTGCAAAAGGCACGCCTTTGAACTCGTACTTACCAATATTGGTAAGCGCTTTCAAAAATACCTGCGCAGTTAGATCAAAAGCCGTGTCTTTGTCTTCCATACGTTGGTATAAGTATCCGAAAATTTGTTTGTAATACTTATCGTACAGAGGCGCGAAATGATTGGGATCTGTTTTCGCAGCTTCAATGATCAGATGCTCTTCTTGCAACTGAGCAGCGGTATGATGGTATCGGGCATTGTAACTCATAGAGGCTGCATTTTTTAATGTTACCTCTTTATAACTGAAATCTTCCCGAGGGGTTACGCCAATAATTCAAATAACTTTAACAATATAAGTAAGTGCCTGAGTGTCAGTTACAAAAAATCGTTATAAATTGAGTGAGTAACCCTAAAAACTGGCGAAACGATCTTATAAGCGAGTGAACGGATGAATTCCCTAAATGCATAAAGTGGGGAAACGACCGCTTTTTAACCGCAGAGCGCCGCGCTTCGCAGAGGATAACGCAGAGCGCGCAGAGGAAAATAACTCTGCGTTCCTCTGCGAAAAAACTCTGCGCACTCTGCGGTTTTTGCCTCTGGAAATCATATTTTCTTAAAGCAATTCATTTGCATTTCGCGTCCTTAATTGATTATTTTTGCAGCATGTTTAAAATGCGTACTCTTTTTGTTCTTCTTGCATTTTTTTGCTTGAGCGCCAATGCGCAAAAAGATCGCGTGAAAGATTCATTGACCGCTATCACAAAAGGAAATGGCAGTGATTCTACAAAAGCAATGGCAAATATTCATCTTGCTAATCGCTGCGAGGCCAAAGAAAAAGAGAAAGCATTTATTTATTTCAGCGAAGCCGAACGTTTAGGTGAGCACGCCAACGATGAGGAACTTATTGGAGAAGCAAACAGAAATCGCGGACGTTTTTATGTACACAAGCTGCAGGATTTTTCAAACGCGCTTAAGTACATCAATATTGCTATCACTCATTTTGAGAAGTCAAAAAGTTACAGCTATCTCTCACTCGCTTACCACGACAAAGCAAGAGAGGTGTTTGAACCGCTTGAGCTTACAAAGGATGAGCATGAAGCATTAAAAAAATACGTGGCTTATGCAAAAATCGCCAATCCCAAAGATTGCGTTAGTGAACTCTATGTGTTGGGTTGGTTTGAAACCAATACCGGCATGGCCGATTCGGCCTTAGTGCATTTGCAGGAGAGTTACGATCGTTGCGCGAAACTTTACAAACCAAATAGCAGCATGTTTGTTGAATTACTGACATGGATCGGCAACGCGCACAACATGAAGCGTAATTTTAGAAAAGCGGTTGAATGTCAGTTACGCGCGGCAGAAAATGCAAAAGCTGCTAAGAATGATTGGGGAATGAATGACTCTTACCGTTATGCCGCATACGCGTACGCCAATATGAAAATGCCCGATTCTGCTATTTTCTATCTAAAAAAATGCGAGGACTACCTTTTCACAACAACCGCACACGAACGTATTTATTTTGTGGGTACTGAGCTCATTAAACACCTGGTGCGAAATAAACGCGGAAACGAAGCGGATAAATATGTGCGCATACTAGAAGACACAACCGCGTTTGGCGCTAATTGGAAAAAGGCAGAACATATTCGTGCCTGGATGGACGCGGCACAATTTGCTTATTATAAAAACAAAGGAAATCACGAAAAAGCGCTTGCTAGTTTAATGGACTATCAAACCATCAAAGACAGTTTAGAAAGAAGAAGGAATCGCGCAAACGTTGGCGAGCAAAATTTAAAAGCGGAATTCCAAAAACAGCAGGAGCAGGAAAAACTGGAACAACAGAAAAAAGATTTTGAGACCCAGGATAAGATCCGCGGGCAAAAAATATTTAATTACGCTATGATAGGCGTTGTATTCGTTGTAGCCTTACTATTATTCATGGCGTACAGAAATATTCGGGATAGGAAAAAAGCTTTTGCGGAGATCACCAAACAGAAAGATGAAGTTGAACGTCAGAAAACAATTGTTGAAACGAAGAACAAAGAGATCAGCGATTCTATTAATTATGCCAAACGTTTGCAAGAAGCTATTTTGCCTGACAACACTTATTTGAAATCTCATTTCAATGATTCCTTTGTGTTCTATAAGCCAAAAGACGTTGTTGCGGGTGATTTTTACTTCTTCGAAAAGACCGATGACCAAATTATTGTTGCTGCTTGCGATTGTACCGGCCACGGTGTGCCTGGAGCTTTGGTGAGTGTAGTTTGTAGCAATGCCCTCACCCGCTCTATTAAAGAATTTGGCATAACTGAGCCCGGAAAATTACTGGATAAAACGCGCGAGTTGGTAATTGAAACTTTTGAAAAGAGTCATGCCAATGTAAAAGACGGAATGGATATTTCCCTGATCTCATTCAAGAACATGAAAGGTGATGAACTGGAGATCAATTGGAGCGGCGCTAATAATCCTCTTTGGTATGTGCAGAATAATGAATTGAAAGAAATTAAACCGCACAAGCAATCTATTTGCAAGAACGATACCTACGAGAAATTCCCTACACACAAAGTAACATTGAAAAAAGGCGATACGCTTTATTTGATCACTGATGGATTTGCTGATCAATTTGGCGGACCGAAGGGAAAAAAATTCAAGTACAAGCAACTGCAGGAACTATTGCAAAGTACCATTACAAGTAATTTGAGTGATCAATTAAACACAGTTGACCAAACTTTTGCCAGTTGGAAAGGGGAATTGGAACAAGTGGATGATGTAACGGTAATTGCGCTGAGAGTGTAAAGCCCAAAGCAGTGCCTTGTCACCCTGAGCGTAGTCGAAGGGTAATAGTGCTGTCCCTCGACTACGCTCGGGATGACAAAGGCAGACTTAAGGACAAATCTTCGCTTAAAAATCAAAAAAGCTACAATTTATAGCAAGGTTTGGACACAAAATGGTGTAACTTTATGTTATGAATTTTGAACTCATCTCTGAATTTCAACCTACCGGCGATCAACCTGAAGCCATAAAACAATTGACCGAAGGCGTGGTGAATGGAACGCGATCGCAAGTATTATTGGGTGTAACAGGATCTGGAAAAACATTTACCGCAGCTAACGTTATAAAAAACACAGGGAGACCAACCTTGATATTGAGTCACAATAAAACTTTGGCGGCACAATTGTATAGCGAATTCAAACAATTCTTTCCAAACAATGCTGTAGAGTATTTTGTAAGCTATTACGATTATTATCAACCGGAAGCATACTTGCCTACCACGGGAACTTACATTGAAAAAGATCTTCAGATAAATGAAGAGATCGAGAAATTACGTTTGAGCGCCACTTCCTCCCTACTCTCCGGAAGAAGAGATGTTATTGTGGTAAGTTCTGTAAGTTGCATTTACGGTATTGGAAATCCAACTGATTTTAGAAAGAATATTCACTACATTGAAGTAGGAACGAATATTTCAAGAAACAAATTCCTGCATCAGTTGGTGAGTTCTTTATACTCTCGTACCACTGCCGAGTTTCAGCGCGGAACATTCCGTGTAAAAGGAGATACCGTTGATATTAATTTACCTTACGCCGATCATTGTGTGCGGATCTCTTTTTTTGGCGATGAGATCGAATCCATAGAAACTTTTGACGCGGCGAATAACCACATTATAGATAAATTCAAATATTTTTCCATTTACCCTGCCAATTTATTTGTAACTGCACCGGATACTTTGCAGCAAGCCATGTTCCAAATTGAACAAGACATGCACAAGCAAGTGGAATTCTTTAACGCGCAGGGAAAAACATTAGAAGCAAAGCGTATTGAAGAACGCGTAAATTACGATCTTGAAATGTTGCGTGAATTGGGGTATTGCAGCGGCGTTGAGAATTACTCGCGTTACATGGACGGACGTTTGCCGGGTACACGACCATTCTGTTTATTGGATTATTTTCCTGAGGATTTTTTAATGATCATTGATGAGAGTCACGTGACCATGCCGCAAATTCGCGCCATGTATGGTGGTGACTTAAGCAGAAAAGTAAATTTGGTGGATTTTGGTTTTCGTTTGCCTTCGGCTTTGGACAATCGTCCATTGAAGTTTGAAGAATTTGCTGCATTTCAAAAACAAACCATTTATGTGAGCGCAACGCCTGCTGAATATGAATTACAAGAAGCAGAAGGTGTAGTTGTGGAACAATTAATACGGCCAACCGGCGTTTTGGATCCTCAAATTGAAGTTCGTCCCTGCGCCAACCAGGTTGATGATCTTATTGGAGAAATAAATAAAGTTGTTGAGAACGACGAACGCGTTTTGGTGACAACCTTGACCAAGCGCATGGCTGAGGAGTTGAGTAAGTACTTAATTAAGATGAATATTCGTTGCCGTTATATTCACTCGGAAGTAGACACATTAGAACGAATTGAAATTTTACGTCAGCTTCGCGTTGGGATGTTTGACGTATTGGTTGGAATAAATCTATTGAGAGAAGGCTTGGATCTACCTGAAGTTTCATTGGTTGCTATTTTGGATGCTGATAAAGAAGGATTTTTACGCAATGTGCGTAGTTTAGTGCAAACGGTGGGTCGTGCTGCGAGAAACATCAATGGTCGGGTAATTATGTACGCCGACCGTGTAACCGACAGCATGCAAATTACGATGGATGAAACGCAACGTCGCAGACATAAACAAATTGAATACAATTTCAAACATCATGTTACTCCAAAACAAGCCGGTAAGAAAGCCTTGATCCAGCCGGTAATGGGTGGTATTGAAGTAAGCGTTGATGGAAAGCTGGTGAAAGCTTATGTAGAGAATGAAAATATAAGCGTTGCGGCTGATCCGGTAGTTCAATATATGAGTGCAGATGAACTTAAAAAGCAAATTGGAAAGATCAAGAGTGCCATGGTTAGAGCTTCCAAAGAAATGGATTTTATGGAGGCTGCGCGATTGCGGGATGAGATGTACGCGTTGGAGAAGTTATTGGAGAGTAAGGAATAAATGATTAAATTTAATAATACCAATAAGGATGATAAAATCATCCTTAGCGAGTAAAAACAGCGCGCTAAGGATGAAAAAATCAGTCCTATATGGTAGTTATAGGTAAGCTGCGGACCGACCGCCGGAAAAAAGGCAGTCTCAATGGAAGACAATATTTATAAAAGAAATATCACCGGACAACTTCTGTTTCTGCGGACAGTTCCAATTTTCGTTTTTGCTATCATACTTGCTTTTTTGGTAAATGGTATTTATGATTACGCTTTATTGTTTTTAATCTTGTTGGCTCCAGCATTCTTCTTATCCCCGACTCAGGTAATCCTTGACAACGGAAACATAGAAATAAAAAAATATTTGTTTTTAGGTTTCGTAGTAAAAACCTATTCCATAAATGCTGACAATTTGATCTCAATAAAACGACATGTTGAAGAAATTGAAAACGCCGACCACGATCTCACGTTAACACTTACTTCGACTGTAATTATTTTTGCATACAAGGACAGCAAAGGTCACGAACAAAGCATCAAAGCAAAATTGACCGTAAAAGAATACATGATGCTTTTACCCAAAATACAAGACTAGTTAATTGTTGACGTATCTGTGCGCCGCAGCCAACCTATAACCAGCAAGCAAAAGTAAGCGGGCAGACTCGGTCATCGTTCGCGCGCAAAACAGCGGCCACTTCGTGAAATTTATTTGCGGCTCACTAAAAACCATTGTATCTTTAAATAACCTTTTGTAGGTAAAGTAAGTTGATGCTTCGTAAGCCCGCCTACTCTTGCTTGCCAAACGTTAGGGCTAATGGCCGCGGACAGACCTCGTAAAAAATCATCGGCCGACTTCGGACAATATTCAGACTTTTATTTCGTTATTGACTGACATGAAACTGCTTTTTAATGTTTTCATTCTCACAGTTCTTTTCGGCGCCGACCTTTGCGCTCAATGCCCGCCGACAAATCCGACGACGACAATTTCGGGACTTTATTCCGCAGACCTTAACCCCGCTTCAGGTAGTATAGTTTATGTAACTTCTTCCGGGACAATAACGGGAAACATCAATTTAAACAATTCTTCTCTTTACAATTGCGGGACAATTCTTTCACGTAAGATAACAATGCGACAAAGCATTCAAAATAATCAATACATTCTCGAAAATAACAACATCATTAAATGCGACACCATTTCGCTCGACAGCCTCGGACATTTGCACAATAACGACACATTGCTCTGCGGGCTTTTTAAGTTAAGCTATGATACAAACGTCGACAACAATTATATAATGGAAGTTAATTCCATTGTAGTTGAAAAAGACAGTAAGTTAAATTCGCAAGCCACCATAAAAGTGAATTACTTCGACATGAAAGACAACTATTCCTACTTCTACAATTTATATGGCAATATTTCCGTTCGTAAATTGTTTCGTGTTGGCGTTGGTACTGTTGTTCACGGAGTTATTTTTATTTGCGTCGACTCTTGTTTTATAAACAATGGTACCATCAACAATTCGGCTATGCAAACTTGGACACCGTCAATAAGAGTAAACGGTCTAAGCACGAACAATGGGACAATTAATACAATCGGCTTTTGCGATCTCTCAACTACAAACGGCGGAATGCCCGACGTAAATACTGGAACTTTATCCAATGTAACCTTTTGTAGTTCCCAACAATTCTTTTGCGACTATACTTTTACATCAATCAAAGAAAAAAATATTTCTAATATAAAAGTTGTTGTCTTTCCTAACCCGACTTCCGACAAATTAAATATTCGCTCCGACAACCAAGTATTTGAAAACTCCGAAATTGAAATTATAAATTACTTGGGACAGACTGTTTTAAAATGTCCTTTCGCCGAGAATATTTCGGTGTCAACACTTCCTTCTGGCTATTACACTTTAAACATATTGACTTCTTCGGGTCAATTTCATTCAAATTTCATCAAACAATAAATCGGCAGACACTCAAGCGCGTCTTACCTGTGGGGCGTCCACAAGCCCTAACAACAAGCAAAAGTAAGCGGGCGGACTCGGTTATCGTTCGGGCGATTAAATCGGAAAACAATCTATTTTGCGCTCACTAACCTTGGTATCAATCGCTTTTTTCTTATCAAATGGATTTCAATTAGTGTTGCACGATCAGTTTTTCTACGGCACTCGTATTACCGCTTATTAGTCTGCAAATGTAAAATCCATTCTTCAAGTGAGAAGTGTCCAAATATTTTGTGTAATAGGTATTCCCTAGAGTATTATTCTCGAATTCATCGATACTCATCACAATCTTTCCGGCAATATCTACCATCTCAAATTTCACTTTTCCTTGGCTTCGCAACGAAAAACTTACATTTACATGATCGTTAACTGTATTTGGATAGCATTTAAAAAACACATCGCGCGCGCTTTTGTTTTCTTTTAAACCAACAAGAGCAACAAAAGGAATCTGGCCTGAAGGCCCCGAGCCGGATATAATATTATTGGTTTCGTCGCTTTCGGTTACATCATTGTTCACATCGAGTACAACTTTTAGATAATAAGTTCCGCTAGTACTAAGGACGGTATCCAGGTCTACACTAGGGATCGTAAGTGACTCTGTGGCTCCGGCTGCGATCAACAAATTACTTGTAAGATTATCGCCAATGAACCAGGAATTGCTTCCAATATCAATCACGTATATTTCATTCACGAACGAACTAAAGGTTGTAAGATTACCTTGGTTCTGCACGGTGTAGTTAATATTGGAGAGGATCGCTGTTTGACCGTCGTAATTAGCTGTAAGGGATTGCACAATTACGTCGGGCGCCAGTTGACTATACGTCTTACTTCCTGAGAGAAAGACAATCACCACAATAGAAAATTTCAAATAACATTGTAAAATCACTTTCATATCACATATTTTGATGCAATTTAATGAAATACAAACCATGAGTTTTTACCCTTTTACATTTCGGTTCAGTAAAATTACAATTCGGTGGTTTCAGTGCTCAAGAGCAAAGCCAAATGAAAAACTGCCTTGGCTATTAAACCAACGGCCGGTGTTACTTCGGTTATGGGAATACAGGTGGCTGGATCTAAACTATGCTGCAACAATCGGGCAAAACTATCTCATGATCCAAAACCAAAATCCACACTTCTATAAATAGTCGCAATAAACAATGTATGGAAATAATTATGCCCCCAACATCTTAAAATAAAACCGCAAACCGTACATCATATGCTTGAATCCACTTTCCGATGCCGGCTTTTTCTTGAGAAGATCCAAAAGGTAATCGTCTATCTGTTTATCGGTACAAAATTCGGGAAGTTGTCCAAACACCAAACTTATTTTCGCTAAATTTCTGCTATAATTCTTGAATGTATTGTTACTTAGATCAAGTAACGACATACGTTGTTCCATAAATTCATACCGCTCACAAAAGAATGGGATCCTTACCTTCGCTAAACGAATGGTTGTTGTAATGTTGAATGTTGTCATGTTTTTTATTCAATATTAGTTCAGCTTTCTCCTATCCCGGTTGTAGAGATAATTAGTTTTTGACAATACACTAGTGATTTGATCGGCAAGAGAATGATCTTAAAAATCCGTTATTTAAAGATCCACAGCAACACCGGCTTCTTGGTTTTCTTCAGCAATTTATCCAATTGCGTCATTAAATTATCTGAAACTACCGGGCAACCCATACTCCAACCCATATTGAGATAGGAAGGATAGATTTCTTCACCGGGAATATACTCATAAGAATGAAGTACGATCATTCGTTTAAAGGCATTCGAATTTGTTTTTTCTAAGCCATGCATTTTATAATGCACGTGAATTCCCCAATTACTATAAGCTCTCTTCCCAATTTTGTATTTGCCTAAGGACGTGCAATTGCTCCCCACTTCATTGCTATACACCGGTGCATCATCCTTACTATCCTTACCGTACCCATGACAAACTATACCCGAATGAATAATTTTATTTTGAGTAAAATCATAAACAAAAAAGCGATCCTTTCCTGAATGAATAGACATATCCACCAAGAAACAATACTGATTGTTGAAGCCGTTTTTCTTGCAGTAGGCTCGAGCCTCGGTAATTTTAGCGCTGAGTTTATCGCTTACCTGAGCGGAAGAGTAAAGAAAAAAACATGATACTATAGCGGTGAAGAAGGCTTTCACGTGTGGATTATACCGCTAAAATATAAACAAGGTTACAGCCTTAAATAAAATTAAGAAGATTTGGGAAAAATCCATTTGGAAAGCTTTTGTATCTTTAAACCATGAAAACAAAGGGAAAAACAGTAACTGAAATTTTGATCAATGTACCTGCAGAAAGAGCAGAAGCATTTAATAAACTACATGATACAATTGTAAAAAGTCTTCCAAAAGGTTTTGAGCCCGGCACGAGTTATGGCGGACTCGGCTACGTTGTACCTCATAAACTTTATCCGGCAGGTTATCATTGTAATCCTAAAGAGCCCCTACCCTTCGCGGCGATCGCTTCGCAAAAAGATTCCATCAATTTTTATCACATGGGAATTTACGCGGATCCAAAATTATTAAAATGGTTCGTGAGCGAATATCCAAAACACACCAAACAAAAATTGGATATGGGAAAAAGCTGTGTGCGTTTTAAAAAGATCGATGATATCCCTTACAAACTCATTGGTGAACTCATGAAAAAAATGAGCGTAAAGGATTGGGTAGACAGATACGAAGCTGCTTTTAAAAAAACTAAAACAGCAAAGGCAAAAGTTGCTAAAGCCAAAGCTAAGGCCAAGGCAAAAAAGTAGTTTCAAGCCGTTTAAGGTTCAGGATAGCAATAGTGCTGAAAAACGGAAGCGTTTTCAGTGGAACTTTTTACTAAAACAAACAAACTTAATTTGCTTATAATCAAGTAATTATTCGGTTTTTAAACTTTCTATCGGACCGATTAAACTTTGGACTATTTTCAGTATCTTACATAAAATTTTACACCCATTTAGGTAACCAAAATCTATATAACGCATGAAAAAATTTACTCTTTCATTTTATTTGATCCTTTTTAGCGTTGGTTTTACATCGGCGCAAACTCTTACATGGAAAGATGTAGCTCCTGTTTTTTATAAACGCTGTACAAGCTGCCACCACACCGGTGCCAACATGTATTCGTGGATGAACTACACCTCAGTGAATTTATACAAGAACCTGATCAATATAGATCTTACAAATAATATTATGCCGCCATGGAAAGCAGATACAGCCTACGGTGCGCGTTTCCAACACGAGCGCTTGATCAGTGCGCCTGAAAAAGCTTTGATCCTTAACTGGATCGCTACAGGCGCAACGAAAGGTGACACAACGCAAGCTCCTGCACAACCAAATTATCCTAAGAAATACCAATTGGTTGGTAATTCAGACCTTGATATTGTTATTCCAACATTTACAAGTTTTGCAACTACGAGTGATATCTACGTGTGCTTCTCTGTTCCAAGTGGGTTAACGCAAGATCGCATCATCCGCGCTTACGAAGTTGTTCCGGGTAACGCGCAACATGTGCACCACGCCGTTATTCAGGCAGACACTACCGGAACTTACAATAGCGATCTTAGTGGCGGATGTTTTGCTGTACCGGGAAATCTATCCTTAGGAAGCTGGGCTCCCGGCTCAAGAGCTGTGATCTTCCCAAGTCACGGCGCATTAAAGACTGGTGTAAGATTAAAAGCGGGATCAAAAGTTATTTTACAAATGCACTACCCTGCAGGAAGTTCAGGGCAAGTGGATAGCACAAAGATTCGACTTTATTTTTATCCTCCGGGAGAACCTGGCATTCGTCCACTCACAATTTCAACACCATTGCAAAACTGGAGCTTAAACATTCCGGCAAACACAACAAAAACGTTTACAGCTGTGTATTTCCCAACAGGAGCTCTATCTCTTTACGGTGTATTCCCACACTCACACGTGATCAATAAGAGTATGGAGTTGTACGCTTATAACCCGGGAATTGACACCATTCCTATGATCAAAATTCCTGACTGGGATTTTAAATGGCAGGATTTCTATTTGTACAGGAATCTTTTAAAAGTTCCTGCCGGCGGTTATCGTTTATTTTCAAAACATGTGTTTAATAATACAACATCTAATCCTTATGCGGCCAGTCCGCCACAAAACGTGTCAGCTGGTCCTTACACAGCCAACGAAATGTTGTTTGATGGTGTGATGTATTTAGATTATCAGCCTGGCGACGAGAATATAGACCTGCAAGCAATTATTGATTCTGATACATTATTTGCAAGCAACGTAAAAACAAATTCTTTGGTTCCTCCTTCGGTTAAAGCGGTTGCGTTCCCAAATCCATTCAGTGATAACATTACCATTCACTATGGAATTAGCGAGCCAAGCAGCGTGAAGATCACAATTACCGATGTTCTTGGAAAACAAATTGCGGTTTACGATCAAGGTAAACGCGAACGTGGTACTCATGAGTTTGTTTGGAATAGCAAGAGTAAAACCGGACAATTAGTTCCAAATGGAATTTATTTCTACACAGTTCAAGCGGGCGACCGCAACTTTAAAGACAAAATAATTAAACAAGATTAATCATTAAAACCCCGTAATTTCAAGCGGGGTTTTTTAATTCCCTTCACATGAGATTCAAATTCATCATCGCGACATTATTTGTTTGTTTTGGAATGCTTGCTCAAAACAAAAAACAGATCACAAAAAAAGAGATCCCCGTAAAATATCATAAAGTGATGTTTGAAGGTGGAAAAGAAATGGCTGTGACACTATTAAAACTTGGTGTAACCATTGATCACGCCGATGTTACAAACGGAAATATCACCAGCGAGATATCGGAAGATGAATTGACCATTGTGAAACAGAATAATATTAAGCACAAAGTTCTTATTGAGGACATGGCTAAATATTACGAGGAACGTATTGCTAATGATTACAAGAACAAAAGTGCTGCCGCGGCAGTTTGTAATATGCCAAACATTGCAAAACCAACCTGGTTCCATCTTGGATCGATGGGTGGGTTTTTTACGTTCGCACAAATGGAAGGAGTTTTAGATACTCTAAAAATTCTTTATCCCAATTTGATCACCGTTAAAGCTGCGATAGCCCCTCCATTAAAGAGTATTCAAAACCGCGATCTTTGGTATGTGAAGATCTCCGATAATCCAACCGTAGATGAGAATGAGCCTGAAGTTTTATATTCAGCCGTTCACCACGCGCGCGAACCACAATCTATGTCCCAGTTACTATTTTACATGTATTACATGTTGGAGAATTATAATACCAATCCTGATATCAAATTCTTAGTAGACAATACTGAGATGTATTTTGTTCCATGCCTAAACCCGGATGGTTATGTTTACAATCAAACTACAAATCCAAATGGCGGTGGAATGTGGCGTAAGAACAGAAGAAACAACGGATCAAATTTTGGCGTGGATCTAAATCGTAATTACGGATATTTTTGGGGTTATGACAATGTTGGATCTTCTCCAAACACAAGTTCAGACACCTATCGCGGAACGGCGGGATTCTCAGAGCCCGAAACACAAGCCATGCGTAATTTTTGTAACGCACGCACATTTGTAACGGCACTTAACGCGCACACTTACGGAAATTTATTGATCTATCCTTGGGGATATTTACCTAGTTATTACACGCCGTTTCAGGATTCGGCAACCTTTGTGAACTGGAGTATGCTTATGACCGAAGAAACACGTTTCTTATATGGTACAGGCGATCAAACCGTGAATTATGTAACAAATGGAGATTCGGATGACTGGATGTATGGCGAACAAAGCACCAAACCAAAAATTTTATCAATGACGCCGGAAGCAGGTTCGGCATCAGATGGATTTTGGCCGGCGCCCTCACGCATCATTGATATCTGCAAAGTAACCTTACATCAAAATATCAGTTTAGCAAGACTCGTGACAAATTTTGCGCGCGTAACCGATCAACAAGATTGGTTCATTAGCGGCCCGGGATATATCAAATATGACATTCAGCGCTTAGGAATGCAAATGGGTAATTTTACGGTGTCTATTGTTCCTGTTGGATACGGTATTGGAACAGTTGGTAGTCCAAAAATTTACACGGCAGCTACAATGACTTTAAATCAAACTATAAAAGATTCTATTTCATACACGATGTCGGGTTTTGTGAACCAGGCACAGACTTTAAAATATGCAATTGCTATTGATAATGGTATTTACACGCATTATGACACCATCACAAAAATGTTTGGTACACCGGTGATCGTATTAAATGACAATGGAAATTCTACGACCAATTGGACACCAAACGGCTGGAGCATCTCAAATACAAAATTCAAATCTCCTCCTTCAAGTATCACGGATAGTCCGGTTGGAAATTATCCTGCAAGCGCAAATATGAATTGTGTTCTTACAACGCCTTTGAATTTAAGCAGCGCTACTTACGCGCATTTACAATATTACACACGCTTCCAATTAGAAAAGAGCTATGATCTTGTGGAGATCATGGGAAGTACCAACGGCGGAGCATCATGGTTCCCAATTTGCGCGCCACATGAAACTTCTCCTGCCGCATCGGGACAAACTGATCCGCTTTACGATGGATTGCAAGATACATGGGTAAAGGAAGAAGTAGATCTTACAAATTACGTTGGGCAAAACCTCTTATTAAGTTTCAACTTGAGTTCGGATGCAGGTTTGGAACTGGATGGATTTTATTTTGATGATGTTTTAGTACGTAAGATCACCGCTACATCAACAGGACTTGAGAAAATATTGATCGATTCTGAATTAAGTATGTATCCAAATCCTACGAACGGAGAACTTACTATCAAAAACACCTCTGGAACCGTATGTAGCGTTCGCGTATTTAATAATCTTGGACAAGAAGTGATCGCGCAAACAACTATTGCTGATGTAGAAACAAAAATTGATCTTTCGGCAAACAAAGCAGGGATCTATTTCGCACAGATAACGAAAGAAGGAACCACTTATACCAAAAAGATAGTTTTGACTAACTAACTGCCATTTCTTTTATAGCTTTCACTAAGGAATCCAATTCTGCAGTGCTTGTATAAACATTTGGTGTGATCCTGCAACCTTGTACACCTTTTCCATCAATTGCAACGGTGTAGATCTTGTATTTATCCAATAGTGTTTTTGCCATATCGGACGGCTTCATTCCGTTGATCCCAACGTTTGCAATTCCGCAGCAACGCGTTTGATCTTCCGGCGTATTCAAATTCACATTCTTCAGCGTACGAACTTGCTTGGTCCAGTAGTTTTGCAAATACCTTAAACGTTCTTCCTTACGCTTCGCCCCTATCATGTTATAATAATCAATGGCGTTTTCTATCGCAAGATCCGTATGAACCGGAATTGTTCCCGTGTGATTCAAACGTGTGATATCATCTGCAGGTTTCTCTGTTTCAGCAAACAATGGCCACACTTTGGAGGCGTTTCCTTTCTTCACATATAAAAATCCCGCTCCTAACGGAACACTTAACCATTTATGCAAACTGCAACCATAATAATCACAATCCAGATCGCTTAACTTAAAATCCAAATGTGCAAAGGCATGAGCGCCGTCAACCATTACCGGAACGCCTTTAGCATGGGCCATTTCGCAGATCTTTCTGATCGGTAAAATATGTCCGGTAATATTGATCATGTGACACACCATCAATAATTTTGTATTCGGTGTAATTGCATTCTCGTATAATTTCACGATCTCTTCATCTGATTTTGGGTGCTTAGGAATAGAAATGATCTTATTCGTCATTCCATAACGTTTACTCACTTGAGTAAACATATCTAACATCGCTCCGTAATCCTGATCGGCCATCAAAGCTTCGTCCCCTGCTTTCCAATCCATTCCCGAAATAACGAGATCCAACGATTCTGTTGTATTTCGCGTGATGATCATTTCTTCAGGCGTGCATCCGGCAAGTTCTGCCAATTTTCCTGCCACGCGTTTCTTATTATCAACCTGCACGGTGCGCATGTAATACGCGCCTTGCATATTTACCTCGTTCACATGTTTAAAGTAATTTTCTAATATTGCTTGTGGTTGAATGCAATAATAACCATTCTCCAGGTTGATGTAATCCGGCTTCAACTTATATCCCTTCCTGATATCAGCCCAAAAATCCTCATCGCCCGCTAATTGCTCGGCCGGCACATGTGTTACCGATTTCACCAACTCCTCTATTCCCTTCATTCCGGTGATACTTCCAATACCCAATAAAGAGCTTGTCTTTAAAAATGTCCTTTTATCCATTTTTTATGATTTTGTGAGATAAATATAAGACTAAATATTACATTTATGTTATGGTAGATACTAACTCTTTACGCTCTTTGTTCCTTCTTGATAAAGAGATCGCGTTCCTGAATTTTGGTTCTTTTGGCGCTACGCCCCGACCAATTTTCGAAGATTATCAAAAATGGCAATTGGAATTAGAGACCGAGCCCGCGCAATTTATGCAGGTGAACGGTCCGCTTTATTTAAAACACTCGCGCGAGATCCTTGGAAAATATGTGAATTGCGAAGGTGATGATCTTATTTATACAACCAATCCGTCCTATGCCGTAAACATCGTTGCAAAAAATCTTGCTTTGAAACCGGGCGATGAGATCCTAACCACAGATCTGGAATACGGTGCTTGCGAAAAAACTTTAGATTATTATTGCGAGAAAAAAGGTTTGAAATTAGTGCGACAACCAATTTCTTTACCTTTAACAAGTAAACAACAATTCGTTGACGATCTTTTTGCCGGACTGAGTACAAAAACAAAACTTGTATTTATTTCTCATATCACCAGCACAACTGCTCTTAAATTCCCGGTAAAGGAAGTTTGCAAGAAAGCCAAAGAAAAAGGATTAATGACCTTTGTTGATGGCGCTCATGCCCCTGGACATGTTCCTCTGGATCTTCAAGATTTGAATGCGGATTTCTTTACCGGCGCTTGTCATAAGTGGATGCTGACGCCAAAAGGAAGTTCTTTCTTGTACGTAAAAAAAGAATTTCAAAATTTACTGGAACCCTTAGTGATCAGTTGGGGATACAAAAGCGCTTTTCCATCGCATTCGCAATTTCAGGATTATCACCAAATGAATGGGACACGCGATTTTTCGGCATTTCTTACGATTCCGAAAGCCATTGATTTCATGAATGAACACAATTGGAATCATGTTTCTGAACAATGTCACCACATGGTAATTGCCAACGCGCCACGTTTTTGCGAATTGGTGGAATCAAAACCTTTGGCACCACTTACAAGCGAATTCATTGGGCAAATGTTTAGCATTCCAATTAAAACAAATGATCCGGCAAAATTACAACGTCATTTATTTACTCAATACAAAATTGAGATCCCGGTGATGCCACATAATGGCGCAACCTATTTACGTTATTCCATTAACGCGTTCAATACTCAAAATGATCTCGACCGTTTGTACAACGCAGTAAAAGAAATTAAAGAAAAAACAGATCTTATTTTATGAAAAAAGTAATCAGTTCAAAAGGAGCGCCAACACCAATTGGTCCTTACAGTCACGGAAACTTAGTAAGCGCAGGCCAAATGCTATTTGTTTCGGGCCAGGTTGGTAAAGACGCTATCACCGGCGAAATTGTAAAAGGCGACATAAAAGCAGAAACGGCTAAAGTGATGGGAAACATCCAAAGTATTTTGTTTGACGGCGGAATGGAATTCAAGCACGTGGTAAAGACCACTATTTTTCTAAAGGACCTTAATAATTTTGGGGCTGTGAACGAGGTTTACGGATCTTATTTCACGGGTGATTTTCCGGCCAGGGAAACAGTAGAGGTTAGCCGCTTGCCATTAGATGTTAACGTGGAAATATCAGTGATCGCTGTTAAATCTTGATAATCAAGCCTAAAAACCTAAACAACTTCATATTTTTTTGAAATCTTTTATGGAAAAAAGCTCAGGAATTATCTTATTTTTAGTGACGCTTTTATTAACCCTATGAAGAATTTTTTTAGTCTCGTTTTTGCTCTCTTGATCCTGAATTTTAATGCTCAAACCAAACCCTGGGTATTAAAAGTAAATAGCACAGTTGAATACAGAAGTTTTGTTGTGAAAGGTGGAATTCTTGAACCCGAGGATAAAGTATTGGGTGGCGCGAATATCACTATAACAAAAGGTGGAGCGCCCGTTGCACAAACAACGAGTAATGGAAGCGGAGACTTTGTGATAGATGTTCCTCAAGACGGTGATTATATCATGGAAGTAAGTTATCCGGGTTGCAACGCCAAGAAATTTATGGTGAGCACAAAAAATGTTCCGGCAGATAAAGTAAATGGAGACGCGAAGATAGATATTCAAGGTGTGATCATGGCAAAGCCTTTACCGGGAATTGATTATTCGGCATTAAAACAACCGATGGCCCAGATCATGTATTTGGCAGGAAAGAAAAAATTTGGTGATGATGAAAATTACACAGCTTCCTCTTTAGCGGCCTTATCAAATATTAGAAATAATGAATTAGCGCTTATTGAGAAATTCAATACAGCTATTAAAACCGGCGACGGGGCTTTAGCGAAGAATGATTGTCCCACCGCCAAAACAAATTTTGAAAAAGCAATATCATTATTATCCGATCAGTCTTACCCGAAAGAACGTTTAGCGCTTGCGGATAAGTGTTTAAAAGAAAAAGAAGACGCGAAGAAAAAAGCGGAAGCGGAAGCCGCAGCAAAAGCAAAAGCGGAATTAGAAGCCAAGATTGCAGCCGAAAAAGCAAAAGAAGAAGCAGCGGCAAAAGCAGCTGCGGAAGCAAAGGCCAAGGCCGAAGCTGAAGCAGCAGCCAAAGCAAAAGCCGAAGCGGAGGCGAAAGCAAAAGCAGAAGCCGAAGCAGCGGCCAAGGCGAAAGCGGAGGCCGAAGCCAAAGCGAAAGCTGAAGCCGAAGCAGCTGCAAAAGCAAAAGCGGAAGCAGACGCCAAAGCAAAAGCAGAAGCAGAGAAATTAGCCGCCGAAAAAGCGGCAAAAGAAAAAGCAGAAGCGGAAGCAAAGGCTAAAGCAGAAGCAGAAAAATTGGCGGCGGAGAAAGCGGCAAAGGAAAAGGCGGAAGCAGAAGCGAAGGCAAAAGCGGAAGCGGAAGCAGCAAAATTAGCGGCAGAAAAAGCAGCAAAAGAAAAAGCCGAGGCAGAAGCGAAAGCCAAAGCCGAAGCAGCAAAGTTAGCGGCGGAAAAAGCAGCGGCTGAGAAAGCAGCAGCGGAAGCAAAAGCAAAAGCCGATGCGGAAGCAGCAGCCAAAGCAAAGGCGGAAGCGGATGCAAAAGCTAAAGCCGAAGCTGAGGCTGCAGCGAAAGCAAAAGCCGAGGCAGATGCAAAAGCAAAAGAAGAAGCAGCGAAATTAGCAGCCGAAAAAGCAGCAGCAGAGAAAGCAGCAGCGGAAGCAAAGGCCAAAGCGGAAGCGGAAAAATTAGCCGCGGAAAAAGCTGAAAAAGAAAAAGCAGCGGCAGAAGCGAAGGCGAAAGCTGATGCAGAAGCGGCAGCTAAAGCAAAAGCCGATGCCGATGCAAAAGCGGCAGCAGATGCAGCAGCAAAAGCGAAAGCGGAGGCTGATGCGAAAGCAAAAGAAGAAGCAGCGAAATTGGCGGCCGAAAAGGCAGCGGCGGACAAAGCAGCGGCCGACGCGAAAGCAAAAGCGGAAGCAGAGAAATTAGCTGCAGAAAAAGCTGAAAAAGAAAAAGCAGCAGCAGAAGCGAAGGCGAAAGCTGATGCAGATGCGGCAGCCAAAGCAAAAGCCGATGCAGATGCAAAAGCAGCAGCAGATGCAGCAGCAAAAGCGAAAGCGGAGGCTGATGCGAAAGCAAAAGAAGAAGCAGCGAAATTGGCGGCCGAAAAAGCGGCGGCGGATAAGGCAGCAGCCGACGCGAAAGCAAAAGCGGAAGCAGAGAAATTAGCTGCAGAAAAAGCAGAAAAAGACAAAGCAGCAGCGGATGCAAAGGCGAAAGCAGATGCTGAAGCAGCAAAATTAGCGGCCGATAAAGCAGCAGCCGATAAAGCGGCCGCTGACGCAAAGGCAAAGGCCGACGCGGAAGCTGCGGCGAAAGCAAAAGAAGCGGAGGCGACAAAATTAGCAGCGGATAAAGCAGCGAAAGAAAAAGCAGACGCTGAGGCAAAAGCAAAAGCCGATGCAGAAGCAGCAAACAAGGCTAAAGAAGCAGAAGCTGCAAAGTTAGCGGCTGATAAAGCGGCGGCAGAAAAAGCAGCAGCAGAAAAGGCTTCGGCGGATGCTAAAGCGAAGGCGGATGCAGAAGCAGCAGCTAAAGCAAAAGCCGATGCCGACGCGAAAGCAAAAGCAGATGAACTCGCTGCTGCAAAAGCGACCGCTGAAGCGAAAGCCAAAGCAAAGGAAGAAAAAGAAAAATTAGCGGCTGAGAAAGCAGCGGCAAAGAAAAAAGAGCAAGAAGAAAAATTAGCCGCAGAAAAAGCTGCAAAAGAAAAAGCAGAAGCGGAAGCAAAAGCAGCGGCAGAAGCGGAAAAACTGGCGAAGGAAAAAGCCGAAAAAGAAAAGCAGAACCAGGTGGTTCAAAACACAGGCGGTAGTGAAACACAAGGTGGCGGTGGAGTTGATCGCGGGGATTCAAAATACAAGATCGGACCAACGATCGGCGCCAACAAATACAAAGAAACTATAAAGCGGGCCGACGAACTATTTAAAATGAAACGTTGGGCTGAAGCAAAAACACAATACGAAGAAGCATTGAAATACAAGGAAAATGATCCTTATGCCCTTGGGAAATTGGCCGACACCGAAAAAATGATCAAGAAATGATAAGGCGCTTAATTCTTATCTTAATTATTCTTACCTGTGGGCAAATTTGCGGGCAAGAATGGAGCCTTAAACTTAAAAGTACAGTTCAATTAAGAACATGGACGCTTACCAGTCGTGCGGATAAAGACGAACGTTCATGCGAAGGCGCTAATATCCAACTCATACAAAATAATAAGGTCATTAAGGAATTAATGAGCGACAAAGACGGGAATTTCGTGATCGATATTCCGGGGAATGGGGATTTCTATATCAACGTTTCATATCCGGGTTGCAATGGAAAAAAATTCTATGTCTCCACTAAAAATGTGGCGAGTGACGTTGCAGGAAATAATTTTAAACCATCGGTCACCATTGGAGGATTTATGATGGCAAAACCTTTCACCGGCATTGATTATATTGGATTACAAGAACCATTACTTGCTGTAGAATATAAGAACAGTGAGTTTGACAAAGACCAGGCTGTTTCGGATAAGGGCGTTCAGATCGTTCAGAATATCATGGATGCCGAAATGCGTTTGATCGACAAATTTTGCTTTAATACAAAATTGGGTGATGAAGCTCTGACTAAGAAGAACTACAAACTCGCCAAAACCTATTACACAAAAGCACTTGAGCTGATACCTAATGAAGAATATCCAAAATTCAAATTAGAGAAAGCTGAAGAAAAAATAAAGGAGGAAGAAGATAAGAAAGCTGCACTGGCAGCAGAAGCTGCGGCAAAGGCGGAGGCACAGAAATTAGCGCTTCAAAAAGCGATGGAAGAAAAAAAATTAAAGGAAAATGCCGCTTTTGCTCAAGGCAAACCGGCGGAAACTCCCACTACGACCACGGTAAAAGATTCTGTTGTTACAGCCGAAGCTTCTGCAAAAGTGGAAGCCGAGATAAAAGCAAAAGCTGAAGCCGAACGATTAGCCGCCGAAAAAGCCGCCAAAGAAAAAGTGGAAGCTGATGCTAAAGCAAAGTCGGACGCCGAAGCCGCAAAATTAGCCGCAGAGAAAGCAGCAAAAGAAAAAGCGGAAGCTGAAACCAAAGCCAAGGCAGAAGCCGAGGCAGCAAAAATTCTTGCGGAAAAAGCAGCGAAAGCCAACGCGGACGCAAAAAACAAAACAGAAGCAGAAGCTGCGAAATTAAAAGCCGAAAAAGCAGCAGCAGATGCAAAAGCAGACGCGGAAGCTGCAGCGAAAGCGAAAGCGGATACTGAAGCAAAAGCAGTTGTTGCCAATAAAACCAAAACCGAAACAAACACTACTAATGCAAGCAGCACTACACCAACAACAAATGCGGTCGTTAACACAACTTCTAATTCACAGGTTGCAAATTCAGCATCGGGCAACACTGCTATAACCGAAGAGTTACCGGTTGCCGAAAATGTAAAGGGAAAAGCGAAAAGAAAGATCAAACCGCAAATTGGTGGCGAATTTGACGCTTACAAAGAGGAGGCTGATGAGTATTTCAAGGAAAAGAAATACAAGGAAGCAAAAGATTCTTATAAAATGGCGCTTAAATACAGTCCTAACGATCATTACGCGATCAATAGGGTAAAGCAATGCAACGCTCACTTGAAAAAATAGTGCCGTATTAGAAACGGATCCCTATCACACAAACATCGTCTACCTGCTCCAAGTCGCCTTTCCACTCTTCAAATGATGCTTTTAATATTTCCTTTTGTTCGTGCAAAGGTTTCACGCTGTTCGTTCGAATGAGCTCATCCATTTTTTTATACATGAACTTCTTTCCTTTGGGTCCGCCAAACTGATCAGCAAATCCATCGGTATACAAATAAAGTGAATCACCCGGCTCAATATCGATCTCAAATAATTCAAAATCCTGTTTACGCTCCCCTATTCCAACCGGCATTTTATCGGCATTCATCTCAATCAATTCACCCTTGCTCACCAATACCGGAGCGTTGTTTGCTGCCGCATAAGTTATTTTGTTAGTTACTTTATCAATACAAACCAAAATACCATCAAATCCATCTTTTTGTCCTTCTTTACTGATGTTATCAATAAGACGTTGGCGAACAAAATTCAAAACTTCATTTGGCTTAATAATTCCTTTTTCATTGATGGCTTCACTAAGAAAACCAATATTCAACAAACTCATAAATGCGCCAGGCACTCCGTGTCCGGTGCTATCACAAGCAGCTACATAAAATTTATCGTCCCGTTTAGCAGCCCAGTAAAAATCACCGCTCACAATATCCTTTGGATTAAAGAATACAAAATGTTCGGGTAAATTCTGTTTCAGGAAATCTTCGTGCGCAAGTAAGGTAAACTGGATCCTTTTCGCGTAGTTAATAGAATCAATGATCTCCTTTTGTTTTTCCTCGATCTCGTGATTTTTTTCGTCCACTACTAGTTTCTGACGCTCTACTTCTGCCTTCTGAGCTTCGATCACTTTCTTCTGTTTTTGGATCAAACGAAACCGGTTGAATAGAACGGCGAGGAATATGATCACTATAAGCAATCCAAGAGAAACAAACAAGATCACCAGTCTTTGTTTTTGCTTTTCCTCTCTCGTTGCAAGATCTTTTTTATCCTGTTCTGCCTTTTGCTTCATTTGAGTTTTGTCAAACTCATATTGCATTTCCTTTTGGGTGATAAGTTTTGTTCGATCAGAATTGAATAAACTATCCCTAAGCACAATGTAGTTCTCATAATTACTTAACGCACTCCTGAAATCATTGGTGGATTTGTGAGTTAAGTATAACAACCTATATGATTCTTCGGCCGAAAAGAGATCCTTTTGCTCAATTGAGATCCGAAGGGCTTCATTTGCCTTTTCAATAGCCAGTTTATTATTTCCCTGTTGCGCGTAGTATTCTGCCATTCCTTTTAGCGCGTTTGTATATGCCAGAGGCCTCTCGATCGCTTTTCCGAGATCATACGCCTTTTGAAGGAAAACAATAGCCTTGGGGTCACTTTTTTTCGCATACATTGAAGCCAGATCTACCCACGTGTCGGCAATGCCTGGTTTATAATCTATCTCTTCCGAAATAGCCAACGATTTTTCGTAATAGTATTTCGCCATAGAGTTATCCTTTGTGGCGAAACAGAGGTCTCCCAGATTATTATTGATCAGCGCGGCGTTGTATTTGTCATCAATTTGCTCTGTGATCTTCAAACTCTTTTTGTAATAGTATAAGGCTTTTTTGTTGTCCTTATTCTCCATATAGATATTTCCTATATTACCGAGAATAATGGCAATGGCATATTGGTTGTTCAATTCCTCCATCATCTTCAAAGCCTTTTGATCGAGTTCGATCGCTTTTGGATAATCTCCCAGGGCACTGAAATCGCCTGCGTGGTTAACCAATGTTCGCGCAAGTCCGGCCTTATCTTTTATTCTGGTTTGAATAGCTATTGCCTTTTGACGATAGAGCATTGCCAAAGGAATGTGGCCCAAATTAAAATGGATCGATGCAATATTGTCCATGGAAACCGCCATACCTTCGTCGTTGCGAAGCTCCTTCTCGATCTCTAAACTTTGTTTTTGATAGTCAAGGGCCTTTGCATTATCCCCAAGCGTTTGGTATATGATGCCAATATTTCCAAGGGCGGCCGCCATCCCTTTTTTATTTTTAATGGTCTTACAAATGCTTAATGACTGTTGCTGCTGGGATAGATCTTTCTCAAATTCTCCCAAAGAGAAATATGCGTTACCGATCCTACGGTGAGAAAGGGCCTGCAAAAATTTATTGTTGATACTTTTTGCTAAAATTAGTCCCTGAAATCCATAATAAACCCCCGAATCAGCCAAACCAGCATTGTCAAATTCCGAGCAAAGTTCACAATAGATCTTAACCCGATCAGAATCGGCCTTAGCATTCTTCAAAACAATAAAAAGGGAATCGAAAATGGTTTTTTCCTGCGCGGCGATCTTTGAACAGGACAGCGCAAGGATCGAAAAATATAGTATACGTTTTAACAGAGTAGTTTATTTTAAATACTTACGATACACTAAATTTAGCAGATTTAGTTTCAATTGCTAAAAAAACTTAAAGGGGATTATAGGAACCTTATCCCAATAACGCACACATCGTCCACTTGTTCAAGCTCGCCCTTCCAGGAATTGAAGGTTTCCTTGAGACTAGCGCCCTGGTCTTTCATCGAACGATCACTGTTCTTTAAAATAATATCATTGAGCTGCTTATACTTGAATTTCTTCTTCTTTGGCCCACCAAATTGATCAGCGTAACCGTCGGTATACAAATAGAGCTTATCATTCGGTCTTATGTCGATAGTGTATTGCTTAAAAGCCTCATCCCTCACACCCATACCCACAGGCATTTTATCGGCATCAAGTTCTTTCAATTCTCCATCACGTACCAAAACCGGCCCGTTATGAGCCGATGAATAAACTATCTTTTTATTCTTCCCATCCACACATAGCAGGGCACCATCAAAACCATCACGCTGCCCTTCCATGCTTGAGATCAAACGTTTCCTCACATATTCAAAAACTTCGTTCGGATCATTGATATCTTTTTCGTTAATAGCTTCACTCAGAAAACCAATTCCCAGCAAACTCATAAAAGCACCGGGAACACCGTGTCCGGTACTATCACACACTGCCAAATAGAATTTATCGTCCTTCTTGGTAGCCCAATAAAAATCGCCACTTACAATGTCCTTCGGATGAAAAAGCACAAAATGATCACTTGCGTTCTCGCTCAACAAAGACTCGTTCGCCAAAAGTGAGTATTGAATACGTTTGGCATAGTTCATCGAATCAATGATCTCTCGTTGTTTTTCCTCAATGATCATTTTCTTGCTTTCTACCTCTTCTTTTTGCAGCGAAATGATATGATTTGCTTTTTGTTTCTCGGCGTAACGACGGTAGGTCATGAACGCGATCACAAACAACAACAGTACTCCAACTCCCAAAGCATATTTAACGATCCTGCTTTGCTTGATCTCCAGATTCTTTTTCTCGATATCCGATTTTTGTAATTCATTCTCCTTCATCTGGCGACTATTCTCATAACGCGCTTCCGTTTCCATAATTTCTTTGTTCACATCAAGTGTAAACAGAGAATCTTTGATAGCGATATACCGTTTTAAACACAAATAAGCGTCCACTGATTTCTTATTTGAAACCAAAACTCTAGCTTTCGTATTTAAGAAATGTAAATACTCTTTATTGAGTACCTTCGGCATTTTTGCCTCCGCTTTTTTGATCACCAGTAAAGCGATATTGTCTTTGTCAAAATCGGTGAAGGCATCGGCGGCCGAAAGATAGATCTGCACAGTATAAATATTGTACGGTAAACTATCAATGATCTTTAATGCTTTCAAATAATAATTTTGCGCCATATTTTTTGATACGAGATCGTTCTGTATCTGAAACACCTCGCTGTAGGCCATCCCAATATTATTGATGGTTGCCGCGTAACTGGCGTAATCCCCTTTTTTCAGGTCAATATCGGCCGATTCTTCATAATACTCTATCGCCTTTTTAAATTCCTTTTTCTCCCAACATATAGCCCCCAAATTATTCAAAACATCAGACAGCACCGTTTTATTTTTCACCAACCTGCATTTCTCCAATGCTTTTACCCAATATTCGCGGGCTTTGGTCTTATTGAAATTATAATAGAACATTTGCCCAATATTGTTGTACACCTGGGCAAGTAATGTATCATTTTTAATACTCTCGTAATAACTTGCCGCCAAAAAATAATGATCTACGGCTTTTCGGAAATTTGTTTTATTAAAATAAGCGAATCCTATCAAGCGATTGGCCTTCGCGTGCATACGCCTATTGCTGGTAGCATTAAAAATAAGTTTGGCATAATAAATAGAACTGTCAAATTCATTTTTTGAGAACGTGTTACTGATGTTCACCAAAATTTGAGCGGCTGCTTCTGTACCCTTTTGTTTTTCGTACTCACGCTTTAAAGAATCCATGTTCATTTGGGCCAATGACGAGCCAAAGAGAAAAATGAAGAGGATGCTTAAAAAACGGAACATAGATTACTTTTTTTGTACTTATTTGCCTAACATTTTTTCTTTAAGGTCTTCATCGGCCGGATCGTTGCAAAGCCAGATACCGAAAAGAACTTTTTTAAAATCAAGACCAGGGATGGTTGTAGAAATCTTTCCATTTTTGAAAACGCTCACACCTTTAGCGCTTTCGTAAACAATATCAAACACATCGCCTTTATTTATTTTTTGACTGAACACGTCTTTGAATTGTTTGATCTTTGTAGCATATGGCGTGGAGTTCCTATTGGTTGATTTCATAAAACCCTCATCCACTGCCTTAGTCATTTTTTCGCTGGTGATCAATCCGGAAACGACCTGCAATTTTATGCACATAGCCTCGTCGGCATTCATGATCTTTGCGGCATCGCTTGTTTTGGCTTTAAGATATAATGTTCCCACATACATATCCATAAAATATTTTTCGCGGATACCGGCACCGTTTATTACCAAAGCTGTTTCGTCTGTCTTAAATGTATATGGAACTTTCACTCCTCCAACGTCCATTTGACCCCAAGTATACAAGGAAACGGTTAACAATAAAATGAAGATACATTTTCTCATTGTCTAAAGTTTTATTCCAATCACACACACGTCGTCTACTTGTTCCAATGCGCCTCTCCAAGACTCAAAAGTCTCTTGCAGGATGTGTTTTTGATCTTCCAGACTCTTATACGTATTCGTAAACAAAAGTTCGTTCAATTTCTTATACATGAATTTCTTTCCTTTTGGACCACCAAACTGATCGGCATAACCATCGGTATAAAAATAAACCACCGAACCGGGAGTGTAATCAATTGTGAATATACTAAAATCCTGTTTCCTCTCTCCTAGGCCAACGGGCATTTTATCCATTGGAAGATGAGTTAATTTACCATCCTGTAGCAATACAGGAGAATTATTAGCGGCAGAATAGGTTATTTTCTTATGCTTCAGATCAAAACACACCAAAATCCCATCGAAACCGTCACGCTGTCCATCCTTTGAAATAGATTCGATCAGTCTTTGCCTGGTATAATCAAAAATCTTTTCGGGTGACGAGATCCCTTTTTCTTTTATTGCCTCAGCCAAAAAACCAATATTCAACAAACTCATGAACGCCCCGGGAACACCGTGTCCTGTGCTGTCACAAATAGCTAAATAGAAATTGTCGCCCTCTTTTGCAGCCCAATAGAAATCTCCACTTACTATATCTTTTGGTTTAAAAAACACAAAGTGATTTGGAAGATATTGTTTCAGCATTTGTTCATTGGCAAGGAGACTTTGTTGGATCCTTTTCGCGTAATTAATAGAATCGAGGATTTCACGGTTCTTCTCTTCAACCAAATGTTTTTGTTCAGAAATAATAGAATTTTTTTCAGCAAGAGCAGTATTGTCTTTTTGTTTCTGACGTAGACCCCTGAAAATAAAGAACACAGTAACAGCCAACATAAAGGCAACGATCACAATAAAATAATTGAATTGCTTTTGAGTCTTGAGGTCATTTTCCTGGATAGTTTTGTCCTTATTTAAAAGCTCTATCTCCTTCTGCTTTTTCTCGTTCTGATATTGTTCCTCAAGTTCAGCAGCTGTGCGATTATTGGTGGCGGTTATCAAACTGTCGTGTAATTTCATGTAGTTCTCATAACTTCCAACACTCATTTGAAAATTACCAAGAGCCCTATAAAAAACGCCTTCAAGCTTATAACAATATTCAAGATGTTCAACCAAGTGCTTATTTTTTGCGATTACTATCGCCTTTTGGAGGTATTCCATTGCTTTTGGCTCTCTGTGAAATCCGTAATTCGCTTCAGCCAAATTCAAGTATGTGGTAGCAAGCTGTTCCTGATCATTGAACTTTAGTTTTAGCCCAAGTGAACGCTCAAGGATCTTCACTGCGCCGGGATAATTTTTCCGGTGCATGTATAGGGTCGCCAATCTATCAAGAGAATTTGCCATACCCGCTTCGTCGGCCCGTTTTGTGTTAAAATCCACCGCCTTGATGTAATAGTATTCGGCCGAATCAAGCATCTCAAGTGTATGATACATCATACCGAGGTTATTGTAACTTGCCGCGAGACCCTGAGGATCTTGCGTTAACTGGGATAGTTTGTATGCGCTGTAGTAAACCTCTAATGCCTTTTTATTATTTTTCTGCAATCTAAACACCTCTCCCAATCCAAAGTATGAGTAACTTAAACTAACCTTGTTACCGTTTTCTTCATTGAGTTTTACAGCTTCGTATAATATTTTGATCGACTCTTCATACTTACCAAGATCCATCAGAAGTTTTCCAATTTTATTGATACGTTTTCCGGCTGTTGTCTTGTCATTTGCTTTGATACAGCAATCATAGGATTTTTTAAAGTAGTCTAAAACCAATTCCTGGTTGTTTCTGAATTTTTCAACATAGTTTGCTTTTACCAGGTAATACAAGCTGCCTACTTTTGGGGATTTTGAAGTATTGAATAACTTTTCAAACCTCTCCTCATTCTCTTTGTAGGCTACAGTATCCTTATTTTTCAGGTAGATCTTGGCAATATCGCCCATAGCCATAGCCCTCAGTGTATCATGCCGGGAAGAATTAGCGATAGTGATAAGACTATCGAGTTTACGATTTTGCGCTTGAAACAAAAAAGTAAATAGACAGAAAAAAACTGCAATAATTGAACGTGTTTTCTTAAAAAATTCCATGCCTTAAAATACGCAAAACGATCTATATTTCTTATTAAAAAGCGTTGGATCATACTACAAAAAACACACAAAAGGACCTTATAAAGGATTACTTTCCGATACAAAATATGTAATATACGTCTGCCATCGCATTTCCAAGACTTTTGTGACTAAAAACGTACCAAATCATATCTAAATATAGGAAAAAATCGGAAAATAAGAGCATTCAATTTATTGATCAGTTATCTTTGATAAAGAGAATGAAATGGCTTAAATCCAATATAGTAGTTAGAAATATAATTAAGGCATACTATTGGTTAAAGAGCGAGTTCATAAAAGATAGTCGACCAATGAGAGTTAATTACGTCATGCAATGTTATAACTGTGGTAAGCCGTTAACGAGAAAGACCAATAATGGAGAACATATCCCTCCTAAAAATTTATTTGAAGGAAGAGGTCCGGAATACAAAGTTAATAGGAAGAAAATACCGGCATGTTATGAGTGCAATCATAATTACAGTTTAACTGACGAAGAGTTTAGAAATCTAATTGGGATAATTAATAAGCAGCCTGATTTATTGACTTTGACAGAAAAAACGTTTAGGTCTATGACTCTTGGAGAAGAACGTAAAAAACGAATTATGTATGATAAGTCAGGGAAACCGATAGCAGTTTCTTTCGATTTTAAAGACATTAAACGGTTTCATATTAAAAATTTTAAAGGGGTTTTTTACATTCAATATGGTTATGCGCTTCCCAACAATTACAGAATCATTGCTGATGTCAAAGAAGGTAATGTAACTCAAATACATCTAGACTTAATCAGCTATTTAAAGGATAATTTCGAATGGAAATATTCTGGTCATCCCGATATTTTCAGTTACATCATACAGCCGTTTAGAAAAGGATATAAGTTTGATGGAAAGGATATAAAACCGGAATCTAACGAAGGTTTTTTCGTCTGTTTACTAAGGTACAATATAACACATAGTGCTTTAGTAATTGCTGACTTAAGAAGTTAGCTTATTCTATTGATAGATTTGGGCATAATTGCTTTAAATATTTAACAGAAATTCTAAATCTTTTTCGTTCGACATCATTAACAATCCTGCTTTTATTATATTTTTATAGTCCAAAATAAGAATATGGAAATTAAAATTTTACAATGCAGAGTAGATCCCCAAACCCTAGGTCCCAATTTAGTTTTTACGGTTGATTTAATCTACGATGTGGGTAAAGCTCCTGTTTCAATTTCAGGGAGTTTAAAAACTGGAAGTGATGGGAAAGTAATTTCTTTTTTGAATGAGAATGGAAGCTACTATGATTTTCAGTTAATGGGAAAGGAAATAAGGCCGGCATATTTTGGCAATATTACTACGAAAAACATCCAGTTAGAACTTACGGCTACTTTATCGCCAAAAGCATTAGAGCATATTGAAAAACTAAGAGAAAATGATCACGAAAAATCAGTTCGACTTAATTTAGATCTTTTTGTCAAAGTCTTGGAAATAACTTCCGATTATCGGGTAACTGATTATCTTCAACTTGCTAATAGAAGACAGCATGCTAATTACGAAATAAAACAAAGTGATTGGATTAAAAACTATTCAGCTAAATTAGGAATGGGTAGTTTCGTATTGCTTGAGTTGCAAGTTCCTGAAAAGAAAGAAGTCCCAAAGTATTGGGAGGAGCTTTACAACTTGTTAGGACAAAACGTAAAAGACATGGAAAATGCAATCCACAATGGAGACTGGCAGAAAACTATGTTCTTTGCTAGAAAATTCTACGAAAACGTAAAAATTGGAGACAGCAAACCGGGCCATAAAAAATTTAAAGAGCAATTTGATCTTCTAATGGCCAAAGACCAACATGGAGAAGAAGGAATTAAAAATCTATATGATGCAATTTGGCATTTCTTTGAATTCGTATCAAAATATGTTCATGACAAGGACAAAAAAGGGAACGTTAACCCATTACCTGTGTCAACAAAAGAAGATGCTTACTTTGCTTACACTCTTGCTTTAGGGCTTTTGAATTTAATTGGAAAGAAATTGAGCGAATAATGTTGCTGTATTTCAGCATTTTACGATCTTTCTTGAAGTTTCATAGTAGGTAGAAATACCTATACAGAAAGGGTGTTTCTACCCTTTTTTTGATCATATTTTTTCTTTATGTTTATTAGATTATTCCAATTCGGAGAAGATCTTTCTTGAAGTTATCTCCGTTTAAATTAAATGAAGTTTAAGTGAAGAATATTCAATTTAAAATTTGGCCTGAGGTTGTTTCTTATCTCCCTGCTATTATACCCTTACCAAAGATACCTGAAGGCAAAGACAACAGCGTAAGCATAGATTTTTCTAATACAATAACAGTTACCTCGTCTGCATGCTGTTTACTATTGATTCGACTTCTTAAACTTATTGCTAACGACAAGAAAAGAAACTGGGATACAAATAGCAATGTAAACAAAGAACTCAACGAGAAATTGAATCAACTTGGACTCTTTGAGGAATTGAACAGCTTTATGCCAATGCAAAATCTTTTTGGAAAAGCAGTGAACCAAACAAAATTAATGAGCCTATAAAGCATTTTTGATCTGGACGGCAATCGAGTCGATTCCTTTCCTCTATACAGATTGAAGTATCCTGCTGGAGATAGAAGATCTTGTATACAGAATTTAAAGATTGGTTATTTGAAATACTGGAACCTTTACATAAAGACTATAAGTTTCAAAGGCATCACTTTGTTGCGATCCTAAATGAATTGGCTAAAAATGGTGCAGATCATACTAATAGCGATGCTTTTGTTGGAATTGATTTCATCTACTTGGAAAATAAAGTAAAAGTGTGTTTTCATTTGGGGATTTAGGAATGGGAATTAATGAAAACGTGAAAAATCACTTGAAAGATGATCCAGACTACAAAAAATAGAGCTAAAAAATTAAGTCTATCTGATGCTTACCATTATGCGCTTAGTCCCGGAAAAACGACTCGTCCAAATTCAAAAGACAATAAGGGAATTGGAATGTCAATAATATTTGATGTTGCAAGATCTATAAACATGAACTTATCGGTATTCGACGCACTTAGTCGAGGCCTCCTAAGTAAAGCTAAAGATAGAACACACGTGGAACTAAGAAAAGTTTTCTACAATACGGGAAACGATGTTGGGTTTTATTATTATGGTGAATTAATGACAAAAACAAGTAAGAAATGAAAAAAATAAATATAAGTAAAGACTTTGGCGTTTACGACATTGGAAAAGTAAGAGAGGTTACTGATCTTATAGGAAAAATAAAATTTGACGCCGAAAGCAGTGTTGAATTGGATTTACGCGAGTGTTTAATTGATTATCCAGCCACAGGTGCCTTGCTTGATAAAGTGCTTTCAGAATTGGATAAAAATCATTTTCCGAAAACTCTAAAAGTTCTATACGATTGCGATCTTTCTGAAGGGACACTTCTTAACTGGTTATTATTGGGCAGCAAGTTTTTCAATATAAGTGATAAAAAAGAGCTCGGTATGGACGAGCTAAAACCTATTATAGCTAATGTTCTAAAGGAGAAGTCAATGACATTGCAAATAGTAACTTTGAATGATGAAGGCCAAGAATTAAATGCGTATAAGTATGAATAAAATATTAGTAGATACTTGTCAGCTGTATGTTTTTGAAACAGTTGAGCGCATTACAAGGTTCTATATTCACCTTGAAGAAATTCGTGAGCAATTCTATTTAGATGATGATAGTAGAATTAAAGATAAAATCTCTTTCATAAAAAGCTACGAAGAATGTCTTGAAAAGAAAATAAAAATGTTGTTAGAGTATTCTTCTTATATAGACAAAAATAAAGAAACAATTGAAGAAGAAAAACTGAAGAGTGTTTTTAAAGATCTTGTAGATATATCGCTAACAATAGTAAAACTTCACATTGGGTGGTTAAATCATTTACCCCGCCCCTCTGAGCCTATAGAACTTCGTAGGTTTTGTAGAGTAATTGAGAAACAAGTATTTCTTTTAAATCAAGATGAAGAGAATATTCATGGCCAAATTTCTATTTACGTAAATGAACAAATAGGAGAATCCACCTACGCATCAGATCCACTTCAAAATTTTAAGAGTACAGAAATTAACCCAAATATTAATGGCTTTAACAGATTTGCAAGTAGTAACGACATTGATTGCAGAATAGAGGAATTTAGCAATGGAGTGGAAGTAACTGAAAATTCAACAATTCATATAACAATTCCACGAATTGATGCTAATAACCCTTGTCACTGGCCAACACTAATGCATGAAGTTGCGCACAAAGTAATGCGTAATGATTTCTTTGAAAAAGATGACATTGAGCAAGATTTTCTAAGCTCTCTAAACGTTAATCAAAAAAAGGAAGTAGAGTTATTTAAAAAAGAATACAATATTAATTTGAAAAGTTGGCTTACCGAGTGTTGGAGTGATCTTTTCGCATGTGTTTCAATAGGCCACTCGCTTTGGTTTTCCCAATACGCATCATTTCTTTCAAACTCCGTACATACTTTAACTAATGAGACCCATCCTCCTGCACTATTTAGAATCAATCTTATTGAAAAAATACTAACTCATCGTTTTTCTAGAAGACTATTCAACTCCGCCGACCACATACTTATTCTATGTGAAAATCTATTGAGATTATTGGATTCTAATAATGCTATTCCATACGAAAAAAATAAGGTCTCGACTAAGCTATTTCTATACTTCAGGGAGTATTTTCTGCAGCACTTCTTTAAATTTAAAGATGACAAGATAGAGATAGGAAAAGCTGTATTGAATGAAAAACTCCAACCTGTAGTTAAATACGTGAACGATATTCAACTCGATAATATAAAGCAGTTAGTTGATCATTTAAATAGTGGATTACCAATTCCGTCAATTTGCATAAAAAAAGAAAGAAAGAATTATGTGGAAATTCCGACATCAATACAGGAAATATTTTTAGCGGCTTGGTTATACAGAAATGCGAAATTTAAAAAGAGAGTGTTAGCGAATTTTTTAGAGGTTAAAAAAGATTTAATTGCAGGCTTCTCTTTTAGAGACACCTTTGAAGAGAAAATAGTAAAGGAATTTAAACGGTTTGATCAATCTATTTTAAGGTCAATTCAAGTTTCTGAATGGATTGACGTCCTAATGGACAAAAATACGGTTGAGAGTTCAGAGACAATCATCAATGACACTACCGAACCACCACTAAAAAGCATTATCTCTGATACTGAAATTGAGAAACTCATCATTAACGACAAAATCAAAATCATACCGATTATAAACTTTCAAAAACAATTAGGATCAACGTCTTTTGATATTCGACTTGGAACTTCCTTTCAACTTTTCTTTCCTAATCAGTATGGAATTATTGATTTTATTGACCCAGAAACAACTAGAAACGCAAAAAATAATTCAAAGAAAATCAATTTGGATTTTCTCAAACCAATTACAATCACTCCTAACCAATTTATTCTCGGTCACTCTATGGAATATATTAAACTTCCTGACGAAATTTCCGCAGATTTAGAAGGAAGAAGCAGCTTCGCAAGGTTAGGCTTAGAAATTCATATGACTGCCGGATTTGTTGATCCCGGATTTGAAGGAGTACTTACTTTTGAATTATTCAATGCTGGTCCTAATCCAATTAAGCTTTATCCCGGAATGAGAATTGGACAGTTAAGATTTATGCCTATAAATTCACCTGAGAAAAGTTACGCTAAGAGGCACAGTGCCAAATACAAAGGTCTTTTGGAGCATCATAATAGCTTACAGGGAAAGGATTACGAAGTTGAAAAAATTAGAGAAGAAATTAAGAAAAACTCCAAAAAATGATTAATTTTAATGAGTTAATTTACTTAAAACTAGTGGGTTACTCCTATTTGATAATCAATTACACTCTTGTGTTTGCGTTAGGATGTATTTATGCATTCGCAGAACTAATTGGCCGTTATTCTGAACCATCCTTAATTTTGAAAATTAGAACTGGACAATTGTATCTTGTTTTTAATGGATTGATTTCTTGTTTTGCTTTATTAATAGTAATGGAGTTCGATGTTGATTTTCTACATTACAAAAAAATTGAGGGTGGTAAAATTCTAATTGCGGGAACTTCAGCAATGATTGTACTTAGAAGCTCAATAGCAAGCGTGAAGGTTGGGGGAAAAAACGTAGAAGGTAGTCTTTATCCAATCATACAAGTCTTCTTAGATGCTGTAAATAAAGCGTACGACAGAGAAAGATCAAAAGTGGATTTGAAAAAGATAAAATTAATAATGGATAATGTTGACTATTTGAAAGCTGAAAATGATCTTCCTACGGTTTGTATGAATATACTACAGACTTTATCACAGGCAGAAGTTGATAAAATGACTAAAGAGCTTTCTGTACTGTCAGCAACGAAAGCCGATAAAAAAACAAAGGCTATGAATCTTGGTATAATATTAGCAAGATACACTGGCATGGACCTACTAGAAAAAGCAGTTGATTCTATACGAGAGACTATTCAAACTGAACAAACAACGCAGAATGGAGACGCTACAGATCCTTCAATTGATGACCTAATTATAAAATTTTCAAGTTGATATCACATGGAAACAAAAAATAAATCAGGCTTAGCGGGATTTCTTGATAGTTATACCGCTAACAACATAGAAACTAATTCAACCATCTTAAACTTTCATTCGAGTGAGTTGATATCACTATTAGAAAAATTACAGATTGATGCTAAAACAAATTATCAATTTTCTAATGAAATAAATGATCATATTAAAAAAGCACATGATTCACTTACTAAAAAGGACAATACATTAGATCAATTTCTTAATTCTGGGCTTGGTTTTGATGAATTCATGTTGGAGTTTAAAAAAATAAATAATCCAAAGAGTGAAACTTCACAACTTTTAAAGAAAATCATTTATCACTATTTAAATATTTCAAAGCAAACACCAAGTGGTACAATGGAAGAGATAGCGAAAAAAATGGCAAGTAAGTTCTAATTCCCTTGAATACCCAGAGCTTTAATTTTAAAAATATTGGGGACTACGTTTCTCAACAGAGTGTAGAATATCCAAGACATAGGTGGTATCTGTATAAGGAAGGTTTCTCCCCCATTCTCGTTGAAAAAGCAATACAAGAAGCTTCTATTAAATCAGGAGATTTTATTGTTGACCCATTTAATGGTAGCGGCACAACCACACTTACCGCCTCAAAACATAATATAAAATCAGTTGGTTTTGAGGTAAATCCCTTTGCAGCTTTTCTTTCAAAAACAAAACTTTTAAATGCGAACTTATCTGACTTCAATAAATTAAAAGAGAAAGTATTCTATTCGGCTGAGAAAGGAAGCATATCTCCATTAAATCAATATTCCACTTTTTCAGAAAAAAGTAAAAGATCAAAATGGCTCTTTAATTCCGAAATTCTAAATTCTTTTGAAGGAGGCATGAAAGAGGTAGAAAAAAACAACAATAACATTGCAAGTTTGTTCAAACTCTCCCTGATTGGAGCTGCCTTAGATAACTGTAATGCTGTAAAAGATGGAAAGTGTCTTAAATATCGAACAAATTGGGAAAGCTTTGGGCTTGACAAATATACTTTCTTAGATTCCCTATCAAGTAGAATTGAAATGATTTCGGAAGATTTATTTCATAAAGACAATTCACTAAAGGGGGCATCAAAAATATATACCGGTGACGCAAGAACGCTAATAGATAAAAAAGTGGATGAGAAGTTTAAATTGTGTATCACTTCTCCACCATATCTTAATTCTTTCGATTACACCGATGTTTATAGGCCGGAATTATTCTTAGGTCGTTTTGTTGATTCTAACATTAAACTCAATAAATTACGCGAAAGAACCCTTAGGTCGCATGTGGAGACTAAACTGAAACCACCTATTCGAAATGATTTCGGAGCTATTTATAGCGATGTCATAAAGAAAATAGGGGCCAAAAAAGAATTATTATGGGATGATCAATTGCCCATGATGATTCAAGGTTACTTTGAGGATATGCAGTTGGTTATACAGAATTTGAGAAAAAAAGCTCACAAAAACGCTCAACTATGGCTTGTTGTCTCTAACTCAGCTTACGTAAACGTCGAGATTCCAGTAGATCTAATTTTGGCAGAAATTGGGACTAAATGTGGGTGGTATCTAAAGGAGATTGGAGTTATAAGACATATAAGTAAAAGAAAAACGAAATATACTGATAGCATTTCTCATCTTCGTGAAAGTGTAATCATTTTTGAAGCAAGTGTAAACAAGTGATGTTCTACAATTTGAATGCAATAGGTAGACTATAATAAACTTTTACTTTTTTGCTTTGAATTTCCGCAGGATTCCATTTTCCCGAAGTTAGTTTTAAAACTCTAATAGCTTCTTCGTCGCATTTTTTGCAGTTTAGAATTCCTTTGACTATTTGAACCTCCTCTACTCCTCCATTCTCATTAATTATGAATTTGGTAAATACCTTACCTGAAATCCCATTGTTCCTGGCTGAGTCTGGATAAACCAAATTCTTATTAATAAATGCATATAGTTCATTTGTACCGCCTTTATATTCGGCGTTTTTTTCTACAACAGTATAAACTTCTATTTCTTTAGTTGCTTTCTCTTCTTTTACCTCTTCTACTTTAGTCGACTGTGCGTTACAAAAGTCTTTATACTCCTTAAGTAAATAGTTTATGAGAATATTTGTATTTGCAATGTCAAATGAATTTGAGCTTAATTCTTTCGGAACATAGATGTTTTTTTGAAGGTTATCATAGTTACAGCTATAGCTTTTTAACAGCCCTTTAAAAAAAACATCTGCATCAGCATTAAAATGTAATACACCCTTCAATTGATCAGCTAATTTGACCTTGTCAACGTGATACGCATCATTTGCAAACCAATGGTTATAAATAGTAACGTAACCCGCATTTGATGTAGGTGTCCAGTTATTTACTTCAGTTAAGCAGAATTCAATATACTTTTTAATCGCTTTCTTTTCCTCGAAAGTTTGAGAATAGCAACTACTAATTAAACTAATGAAAAGGCTCAGGATGAGCAGTTTTAATTTTTTCATGTAACTAATTTTAAATCAAATATATAAAATAAAACGTTAACTAAGCATATATGCTTAGTTTCGTCACGTATGATTAAGCGATTTTTACGTTGTGATAGGCGTAAAAGATGAGAAATATCTTAAAGACTTTGGCAAGAATCTCAAAAAACTTAGAGAGAAAGCGGAAATCTCTCAAGAAGAACTATCATTAAGATCAGATATTTCTATCTCACAGTTGACGCGAATAGAGCATGGACGTATCAATCCTACTCTTTGCACTTTGAAAGCGTTAGCAAAAGGGCTCAAGATTAAAATGGCCGATTTATTCGATTTTGAGATAAAATCACGCTAATAGGTTGCCCTACCTATACAAGTCCGCATTTTAATAAACAAAACACTCACCCGTCTTTAAATCGAATACTTCTAGAATATCGCACTCTGTGTCCATATCATAGTGACTTTCATTGTAAAACCAATAAGCCGCTGTAAACAAGTTTAAATCGACTCCCTGACGTTTTAAATATGAAACGCTAGGCTTCTTTGATCTTCTGCTTTCAAAATTATAAGGTAGTAGATAATTAATGACAATCTTCTTTTTAAGAATTACTGAGAGTAAATTCAATTCTCTAAATATATCTTGGTAGGTAGACCCCAACTTTATAAGCATATCGGAATTCAGATATGAAATGAAAATGAACTCTTCGTTATCTGCCTTTATCTCGTCATATATACTGGACAGGTTATAATCATAAAAAGCAATCCACCTTATTTCAGATAGGTTAGCATCATAGTACTTATTAAACTCTTTTATTCCTTGTATGAGATTGATCTCGCTAAAAGGTGATTGAATGCTGTAGAAAGAGCCTTTATTAATTTTATAGAAATAAAACTTGACTGCTGCGACGAATGGCCTTTCACAGAATAGGTATAGTCCGCTTCTTGATATATCCATAGTACGGCTAACATACGCAAGAATAATAACACTATAATTAACTTGAAAAGATCGACGGAAATGCGTTTTTCTTGACAATAGAAAGGGTTTATAGTTTTAGCAAAGGTTTTCATTGGTCATTTTGCATCAATAGCAGAATTAACAATTTAACTATTGGTTAATTTTCTAGGAGTTTGTCCCACTTATCGCTAATGGAACTTACCAACTTCTGCTTTATGAATTGTTGCCCGTGCTTATCAATTAAGTTGATAACTAGCCGTTTCTCTTTTTGAAAGTCTTTGCTTTGCTCCTTTAGCTTCTTCTTAAGGTAGATCTTGCTCTTCCAATTTAATAACATTGTACCTTCACGGACATCCAATGCCTCAGGTGAAATTGAATCATCATAGAACACGATCTTATTAGCCGTTGCGACCAACATTGACTTCAAGCTTTTGAGTTTGTCTTTATTTGTCAAATCAAAAAGAGATTCAATACCAGCCTTTTTAATAAAAGCCATTCGTTTAATTTGAATTTCGAATCGTAACAATTCAAACGGCAAATTATACTCCATTGATTTGCTATACAATTTTAATATGTACTGTTGGGATTTACATTTCTTTCCTATTGATGGCCTTTTACTATTATTGTCCATATCATCAAAAAGTTTTCTTTTGTAGTTCAAGGCAAACTCACTTAGCTCCAATGCTGAATGATTAGTTACTGGAGGTATATTTACTCCAAATTCAAATGAACGTATATAAAGTTCTTTTGGGTTCACCATTAGAGTTTCCGATAAAGAATGAATAGCGGAACATAGATCAGAATAAGTTAGATCAGAAATATTCGTCTCTCTCCAGTACTTAGTTATACTCCCCGTTATGTCTAACCAATTTTGATAATAACCAACTTTATACATCATTGAATCATTCTTACACCAAAAGTATCTTATTGGCTTGCCCGAATTGTGAACTATTCCTTCAACAAAATCAAGCTCAGAGTGCTTTAAATAGTCATAATGATTCTTAATCGCACCATAGGTATGAATAAAATCAATCATAGAGTACGGACTATTTTAAGTGCCTCTTTCTCTAGTTCTTCTCTGGAAGTTTGTCTTCCTTTAATAATGAAATCATCAAGATCCTTTTTCTCAAACAGAATTTTCTTTCCAGAAGGTTGATAGTAAATCAAATCCTTGTTCGCCGTTTTCTTGTATAAAGAGCTCTTAGTTATTTTCAAATAGCGAGCAGCTTCATTTATGTCTAAAAAGGTTTTGCTTTGAGAGCTTAAATTTGATAAACAATATTTTAGCTCATCAATACCTCTTAGAATTTCATCTTGCTTATCCATTGTTGTTTTTTTCATCAAAACTACCCTTAGAATTAGGTGATTTATCAACAAAAAAAGTAAATTAGAACGGTCTTGAATTAATGGGTTGTAGTTACTAGGAAACGAACAAAATACGATTGTTCTAATTTCAAATAATAGAAAGAAATTAGAACAAATCAGTTATTATTGAATCTAATTTTCCAATTAGAATCGTGTTTTTTGACTTTTTCTTCTTTAAAAAGGTATTAGTTTTAATAGCCTTAAATGGCTTACATTTAGTGTCTCTAAATATTAAGAGAGCATCATTCCAGAATGGTTTTTTAAAGCTCATTTTCGTGGATTTATTAATTTTAATAATAAAATGTCGAAGCAAATAAGCGTCGGCTCTCCACGTTATATATGTTTTAGGTGCTTTATAACTATAATTGAAAAAAATTGAAAAATCACGATAACTGATTTTGGAAATGTAACCTCCTGCAATAAGTTTATCGTGTAAGTCTCTAACAAATTCGGATCTAGTTTTGACATTGAGAAAATTAAACCCTCTAAAATCCGTTGCGTTAGCTTTGGTACTTTTTGGCAAATCAAATCTAGCTACATATGTCGGAAGATATTTAGATTTCAGGAGATCATATTCTTTACTTCTTGCACTTAGGTGAGATAATAATATGACTTCTTTCGGATCTATACTAGAATCGTAATACTCTAATCTCTTTAAAAGTGGGTAATAGTGGTCTAATAGGCTATTTGATATAAGACTGTGGTCATAATATTCTTTCGAATGCAAATCAAAGGTTTCATTGATAGAAATGTCTTGCTTAAGCTCATTTAAAAATTGCTTTCGTTCGTTAGGTGAATGATTCTTTTGATATAACTCAAGAACTGTATTACTTGACTGTAAGCTTCCTAATAACTTTTGGTAAAAAGCGCTGACTGTTTTGCTAGCCATAATTAACAATTTAACTACAAGTTAAAAAACAAAAACAAGGAAGCAAAATTAAATAATATGTCAAATTTCAAAATTCATTAAATCAGCCGCTTTGACCTTATCACTATCTACAATTTTAGCGTAAATCATTGTTGTTTTAAAGTCCTTATGTCCAAGTAGCTCTTTTAAAGTAGTAATCGGCACTCCACTACTCAACAAATTAGTAGCGTAAGAGTGTCTGGCACAATGAAAAGTAATTTCCTTTGTTATCCCAGCCTCCAAAATCCAACGTTTTAACTCAATGTTATTCCAGGTGTTATACTTTAGTCCAAAAAATATTCTTGCTTCGTCATCACTCTTTGGCCCAAGCAATTCTCTAGCAACTTTAGAAATCGGATGATACTGGAGTCCCTTAGTCTTCTTTCTATGAAAATTTATTGACCATTGAGAATTATCCCCTTTAAGTGCTGCCCAAGTTAACTTCTTTATATCCGCAAATGCCATTCCTGTTAGTGAACTAAACAAAAAGGCCTTTTTGAGAATTTCATTTCTACAAGGTGTATCTTTCAGCTTAATAAGTTCTTCTTTTGATAAAAACTGACGTTCGGCTGTTTCGACTCTAATTCCTTTAGAATCGACTGCGAAATCATCAATAATTAGCTTCTTTCTATACGCTTCGTGAACCGAATGTTTAAGCAAATTGTAGTATTGCATTACAGAAGCGCTCTTTAATTTCTTTTTATACTGTAGATAATCTCTAAAGCCTTCTATCCATTCAACGCTAATTGACTTGAATGATATTCCGAGGGGTGCATAGTCCTTTAAGTGCCCTTCTGTCGTTTTCCATGAATTGTAATTAACACCTGATTCTAGTCGATTTGATACTAAGTGTTTAAAGTAACCAATGAAATCTGTGTACTTATTTCTGTTGTCAAGTAATCCATGGACTCCTTTTTGAATCTCTAGAGTTTTTTCAGCTACAATAGTATCAATCATTATTTTTGTCTGTTTATTATGTTTTCTCTGATTGACATCAATTGGTTTCCTATAGTAATACAATCCCAAAGCTCTTCTCACTCTTTTGCCGTTCACATAAAAATCTAAACTTAGACTTGATATGTTAGTTGATGTATTTCTCTTGTATACCGTTACTTTCATGCTTATATGCTGTTTTTGATTAATATTTTCCTTTTGCTTATTTTTTTAACTCCAATCTGTTTTTTTGTAATCAGCCTTGATAATGTCTTTCTACTTATATTATTTAAAGTGCAATAATCAGTTGGACTCAGATAGTCTTGCTTGCTTAACTTTGAGTGTCGCAATAATTCTGCCAAGCTTGTATATATTTGATTGAGCAAATCTGTTTGAATCTTTATTCCTCTTTTCACATACTCTTCAAAGTTAACTTCTATGTAATCATTTCTTTTTGCATTGACCTTATACGATTTTGATGCGCAGCTTAAAGAACAATACTTAGTATTTTTCTTTTGTGCAATAAAATCCTTTCTACAGAAAAGACATATCTTATCATATTTTCTCTTACTAGACATTTAACTGGACACAGAGGGACATAGATGGACATATGTGGACAAATTCATTTGCAAAAAAGAAACGCAGTCACAATTGGTCACAATAAAATTCCATGTGTCCAAATGTACGCCATAAATAAGGTGATCATCCGTTAAAATAAACAGACAAAAGTTAAAGTTTTCTGAAAGTACAAAGGGGAAATTTTCTTTTTATAAGATTTGTTTTCCGATGTTTGGAATGGTCATTTTCCGATACAGAATTTCGAGAAGATATTTCCCAAAAGATCATCATTGGTAACTTGCCCTGTAATACTTCCCAGTTCATCCAGGGCATAGCGAATATCCAAGGCTAAAAGATCACCGGGAACTTTGTTATTCAAACCTTCGGTAATTTTATTTAAAGCGTCGTGTGCTTTTCTCAATGACTCGGCATGACGGGCATTTGTAACAATAGTTTCAGTGGAACCTACCGCCTTATTATCAAATAAATGAAGAAGTTTCTTTTTCAATTCATTGATGTTGCGTCCCTCTTTGGCAGAAATATAAATAAGGTCGCTAAACCCGCTATATTCTTTTTTCAAAGCTTCTTCCCCCTCCACATCTATTTTATTGGCAACCACCACCAGTTGTGCGCCTTTAATGTGTTGCTTCATTAAGTCGATCTCATTCTTCAGATCACCGCTGCTTAACTCGTGTGAGTCGAACAGATAAATAATGATCGCCGACTTCTTTATTGCATCAAATGCTTTGTTCACTCCTATTTGCTCAACAATATCGGTGGTAGTTCTAATTCCCGCTGTATCAATAAAACGGAATAAAACTCCATCGATCACCATTTCATCTTCAATAAGATCACGTGTGGTTCCGGGAATTTCACTTACTATGGCTTTTTCTTCATCCACCAATAAATTCAATAAAGTAGATTTGCCTGCATTTGGTTTTCCAACAATAGCAACCGGAATTCCATTTTTTATCACGTTTCCAACTTCAAAACTCTCTAATAGTTTCTGAATGATGCTTGTAATTTGAAAAATGAGTTTTTTGAGATCGTTTCTGTCAGCAAACTCAACGTCTTCTTCGCTAAAATCCAATTCCAATTCCACCAAAGACGCGAAATTCAAAAGATGATCGCGAAGAATTTGAATTTTACTACTAAAGCCTCCACGCATTTGTTGCATGGCCACTTGATGAGAAACAGCCGAATTGCTCGCCACAAGATCAGCCACAGCTTCCGCCTGACTCAGATCTAATTTTCCGTTAAAGAAAGCGCGCATGGTGAATTCACCGGGCTCTGCCATTCTGCAACCATTCTTTAAGAATAAAGAAAGAACTTGCTGCAAAATAAATTTGGAACCATGACAAGAAATCTCCACCGATTCTTCGCCCGTATATGAATGAGGTGCACGGTATAAACTCACCACCACTTCATCGATCACTATATCCAAATGAGAAACAACACCAAAGTGCATTGTATGTGAAGGTTTGTTGCTTAGCTTTTTAAGTTTTAACTCTCTTGTGAAAAAAAAACGTTCCACCAATAAAATACAATCTGGGCCGCTTATACGTATAACACCTATAGCACCAACTCCTTGAGGAGTGGCTAATGCAATGATGGTATCTTTTCTTAGCAAATTCACCTATTAAATGTAAACAAATTTCTAGATCTTCCCAAAGGAACGACAAAATAAAACATTTACAATAAGCTGCATTTCAGGGAATTAAACAACACTTTATGAACACAATTAAACCTTTCTTCTTGTTGAGGGTCATATACACAAGAAAACAATAATTAAAAACCAAATTATATGAAAACGAAATTGATCCTAAAAAGTTGCTTAATTACAGCAGTAACTCTTTCGATGGTATTTACATCGTGTCGTAAAAGAGAAATGGAAGAAAATGAACGTTCTGAAACCATGAATGTTCAGGCAGAAGATTCGCAACTTCAAGCTGCTGCCGCAGATGAAGCTTACACAGATGCCGATAATTCGGTTTCTGCAGCAAGAAATATTGCCGGTAATCCAACAACCAACCAACCCACAAATCAGGCTTCTATTACATGGCCTTGTGATGCTGTTGTTGACAGTTCGCAAATTCAACAAGGCGTTATCATTTTAAACTTTAATGGCAGTGGTTGCAATGGTAAAATTAGAAATGGGCAAATGAAATTTACATTGAAGAACTATGCAAATGGTTCGCGCTGGAGAGATGCAGGAGCGCAGTTAGATATCAATTTCATCAACTTTAAAGTAACACGCAATGGAAAAAGTGTTGTGATCAATGGCACTCATCATTTGGTGAACGAGACCGGTGGTTTAATTTCTGATCTAAGTGTTGAAAAACCAACCATCGTTCGTACAGTAAACAGCTCAGATATGAGTATAAGTTTTGATGACAACTCAACTCGTAACTGGAGTGTTTCAAAGCGTAGAACTTGGGAGTATAACGGCGGTAATACTAAATTAAGTGTAACCGGTGAAGCAAGCGGAACCAATCGTAAAGGAAAAGAGTTCACTACGCGTTCTTCAGAACCTGTAGTTAGCTTAAAGAATTGCGGATGGCATCATCCTGTTTCGGGAGTAGTAACTCATGAAGTTGAAGACAGAACAGCTACTGTAACTCTTGGTACCGATTCGGGTGGAAATCCTGATCCTAATAACTGTCCTGGCTATTTCAAAGTAGATTTTACCGGAAAAAAGGGAAAACATCACGAGAAGATCATAGCTTATAAGTAAGATTTAAAAGAGAGAGAAAGCCGTTCTGTTAGGGAACGGCTTTCTTCATTAAAAACATCTTTTGGCAGCAAAACCTAAACTCAACCCATAAATAATATGTCCTGTTATACTTCCCGTAAATGAAACAGGCGTTACTTTGAACATTAGATCCTGCGTATGTTCAAAGAAGAGCAGCACCATCATTAAACCAGAAAAGATAAAAAGGCCGTACAATAAACCTTTCAAAACAAGATTCTTGCGGTTCTTTAATAGAGAAATGAACATAAAAAAAGCAATGCCCATGCCGCCACCGTTACCTATATAACGCCATGTGTAGCCTAACAAAGCACTTTTTTCTTCTGTATTGGTAACCCAGGCGCCAATCTTTGGTATAAAATCCGACCAACCGCATAAAATATAAGGCACTCTGGAAAGATCATAAAGAAATACCGCAATAACTCCAGCTATAAATCCTTGAACAACAATCTTACCAATAAGCGGAAATTTAATTCCAAAAAAAATGAATAGAAATGAAATTGGTATCACTAAAAAGAATAAGCACTGATGTAATGGTAAAAACCCTAGACAGTGCAAAATGATCGAACACACTGGGAAAAATCCTCCAAAAGCCAACAAAGCCAACAACGATCGTTGTTCGAGCATATTGAGGTTTATTGATCTTACCTGGGCTTCCATCTAATTGTTTCTATTTAGATGTATAACCCCTAAAATTCCATAAAAGATACAGTAAGTGCTTGCTTTAGTCCATGGACAAGGGTTTTAGGAACCTTGTCCTATCCTACTTTACTCCAATCAGGACGATTTTTGGTTTGGCGTAAAAGATATTGTTGGTACACGGCATTCTTTGAGAGTTGCAGTTCGTGGTCCTCATCCAGTATTTGCTGAGCCGCATTACGCGCCATTTGTAGTATTTGTCCATCTTTGGCAAGATCAGCCAAACGAAGATCTAACACTCCGCTTTGTTGCGTGCCTTCAATATCACCGGGACCACGCAATTTCAGATCCACTTCACTTATTTCAAAACCATCTGTGGTGCGAACCATGGTTTCAATGCGAGTGCGGCTATCCTGTCCCAATTTATAACCTGTCATTAAAATACAATACGATTGATCTCCTCCACGCCCTACTCTTCCGCGCAACTGATGTAATTGTGATAATCCAAACCTTTCGGTGCTTTCGATCACCATCACGCTCGCGTTTGGAATATTTACTCCAACTTCAATCACTGTGGTGGCCACCATTATTTGCGTTTCGCCCTTTATGAAGCGTTGCATCTCAAATTCTTTTTGTTCGTTGCTTAGTTTTCCGTGAACAATACTAATTTGGTATTTCGGTGGTGGAAATTCCTTGAGCATATTGTCATAGCCTTCCTGCAAATTCTGATAGTCTAACTTTTCACTTTCTTTGATCAATGGATAAACCACATACACTTGTCTGCCTAATGCAATTTGCTCCTTCATGAAGCCAAACAAGCGCAAACGCTGCGCTTCGCTAAAATGCATGGTTTTAATTGGTTTACGTCCCGGTGGCAATTCATCAATAACGCTTGTGTCCAGATCCCCGTAAAGGGTCATCGCCAATGTACGCGGAATTGGTGTAGCAGTCATGATCAATACGTGTGGAGGTTGAATATTCTTCTTTGCTAATTTAGCACGTTGTTCCACACCGAAACGATGTTGCTCATCAATAACAACAAATCCCAAATTTTTAAATGCAACTTTTTCTTCAATCAACGCGTGAGTTCCGAGTAAGATTTGAATATCTCCTTCAGCAATTCCCTTCAATGTCTCTTTGCGCTCCTTTGTTGTGCTTGAACCGGTAAGCAAAGCAACTTTAATAGGAAGATCTTTCAAAAACTCCATGAAAGTGGCAAAATGCTGTTGCGCTAAAATTTCCGTAGGAGCCATCATGGATGTTTGATAGCCGTTATCGATCGCTAATAACATACACATGAGCGCAACCAAAGTCTTCCCACTTCCAACATCGCCCTGTACCAAACGATTCATTTGTTTACCGCTTCCCATATCCGCGCGAATCTCTTTGATCACACGTTTTTGCGCGCCTGTAAGTTCGTAAGGCAAATGATCTTTAAAAAATCCATTAAATAGATCGCCAACCTTATTGAACACAAAGCCACGAATGGTGTGCGCCCGAACTTTATTTAAACGCAGCAAACGCAATTGCACAAAAAACAATTCTTCAAATTTTATTCTGAATGTAGCCGCTTGTAGATTTTTGGAATTCTCAGGGAAATGAATTTGATGCAAAGCGGCAAAACGCGGCATCAATTTAAAATCACTTAATAATTCTTCGCTTAAATTTTCTTCAATATGAATTGGCTTGATCGTAAGAAATAATTGTTTCAATAATTTTCTGAATCCCGCGCTATCCAAACCTTTCGCTTTTAATTTCTCGCCGCTATTATAAACGGGTTGAAACGCCGAAGGTGGATCTTTTTCCCAATCGCTCATGGCATCTATTTCGGGATGCGCAATATTGAATCGTCCTTTAAATTCGGTTGGTTTGCCGTAAACAACGTACTCTACTCCAATTTTTAATTTGCTCGCCATCCAATTATGTCCTTTGAACCAAACCAGGTCAATGATTCCGGTGCTATCTCTAAATTTAGCGATCAAGCGCTTTGCCTGGCGCTCGCCCTGCATTTGCAAACCTTCAATCGTACCCTTCAATTGCACAGGAACTGATTCCTCAGTGATGCTCCTTACTGTAAAAAATTTAGTGCGATCAACGTGCCTGAATGGGAAATAGAATAACAGATCTCGGTATGTAAAAATGCCCGCTTCTTTTTGAAGCATCTCGGCCCTTTGTGGACCAACGCCTTTTAAATATTCTATCGGAGTATCGAGCATTTTGAGATCTTAAAATTAATTGTTTTGTAAGTGAAAAACGAAAGGCGTTTTGAACATCTGGTCTTTTTAACCACAGAGGCGCTCCGCGCTGCACAGAGGTTTCACGGAGTTACACAGAGATAGGTTGGAAAGTTGCTGTGCCTAAATCGAGGACACAGAGAAGACCTTCGGTCTCTGTGTGTATTTTTAACCACGGAGACGCAGAGGCACGGAGTTTTTTCATAGTTCTTGGGTCTTCGTGACCAATTGATCGGCAACGGTCCCGTAGGGACCAAATATCGATAGAAAAACATTTTCCATTATGTTGTCGCACCCCTTTAGGGGTGCAATATTTAGCCGGTAATTCCATGACGTTGCGCCCGCGATTGTAGCGAAAAGCGCGTTAAGGCGTCCAAATAATAAAAATTGTTATTGTTGAAATTATTACGTCCAATTGAAACAAATAAAGCATTATAGATCTAATTTTGTTTGCGTGAAGCGATGCCTCTTCATCTTTATTATTTTTACCTGTTTTGCTGCCAAAGCGCAATTCCTGGATTCGCTCAATGCCGTATTCAGGGGCAAATCGATCATCGATGCGCGTTTGGAATCGCGTTATAGTTTTATAAGAAATGAACTCATTGCTGTTACCGGCGTGCGCTTGGGCGTGGCATACAAACGTAAACTAAGAATTGGTGGAGGTATTAGTTGGCTAAAATCGGATCGTTTATATTCCTTTTACCAAACAAATGTTTTAGGACAAACCGTTGAGCAAAAACGATATCTCAAATTCGCGTACCTGTGTTACTACATTGATTTTGTTTATCATCGCACCAAGCGATGGCAGTTGAGCGTTCCTATTCAAGCGGGAACGGGATTGGTTTGGTATCAGCGGCAATCGGATTACTCGCTTTTAAATGGAGACAGAAAACGATTTTTGCTTTTGTATGAACCCGGAATTACAGTTCAATTCAAAATTGTACGCTGGGCCGGTATTGGTGGCGATGCCGCGTTTAGATTTGTTTTGAATAGGGAGAAAAAAATAGGCGAACAATTAAATTCGCCTACTTTGAGTATAAAATTTTTGTTTTGGCCTGATCAGTTGTTCTATGTTTGTGCGCCTAATAACAAAATAACTAAGCGCTACGGACCAGCCGAGTGGTAATTAAGAGATATTAATTGCTTCGTAACATTTAAGTTCGCCCGCAGTTCCCATATAATTTCCGTCAACACTTACCAAACCAACTTTCTTAATTTGATCTTTTGATAAAGGTTTTACCGGATACCAACGATCATCCTGAACTTTAAGCTCAATATCCTTGTTAGCAATAAGCTGATTCAATTGTTTTTGGGTCAAAAATAGTACGCCTTCTTCCTCTTCTTCGTTCTCCGCGTTCAAAATAGTACCTACCAATTGTAACTTAGGGACATCAGGCTTATATTTAAATTCCAGCTCTTGCTGGGCATTGATCTCAATGTACATTATTCCGAGTACGTGTAACTCTGCCATTTCTAGTAATTTTATGCAATTTTAAAGATTATAGGGCAATTTAACCAATAATTGAGCCTCTATTTTAATATAATTTAGTCATTTGTTGAAAAATTGTTTTTTGCTCAAAATTCAGCTCCTCCCCAAGTTTAGTATGTCCTCGTACAAGCCACGCCACACAAGGCCTTTGGAGGTATTAGCCAACATATCATTATGAAAAACGGAAATAAATTGCCCGTTGAAAAATTTTATTGTTTTCACATACTCTGTTACAATTTCGCGCGCCTTTGAAGCATTGGAACCGCTTTGTTTGTCTAAACTTACATCGCCAATGCAAAACGGGTGCAATTCCAACGGACTCTCCTGTTCTTTGCTAATATCGTACCATTTAAAAGGGTGACAAACGCCGGCTCTGAAGCCATTAATGTTGGTATAACCTAAACTGTAATCGTTCCGGATACCGCTCTGGATAAGGCTTTCGTAGGTTCCCGGGAATTTTAACATACCAAAATGCTGGCGCGAATGGATGATCTCTCTATGGGTGATCCCACCAAGCCTAGCGATCTCAATTTTTAGCTGACGGTTGTTAAAATTGGAGGCAAAAGAAGGGTGAATGCCGGTTGCAGAGTAATCAGCCAGGTGTTTCATAAGGCGCTGAAATGCCAAATTACTCGAAGGATGGTTCTTGTCGTTCATTCCGTAATCTCCCAACAGAAAAAAATAGATGGCGCGCGAATTGTTCTTTTTATTTGTCTCCACCAAATAATCATAACAATCAAACTCGTCGGCACGACCAAAGAACATGGTTGCAATTCTCTGCTTCAGTTGTTTAAAATTGAAACGACGAATATCACTGATCATTCCGGCAAAAGATCTTACAAATCCCTTGTGTTTAAATTTGTAAACGTTATCAATATCAATAGTAGCGAGATTACTGAATTCTTTTTCCTTAAAATCGAGGATCGGATATTTTTCCCTGAGAAGTTCTTTAAGTTGGTGACACCAGATATTTACTAAAGGTTTATCCAAAAAATCATTTTGCCAAGCCAAACTACTTCGATAATCGAATACATTATACTTATTTGCTTTGAACGGAAGATATTCCTCGTAACGCGAGAGCAGCCAGAACGAAGCTCCCAAAATATCAAATGGAACGGCGCCCGAATTGGTCTTGAAGAAATACTTGAAGTAGATTTCATTGGAATGAACTTCCACCAAAAAATCCTTGATCCCATAATCAAAAAGGATATTGTGAGGCGAAATATGTAAGGAATCCGGAATCGGTTTTGAGGAATAGTTGATCTTTGGCCAAAGGGAATTTTTGAATTCTTCTTCATCTGTGGTTATGGAAACATCTAAACCAATGATGCCATCAAACAAGGTATTTACAATGTACCTTAGGCGATTACTGGTTTTTGGCGAATATAGGATAACCTGGTTCAAGCGTTTTTGACACAACATAATTACATTAATAAACCACATACAGTGGGCTGATTTTGCCGAACAAATTAAAAAGGCAATGTTAATATGTAATTGGCTGTGGTTAATGGGGTCTTTATCCAATACATAAATTAGAGAAAAAATAACCATGTCCGATATTTCCAGTTTTTTTAGTCCCGTAGAATATTCATTGATTGTTCCCGATGAACTTAACGCGCTTCAATTAGGAAGTGTATTCACCATTTACAAAGAAGGAGATGATTTTCCTGAATTGGAAAATGCCGACATTGCCATCATAGGAATTGCTGAAAGCAGAAATTCGGTTGGTAACGAAGGTTGTGTGTACGCGAGCAACGCTGTGCGAAAATATCTATACAAATTATTCAGCGGCGAGTTCAATGCAAAAGTTTTGGATCTTGGGGATATTAAAGCCGGGCATAGTACAGAAGACACGTATTACGCCGTTCGCACAACCGTTGACGCCTTGATACGCAAAAATATTATTCCAATGATCATCGGGGGTTCCCAAGACCTAAGTTATCCTCAATTCTTAGGATATAAAGATCTTGAACAAACCATCAATATCGTGAGTATCGATAGCATGTTTGATATCGGAAACCCGGATGAAGGAATAAATAGCAACTCCTATTTAGGAAAGATCATTTTACATCAGCCAAATTACCTTTTCAATTTCAGTAATGTTGGATATCAAACCTATTTGGTAGATCCGCATAGTTTAAAAATGATGGAGCGTTTGTTCTTTGATGTTTACCGTTTGGGGCAAGTGCGCGATAAAATTGAAGAGGCGGAACCCATCATTCGTCAGGCCGATATGATCACTTTTGATATTACATCTATAAAAAATTCAGACGCACCGGCTCATCCGAATGCATCGCCCAACGGATTTTATAGTGAAGAAGCTTGCCAAATGATGCGTTACGCCGGAATGAGCGATAAATTATCGTCCATTGGTTTTTACGAGTTGAACCCGGAGTACGACATCAATGGAAAGACCGCGCATCTATTAGCGCAAATGATCTGGTGTTTTTTGGATGGGTTTTACAATCGTAAAAATGATTTCCCAAGTAGAAGTAATCAGGATTATTTACGTTTCCATGTTGTGCTTGAAGACAAGTACGATATAAATTTCTATAAAAGTAAAAAGAGCGATCGCTGGTGGATGGAAATTCCCTATCCTTCGCACAAAGACCTAAAATTTGAGCGCCATACCCTTATTCCTTGTTCTCCAAAAGATTATGATATGGCTATGAATAATGAGATACCTGACCGGTGGTGGCAAACATACCAGAAATTGAGCTAACTAAAATCTGTAGATTCTGTAGTTTTTAACACTACAAAATATTTATTAATTTGCTGATTACAAATAATATAGTAACTTTGAGAAACGATTAATATGAAACGCGCTTTTGTTCTATTCTCTTTTCTTTTTGTAGTTATTTTTACAATTCAAGCAACTATTTGTACGAATACAGTAAGTGGTAACTGGAGTACTACAAGTATATGGAGTTGTGGTCACGTACCAACTTGTGGAGACACTGTGATCATCAAAGCGTCTACGACCGTTTCGATGACTGCACATTCCAATTATTATACCGGATGTGCTTCTTGCGCAACTGCTGCATGTAATACCACGTGTACTGCTAAGATGTTTATCGTAGTTAATGGCAAATGGTGGTTCAGCAACGGAGGCGGCAAAATTAGTTTACCATGTTGTTCGAAGATATTTATTAGTACTACTGGTACGTTAGATCCACAAGGTAATGGTTCTTCGAGCACTATAGATATTTGTAACTCTCAGGTTTGGCGCGCTGCAGATGGAGCTGTGGGATCAGGTGGTTGTTTCCCAACACCGTGTTCTTCATTACCTGTTGAGTTGATCGCTTTTGTAGGGAACCTTGAAGTGAAAACGGTTTTTTTGAATTGGAAAACAATATCGGAGAGTACAAATAATTATTTTGAGGTTGAAAAAAGTTCTGATGGTGCAAATTATTCAAAGATCGCAACTGTAAAGTCAAAAGCGCCGGGTGGCAATTACAATGGATTATTAAGTTATGACCTTATTGATAATGATCTAAAACATCCTTTGTATTATTATCGTCTTCATCAAGTCGATCTCAATGGCGTAGGAAAGCATTCCAACTCAATTTCGGTTAAGATCTACAGTCCTGAATTGAAGATCTATCCTAACCCAAACACCGGGCAGTTTTGGATAGATGTTCCAACTGCGCAACTCAACCAGCAGGTAGATGTCAAGATCTATGACAATTTAGCTCAGCCGATTTTGGATAAGAGTGTTATTGTGCATAACGACAATATTACAGGTGCAAAAGTGGAAATAGTTCCATCTCAACCTTTACCCAAGGGAATTTACTTTGCTGTGATCAAATTCCAGGGTAGCGAATTCCGCATTAAATTGGTTGTGAATTAGTGGTTTTACCGTTTGTGTAAATCCTCCTTCATTCTTTTTATTAAAAGTTAACTTAGGGTCATGAGAAGATCATTTACCTGTTTATTCGTGCTTTTTGCCGTTATTGTTTCTGCGCAAAAGAAAACTTCAAAAATAAAATATGATGATGGTAAAGAATTAATTAAAGCCATGCATAAAATGTATGCACCAAATAAGTGGTATAAATATTTTACGTTCAGTCAGAACATGGAGTTTTACCGAAATGATTCAGTAGTGAAAACCGATGTTTGGCATGAAGCATACGCGCCGGGAAGTTTGATCATTAAATTTGGAAAAAAAGATTCGAAAGACGGGGTTTTGTTCAGCGATTTTAAAGTGTATTCCTTTGCCGAAGGAAAAGAACCAAAATCAGCGCCTCGAGTGCATGATCTATTATTAGTTGGATTGGATGTTTATTTTTTTGAACCTGAGAAAACCACAAAGATCCTGGACTCGCTAGGTTATAATTTAGCGAAGATCCATGAAGATATGTTTGATGGTCGTAAAGTATTTGTTGTTGGCGCCGAAAAAGGAGATTCAACCAGTAAACAATTTTGGATAGATGCTGAGCGTTTGTATATGCATCGGATCATGTACGATCAAAAAGGAAAAATAAATGATGTGATCTTTGCGGACTATACTAAAATGGAAACGTATTGGATGAGCAAGACCATTATTTTTAAAACTAACGGAAAATTGGGTTTGATAGAGCGTTATTATGATATTAAATTTCCTAAAACTCTTCCCATTGATTGGTTCGATCCGAAGAAGTTCAATGAGGTAACTTTGGACTAGATCTTTCTTCAAATCGCCGTCGCGGATTTGTAATCCGTGACCACCGATAGCATACATTGCGCAGGGATTGCAAATCCGCGCGAGCGCCATAAAAAAACCGCGCCCGGTCTCCCGAAGCGCGGCGTCGTTGACATGAAATTCTTTTAGTCCAAAACAACCTTCTTTACTTGCGTGTGTTTTCCTTGCTCTATTTTTACAAAGTAAACTCCCTTTTGATTACCGCTGATATCAATGAATTTTTTGTATTCCCCCGAAAAATTTGGAAGACTTTCTGAGTAAATTTCTTTACCCTCCATATTAAAGATATTCACTTTCGCATCACCTTTGTTCTTTAAATTGAAGCTTAATTCAAATTTTCCGTCATGAGGGTTTGGGAACATCTTCATCTCCTCTACTTCCAGTTTGTTATCGGTTTTTCCGATCTGTGCGCTCAGGCGTTTCATATCCTCCGAACTTGCATCGGTGATGTTCATTTTGATCATCACAATTTTTGTGGTCCTACTTTCTTTCTTTTCACCTTGTCCGCCTTCAATGTCTTCGGTGAAAACCACCATTTTTTTAGTGCCTTTACAGTCTTTAGGGTCCACACCCGCTTCCTTCAATGCCTTTTGGATCTCCTCGTCAATTCCATCGGTTTTGATCTCGATCTTATTCATTCCTGATTCGTCCGTAGTAACAACATTTCCTTCGCGGGTAATGAACACCTTTGTATTCTTGTGATCTTTGCCATCTTCAATATTGATCATTTGAATGTTCTGGTCATCGCCAATCGAAATTTGTGATGGATCAGACACTGTATAAGTAGTATCGGTGATCTTCTCTACTCCGTTGATATTCTCTACTTTTTTAATTCTAACGGTAGCTGGTTTATTGGCATTTCCGCTCTTTGTTTCCGTTTGCGCATTCAAAGCTAAAGAGCTAAGTAAAACTGCGCTGCTTAATAGGATCTTTTTCATTGTTTTTGAGTTTAAATATTTATATGGTACAAAGCTATCGTGGCTTTGAAGGGCTTTGGGTTAATGGCGGGTTAAACAGCGTTAAAGAAAGGTTAAAGTTGAGCCTGATGTGTTAAAGAGCGCTACTTTTACCGTGTGAGCACTAAGAAATATATCCCGTTTCTGATCACCATAGCCCTGCTAGCACTTATTGGCTTACAGGTATTATGGCTATTTTCGGTTTATAAATACAAGGCCGCCGAATTAAAAGAAAAAACACAGGAAGCTTTATTAGAGGCAACCGTTCGCTTGCAAAAGGAGGAAGACACCAAGTTGATCCTTACAAATATGGATTCTCTGCTGATCACAGATACTCTGATCCATAACAAAACAAAAGAGGGCGTTCAACTGGTAGTGTCCACGGTTAAGAAAAAAATGTTTAGCTCCGCCTCAGTAAATACCATAACTGAACAAGATATAAGAGTGATCAAAGACACAGCGTCGTCAACAACCATCATGCGTATAGCAGAAGACGGAAATAAAAAAACAATCGCCATTCATACAGGCGCTCACGATCCGGATCGAATTCGTCAAAAAGCGGGTGAATTACAGCAGATATTTTTGAAAATGGCTCTTGGTGTAAAAGACATCTCTGATATCTATAAAAAAATCAATTTAAAGCACCTTCAGGAATTAGTGAAAGAAGAATTATTGAATCGTGGGATCGATCTTGAACCCGAAATGATAGTTATGCCTACTTTTAAAGGATTATACAAGAAAAAGTTCATTCCGCTTACAACCTCAAATTGGCAAAACGCTATTTCAATTGCTTCAATGCCGTTATTCCCCGATAATTTTACGGATCTCAATCTTTCGGTGAATATCGGCTATATCTCTAAAGGAAATTTTGTGATCAAACAAATGAGTGGTCTTTTGATACTTTCCACGATCATCACACTATTGGTAGGTTTTGTAATGATCTTTATATTCAGACGAATGCTGAGTCAGGAAAAGTTACATCAGCTGAAAACTGATTTCATCAATAACATGACGCACGAATTAAAAACGCCAATAGCAACCATTTCTTTGGCCGTAGATTCTATCAATAATCCAATGGTGTATAAGAACGAAGATAAATTGAAGGATTACGCGGGGATTATCAAAGAAGAAAATAAAAAACTGGATCAACATGTTGAGCGCGTTCTCCAAATGGCTCTTCTTGAAAAAGGAGAAATGAAACTCGAAAAGGAAAATCTGGACCTGGTTACCTTGATCCAAGCTACGATAAAACGCAATCATTTGAAATTGGAATTTTGCAAAGGGCAGATCAATTTTGTGACACCATTAGACATTGCTCCTTTTATAGGTGATGAATTTGCTTTAGGAAATGCGATCAATAATTTAGTGGATAATAGTTTAAAATATTCTACTGAACCCTGTAAAATAGACATCTCACTTGAAAAGGAAAATACTGAATACAAAATTGTTGTAAAAGATAATGGCATAGGAATAGACAAAAAGGAATTACCTCTGATATTCGACAAATTCTATAGGGTTCAAAGAGGTAATTTGCACGATGTAAAAGGTTCGGGACTTGGATTAAGTTATGTGCGGTCGATCATTGAATTGCACCACGGAAACATCGATGTTGAGAGTGAGCCTGGAAAAGGAAGTACATTTACCATTAAATTAAATGCAAAGATCCGATAAAATATTGTTAGTTGAGGACGAGAGAAATTTCGGAACTATCCTTCGCGATTTTTTGGCAATGAACGGATTTACGGTTACTCTTTGCGAGAACGGAGAGCTTGGCCTAAGTATTTTCAAAAGCGGATCATTCGATCTTTGTATTGTAGATGTGATGATGCCCAAAAAGGATGGTTTTACATTGGTAAATGAGATCAAAGAATTAGATCCTTCGATACCTGTTATTTTCTTAACAGCAAAAACGTTGCGCGAAGATGTGATCAGAGGCTACAAAACCGGGGCCGACGACTACGTCACTAAACCATTTGATTCGGAAGTGTTGTTATTAAAGATAAGGGCTGTTTTAGCGAGAAACTCCAAGGCAACAAATACGATCGAAGAATTCGAGATAGGAAGCTTTTCATTTAATCCCAAACTTCGCATTCTTAAACAAGATTCTAAAGAAACAAAACTATCGCCAAAAGAAGCGGCTTTACTGAAAATGCTTTGTGAGTTCAAGAACGATGTGATGCCGAGAGAAAAAGCACTAAAAGAAATTTGGAAGGACGAAAGTTATTTTACCGGCAGAAGCATGGATGTTTACATTGTGAAACTCCGCAAATTCCTGGCTTCCGACGGTAAAATTGAGATCAATAACCTGCACGGTAATGGTTATAGCTTGCAGGTAAGAAGTTAATGGCAGTTCTGTGCTGTTACGCTGAGCGTAATCGAAGCGCCTCCTTCGACTACGCTTAGGTTGACGCTTCGATACCGGTTAGTGACCTTGTTTTAGTTTCTCGTATTCTGCTTCTATTGAGTTAAGCTTGTTAGTACTATACGCTTCAAAATAACTAAAAGCTAATCCTATTCCCCATCCTAATGAACACCAAATTGGCCAGGCTGTCCATACAATTCTGTCTTCGCCGGTGCTGTAATCGCCAATGAACCATAAAGCCCAAAGAAATGCGTTCACAATAATGTAACTTGCTAAATGACGCTTAAAACTCACACGTTTCTTTGCGATCTTCCATAATTCACGTTCTTTTTCGGTTTGAAAATTTGTTTCCATGTTTTTATTTTTTTGTATTAATATATTGTTTTAAAATTTTTACGTAGTCCTCAAAGGCGCTCACTCCTCTAGGCGTGATGCGACAAATAGTTTGCGGATAGTTATCTTTGAATTTCTTTTCGACATCAATGTAATCCGCCTCTTTTAATTTTTGGATCTGCACACTTAAATTACCGGCCGTCGCCCCCGTTTCTTCTTTGAGGTAGGTGAACTCCGCCTCTTTCACAGAAACAAGTAATGAAATGATCGCGAGCCGTAATTGCGAATGCAGTATAGGATCAAGATCTTTAAACATGTTGTTGCGATTTAAATTTTGAACGTAATAAATGTCCCGGAATTACATAACTTCCTATCAAAGCAATGGAGATCATCAAAAATTGATCAACCTCGCCAAGAAAGACAGAGATCACTGCGCAAGCAAATGAGATCAAGCTTCCATACACTAATGGTTTAAAATCCAAAAGTCCTCCTGAAACAAATGTTGCCAGGCCATATAAGATCATTAAACTAAAATACGTTGGTTTAATTCCAAACTGCGCACCGCAAACAAGCGTAATTACCAAGCCAATCCCAAACGCGCCCCAAAGATATCCCAGGTATACATCCACATAGGTTTTTACTTTTTTCTTCTTTTTTTCCTTGATTCCGTAAATGGCTGAAAAAATTCCACCTAAAGGCATCAAAACGGCCCAGGCCCAGTAACCATAGTCAATGTTTAATTTGATGGTGACGTATTGGATCATTGCCGCTACCGTAACTAACCAACCCCAAAAAATGAATAAGAAGCCATCGTCAGCCAATCTACTCTTGGCGTTGTTGATCATCTTATTGATGATGTCCATACTTTCCGTTAACTCTAAATTTGTGTTCTTTTCCATGTTTGTTTTAATTTGATGACACAAATGTAGACTAGTTTACATTATAAACCAAATAAAACCGTAAACTAAAATATAAAATATTGTTAATCAAGTAAATAAAATAAATAGATTTTCCTGAGCGACCCTTATTTTGCAAGATTTTGCGCGCTCAGGTCAAGCACTTGGAGGGCTACATTAGAGCCCACGCGAATATGTTTTGTGTTCCAAATATTAAAAATGATCATTCCTACTACAAAGCCACCACTAATATACATAGCCCTTGGATCAATCATCGCCACTCTTGAAACCATTACGTTGGACACAAGGTTTATAATAATGATGCCAACCGCTCCGGTAACAAAAAGCTTATTTAATCCTCCCATAGCGTTGTTACCTCTTTTGAATTTAAGGGCTTTAATATCACTTAATTTAATGATGGAATCATTCTCTAATAACAAAAGACTATCACTCATATTAGTAATGATGTGTGTACAATAAGATCTTTGATGTTTCAGTTTAATTGAGATCTTATCGCCATTATAAAATTCAAACTTTTTAAATGAATGGTGAGTGGCTTTAATGATCTGGAAAATCTTTTGTGCGGGCAAATTGCCAACCAACAGAAGACATAAAACATATGATCTAATGGATCTCATGCCATTAAATTACACACTAATAATATGCCAATAAATTTGTTGGCTTATTTTAACGCTCTTAGCTCTTTAAACAGAACGTCGATCATCTCATCGGTGAAATCCAAATGAGTTACCATCCGAATGGTATTCTTTCCAAATGCTGCCACCTTTATCTTACGTTCGCCAGCCTTAGAAATAAATTCCTCCGCAGTCATTCCTTTAAGGTCAAAAATAACAATGTTGGTATCAACCGGCATCACGGAACTTACATATGACAACTTACTTAACTCCTCACCTATTTGTTTCGCGCGTTTATGATCATCAGTCAAACGATCAATGTGATGTTCGATCGCATATAAACCTGCTGCAGCTAAAAATCCCACTTGTCGCATACCGCCACCAAAAACCTTACGCACTCTTCTTGCCTGGCGAATGAATTCAGTACCTCCAACCAAAACAGAACCCGACGGCGTTCCTAATCCCTTACTTAAACAAATAGAAACGGAATCAAATAATTTTCCATGATCTTTAGCGCTTTCCTTAGTTTCAACAAGTGCATTAAAGATACGTGCACCATCCAAATGAATTTTGATGTTAGACGCGCGACAAAAATCGGAAATATCCTTAATGTCTTTTACTGTATAATAACTTCCACCGGCTTTATTCACTGTGTTCTCTAATTCCACCAAACCGGTTCGAGTGAGCCAATCATAAGATGCATTCACATTGTCTTTTATCTGCTGCAAATTCAAACGACCTCTATCACCGGTTAATAATTTTGCCTGCACGCCGGAGTTCTTTGAAATTCCACCGCCTTCATAATTATAAATATGACTATTCACATCGCAAATAACCTCGTCGCCCGGACGTGTGTGCACATTAATAGCAATTTGATTGGTCATTGTTCCGCTTGGGCAAAATAATCCGGCTTCATGACCAAACATCGACGCTAGTTTTTGTTCCAGCTTTAAAACCGTTGGATCTTCATTGAACACATCATCGCCAACCTCGGCGCTCATCATCGCGTCCAACATTCCCTTTGTGGGCCTTGTTACTGTATCACTTCTTAGATCAATTACCATTACTTTTTTCTTAATAACATTAATCCATCACGCACAGGCAGAAGCAAATGCTCGACGCGCTCATCAGCACTTACAAATTTATTGAAATCGTGTAGTATTTTTGTCTCCGCGTCCATTTTTGATTCGTCATCCAGCACTTTACCACTCCATAATACATTATCAGCAATGATCACACCACCGGGCCTCACTTTATCGATCACTGCCTTAAAATAATTCAAATAGTTTTTCTTATCAGCGTCTATAAAAACCAAATCAATTGGTGTATTTAGTTTCTCGATCACATTCAAAGCCTGATCTCTTACCGACTCAATTTGATTTGCGAAAGGTGATCTTTCAAAATATCGTTTTGCAACCACATTTGTTTCCTCATTAGGATCTACGGTTACTAATTTCCCGTCTTTAGTTAATCCTTCTGCCAAACACAAAGCCGAATAACCGGTGTATGTGCCGATCTCCAAAATAAATTTTGGTTGGCTAAGCTTTGAGATAAAACTCAAAAATCTTCCTTGCAAATGTCCGCTTAACATACGCGGCTGATTTACTTTTAAATTTGTTTCGCGATTTAAACTACTTAATAGTTCACTCTCTTTATTGGTAAAGTTCTCACTATAAGCCTGGATATCGGTAGCTATGAATTCCATGGCATAAAGATATGTTTTTTGCTCAAGGGAATTGTATCTTTGCAAATTAATCCTATATTTATAGGCGAAAACGAGCCGTATCAATGGTACATCAACAAAAGGATCAACAAAGAGAGTCCTCGAACAATGAATTGTTGCGTTCGGTTGAAACAGGATTAACGGTGGTGAGTGTGCGCAAAGATAATGTGATCGAGATCCGTTTTAAGAAAGATGAATACGAAGTTGATGTAAAAGATCAAATGGAGATCCAAAACGCCATTTTTAAATTGACCAAAGGCGGTACACAACGACATCATATCATGGTGATCCCGGGATTATATGGCGGTATTACAAAGGAAGCTCGGGAAAAAGAAATGTTCTCCGACCCTGTATTCAAACATCATTTGTCAGTGTGTATTATCGCAAGAAACTTACCTGTAAGGATACTGGGCAAATTCTTTTATAAATTCAAAAAAGACAAACCTTTGTATCCCTTTATGTTCTTTGGAACCGAAGAACAGTGTTTGGACTGGATCAAAAAGCAATGACCTATTTCTCCAGTATCACCTTTTGGGTTCTGCGCTCTCCATTGTTAGTTAGATTCACAAAATAAACTCCATTTGTTAAGTGACTTAGATCAACCGGCACTTGATATTTACCAGTGTGTTGTCCTTGAACATTCACAATGGTTTGCAATTTTACACCGTTAATATCAAATATTTCCACCAACACATCCGAACGCCTTTTAAGATCATATTTAATTGTGAATTCTCCTTTTGTTGGATTTGGGAACACAAGGAAATCTGATTTCTTATCGTCGATCACCACTTTTTCATCATCGGGGTTTTCGCTTAACGTAAATGTTTTTGGCGTTTCAACGGTATCTTTTACCGGAGGTTCATTCCAAACCATCATTCCAACAACATGATCCATTGGCTTTGGAATTTCTACTATTGGCGAATCCAGGGGCAGTGGCTCAATTGTTTTATCGAGAACAACGTGTTGGATGCTTATTCCACCCGCCACATGCTGATATGAAACCGTTGAAACTTCTCCATCAATAGTTTGAATGTTGGGGTAAGGTTCAATATGTTCAATTGTTTCTAAAGAATCAGGAGGAATGGCTGCAATTTGTCCAACTAGTGGCTCAATATTTTCTTTGTTTTGAGTATTCTCAATTTTTTCAGGTTCAACGATAGAGATCTCACCAACTGTTTTTCCAAAATTGTCGGTGCAACTAAATAGCAAAGTTCCGAAACTGATGAACAAAGCAATGGTGAACATCTTAGTGATGTTCATATTCTTTGGGAGATTTTTTAGATCAATAGTGAGATTCAGGGGACGATCAACTTGCGATTTTTTAAAATGCCCACACACTTTTTGATCTTTATGTGCCATTAAAATATCTTTGATCTGAGTATCGGTCTTGTTTGAAAAATCAAATACCGATTTATTACAAGAGTTACAAAATTTACCTTTTTCATCCGGTAACATTTTATTCCAGTCCTCGTGGCAAGGCTCCGGAATGCGAACTATGATTGTTGACTTTTCCATAGGTTGGTGGTTTTACAATTTAGATGCGGAAATTGAGAGATTCCATAAAGATTGTTTAAAGTATTAGAAAATCCCTCGACTCCCTTCCGGGTGACACTGCTATTTACCCGTAATTCCATTGCTGCGTGAGGGATTGAGCCATTGTTTGAGCTCCTTTTTGTGAGGCACGAACAAAAAGAGCGAGTGGCGAAAGCCCGACCCGAACTTCCAGAGTGTGACCGGTGAGGGGCACGCCCAAATAAAAAAAGGGCTGTTACAGAGGGGTAGGAAAACAAACGGTTAATTCATTACCCTCCTTGGCAGCCCTTTGGTGTTCAAACATGTAAAGAACGAGCGACTTAAAGTCACTGATAGAACGCAAAGCACGCAAGGTTATTAGTTCCCTGTTGTGTTTTTCTTATAAGTGGTTGGGGAATTCAGAAACCCGGTTGTTAGCGCGAGTCTTTTGCCAGCTGGGCCAACGCCTCTTCAATTGTTTTATATTTAAAGTTGAAGTTAGCCTCAATTAATTTTTGGTCGCTTATGCGCGAGCCTTCAAGTATCATGGACGACATCTCGCCTAAAGCCATTTTCAAAACAATAGCAGGAATTCGGGGTAAGATCATTTTTTTATTCAAAGAATCCGCCAGCGCTTTCATAAAATAAGAACTGTTCACCTGTTGAGGAGCAACGGCATTGTAAGTCCCGTTGGGAATATTTCCGGAGATCAACTCCGATATTATTTTCACAAGATCATCTACATGTATCCAGGGCATGTATTGTTTTCCGCTTCCAAATACAGCGCCGAGATTAAGTTTTGTTGGTTTCACCAGGGCTTTGTAAACACCGCCATCCGTGGCTAAAACCGGCGCTATTCTTAGCACAGAAACTGGAACACCAATCGCAGAAATGGGTTTGTAGCTTTCTTCCCACTCGTGGCAAACTGTTCCCAAAAAATCCTTTGCAGGCGGATCCGATTCTCGAAATATCTTTTCAGTGGTTTGCGTTCCATAATACCCAACTGCACTTGCTCCAATGAACAAAGCCGGTCGCAACTTCAATTTATTCAAATAACTCCAAAGAACTTTTACCGAATCTACCCTGCTACTTAATAGTTCCGCTTTTCGTTTTTCGGTCCAGCGCCTTTCTCCTATGCCCGCACCGGCAAGGTTAACAATATGTTCAACACCATCAAACGCTCTTTCATCTATGAAGCCTGAATTAGGTTCCCATTTAAATACGTTTACTTTTGGGTGGCTGAAAACCTTCCGGCTTAGAACAATAATTTGATGCTCCTCCGAAAGTAAATGTTCAATTAGGTGTTTTCCAATTGAGCCTGTTCCGCCTGTAATTAGTATCTTTGCCATGGAGAGTCCAAATTAAACATAATTTCGAAATGGTTTACGATGTACATATTTTTGTTTGCACCAATCAACGCGGGCCCGATAAGCCGCGCAGAAGTTGTGGTGAGGCGCATGGCTTAGAACTGGTGGAGGAATTCAAAAAACAATTGAAAGGCCTAAAGATTGGCTTGAAAACAAGGGCCAATAAAAGTGGCTGCATGGATATTTGCGATTTTGGTCCTACCGTTGCCATTTACCCCGAAGGCATTTTTTACGTCAACGTTCAAAAAGAAGACGTCACAGAAATTATTCAGTCTCACATTGTAGGCAAAAAACCCGTTGAGCGATTGTTGCTAAAGCGAAAATGACCAAGGAGATCAGCATAAAAGAATCGTTGAATTCAAAAGAGCTTTTTGAATTATTTAAGCAACAATTAATAAAAGATCTGGGGGAGTGCGGTTGTGAGAACGAATTCGTGTCACTTTTACCCGCCGACTTTGAACCTATCAGGCAGCAACTCTCGGCGGTTTTAAAACAACACGAAAAGAAAGCCGGGTTCAATATTCAACAGTTATTATACAGAGTGGATATTAACGAAAAACAATTGAATGAACGTTTGAAACAAAACGATGAGGATTATCTAAGTGTTGTCTCAGAATTGATCATCAAACGCATTTTACAAAAGGTTGTTCTCAGAAAATATTTTTCAAAATGATCAGAAGAGGTAAAAAAGAAGATCTACCACAAGTACTGGGGCTTGTAAAAGAACTAGCCATTTACGAAAAAGCACCCAATGAAGTTGACGTTACCGTGGCTCAAATGGAAGAATGGGGTTTTGGCGAAGACAAACAATTTGATTTTTTTGTTGCAGAGAAAGATGAAGAAATACTTGGGATAGCGTTGTATTACTACAAATACAGCACCTGGAAAGGAAAATGTTTGTTTTTGGAAGACATCATTGTGACTGAAAGCGAAAGAAAGAATGGTTACGGAAAACAATTATTTGATGCTGTGGTTCAGGTTGCCAAAAAAGATAAAGTAAAACGCATGGAATGGCAGGTGTTGGAATGGAATGAGCCTGCGATCAAATTCTATAAGAACACTCCTACCGTTTTTGATGAAGAGTGGATCAATTGTAAATTAACTTACGAAGAATTGCAAAAGATGTGAGAACATTTAAACACGGATGTGCATTGCACATCACAGAGGTATGCACGGAGGTCACAAAGAAAAAACGATCATGAATCTGGAAAACACATTGTGTTCTCTGTGCAAACCTCTGTGAGACCGAAGGTCTCCGTGGTTAAAATGCCTCTAAAACCTATTCTATCTGCAAACTCGCTTTAAATCCTGAAACGCATTTTGGAACATACCATTTGCCTTTGTACTTACTCATGTCGAGCACATTATTATGACAATCAATAAAACGTCCCTCTTTGTCTCTTAAAATAGTATAAGCTTCATCTTTATTCACCAACTCGATCACTTTTTGCTTTAACTCCTCCAAACTCATGGATCTATTGGCTCGCCCCAGCTTCACTCCTACTTCATTATTCAAAAGATCCATCACACAACTTAAACTGTCGGCAGTGGCTTCATCTTCCGTCTTTCCGCGTTTAAAATCCAGGTAATTTGTTCTTTCATGAGCCCTACCTAGTTTAAGTGCTTTTTTCGCCTTCATTTTTTGTGCAAAAGCGGCAAAGTAAAACACATGTCTAAACGCGTCCAGCTTGCCCCCGGAGCTATATACATCAAGTTTTACTTTAAGTTCATTTTGATCAAACAATTTACTGGCCTTTCGATATACTTTTTTCACTTTTAAAGCGGCAAAAGGATGCCCGATCGCCCACCAAAACTCATAACGAGAAGTACGTGGCTTTGCTTGAGACAAATTCATTAAAAAGATAAAAATTAGAAGAAAGATTATGGAATTTTTGGTCTTGTACATCCGTAAAACAAAAATACGTAAATTAACAATTTAGTGTTAGAAAGATAAAACCATGGAGCTCATTATACATCATATACATAGTAACTTTGAAACAGTGGAACAAAAACGTGACATACTGAGTCGGCTATTCTCAACTACCAGCAAATCGTTGACCAATAGCATCAACGACATTCGCGATAAAGAGTTTAGTGGTCACAAGCTTACTTCTGAAGAGAAATTCGCTCTTTCCAATTTTGACAAATACCGTATCAAAGTACTTAATTCCCAAGAGAATGAAGCTTCTTTTCATGAGGCTTACCGCAAGATCCAGGTGATCGCTAATCTTGGCGATTGGCGCGATTTTTTGAACGAAGATCTTACAAAATAGTCCTACTTTTTTAGCAAAAAACCCCTTTCTTTTTCCCTATTTTAGAGCTACATTTGGCTTTTGAACCAAACACTATGAACGTTAAAACATTAGGACAATTTGTAATTGAAAAACAAGCTGATTTTCCATACGCTAAAGGCGAACTATCTCGCTTATTACGTGATATTGGAATTGCTTCAAAGATCGTGAATAGAGAGGTAAGTAAGGCGGGATTAGCGGAGATATTAGGTGAAACCGGCGAAACTAACGTTCAGGGAGAAAAAGTAAAAAAGCTTGATGTATTTGCGAATGAGCAATTCATTGCCGCGTTTAAAGCAGGCGGTGAAGTTTGCGCGATAGCCAGTGAAGAAACAGATGATATTATTCCAATTGATACCGAGATCTCTAAAACAGCAAAATATGTGATCGCCATTGATCCTTTGGATGGATCATCAAATATTGATGTGAACGTTTCAGTTGGAACTATTTTTTCGATCTACCGCCGTAAATCGTTAAGTGGTCCCGGAACGTTAGAAGATTTCATGCAACGCGGAACCGAACAAGTTGCCGCAGGTTATGTTATTTACGGAAGTTCATGTATGATGGTTTACACTACCGGAAAAGGCGTGAATGGATTTACATTGGATCCAAGTATCGGCGAGTTCTGTTTATCGCATCCGAACATGCAAACTAAAAAAGACGGTTTGGTATATTCAGTGAACGAAGGGAACTATTTACATTTTCCTGATGGGATCAAAAAATATATTAAGTATTGTCAAGAAGAAGACAAAGCTACAAGCCGTCCGTATTCATCGCGTTATATCGGGTCGGGTGTTGCCGATATCCATAGAAATTTAATCACAGGTGGGGTTTACATTTATCCAACCACAACCAAGTCTCCAAAAGGTAAATTACGTTTACTTTATGAATGTAATCCTTTAGCGTTTATTTTGGAACAAGCCGGAGGAAAAGCTACAACGGGCGATAAACGCATTATGGAAGTTGATATTAAAGAATTACATCAGCGTACTCCGTTGATCATTGGCAGCGCCAACATGGTGGATACTGTGATGGAGTTCATGAAGAAATTCAAAGAGCAGACCGCTTAATACATTTAATTTCCAGTTAATATAAAGCCTCTTTGATAGAGGCTTTATTTTTTTATATTTGGTTTAAATTTAAATCAGATGAGAGCAGTTTTTTTATCCCTGGCGATCTTAGTTACATTTTCGATCAAAGCGCAGTTAAGCTATCAATGGGCTTACAACGTAGGAAGCACCGTAGCGGAATACGGACAGGCAGTAGCGGTTGACCCTTCGGGCAACGTATATGTTTGCGGAACATTTTCGGGAACAGTAGATTTTGATCCAAGCGCGACAACAGCAAATCTTACCGGATTCTCGGGAAGCGCCGATATCTTTTTAGCCAAATATTCGTCAAGTGGTGCTTATCTGTGGGCTAAACAAATTGGTGGCACCAGTACAGAAAAAGCATACGATATTGCCTGCGATGCTTCGGGCGTTTGGCTTGCCGGAAATTTTATGGGTACCTGCGATTTTGATCCAAGTGCCGCAACAAGTAATACAACATTTTTGGGCGGGGGAACAGACGGTGATGGATTCTTTGCAAAATACGACGTTACCGGCGCTTATCAATGGGGCGTACGAATTGGAAGCACGGCAAACGACCGAGTAATTGGAATTACCGTAGATGGGTCGCAAAACTGCTTCATTACCGGATTCATTGGATTTAATACAGATTTTGATCCAAGCGCCAGCTCTTTTAGCTTGAATGTAAGCGGAACGTACAACGCTTATATTGCAAAATATTCATCAGCAGGAGCCCTTACATTTGCCAAACAGATCACCGGTGGTTATTCGGAAGGAGATGACATCGCGTTAGACGGATCCGGAAATATTCTTTTAACGGGTTCGTATGCCACAACAAACGATTTTGATCCCAGCGCTTCAACTGCAAACTTAAGTACTAGCTCGTTAACACAGTTAGATATTTTCTTAGCAAAATACGATGCTTCGTGTAATTATACGTTTGCAAAACAAATTGGCGGCATTGGTGTGGACATAGGTTTTCAAGTGAGGCCAGACGCCAGTGGAAATATCTATCTGGGTGGAGTTTTTTCCAGCACTTGCGACTTTGATCCGGCTGTTGCAACAACAAGTAATATCACAAGTGCCGGGCAAGGAGATCTTTTTGTTGCAAAATACACTTCGGCAGGAGCTATCACTTGGGCAACAGGCACCGGAGGAACGGGAAATGACTATTGTTACGGTTTAGGTGTTGATGGTTCAAGCAATGTTTATATTACCGGAAGATTTCAAGGAACAAATATTGATTTTGATCCGAGTGCTGCTTCGAACGTTTTAACTGCGACAGCATTTTGTCCTTACATAGCCGGTTACAATGCGAGCGGCGGATTCCTGTTTGCGAATTCGCCCGGGAATATTGGCGGCGAAGGAAAACATTTAGTGGTTAACGGCTCATCAATTTATACAACCGGGTTTTTCGATCAAACTGGGGATTTTGATTTTAGTGCTTCAACAGCAACATTAGTTAGCAATGGAAGCATTGATATTTATTACGCAAAATATAATGTGTGCGCAGGCTCTCCTCCGGCACAACCAAGCGCCATTTCGGGTGCAACAAGTATGTGTGCAGGAACTTCACAATCGTATAGCGTTACCAACGATCCAACAGCTACCGGTTACACTTGGAGTTTCCCAAGCGGTTGGAGCGGCAGTAGTGCAACAAATTCGATCTCCGCAACAGCTGGAACAACCGGTATAATAAGTGTTGCAGCAAGCAATTCTTGCGGATTAAGTCCGTACAGCACGCTAAACGTTACCGTAAATCCTTTACCTACTCCAACATTTACAAATACCGGCCCAGTGTGTTCGGGATCATCCTTAGCAATTGGGGCAAACGGAGCTGCAACATATTCTATTTACGGACCGGTGAGTTTTGCGCAGGTAACGCAAAGCTACACGTTCACAAATATTCTTCCAGCAAACGCCGGAGTTTACACAGTAATAGTTACAAGCGCTGCGGGTTGTACCGCAGTTGCGTTCACAACAGTTACCGTAAACTCTCCTCCTGCTCAACCGGGAGCAATTAGTGGGCCGAGCGTTTTGTGTATTGGAAATAATGCAACATATAGTATCGCAACGGTACCAGGCGCAACTTCTTACTCATGGAATTTACCTGGCGGTTGGACGGGAAGTAGTTCAACTAATATCATCAATACAACGGCAGGTTCTTCAGGAAACGTAACTGTTGCCGCCGTAAATTCGTGCGGTGCAGGACTCGCACAAACAAAAAGTGTAACTGTTGGCGGATTCACTAATGCTTCCACAACACAAACAAATGTGGCTTGCTTCAATGCATGCAATGGAAGCGCAACCGTAAATCCAATCGGCGGCGTACCCCCCTTCACCTATTCCTGGTCGCCTAGTAGCCAAACAACCGGAACATTGACGAATGCCTGCGCCGGAACATACACCGCAATTGTTACCGACGCGTTTGCATGCACCATTACCAGAACAGTAAATATTACTCAACCAACACAACTTGTCATTAATACAAATACTGTAGTACACAACAAATGTTTTGCAAACTCAAACGGATCAATTAGCACTGTCGCTAGCGGTGGAAGTCCGGGTTATACCTATACATGGACATCGAGTTCTTCGGTTACTCCGGGACCCGGACCAACCGCTACAAATTTACCTGCTGGTTCTTATACCGTAACAGTTATTGATGGAAATAGTTGTGTTACGAATTCTGTTTATGTAATTACGCAGCCAGCAACTTTAACTGCTGCTTCCATTAGCACTGCCGGCGCTTGTAGCAGTCCTAATGGTTCGGCAACTGTAACATTTGGCGGTGGCACAGGTCCATATTCTTACGCCTGGAGTTCGCCTTTAACTCAAACAACAAATTTCGTCACAGGTGTATCGGCCGGAAATTACACCATCACCTGCACCGATGCTAATAATTGTATTTCTGTTCAAACGATCACAATTCCTTCGGGAGGAAATCCTACAGTTACAACAACTCAAAGTTCTACTTTAATTTGTGCGGGACAAAACCTTACATTAACTGCAAACGGTGCTTCAACATACTCATGGAATCCAAGTAACACCGGGAGCCTGATCATTGTTTCACCAAGCGTTAACACAACGTATTCCGTAACCGGAACAACAAGCGCAGGTTGCACGGGCACAACTGCTCTATCTGTTTCTGTTAACCCCGCGCCTGCGTTTACAGTTACAACTAGCAATTCCCTTATTTGTAATGGACAAACTGCAATTCTCACGGCAAGCGGTGCAAACTCTTACACCTGGAGCACGAGTTCAAATTCCAGTTCTATTAGTGTTTCACCAAGTTCAACAACATCGTATACGTTAAGCGGAACCACTTCTTTAGGTTGCACAGGATCTACTGTGGTGACACAAAATGTGAGTCCATGCAATGGAATAGTGAATTACATTACAAAAAATGAAGGTGAGATCTATCCGAATCCATTTAGAGATGAATTGATCTTACAGTTGCCAAAAGAAAGTAAGGTAGACATCTTTAATTCGCTAGGACAAAGAATTGGTTCTTACAAAATGACTTCGGAAACAAATAAATTAAATACTGAAACCTTGGCAAGAGGGATTTATTTTATTAGAATAAACGATTCGAAACCGGTAAAATTGATCAAGGACTAATTAAGGCTTTGCCTTAACGATCAGCGTATCAAAACTCGGCGAATAAGCCACAAAAGCGCCGAACACATCGTCTCGTTGACCAAACATGCTTTTGATGTTGGTTGGTGCAGAGAATGGATTTGAATTGCTGGTCTTATTTTGATAATACGAATAAAAGAAATCGTACTCCGCTTTTCCAATGTGGCTAAACTTTACGGCCACCGTATCGCCTACTCTAAACCATGCCCGATTCGCTTCATCACGCCATTGTTGGATCTTATCAGGTTGCGGACCTCTATCATAAGAGAAATCAAACGCTTTTCCGTCAACAAATTTGTCGTCGAAAACCGAAAATAAAGGTGAAGCAAAAAAATAGTCCTGGTATTTTGCATTCAAACGTTTCGCCGCCCAACGGTATTGATTGCCCAATCCTGGTTTTTCCTGGAAACGCTGCCAAACAAATCCTAGCGAATCCTGCTCCCATTTAAAATACAAACTATCTAAAGGAATAGGATCTAAAATAGATGACTGAATACTATACTCAGTAGAATTGTAAACGATACGCAAGGTATAGGTCTTTCCAACTTGCCCAATTACTTTTGGAGTTCCCAAATAAATATAGCCTGTAGTTGGATCCAATTCACTTAATGTATCTGTTAACGTTCCATCCGAAACTGTAACGAGCGCTCCTTTTACAAACGCTTTTTCCGGCGCCGTAAAATCAAAATCTCCAAAGAAAGGAACGGACCATGAAAGCAATACAACTGCCGACTTTCCTGTTTCAATATTGGCTTCCACAACTAACCGCTCTTTATACTCAGGTAGCTTTACATCAACATCTTTTCTACAAGAGAAGAGAAAAACGATCAACGTAATAATTATATATAATTTGGCTCTCAAAACTTAAAATTCCATGTTAAACTTGGTAATATCGGAAACAAAGACACTTGCTTTGCACCTACTTTCAAAGTTCCATTAGTAAAATCTCCTTCGCGTGTAAAATAAATAAAATAGGGATTATAACGGTTGTACACATTAAATACGCTCAACGTAAAACTATTACTGAAATTTCTTGTCCATTTTTTGGTGACGATCACGTTGGTTGTATCTTTTCCTTCAGCCACCAATCGGGCGATCATTTTACTTTTCTTTTTTGCTAAATGTCTCTCGCGATCAGGTGTAAACGTGACGTTAACATCCATGCGGTGATACGAAACGAATTTGTAGGAATTCCTTAAACCATAATCATAGCTCTGACTTCCTTCGTAAAGGAAAAAACCATTTGGTAATGTCCCTCTATTTCCAGTAGCATACACCCAAACAGCTCCAAAATTCCAAAGTTTATTGGCGTCGTAGGTTAAAACCAAAGAAGCGTCGTGGCGGCGATCGTACTTAGCAAGAAAATCCTGCCCGTAATTGATCTCATTGAAATGGCGCCATGTCCACGATAAAGTATAACCGATCCAACCGGTGAATTTTCCTTTCGCCTTCTTTACAAAGAACTCAGCGCCGTAAGCCCAGCCTTTTCCGTAAGTAAATGCATTATCCGGATTATCAAATACATTATCACTCGGATCAGCGCCTTCCTTGTATTCAATTTGATTGGCCATGGTTTTATAATACACTTCAACACTGGTTTCAAATGTATTGTCTTTAAAATTTTTGAAATAACCCAAAGCACATTGATTTCCAACCTGAGGTTTTATTAACTCGGTACAAGGCATCCAAACATCAGTTGGTAAACTCAAAGACGAAATGGTAGCTAAATGTATGTATTGAAAATTCTTAGTATAAGACGCTTTTAATGATGAAGAAGGGTTTAATGTATAGCGCACAGAGAAACGAGGTTCCAAGCCATCGTAATTCACTACTTTTTTATTTGGATCATAATTTACAGTATCGATCACGTTACCGCGCTCATCCTTTACATAACGCGTAAACGGACCTATCTGCGTAAAATTACCATAACGTAAACCAACATTCACTCTGATCTTTTGCGTAATATCCCAATCATCGCCAATATAAACTGAAGCATCATGCGAATACAAACGAATGATCTTTCCAAGATCAAAACTGGTTTCGCCTTGCTTCGCGCTCACGTTGGTTGGCGTGAAGATGTGGTAAATATAATTTACACCTGTTCTAATATTATGACGCGAATTCGGAAAATAATTCAGATCGTATTTCAAATTAAAATCACGTATGCCTGATTTGATCTTGAATTCATAATCATCTTGAGAAGCCCCAAAATTAAAATCATAATTAGAATACACGGCCGAAACATTTGAGAATAATTTTGAATTAAAAATATGATTCCATCTGAAGCTTGCCGTTGTATTTCCCCAAGGGATACGTGTTTTAAATCCTCCTTCGTTATCATGGTAATCAAAAAGATCACGTCCGTGATAGGTACTCAAGAACAATCGGTTCTTGTCATTGATGCGGTAATTCAGTTTCGCGTTCAGATCGTAAAAGAAGTATGAGGTTCCGGCAAAGTCCGATTTATCTAACCATGGCTTGGCTAAAACATCCACGTAAGTTCTTCGAGCACTAATAATGAATGAAGCTTTGTTTTTGATGATCGGCCCTTGAATAGTTAATCGCGATGCGATCACCCCTATTCCGCCATCCACCTGGAATTTTTGATTATTCCCCTCTTTCATGGAAATATCCAATACTGCAGACAATCTTCCTCCATATTGCGCAGGCATTCCTCCTTTGATCAAATTCACATTCTTGATAGCATCTCCATTGAAAACCGAAAAGAATCCCATTAAGTGAGAAGCATTGTAAACATTCGCTTCATCCAGCAATATCAAATTTTGATCGGGTCCACCGCCGCGCACATAAAAACCGGTATTTCCATCGCCCGCGTTCTTTACACCGGGTAACAGCTGTATGGTTTTTAAAATATCTACTTCCCCCATGAACGCCGGAATTTTTTTGATCTCGGCCATATCTAAATTCACCGCGCTCATTTGCGTGCTTTTTACATTTTCTTCGTTTCCCTTAGCAGTTACTTCCACTTCCTGCAATTGCTTCTCGGGGGTGGCTAATTTTATATTGAGTGATTGATTGGAATTTAATTCGATCGTTGTAGTGAACGCCGAATAACCAACAAGCTGACAAATGATCACATATATTCCTTTAGGAGCATTGATAGAATAAAATCCGTACTGATTGGTTGAGGCTACTTTTTTTGTTTCTTTTAAATAAACTGTCGCGCCAATTAGCGACTCTCCATTCGCGCCATCTGAAACACTTCCACTAATGGAAAAATTTTGAGAGAACACAACGGCACCAAAAAGTAAAAAAAGATATGCGTAAAATAATCTCAAATTGTCCCAAATTAGACTCAGGATAACAAAATTAGTTTAAAAAAGTAGACAATAATTAAAATTTTGACCCTAAGGATGATATTTATCTATGAGGTAGATAAGAGCGCCAATTGCACCTGCACCCAGCTCCAGTTCGCGTTTATTAACTTTATCAAATGTATCATCAGCGGTATGATGTATATCAAAATAACGCTGATTGTCGGGCTCAAAACCAATGCATGGAACACCCAGCTTTTCCAAAGGTCCAATATCAGCTCCTCCGCCCCCAACTCTGATCTCTTCAATAAAATACGGCTTAAATAATTTTGCCCATGAGAGAACCATCTTATTCAAACCTTTTACCGTGTCAACGCCAAAAGCTCGAGGTGTATATCCGCCTGCGTCCGTTTCAAGCGCCGCGATATGTTTCAATTTCTTCTCTTCTGTTTCTTTAAAATACGCGTTAGCTCCGCCTAACCCATTCTCTTCGTTCATGAAACAAACTGTACGAATGCTATGGCGAGGCTTAATTCCTAATTTTTTATACATGCTCATCACATCAATGGTTTGTACCACACCAGCACCATCGTCATGCGCACCTTGTCCGTTATCCCAGCTATCTAAATGCCCGCCCGAAATAATATATTCATTTGGTTTTTCCGAACCTTTGATCTCGCCGATCACATTGAATGAAGGCGCCAAAGGCAAATTCTTAGATTCGTTTTGTAAGAAAACTTCTAAATCAGGATCTTTTTCCAGAGCATCGCTCAATTCATTTGCTGCAAGATAACTTAACGCAAATCCAGGGATCAATTTAGTAGTGATCGTAGAATCATACTTCATATTCCCTGTGTGTGGCGAATTATTTCGCGCGTTGGTCATACTACGAACCAAGCTTGCAACAGCTCCGTATTTTGCCGCATGCGAAGCACCAAGAGTTCTGTATTTTACAGTTTGTCCATAAGAAGTACCCGGAACAATATTCTTATCATTGAAACGCACATTGTAAAATACGATCTTCCCTTTGATTTTTGCTTCTCCAAGTTTTTCTAACTCTTCGAAGGATGAAACCGAGATCACTTTTGCTTTTAATCCTGCTGCCGGTGTACACACACTGGTTCCAAGGGTTGTGATCGCTAAAGTTTTGTTGGTTGTTTTTGATTTGCCAGACGTATACGTACACTTTTCTATTTTTCCTCTTTCCCAATGCGGAACCAAGCAAGGTTGCAAATAAACGGTGTCGGCACCTGCATCATACAAAGCTCTTTTTGCCCAATACACAGCTTCTTCGGCTTTTTTACTGCCGCTTATGCGTCCGCCAATCTTGGTGGCTAAATATTCAAGATTTTTGTAGCATTTTCCTTCAGTGAGGTAATGATCGTAGATCTTACGCAGCATAATAGAATCACTATTTTGCGCCGACACATTAAGGATCAAAATAGAAAATAAGAATCGAAGCTGTTTTTTCATAAAAGCGATTTAAAATTTATTTCCGGATCCGCCGCCGCCAAACTGTCCGCCGCCCATTTCAACACCGGCATCAGTAGATTGAACCGTGGGTTGACTAAAACTTTGGGAGATCATAAGTGCTTCGGCATTTGTTTTAAAGAAATTATCTTCGTTTGGATCATCTTTAAAAGTGATTCCATGCTTGTCGGTTGCCAAATATTTTATAGAACCATAGGCCAAACTCATCATCACTAATCCAGCAATGGTAAGTGTTACTTCGGGGTGACCCAAGCTGAAATAATATTTGAATGTAAGAACTGCAACGGCAATGAGCAACAAGGCAACCCACACCATTAATTTGTCTTTTCTCTTCAATCCAAAGAATAAATATGCAAGCGGAACTAAGGCTGTGAACGCGTAAAATAAGAGCGCCATAGGAATGTCTTGCCCAGGACCTAATTCCAAATTAAAAAACTCCGAACTACTTTCGCGGATCACAAAATAATTCCCTGAAATATAAAATACAATAAGAGAAACAACTTTTAAGACGGTGAGACAACCTTTGTAGTTAACGGCAGAAGGCATATTTTCTAATTTTCTCGCGGCAAAATAGTAAATGCCCGACAATACCATGAATGCGAAAGGCATTACAAATTTCGCGGTAGAGCCTGTCTTCATCACTACCAAAAAGAAAATAAGATAAGAACAAATGATAGCAGCAAGCGTTACCAAACGATCTGCATATCTGACCACCGCAGCAAGCAAAAACGGAAGATAAACGATGCAAACGATCAAGAACGCATCCTCATCATTTAGATTATCGCTCATCGAAAAAATAATAATGGAAAGAAGAAAACCCAAACCATTGTACAAAAGCGCATCGTCCATTCCATTACTATACCAATTACGCCATTGTATGAATTTCTCAAGAAAGAAGAAGCAGGCGGTGCCAAACAAAGTACATGTTACAATGCTATAGCCGGTAATGTTATCGGTATGATCTACAATGATCATCATGGTCATTAAAGAATATAATCCAAGGGCTGCCCCAATAACGAAGAACGAAAAAATGAAAAGGCCTATCTTAATAAAGACATTTGGTTTGAAATAATCGGTTTTATAGTTATTCAATACCCTTGCCATTTGCTCGGTTGAGATCAAGCCATTAGCAAACCAACGTTTTGCCACCTCGGTAACACGCAAATTATTTAGGAGTGTTTTATTATACGCGATCATTTCTTAATTCCTAATATGCGTTTGTAATAAATAAAGAATAGTACGATTCCGGCGCACGACACCACAATATAAAATAACCCTAACATAAAGGCAATTTCATAGGCACTATCAAAGTTCGAAAGCATCAAAAAGAACATATAAGTTAATCCGATATAACCGTACAATACCGACAATAATAAGAACAAAAATGATTTCTCGGCAATGGCGTAGCGAATGTAATAATACGTTAAACCACCTATCAACAAGGCCGAAATAAAACGAATTGGAAGATCGTCGTTGAACAAATAGGCCAAGCATGCAATGAACAGAATATTGCAAGCGAAATTATTATAAGTAAATCCAAAGTGTTTTTTTATTCCACGTGTATCAGCGTATTTAGAAAAGCCTAAAAGAGCAGATCCAACAAGGATAGACGCCACAATGATCTGCATGCTATCAAAGTCATTATAATATAACAATTGACTTGGAGTAATGGAAACACCTGCCCAAGCGGCAAAACCAGTAATTCCTAAAGAAAGGATCCCTTTGTGGTCGAACACATATGCCGTCACAAAATAAAGAACGGCGGGCAAAATAGTAGCGAAGCCATAGTGCAATCCAAACACTGAATATTGAAACTGCAAATACCCAACAAAAACGCCAAACAATAAACATCCTAACAACACCACATAATCAAACATAGGCGATTCGTGCTTTACTTCATCATGTGAGTAAGGCTTGCGCTTTTTAAAGCCGTAATAAAAACACGCTACACTCGAGGAAGCTATAGCGCCAATAATTACGGTATGCCCAATGGTATCAATATTCAGGTAAACCAAGATCCCCAACCCGGTCATGAATAGAAGAATGCCCAGGTAAAGAATAGTTCTTAATTCCCAATGTACCGTCATGGCCTTTTCGCGTTCAAACTCACTGATGCGCGCGCTTTCTTCTTGCGTAATGATCCCGTCTTTTATTAATTGCTCGCTTACGTTCATTTGATCACAAGGTTCTTTACCAATTCGTAACCACAGAACTGGTTTATTTTTTTAACGATGCTTTCCTTACTATACATCACCTCATTTTTTACAGCGGCCGAATCCAAATTGAGGAAAATGTTCTTTTGCTCGTCAAATCCGATGGAAACTGTATGATTCGCGATGACCTTTCCGGCAATTTCTTCCCAGGCGTTCTTCACTGAAAAGCGACTCAATTTCACATCAAGCTTCTCCTGCTTAAGAATCTGGTGAATGGCATCGCCTAAGGTTATGAGATTACTTTTTTTCAAACCAGTTCCTGCACTAATGCGTTTTGTACCACAAATAATTTATGATCGGTTTCGCTGTTTCCAAATAACTGTTGCATACGCTCCGTATGGGTATCCGTAATAAATACCTGTCCAAAATCCTCACCTTTCACAAGATCAATAAGTTTATTGAAGCGCGCTTCGTCCAATTTATCGTACACATCATCCAACAACAACAAAGGTTTAATTTGCTTTCTGTCTCTGATATATTGGAATTGTGCCAACTTCAACGCAAGCAAATATGATTTTTGTTGCCCTTGAGAGGCGAATTTCTTAAGGGAAAGGCCATTTATCTTAAAATCCATATCGTCCTTGTGCGGACCAATGGTTGTATATTCCAATATTCTATCCTTTGGCAAACAACTCATCAAGGCCGTTTTAAAATCTCTTCCTTCCAAAGAACTTTCGTATTCCAATAATACATCTTCCTTATGATCGCTAATGATCTCATAAAAATGATTGTACATGGGAATAAATGAACTTAAAAAATCATGTCGTTTTGAAATAAGTACGTTCCCATAAATAGCCAATTGTTCATCCCAAATATCCAGCAAGGACGAATCCATAGTGTGGGTCTTGGCGAATTGCTTTAAAAGCGAGTTTCTCTGCTTAACCGCGCCATTGTATGCGATCAAACTATCCAAATACACTTTATCGTATTGGGAAATGATGCTATCAATGAATTTACGTCGGATCTCGCTTACACCCCATATCAACTCGTTATCGTTAGGACTGATCATCACTAAAGGATATTGACCAATATGTTCGCTTAATTTATGATACTCTTTTCCGTTGCGTTTAAAAACCTTCTTTTGATTGCGTTTGATACCACAATAAACAACATCAATTTCACCGTGTTTCTCAAAATGCCCCTGGATCAAAAAATGCCCCTCGGTATTCTTGATATTTTGGCTATCTATAGCATTAAAATAGCTCTTGCAAAGGCTTAGGTAATGGATGGCGTCTAAAAGATTGGTTTTACCCGAGCCGTTATTGCCCACAAAGCAGTTGATCCTCGGCGAAAAGGAGGCCGAAAACTCGCTGTAATTCTTGAAGTTAACTAAGGATAAGTCTTTTAAATGCATTAGGCGTAACTACAAAAATACGCTTAGTTTTTAAGCCATTTTACCATGTTTAAAAAAATTTCAATATATGAGTAAAAAAGCCTATTTTTGCACCCTATTATTTTAACAAATGGCTGAAACTAAGGACGAACCGACAATTGACAACACTGAATTGAATGAATCAGTTGAGGAGACCGTTGAAGCGCAAGAAGAGCGTGTGATTGACCCTAATTTACAGGGAATTCAATTATTTTATGAAAAGAACAAGAAAATGGTCCAATACCTTGGTGGTGGATTACTTGTTGTGATCGCGGCCGTTGTGTACTGGAATTTTAAGTACATGCCTGAAAAGGAAGCTGAAGCCGGAAACGAGATCATGTGGGCTCAGAAATTCTTTGAAGTTGACAGCTTTAATATTGCCTTGAACGGAAACAAAATGGTCTATACAGCGGATGGACAAAAACCTTGTTTAGGTTTTGTTGCAATTGCTGATGAATATGGAATGACAAAAACAGGAACTTTAGCGAATTACTACGCGGGTATTTGTTATTTACGTTTAGGGAAATACGATGAGGCTATTGAGCATTTAGAGAAATACAATTTAAATGATGAATTGATAGCGCCGATGGCTACAGGATTAATTGGAGATGCATATGCTGAAAAGAATATGATGGATGAAGCCATTAAATATTATTTGAAAGCTGCAGATATGAATGTGAATGATTTTACTACGCCATACTTCTTAAAGAAAGCCAGTTTTGCCTACGAGCAAAAAGCGAATTACGCTGAAGCGGTGAATATGTACGAGCGCTTAGAAAGAGAATACGGCGCTACCGAAGTTGGTAAAGAGGCCGACCGACAAATAGCGCGATTAAAAGCACTAGGGAATTTATAAAACAAACACGGCCCCGCAGAATATGCGGGGTTGTTTTTTTAAAACTATGTCAAGTTCACAAAAAAATCTATCGAAATTTGAAGGAAGCGATGTTCCAAGCGCGGCGCGTTATAAATTTGGAATTGTTTGGAGCGAATGGAACCACGAGATCACGCACGAACTAAAAACCGGCGCCTTGAGTTATTTGCGCGATAAAGATGCCAAAGAAAAGAACATCATTATTAAAACGGTGCCCGGTGCATTTGAACTTACACTAGGGGCACAATATTTGTTGGAGAAACAAAGAGTTGATGCGGTTATTGTTTTAGGCTGTGTGATCCAAGGCGAGACCAAACATTTTGATTTTATTTGCGATGCAGTTGCCAATGGTGTTACCCAATTGAACATCAAATACGGGAAGCCTGTTATTTTTGGAGTGCTAACTCCCAATAACATTCAACAGGCCGTTGACAGAGCCGGTGGAAAACATGGCAATAAAGGCGAGGAAGCGGCGGCTACCGCGATCAAAATGTTGGCGCTAAGAGATTCGTTCGCTAAAAAATAGGGAGTATTCACTCAACAAAAAGAAAAGAATTTTTATTAATAAGAAATTGATTCGCACTTTTAGTTTATGACAAAAATAAAATTTGGAACCGACGGCTGGAGAGCCATTATAGCAAAGGAATTCACTGTTGACAACGTAGCACGCGTTACTGAAGCTGTAAGTAAATATTTAATTAAAACACATAAGAATCCAACGGTTGTATTGGGACATGATCCACGCTTTGCAGGTGAGCTATTTGCCGAAACAGCCGCGAAAGTATTTATTGCAAACAACGTAAAAGTATTTTTGGCGAAAGGATTTGTAAGCACGCCGATGATCTCTCTGGGAGCGGTGAAATACAAAACTAACCTCGGAGTAATTATTACAGCTAGTCACAATCCTCCGTCGTATAACGGTTACAAGATAAAAGCGCATTATGGCGGGCCATTAGGACCGGAATTGGTTCAAGAGATTGAGGACATCATTCCTCCGGATACCATTTATGATCTGGATGTGATCAATTTGAAGGATGCAGAGAAAAATGGACTATTGACTTATGTTGACCTTGAAGAAGATTATATCAAACATGTAGAAAAGAATTTTGATCTTGAAGCCATTCGTAATTCAAAATTGAATTTGGCTTATGACAGTATGTTTGGGGCGGGACAACGGGTAATGAGTAAATTATTTCCTAAAATTCACCACCTGCATAACGATCACAATCCCGGTTTTCATGGTCAGGCACCTGAGCCAATTGACAAAAATTTACAGGAGTTCGCTAATTTCATTAAAACTCAAAAGAATATTTCCTGCGGTTTAGCCACGGATGGCGATGCCGATAGAATTGGTTTATATGATGCCGAAGGAAAATTTGTTGACTCTCACCATATCATTTTATTGTTGATCCATTATTTAGTGAAGTATAAAAACATGAAAGGTAAAGTTGCTGTTGCTTTTAGCACTTCAGTGAAGATAAAGAATATGTGTGCTCATTATAATTTGCCATTGGATGTAATGAAAATTGGTTTCAAATACATTTGCGGTGTGATGGTTAAGGAAGATGTACTAGTTGGCGGCGAAGAAAGCGGAGGAATTGCAATTAAAGGGCACATTCCTGAGCGCGATGGAATTTGGATGGGATTGACCATTTGGGAATTCATGGCAAAGTCTGGAAAGTCTTTAAAGGAATTGATCCAGGAAGTTTACGATATTACCGGAACATTTTGGTTTGAGCGCAACGACCTTCATATTGATGAAGCCACTAAACAACGCGTATTGGAAGCTTGTAAAAAAGGCACTTACAAAGAATTCGGTAAGTATAAAGTATCTCGCGTTGAAGATCTTGACGGATACAAATACTTCTTTGATGACAACACCTGGTTAATGATCCGCGCGAGTGGAACGGAACCTGTATTGCGTTTGTATGCAGAAGGCGCCACTAAAGAGATCGCTTTTGATATTTTAGAGCATACGAAGAAAACTTTATTAGGTTCGGCATCGTAAGGCGAATGCTACTATTATTTCACACCACCCATTAAGCGTTTCATGATAGGGTAAATAGCGATGAGAACAACGCCAATGATCAGGGCATACAATCCTAATTGCTTATAACCTTCGGTATATACTAAGAATTTTTCGGCGTTAGTTGCATTTTCGGATGCTTCGGCAATATTGGCACCAAGTAGTCCCGCAAAGTATTGTCCGTAGGCACTTGCTAAGAACCACATTCCCATAATTACAGCTTGTAATTTATAGGGCGAGAGTTTGGTCATCACAGACATTCCTATTGGAGATAAACTCAATTCACCAAGCGTGATAACGAACCATCCAAACGTAAATACACCTAAAGAGGTTACGCCATTTGCATCGGCAAACAAACGTGTGTAAAAGAAAATGTAGAAACCAGCAGCTAGAAATAAAAACGCCAAACCAAATTTCACGATCGTATTTGGTTCTATGTTGCGTTTATTCATCCACAACCACAAAATTCCTAAAGGGGCTGCAAAGGCGATCACAAATAATGAATTGGCAGAGTTGTTCATGCTGTTAGGATCCAATTCAAGTCCAAACACATGATTAGTAAGATTGTTTGCCGCGAAAATGCTCAGCGATCCTCCACTCTGCTCAAAAAATGCCCAGAAGAAAATAGAGAACACCATAAATAAAATAGCGGCTATGAGTTTTTTATTTTCTTCCCAAGAGTAATAACGCATTTCATAAATTAAATACACAAGCGAAGCCGGACCAATGATCTTCATGAACCAATCCGTATAAACAGTTTGAGAAACCATGGCGATCACAATTGGAATTAGAACGATGGACCCTCCATAAGTTAAATACTCATACAAATTCCTCTTTTTACTTTCTAAATGCGCTAAAGGAGAATTTCCGATTGGTCCTAAAGTTTTTTGTGTGCGCATGAACCAAAGTAAACTTAGTATCATTACGATCGCCGCTAATCCAAAAGCTATATTCCATTCCTTGCCTTCAGGAACATAACTTTCAAATAGAACGCGTTTTCCGATAGCAATACATAAGTACCCACCAATGAGGGCACCAAGATTTACCCCCGCGTAAAACAAAGAAAAACCTGCATCGGTTCGTGGATCGCCGTCTCTATAAAGACGTCCAACAATAGAAGAAATATTTGGCTTGAAGAACGCTGTTCCAACAACGTTAAATCCAATTCCTAAAAAGAAAAATTGTTTAGGATCAACGGATAAGATAATACTTCCTATGATCATTAATAAACCGCCCCAATAAAGCGAGCGGCGGTAACCGAGGATCTTATCCGCTAATAATCCACCGATGAATGTAAACGCGTAAACGAAGGATTGAGAAGCTCCATACTGTAAATTAGCATCAACTTCGTTGTAGCTAAGCTGGTTGATCATAAAGAACACCAACATTCCGCGCATGCCGTAGAAACTAAAACGCTCCCACATTTCACTAAAGAACAAGTGCCAAAGTTGAGGAGGGTATTTGCCCTTAAAATCCTGGATCTTTTCTAATTCGTTCATGTATTTACAAATATAAGAGAAAAACAACAGGTCTGATACTGTTTATACTTCCGATTCACGGGGCTTGTCCCTTTAGGGACAGCATATTTTAGAAAAACGTTCCGCCGTTTTTTCTCACCCCTTTAGGGGGGAAATATTTCCAAAAACCAATCGCTATTTTGTTTTGCCCTTTATTGGCAATGTTTTAATTTGAATTCTATTTTAAAGCCTACGGCACCAAAAAATAATGGCTCCCGAAGGAGCCATTATTTTAAAACAGGTATTCAATTTATGCTCTAGCTTACGCCGTGCATCATTTTTTTCAATTTAGGAGTGATGGCGAAAAGAATTACCGAAGCAATTCCCGTTAGCACCACAAACACCATAAAGAATTGGAAAAGATTATGAATCTCGAAACCAGCGAAAGAAGGATTTACTGCTGCAATTTTATTCTCAGCTAATAATCGTAATTGATCTGCTGTTGGAGTTATTTTTTTATCAAGTACGCCTTGAAGATCAATGCCTAGTTCTTTTGCTTTAGTGAAGGCTTCACCAGTTGCAGGTAAGATTGATCCTAAAGTTCCGGCTAATGCATATCCAGAAGCATTTGACAAAAAGAACACACCGTATAATAAAGAAGCGAAACGCTTTGGAGAAAGCTTTCCTACCAACGACAATCCGATAGGTGATAAACATAACTCACCGCAAGTTTGGATCAAATACAATAAGATCAACCATTTTACGGCTAACAATCCTGTTGTTCCTAAACCATCAACATTGAACGCGATGATGAAATAACTCAAAGCGATCAACAATAATCCAAACGCTTGTTTCATAGGAGAAATTGGTTCTTTTCCTTTTGCTCTTAATTTATCCCATAACATACTAAATGGAATCGCTAACGCCACAACGAACAACCCGTTAAAGATCTGAACCATTGATGGAGGCATGTTCCATCCAAGGAAATTACGATCGCACTGATTATCGGCAATAAAGGTTAATGATGAACCGGCTTGTTCAAACGCAGCCCAGAAGAAAATAACGAAGAAGGAAACGATATAAATAACCAAGATCCTATCTCTTTCAACTTTGGTTAACGATTTGTCGGAAATGATCAATCCTGCTAAAGTTAAACCGCTACCGTAGATACAAGAGTAGATCCAGTTTTGGCCAAATACAAAATGAAATAAGGCGCCCAAACCAATGAATGCAAATACTGACGCGATTAAGGCCGTAGAAGTAAAATGTGCTTTTTGCGCTTCGCCTTCTTCAAAGTCAGAAGCGTCATTCTTCGAAGGCAATCCTCCAATTGGTTTCCCTGTAGGAGTTACAACGTATTTATTTTTTAAAAGATAAAATGTAGCTGTACCGATCAACATTGCGAAAGCAGCTGCTAAATATCCCCATTTAAAAGCGCCAAGATCACGCACCTCTGCCATTGTTCCGTCAGGTTGCATTACTTGATCTTTAACGTCGCCAATAATTGGGCAAATGAATTGACCTAAAAAAGCTCCAACATTAATCCCCATGTAAAAAATAGTGAAGGCCGAATCCAATTTGTTTTTTTCTTCTTTTGGATACAAGCTGCTCACCATACTTGAAATGTTTGGTTTAAAGAAACCATTTCCAAAAATGAGAACACCTAAGGCCGAATATAAAAGTGTTTTTGCAAGCTCAATGTTGCTAGCGAAAACGGACGCGCTAAAGAACAAAAGCGCCTGACCGCAAGCCATCAACAAACCACCTAACATGATACAATTTCTGTTACCAAGGAATCTATCAGAAACAAATCCTCCCAACATTGGGGTTAAATAACACAATCCAAGAAACCCCCCGTAAATAATAGACGACTGTTCTTTAGAGATCAATAAAGCATTTACAATAAAAAGGGTAAGTAAAGTACGCATCCCGTAAAAATTGAAGCGTTCCCACATTTCGGTTCCAAATAGTACCCATAGCCCTTTAGGATGTGATTGTTTTGTTGCAGTTTGTTCCATAGTTGTTAATTAGATTCGTAAAAATAGCCTTTTATATCAATAAATCAAATGTATTGGTAAGCCAGAATGTACAAGCGGTCGAAAGCCTATTTTATCTGGTTAACGTTCATCACAGTAGCTTCTCCACTGGTACAAACCGCTCCTGTAGCTTTGTCTTTAATAACGGTCTCAACAATAGCCCTGTTTTTTTCGGCTACAACTTCCTTCACCAAAAAATGTGCTTCGTACGCTGTATCCACATACATTGGGCGCAAGAATGACAGAGATTGTTTTAAATAAATTGTTCCTTCCCCGGGGAATAATGTTCCAAATACTTTACTGAACAACGACGCGCTTAACATCCCGTGCATAATTGGTTTTTTAAACATGGTTGTAGCAGCGTAAGCCGCGTCCAAGTGCACAGGATTTTTATCGCCTGTTGCATCGGCAAATGCTTGAACTTCTTTTTGCGAGAATTGAAACTCGTGTGTGTAAGTATCGTTTTGCTTTATCATATTTAGTAGTTTTTCAGTTTTAATAATTTCTCTTTGAATCTTTCTTTCGGTAAAAAATTATGTTCAAGATCAGCGTTCATCGGCACCGGCGTGTCTAAACTTCCTTCACGCATTACCGGTGCGTCCAAATGTTCAAAACAATTTTCGGTGATCAGCGCCGCGATCTCTCCTCCTATTCCTCCGGTTAAAGTATCTTCATGCAACACAAAAACCTTTCCGGTCTTTTTTACAGAAGCAAAAATTGTCTCAGTATCCAGCGGCGCTAAAGTTCTTAGATCAATCAGGTCTGCCTTTATATCCGAGTTATCGTTCAGCAATTCCAAAGCCCAGTGAACTCCCAATCCGTAAGTCACAATGGTAAGCTCATTTCCTTCCTTCACCAAACGCGCTTTTCCGAATGGAATATTGTAGTATTCATCGGCCACATCTTCACTAATACTTCTGTACAAAGCCTTATGTTCAAAGAACATTACAGGATTTGGATCATCAAACGCGGTTAGCAATAATCCTTTTGCGTCTGATGGAAATGCAGGATATGCAATTTTTAACCCAGGAGTTTTAAAAAACCATGCCTCGTTACTCTGTGAGTGAAATGGTCCTGCGGCAACAGCAGCGCCCGTTGGCATGCGCACAACAACGTCGGCGTTTTGTCCCCAACGGTAATGACTTTTTGCTAAATTATTTACAATTTGAGTAATTCCTTCGCTCACAAAATCCGCGAACTGCATTTCCACCATAGCTTTGTAACCATTGATAGATAATCCAAATCCACTTCCCAATATTGCGCTTTCACACAATGGCGTATTACGCACTCTGCCTTTTCCAAATTCCTCCACAAATCCTTCAGTAATTTTAAAAACCCCTCCGTAATCCGCAATATCTTGGCCCATCAATACCAAATTAGAATGTTTACGCATGGCCAATTTCATCCCGTTGCTAATGGCGTCAATAAAACGCATATTTGTTTTTGATCCGCTTGGCACTTTCTCATCTACTTGAAATGCTTTATACATTTCACGCAATTCCTTTTCAGTGTCAGGTTTTGGTAATGTTTCAGCAAATGCGATCTCCAATCCATCTTCAATTTCTTTTTTTATTTCAGCTCGAAATCTCTCAATGATCTCTTCAGTTAAAACACCTTCTCCCAATAAGAATTTTTCAAAATTAGTAACAGGATCTTTTCTGCCCCACACATCAAACAATTCTTTAGGAACATATTTTGTTCCACTCGCCTCTTCATGTCCGCGCATACGGAACGTAACACATTCCAAAATAACAGGGCGAGGATTTTGACGAAGATCCTCTGCCAAAGTCTTTACAGTTTCGTAAACCTTCAATAAATTATTTCCATCAATACTAATTCCTTCAATGCCGTAACCAATTGCTTTATCGGCAAACGATTTACATTTGAATTGCTCGTTGCTTGGTGTGCTCAATCCGTAACCGTTGTTCTCAATTATAAAGATCACCGGCAAATTCCAAACGGCTGCTGTATTTATGCTTTCGTGAAAATCTCCTTCACTCGCTCCACCATCTCCGCTAAATACCGCAGTAACTTTTTTATCTTTCTTTAAAATATCGGCTAGTGCAATACCATCGGCAACACCCAATTGCGGACCTAAATGTGAGATCATTCCCACAATTTTATATTCTTGTGTGCCAAAATGGAATGAACGGTCGCGACCTTGTGTAAATCCTCCAGGTTTCCCTTGAAACTGCGAGAACAATCTGTTCAAAGGAATTTGTCGCGTGGTGAAAACGCCCAAATTGCGATGCATTGGCAAAATAAATTCATCAGTGTTCATTGCCGAAGCAACACCAACGCTGATAGCTTCCTGTCCGATGCCACTGAACCATTTAGCAATGCGACCCTGACGAAGTAAAAGCAACATCTTTTCTTCGATCATGCGAGGTTTCAAAATACTTTTGTAAAGCCCAAGCAAGGTGTCGTCCTTTAATTTCTTTCTATCAAATTTTACGGGTGTTTCTGCAGTGATCATATCTTAAGCCTTACTTTTTCCTATTAAAAAATTCAATCCAAATCCCACGGTCAACCAACTAATGTAATATTTATTGGAATATAGCTTTGGTGGATTATCATTTGTGCCAAGTTCCAAATGCGCGAGTCGTGGCGCACGGGGATCATATTTATAAAGAACCGTTGTGTACGCAATAAAAACTTTGAAAGAGATCCAGGGATTATCACGATCGATAAAATTCCAGTTGATTGAAGGACGAATATATTGCGCGCTAAACCCCTTGTTAATGAATGGCAGGTTCTTAGCGGAAGAATCATCGAAAACGCTTGTATACTTTGCCTGCATAAATCCGTAAGCTAATCCATAGGTCACATAGGCATTATCTTTTATCCATCTGTCATAACTCAATGTTGCAAATGGACAATCAGCTAACACCCTCGTATCATATGAAAAAGCAACCGTTGAATTGGACACCGTTTTCATCTTCAATGCAGCATTAGCTTTAAAAAAAACGTTTTGATAACCGATCCCAAAATAAAAATTTCCGGAAGTACGAATATTAAACGAAATACTAGCGTCGTAAAATCCATTGAAAGACTTACGAAATAAAGTACTAGTGATGGTTTTTGGAACGCCCGCATCAACTTTTACAACAAACCTCGCGTTCTCTTTTTGAGTAACCGGCGGGGTTGCTACTTCCTGTCCAAAAAACAGGTTTGGGACAAGGATCAACAAAAACGCTATTTTACAGAGTTTGCTCACGCAAAAAATAACGCTTAAAGATACTAAAAAGGCTAGTAAAACGCCCTAAAATTGGAAATAAATAAAGGGTTGCATTTCACTGCTCATGATCTGGTATAAAAAGAAGATGATGAGGCTACAAACCGCTACCATAGCGGGAACCGGAAGATTTGCAAAAGCGGCTCGGTATTTTTCTTTGATGGTTTCGGGGATCCAATGGATCAAATACCCCAACAAAACCACGGCTAAAACCGCCCAATATCCAACAATGATATCCCACAACAAATACATCGAAAAATGGTTACCAATACGATCGTAGATCTCGTTCACAACATCTATACTTGGACTTCTGAAATAAATTCGTGTGAAACTGATGAATGTAAGCGTAACAAGCATCAATATTATTTTGATGGGGATATTTTCCGTGCCTTTGAACGGCGATATCTTTTGCCAGAATTTATGAATGATCAATCCTAAACCGTTTAATCCGCCCCAGATCAAAAACAACCAACTACTTCCATGCCACAAACCACCAAGCAACATGGTCACCATTAAATTAATGTTGGTGTTTATGCTTTGTTTAATTGAAGGAAACGCGAAGGCTAAAAAAACGAGTAGTAAGAAAAGCCCGGCAAGGAAAAACAATAACCATAATTTTCCGCTCAACAAAACCATGAACAAGGAAATGATCACAATACAAACGTAAGAACCAATGGTTCCTGAACGATTTCCCCCAAGAGGAATATATAAATACTCCTGAAGCCAACTCGACAAAGAAATATGCCAACGCTTCCAAAATTCGCTTGTGCTAAGGGCTTTGTAGGGAGATTTAAAATTGGTTTTTAGTCTATATCCGAGAAGAAGTGCTATACCAATTGCTATGTCAGTGTAACCGCTAAAATCCATGTAAACCTGTAATGAATAAGAAAAAATTGCCATTACTGCTTCTAATCCCGTGTACAAATGCGGACTTGAAAAAACGCGGTCAATAAAATTTACCGCAATGTAATCTGCTACAATTTTCTTAGCAAAACCATTCATGATCCAAAACGTGGCCATGCCAAATTCAAATCGCGTTAAATTGTACGGTTGATAGATCTGATAAAGGAATTGATGTGCTTTTACAATAGGCCCGGCCACTAAATGCGGGAAGAAACACACGAAAAATCCATAATCGAAAATGTTTTTTACGGGCTCTACCTTACTTCGATAAACATCGATGGTGTACGACAAAGACTGAAATGTAAAAAAGGAAACACCAATAGGCGTGAGAAGCTTATCTAATCTAAACTCTGTTCCAAAAAATGTGTTCGAAAATTGCGCGAACTCGTTAAAATAGTGATGACTTGTGCCAAACAGCTGATTTCCACTACTTACAAAAAAATAAGAATACTTAAAATAACTGAGTAGCGAGAGATTTAAAATTACGCTGAAGGTTAGAAAGAGCTTACGTTTAAATGCTTCTTTGGATCGCGCGATCAAAATTCCCCAGCAATAATCGCTTACGATCGTAAACAATAACAGTAAAATAAAAACGCCGTTGGTCTTGTAATAAAAAAAGAAACTGAACAGTAAAAGATAGATCGAACGCGCCTTATTGGTCTTGTAAATAAAAGAGTAGCCAAGCAAACACACTGCAAAAAATCCCCAGAAGAACATATGCGTGAACAGCAAGGGCTGTTCGGGGTTAAACTGCAGAATATGTTTTAACCACTCTATTTGTTTACGAGCTTCTGATTGGTAATATAACTCTTGTACAAGGCCTCGAACATCAATGTTCCCGAGATCTTATAGCCTTTTGGACTAAAGTGGATCTTATCGCGCGCGGCCAAACCGGTTTTATACCATTTGTAAATAGATTTAAAGCCGCCCATGATCTCATACATATCCCACACGGCACATTGATGATGTTTCATGACTTCAATAAGTGCTTCTCGTGCAGTTTCGGTTCGTTTATTCGGCGTTTTTCGGCGAATGTAATTATCTGTAGTGGTAGTAAGCAGGATCGCACAATTTGGCGCGGCTTCTTTTACAAGATTGATCAATGAATCATAGTGCTGAATGAATTCTTCCTTAGTAAATCCTTTTCCCTGTACATCATTTACCCCAAGAGAAAGCACTACAAGATCAGGCTTGATGGTTTTTAACTGGGCAACAAAGAAATTACAACGTAAAAACGAATTACTCGACGCTCCATTCGCTCCTAATCCAGCTAAATAAAATCCTGATGATGTCTTATCTTCCAGTGAAAATCCATAGAGCGTAAAATCTTTTGTGATTGTGTCCGTTTTGTGAACCTGAAACACAACAGAATCCAACAATCTATCAAATTCAAAAACAGTATAACCTTCATCTTTGCAATCTTCTTTATTCACATGCATATTGCAATTCAATTCAAAACTGCAGTTGAAATTATGATAGATCTTTACCGAATTAAATTTGCGACAAACAGCTTTGTTAGTGAGAGACACACCGAAGGTATTTGCGCTGTCGTTTGTACTCACGCTCATACCGTTCATTCCAAGTGGTAAGCAAAAGTCTTTTTGCACGCAGCGACATTTCTTCCAACTACCCGTTCCAAAACTACGCGCGTAAGGCTGACCGTTTGTTTTTGCCAATTTATAAGGGAACACAAAGTATCCTCCACCCTGCACATTAAATGATTGCTGGAAACCTTCCAAAAATGAATTGCTCCAGGTGCCGCCCTGCACATGCGATCCGCCAATGTGTACTATGGTTAATTTTTTGACGTCGCCACCATTTACCTCATTCATCTTTTTGAAAAGCTCCATGTATGTGGAACTGTCCTTATCAAACATCAAACGATTTTGGTCGTAGTTGATGAATGAATATGTTCCAACCGACGATTGAGCTACAATCCATTGAGAAAAACAAACCGCAAGTATTAAACCAATTATTTTTCTCACTTTGTTCCTTTTGTTTTTACGTAGTTATTATAATTGGCGATCAATGACGAATACAGAAGCGTTGCGATCTTTCGTGCGCCTTGCGGACTGAAATGGATATAATCGCTTGCTGCCATTTTTTCATCTACCCAACTGCTCATACTATTCTTTCCTCCCATGGCGTCGTACATATCAAAAAACGCACATCCATTATTGAACGCAACTTCTCGCAATGCATCGCGCGTATCTTCCAGCATGGGGTGTGTTACATAATCCGTTCCCTCTTTCACACCCATATCGGCCGGACCAATAAATAAAATGCTGGCGTTAGGCGCGGCTTTTCTAATAATAGAGATCTGCCCATTAAAGAAACTCGCAAAATTCGTAACGTTCTCTTTGGTTTTCAAAGATGGTAAAGCATTTCCACCATATTGCAAAATGATCAAACGCACATTTAATTTATCGTAGAATGCTTTTAATTGCCCGAAGTTAATGTGCTGGAAAAAAGTTCCTGAGCTTCCGCGTTGAGCAATGTTGTCAACGTAAACACCGTAATCTGACTCCAATGATGCGCCGTAAAAATCCGGACTATCTTTTCCTTTGAATTTAAATTCGTGTGTGGAAGTTGACACCGAGTATTCTTTGATATTGAAATTTCCGCCTTGCGCTAAACTATCAGCGCTGCTCAAAGCCGGGCCATCATAAAACTCACACCACACTTTTGATTGCGCACCACCGTAGAACAGTTTTATTTTCTTGTATCCAAGATTATTTGTTCCGGCAAATTTTGTTGTACTAATAGAAACGTTAGTTGAAATGGTGGCACTTGTATCTGTTAATGGTTTGTAAGTAGTAAAGCGCGTAAATCCACCTGTGAATCCATAATTGTTATGCTTCACACGTTTATCTTTAGATGTGAATGTTTGGTATCTATCCCAGCCATAACCATTCACAATTTTATTGGTCACACTTTGCGAAATTGGCATTAACGAGATAAATCCGGGACCATTACCGCCAAACTGTGATTGCAATTTCATTCGCAAATAATCCGTAATGCGATCGCACTCGATTTGCGAATCCCCATAATGCAACACGCGAATACTATTTGGTTCTGTTTTTATTTTCGAAAGCGCGTTGAAAAAACCATCCAAAGCTGCCTTATTTCTGAATTGAATGGTATTGATGAGCTTTACTACGGCTGTATCGGTAACTAAAGAATCCGTTGCGTTGGGATCAATAGCTGCCAGAGAATCATCCGCATTGATCTTGTCGGCCAGAGCCAAAATTTTTGAAATGTCTTTTTTCTGCTCCTTTTTATTGATGAACTCCGCTAACTCCGGAAATTTCAAAACAGCGTTTCCAATTTTTATCCCGTCAGTAGGATAAACAAAAGCCGTTAACCCCAAAATAAGGAAAAGCGAAGCTAATGCGGCCAGTGTTTTAAGAGGATGCTGCATTTGGTGAAGATAGTAGTTAGATGTCCCGCTAATTTACAAAGGGGATGATGTTTTTAACAGACAAATTTTGATAAAACGCCTTATTAAAAGAGAAAAAAAGTAAATAAAAGGAGTCTACGGCTTAACCAAGATCTTTGTATTATTGTTTGCGTCTCTCACCATGTAGCAACCAGATGGAAGATGTTCCATGTTGAATTTAGTTGAAGCGCCTTCGCTTTTAATACTGTACGTTTTCCCTCCCGAAAGATCGGTCAAAAAGATCGGAGATTCTTTTACTTCGGTGGAGATCGTCACTTCATTTATCGCCGGATTTGGATAAACTTGAATTCCTGATGTTGTAAGCGGACCAACAACAACAGCGTTCTCAAGAATTGTGTAGAGTTCAATTCCTTTCATTTGCACCGTGTTCGCAATGGTATCAATAATATTCCCGGTGTTTACGTCAATTACTAATATCCCCAGATTCGTAATATTAAAATAACGATTGTTCACGGCATCAAACGCAGTCTCTCCTTGAACAACTCCTTCAACTCCCGGTAAGGATCCAAAGCTTGTAAATGTATTTGTTGCCAAATCAAGCGTTGTAAAAACTTCACTTGTCCCTGTCCAACGTGTTCCGATCAAACGATTGCTTGCGGCATCAAACTCAATCCCCTTCATTCTTACGGAAAAATCATTTATAGAATCAATAATGCCACCGGTTTGAGCATCAATGATAGTGATCCTCCAATCTGTGACATTAAAATACCTATTTGTTGCGCCATCAAAAGCTGTTTCTCCCTGCCAAACACCCATGGTATTAGCTATGGTGTCGAGATCGCTAAAAACCATTGTAGAAAGATCCAACTGTGAAAATAACATCACACTTCCATTCCATCTGGTGCCCACCAATCGGTTACTTCCCTGATCAAATTCGATGTTGTATAAACGTGGGGTATTGCTAATGCTGTCGATCGCTGCGCCGGTTTGCGCGTCGATGATCATTATCTGATCTTCCGTGAGATTAAAATATCGAGCATTCAGTTTATCGAAACTTGTGATTCCCTGAGCAATTCCTTTAGTTGTATTTAAAGTATTTACAGTTGAAAATGTAGCCGAAGAGATATCGAGCTTTACCGAGTTTTCAATACCATTATTCTTAAAAGTTCCAAATAACACTTGCGCAGAAGCATTAATGGTACACAAACTAATTACTGTAAAAGATAAAATTTTCTTCATGAGTACTGTTTTAACCCTTCTTTAAAGTTAGCTCACTTTGCCAAGAAAAGCAAATGCAATTTTTTGGTATTCATTATGTTAAAAATGCTCATAACATTTTATTCACAACACCCCTTAAAATCCATATTTTTGGCGCATCAAAACAACCCTTTATGTCATATATAAATTCAATTATTGCGCGTCAAATTTTAGATTCAAGAGGAAACCCTACCATTGAGGTAGATGTAATTACCGAAAATGGGATTTTAGGCAGAGCCGCGGTGCCTTCAGGTGCCAGTACGGGTACGCACGAGGCTGTTGAACTGCGCGACAATGACAAGAAGACCTATATGGGAAAAGGCGTTCTTAAAGCAGTGAATAATGTAAACACTATTATTCGCGAGAACTTAAAAGGGGCATATATTTTTGATCAAAACGCAATTGATAGAGCATTAATTGCTTTGGATGGCACAAAGAACAAAGCACAATTAGGCGCTAATGCCATTTTAGGTGTTTCTTTAGCCGTTGCTAAGGCAGCCGCTGAAGAATGTCGTCAACCTTTATACCGTTATGTTGGTGGTGTGAATGCAAACACTCTCCCTATTCCGCTCATGAATATTTTGAATGGTGGCGCGCATGCCGATAATGGGATTGATTTTCAGGAATTCATGATCATGCCTGTGGGTGCCGAGAATTTCAGCGAGGCTTTACAAATGGGGACTGAAGTATTTCACCATTTAAAAGCTGTATTAAAATCGCAAAAAATGAGCACTAACGTTGGTGATGAAGGTGGATTTGCTCCTGATTTCAAGAATAACGAAGACGCCATTAAAGCCGTAATGCAAGCGATTGATAAAGCGGGCTACAAAGCAGGTAAAGATATTTACATTGCTATAGATGCTGCGGCTTCTGAATTTTACGACGCCGACAAAAAAGTATATCATTTCAAAAAATCAACCGGCGATAAATTAACTGCCGCGCAAATGGTAGACTATTGGGCCGCCTGGTGCAAGAAATATCCAATTCTTTCTATTGAAGATGGTTGTGGCGAAGAAGATTGGAACGGTTGGAAACTATTGACCGATAAGATCGGCGAAAAAGTACAATTAGTGGGCGATGATCTTTTTGTAACAAACGTAGACTTTCTTCAAAAAGGAATTGATAAGGGCGTTGCCAACTCAATCCTTGTAAAAGTGAACCAAATTGGTAGTCTTACCGAAACGGCAAATGCTGTGCAATTGGCTCATACCAACAGCTATAGCTCGGTAATGAGTCACCGTAGTGGAGAAACCGAAGATACCACTATTGCCGACCTGGCGGTGGCCTTTAACTGCGGGCAGATCAAAACCGGTTCGGCCAGCCGTACCGATAGGATCGCCAAATACAACCAGCTTTTACGTATTGAAGAACAACTGGGGGATAACGCCCGTTTTATAGGCGATTCCTTTAAATTCTTGAAATAAAAAAATAAAGCCTTTTACTAGTTTATTATAAAACCACTGTTTAAATTAGCAGGAGTTAATTCCTTATTGGTATGGACAAATTGAAAGAAAAATTCAAAGCTAAAGCTGATGTGCTTGCAGCAGATATTAAAGACATTATCAAAAATAATGGCGATCTAAAATTAGGTGAGATCACTGTAGCCCAAGTGTATCAAGGGATGCGCGGTATGGTGGGTATGGTTACCGAAACGTCGCGACTTGATCCCGAGGAAGGGATCCGTTTCCGCGGATATTCTATTCCTGAACTGCGTAAGCAATTACCAAAAGCACCAGGCGGAACTGAACCTTTGCCGGAAGGTATATTTTACCTAATGCTTGTGGGAGAATTACCAACTCAAGAAGATGTAACATTCATTACTAATGAATGGACAAAACGTAATAACGTTCCTAAACATGTATTCGATGTAATTGAAAAATTACCTGTGGATACACATCCAATGACACAATTTGTTATTGGCGTAATGGCAATGCAAACAGAATCAGTTTTTGCAAAGGCTTATGCTAATGGAATGAGCAAAAAAGAATATTGGGATTACGCGTATGAAGATTCAATGAACCTCATCGCGCGTTTACCACGTATTGCAGCATATATCTACCGTCGTAAATATAAAAATGGTGTACACATAGAGCCGGATCATAAATTAGACTGGGCGGCAAACTTTGCGCACATGTTAGGTTACGACCAGGTTGACTTCAAACGTTTAATGCGTTTATATCAAACTATTCACGTTGACCACGAAGGAGGAAACGTTTCGGCGCATACAACTCACTTAGTTGGTTCTGCTTTAGCTGATCCATATTTGGCATTTGCTGCCGGTATGAATGGATTGGCTGGTCCTTTACACGGCTTAGCTAACCAGGAAGTGTTGAACTGGATCATGGAATTGAAAGAGAATTTAGGTGGGGGGTTACCAAGCAAAGAACAAATTGCCGAGTATATTAAAAAGACCCTTACCGAAGGTAAAGTTGTACCGGGATACGGTCACGCCGTATTGCGTAAAACAGATCCTCGTTTCACCGCACAACAAGATTTCTATAAAACATGGATCAAGCATGATGATATTTGCGAAATAGTTCAAATGGTTTATGAAGTAGCCCCTCCTATTTTAGAAGGAACAGGCAAGATCAAGAACCCTTGGCCAAATGTTGACGCGCACTCTGGTGCACTGTTAGTTCACTATGGTATGCACGAGTACGATTTCTACACTGTATTGTTCGGTGTAAGTCGCGCTTTAGGTGTTTTAGCAAGTTTAATTTGGGATAGAGCTACAGGCTCGCCAATTGAGCGTCCGGGTTCATTAACCACCGAGAATATCAAAGCTAAGATCAAAGCCGCTAAGGAAGCCGCTAAATAAGCTTAAACATAAATTCGAAAAGCCTCTGAGAGATCAGGGGCTTTTTGTTTGTCGGGACACTTGTCCTACCGAAACAAATTATTCTTCAATAAGCTAACCTACATTTCAGTGGTCCCTATACGAGATCAAATGTTGGCAGCAACATGTGCAAAGCGCTTTCGCAACCTTTAGGGTACAATGTTATTGCGAGTAATTCCATTCACGCGTGAGGGATGGAGCCGCCGCAGTCGTGAGTTTGAACTCCTTTCTGCTTCTAGAAATTCCATTACAAAAAGAGCACGTGACCCTTCGAAGCTCAGGGTAAACTTCAGCCCGACCCGAACTTCCAACGTGTATCCGGCGAGGGCACGCCCCAAATAAAAAAATTGCTTTCGAATAACTAAGGAAAAGCCATTTCAAAAGCACAAAAAAAAGGCTCTCCGCTGGGAGAGCCTTTTAATTTTATTAGAACCTAATGATTAGTTAGGAGTAAATGCGTTTTGAGCAATGTTAGTTGCGTTACGGATCTCATTGTTGAATAATCCGTTTTGAGTAGTGGTAGCACTTTGGTGAACACCAGGTAAACCAGCAGTGATACCATTGTTAGCACCATTCAATACGTTAACTGTATCTTGTGAACCATTGCGGTCAGCCACCCAAATTGTTCCGTTTTGTGGGAAACCTGGAGTACCTGAAGGTACAGTTGGGAAAGTGAATGAATAGCGACCAGTTGCATCAGTTGTTGTTTGATACATTTTTGGAGCCAAAGTAGTTGGATCGTTAGATAAGGTCATATATACTGTAGCACCTGAAGGGATAGCAGTATTAGTGAAACCAAATGAAGTATTAGCAGCTGTACCAGTAACAACTGTTTTCAATACATGACGTAAGCTAACTGAACCAGAAACGATAGCGCTTCCGATCATGATGTTATTAGGGAACGAAGTTAAGTTAGTAGCGTTAAATTGATACAAACCGTAATCGTAAGTAGTTCCCATAACCAAAGTGATGTTAGTTGGGTTTGGACCAAAATAGTTAGCCCACAAACCTGTTTTGGTAACACCGTTGATCAAAGTATCTTGAGTGCCATTGAAACCTGCCATAGTTAAATATGCGTTAACACCTGTAGCGTTAGATTTAACTGACATTGACCAAACACCATTTGTTCCAGTAGTAGCTGAATAAACATCAGCACCAGTTGCAACTGATGAAGGATACAATTGATTTTTGTTCACTTTAATTTGAACTAATACTCCTGCAGCAGGAATTGTGTTTGAAGATGTCCAGTTACCACCACCATTTGGAGTGATCACATTTTTTGTACAAACACCTTGAACTGTAGTAGAACCTGTTACATCAGTAGCTGTAAGTTCAGAAGTAGTTTTTTTCTTACAAGCAACAAACGCGGTTGCGGCAAGAACTGTAAGAGCTAATATTGTTTTTTTCATGACTTTATATTTTAATTATTTATATTTTTATTTATTTGGTTTAATTAATTAGAAATGGAAGATCAACATGATCGCGCCAGCACCACCATTTAATGCAGTGTTACCGCCCAATGTATTATTCATTGAGAAAACGTTACCGGCGTTGTTATCTACCGCGAAACCTTTTGTTTTCTCAGAGTTATCAGTGTCAACTTCCTCCTGGAACACATGTGGACCAGTTTGACCGTTAACAAAAACTTCTTGAGTTGATTTAGCGCCTCTACGAGTTGTGATCGAATAAGCCCAGCCATACTCAGCAGCCACAGATATCTTAGAGAATACAAAATATTCAACACCAACAAAACCTCTTACACCAAAACGGATACCACCTCTTTCTTTTGTCCAAAGATTACGAACCGTTCTACCACTAGATGGCAATTGGTTAGCTGTAGCAGCTGAGTTGAAGTTAGTAGTGTATTGAACTGCATAAACATCAGAGAAAGCATTACCATAAGTAACGTTTTGACGAGCCGATGTTCCACCAATTCCGATCTCACCACCATAAAAACCTTGTAAACGACGGTACCCTCTTCTCATCTCGTAACCTGCAGTTACCATGATGTTACTTTTTGAGTACTTTAATTTGTCTTCCACTTTAACTAAAGAAGCGGCTTGAATATCTTCAGCAGTTCCTAAAGTTGCATTGTACATTACTTCAGCATCCTGAACTTGATTCACGAATGAACCAGAAAGGGTGTTGAATCCGATCTTCACACGGATAGCAGCTTTGTCTTCAAGGAAGTACTTACCAACGATCTGGTTGTTTGAACCCTGAACGAACTGGTTAGTTGGGCCTGCTACGTTGTTAGCAACAGGAGCACTGTTACCCATAATACTCACGTAACGAAGTGAGTTAAAAACAAGGTCCATTGCTGGAATAGCATTGAATCCCAATGCAATGTCACCAGCCTTAGGAAGGATTGCGTGACCCTTTTTGTTTAAAACCGGATCATCAGACGTGCAAGCCACGCTGTGTGATCCTTGTGCGTACGTAAGCATTGTAGCGAACAATGCTGGTACAATTAGAACTGTTTTCTTCATATCTATTTTTTTGGTTAATTTAATTTGCCTTTTCTTAAGCAGATCTGGGGCGAAAGTACAAAAAATAGGGGTCGCATCCAAATTAGGCGTCAATTTCATCTGAGTATTTTACACATTCAGCTGTCAAAATCCTTTATTTATATTTGATATAAATAAAGGATTTTTCACCTATAACTAATTAGTAATCATAAGTATAAAATCAAGTGAACTAAAGAGAAAATGGAAGTATCGGAAGTGAGTTTTTTGACATATGTCAAAAAATGTAGTGTGCGACGTTAAATCTGATGACGATTTTAATTCTTCAACATTTTTAAAATAGAACTCAGCTTATCTTTCAACTCTGTGCGAACAATGATCTTATCAATAAAGCCATGTTCGAGCACAAATTCGGCCGTTTGAAAGCCTTTTGGGAGGTCTTTTCCAATAGTTTCCTTTACAACGCGAGGACCTGCAAAACCAATTAGACTATTTGGTTCGGCAATGTTCAGATCTCCCAGCATAGCATAACTAGCGGTTACACCCCCTGTGGTTGGATCGGTTAATAAAGAAATATAGGGTAATTTATGTTGTGCTAATTGGCTCAGTTTCGCAGATGTTTTAGCCATTTGCATTAAAGAAAATGCTGCTTCCATCATGCGAGCGCCACCACTTTTAGAAATGATCAACAGGGGCGATCTTGTTTTAATGCAGAAGTCAATGGAACGAGCGATCTTCTCTCCTACTACACTTCCCATACTTCCGCCAATGAAACCAAAATCCATGCAACAGATCACGAGATCTTCACCATTTACTTTTCCATAGGCACTGCGTAAAGCATCTTTTAAACCGGTTTTTTTAATAGTATCGGTTAAACGGGAAGTGTATTTTTTTGTATCAGAGAATTCCAATGGATCACCGCTTACTAAATTCTCATGTAATTCAGTGAATTGGTTATTGTCAAAAATGATCTCGAAATATTCTCTACTCGAAATACGTTCATGATGGCCGCAATCGATACAAACGTATTTATGGGCCGAATGATCCTGAGCCGTATTGATCTTCTTACATGAAGGGCATTTATACCACAATCCTTCCGGAGTTTCTTTCTTCTCAGTGGTACTTGTTGTAATTCCTTCTTTTAATCGTTTGAACCAACCCATGTTTTAAAATTTTGAATGATGAATGATGAGTTATGATATGGTCATAACCACATTCAATCGTATTACGCAATTGTAATTGTTTTATCTAAATAAACGTCTTGAATGCTATTCAATAAACCAACTCCTTCTTTCATCGGTTTTTGAAATGCTTTGCGTCCACTGATCAACCCTTGACCGCCCGCGCGTTTATTAATTATCGCGGTTTCAATTGCTTCAGCAAGATCACTAGCGCCTTTGCTTTCTCCACCACTATTAATTAAACCCATGCGCCCCATGTAGCAATTTGCCACTTGGTAACGACAAAGATCAATTGGATGGTCGGTAGTTAATTCTGAATATACTTTTGGATGAGTTTTACCGTGTCCGATAGCCGTGTAACCACCATTTTTATCGGAAAGTTTTTGTTTAATAATGTCGGCTTGTATTGTGACACCCAAGTGGTTAGCTTGAGATGAAAGATCGGCAGCTGTATGATAATCCACGCCATCTTTCTTAAACGCGCTGTTACGGGTATAACACCATAAAACTGTAGCCATTCCCAATTCGTGGGCCATTTCAAAAGCTTTTGCCACTTCAACAATTTGACGAGCAGATTCTGCTGATCCAAAATAGATAGTAGCTCCAACGGCTGTTGCGCCCATATTCCAGGCATCTCTAATAGTTCCGAACATGATCTGATCGAAGCGGTTAGGATACGATATAAATTCGTTGTGATTGATCTTTACGATGAAAGGGATCTTGTGGGCGTATTTACGCGAAACCGAACCCAAAACACCATAAGTTGAAGCCACAGCGTTACAACCACCCTCAATGGCAAGCTTCACGATGTTCTCGCTATCAAAATACATGGGATTTGGGGCAAACGATGCGCCGGCGCTATGTTCAATGCCCTGATCAACCGGTAAAATACTCATGTATCCTGTATTTGCCAGGCGGCCATTTGAATAAAGGCGGGCAAGGTTGTTTAAGGTTTGCTGATTGCGGTTTGTTCCCGCAAAAATGCGGTCCACAAAATCCGAACCCGGCAAGTGTATTTGGTCTTTTGAAATGGTCTTACAGGTATGGTTCAATAATCCGTCAGCTTTTGAACCTAAAATCTCGGTGATCTTCGACATACTTTCTGTTAAAAAATTAAGGGTACAAATATAATAAAAAACCCTCTAAAAACGCTTGTTTTCAGAGGGGAGTTTTATTGAAAAAGGTTCAAAAATTACTCGTTCACCATTACCATTTTGAATGGCACGTTGATGATCGCTTGATAATCTTCACCGGCTTCTAACATATCTTCATCATCTTCTTCATAGTGCCAGTTAATTGTAACAGCGCTACCACCTTTGTGAATGCTTTCCAATTTCTTGAAAACATCAAGGATACATTTTGAAGACGAAGTATTAAAATATTCTAACTGAACATTTACGGTTGTAGATGGCTTAGACGAAGAAGAATACTTATCCAAAGCATCAACCAAAGGTTTATAGAATTCAATTGAATTCTCAGGGATGGAACGCCCCTTAATTTCCACAAAAAATTATAATCAATTTTTTCACCCGTTTTTCGGGCTATATCTATCATTCCTAAACCACCCCCGCCTTTAAGCGACATTTCCCCATTATTGAGCACTTCTTTATAGTAGTGTTTTAGCTCCTCCTTATTCAAAGAATTAACTTTATCCAAGCGTGCTTTTAATCCCGATATATTTTCGTTCAAAATGTAGTTACCGGTAAATATAGTGTAAAGGCTTTCCAGTTTTCCGATCATGAAAATGGCCGATTTTAACTTTTGCGCCCTGGCATCGGGCACCTCGTCCATATGATGATATAGATTTTGAAGACATTCTACTAAAACATTGTAAACCTTTTTCTTCATTTTAGGCTCTTCCTGCAGATCATCCATTTTGTTTTCCATGATCTGAAGTATAGAAGTTAAAAGGTCAGAGGTCACTTCTCCCTTGAATGAAAGCAATATATTATTGCGTTCCATTTTTTCATATATCTCAAATACCTCTGTCATTGCGGCCGGAAATATCGGCTTATTTTAATTTAAATGCAACTGTATTTCCATTTACCGAGAAAGTAGCGTCATCATCGCAAGCATCTCCACCTGTTCCGCTAGCGTAATCCACGGTCCGTGTTTTGAAGCCGTTTGGAGTTAAACTAAGAATACCTGAAGAGATGAATTGACACGCTTTATGCTTCGTTAAAGGCTGACCAGCAGGAACATCAACTGTAAACGTGCGGTTCAAACGATTGGTTCCACTTGAGGTACCCCAGATCTGAATATCATCGTTATTCATGTTGATCTTGATATTTCTATCGGTAGAATAAAGGGTTGTCCAACCATTACCCACACATTTACCACCAATGATCTTGAAGTTAAACTCACGGATACCAGTAACAGTACTGTTTTGAACTGTTTTAAGCACCATACTATCGCAAGAATAAGTGATCAATTTGTTTGGATCGCTGTTTGCAGCTTTATAACCAAGAAGTTTAATAACCATAAAGCTACCCGCTAATTTTACTCTTCCGTGCAAACGAACTTGTAAAATACCCTGACGGATCTTGTTATCAGGGATCTGAACGCAACTGTTAGTTCCGGTACTATTGAAATTCATCGTATAAGTTGGGTGAACGTGGTTACCCGCTGTCCAGTTTGTATCACCTGAAATTAAGTGTAAAGAATCACAAGGACTAGGAAGCAATGAAGATCTTCCTTTATCCGCACCCGTACCTTTAGTGTTAATAGCTACACCATTTGTTGCCGGTACCATGGCCATGAACTCTTGCTCAGCTACCGCATTATCAACTACTGATTGAGTTTCATTATCAACTTCCACAGTTTCTTTTTTGTGGCAAGAAGTTAGGGTCATAACTACTGTAGCTATAACCGGTAATATTAATTTGATCGATCTCATGTTTGTTTTTATCATTTGATGGCAAAACTCCTAAGAGGTTTAAACCATTTGATTTATATACAAAAATAGTACTTTTTTTTTATAATGCAACTCCCACAACCAAAACGTCATCTATCTGTTCATGATCTCTTCTCCACTCTTCAAAAGATCCATTTAACAAATCTCTTTGAGTATTCATTTCTTTCAAATGAACCTCCATTAACAGATCGTGGAAACGTTTTACCATGAATTTTTTTCCATTTGGCCCACCAAACTGATCGGCATAACCGTCTGAAGATAAGTAGGCCATTGTAGGCTTGCTTAATTGAACTGTTCTAGTGGTGAACTCACGTTTGATATCGAACTGAGAACCTCCAATTGGATATTTATTTCCATCCAACTTATCAAATTCTCCGTCTTTAGTAATTAAGATCAATGGCCTGTTTGCGCCAGCCCACAAACGCGTACCTATTGAATCGTTTATGGCGATAATAGAAACGTCCATACCATCGTTTGTGTTGATCTCGTTGTTACCCTGGCGCAAAGCTTCCTGAACGCCTTTATGCAATGCATTTAAAATATCGCCCGGATCGGTAATTCCTTTTTCCTGGATGATCTGGTGCATTAAGTTGTGGCCGATCATACTCATGAACGCCCCGGGCACACCGTGGCCTGTGCAATCAACAACAGCGAAGATCTTCCAACCATTCTTTTCTCCAAACCAGTAAAAATCTCCACTCACAATGTCCTTTGGTTTGTAAAGAATAAATGCGCGAGGCAGTTTGGAGAAGATATAGTCTTTAGAAGGAAGAATTGCTTCTTGAATTCGCTTAGCATACTCAATACTACTTGTAATGTCACGGTTCTTTTCGGCCAACTCACGTGTACGCTCAGCAACTTTGTTTTCCAGAACTTTGTTTTCTTCTTTGATCTTAGCTGTGCGCCATTGCGTGAACAACACAACGGCTGCAGTGCCAATGATCACTACTAATATGTAGAACCAAGTAGTTTTCCAAAATGGCGGAACGATGGTGATCTTTAGTTCGTAAGGGTTCTCATTCCAAACACCATCACTATTGCTTGCCTTAATTTTTAAAGTATATTTTCCACCTGGCAATTCGGTGTACGAAATATAACGCACATTGCTAGGTTCTGACCAATCATTGTCGTAACCTTCTAACTTGTATTTGAATAAATTTTTTGTTGGGTCAATAAAGTCAAGAGCTACAACCTCTAGTTGGAAATAATTTTCACGCCAACTTAAGTTGAGGTGTTTCTTATAGATAAGATTAGAGTCGATCGTAATGTCCTTACCCGAACGCTTATAAGAAATAACATATACAGGAGGCACGTGCAAATTATCTTTGATCAAACTCGGACGGAAAATATTGTAACCATTAGCGCCGCCAAATAAAATATTACCCAAAGGAGACGCGCATGCGGCACCAATATTATGTTCTGCATTGGTTAATCCATCTTTTAAATTGTAATTCTTAAAGAAAGGTTTTGGCCCGCTCGTTGGATTGAATGCCGTAACTCCTTTATTCGTGCTCATCCAAAATTTACCCGCGCTATCCTGAAGTAAAGAATAAATAAATGTATTTGCCAAACCATCAGCCTCGTAAAAATTCCAAAAGTTCTTTCCGTCAAATTTCGATAGCCCAGATGCTGTACCGAACCAGATATTCCCGTGCTTATCCTGGTTCATACAATATACTACGTCGGTTGGAATACTCGTTTCTTCTTTCAGACTGTGTAAATAATGCTTAATGAGTTTAAATTTCCCATTTGTTTTTGTAAAATTCTCGATATTATAAATACCTCCACCATCTGTTAATAACCAAATTGTTTTCTTTTGGTCAACAAATACGTTGGTAAGATTTGTGTTCGCTATACCATCCGCAGTACCATATTGAGTGACCTCATTTGTTTTAAGATCAATTTTAAAAAGGCCATCGCCAAAACAAGCGGCAAGTAAATAATCGTCTAGCCTTGCTAATCCCAATACAGTTCCTCCATTTTGAAAAGAAAGATGTCCAGTAACTTTTCCGGATGAAGCCTCATAGCGCTTGATCCCATCGCCATAAGTACCGAACCAATACACATTGTTATTTTCCTGGTAAGCGCAAAGCGCGTCAAACTTTCCAACGATATTATTGTAGTTCCTGAAGGTTGAGCTGCCTTTTGGCAACATATTCAACTGTGCGTCACCCGAAAGCCACACATTGCCCTGGTTATCCTGAAACGTTAAGAATAAATTCTTGAACTGATTCAGTTTGTATTTCATAGGGGCCCTGAATTTTTCTGAGCTCTTATACGCGACATTTATACCTCCTAAAAAAGCCCCTAACCAAATATTTTCGCTGTTATCAAGATAAACTGTATTTATCCTGTTGTCATTTAATGAATTTGGATCGTGCGGTTTTTTAACGTAGGATGAGGTATCATCAGAAAGAATATTGTAAATGACAAAACCGTAACGCGTAGCGCAATAAATAGAATTTTGTTTGATCACCAGATCCTCAATATAATTCATGTCATTATTCTTGGCTCTGAATTTCTTTTGGGTCATGATCTGATAATCAGCAGGGTCAATTTTAAAAACACCTGAACCATTGGTTCCTACATATAGTTTATTCGCATACAAACACAATTTATTGATCGCTTCAAGAGGAACTATCTTGTCTGCGGACATGTAAGACTCATCATTGAAATCAATGCGGATCATTCGGTTTGACTTAAGATTTAATTCCCATAAACCTTTGGTTGTGCCCAGTAAGATCTTTGTGCCAAACACAACTGCATCCTTAACAACAACATCCTGATCCGTAGGAAATTTAAGGATATCGAATTTTTTGGTGGAAATATCATAGAGTACAACTCCATTTCCAGTTCCGATAACCAATCGTGTTTCATCAACAGGTTTTACTGTGTACACATAGTTCTCCTTGGCGTTATTGTCTTTCTCATTGAACAGAACATGTTTGATACTATCATTCGTTTGATCTAAAAAATTCAAACCAACCGGGGTTCCAATAACAATACGATTGTCCTTAAGCTCTAAAAAACACTTCACTTCTGAGTAAGAAAGAGAATTGCGGTTATCGGGCTCGTGCTTATAAACTTTGATGTTGTAACCATCGTATCGGTTCAAGCCTTCCTGGGTACCGATCCACATAAAGCCCTTTTTATCCTGCAAAATGCAGTTCACCAGGTTGGTCGACAAACCATCGTCGCTGGTTATATGCCTGAAATTAAGGTCCTGAGAGTTTAAAAAGCACGCGAGGACTAAAAATAGATAAACTAATATGTGCCTTCTGTGTATCAACAAAATAAGCTTTAAAATTAATTATTTTTTATTAAACCGAAAGGGTTATTTTTACACAAAATGTGTGGAATAGCCGGCATACTGTACTTAGACCAGAGTTCTGAAAAAAAGTTTACTGATTTTAGTCCCGTTCTCGAGAAATTACGCCACAGGGGCGCTGATAACCAGCAATACAGCTCTCTAAAAAACGGGGTATTGTTCCACACCCGTCTCAGTATTTTAGACGTTTCTCCGGCAAGCAACCAACCTTTCGTTCGCCATCAAAAACATCTTTGTTTTAACGGAGAGCTGTTTAATTATCGGGAATTAAAACAAGGTTTGGGGAAATTTGATACAAGTGGCGACGTTGAAGTCATGCATCGCTTACTGGAAGCAAATACGGATCTTAATTCCATCAATGGATTTTTTGCGTTTGGTTATTACGATGAGCAAAAGGAAGAATTAACCGTAGGCCGCGATCGTTTGGGAATAAAACCACTTTACTATTTCCTGGATCAGAATATTTTCGCCTTCGCTTCTGAATTAAAACCTTTGCTTGAATTGTGCGGACCACAAGAATTAAATCACGAACAATTGTATTCCTATTTGCGTTTGAACTATTGCGCGGGTACAGAAAGTATTTTCAAGAATATTCACCAGCTTGAACCCGGACATGTGATCAGGATCCAAAAAGGAACATTCAAAAAAGAACAATGGTTCGAAGAAAAAAAAACGAGAAAGACACAGGGTCTTTTTGACCTTTTAAGCAACGCTGTTGAACTTCGACTTAATGCCGACGTACCGGTAGGATGTTTTTTGAGTGGAGGAATTGATTCTTCCATCATTTCGGCTTTAGCAAAAAAGTCTCATCCAAACGTGCATACGTTCAGTATAGGATTTAAAGACGAGCCATTTTTTGACGAAACAGGTTATGCAAAATCAGTTGCAGAACATATTGGTTCGGAGCATCACGAATTTAAATTAAGTAACAAAGATTTTTTAGACAACATTCATCCGTTCCTGAATAGCATTGATGAACCGTTTGCGGATTCATCCGCGTTAAATGTTTACATGCTTAGTAAAGAAACTAAAAAACACGTAAAGGTAGCCTTAAGCGGTGATGGCGCCGATGAACTATTTAAAGGTTACAACAAACACAAAGCCATTTTACTATCGAAAAGCGCCAGAAGCAAAATGCTTACCTCCGCCATTCACCCAATTAGCAACCTACTTCCAAAGTCGCGCCAGGGAACATTACAAAATCAATCACGCAAAATAAGTAAGTTCAAAAAACTCATTACACTTAACGATAGAGTAAAACAACAATTCCTGGCTCAGCTTTGCGACGGACAAGAAGCAAACGCGCTTTTGAAAAAACGTCAAAGCTCGGCCTATTTTAACTCCTTGTTCAAACATAGCAAGATCTATCATCTTTTTCCACTTGAAGACACATTTGATCTGGAAGTTGTTTTAAAAGATGATATGTTGGTGAAAGCTGATCGCTTTAGCATGCTTTGCGGTTTGGAGATCAGAAATCCATTTTTGGATTATCGCGTTGTAAACTACGCTTTGAATTTAGATAAGCGTGAAAAACTGAACAAAACCGAACAGAAGATAATTCTTCGGAAAAAATTCGCACACTTATTACCAAAAGAAGTATTTACCCGCAAGAAAAAAGGATTTGAATTGCCTTTGTGGAAATGGCTGAACAAAGAATTGCATGAAGAAATAGAAAACAAATGGTTGAGCAAAACATTTGTGGAAACTCAAGGTATATTCAATTATCCTGAAGTGGAACGTTTGAAAAAAAACCTGTTCTCAAATAATCCGGGCGATAGCGCGGCTCGCGTGTGGGCCTTGATCGTGTTTCAAAACTGGTATATTCAAAACAAAAAACACATTCTGTAATGCCAAAAGTACTTCGCATCATTAATCGTTTTAACTTAGGTGGTATCACCTATAATGTAAGCTATTTGAGCAAGTATCTCCCGGCTGTGTACGAAACATTGTTGGTTGGCGGGCCCGAAGAAGAAGGAGAATCATCCTCTTTGCACATCACAGATTCATTGGGATTAAAGCCTGTGATCATTCCCGATCTTAATCGCGAAATTAGTTTTAAAAAAGACTATAAAGCTTATAAGGAAATTAAAAAACTCATTAAGGAATTCAAGCCAGATATTGTTCACACCCACGCCAGTAAAGCCGGCGCCATTGGGCGTTTGGCGGCTATTAGTTGTAAGGTTCCGGTGATCGTTCATACATTCCACGGACACGTTTTTCATTCGTATTTCGGCGAATTTAAAACCAATATGTACAAAAAGATCGAACGCTATTTAGCAAAACGCAGCAGCGCCATTGTAACGAATAGTGAGAAATTAAAAAAAGAATTATCAGAAGAATTTCAAATTGCCGAAGCAAGCAAAATTCACGTGGTTCCCTTGGGTTTTGATCTCGAAAAATTTCAAAAAGATCAGGATAAAAAACGAAAAGATTTTCGCGCGAAGTATAAAATTAAAGATGACGAGATCGCGATCAGTATTATTGGAAGATTAGCCCCAATAAAAAATCACGAATTATTTATTGATGCCATTGAAAATATCAGCAAACATTCTTCCAAAAAAATAAAAGCCATTATTGTTGGCGACGGAGAAACGCGCCAGTATTTAGAGAGTTATTTGATCGACAAACACCTGGTATTTTGCACTGAAGCTGATAAAAATTGTTTGTTTGATTTTATTGGATGGCAAAAAGAAGTTGATCTTGTGTTAGCCGGGTCCGATCTTGTAGCCCTTTCCTCAAAAAATGAAGGCACGCCGGTAAGCTTAATTGAAGCTCAGGCTGCGGGTAAATTTATTGTTACAACAAATGTTGGGGGAGTAAAAGATATTCTGCATTCCGATTGCGGATTTGTTTCAAATAGCGATGACGAGTTCAAATCACTTTTACTAAAAGCCGTAGAAGAACTTGATACTTTAAACCAAAAAGCAAAAGCCGGCATTTCCTTTGCCAACGAGCGCTTTAGCTACAAACGTCTTGTAAATGACATGGATACGCTTTACAAAAAACTTCTTTCGCAGCGCTAATTTCACATTGGCAGATCGCAAAATTTTGTGTACTTTGCATGCTCAATTTACAGTATGAGAACAATTGAATTTAGAGAAGCTTTGCGTGAAGCCATGAGCGAAGAAATGCGCCGCGACGACAAGATCTTTTTAATGGGTGAAGAAGTTGCCGAATACAACGGCGCTTACAAAGTTAGTAAAGGCATGTTGGCGGAGTTTGGTCCAAAACGCGTAATTGATACTCCAATTGCAGAACTAGGTTTTGCAGGTATTGGTGTTGGCGCCGCGTCAAACGGTTTACGTCCTATCATTGAATTCATGACCTTCAACTTTAGTTTGGTCGCTATTGATCAAGTGATCAATAGTGCCGCGAAAATGTACAGCATGAGCGGCGGACAATACAATGTTCCAATTGTATTTCGCGGACCAACTGCAAGCGCAGGGATGTTAAGTTCACAACATTCGCAAGCGTTTGAGAACTGGTATGCGAACTGCCCTGGTTTAAAAGTTATTGTTCCAAGTAATCCATACGATGCAAAAGGTTTATTAAAAAGCGCTATTCGCGATAATGATCCGGTGATCTTTATGGAGAGTGAGCAAATGTATGGTGACAAAGGCGAAGTTCCTGAAGAAGAATATATCATCCCAATTGGTGTTGCCGATGTAAAGAAGCCTGGAAGCGATGTAACGATCGTTTCATTTGGAAAGATCCTGAAAGTAGCTATGACCGCGGCCACAGAATTGGAAAAAGAGGGAATTAATTGCGAAGTTATCGATCTAAGAACCGTCCGTCCTATAGATTATCACACCATCATTGAATCAGTAAAAAAGACCAACAGATTGGTGGTTGTTGAAGAAGCCTGGCCACTTGCCAGCATTTCTACAGAAATTGCATTCAAAGTACAAAAAGAGGCATTCGACTATCTGGATGCCCCAATCGTCAGGATAACTACAGCGGATACCCCGCTTCCGTATGCGCCGACATTGATAGAAGCCAGCTTGCCCAGTGTAGCAAAAATCATGACAGCCGTAAAGCAGGTAATGTACAAAAACGCTTAAGTAAACTCGTTAAAATTGTATTTCTAAGCGGTTCAAAAAAAATGTAGACGTAATTCCACACTGTTCTTTGGTTTCGCAATAAAAAACCGATATATTTGTGTCTCACTCTAATAATTAAAACAAAATGAAAAAAGGCACAGTGAAGTTCTTTAACGTTACCAAAGGCTTCGGATTTATTAAAGAAGATGGTGGACAAGAAATTTTTGTTCACGCAACTGGTTTAATTGACAAAATTAAAGAAAACGACGCAGTAGTTTTCGAAACTCAAGAAGGAAAAAAAGGAATTAACGCTATTAACGTAAAGTTGGCGTAATATATTTTACCGTTTAAATTAAAATTGAGTTCTAAATCCGGCCAGCCAGCCGGATTTTTTGTTTTCCGTTTTTTAGCCACAGAGACGCGAAGACACGGAGTTACACTGTGAAACTTTGCGTCTCTGTGCCTCTGTGGAAGAAAAATTCATCAATTTAATTTCGAAGGAACAACCAATTCAAACTGCGGAATGGTTGCTTCAAATAAAGAATCGTCCATAAGACGTTTCATTGTGTAATACCCTTTCATATATCCGATTTCGGTGAGCAAATTACAACCGCTGTTATATTCGTAACGTTCGCCCGGTTCAATGATCGGTGTTTCGCCTATTACACCTTCTCCATCCACGGCGCGTTTCTCGCCATTGCTATCTACAATATCCCAATGACGGCTTAGTAACTGCACCGCGTAATTCCCTTTATTCTCAATGGTAATGAAATACACAAAGAAATAATGGTTCTCGCGCGGAATACTGTGTTCAGACAAATAAGCCGAGCGCACGGAGATCTCAATATTTTCGGTAGACACCTTTAAGGTCATACTGCAAAATTAAAGCAGAAAAGGGATTTCAACAAATATTTAAGTAAATGATTTTCAGTCGGTTAAAATATCACAAAAGCGTGGTTTTCAACACCATAATTACTAATAATGCGCTATATTTGTAGCCCGTTTTAAATAAGGGTTAAAGCGGCCTAAAGAAAAATGTAAAACCCCTCAGTTCTTCCCTTATAAGACCTGATACAATTAGAATAAAAAAATGGCAGAAAAAGCCTTAGTAGGAAATCCTGATTTCGATTGGAACTCGATCGGAAAAAAGCAAAACAATTACGGAACAGAAGAACGTGAAAAGCTAGATGCGCTTTACAGTAACTCGTTAAGCACAATTGCAGATCTACAGATCATTGAAGGAGTAGTTGTTGCAAAAAATAACCGTGAGGTTGTTGTGAACATCAATTACAAATCAGATGGCGTTGTTCCTTTGTCGGAATTCCGTTACAATCCGGATCTTAAGATCGGAGATAAAATTGAAGTGTTCGTTGAAACTGCAGAAGATGCTAACGGACAATTAGTGTTATCACACAAAAAAGCACGCGCTAACAAGAGCTGGGATCGCGTGAACGAAGCATTGAATAATGATGAAGTGATCAAAGGTTTTGTGAAGTGCAGAACAAAAGGTGGATTGATCGTAGATGTATTTGGCATCGAAGCATTCTTACCTGGTTCGCAAATTGACGTGAAACCGATTCGTGATTACGATGTGTTTGTTGGAAAAACTATGGAATTCAAAGTTGTGAAGATCAACAATGAATACAAGAACGTAGTTGTATCTCACAAAGCATTGATCGAAGCTGAAATTGAAAACCAAAAACGCGATATCATCTCTAAATTAGAGAAAGGTCAGGTATTGGAAGGAACTGTGAAGAATATCACATCATATGGTGTGTTTGTTGACTTAGGTGGTGTTGATGGATTGATCCATATCACTGACCTATCATGGGGCCGCATCAATCACCCGGAAGAGATCGTGAAATTAGATCAACAAATTCAAGTTGTAATTCTTGAGTTTGATGATGATAAAAAACGTATTGCTCTTGGATTAAAACAATTAACTCCGCATCCTTGGGAAGCTTTGAACTCTGAATTAAAAATTGGAGACAAAGTAAAAGGTAAAGTAGTTGTGATCAATGATTACGGTGCTTTCATCGAGATCGCTCAAGGTGTTGAAGGTTTGATCCACGTAAGTGAAATGAGCTGGAGTCAACATTTACGCAGCGCACAAGAGTTCGTTAAGATCGGACAAGAAGTGGAAGCTGTTGTATTAACTCTAGATCGCGACGAGCGCAAAATGAGTTTAGGTATGAAGCAATTAACTCCTGATCCTTGGAATATGATCATGGAGAAATATGCTAAAGGAACTAAGCACGCCGGAACTATCCGCAACTTCACCAACTTTGGTGTGTTTGTTGAGTTAGAAGAAGGTGTTGATGGTTTAGTACATATCTCGGATCTTTCTTGGAGCAAGAAGATCAAACATCCAAGTGAGTTCTGCAAAGTTGGAGAGAAAATGGAAGTTGTGGTATTGGAAATTGATGGTGAGAACCGTCGTTTAAGCTTAGGCCACAAACAACTTGAAGAAAATCCATGGGATGTGTTTGAAACAGTATTTACATTAGATTCTGTTCACCAGGGAACTGTAATGAGCGTTAACGATAAAGGCGCTATCATTGGTTTACCTTACGGTGTTGAAGGTTTCTGTCCTGCACGTCACTTAGCGAAAGCTGAAGGCGGAAGTTTAAAAGCAGAAGAGAAAGCGGATTTCAAAGTGATCGAATTTAGCAAGGACGCGAAGCGTATTGTTGTTTCTCACGCTCGCTTACACGAAGAAGTGAAAGATGAAGTTCGTAAAACAGACAAAGCGAATAAAAAAGCTGATGCTGACGCGACTTCAAAAGCCGTGAAAAAGGTTAAGGATAACCAAGAGAAAACCACGTTAGGTGATTACTCCGCGTTAAGCGACCTTAAGAACAAAATGGATAACAAAGAATAATTATGAGAACTCCCCGTGCTACGTGTAGCATGGGGCAACTAAAAACCTCGCCAAGGTTTTTGGTTTTTTGAGAGCCAAGGCCCCGTGAAAACGGGGCTTTTGGTTTTTATATACCCTCCCTTTCTGCCATAGAGGCGCGAAGCCACTGAGCTTCACAGTGAATCTCTGTTTCCTTGTGCCCCCGTGGTCATGGAAAACCAAGTTTTTCAACCTATATATGATCTGGCTTAAATACCTGTTTTTCAAGTCATTTTAAAACCCCGCTTTGGCTTATGAACAGCCTCAAAAAGAGCAGTTTGCACACCCCGTACAATAAACGTCAACTATATGCGTTATAACTATAACTAACGCGTATTAACTAACACTAAAACACAAAAAACACAAACCTTAAAGCTGCCTATGCAAAAAACCTTTACTCTCGAATTTGATACACTAAATATTGCCAAAGAAGAAAAAGAACTCAAAGCAATTCTGTTTAGTGACAACCAAAAGCAAGATGAGCCATCTGACTTTTGTATCAACAACATCCTCAATTACAGCAAAAATCTAGAAGTAAAAAAAAGCGATACGCTTGGTCACGTAGATTTTTTAAGAAGCTAAAACAAAGCTGCAGACCAACGCGGGTATATGTCATATCTAACTGATGATATAGATCTGCGTTGGCTGCTTTCTATTAAAATTTCCTAATTACACACTGAGTCCCAAAAAACATTCGTTGTTCAATGGATGTTAAATATAGATCTGTTTTCTGCACTATTTGTCTTGTTTGTGGGAACACCAGTTTTCACGACATTCCTGATCTTTTTCCTGGCAAAGTTTACCAAGAATGCTTCAAGCAAAGGACTTGCTTTTTATTTGATCAAGACTCTGAAAGCCATTTTAATTAGCGCCGTGGTGAGTGCTCCAACGCTTTACATAATTTACTGGTTTCTTATTTGGTTAGTCCTGATCCCAATATTTTGAGTTAGCGCAACTCTGCGCCAAATGTGCTCTTATAAGATTCAATAAGCTTCTCCATCACTTTTTCAATTTGCTTATCGGTAAGTGTTGCTTCTTCACTTTGTAAAATAAAGCTCAAGGCATAAGATTTTTTATTTCCGAGTTTCTCGCCTTCGTAAACATCAAACAAATTCACTTCTTTCAAAAGTTTACGTTCAGTATTTAAAGCGAGAGATTTTAACTGCTCGTATTTCACAGTTTTATCAAGCAACATTGCTAAGTCGCGACGAACGCTTGGATACAAAGGCAATTCAACAAAAGTCACTTTAAGTTTCTTGTAAGCTTTAACCAAAGCGCTCCAATTAAATTGTGCATAAAATACCGATTGCTTGATGTCGAATTTATTCAAATGCGCTTTATTTACCGAACCAAATTCAACGATCGTGTTTTTGTTCAATTGATATGAAATCCCATATTCAAATGCATGGTAAGTTGACTCGCTACTTGTAAAATTATTTACTCCAAGTGCTTTTAAGAGATTCTCAATAACCGATTTTAAATAATTAAGGTCTACGTTATGATTCAAACCGTACTGGTTTTCGCCAAACGCTGCACCTGTAACTAATAATGATAGCTGCTTGTCTTCCTCATATTTAAACTCCTTGGTATTATTTACACGGTAAACTTTTCCGATCTCGTAAAATTTCAAGTTCGGGCTTTTACGATTGATATTGTAAGCCAGAGACTCCAATCCTCCAAAGATCAATTCTCCACGCAATACATTCAAATCATTGCTCAAAGGATTCACAACTTTCACAAGATCATCCGTCTTTTCGTGATTTGACTCTTTTGTAAGCGACAAATTCATGGTCTCGTTAAAGCCGTTTGAAGTTAAAAAACCTCCTACTCTCTCTTCAACGATCCTATCAAAATTCTTTTCTTCGTTAAATGCCGTATAAGTAATGTTCTTAGAAACTTCTACATTGTTATAACCATACACACGCAATACTTCCTCCACAACATCCGCGGCGCGCGTTACGTCAGTTTTATATCGTGGAACTTGCAATAACAATCCATCAGCGCCTTCTGTTTCAATTTGAATTCCTAAAGAGGTGATAATATTCTTTACGACCGCTTTATCAATTGCTTTTCCAATAAGATCATTGCAATAATTGTAGGAGAATGCAATTTTTACAGGTTCCAATTTTTCAGGATACACATCCGAAATTCCCATGCTAATTCTTCCACCAGCAATTTCCATGATCAAATTAGCCGCACGAATGGCAGCGTTCAATGTCATTTCAGGATCAGTTCCTCTTTCAAAACGGAAAGAAGCGTCGGTTTTTAATCCGTGAGTCTTTGCAGTTCTGCGAACAAAACCCGGATCAAAATAAGCACTTTCAATAAAAACAGAAGTTGTTTTGTTAGTAACACCGCTTTTTGCACCGCCAAATACCCCCGCTATACACATTGGATCTGAGGAATTGCAGATCATAAGATCGTTTGCCTTCAAAGTTCTTTCAACACCGTCAAGCGTCAAAAACTTTGTTCCTTCTTTGCAGGTGTCAACAATTACTTTGTTTCCTTTTACTTGGTCAAGATCGAAGGCGTGTAATGGCTGACCTAATTCATGTAACACAAAATTGGTGATATCCACAATATTATTGATCGGACGTAATCCAATGCACAACAAGCGATTTTTTAACCAATCCGGACTCTCCTTCACTTCCACTCCACTTACAACAAGTCCCGTATAACGTTTACAGGCGTCTTTATTTTTTATTTCAATGTCAACCTTATTTAAATTAGTTGCATCGGGTAATTCATTCAAACCAATTAAACGCGCTTCGTTTGTATTGACATTATATTTAATATTCAAGATCGCAGCAAGATCGCGCGCCACACCATAATGCGAAGCCGCATCACTTCTATTTGGCGTTAATCCAATTTCAAAAACAACATCGCGTTCTATCTTAAAGTAATCGGCAGCTTGCATACCCACTTTGGTATCCGCAGGTAAGATCAAAATTCCGGCATGGCTAGTTCCAACACCTATTTCATCTTCTGCGCAGATCATTCCTTCGCTTGCCGCACCGCGGATCTTCGCTTTTTTAATCTCTAATGGATCTCCACTTGAGGGATATAGTGTTGTTCCAACGGTTGCCACTAACACTTTCTGTCCAGCCGTAACATTTGGCGCACCACAAACAATACTCAAGGGTGTCTCCGTTCCAACATCTACTTTTGTCAAACTTAATTTATCAGCATCGGGATGCTTGGTACACTCCAATACATGACCAACCACAACACCTTTCAATCCTCCTTTAACGCTTTCAAAATGTTCTATACTTTCAACTTCAAGTCCGGCATCGGTTAACAACACCGCTACTTCTTCCGCCGGAAGTTCAATTTTAATTAATGTTTTAAGCCAGTTATAAGAGATCTTCATAGTGAGTACAGATTATTCAATTACAAGTTTTTTGAAGGCAGAACCTTTATCGGAATTAATTTTCACCAAATAAATTCCTTTTGACAAATGTGCTACCGAAACAGTTTGTTCCTTAACATTAGAACCTTCAAGCATTTCAATTTGTTTTCCAAGCATATCAATAATGCTTACATATCTAATTGAATAAGTGGTTTTAATTGTAAAATTCGTTTTTGCCGGATTTGGGAACAATTCAAAGTATTTATCATCATTCAAATTCTTCAATCCTACTGTTCCGCTTACATTGATATCATCCAAGTAAAAATTATTTCCTGCTCCACCCGGATCAGAAGTGAACTCAAAACGGAAATGCACATCGGTATTTCCCTGGTAAGGGCTTAAACTAACATTTTGCGTCTTAAAATCACCTGATAAAGGCACGTACGGCGTAACATTTACAGGTAAAGAACTCGTTGCTAAAGCAGATCCAATTAACGTTGAAATATTCGCCCAGGATTGTCCGCAGTTTGTGCTAACGAAAACGCTCAACTGATCAACACTACTTCCCTTTTGCGCATAAGCATATTTAAAACTTAACTGTGCGCCGGTAACATTTGTTAGATCATAGTTTGGCGTTATCAAATTGACAGGGATGTTGGGATTATCAAAGAAATTATTGATGTACATGCAATTTGAGCCACTTGCACCAACTGTACTCGTAGCTAGATAACTAGAGCCCATTGTTGGAAGAGAAGCGATCCATTGATTGTTTGGATAAGTTCCCGCTTCAAAATCCTGCACAACGTTAACGGTTGAACCATTGTCGGCCATCACAGTTACATAATTTATTTTCACCAGGGAATCAGAACCAAAACCGTTGCTCACTTTCAATTTTACCGGCTGCAAGCCCGTGTTTGTAAATGTGAGCGTTCCCATTTGCATTACTGAAATATTTGAAGCTGCAGGAGAACTCCATTCCCAAGCAGTAACGGTTCCGTTGTAGCTATAATCCGTAAATGTGATTTGATGTCCTTCACAGGTGTAAGGCGCGCTTGAACCGAACTCAGGCTTAGGGGCACAATTATAATTTGGGTTCACAATTCCTGTGGCGATCATATTAGCCGCGCTTACAACATTACTTCTACTGGCAGTAGCGCTTGCCAAAATACCATTCATTAGGTTCGATTGCCCAATAGTGTACATACGAGGACAACCTGAATAATCCATATAGTTTTGAATATTCTCTACAATAGATGGACTACATGTTGAGCCGCTAGTTAAGTTACAAAAACTATGTCCTTTAGTGATCGGTGTATCGTTTACGCCATCATCACCGCAAGCAACTCCCGGACTATTTGTATTTCCCCAAATATGTGGAAGTCCAAGCCAATGACCAACTTCATGTGTAAGTGTGCGTGATTTTCCATTTGAACTAGTTCCAATGTTTCCAACATAATTATCCAAGGCAACGATAGCATCCATTACAGGAGGAACTGAACCTGGCAAAAACGTATAGGCAGCCGCATTTTGATTTGTCATACTACGCACAACATAAATATTCAAATACTTTTCAGGAGGCCACGTGTATGTGTAATAACTTTGATCGGTATCCCAATCGGTATGCGCGTCAAAATGACGCGTGATCCCGTTTGTGCAATTTCCATTTGGATCTAAGCTCGCCAAAACAAATTCAACATTTACATCTGCTGCCAAATTTTTGAACTGAGTAACAATTTGAGTTGTGTCGCTATTTCTTTTTCTGAAATCTCTGGTAAGAATTGCAACAGCACTTTGGATCTGCGCATCACTGATATTTTCAGTTCCACTCAAATGCAACACGTGAAACACAACGGGAATGGTGAGCGTAGTTGTCGCAAGTTTGGCGGATGATGCATGTGACACATGTTGCAGTTGATCCACTTTAGCGTCGTAATCAGGCAAAACCGCGCGCACTTTGTCTTGTGCCCAATTGAACCCACAACCCTTTTCCATTTGGGCGTTAAGGGTCAAGGTCGTCAAAAACAGCGCGATTATGCATTTTTGGAGCAAATTTCTCATGCTTTAAAGATATTAAATTGTTTTATTTTTAATAGCTTTGTGCCCTATTATGTTTCCAAAAAGTATACAGGAACTTCATATTGGTATTTTAGGCGGAGGGCAATTGGGCAGGATGCTGATACAGAACGCCGTAAACTACAATCTTAACATCTCTATTTTAGACCCCGATAAGAATGCTCCTTGTAAGGACATGGTAAAAACCTTTGTAAATGGGAGTTTAACAGATTACAATACGGTTTATAAATTCGGGAAAGACAAGGATCTTATTACGATAGAAATTGAGAACGTAAACGTTGAAGCACTTAAGAAATTAGAACAAGAGGGCAAAATGGTTTATCCGCAACCTCACATTATTGAGATGATACAGGATAAAGGTTTGCAGAAAATGTTCTATCAGCGAAATAATATTCCGAGTCCCGATTTTTTTCTCACCGAGAGCAAAGCGCAAATTGAGAAATACGCTTCTTTCTTTCCTTTCTTTCAAAAATTACGCAAAGGTGGATACGACGGTAAAGGTGTTGTGAAATTAGTTTCGCCGCACCATTTGGAAAAAGCGTTCGAAGAACCAAGTGTATTGGAACGTTTGGTTGATTTTGAAAAAGAATTATCCGTTGTTGTGGCGCGAAATAAAAATGGAGAAGTAAAGTGTTTTCCGGTTGTAGAGTGTGAATTCAATCCTCAGGCTAATTTGGTGGAGTTCTTATTCTCACCTGCGAATATCAAAAAGAACATTGAGAAAGACGCCATCGCTATTGCAACGCAGATCATTGAAAAATTAGAGTTGGTTGGAATTCTTGCGGTGGAAATGTTTCTTACCAAAGACGGGAAAATATTGGTGAACGAAATTGCTCCGCGGGTTCACAATAGCGGACATCACACTATTGAAGCAAATATCACGTCTCAGTTTGAACAACATTTGAGAGCCATTTTAAATTTACCATTGGGAGACACGGCTATTGTAAAACCAGGTGTGATGATCAATTTACTTGGGGATTTTGGCCATGATGGTCCCGCATATTATGAAGGGCTCGAAAATATCATGAAGTTTAGCGGTGTTTACGTGCATTTATACGGAAAACTAACTACCAAACCCTTTAGAAAAATGGGTCACATTACCATAGTTGATGAGGATATCACAAAGGCTAAACAAAAAGCAAAAATGGTAAAGAATCTGATCAGAGTAATTACGTGAGTTTAATGGTCAAAGTGAAAAGTTTAAAGTTCTGTATGCATACTCCAACTTTGAACCTTGAACTTTAAACTTTAAAACATCAATACATTCGGAATCCCACTCCCGCGCTAATATTAATAATTGAAATTGTTTGGTACGAGGCAGGCTGCGCAGGGAAGTATTTTTGATTGATATTGTTCTTTAAGGTCGTTTTATAAAAATCGGTATTCAACGATAAGTAAAACATCTTATTGATGTATTTTCTTAAGCCTACTCCCACTCTAAAAGCGAACTTCACTTCCTTTTGCGCATCCACAGAAACCGGAGTTCCAATGGATATCGAACTTGTTGCTGCCGTTTGATACGAAGGTGACTTATTGATACAGGCTCCAAATAGCAAACGTGGTGTTAAATAATTCTCTTCATCTAATGGGATCATTCCGCTTCCACCTACCAACACAAAATTACTTATCCAATTTGAATTTGTGGTAAGCGAAAGGTTCTTGGTACCATACAACGCGTTTGCTTCAAATGAAACATTGTCAAATGTGTTCATACAGCGCGCATAGCCGATCATGGCGTTCACATTGTTATGCACTTTTATATATACGTTAGCCCCAATTGAAAAACCTTCTTTGGCATAACCCGCTAAAATATTACTATGATCTCCCGAGGCAAAATTCCCGGCCGGCAAGGTAAGTCCGGGTCCCGCTTCCACGCTAATAAATTCAAATACATGATTTGATTTCTTTTTCTTAAGAGAATCAGGAATATTATTCACCATCATCGAATCCGTTAAAGGAACCGCGGGGGTAGTATTTGTTGGAGTTGCCGAATTAGTTGATGTAGCGGTACTGTCACTTTGCGAAAAAGCATTTAAACACAGTACTAAAAAACTATAACACAAAAAGTGTTTCATTGAATTAATGTATGAAGATACACTATTTTTCGTGTTCCTCAAACTTTATTCCCAACCCCTCAAGCTCGGCTAATAGCGGGCTATATATATCCTTTACAATAGGGATCTGCACTCCGTAGAGCTTAAACTTGCTCTCCAAAAAGTTCTTCAATGAAATGGCTAAAGGCAAACCAACTGTTTTTGCCATGGCGGTATGATGCTCACCGTCCCCGGTAACCACTAACGAGGAAGTAAGATAATGTGTTCTTCCGTTCAATTCATAATCAAACAAGTGCTGCATCACGATCATATCCTTATCGCCATGCTTTAATTTCCATTTTTCTTCCAGCAGGTTTTGCAGCAATTGAGCAGGACTTCCCTCCTTCAATTTAATCTTCTTATCGCTAAATAACTCCAGGTAATTCAACTTTTCCTCAATATCCGAGTTATATTCCTCGCCCATGAATTCTTTTAAACGTTCTTTCACATTTCCTTTTGAAGGAGGAAGCATCGCTTCGATCAACTGCGTATACGTGAGTTTATCCGATTCGTGAATTTTATAAGTATCATCTGTCAAACCCAACCTCACAAATACATTCCAGGCTTCGCAATAACCGGGCATACGCAATGTTCCGCGCAACAACGTTTTTACATTTGCTAAACCATAAGGTTCTCTGTAGCTAATCGAATCTCTATTGGCGTAAGCATCAAACGAACCGTATTTCTCAACTTTAATAGTATCAATTTGTGTGAAGATGCGCGAAGGCGGAATGAATTTCAATTTGCCATCGGAAATATATTGAGCTGCGCTTTGCCCCGCCACCACAACATTGCGTGGATTCCAACTGAATTTATATCCCCATGGATTATCATTGCTTTCGGGCGCAACCAATCCGCCGCAGTACGAACGAAATGAAGTAATATTCGCGCCTTTTGCTCTTAGTTCATCAATGATCTTCATAGCCGAGGCATGATCGATTCCTGGATCCAAGCCAACTTCGTTCATTAGGAGTACGTTCTTACTTTTTGCTTCTTGATCCAACTCTCGCATTTCGGCACTTACATAGCTGGCAGTGAACAAATGTTTTCCCAAGGCAACGCAATCTTTAGCTACATTTCCGTGCATCGTTGCCGGCAACATCGAAACCACCACATCGTGCGACGCGATCATGGCTTTTCTTTCGGTATCATTTGTAACATCAAACGTTGTTGCAGTTCCATTTGGATGTCCATTTACTTTTTCCGAAGCAAGCGCGATGTCCATGTCGGTAACAGTAACAGACCAATTGTGTGCCGAAGCATTCTTCAACAAATACGTGATCAAACTTCCAGTCGATCTTCCCGCGCCTATAACAAGTATCTTCTTCATAAAATCCGGTATAAAGATGCCAAAAAAAATCAAGATATATGGTATAAAATGAATAACTTTATTGCATGTATTTAAGGTTGTTTTTTGCGCTATTCTTTATTGCCTCTACGGCAATTTCGCAAAACGATCTCATCATTTTTAGCAGTAACGCGGGCCCTTTCAATGTAAAGATCGATGGGCTGAGCACGGCCGATCAAATGCAGCAGGAGTTTAGAATGAACAGACTTTTAAAAGACACGTTCAACCTCACCATTAGCACACAAAATGATAACTTGACACTTAAAAGAACCATCTATCTCCTGGAAAAAGGAAGACCGGTACTGAACAGAGAATTTGTTTACTCGCTTGAACTAAATAAGGAAACAAAAAAATTAAAGCTAGTATTTGTAAGCGCGTTCAATACCAAACCTCTGCCCAATCCTCTTTTACCTGAAAAGCCTGCCGAGGACACAAGTTATAAATGGAGAAATAATGTGTTTGGTACCTTGTTTGAATTGAAAGAGGGACGCGCTATTTTTTACCATAATGTTCCAAAAGATGGGTGTAAAGAAGCAATGACTCAGGCAAATCTGGATCATGCTGTAGCCTTTATGGCGAGAATAAAAGTGGAGTATGAAAAATACGATCAGGCAAAAGATATTGTAAAGAGTAATTGTATGAGCTGCGCGCAACTGGCCGTACTTTTAAAATCGCTTACTTACGAGTTAGATAAATTGAAATTGGTAAAAGATGCCTATCCCAATCTTATAGATCAAAAAGAACTGAAAACGCTTGCGGCAAGCTTTAGATTTGAATCGAGTAAAAAGGAATTCGCCGACATGCTGGCCAACCCAAAATCTATGTTCCCTGAAAAGAACATGATCAATTGCACCAACGCCGCAAAGGATAGTGTTGTGCAAGAGCTGGCTTCTAATATTAAACTTTTTCCAACCGATTTTGAGAAATATAAATTCATGAAAGAAAAAGGGTCAGCACTATGTTATTCTTCTATTCAATTCAAAAGCATACTCACTATTTTTGTACACGATCGTGAGAAACTTGATCTTGTAAAACTGTTTTACAACAATGTAACTGACAAGGAAAATTTAGTGATCCTGAAGGATGTTTTTTCTTACCAGGAAAGTGTTGCCAATCTTGAAGACATTATAAAAACGAATTGATATGATCCCAAAACAATTCATCACCATAGGATTATTAGGCGCTATCTCGGTTTCGTTGGGTGCGCTGGGGGCACACGCTTTAAAGAATCAATTACCCGGAGGCTTGATCACTGTTGACCAGCTAAACGGTTTTGACACAGCAGTGAAATACCAAATGTATCACACGCTTGCCATGGTCCTGATAGTGATCCTCAATAAAAATCTTCAAAACAAATTTTTGACCTGGGCTTATCGCCTTTTCTTTTGGGGAATTATTTTGTTTAGTGGTTCCTTGTACTTTTTATGCACTCGAAATTTGATGGGCATGGACGGATTAAAAGTTTTGGGTCCAATTACGCCTATTGGCGGATTGCTATTTGTTGCCGGCTGGCTAATGCTTATTTTTGCTGTTCTCGCTAAGAATAAAAACGCATCATCATGATAAAATATCTTTTCACCTTAGTTGCCGTTGTTGTCATTTCTGCTTCGGCTTGCAAATCGAAAACAAAAACCACTCAAACAACGAGCACCGAACCGGCTTGTAAAGTTGTATTTATGTTTGGCAGTCGTGGCGATGGCATCAATGAGAAAAAATTGAATGAGCTTACTGCTTTATTAGATAGTAAGAAATTAAAATACACCTCAAAAGTTGCGGGACGCGAAGGAGAGAAAGAAGTATGCATTCCTTTAGGCGAATTAAAGGGTAAGGAAAAAACCGACTTCGTGGAACAGTTGAAAACATTCGAAGATAAGTCTACATTTATCTCATTATCAGTTAATTAATATTAGATTTAAAGGCTTAAAATTGTGGAAAAACGGCTATGATAAATAGCCTTTTTTTTTGCTAGTTTTGCAACACTATAATTTAAAAAAGAATTAAATGAACGAAATAGGTTTTAAGGCTGAAAAAGCCTCTATTGCTGATCTTGGTCTTGGTAACGTGGAAACGGCATACTGGAACTTGCATCCGAGTGAATTAGTTGAAGAGTGTATTGAGCGTGGCGAAGGAAGTTTAACGGATGTAGGTGCATTAGCGATCGATACCGGCGAATTTACAGGCCGATCTCCAAAAGATAAATTTGTGGTTTACGACAATAACACAAAGGATAGCGTTTGGTGGGGTGATGTGAACAACCGCTTTGAAGCCGACAAATTTGATGTATTACACAAAAGAATCCTTGAATACTTAGGAGGTAAAGAAGTTTGGGTGCGCGACGCGTACGCTTGTGCCGATCCTACTTACCGTATCAATATTCGTGTGGTGAATGAATATCCATGGAGCAATTTATTTGCTTACAACTTGTTCTTACGCCCTACAAATGATGAAATCAAGAATTTCAAACACGATTGGACCATTATTAACGCTCCTGGCTTTAAAGCTGATCCAAAAATTGATGGAACACGTCAACACAATTTCGCGATCATTAATTTCACTAAGAAGTTAATTTTAATTGGGGGTACCGGTTATACAGGTGAGATCAAGAAATCCATTTTCGCGGTATTGAATTACATTTTACCACACGAGAAGAAAGTATTGAGTATGCACTGCTCTGCTAATATTGGAAAATCTGGGGATACAGCTATTTTCTTTGGGCTATCAGGAACAGGAAAAACAACCTTATCTGCCGATCCAAATCGTAAATTAATTGGTGATGATGAACATGGCTGGAGCGACAAAGGTGTATTTAATTTTGAAGGTGGTTGTTACGCTAAGTGCGTTGACCTTACTCAGGAAAAAGAACCACAGATCTTCAACGCTATTAAATTTGGTTCCTTATTAGAGAACATTAACGTTTACGAAGGGACAACAACTGTTGATTACAGTAACATTGCAAAAACAGAGAACACTCGCGTAAGTTATCCTTCTAATTATATTGATAACGCTGTAACGCCGGCGGTTGGCGATATTCCTAAGAATATTTTCTTCCTGACCTGCGACGCGTTTGGAATTTTACCTCCAATAAGCAAACTAACAACCGAGCAAGCCATGTACCACTTTATTAGCGGTTACACAGCAAAAGTTGCGGGAACTGAAATGGGAATTACAGAGCCTACAACAACGTTCTCTGCTTGTTTTGGAAAAGCGTTCTTGCCTTTACATCCAACAAAATATGCTGAGTTGTTAGGCGAGAAGTTGAAAAAACATAAAGTGAATGTGTGGTTATTGAACACCGGCTGGGTTGGTGGAAAATTTGGAATTGGAAGCCGCATCAAATTATCTTATACACGTGCTTTAATTACCGCAGCGTTAAACGGAGAATTGGATCATGTAGATTACGGAAGAACTCCATATTTTGGATTGTATTTCCCTAAAGCGTGCCCTGGAGTTCCAACTGAGATCCTTGAGCCACAAAACGCATGGAATGACAAAGAACTATTTAAAGCTACAGCGCAAAATTTAGCGGGCTTGTTCATAAAGAACTTTGAGCAATACGCTTCGGCCGCAAATGATGCAATTCTTTCGGCTGCACCGCGTGTGGAAGCTATTGTTTAAGCAGATTTATATTCAAACAAAAAAGCCCTTAGAAATTTCTAGGGGCTTTTTTATGTTCGGCATATTTTAATCCAATCTATATATCTCCATGATACTCGCAAGTATTTTCGGGAAATCTATCTTAAGATCTTTCAATTCTCCGGTTCTCACATCAAACACCCAGCCATGCACTTGCAGGCCTCGTTCTTTATAGGCTTGCTGAACTACGGAGGTCTTTATAACGTTGATACATTGCTCCTGTACATTTAATTCAATCAAACGGTCGTATCGCTGATCCTCATTTTTTATCGCTCCCAATTCGTCCTTATGTAAACGATATACATCCCTGATACTCCGCAACCATGGATTCAAGATCCCAAGATCGGCAGGTTGCATGGCGGCTTTTACGCCTCCGCAATTGGTGTGTCCACAAACAACCACGTGGTTAACCTTTAAATAACGTACAGCATATGCAATAACCGACATTGCACTTAGATCTGTATTTGGAACTACATTGGCAATGTTGCGATGCACAAATACTTCTCCCGGTTGTACGCCCATCATATCTTCAGCAGTAACCCTACTATCAGAGCAGCCAATATATAAGAACTCCGGACTTTGTCCTTTTGCCAGATCATCAAAATAATTCTTATTGAGAGATAATTTCTCTTCGATCCATTTTTTATTGTTCGCAAATACGTTCTGTAGATTCATAGTTTTATAATAAAATATTATTCTCTGGCTTTAACGCGGCGGGTATGTCTTTATCATCAAACATCTCACGCAGATCTATTTCGATACTTCGACTCATGGCGCTTATTGGAACATCGTTGGCACTTCCTTCAAAAGGACTTTCGGTAGATTCTCCGATCTTTTCGAGGGTAGTAAATATCCAGGTGGAAAGAGCGCTAAAAGGGATCGCCAGCCATATCATACATCCACCCAACTTATCAAATTCCTGCAACATTCCTAAAGGCACAAGGCCCACAAAGATGCGAATGAAGTATAAATTCAAGGTTGTGTATTGACGTGGATAAGGGAAATTCTTGATACGCTCAGAAACGCCTTGTTGGTTCAAAAACTCAACCAACATCTTTTCCAATTCGATATGACGAAAATCTTCAATAAATCCTTTTTCCTTCAATTCCTTAAGGTGAGCAGACTGCAAGGCAATGATCTGTGCAGCTTTGTTTGTTTTGCCGATCACCAGTTTAAGTTCCTCTTCAGTTAAGTAGCGCTTCAAGTGATCTTCCAACTTAGTATTGTGTTCCTCAACACTGAACCATTTGTCCTTATATTCTTGATTGTGTTTTTTGTAGATCGCTTCCCACACGCGAGCCTCACGTAATTGAAATCTTAACGCAGTTAACCATGCAAAATGCCTGTACATGAATTTCAATTTAACAGCATGAAGATCCTCATCGGAGAGTTTTTTATCGGCATGCGTGTTGGTTACAAAATCTTTGATCATGATACCCCAGCCGCGACTAACATTCACAATTGCTCCCCAGGCTCTACGCGCTTCCCACATGCGGTCGTAGGAAGCATTATTCTTAAAACCAACAACAAAGGCCACAGCGGTACCCAACAATGCAATAGGTAACCATGGAATGGCTAACCATTTCCAATCAAGTAAAATGTAACAACTGGTTGGAACCGCGGAAACAAAGAGAAGAAAAAAAATGTCTCTTCTTGTCCATATCATCACCTCCTTAAAGGAGTAATTCTTGCCTGAATGCATAACAATTTAAAAGTACGAATTTAATTAAAACTCCATATTTTCTTTTCTGTGCGATTCTTATCAAAATGGTAACGCTTTTTGGCTACAGTTGCCTGGAGTGTCCAACAAAGAACAAGTGTAGGAGCAGAAACAAATAATATTATATTTCCGGCTTGCTCGGTACTAGCGCTTGAACGCAAGGCCATAGAGGCTGCCACTCCCGCAAAACCCACAACCGAAATTACAGCCAGAGGTTTTGAAATGGATCTCTTCTTGCCGGTAAGCCTATCGATCTCCTTGATCGGGATCCTCAACCAACTATTCGATCCTGATCTGTAAAGCTTTTGAGTTGTGATCTCCGCGGCCGGATCAAGATATTGTATTTCTTCGGTTAACCAGGGACGAACAATAAGTGTGTCACCGCTTTTATAAAGAGAATCTACATCCGTAACGGAATAAACACTGTCTTTACCGGAGCTCAATTTATACTGATGGATCTTTAAATTTTTTATTCCGGAAAGATCAACAAGTCTGTTCTCTCTTTTAATAAAAAGAGTTTGTGCAGGCAAATAAATGGAACAAAAGAGAACTATATAGATTAAGCAAATTCGCACTAATCTTTTACAATTTTTTTCGTAATGCTTCCTTTTTCATTTGAAACACGAACAAAATAAATGCCTTTTGGCAGATCAGTTGTTTTCACGGATATCTGTGTGGCAACATTCATCTCTGAGATGATCTTTTGACCTAGTGCATTGAATACTGCGATGTCACAATCCTTAAAGCCTTTTATTTGCAATTGGTCCTTAGCGGGATTTGGAAAAACAACTATATCCGCTCCGGCCAATTGATCTTCGACAACGGTATTTGGTAAATTATAGATCGTAATGATCTCGCCGGGCGTTAACGGACGTTCCCACACGTGAATATCATCAATTGCACCATTAAAATAACGAGGCAGACTATTTGAGAACTTTCCGATATAGATTGGATCGGTGGACATTGTATTTATACTCTGGCTAGGACTGTAGCTCGCACATGTAGTGCTCAAAAGGTTTCCATCCACATAATGTTTTACGCTTGAAATATTGTTCGAAATAGTACTATCATAAACCGCAGCATACATATGCCACATATTATCTGTTGTTGCAAATGGGGTTGAAATAAAACCGTTACCATAATCAATATAAAAACTATTGCAATTACTATTCAAACCACATTCAATTCGGGCACCGCTCGAATTCTCGTCTCCATAATATAACACTGCATATCCGGAACTATTGAATGTTGCAGTGGTTTTCGCCCAAAATACAATAGACCTGCTTTTTTTATTCAATGTACCAGGATTGATGGCCTTCATGTAATCATTTACGCCGTCGAACAAATAAGCACAATTGGGGTTATTAAATCTATCTGCGCAAGGCGTTGGGCCATTAAATGTGGTCAGATGATTGTTGCTTCCGCTTACATCATTAGTGCTTCCGTTTGTGAAAGGATATGAAACAGTTAAGCTAGTTGTCGGAAATTGAGCATACATGCTAATAACCGTTAAGAACATCGCTGAAAGTAAATATGACTTCATTTTAGTATGCTTTATGATCAAATATAATAAAAAATGGGATATTTTAAAAAAGATGCCCCATTTTATCCTTCTTAGTTTGAAGGTATTTTGCATTGTGGGGATTTGAGTCAATGATGATGGGAACATTTTCAACGATCTCTAAACCGTAACCGATGAGTCCGGCGCGTTTTTTTGGATTATTACTCATCAAACGAATTTTACTTACACCAAGATCGCGCAGTATTTGCGCGCCAACACCGTAATCACGTTCGTCCATTTTAAATCCTAATTCAAGATTTGCTTCTACTGTATCTTTTCCTGCTTCCTGAAGTTTGTAAGCTTTCAATTTATTCATCAAGCCGATACCTCTGCCCTCTTGATTCATGTAAACAATGACGCCCTTTCCCTCTTTCTCTACCATTTCCATAGCGCTGTGCAATTGCGGACCGCAATCGCAACGACAACTTCCAAAAATATCTCCTGTAACACAACTCGAGTGAACACGAACTAAAATTGATTCATCTTTCTTCCAGTCTCCTTTAATTAAAGCCAGATGTTCCTGCCCGGTAGTTTTTACGTTATAAGCGATCAATTTAAAATCTCCCCAATTCGTAGGCATATTTACATCAACCACTCTTTCAATAGTGCTCTCTTTTGCTAAGCGATAACTGATAAGATCTTTGATAGTAATTATTTTCAATCCAAAACGTTCAGCAATTTTTACAAGATCAGGCAAACGCGCCATAGTTCCATCTTCGTTCATGATCTCCACCAAAGCACCACAAGGATCAAATCCTGCTAAACGCGCAAGATCAATTGTTGCTTCGGTATGCCCTGCCCTACGCAGTACACCGCCATTTTTTGCTTTCAACGGAAAAATATGTCCGGGTCTCCCAAATTCGTTCGCTTTTATTTTTGGATCAACTAAGGCCTTCACTGTTTTGCTTCTGTCTTGCGCCGAAATTCCGGTAGTACAACCATGACCCAAAAGATCTATAGAAACTGTAAAAGCGGTTTCATGCAATGAGGTATTTGATGGCACCATCATATCCAATTGCAATTCATGTGCTTTTTCTTCGGTAATAGAAACACAAATAAGTCCGCGCCCATGCGTTGCCATAAAGTTGATCACCTCAGGTGTAACATTGGCCGCAGGCGTAATAAAATCCCCTTCATTCTCACGATCTTCATCGTCAACCACAATGATCACTTTGCCGCTCTTTAGGTCGCTTAAAGCCTCATCAATGGTATTTATCTTAAATTCTCCCATATAATGCTATAAAGGTACGAATAAACCCCTAATTTTACGTCATGGATAGCCTCATAAAACTTCTAAAAGAACGCATGGAAAATGCATTACCAGGCGTTGAGGCCCAGTACAAAATGGCACCCGTGTCCAGGCAAAAATTCGATATGGCGCGGTTAGACCCCTCAACTTACCGCAAAAGCGCTGTGATCATCTTGTTATGTCCGTTTAACGACCGCTTTCGTATCCCTCTTTTAAAACGCCACGAATACGAGGGCAAACACAGTAACCAGGTTGGATTGCCGGGAGGAAAACAAGATGAAAATGAAAGTTTGGAACAAACAGCTTTGCGGGAAATGAAAGAGGAAATTGGAATTTCGGAAGATCGTGTGGAGATTTTGGGTGCATTAACTCCGGTTTATATTCCGGTAAGTAGTTTTTATGTTCAACCTTATGTGGCCTTATACAAAGACGAAAACATTTCGTTTAGCATTAATTCGCGTGAGGTAAAACAACTCATGTTCACTGATACAAAAAAATTGGTGCAAGAACGCATTGTAAAAGAACGGACAATTGTTGCAGGCGAAGGCTATAAATTAAAAACCCCCTACTTTGACGTAGAGGGTGAAATGGTTTGGGGTGCTACCGCCATGATATTAAGCGAATTTAAAACGCTTATTACTTAGAGAATTCGGTAACCAGGTTGTCGTAGCAAAGATAATAAACTCCCTTTTTAAGATTATCTATTCCAATATTTTTTCCAAAACCTTTCTTTACTACAACTCCGTAAGAGTCGTAAACTTCATAAGCAGTTTCAGCGCTGAAATCAATCGACTTGCTTTTTGAAACGGCGAAGCTTGGTTTTTGTGTGTTTGAGTTAACAGAAATTTCTTTTGAATAACGTGGCATACCTGCGCTACCTTTTTGTTTTACGCGGAATTTATTTTCGCCACTGTGCATTTCAACTTTGAAAGCGTAATCGTGCTGATCAGGACTTCCAATGCCGTTCATTTCTCCAACAGGGATCCATTTGTTCCATTTGAATGTTTCGATCACATATGGTAAAGCGCCCGACTCATTTTTTGTACTCCACTTCAACAATCCTGTTTCAGAAATATTCATCACCAACACATCAAAGGTTGGTTTTGGTTTTAGATCATCAGCATTTAAGACTTTCGGAAGACATCCTTCCTTGTGAGAAATTTCGATCACCACTTCTTCACCAAATTTTAACTGCAAAGCAGCAAGATCAATTTCAAATGCGCTTGAGTTCGTTTCATCAGTTGTGATCTTTCCGTTCACTTTGATCTCTTGTGCGCAAAAACCAACTCCACTATTTCCGAAATAATTCTGCACGAAAAGATTCTTATTCTGATACTTCCCCTCAATAATGATCACGCCGGCATTCGTTTTAGCAACCAAAACGGTCAAAAAAAGCAATGCAATGAGATTCTTCATATTCCAAAAATTTACAGACAAAAGTACAGAAAAAACCGCCGAATTACAAGATTTTACGCAATTTAACAATAAGGAAAAGTATGGCTACGAATGTTAATAACCCAACTAAAACGAGATAGCTTTTTTTATATTGACCACTCATTTTACGTAGGTCTTTTCGATAACTCCACACTAAAACTGTAGCGAAAATCACTACAAAAACTATTGTGAATAAAATTCTTCCCGGGGTAAACATGGTGCAAAGTTAGTGTTAAACATTTAATTTTGTGTGCAATTTGTGAAGTTATCGAAAGTAAAAATAATTGTCTCACTGGTTTTGGTCACCTCCTTTTCAACAGCCTCCAAGATCGCTGAAGCCTTTGAAGCTCTAAGCGTTCACGACTATTTCAAAGCCAAAAAACTATTCTACGCTGTTAATAAAAAACGCTACGATCACCAGGCTTCCTATGGTTTGGCCATCATTTTTAATAAGAATAATAATCCTTTTTATAATGTTGATAGCGCAACAAAATACATTCATATTAGCCTAAATTGTTTAGACATAAAAGCTCCAAACCCGCCACTGTCGGGCTTTTCAGCCAATTTACAGACAATTCAAGGGCTGCTCGACACAATTGCTTTCAAACAACTGAAAACCTGTCTTTTAGAGAATTCAATTAAAGTATACAACGATTTTCTCTCTAGAAATTATCTTGCATCCGACAAATTACGCAGCGCGGCAATTGCAGGTAGAGATGAATTAGAATACAATCAAATTTTACAGATCAACAAAAGTGATAGCACGCGTTTGTTCATGCAACAACATCCTCTTTCGGTTTTTAAAGAAGACGCTTTTAAATTATTAGAGCGTCAAATATTTGAAGAGGTAACTAAAGACGGAAAAGAGGAAAGTTATATGTCATTTATCGCGCATTATCAATATAACACAAATATCAATAACGCTTATGATGCTCTACTCGAACTTTACAAATCCACAAAAAACAAAAATGGTGTCGCGCAATTCTTAAAGAATTATCCAAACGCGCATCATCGCACCGAGGCCTGGCAATTATTATTTACGCTGAGCGTAAAAACATTCACAAAAGAAGAACTGGAGAATTTCATTTCTACTTATCCCGATTTTCCTTTCAGGAATTCAATTCTAAAAGAAATGCAACTCAACGATCTTGTACTCATTCCGGTTGAAGAAAAAGAACGCATAGGATTTGCAGACACAAGTGGAATCATCCGAATTAAACCAATGTACGACGATGTGAGCGATTTTTTTGAAGGCTTAAGCATTGTGCACAAAGGGGACTCGGTTTTTTACGTGAATAAGGAAAATGAAAATACAATGGGAAGGATCTTTGCCGACGCCTTGCCCTTTCACAATGGAATAGCCCCGGTAAAAGTAAAAGATAAATGGTTCCTTGTTGATCGCTTAGGTGAAATTAAAAGTGAGGCTTATGACGAAGTGAATGAGATGAGCGAAGAGCTTTACGTAGTGAAACAAAACAACTCGTATTGCGCCATTGACGAGTATGGGCAAAAAGTTTACCCTTGTAAATTTGAACGCTTGGGAGATTTCAAGAACGGAAGCGCATATTACCAAATGGAAAATAAATATGGATTCCTGACTAAAACCGGTTACGTTCACAAACCTGAATTTGATTGGATCTCTGATTTCAACACGAACGCCATTGCCATTTTTAAACTAAACAATAAATTTGGATTGATAAAGAACAACGGCAAAATTCTTCTGGAAGCCAAATATGATCTCATACAATCGTGTACAGAGCGTATTTATTTATTAGTATTTAATAATTTGTACGGCTATTATTCGTCAAACGCTTGTTTTTTAAGCGAGTTAAGTTTTGATTACGAAAAAGAAAGGAATATTAGATCTTACACAAACGGTACGTTATTGAAATTAGTGAGGAAGAAAAATGAAGCTTTAATGGATCTGAACGGAAAAATAGTTATTGATTTTAATACTTATCAGGAGATCGGACTAAGCACTAGCGGGCCAATTCGTGTAAAGAAAAACAACAAATACGGATTCCTTGATAGAAAACTAACGGCTATTGTTCAGCCAAAATATCTAAGTGCAAGCGATTTTGAGGATAGCGTTGCCATTGTTTCTACCAAAAAAGGATACCAGGTGATCAACATTAAAGCCGAAACACAAATGGAGTCTCAATACAAAATTGAGAAGGCCGCACCGGGTTTTTACCTGCTGGAAACCGATCAAGGCAACCTCATAGCCGACCGCAAAGGTCGCCAATTGTTCTCAAACATAAGCTCTTATGAGCTGTATGGTAAATTCCTGATCATTTACCTTGACAATGGCGAAATAAAAATTGTAAAGATTTAGAGGAATTCCTACCTTTATCTCTCTAAAATTCACACCACTTACTATGATAGCAACTAGCACAAAGATCCACAACTTTAGCGCGGGTCCTGGTATTTTACCAATTGACGTTTTGAAACAAGCTTCTGAAGCATGTATCAATTTTGACAACATGAATCTTTCATTGTTGGAGATCTCTCACCGTAGCAAAAATTATGTTGCTGTAATGGATGAAGCGCGCCAATTGATCAAAGATCTTTTTGAAGTTGGAAACGAATATGAGGTAATGTATTTGGGTGGCGGTGCAAGTTTGCAATTTGCCATGGTGCCTTACAATTTGTTGACAGAAAAAGGAACTGCCGCTTACGTGAACACCGGTGTGTGGGCTACAAAAGCAATTAAAGAAGCAAAGATCCTTGGTAACGTTAATGTGATCGCTTCTTCCGAAGATAAAAAATTCTCATACATCCCAAAAGGATATACCATCCCAACTGATGCGGATTACTTCCACTGCACCTCGAACAACACAATTTACGGAACACAAATGAAAGCATTCCCTAAATCGCCTGTTCCAATGGTGTGTGATATGAGTTCAGATCTTTTCAGTCGTCGTGTAAATGCAAAAGATTTTGCGTTGATCTATGCAGGCGCGCAAAAAAATATGGGTCCTGCCGGAAGCACCATGGTGATGGTGAAAAAAGATATTCTTGGAAAGAGCGGACGTAAAATGTTATCGATGTTGGATTACAACGTTCACATCAAAGGCGAAAGCATGTATAACACGCCTCCGGTTTTCCCTGTGTATGTGAGCATGCTTACGTTACGTTGGTTAAAACAAAATGGCGGCGTTGATTGGATCGAAAAGATCAACAACGAAAAAGCTACGTTATTATACAACGAGATCGATCGCAACTCTTGCTTTACCGGAACAGTTGAAAAAGAAGACAGAAGTTTCATGAACGTTTGTTTCTTACCAACCAAACCTGAGTACGAAGCGGAATTTGACAAACTTGCAAAAACCTTCAACTTAAGCGGTATTAAAGGTCACCGCGATGTTGGTGGTTACCGCGCATCATTATACAACGCTTTACCGTTAGAAAGTGTAAAAGCTTTGGTGGAAGCAATGAAAGAATTCGAAAAGAAATCGGCATAATAATTTATGAGTAAGAAAATTTTAGCAAACGACGGCATTGACGCTGTTGGAAAAGAACTTTTAGAAAAAGCGGGGTTCACCGTTATCACTGATAAAGTTGCACAAGAGGATCTAGCAAAAGAAATTAACGACAAAGGTTACGTTGCCTTAACTGTTCGCAGCGCAACAAAAGTGCGTAAAGACGTAATTGACGCCTGCCCTAATTTAAAAGTCATTGGTCGTGGTGGTGTTGGTATGGACAATATTGACGTGGATTATGCAAGAGGAAAAGGAATTAATGTGATCAACACACCGGCAGCATCTTCAAACTCCGTTGCTGAATTAGTGTTCGCGCATTTATTTAATGCTGTTCGCTTTTTGTACGATAGTAATCGCCAAATGCCCGTTAACGGCGAAGAAAAGTTTGACGATCTTAAAAAGAAATATGCAAAAGGTATTGAATTGCGTGGAAAAACATTAGGAGTAGTTGGATTTGGTCGTATTGGACAATATACCGCAAAAATGGCCTTAGCTTTAGGAATGAAAGTTATTGCTTTTGATCCCTTTGTTACCGAAGCTGAAATAGATATTGAAATTGAAGGTGCAACAACTGTGAAAGTAAAAATCAAAACAGTTGGCCTTGATAAAGTTTTACAAGGGAGTGATTTTATCAGTTTCCATGTTCCGGGCGGAAAATTAATTAGTAAACACGAAATCGCTTCCATGAAAAATGGGGTGATCTTAGTGAATGCTGCTCGCGGTGGCGTCATAAACGAAGACGATCTTTTAGAGGCATTGAACAGCGGAAAAGTGGCGCATGCTTGTTTGGACGTATTTGAAAATGAACCACGACCAAGCGTTGCTATTTTAAAGAATCCAAAAATTTCTTTAACACCACACATTGGCGCAGCTACTAACGAAGCGCAAGAACGTATTGGTGTTGAGTTAGCCGAAAAACTAATTGCGGCTCTCAATTAATTGGAAGTATAAATCCTTTCAGAGAAATTTTACCCTTGCGAATACCTTTATTAATGGTAATTTTGTTTAAGAATTACCATGCACAGCATAGAACCATTTTATAATTGGCGACATTTATACGTTGCGGCCGAAGATCCGCAATCGCCTTTCTATGCACGTGAGTATAGCGAGTTTGAATACAGCAATACCATTTATAATTATTTCATTCATCCGCAGTGGGACGACATGGGTAGCGAGACCATGTACATCAAAATTCTATTTGTAGACAACGTAGAGAATTATGCCGTCATTGAATTGATCGGCGAATGGAACGATGCCATCAACAACGATATCATGCTTTTAAAACGTGACATTATTGATGAGCTGGCGTACTATGGCGTAAACAAATTCATTTTAATTGGCGAGAATGTATTGAATTTCCATGCCAGCGATGATAGCTATTACGAAGAATGGTTTGACGACAATGGAGAAGATGGCTGGATCGTTTTTCTTAATTTCCGCGAACACGTTTTAAAAGAATTCCAAAAAGCACATTTGGATTACTATTTCATTTCCGGTGGTGAACTAGACGAATTCGAATGGCGCAAATTCTCGCCGGGCCAGGTATTTGGCAACGTTCTTAAAGTGATCCATAAACGTTTGGGTTAATCTCCTTCAGTAACGTAAAGAGTAATTGAAGCTGTTTCTTTAGCTCGTAATTTTACACTTTGTCCGCCAACAACAACATAAGGTGGCGCAATTCCAGGGTCAATTCCTCTCGCGTACACATAATATTTTCCTTTGTAAGGATCAAATTTAAAATAACCGTCCTTGTCAACTCTAACTTTAGCGTCGTAAAGCGTAGTGTCTTCTCCAGGCAATTCGCTTGCGTTGAATTTCAAGAATACAGTGCAATTGGTAATGGATTTATTATGGTGCACTACTCTACCCTCAATTAACGCGTTTCCTCCAATATCGTTCTTCTTGCAAGAGATAGTACAGATCACAATTATTACAAGAACTACTAATTTTCTCATGGTTGGTTTGGATCTTTGAAACGTTGATCATTGATGAATTCGTAATCTGTAAGGGTATTCAAGAACGCAATAATATCATTTTTATCTTGCTCAGTTAAAGAAATTCCCCACAATGGCATCATTGGATCCTGATTCACGCGACTTTCGAGATCTGTGTAATGATCTACGCACTGATACAAGGTATTGTAACGCCCATCATGCATATACGGAGCAGTTAAAGCAACGTTTCTCAAACTCGGTGTTTTAAAGTAGAACGCATCACCAGGAGTTTTCGTGATCATGTATCTTCCACTATCGTTGATCAGAGGATTTGCCGAAATTCCGTTATTATGATAATTAAAATCAGAAAATAGCGGTTCAACATGGCAGCTAGCACATTTTTTTGAAACAAATAAATCATAGCCGCGCTTCTCCTGATCACTCAAGGTTGTATTCCGTTCATTTCTCTTGTAAAGATCAAATTTACTATTGTAAGAATACATCAGCCCCATGAATTGCGCCATTGATCTCAAAACGCGTGTATCACTCGCCTCTTCCGTTCCGTAAGCCTTTTTGAACAAGGCTTTATATTTCTCACTCTTCTCTAGTTTCTTCAACACGTTAGAAAATGTTTCACCCATTTCAATTGGGTTTTGAATTGGTCCCAGCGGTTGTATCTCAATATGAGCAATACCACCATCGTGCATAAATGATTTGTGCCAGGTGATATTAAAAATTCCGGGAGCATTACGTGTCCCTAATTGATCGTTGATGCCGTGACTAAATTTATGCTCAATATGTGCAAAAGCTGCATACTGCTGATGGCAACTTCCACAAGCAATTGTATTGTCAGCGGAAAGAATGGGATCATAAAATAATTCGCGGCCCAACTCAAACACTTCTTTTTTTATGGGATTATTGCTAAAGGTGTAAACCGGTGCCGGCCAACCATTGGGTTGAATGATCTTTAACTCGTTGAGATCAGCCTCCACTTTTATCTTAGGGTCAACCTTGCAAAATTGCAATAATACTAAAGCAAAAAGAAAACCTATGTAAGCTTTTTTTCTCACGGAACAATTACATCAAAACTGATCATATTGGCATAATTAGCCGCAAAACCGTTTGCTCTAATGCCTGGAGCGGTAATATCATAAGTATTTTGAAAATCGAAAGCGGACGGATCCTGAAAAAGTTCGTTCACATTTGTTTTTAGTTTCAACTGCGGCGTTTTTCCGCTAGCAACCACAAGATCTTGAGTAAACGCAAGGCTACGCTGCTGATTTGTGTTGTTAGATCCGCTATATCCTCCAATATGAAAGGTTAATGTTTTATCAGTACTTCCGGCTTGGTTTGAGTTTCCTTCAAACTTTAAATTAATATACCCCAACCATGGCCAATACATTCCTTTTGATTGAGCAAGGTCTCCATCCTGAGCACCTGAAACATTATGAATGCTATCTACACCAATTAAATATTGAATACTTTTATACGTTCCAAAAGGAATATTGGCGATAGTGAATTGAGTGGTGTTCGCGTTCGAGTGATCAATAAGGTGATAGCTGTTTAGCTCGTAAAATTTTGAACCATCGTCTTTTGTTAGCACCACATTGGTGATGTAATACTTGAATATATTCACCGTGAAAGTGTCGCCATATAAAGTTTTATATTTAGTGGTTTGATAAACCAGATCGGCGGCATCAACCACTCCTTTAAAGCTAACTTTTGCACTGCCTGTTTCCGCTACAGGAGGCGTTACTTGATCATTATTCTTTTTATCCTTTTTACAGAACGTAAAGATCAATGCAAAGGCAACAAGTAATACTCTGAATTTCATGCTTTGAAGATACGAAAAAAATCAAACCCTTTTTAATGAGAGTTATCATGGTAAAAGCTCTTAAAATGTTAGAAAAATCGTGAATAAAAAGCTCAGAATTGGGGTCTAAGATTCTTTGCTTCCCTATCTTTGTATCCTTAAAATTAAATAGCGTGACCCTTATTAAAAGCATATCAGGAATACGTGGTACTATTGGCGGAAAACCCGGCGATGGTTTAAGTCCACTCGACATTGTAAAGTTTACCTCGGCTTATGCAGTCTGGTTAAAAGAAAATAATAATTCAAAAGAATTAAAAGTATTAATTGGTCGCGATGCGCGAATTAGCGGCGACATGGTTACACGCGTTGTTTCCGGAACATTGATGGGAATGGGAATTGATGTGATCGATGCCGGATTAAGCACAACACCAACCGTTGAAGTTGGTGTAACTGAATTAAAAGCGGATGGCGGAATTATTTTAACGGCAAGCCATAATCCAAAGCAATGGAATGCATTGAAACTATTGAATTCAAAAGGAGAATTCATTAGCGAAACCGACGGGCAAAGAATTTTAGCCTTGGCCGAAGCACAAGATTTCAATTACAGCGAAGTTGGTCACATCGGAAAATACAGCATTAACGTTGATCTTCTTTCCATTCACATTCAACATATTTTGAAATTGCCTTATGTGAATGTAAAAGCTATCAAGGAAAAGAATTTTTCTATCGTAGTTGATCCGGTAAATTCAAGCGGAGCTTTTGCGGTTCCCGCACTATTACGCGCATTAGGCGTTACAAATATTCATGTGATCAACGAAGATCCTAACGGACATTTCGCGCATAATCCAGAGCCTTTACCCGAGCATTTATCAGAACTAAGTCAAACCATTGTGAAAAAGAAAGCGCATTTAGGAATTAGTGTTGATCCTGACGTGGATCGTTTAGCATTAGTTTGCGAAGATGGAGAAATGTTTGGCGAGGAATATACGCTAGTTGCTGTTGCCGATTACGTTTTGAATCATCACCCAAAGGGAAATACGGTAAGTAATTTGTCGAGCACACGTGCATTGCGTGATGTGACCGAAAAACACGGAGGAAAATATTCGGCAAGCGCTGTTGGAGAAGTAAATGTGGTTCGCATGATGAAAGAAACCAATGCTAAAATTGGTGGTGAAGGAAATGGCGGAATTATTTTACCTGAACTGCATTACGGTCGTGATGCCTTAGTGGGGATTGCTATTTTCTTAACACATTTGGCAAAATATGGTAAGCCGGTTTCTATGTTGCGCGCTTCGTATCCAAATTATTTCATCTCAAAAAATAAAATTGAATTAACGCCAAGCATCAACGTTGACAAAGTTTTGGAAAGCGTAAAAGAAAAATACGCTAAACAACCGATCAACACCGTTGACGGTGTAAAAATTGAATTCGACAACGAATGGGTACACTTACGCAAGAGCAATACCGAGCCTATCATCCGTATTTATAGTGAAAGCGAGACCATGAGTACCGCGGATAGTCTGGCCAACAAGATCATTAACGACATAAAAGAGATCATTAAGAACTGATATTATTCGTACTTTTGCATAAGTAAAAACACCATCAAATGAAGATCTATTTGGATAACGCGGCAACTACAAAACTTGATGAACGAGTTTTGGAAGCAATGATCCCTGTTATGAAAGAGGAATATGGGAACCCCTCCTCTATTCACGGATCAGGAAGAAAAGTTCGTAGTCTTATAGAAGGCGCGCGCAAATCCGTTGCAAAATTATTGAATGTAACGCCGGCCGAGATCTTTTTTACTTCCGGCGGAACAGAAGCCGACAATACTTGTATTGTTCAAACTGTTGAAAACCATGATGTTAAACATATTATTTCCAGCAAAATAGAACATCACGCGGTTGAACATACAGTTAGTGTATTAGAGAAAAAAGGAAAGGTAAAAGTTAGCTGGATAAACATTGATAAAAAAGGAAATGTGGATATGCTGCAATTGGAAGAATTGCTCAAGAATAATCCAAAAACTTTAGTGTCGTTGATGCACGCCAATAATGAGATCGGAACACTTTTACCAATTAAAGAAGTTGGAGAGTTATGCGCGAAATACGGTGCGTTCTTTCATAGCGATACAGTACAAACTGTGGGGCACTACCCCCTTGATCTAAAAGATATCAAGGTACACTTTATTACTTGCGCGGCGCACAAATTTCATGGCCCAAAAGGTGTTGGATTCCTTTACATCAATCACACGGTAAAAATTGATCCATTCATTAATGGAGGGTCGCAAGAGCGCAACATGCGTGGGGGAACTGAGAACGTTTACGGAATAGTTGGTTTAGCTAAAGCTTTAGAGATCTGTTATGCCGAAATGGATGAACACATGAAGCATATTTCGGGCTTAAAACAGTATATGATCGAGAAATTAAAAGCCGCTATTCCGGGCGTTAGCTTTAACGGCGAAACCGACCCAGATAAAGCTCTTTATACGGTACTAAACTGCTGTTTTCCTAAGCACGCCAATGCCGAAATGCTGCTTTTTAACCTGGATATTGCCGGTATTTATGCCTCGGGGGGCAGTGCCTGTACCAGTGGTAGCAACCAGGGAAGCCACGTCCTGCGCGGGATCGGGGCAGATATGGACCGTCCTTCGGTACGGTTTAGCTTCTGTAAGCATAACACCAAGGAGGAAATTGACCAGGTGGTGACCAAGCTTAAGGAATTGTTTGCCGTTGAGCAGGCCGTGTAGCCTTTTTAACCAAAAAAACCGTTTGGAATACCAAAAAAATAACTATATTTGCCCCTCTAAAACAAGAAAGAAGATACCATGTTAATTGTACAAATAAAAGAAGGCGATACTATCGAAAAGGCCCTTAAGAAGTATAAAAAGAAGTTTGAAAAAACCGGAGTTGTGAAACAATTACGTAACCGTAAGGCATTTACTAAGCCTTCAGTGCGTCGTCGTGAAGAGATCATCAAAGCGGTTTACAAGCAAAAGCTTCAAGAAGGTACTATCGAAAAATAGTCTTTTAATTAAATTTTTAGGAAATCCTAAGCTGAATGTTTAAATTCGGTTTAGGATTTTTTGTTTATGGGGGCTAGCAGTGTTATAGGTGATTTCTTAAGCTATCTGAAAAAGATAAAGAAATTAAGCAGCCACACGATCATCTCTTACCAAAACGATCTTGAACAATTCTCAGCATTCTTAAAAGACGAATGCAACATTAAAGATCCGCTCAAAGCCAACCACCAACACGCGCGTGGTTTTATGGCCAAATTAATTGACGAAAAAAATTCTCCTAAAACCGCCAATCGAAAACTGAGTAGTTTAAAGGCATTTTATAAGTATTGTTTGCAGCAAGAGCTAATTAAAGTTAATACCGTTTCCAAAGTTCAAGGACCAAAAACTCCTAAAAAATTACCCGTTTTTGTGGAAGAAGCAGACATGGACAAACTGCTAAAAGATCTAAAATTTGACGATTCTTACAAAGGGCTCATGAGTAAGCTTATCCTCGATCTACTTTATCAAACCGGTATAAGACGCTCAGAATTAACGGGTTTAAAAACCGAGGATTTTAATGCCTACAACTCCGAAATTAAAGTTTTAGGAAAGAGAAATAAAGAAAGAATAATACCCGTTAATATTGAGTTAAAGCGCAACCTCGAAACCTTTGTAGCCGTAAAAAGAGATAGAGGCTTAAGCAGCCAATTTATGTTTGTGAGCGAGAAAAATATTCCTTTAAGTGCCTCTCAGGTTTACACGATTGTAAAGAAATACCTCTCGCTTGTTACAACCTTGCACAAACGTAGCCCGCACGTTTTACGACACACGTTTGCAACACATTTATTAAACAATGGTGCAGATATAAATGCTGTAAAAGAATTATTGGGTCACGCCAATTTAGCGGCCACACAAATTTACACACACAACACGATCGAGAAACTCAAAAAAGCATATACTCAGGCACACCCCCGATCGGGCAACTAACAGAATATCTAACAATTTAAAACAAAGGAGGAACAAATGACTATCAACATTCAATCAGTGCACTTTGATGCAGACCAAAAACTTTTAGGATTCATAAGCCAAAAGGTAGAGAAGTTAAATACGTTCTACGATGGATTAATCAATAGCGAGGTCATTTTACGACTGGATAAGAACAGCAATGCGGAAAATAAAATTGCTGAAATAAAAATGTTAGGTAAAGGACAAGAGTTCTTTGCTAAAAAACAATGTGCTTCGTTTGAAGAAGCAGCCGACCTTGCTTGCGAGGCTTTAAAAACGCAAGTGAAAAAATATAAAGAAAAGATCAAATCCTAATCTAACCCTTAATTCATACAAAAAGCCGCTTATTTACAGCGGCTTTTTTATTTTACAAAATGGGTTGCACAGCATCCAAAATTAGCTATTTTTATATCTTCGCATGAAAGCAAACATAAATCGGCTGAGTAATAATGAAAACGGTTAGCAACGACGTAGCCCAAATAACTTACAGAGATGATGGTATTTTATTTATTATATATGCCGACCGATTATTAACTAAAACCGATGCTGAACTTGCGTTTAACTTGCAACGAGAAAATGCTCCCTGGGAGATCTCACCCATATTAGCCAAAGGAAGTTCATTTTCAAATTTGGATGCCGAAGCACGCGATTTCTTTTCAAGTGACCAAGTGATGAAACATTGCTCGGGTTTAGCAATAATAGCAGAGTCTCTAGGACAAAAAATAGCAGCCAATTTCTTCATTAAATTTAGCAAACCAACCAAGCCAACCAAATTCTTTTCTGATGAAACAGAGGCCCTTGAGTGGCTAAAGCAGTTTGAAACCAAAAACATTTGACTAAATCGATTGTAAATATGATAACCTCAATAGACCGCTGTAACTCAGCGGTCGTTTTATTTTAAACTAATTATTAATCTTAACCCCGGTGACCACTGTGAAAAACTCCGTGATGCGGAAGGCACCCGTGGTTAAATGCCTCTAAAAATTTTGTTACCTTTATCCCCTATTATTTTTACTATGTCAGATTATTCAAAATATAAATTCGGCACCAAAGCAATTCACGCGGGTGCGGATCCGGATCCAACAACAGGCGCTATTATGACGCCTATTTATCAAACAAGCACTTACGTTCAGGAATCTCCCGGAAAAAATAAGGGCTACGGTTACGCACGCGGAAAAAATCCAACGCGCGAAGCCTTGCAAAAAAATATTGCCGCGTTAGAGAACGGAAAACATTGCGTTTGTTTTGGCAGCGGTATGGGTGCTACCGATGCAGTGATCAAATTATTGAGTCCCGGCGATGAAGTTATTACTGGCGATGATCTATATGGTGGAAGTTACCGCATGTTCACCAAAATATACGAGAAGTATGGTATCAAATTTCACTTCATCAACTTAAGCAATGCCGAGAACATTGCGAAAGCCGTGAACAAGAACACCAAATTGATCTGGGCCGAAACGCCTACTAATCCAACCATGCAGATCATCGATATCGAAGCTTGCAGCAAAATTGCGAAGGCAAACAATATCATTTTAGCGGTAGATAATACATTTGCTTCTCCTTATTTACAGAACCCTCTGGCTTTGGGTGCTGACATCGTTATGCATTCGGTAACAAAATATTTAGGTGGACACAGCGACGTGGTTATGGGCGCATTGATCACTAACGATGATAAATTACATGAGCAATTGTATTTTATTTTAAATAGTTGTGGAGCTAATCCTGGTCCGCAAGATTGTTTTTTAGTGATGCGCGGAATTAAAACCTTGCATTTGCGCATGGAAAGACATTGTTTTAACGGAAGAAAGATCGCTGAGTTTTTAAAGACACATCCAAAAATTGAAAAGATCTATTGGCCGGGCTTTACTGATCATCCAAATCATAACATCGCCAAAAAACAAATGCGCGATTTTGGTGGAATGATCTCCATCGTATTAAAAGGCGCTGATCTTGATAAAACATTTAAGATCGCTTCTTCATTCAAAGTATTTTCTTTAGCCGAAAGTTTGGGCGGTGTTGAATCCTTAATAAATCATCCGGCAACCATGACTCATGCTTCCATTCCGAAAGCCGAGCGCGATAAAGCCGGTGTAGTTGAGAATTTACTACGCTTGAGTGTTGGCGTTGAAGATGTGGAAGATCTTATTGAAGATCTGAAACAAGCTTTGGCTTAACCTTCTCATTTCTACGAATACTAAGAGGTAGTGATGTACCTCAAATAAAAAATCCCGGCCATTCGATCGGGATTTTTTATTTATTCAATTCTAAAATTACCCTTTAAACCCGTTCATCTTATCAGCTAACTTAATAGCTTCATAAAGATTAATGATCCCGGCGTTCTTTCCAAGTTCTTCAAATTTCACGTAACGATCCTTAGCGCCTTTTTTGCTGCCTGGCTTAATAACTTTTGTTCCCTTGTAAGTTTTTAAACTACTCTTGATCAAAATTTTCTTGATCTGCTCAGGAGTTAAACCGGGGTAATACGATTTTAAAACGGCTGCAACACCCGCTGCAACAGGCGTAGCCATACTTGTTCCGCTGGCGTCCTTATATTCGTTCTCAGGCGTAGTAGAATAAATATCTACACCCGGTGAGAAAAGGTCAATTGATTTTTTTCCGTAGTTGGTAAATCCGGCGGCGATCATCGAATCCGGTTTCCAACTCAATGCTCCAATGGTCATCATATTACTCGCTGATCCTTTTCCTAAAAATTTTGTATTTGGATAATGTTGTACTTCATCTATATTTAAATGATCGTTACCCGCTGCATGCATCAACAACACACCTTTTGACTGCGCGTATTTCACAGCATCGTCCACACATTTTTTATCCCATGAGTATTTTTTACCAAAACTCATGTTCAGGATCTTCGCTCCGTTATCTACTGCATAAATAATAGCATTTGCTACGTCTTTATCACGTTCGTCACCGTTTGGTACGCAACGCACAGCCATAATTTTTACATCCGCCGCAACGCCATCCATACCTACTCCGTTTCCACGCTTAGCGGCAATAATTCCTGCTACGTGTGTTCCGTGAAACGCGCCGGGACCTTTACAATCCGCGTTACCATAATATTTTTCATAAGAATCGGCGTAATTATCTCCAACAATCGAACGAGGATCAACATCCGGGTTCAATCCAACCTCTACCATTGGGAATAACTGCTCGTGTCCTTCTGCAATTTGTTCTTTAAAGTCAGCATAAGTATCACCGCGCTTCAACGTATTCATCACGATCATCTTAATTTGCTTGGTACTCTTTTCCTCCGGCGTATATTTCTCAAGCGTTTCAATTTTGATCTCTGTTGTGTTTTGTTGTGCTTTGATATCAGCCTCCATCTTAGCCATTCCTTCTTCAATGTACTTGATCTGGTTATAAGCCGGCTCGTACTTAGAACGCGTGTCGGTCATATCCTTCTTTACCGCTTCATACAAAGCAAAATCGGCTTTATCTTCCTTCGATTTAAAATCAGCTAAAGTTTTTCCCTCACATTTTGGCTTTAACTTACGGTATAAACGGGTCATCTCTAAATTATCAGCCGACACATTTTGTCCATCCTTTCCGCCTAAAAAACTCCACCCATGAATATCATCAATGTAACCATTCTTGTCATCATCAATTCCATTCCCTGGAATTTCCCCCGGGTTGGTCCACATCACATCTTTCAAGTCATCATGTTTCCAATCAACACCACTGTCTAACACGGCCACAATTACCGGCACAGGTTTTCTGTCTTTCAACAATTCCTTGTAAGTTCTATCGGTACTAACACCGTTCACTTTATCCAGAGTTGGATCCATATTCATCCAATTATCCGGACGTTTTTGCACAGTTGGCGTAGCAGCCGTTTGCGCGAACATGTATCCGCTAACAAGAATAGAAACTGTAATGATGAACTTTTTCATATAGAGGGTTTATTTTTTATCTAAAATATATAATTAATCTCAATTGCAAGCACCGTTTAACCTTAATTAGTGCCCGTTTATACGGCTAATTGTTCATTTTTGCCACTGCCTCAATGATATCATGCTTTGTAATAATGTGCATGTTACCTCCCATATCTCGCAATAGAACGGCGTTATTGTCCTTAGTGATGAGCTTACTTACCTCTTCAATTGGGGCGTGTTCCCCAACAATTGGGAATGCCGGCTGCATCATGGATTTCACGGTTTTTCCCTTGATATCGTGACTATCGATAAGCTTGCTAAAAATGTAACTGTCGTTCAAAGACCCAATATAATTTCCACCTTCTGTAACTGGCAATTGTGAGATATTAAATTTACTCAGAATTGAAAGCGCATCGCCAACGCTTGAAGCGGCATCGATCGTCAATAATTTTTGGTTCTTATGATTAGCTACTAGATCAATTGCTTTCGGCTTTGTTACCTCTAAGAAATTACGATCGCGCATCCAATCATCGTTGTACATCTTCGCTAAATAACGAGTACCGTGATCGTGGAAAATAACCACAACAACATCACCTTTTTTGTACATATCTTTCATTTGCATCAAACCCGCTAAAGCAGACCCTGCACTATTCCCTGCAAAAATTCCTTCTTCACGAGGAATTCTGCGCGTCATTACCGCCGCGTCCTTATCCGTCACTTTTTCAAAATGATCGATCACATTGAAATCCACATTGGCAGGTAAGAAATCTTCTCCAATACCTTCTGTGATGTAAGGATAGATCTCGTTCTTATCAAAAATTCCTGTCTCCTTATATTTTTTAAAAACAGAACCGTATGTATCAACGCCAAGAACTTTGATGTTAGGATTTTTCTCTTTCAAATATTTTCCAGTGCCACAAATAGTTCCCCCTGTTCCAACACCAACCACCAAATGCGTGATCTTTCCGTCGGTTTGTTCCCAAAGTTCAGGACCAGTTTGCTCATAATTGGCGGCGGTATTACTTGGATTATCATATTGGTTGGGTTTCCATGAATTTGGAATTTCACTTACCAAACGCGATGAAACTGAATAATACGAACGCGGATCTTCAGGGTCAACATCGGTAGGACAAACAATTACTTCAGCGCCAAAAGCGCGCAAAGCATCCACTTTCTCTTTACTTTGCTTATCAGTTGTTGTGAAGATACATTTGTAACCTTTGATCACAGCCGCGATAGCTAATCCCATTCCGGTGTTTCCGCTGGTTCCTTCAATAATAGTTCCTCCGGGTTTCAAACGTCCGTCTTTCTCAGCGTCTTCTATCATCTTCAAAGCCATTCGGTCTTTGATGGAGTTACCCGGATTAAAAGTTTCTACTTTTGCATACACATCGCAAGGAAGTCCTTTTACAATTTTGTTCAACTTCACTAAAGGCGTATGCCCAATTGTTTCTAAAATATTTTTACAGGTCTTTTTCATTCTTTTTGGCTTTTGCCTTTTTACTTTGTACTTATTTCTCCTCTGAGATTGGTCTCTAATAAATTTCTTACTTTTTTAACTGGTAGTTTTTGTCCTAACAAGAACATTAATTTGGTAACGGCTGCTTCAAACGTGATGTCGCTGCCGCCAACAACGCCTATGCTTTTTAATTTAGCGCTGGTTTGATACATGCCTTGCACCACACCGCCTTGCTGGCATTGCGTTACGTTGTAAATGATAATTCCTTTTTTGATCGCATCTTTTAATTCGGTAATGAACCACTCTTTGGTAGTTGCATTTCCCGCGCCAAAGGTCATTAAAATTACAGCTTTTACTCCTTTTGTATTTAAAACAGAATTAACGGTCGTTTTACTAATGCCCGGGAACAAATGCAGCACCGCCACATCATTATTTAACTTTGTATGAACCTTCAAAGCTTTTTTGCCTTGAGGCGCAATAGCCATGCCGTTGAATCCGATCTTTACACCAGCTTCCGCCAAGTGCGGATAGTTTGGCGATTTGAACGCGTCAAAATGTTCGCTATTGAATTTGAACGTGCGATTACCACGATACAATTTGTATTCAAAGTAAATACACACTTCCGAAATTACCGGATGTCCGTTCTTATGACGCGCAGCAGCAATTTCAATAGATGTAATTAAATTTTCTTTTCCATCGGTTCGAATTGTTCCTATTGGTAATTGCGAACCGGTTAACACAACAGGCTTGGCTAAATTCTCCAACATAAAACTCAAAGCACTGGCCGTAAAACTCATGGTATCTGACCCGTGTAGGATCACAAAACCATCGTACTTTGTATAATTCTTTTGAATGGTTTGCGCCATCTCTACCCAAACTTCGGGTTGCATATCGCTCGAATCAATTGGATGTTTGAACGAAATAGAATTCAGTTCCACATCAAATTTTCTGAGTTCGGGAATTTGATTAGTGAGCGCCTTGAAATTAAAGGGCTTTAAAGATCCGGTGGCCGCATCGTGCATCATGCCAATGGTGCCCCCGGTGTAGATCAATAATACTTTTGGTCGTTTCATATAAATGAAAAACCGCCGGTCCCTGAGCTTGTCGAAGGGCGGCGGTTTTATCATTTTAATTAAAATGGCAGATCCTCGTTATCGTCATTTGAACTAAATACCGGGCTGGAATTGTTTTCAAATCCACCACCTTGTGTATTTTGCTTAGTGGTGTTTTGATTTACCGCCGGATTTGACGCGTTATTGAAACGCTCAATTCTCCATGCTTCAAGGGTGTTGAAATATTTTATTCCTTGCGGACCATTCCACTCACGACCACGCAAGTTGAATTGAATTTTTAATTCGTCGCCAACATTATATTGGTCAAGAATTGTGCATTTGTCTTGCGTTACCTGAAAACTTACATGCTGTGGATACGGCGTGTTAGCTTCTGTAGTTAAAACGAATTCACGTTTTTGAAAACGATCACTCACCTTTTGCGTGTCGAATTTTGCTTTTAGTGTTCCTGTTACTTCCATGATATATTTATTTTTTATTTTTATTTTAAGTTAAATGTTTAAAAAGTTTAAAGTTCAATGTTTCGTGTCCGCTGTTCTAACATTAAACTTTAAACTTTCTAATTTAATAAAACCAACCACGCCTCTTTCACTTTATTAGCTTCCAACAACGTTTTAGCGTATTGATGTTTTTCTTCTTCGTTACTAAATTTCTTTAAAGAACTTTTGTAAGCTGCTAACTCTTCTTTTTCAGGCAAAGCTTCCACACTGCCCAACAAACCTAAGTTATTTCCACTTAAAACCTTGCTATGTTTTATAGATTCCGGAAAAGAATCTATTCCAATACCAATAGTTGTTATTGGCTTCTCCACTTCAAACAAACTATCGCCATTGGCACGGCAATACCAATTGTCGCCCATTCTAGCTACCAGATCGATCTTATGTGTATCAATTTGCTTATGCTCGTTCAAAATTTCATCTTGAATATGAATTCTGATCACTTCACAAATAACCAAATTACCGGCACCACCCTTTTCGCCAAGACTTTTGATTTCCATGACCTTACATTCGAGTTGCACAGGCGATTCTTTAACTCGGAATGGTTTAATAAGATCAGATTTTAGTGGAGTAAAGTTCGCTTTCTCAAATTCGTTAACTCCCTTTGGAAACGGACTGCTTGCCAGGCTGGTTTGTTGAACCATATCGTAATTCACCAGATTCACTACAACTTCAGGAACATCCGTTACGTTGTCCAATGTATCTTTTGTGGCTCCTGTGCGTCCGCTACGCGCCGGTGAAAACACCAGCACCGGAGGATTACTAGAAAAGATATTGAAGAAACTAAAAGGCGCCAAATTTGGTTTGCCATCTTTGCTTATAGTACTGGCAAAACAAATGGGACGAGGCGCGATAGCATTCTGCAAGTATTTTTGCAAAACCTGCACCGTTAGTTCCTTGGGATCGAGGGTTAACATCGTATAAAAATACTAATAAAGGCTTGAAATTTAGGCGCTTGTTGAAAAGTTAGGAAATCTAGCTCAAAGATAAGCCCAGCAAGGGATTCAGAGCATCAAGAAAGCTGTTTTTTAAGCATTTTTAAGTATTCGGGGAGCAAGCGTAAATGAGAGCCGTACCAACTGAACATTTCACCATCAACCTTCTGCACTTTGCAATTCTTTACTTCCTTTTGAAGCTCATCAACATGAGTTTGATTAAAAGGAAACGGCTCGCTGGATAAAAAACAATAGTCGGCACCTTTCAGATCATTCGTTGATATCTCGGGATAGCGTTTTTGATCTTTAAAATGATTGATAATACCACATTCAAGCATAATGGAATTAATGAATGTATCGGAAGCAGCAACCATATAAGGATTATTCCAAATAAAATAGGCCACGCGTTTATTCTCAAATAGGTTTTTGATCCCGTTCATACCATTGATGATCTCGCTCACAATTTTCTGACTCTCTTTTTCCTTTCCGCACATTTCTCCCAGCTTTAGCATCATGTCAAAAGCTTCGTCAACCGTATTCACATCACTCATCCAAACCGGAACATGAGTTCTAAGATTCTCAATTTGTTCCTTTACATTTTCCTCTTTGTTCCCAATAACAACATCGGGCTGTAGACTCATTATTTTTTCAATGTCTATTTGTTTGGTTCCCCCAACACGCGTTACAGTCTCAGACATTTCCTTGGGATGAATACAAAATTTTGAAATACCCACCAATTCATTTCGTAAGCCAAGATCCCACAAATATTCACTTTGCGAAGGAATAAGAGAAACAATGCGTTTAGGGATAGTTTCCAATTCGATGGATTGATGTAATTGATCTTCGAATAACACAGTACAAATTTATTTAAAAAAACGATTCGCTTTTATAGCCACGGAGGCACAAAGACACAGAGAAACACGGTGGGGTCTCCGCGAAACTCAGCGTCTTCGCGCCTCTGTGGCAAAAATTACAATGCTAGTTACAACTAAAATACGCATCTTTACCCCGGTTTGAATAAAGCAAATTTAGGACATATTGCTCTTTTAATAGCTCAGGTCATTTACGCCATGAATTATTCCATTGCAAAAGATCTGATGCCAACGTATATGCAACCTTTTGCGCTTGTATTTTTGCGCATTGTTGGTGCCTGCGCTTTGTTTTGGCTGATCTCTTTATTTACAAAAAAAGAAAAAGTTGAGCGAAAAGATATGCTCAAATTTCTTTGGCTGGCTCTGTTTGGCGTGGTGATCAATCAGGTATTCTTTATTTGGGGATTGAGCCTAACTAAGCCTATCAACTCGGCCATCATCATGATCTCAAATCCAATTATCGTTTTTATAATTACGCTTGTTGTTTTAAAAGAAACTATCACTATCCCAAAAGTAAGCGGACTTTTATTGGCCATTGCCGGTGCTTACATTATTTTGCGTTATCGCGGTAATTTTGAAGTTGGAAGTGAGACCATAGCAGGAGATCTTCTCACATTGATCAACTCAACGTCTTGGGCCATTTTTGTAGTGTTAAGCAAACCATTGTACAACAAATACAGCACCGTTACTGTGATGAAATGGATGTTTTTAATTGGTAGTTTTTACATAATTCCTATTGGAGCTTATGATATGCTACATACCAATTGGAGTACTTTTGATGGGCACGCCATTTTTGCAACGGCTTTTGTAGTGGTTGCAACAACGTTTTTAGCTTATTTGCTTAACATTTACGGTTTGCAGCAATTGAGTCCAAATGTAGTGAGCATGTACATTTATCTACAGCCTTTTTTAGCTTCATTATTTGCTATATCTTTAGGCAAAGATAAACTCGACCTTACCAAAATATTGGCAGGCGTGTGCATCATAATAGGATTGTATTTAGTAACCTTGAAACCAAGAACACAAAAATGATCAGATCAATGACAGGCTTTGGTAAATGCACCAAAGAATTTAAAGACAAAACAATCACCGTTGAGATCCGTTCGCTCAATAGCAAAGGCGCCGATATTAGTTTGCGTTTATCAAGTATGTTTCGTGCTTATGAATTGGAATTGCGAAATGAACTAACGCGTCAATTAGAAAGAGGGAAAATTGATCTGAGTGTTTATGTAGAAAGTAAAACTGAAGAAACGCCTGTAGAGATCAATGTGGGTCTCGCAAAAGCTTATCATACAAAATTAAAAGATCTGGCAATAGCACTTGGGGAAAAGGATACGGATCTATTTAAAGAAGTGATCAAAATGCCTGACGTGTTGAAGAATGAGCGCAAAGAAGCCGATGAGAATATTTGGAAAGAGATCATGCAATGCATCAACGAAGCCATTATAGATTTCAATAAATTCCGTGAACAAGAAGGACGATCGATCGAAGCGGATTTTAAAACCCGTATTGGAGTGATCGATTCGAGTTTGACTAAAATACTGGAGTTGGATAAAAATCGTTTGACAAAAATAAAGGAACGCATTAAAACCAACTTGAGTGAAGTTGTTGGCATGGATAAAATTGACAGCAATCGATTTGAGCAGGAATTGATCTATTACATTGAGAAATTAGATATCAATGAAGAGAAAGTGCGTTTAAAACAACATTTGGATTATTTTACAGCTACGATGAAGGAAAACTCCATTGGACGCAAATTAAATTTCATAACCCAGGAAATTGGCAGGGAAATAAATACAATTGGGTCAAAAGCAAACGACGCTGATATGCAAAAATTGGTGGTTTTAATGAAAGATGAGTTGGAGAAATTGAAAGAGCAAAGCATGAATGTTTTGTAAATTCATTTTGTAAGTCCTACCTTAACGCTAAACAATAAAACCTTACAACTATGAAAAAGATCGCAACTATGCTTTTTGCATTGGGAGTATTCCTAAGCAACGCTCAAAATTTCTCGTTACAGGCAAAATCAGGAGATGTAGAATTGGATGCCAGTTTAAATGACATTAATGTGAAAGCGAAATTGGATCTTCCTCTTTTCAAAAAAGATCTTGCAGTCGAATTCAGTATCGGGGAACCACAGGTTGATAAACTGATCGTGGATATGAAAATGTCGCCCGCGGATGCATACATGACATTACAAGTGGCCGACATGACCAAAAAAGAACCGGATGTTGTTGCAAAATCATATACGGTGAATAAAGACAAAGGCTGGGGAGTAATTGCAAAGGAAATGGGAATTAAACCTGGTTCTCCGGAATTTCACGCTTTAAAAGGAAAAGTAAAAGGCAAAAAAGATAAAGGTAATAAAGGCGGCGGTGGAGAAAAAGAACACGGTAACGGTGGCGGTCACGGTAAAGGGAAAAAAGGTAAGTAATTCCATTCTTGCGTGAGGGATTGAGCCATTGTTTGAGCTCCTTTTTGCTTCCAAATATTTCCATGGCAAAAAGAGCGAGTGGCGAAAGCCCGACCCGAGCTTCCAGATTGTTTCCGGCGAGGGGCACGCCAAAAAAATAAAATTATAAGTTTCACGGATAAATATTTAATTGTAATTGCCGGCCCTACCGCGGTTGGTAAAACAAAACTGGGAATTGATCTTGCCAAACATTACAATAGCGTGGTTCTCTCTGCTGATTCACGACAGTTTTACAAGGAAATGAACATTGGCACCGCAAAGCCAAGCGAAGAAGAATTGTCCGAAATAAAACACTACTTCATCAACAACAAAAACGTAAACGAACTTTTTGGGGCCGGGCATTTTGAAAAAGAAGCCATTCCCCTACTCGATGAATTATTCAAAGAACATCAATTGGTTTTTGTAGTTGGAGGATCGGGTTTATATATCGACGCGCTGTTAAATGGCGTTGACGAATTTGAAGATGTTCCCATTGAAGTTCGCGAACAATTAAATGCAGAATTTGAAGAAAAAGGCTTAGAACCCTTACAAAACGAACTGAAAGAAAAAGATCCGGTATATGCTCAAACCGTTGATCTGAACAATTCACAAAGGGTAATTCGCGCTTTAGAAGTTTGTCGACATTCAGGCAAACCCTATTCTTCCTTCTTAAAAAAACATCAGACACAACGAAATTTTATCCCTATAAAATTATTCATCAATACAGATCGTGAAAAACTGTATGATCGCATCAACAAACGCGTTGAAGACATGATGACACAAGGGTTGTTGAATGAAGTAAAGAGTTTGACTCAGTACAAAGGTGTGAACGCGTTAAAAACCGTTGGTTACAAAGAATTGTTTGATCATTTGGATGGGGTATGTTCTTTGGACGAAGCAGTAACTAAAATAAAACAACACACGCGCAATTACGCCAAACGGCAGATCACCTGGTTCAAAAATCAGGATGAATGGGAAAATTTCGCGCCTGAAGACACCGAAAAGATCAAAGCCTTTCTGGATGTGATCATCTCACATTAATTTTTTGTAGGTTGTGGTTTTGGTAGTAAGCCTGCGATCAAAATTCCAAACATCAAAAGACCTATCAAAAGAAAGATCATTGCTAACCCGGTTGCGCCGCCGTAACCCGTAAAGATCAACCCAAACAATAAAAAACCAACGGCGTTAAATATGATCACAACCACCGGCATCCATCTGCCCTTGTATTTACCGGGTTCATTTTTAAACTGGAATATAGCAGTGTAAGCCATCACAATTATCGCTATCCACGCAAGCAAAAGAAAGGCAACCGTACCCGGCGCTCCTGTTCCATAAATTACCGCTTGGCTGGCGATCGACAAAACAATATGTCCCAGTAAACTTACCAAGCCCAATGGATTTGTTTTTGGTGGCGCGTCTTGGCTTACACTTGGCTTTCCTTGTGGTTTGTACGTTGGGGCTTGTTGTTGTATCACTTCTTTCGTTCCGTTGGCATAGGTGATCAAAGCCACGCGGTTCTTAGAAATAGAATATGTTGGGCCGTTCAAATTATCACAACGCTTGTATTTAATGAAACTTTCGTCTATCTCAAGGATCTTCACGCTTAGTTCGTCCGCCGTTTGCAATAAAAGTTTATCGCCGCAAGTATCGGCGCCTAAAACCAATAACGGTGCTTTTTTAATTGGAATTACCTCCAAACTGTTTTCATTAGCTGCAATGAGATCTGGTTTACCTTCCGGATTGCTTACTTGCGCAACCTCGGTCTTTTTTGGTTCTTTTGTTTTCTTATGATTCCAAACAACATGATATCCTTTGCGGTAAATTCTTTTTTCAACGCGAAACGAAATAAAAAACAACTCCGCGAAACAAATAAATACAGCTAGGGAAATTAAAGACCTTTTCATGTTATTGAGGCGAAGTTAAAGGAATTACGCAAATAAGACCTAGCACTGCCAAAATGGCTACCGCGATCCATAATCCGGGTGTATATCCAGATGATGCGACCAATAAGCATATGAGCGCAGCCAAAAAAAATAAAACAGCGCAGATGATAAGCGCCACGCGCGGCATCCATTTATCGGTATACTTATCGGGCTCACGTTTGAATTGACCCATGGATATTATCCCAAATATCATCGCAAAAGGCAAGGTTAGGCCTGCCGACAAAAATATGGCGATAGCGGAAATGAATGCCGCTAGCCCCATGCCGTTTTGTTTTTTTGCGGGAGTTGGTCTCGTCTGCCCTTGCTCTAAAGTTGTACTCGCTTCAAATGTCAGATCTTCTTTTATCCCATTATAATATTGAAGCATGGCCAACGAACTTTTTCTCACCGTAAAAAGCGGACCATCCAAGTTATCGCAACGCTTGTATTTGATAATATCATGGGCTACTTCCAATACTTTTACTTTTATCTTTTCTCCATTCTTTAAATAGATCACATCTCCGCAGGTATCTTTACCAATTACAATAGTAGAACCGGCCTTAATATCGGTGTTTTGAAACGTGTTCGTTGATGCTGAAACTACAACTACTTCCGGCGCCTCAATCTTAGTAGCAGAAACTTCGGTATTGTTATTTTGTTTTTGATCATTTGACTTATGATGATTCCAAACAACATGGTAACCTTTACGGTATATCCTTTTTTCCACCTTACACGAGAAGAATGCACCAACAAGAATACACGTGTGTAAAATATGTTTTAAAAGGGTCGTCATTAACGCAAATTTAGTCAAAAAACGTACGACTCTTTCATTTATTGCCATATGTCAAAAAACTCCATAACCTTAGAGCGACAAGGCTTTTGAGGATGTTCATTTTTTCAGGAAGAAGGATTTGCATTTTTTGCAAATAATACTTAGGTTTAGTCTAACTATCACGCGTAGCATGAAAGCAAAAACCAGGACGGTTCAGGATATTTTTATCCAAAAGTTGAAAGAAAGCCTCCCGCCTTCAATCGGCATTGCCGAAGAAATAGCAGAATTGTTAGGCATTAGTATTGATAGCGCATATCGCCGTATTCGCGGAGAAACGGATCTCAGTATCAATGAAATTCAAAAGATTACGCAAAAACACAAGATCTCTCTCGATAACATTTTTTCGAGTATGGGGGATACCGTAACATTTACCTATACAAAACTTACCGATAGCGAAGAGAATTTTGAGAAATATTTAACGCAACTTTATAGCCATACAAAAAAACTCAACTCGTTCACCGATCGCAAGTTATTTTATGTAGCAGAAGAACTCCCGATATTCTATTCCTTTTTTGATAAACAGCTTGCCGAATTCAAATTATTCTATTGGCAGCGCAGTGTACTAAATATCCCTCAACGCCAAAGTCAGAAATTCGAATTTGGTATTGTCGACCCTAAATTAGTTGAGCTGGCACACAACTGCTATCTCGAATATAAAAAAATGCCTTCAGTGGAGATATGGCACGAAAAAACAATATTTACGGTCACTAAACAACTTGAGTTCTATTTGGAAAGCGGCGTGTTCGTCAATAAAAAGGATGCGCTGCTATTGATCCAAAAAGTTCGGGATCTGTCGGCCATGCTCTTGAAAAACGCCGAAGAAAGCAGAAAAGAAAAAAGCGATGCCAACGAAACTTATCAACTTTACAGCAGCGAGGTAGTTTTGGGTACAAACTGTATCTATTTAAAAACTGGCGACGTCAACCATGCCTACATCAGCTTCAACACCATGAATTCATTGAACACGAGTAATAATGAATTCTGCGAAGAAACTGAACATTGGGTGAGGAATATCATTAAAAAAAGTACGCTCATTAGTGGTGTTGCCGAAAAGCAACGTTATCAGTTCTTCAATAAGCTCAATACCGCTATAGACAATTGCGAAAGCCGATTAAATTCATTTTGATCTTGTATAGATAAATGACCAACTGGTTCTCTTTTATTGACGATTACCGAAAGATCGAACGACCCATCCTAAATGTGATCATTGCGGAGTTCTTTATCCAGATGGTAAACGCCACGTTTTTGAATATCCTGCCTTTGTATATGAACAAAATGGATTATTCAAAGGAAGAAATAGCGCTTTACATCACGCTTCGTTACCTCGGCGTATTTTTTCTTGCTTTTCCTATTGGTAAATTCATAAAAGGGCGAAGATTGTATCCATTTTTCTACCTCTCTTCCATTGGCGTTCCGCTCTTTGGACTTCTAAGCATCATTGCCATTTATTTGAAAATAAAAATATTCATTTACGCTATGCTTTTGCTTTGGGGAGCCTCATTTACATTCATGCAGATCCCCATTTCTCCTTTCATATTGCGTAACTCATCAAAACAAAATCATACGCCGGCCATTGCGCTGAGCTATAGTACCTGGAGTTTTGCCGGTATTGTAAGCGGAGTACTCATCGCCATCTTGAGTTATATTAACAAAGAAACATTCAATGAACGAAATATTCTGATCATCTTTTCAGTATTAGGTTTTCTTGGGGTGATCTTCCTGATCAAAAATCCAATGAAAGAATACGTTGAAGAACGAATGATCACACAAACGCATTTTCACCGCCATAAAACCGATTGGGGATTGGTTACAAAAGCCTTGATCCCAACACTCATCATCGCAACCGGAGCGGGATTAACTATTCCCTTTATCAGTTTGTTCTTTGAAAATGTTCACCACGTAGATGCCGGTGAGTTTTCTATCTACAGCGCTATCGCATCGTTGCTGGTTGCTTATGGCGCATTAATGGTTCCAAAAATTAAAAAGCATATTGGTTACAAGATCGCTATTCCCACCACACAATCACTGGCTGTAATTTCATTAGTTGCTTTGGCAACCACCGAGTTTTATTCGCAATACAGTGTGGCACTAGTTATCGCTGTAACTTGTTATTTGTTACGTCAGCCCTTAATGAATATGGCCGGCCCTATGACCACCGAGCTTGTGCTGAATTATGTAGGTAAGAATAACAGGGAGATCACCAGCGCGCTTACCTCCGCTATTTGGAGCGGAAGTTGGGTTTTGAGTGGTTTAATGGTGAATATATTATTTACATTTGGATTTCAGTTCGTGAATGTATTCCTTATTACTTCGGCACTTTACGCCTTTGGAGTGATCATGTACTACGGGCTTATTGTAGATTACGTAAAACGCGAGAAAGCGGGATTAATTGAAAATTAAAATATCATATTTCTTTATTCTTTTCTCGTTCGCTATGAACGCGCAGAAGGATCTTGCTTTAGAGAAAGGCAATTGCATTGCGTTCAAACAAAATTTGTATGCCTTCGGCTTCAAAAGTAATACCTTCCTGATCTATAAGCTAAAACCTAATTTACAGGTATTAGATAGTTTTGCGTATTCACTTGAAAAAGCAAAACCTTCCGACTATTTACGAGTAGACTGCGACACACTTCATGATCATTTGAATTTCTATTTACAGAAAAAAGATAAACAGAACGCCACCTTGATCCGCCTCGATCAAAAATTCAAATTGATAAATGAATTCAAGAATGTAGAAATCACAAAGCTGGATCCTTTGGCCATGTTCGACCACCAGAAATTTGTGTACAAAAAATTCATTTACGCTGTGAAAACTGCATTCGATACAAGTGGAAAACAATATTATTTATCTAAGTACGAATTGCAGAACTCCGCCGAAAAGCCTTTTGATTACAAATTTAAATGGCAATTTAATTTTGAAAAGAAACACATCAAGAACGTGAATGTGTTTTACGCCGACAGCGCTAAAGTTTTGGCTTATGTGCACATTAACGAAGGCGAGCGCAAAGGACAATGGGTATTGAAAATAAACGCCAAGGATGGATTGATCATTAAAGGAAAAAAGATCAGTTCAAACACCACCATGAATTATAGGTTTGGAAATCATTTTGTGGATACCATGGGCAAAAATATATTTGTATTGGGACAACTAACTAATGGAGAAACGCTATCAAGCGCTACGCCTACGCTGTTCATTTTACAGTTTGACAGCATGTTGTCGTTGAATAGTCAAAAACTCATAGTTCAGCGGATTCCGGGCAATCCAAAAGTAAAAGCGGGACCGGGCTTTATTTTCCAGGTGAGCAATGTTAAGAAGACATCTCCGCAGAACTACGAATACCAAATTGATTTTTACCGAAACAACACTATAGATTTTAAATACAGTAATTCAGTAACGCAAGCGTTCTCTTACGATGAAGAAAGTATTAGCACAGATCCTTTTGTGATCAAAGAATATCCTGAGGTCGAAAATTATTACTTCACCAATGATAAAAAGGATCTTAACGGAAAACTTTTTGCCGATACCAGCCGAAGTGCTGATAGATTGTTTTACCAACAACCCGTTTTTAAAGTAAAACAAGCTTACAAAGTGAACAGTGATGGATTTCCGATCTGGGTGCTTAAAAAAACGGATGCAAAAGCGGGAGCTGTCAATTATAGTGTGCTTAAACCGGGTTTAAAAGTTTATGAAGTAAAAACGATCAGCACGAATCCAAAAGAGGAAGAACCGGGAATGTTATTCTTTGGAAAAGAGACTTATATTTTGTTTTACATCAAGGGTGGGAATATCCTGCACCTGGAAAACGGTAGTTGGTAATTCCATGCGCGTGAGGGATTGTAGCGCAAATCCTTTTTGCTTCCATGTTTTTCCACTGCAAAAAGATTGAAGCGAAAAGCCCGACCCGAGCTTTCCATAGTATGTGCGGCGAGGGGCACGCCCAAAAGATAAAATAATTATTTACTTGCCAACTCTGCGGCTTTCTTTCCAACCAAACTTCCAATAGCAATACCCATTCCACCCATACGAACAGCGGCGATCACACTTTTTGAAACGTGTTTGATGATGGGTTTTTTCTCGCTACCAACACCCATAATCCCCACCCAGCGTTGATCAATCTCATATGGCGTATTGGGTAATATCATTGTCTTGAGTTTTTTCTCAAGATCTTTTTGAATACGTGAGGTTACTTTGAAGTCCGTGGTAGTTTCGCCTTTGATATCCAAATTACGCGCACCTCCAAATAAAACGCGGCCGTTAATATTGCGGAAATAATAGTATCCCTTTTTATAATGGAAAGTACCTTTGACCTTCAATCCTTTGATAGGCTTTGTTATCAAAACCTGCGCACGCGCCGGATTAACATCTTTTATATTCAATAATTGTTTCGCGAAACCATTTACAGCTACCACCACTTTTGAGGCGGTAAATTCAGCCACGTTCGTCTCAATAAAAACTCCCGAACCTGTCTCGCGAATGGTAGTAACTGTAACCCCATTAAGAATATTGATCCCGTTTTTCCTAACCAAATTCATTAAACTCTCCATCATTTTCCCGGTATCAATTTGTCCTTCACAACGATTAAAAATTAATCCTTTTACGTTTTTAAATCCAAAAGATCCCGAATTTTTCATTTGAGAATACACGTTCTTGTTTCCTGTTACCCGAAACATTTTTTTGTTCATGGATTCGAGTTGATTCAAACATCTCTTTAATTCGGATTCATCATCAAACACTTCGTATCCTCCATAAGACCTATAGTCAATAGCCTTATCCCCAAGGGTTTTACGCAAAAGCTCTAAACCTTTACTTCGCATTTGCACAGTGTCCCAAACTTGTTTCTCGGGAATATGTTCAAGGTCGTCCAACAACTCGCTCAAACTTCCAAAACAAGCAAATCCTGCGTTTTTTGTACTTGCGCCAAAAGGCAAAACACCTCTTTCCAAAACAGTGACCTTTGCTTTAGGATTTTGTTTTTTATAGTTCAATGCGGTAAAAAGGCCAACGATTCCACTCCCAATCACGACAAGGCTTTGAACGCCTAGATAGCGCTCAGTTTCCCAATAACTGATGTTAACATTTGTTTTGTTTTTGCTTGCTTTTTTGGTAGGCATTTTGATGGAATTTCGTAAATTTAGGTCTTATAAGTCTTATGCACAACACCTTTCGGGGTTATATTCGGTATTTAGCTATTTGTGCGCTACTAACGCTCTCCCTGACTAGTCTTGCCCAGGAAAAAATGATGACCTTTTCTACCAAAATTGAGAAAGGCGGCAATGGATGTGGTGGAGCGAATATTCTTATAACCAGGAACGGTGCTCCTTTTCAAACCATCGTTACTAATGATGATGGAAAAGTAAAAGTTGGATTGCCTTATGGTAGTAGTTATATGATCACCGTGAGCAAACCTCAGATGTGTACCAAAAAATTTGAGATCTCTACAGTTGGTATTCCAGCAGATGGTCCGCCGCAAGAATTCAAGATTGAAGCCATCACCTTATTTGAATTGCAAAAAGGAATTGATTATTCGGTATTGAATAAAACTTTGGTGAAGGCAAACTTCAATCCCGGAACTAATCAAATGGACTTTGATGAGAATTACATCAATCAAATGTTGGGCGAGTTGGACAAACTCAAACAATTAGAAGCCGACGCTATTGCAAAAGCAAAGGAAGCGGAAGCTAATTACAAAGCTGCCATTAGTGCAGGAGATAAAGCATTTCAAAAGAAGGAATGGGAAGCCGCCAAAAGTAACTACACGCAAGCTTCTAATTTGAAACCGGCAGAGAATTATCCTAAAGATCAAATTGCACAGATAAATAAAATTCAGGCAGATGCCGATGCAAAAGCAAAAGCAGACGCAGAAGCAAAAGCGAAAGCGGATGCGGAAGCTGCTGCTAAGAAAAAAGCGGAAGCTGATGCTGCCGCTGCAAAAGCCGCCGCCGAAGCAAAAGCACGTGCCGATGCAGAAGCCGCTGCAAAAGCAAAAGCAGAAGCCGACGCAAAAGCAAAAGCGGATGCAGAGGCTGCTGCGAAAGCCAAAGCAGATGCAGAAGCCGCCGCGAAAGCAAAAGCCGCTGCCGAAGCTGCCGCTGCGAAAGCGAAAGCTGAAGCTGATGCAAAAGCGAAGGCAGATGCGGATGCAGCTGCAAAAGCAAAAGCTGATGCAGATGCCGCCGCCGCCAAAGCGAAAGCAGAAGCAGAGGCTAAAGCCAAAGCTGATGCCGAAGCAGCCGCTAAGAAAAAAGCGGAAGACGAAGCAAGAGCCAAATTAGATGCTGCTGCCAAAGCAAAATTAGACGCGGAAAATGCGGCGAAAGCTAAAGTCGAAGCCGAAGCAAAAGCAAAAGCCGATGCAGAAGCTGCTGCTAAAGCAAAGGCCGAAGCAGATGCCAAAGCTAAAGCAGACGCAGAAGCTGCAGCCAAAGCGAAAGCGGATGCTGAAGCGAAAGCGAAATTAGATGCAGCCGCAAAAGCAAAACTAGACGCGGAAAACGCCGCCAAAGCAAAAGCGGATGCGGAAGCTGCAGCGAAGAAGAAAGCGGAAGATGAAGCGAAAGCAAAATTAGATGCGGCCGCAAAAGCTAAAGCCGACGCAGAAGCTGCTGCAAAAGCAAAGGCCGACGCAGAAGCGCAGGCAAAATTAGATGCTGTAGCAAAAGCCAAAGCAGATGCCGACGCAAAAGCCAAAGCAGCCTTGGATGCCGCTGCAAAGAAAAAAGCAGAGGATGAAGCTATTGCCAAATACAAATCAGTGATCGCCCAAGCCGATAAAAATTTTGTAGCAAGAGAATACAGCGTTGCTAAAACATTGTATAACGACGCGCTTACGATGCGTCCCGACGAGCCTTATCCAAAAAATCGAATAAAAGAAATTGAAGAATTAGAAAAGAAAAAAGCGATAGACGATAAAAACAAGAACACAGTGCTTCCAACGCTTGGAACAAAAACAACCGCGGTTGTAACGGCAACTGTGGATCCCGATCAAAAATATAAAGACGCTGTTAAAGTTGGGGATAGTTTTTTCACCATGAAAAAATACGCCGATGCTAAGAAAAGTTATCAGGAAGCACTCATTGCGAAAAGTGGAGATGCTTATGCCAAAGTACGTTTAACGGAGTGTGAAAAATTCCTGAATTCGGATAGCAGCATTGAATTGAATGCTAAGAAAAAAGAATTACTCTCCAAATACAAACCGGGCATTACCGAAGAAACCATCACAGGAAACGGGGTTGTGATCACGCAACGCGTCTTAGTAAGAGAAGGCGATGTGTGGGTGTACCAAAAGAAAATGTTCAGTTGGGGCGGCGTTTCGTATTTCCGCGACACACAACCGATCACAGAAAGTATTTTTGAGCAGGAGACCAAGTAAAATTTATGCAGCTTACACAAGAGATCACGGAAGATATCCGCTGCTGCGTTTGCGGGAATACAGATCCAAAACAATTTAATTTAATCTACCGCCGCGAAAATTTTGACGTAACAGAATGTGCGATCTGCGGATTTTATTTCATCCCTCCTTACTATCGCAAAAAGATCCAGTATCAGCAATACAAAAATGAAGCGGTAACACAAGCCGTTCGTTCAGGAAATAATTGGGTAAAGATCCAACGACACAAACTTCGTTTCAAACTCATACAAAAATACAAGGCCAGCGGCGATCTATTTGATCTGGGCGCAGGTTGGGGACATTTTATGTTGGCAGGAAATGAATTAGGTTATAATACCTACGGAATTGAGATCTCGGAACAACCTTATTTGTATTGCAAAAATGACCTTAAACTTAATGTAGATCATATCGACTTCTTTAAAATGGATGAGAATAAGAAGTTTGACGTGATCACACTATGGGATGTTTTAGAACACATCGATCAGGCGGACACGTTTATTGACAAATGCTCGAAATTAAATAAACCAGGTTCTTATTTGGTGTTGCAAGTACCGCAGATCGACTCCTATTTTGCCAAACGCCATAAAGACAAGTGGAAAATGATGGGCTTGGATCATGTCAATTATTTTAGCAAGAAAACCATCACCAAATTGCTTTCAGCACACGGCTACGAAGTACAACGAATAAAGTCCTCATTTGAGATCAAACTCTTTATCATGTACACTATTTTGCCCCTATTAAAGCGCTTAAAGTCAAAAAAGAAGATCACACAACGTGAGGCCAACTATTCCATTAACCAAGCCGAACGCCAGCAGTACTTCAACAAGTTCACCAGCAGGCCGATGTGGCAGCTAAAGATCTTCGTGTTCTTCCATAATATCCTCTATAATTTACTCTCCTTTTTTAATATTGGCGAGGAAATGATAGTAGTTGCAAAAAAAGTTGCATAATTTTATGGAAACATAAAATCCTCCGAATCTCAATATCAAAACCTATAACAAAATGAAAAAATTAATCTTAGCTGTTTGCATTGTATTTGCATCCACGGCTTTTGGTCAAAAATTAGCGGAAGTTAACCTCGAATTGCATGACGGTAACATTATTAAAGGAACAACCACCTTTTCCGATATTGATCTCAGCACACCTTATGGCAAATTACTGATCCCGGTTGGAAAAGTTGGAAACATTAAAATTGGATACGGGAAAGATAAATCCGCTTCGGATAAAGCCAATCAGTACATTAAATTATTGAATGGAAGTAATAATGATGAAGTTCGCAAAGGCGCTTACGAAGATCTTGTGAAAATGGGATTGAAAGCTATGGCCGCTCTGGAAGATTTTTATGCAGACTCTAAGAATATCACAGAGAGTGAATACACGGGTGATTTTACATTAGATAACGCGTATGAAGAGATCAAAACAAATAACAATATCACCGAAAGTAGTACATCGGAAGATGTGATCACTATTGATAACAATTATACCATGGGTGGAACTTACAATTTCACTAAACTGGACGTGAAAACAGAATATGGATCTTTAAATATTCCCAAAGAAAAGATCAAGTCTATCGACATTTTTGTTCCAAGCGGAAACGGAAGTGGCGAACAGGTCATTAAATTAATGGCTAATAAGAATATTAGCGGAAATCAAAATGGTGGCTGGTACAAAACAGGCATCACTTTAAAACAAGGACAAAAATTCTCCATGAGTGCAACGGGTGAAGTTACATTAGCAAGTTTAAGTAACAACTCTTACAAGCCCGATGGAAGTTCTAAAGCTTCCGGCTCTACTGAATTTAGCGGTGGGGATTATGAAGGCGGATCAACGTATGCTACTTATGGAATGCTGGTTTACAAGATCGGCGAGAGTTCTTACGACAATTTGAAAGCCGGTGCAAAATTTAGCGGTACTGCTAAAACAGGTGGAATGCTTTATATTTCTATCTACGAAACAGTTTTCAATGCTAATAACAAAGGTTCTTATAATGTTAAAATAAACGTGAACAAGTAAACCGAATTGTTATCGAAGTCAGCCTTTTAGAAAAGGATCAGGAGAAATCTTGATCCTTTTTTATTTATATCATTTTTGTTTGGTTCAATTTTTTGTTACTTTTAATTCATGAGCGAACAAGCAGTAGAAAAAAATGCCGACATGGCAAACACTATTAAGTGTTCCAATTGCGCGGCCAATTTAAAATTCAAACCCGGCACCGAAAGTTTAGTATGTGACTATTGCCAAACAAAGAACGAGATCAAGATCGTTACCGGAAGAATTGTTGAGAACGATTACTTAAGTTTCCTAAGAAATAACGCCAATAAAGGTTCACAAGAACAACAGATCACTGTTTGTAAGTGTACCAATTGCGGTGCTTCCACTACTCTGCCAAAAAATGTAACCTCTAGCGCTTGTCCGTATTGCGATACGCCTTTAGTAGTTCAAAACGCAGCCACCTGCAGCATTATCAAACCAAAATACTTATTACCGTTTGCCATTGACCGTAATGCAGCAAAAGAAAAATTCATTTCTTGGGTGGGCGGTTTATGGTTCGCTCCAAATAAATTAAAACAATACGCCGAGCATAGCGCCGAAAAATTGAATGGCGTGTATATGCCATACTGGACCTATGATTCGGACACAACAACAAGTTATACCGGAATGCGTGGCGATTACTATTACGTAACCGAAACCTATAAGGACGCCAATGGAAAAACTCAAACCAGACAAGTTCGTCACACACGCTGGAGCAGCGCCAGCGGAACCGTTCGCAAAGATTTTGACGATGTACTAGTTTGCGCATCTCACTCGCTTCCCGATAAACTTACGCGTGAATTAGAACCTTGGGATCTGAAAGCTCTGAGCGACTACGATGACCGTTATCTTGCCGGATTTTTAACCGAAAGTTACCAGGTAAATATTGAACAAGGATTTGAAAGCGCCAAAGAGATCATGTTAGATGGTATTCGCGGGGAAGTGCGAAGAGATATTGGCGGCGACGAACAACAGATCATTAATTTGAACGCCGATTATAATAATATCACTTTCAAACATATTTTATTGCCCTTGTGGATCAGTGCGTATAAGTATGGTGAAAAGACCTATCGTTTTACCGTAAACGCCCGAAGTGGCGAAGTACAAGGCGAACGCCCTTGGAGTGCCTGGAAGATCTTCTTCCTGGTTGCCACTATTATTGCGGTAATTGCCGGAGTAATAATCGTCGCACAGAAGAAGTAGAGGCATTTAACCACAGAGACCTTTGGTCTCACAGAGGTTTCTCAGAGTACACAAAGAAAAAGGGAGCTAATGCTCCCTTTCTGCTTTATGTTCGAATCTCTGTGACCTCCGTGCAAACCTCCGTGAGCGCACAAGCGCTCCGTGGTTAAAAGTCTCTCATTCTACTCTACCAATTTCTCTTTGGTTACCGCGCTCGAAATACTAAACCATCCTATAGCTCGTGTTGTTGCAGTTGACGGCGTAGAAATATTCGTTTTAATATTCTCAGGAGTAGTTGCAAATAATCCGGCGTTATTAATTTGCTGAATCGCTTGCAAAAAGAAGAAATAGGTTTCTCGTGAAATAGAATGGATCTGCACCCTACATTTGTCGTGATAAGCATAGGTTTTAAATCCCAAGAACGTTGCCGGAGGTGTGAATTCCGTTGAATCTTCCGGCGCATTCGTTACCGGACCACCCACACCGTCAATTGTAATATTAAGATCTGCGGGGTCGTTAAATAAAGTATCATTTCTAAAAGTACGTACCCAATAATAGTCCGGATTGTTATCGGCTTTGTCCTTTGCAAATAATAAACAATTGTAGGTATCCTTTGGTCCCGAAAACGGATCAGAGCCGTCATTGTAATAAGAGGCGATGCTATCGATGGCGGCCGGACGGTTTTGCTCGTTCAAAGAAGTATATGTTTCTCCATTAATTGTAACCTTAAGTATGTATTTATGTCCATTGCGCGCAATGGTATCGCTTGGTCCAATTGAATACACATACTTTCCATTGCTTGTGTAGGTAAAATTATAAGTGGCGTTCGTGTTCAGGTCCAATAGTTCCACGCTGGCATTCTCCACCGGCGGAGCCTGACGATTACTAAAATAAGTATCGTTAGTTGTAACGCGAACTATTTGATCAGAACGCAGATCATTTATAAAAGCATCGATCACAAATAGCTTCGATCCTTCATCTAATTTTATCTGAACAACGTCTTCACACGAAGAGAACAGAAAAACAAGTGGTATGATATATAATAACTTCTTCATAGTATTAAAAATTAAAATTGTAAGTAATAGCAGGCACAATAGAACCGATCACCGAGAACCGAACCGCTTCGGTTTGCAAAGGTTCTCCTTTTTTGGTTCGGAAATAAATACTGTACGCGTTCTTTCTGTTGTAAACGTTGTAAACACTTAACACAATGTTTTGCTTATAACGACGGGTTTCGTTCTTCTTAAATGTATACGTTGCGCCAAGATCCAAACGATGATATGGTGGAATACGGTAATTATTTCTAACACCCGTAGTGTTATAAGGAATATTCAGATCCTGGATCTGGATCTTTGAATTTGGGAACGTTGCAGGAGTGCCCGTTAAGAACACAAAGGTTGCTCCAACGTTCCAACGCTTGGTAATATCGTAATTCATATTCGAATTAAAACAATGTGTGCGGTCGTAGCGACTTCTAAACCAATCATCGTTACTAATGCCACGAACCAAGCGCTCGGTTTTACTAAGCGTGTAGCTGATCCATCCGCCCATTTTTCCTTTCGACTTTTTAATATATAATTCAGTTCCGTATGCTCTTCCCAATCCCTGGATCAACTGACCTTCCACATAATCGTTAATGAACAAGTCAGCATTGTCAACATAATCCAATTGATTTTGCATATACTTATAATATACTTCTATCGACGTCTCGAACATATTCTCCTTAAAATTCCTAAAATATCCTATGGCACCCTGATCGGCGATCAGTGGTTTTAAATTATTACTCGCAATGGTGTAAACATCCAGGGGTGTACTTGCAGCAGTGTTACTTATCAATTGTAGGTATTGCGCCATGCGATTATAACTTGCCTTAATTGAACTACTGCTGTTCAATACATAATTCAAAGAGAAACGAGGTTCAGGAACAACATAGGATTTGATAACGTCGCCCTGATTATAATCTGTTGTATGATCAAACGGCAAAGGTTCATTTGGAACTGTATCACGGAAATAATAGGCCGTGCCTTTTCCAATATAATTGTACATACTCACACGTAAACCATATTCGGCAGTTAAGCGAGGAAGTAATTTCTGTTCGTTGCCAACATACGCTGAGTATTCGATACCGTAACGTTTTTTCGAACGGAATTGAACTTTAGCTCCGGCATCAAATTGTCCTTCGGCATCATAAGGACGAAAATCATACATCAAAGCTTGTGCCCCAAAACGAATAGTGTTCTTTGTATTTAAAAACAATGTAAAATCGGGTTTGAAACTATAATTTACAACGTTGCTGGTCCATTTGAATTTTTGGTTCAAAGATTCCAATTTAAACTCAAGCAGATAATCATAGTTACTGTAGAATCCTGTAAGATTCATAAAGAGTTTATTATTAAAGATATGATTCCAACGCGTGGTGGCTGTAGAATTTCCCCAATTGAATTTGAAAGCAGGCGCTCCAAACACATCTCGTCCAAAATAACCGCTCGCAAAAACGGTGTTCTTATCGTTGATCTTCCAATTTATCTTTGCGGTTGCGTCGTAAAAGAAAAAATCCGCGTCTTTAATAGGACTCGATTTCTTCACGAAAGGCTTCACCAAAGCATCAATGTAACTTCTTCGTCCGGCCAAAATAAAACTCACTTTATCTTTTACAATGGGCGCTTCAATACTCAAACGACTAAAAATAGTTCCTACACCACCGTTCACCGCTAGTTTTTTGCTATTTCCCTCTTTCATGCGAATGTCGAGAATAGAAGAAACCCTTCCTCCGTATTGTGAAGGAATTCCTCCTTTGATCAACTTCACGTCTTTTACCGCATCCGGATTAAATACCGAAAAGAATCCAAACAAGTGTGACGAATTGTACACCGGTGCCTCATCCAACAATATCAAATTCTGATCAATGTTTCCTCCACGCACATTAAATCCACTAGCGCCTTCTCCCATGGTTGTAACTCCGGGTAATAATTGAACCGCACGAACAATATCCACTTCACCTAACAATGCGGGTATCTTATTTATTTGTTTGATGTCCAGTTTAGCAACTCCCATTTCCACGCTCTTTATATTTTTATCTTCCGATTCACCAAGGATCACCACCTCCTCCAGTTGCGTTCCTTCTCCACTCACCTCAATGTTTTTTGAAGTGTTCTTTTGCAGATCAATTACAAAACTTGAATTATTGTATCCAATATAAGAAGCAACAATGGTATGAGTTCCTTTTGGAAGTGTGATGGAATAAAATCCGTATTCGTTGGTAATAGCACCCTGTGTAGTTCCTGCTTTCACAACAGTTGCTCCGATCAAGGATTCTCCATTTTTCCCATCTTTGATATATCCACTAAGTGTGAACTTCTCTTGTGCTGAGGAATTTTTTACCCAAAAAATAGACACAAAAAGTAAAATTGTGATGTAACGTATGTTTAAATTCATATACTATATATATTAAAAGACCACCTAAAAGGGTTTTACCCCCACTAAATCGAGCACAAAACTATGGAAACTTTTACAGTTCTCAAAGTTTCTGTCACTTTTTTTGTCCGTTCGGCAAATTTTTATTTTTTGAGATTGCAATTTTAACTGCCAGTTTTTGATTGAAAATCAGGGTTTTAATCAATCACCAAAGAATACAATGAATAACTTTAAGCCAAGAAGGACACGTTATGAGAAGACTATTTTTTATCTGTTTTTTAGCTTTCGCTACAAAAACATTTTCGCAAAATGTAGGAATTAATGGAACTGCGGCAACGCCCGATCCGAGCGCGATGCTTGATGTTTCGGCTACAAACAAAGGTTTGTTGGTGCCACGCGTGGCGCTTACCGCAGCAAATGTTGCCGCACCAATTACATCTCCATTAACATCGCTGCTCATCTACAACACAGCAACCGCCGGCACATCTCCTAATGATGTAACGCCTGGTTATTATTATTGGGATGGTTCCAAGTGGGCGCGCTTTGTTACCGGTTCATACTTGAATAGTTCGCAGATCAGTGCTATCGGTAAATTTTATTCCACCTTAACCTGGGCAGCAAACTGGACAAACGGATCCACCTTGTATTTTGTGATCACGGATACAAATATGTTGTGCGGAACAACGGCTTCGGCAGCCTTCGTTTCATTTGATTGTACCTATACCAATGCAACCATGGCGGGTTTCACTATCCGAAATGTGAAATGTAATGCCGGTACATTTGTTGTAACCGTTACAAATAATAGCGGCACAACCTATACGCCCGGAAGTATTCCAATTACTATGGTAGCTTTTTATTAAAATGAGAAACGCATTCCTGATCATAGTTTGCTTTTTATCGCTGACATCCTTTTCGCAAAGTGTGTCGCAAGAACGGATCGTTGTGCCAACAACGTCACTGGCAATATCAGTTGTAGATAGCGTTTACATTCAGCAGAATCCAATATTAAGCTCACAAACCGTAGAGCAAGTTTACACAACATCGCAAGCGCATCGATTTCATCTTGTACCCGTGTCTGGCGACTCGCAACAAAAAACTAACGCAGAAGATCTAAATGCTCTACCTGCTTCCACAACGCCGCAGCATCTATACCGCGAACCTCAAAGTTCAAAATTTCATCTCGTACCCTTAGAAGAAAAAAAGAATCCAAAGTGAGAACGCGTTTGAAATATCTGGTACTGTTGTATTGCTTTTGTATCACGAATGCCTCTGCACAAGGCATCATTAATAACGGAGCGCGAATTGTTCTATCTGGCGCAGCAAATATTTACATTGATGGTGGTGCAAGTGGTGGCTATTTAAGTCAAAGCAACGGACTCATTGATCCCAGTGCCACCGGAGTAATTAGTTTAGAAGGAGACTGGACAAATAACGCAGGCAATACTGGTTTTAGCAGTGATAACGGCACTACTATTTTATTGGGCGCAAACCAATCCATCAACGGGTCAAGTTCAACTACATTTTATGATCTTACTTTGCAAGGATCGGGAACAAAATCTCAAAACGTGAACACAACAGTTGGTGGCGTAACTACCACCAATGGTGTGCTTTCGGTTGGAAATGTGGTCTATGATCTTAATTCAAATGGTCTTACTATTTCAAATGGTGCCGCAGGCGCAATTACCTATGGAAGCGGATACATTCTAAGTGAAACAAGCGCGGCGGTTAATCCAAGTATTCTGCGATGGAACATGGGCACATCAACCGGCGCGCACATTTTTCCGTTCGGCGTTTCCAATTTACAAATTCCTGTAACATTTAATAAAACAACAGGAGGCGCTTCTGATATCGCTATATCCACTCGCGCTACAGCAGCTTCAGATAATGCGCCTTGGGCCGGTGCCAGCAATGTTGGCGGCGTAACGTTTTTCAATTGTCCCAACAATGGAATGACCGGAAATAACTGCGCAACCAATTCGGTGATCGATCGTTGGTGGGATATCACGCCGAGTGCTGCCGTTACAGCGAATGTGACGTTTAGTTATCGCGGATCAGAGAACACACTTAACTTCCCTTACAATGTTGGAACTATTGGCGCACAGTGGTGGACCGGAACCGCCTGGGCACTCGACAATGCTACTACCGGAAGTGCACTTGCAATAACATCTGCATTAGGCGTCGGAAATGTAACTGCAAATAATTTAAGTACCTTTTGTCCGTTTGTTCTTTCTTCTTCTTCGGTTCCACTTCCCGTAGAGATCGTTGAAATGGATCTTCAATGTTCTAATTCAGGGAATCTGATCAGCTGGACAACCGCTTCCGAAAGTAACAGTATGCTTTATATGATCGAAAGAAGTATGGATGCGATCAATTTTACCGAGATCGGAAAGGTAAATGCCGCCGGAAATAGTAAACAACGTTTGAGTTATGCTTTCACCGACATTCTTTCAAACAACAACGAGTCCATTTTTTATTACCGCGTTCAAGAAGTAGATACCGACGGAAATATTAAAAAATATAAGATCCTTTCTACCGGCGATTGCGAACAAAAACATGGCGATATCCAAATTGCCAACACTGTTGACGGAAGGGTGTTTGTTACCTTCAGTTCACAAAAAGAAACCGAATTTACCCTTAGTGTTTATAATCTTTTGGGAACTTTAGTGAAAGAAGAAAAAGTGATCGGAAAAAAGGGTTTAACCAAGGTACAGCTTGATACACAGGGCATCCAGCAATCTGTTTATCTCTTAAAGGTAAACGGCAACAGCGCCAGCAAGAACCAAAAAGTGGCCATTGCACAGCCATAATTTCACAGGTCCCTTTAGGGACCAAACGTTATAGCAAAAATTCATTTTTTCGTTCCCGCCCCTTTAGGGGCGGAACAAAAACGCTACTAGTCGTAGCAATCAATCCGCGATTTATGACATTACATTTGTGCATTATGCCAAATACATACACACAGGTTTATATTCAATTCGTTTTTGCTGTTAAACATCGGCAATCTCTAATTCATCGATCTTGGAAGGAAGAACTCCATAAATACATCACAGGAATAGTGAAGAAGAATGGACATTCCGTTTTATGCATCAATACCATGCCGGATCATTTACATTTATTCGTTATTTTAAAAACGGAACAATCATTGTCAAGTTTAATGAAGGATGTAAAAGGCGCTTCATCAAAATGGATAAATGACAGTCGCTTTTTGAAACATCATTTTGAATGGCAAAGCGGGTACGGCGCCTTTTCATACAATGCATCAGACATACCTCGTGTTATTAATTATATTGAGAAACAAGAGGAACATCACAGAAAAATTTCGTTTAAAACGGAATACCGAGATTTTCTTGAAGAATACCAGATAGATTATAACGAGCGATTCGTTTTTCATGACCCGGCATGACGGTGGTCTGTCATCAATATGTTCCGCCCCTAAAGGGGCGGGAAATTACATATGGGTCCTGATTTAAAACATTTGGTCCCTAAAGGGACCGTAAACCCAAACTCTAACATAAAAGCGCGACTTGTCCTTCGTCGCTTTAGGGACGACTTGTCTTAGATAATATTACAATGTCATTCCCCCTCGCCCCTTTAGGGGCGAAACGTTCCATTAACCTATATTATTCCAACAATTTTGCTAAGTTTGTATTCGATTTTTTCGAATGAAACCAAGCATCCCAAAAGGCACACGCGATCTTAGTCCGGGCGACGTTTATAAACGCCAATATATTTTCAATATCATCCGCACAAATTTTCAATTGTTCGGTTATCAACCCATCGAAACGCCGTCGATGGAAAACATTACAACGCTTACCGGAAAATACGGAGATGAAGGTGATCAATTAATTTTCAAGATCCTGAATTCACGTTTGAACGAAAGCACAAAAAAAGATATTCTCCGTTCGAAATTCGAAGAGAGTTTGGAAAAACCCTTGAATGCCGAAGAGTTAACCGAAAAAGCTTTGCGTTATGATCTCACCGTTCCGTTCGCGCGTTACGTGGTAATGCATCAAAATGACATTACCTTTCCTTTTAAACGCTATCAAATTCAACCGGTATGGAGAGCCGATAAACCACAAAAAGGTCGTTACCGCGAATTTTACCAATGCGATGCCGATGTGATTGGTAGTAACAGTTTGGTAAATGAATTGGAGCTGATCTCTTTAATGGACAAAAGTTTTGGTGAATTAAAAGTTCCCGTAAAATTAAAGATCAACAACAGAAAAGTTCTTAGCGCTATAGCGGATATTTCAAAACAACCTGATAAATTAATTGACATTACGGTTGCGATCGACAAGCTCGACAAAATTGGAAAAGATGGTGTGATCGCCGAATTGAGAACAAAAGGCGTGAACGATGCTGCAATAAAAACCATTGAACCCATTATTGATTTCACCGGAAGCAACGAAGATAAATTGAAAAAACTTTCTTCTTTATTCCAGGATTCGGAGATAGGAAAAAAGGGTATAGAAGAGTTGAATTATTTATTGGAAGGATCAAAAACGATATCTCTAAAACATATTTCTCTTGAATTAGATATTACATTAGCACGCGGATTAAATTATTATACTGGAACAATTTTTGAAGCTAAAGCTAATGCGGGAACATTTACACCAAGCATTTTGGGTGGTGGACGTTATGATGATCTTACAGGAGTGTTTGGATTGAAGAACATGAGCGGTGTGGGAATTTCCTTTGGTATAGATCGCATTTTTGATGTGATGACCGAATTGAATTTGTTCCCGGAACAAGTGAGTCGCCCTACATCTACAAAAGTATTGCTCACCAACTTCGGACCTGCAGAAGAAAAATTTTGCTTGAAATTGCTTGGGGATCTGCGCGCCAATAACATCAATAGCGAACTATATCCTGAAGCGAAAAAGATCCAAAAACAATTTGAATACGCCGATAAAAAAGGAATTCCCTATGTGTGTATCATTGGCAGCGAAGAAATGGAAAAAGGGATTTTCTCTTTGAAAGATCTCAGCAGCGGACAACAGGAAAAACTCTCTAAAGAAGAATTGATAAAAAGATTGAAATAATTATGATTTATGAATGATGAGTTATGAATTAGCTCGTCACCTGGCACTCTAGTCGTCGCCGGGCCGTGTCACACTAAGCGTAGTCGAAGTGTTGTCAAGGAAGAAGATCTAGAATAGAATTCATCACTGATAATTAAGAAAAATGTCAACCTATACGATCCACATATCAAAAAAATTAAGCGTCGCTGATCTTGCGGTATTTTTAAAAGATAAAGACGTTAAAGTTCAACTGTCCGACGACGCAAAAAATGCAATCGTAGATGGACGCAAGTATCTTGAAGATAAAATTAAAAAACACAATGCGCCTATTTACGGAGTGAATACCGGCTTCGGCTCCTTATGCAATGTGATCATTCCTGATAACGAATTAGAAACACTGCAAGAGAATTTGATCAAGAGTCATGCTTGCGGCATGGGAAATTTGGTGAGCACAGATATTGTAAAACTCATGCTTTTCTTAAAAGTGCAGTCTTTATCTTACGGAAAAAGCGGCGTGCAACTGAGTACCGTTGAACGCTTGATCGATCTTATCAATAACGCTGTTTATCCCGTTGTTTACGAACAAGGCTCTTTGGGCGCTAGCGGCGATCTTGCTCCGCTCGCGCATTTGTGTTTGCCTTTGATAGGAATTGGGAAAGTAAATTACAAAGGCGAAACTAAAGAAGCCTCAGAAGTACTGAAATTACTAGGCCTCCAACCTATCAAACTTTCAAGTACAGAAGGTTTGGCATTATTAAATGGAACTCAATTCATGAGCGCTTATGGTGTGTATTGTTTGATCAAAGCAAATTCGCTCAACAAAGCTGCTGATACAGTTGCTGCAATTTCTTTGGAAGGATTCGACGGACGCATTGATCCATTTAAACCAAGCTTGCACAAAATTCGCGCGCATAAAGGACAAATTGATACCGCGCAGGCCATCCAAAATAATTTAAAAGGAAGCGCCATCATTGCCAAAGAAAAAACTCAGGTACAAGACCCCTATTCTTTCCGCTGTGTACCGCAAGTACACGGTGCAACAAAAGATACAACTGCCTATGTGCAACAAGTTTTTGAAACCGAAATAAATTCTGTTACTGATAATCCAACCATTTTCCCTGAAGACGATGAGATCTTGAGTGGTGGGAATTTTCATGGACAACCTTTAGCGCTTACTCTCGATTTTTTATGCATTGCCATGAGCGAATTAGCAAGCATTTCCGAGCGACGCATTTATTTATTGATCTCCGGTCAACGCAATTTACCTCCTTTCCTTTGCAAAGAAGCCGGTTTAAATTCCGGGTTCATGATCCCGCAGTACACCGCGGCGAGCATTGTAAGTCAAAGCAAACAATTATGTACACCCGCAAGCGCTGATAGCATTGTGAGCAGTAACGGACAAGAAGATCATGTGAGCATGGGCGCAAATGCAGCCACAAAATGTTTAACGGTGATACAAAATACCGAAAAAGTTATTTCTATTGAACTTCTTAATGCCGCGCAGGCACTGGAGTTCCGCCGACCACTCAAGTCTTCGTCAACTATTGAAGAACTATACTCTTCCTTCAGAAAAACCGTTCCCTTTGTTACAAAAGATGTTTATATGCATGAGTTGATGGCGGAGAGTTTGAAATTTGTTTCGTCTCATTTTTAAAGGCAGAAACCGCAAAGGTACTTTGTACTTCGCAAAGAAGGCGCAAAGGTCGCAAAGTATATTTGTTTTTTTGAGAAGGCAAAGTCCTTCGGATTCGCGAAGATTCGCGAAAATCAAAAATGCTACAATTTGTAGCAAGTATCCGAAATTTCCGATTGTACTTTTACAGCATGAATGAAAATGAATTAGCAAATCGTGTAATTGGTCGTGCAATTGAAGTGCACAAAATATTGGGTCCAGGCCTATTGGAAAATGTATACAAAGAAAGCTTATTCCACCTTATCAAAAAAGATGGAATAAATATTGAAAAGGAAAAAACCATGTCGGTTGCTTTTCAGGAGATAAAGATCGAAAGTGGGTATAGAATAGATCTTTTAGTTGAGAACAAACTTGTGATCGAGTTGAAGAGTGTAAATGCGATCAATGATATACATTTATCGCAAACCCTTACGTATTTAAAGTTAGGGAAATTCAAACTTGGTCTTCTGATCAACTTTAATGTTGCTCGACTAAAGGAAGGTATAAAAAGAGTTGCTAACGGGATATAGTACGGCGGTTCTTTGCGAAAAGCGAAGCGTCTTTGTCTTCTTACGGTTTTGGTGGTCAAAACTTTGCGCTCTTTGCGGAAAAAACTTTGCGAAAGCGTTAGCGCGGAGTTTATTCTGAGCTTGCTGAAGAACGGTTTCTGCCTCCAAACTTGCTCGTCAAATAGGACTAAAAACGGAGCGTCTTTGTCTTCTTAGAGTTATGGTAGTCAAAATTTTGCGTTCTTTGCGAAAAAACTTTGCGAAAGCGTTAGCGCTTTGCGGTTTCTACCTCTAAAAAAACCTTATCTTTATCCTATGAAATTTCGATCACTTTTAATACTCCTCTTCCTCTCGAAATTCTCTTTCCCCTGCCAATGCCCACTCACACAACTAAGCAAAACCGAATGCAGTAAATACGATATCATTTTTCGCGGCACCATTGATTCCGTTGGCATGTGCGGAAACGTTCCCGGCATTGTGATATTTACCATCAAAGATCTTTATGCCGGATTTGCTACCGAAAAATTTAAATTGCAATACGAATGTGATGATCCCTGTTTTTATCAATTTAAAGTTGGAGAAGAATGGATCATCTATTCAAGATATAGACAAGTTGATCGCGCGCTTATGGATTGGTGCAGCAGAAGCCGCCGATTTATCAAGAACGAAAAAGAAGATTATTACGCCGTTACCTATGGTAATTCGTATAACGACGAAGTGAAATTTTTGCAGGACTCCCTTGGTTTACATCGCTTAATGAAGGAGCAACCAACTCCCGAACAATTAAAGAACAAATTGCCTACTACCAATCAACAGATCATCATTTTGATATGTTCACTTTTGTGTGTGATCCTTTTTTATTACCTTTTCAATAAATTTTTTAAGTAGTGCAATTCGATAAGTATAAACCTCACCCCTGGCACGGGATCTCTATTGGAAACGAAGCGCCGAATGTGGTTGTGGCTTATATTGAAATGGTGCCCAACGATACCGTGAAGTACGAGATCGACAAAGTAACCGGATATCGAAAAGTTGATCGTCCACAAAAATTCTCAAACATCCCTCCCGCGCTTTATGGATTTATTCCGCAAACCTATTGCGGAGAGGAAATTGCGAAATACGCCGCAGCAAAAAGTAACAAACCTGTAAAAAAAGGCGACGGCGATCCCTTGGATATTTGCGTATTAAGCGAGCGAAACATCACCAGCGGAGACATCATTATGGAAGTAATTCCTATTGGCGGATTACGCATGATAGATAAAGACGAAGCCGACGATAAAATCATTGCCGTTTTAAAACAAGACGCCGTGTACGGACATTGGAAAGATATTTCCGATTGCCCAAAGGAGTTACAAGATCGTTTGAAACATTACTTTCTCACCTATAAAATGTTGCCCGGAGAGTCTGCCTCCAACCAGGTAGAAATTGCCGCCGTGTACGGACGAAACGAAGCTTTGGAAGTGATCACAAAAAGTATTCACGATTATAAAACACTGATCAGCGATGCAAAAAACAACTGAATCGGATTCATATTACAATAATTTGGAACACATGAGCATCAATGAACTATTGATGAACATGAATAAGGAAGACAAAACTGTTCCAACGGCAGTGGAAAAAGTAATTCCGCACATTGAGAAATTAGTGGAGGCTATTGTTGAGAAAATGAAAAATGGTGGAAGACTATTTTACATGGGCGCAGGAACCTCAGGGCGTTTAGGAATTGTTGACGCGAGTGAATGTCCACCTACTTACGGTATTGAACACGGAAAAGTGATCGGTTTGATTGCCGGTGGCGACGACGCTATTAGAAAAGCCGTTGAATTTGCAGAAGATGATATTACCCAGGGTTGGAAAGACCTGGAAGCACACAAAATAAATTCCAGTGATGTAGTAATTGGAATTGCAGCAAGTGGAAGTACACCTTACGTGGTTGGTGCTTTGAGAGCCTGTAACGAAAAAAATATTATTACAGGTTGTATTACGTGTAATGCGAGAAGTGAAGTGGCTAGTGTTGCCAAATTCCCAATAGAAGTTGTGGTTGGCGCCGAGTTTGTTACTGGATCTACACGCATGAAAAGCGGCACCGCGCAAAAACTTGTACTGAACATGATCAGCACAAGCGTGATGATAAAATTGGGGCGAGTAAAAGGAAATAAAATGGTAGACATGCAATTGAGCAATAACAAATTGGTTGATCGCGGTACAAAAATGGTAATGAAGAATACAGGACTCGAAGATTACGAAGCCGCAAAAGCCTTACTCCTGGCGGAAGGCAGCGTTCGTAAAGCAACTGAAAAATATTTAAGTAAATAGCCACAGAGACGCGTAGGTGCCAAGATACACAGAGAAACTCTGTGAAACTCCGAGTCTCAGTGACTCCGTGGCAAAAAAGAATGACACTAATAGAAAAGTATATTCAGAACAATCATTTCGGAAAAAAACTCGGAATGCATTTCAACATCATCTCCGAAGGCGAAGTAGAATATTTCTTAAAAATAACTCAAGATCATTTAGCAACACCACACGCCGCGCACGGTGGTGTAATTTCAGCGCTGGCCGACGCGGCCCTAGGGGTATGTGCACTTTCGGCTGTTCACAAAGAAAATAAAGTAGTAAGCACCGTTGAATACAAAATAAATTTCCTCTCTCCCGCTCTATTGAATGACGAATTATACGCCCACGCCAAAGTATTACAAAAAGGAAAACGTATTTTAATTGTGGAGTGTTCTATTTTTTCCCATCTCCCTCACGCAGTGAGGGAGTACCCGAGGAACGAGGGGGAGGGAGTAAAAACTCAACAGGTGGATTCCGCGCAAGCGGAAGACGGGGGAGGAAAAAAACTCATCGCTAAAGCAACCGGAACATTCAACGCTTACGATGCGGTTAAAGCCGGTTACTAGAGGCAGAAACCGCAAAGGCTCCGCTGTCGCAAAGAAGGTGCAAAGATCGCAAAGTTTTCTGTGTGTGTTAAGAGAAAGCAAACGCCAACGATTAACAAAGAGTGGCTACACTATATGCCGTTAGCAACTTTTCTTTGCGCATCAAAGACTTTGCCTTCTTAAATTATGCGTTTATTTTTCTTTGCGACCTCTGCGCCTTCTTTGCGAAGTACAAAGTACCTTTGCGGTTTCTGCATCTAACATCCCTCATTCAAATGCTCCGCCAAATAAGACCCCATACTATAACACATCTGAAGTAAATACCCCCCAGTGGGCGCATCCCAATTGATCATTTCACCAATACAATAATGATTAGGCAGTTTTTTTAATTCCAGCTGAGGCGTGAGTTCATCAAACGAAATTCCACCAACGGTTGAAATGGCTTCATCTATTGGCGCCAGATCGCTGATAGTAAGCTTGAATTTTTTTATGTACTCAGCCAACAAAGCAGGCGATTGATATTCTTTCTTTTTTGTGTTTAATTTAATAAGTTGCAAAGCTGTATTTGATAATTTTATTTCCTTTTCTAAAACATCTTTTATACTGAGTCTGCCTTTGTTAGTTAGTTGCTCGGCGCACTCCTCTTTGGTTAATTCAGGTTTCAGATCAATACTTAACACAGCCTTCCCGTTTTTTTGTAAAGCCCTGCGAACCTTACTGCTCAAGGGATACACACCACTGCCTTCAATTCCAAATTGTGTGATCACCGCTTCTCCCCGCACTACTTTTCCATCGCAAGTAAACACTACATTTTTCAATGCTTGTCCCTCCAATTTTTTAAGCAGCGCCGGATCCCAATTTATTTTATATGCGCAGTTAGATGCCTGAAAAGGAAAAGTAGAAATTCCTTTTTCTTTAAAATAGGTTTGCCAATTTCCATCTGAACCTGTCACTTTCCAACTGCTTCCACCCAATGCAAATACAACAATCGTATCGGCAGCACGGCCACTTTGAGTTTCATTGATTTTCTCTGTGTTCCTCTGCGTCATTGTGTCTCCGTGGCTATTCAAGTCCAGCAATTCTTCCCCCCTCATAAACATCAAATTTTCCTCCTCACTCCAACCCTTCCATTCAAAACCAAACTTCATCTCTACCCTATTCTTTGTCAAGATCCCCTCAATGGTTTTTAATACATCAATTGGCTTCCATTGTTTTTCGGGAAATACGCGCTTACTACTGCCAACTACTGTTTTTATACCCGCTGAATTTAACCACGCGATAAAATTTTCATTGTCAAAGGCGTTGAAAATAGTTTCCAGCCTTTCCTGGGGCTCATACTTTTGTACAAATTGTTTTGGATTTTCGGAGTGAGTTAAATTAAAACCACCTTTACCCGCCACTAAAAATTTACGCGCCAACGCAGCATTTTTTTCATAGATACCTACACTAAATTTTTTCGGATCCAATTTACAAGCCAAAAACAAAGCAGAAGCTCCACCACCAACGATCACTATAGTTTGTTTTTTTGACACTGCTTGAAGATAATATTAAAATCACTGAAAAAATTATTTCTTTAAACACAGAGTGTTTTGTCTCTGATCTAACGGTTCTGCCTCTAAAAATTTTCACTAATTCTCCTGTTTAATTTTCAATTTACTTTTTTTTAACCTCAAAGTAATAATCAATCACGTTAGACACAGAAACCACAAAGAACCTATGGTTCTCGCAAATGAAATACTAGACGCATAATTTAAGAAGGCAAAGTCTTTTGGATTCGCAAAGAGACAAAACAAATCCATCGTCTTATTCTATTCTTCGCGTGCGGAGCGTCTTTGCATTCTATTTACACACAAAGAAAACTTTGCGTCCTTTGCGAAAAAACTTTGCGAGCGCGTAAGTGCTTTGCGGTTAAAATATTCTTCAAAATTGTTATTAATTCCCATGTTAAATTTTCGTTTCCCTCCTTTATAGCCCCTTTTTCACCTGAATCCTACCTAAAAAATCCCTCCCAAAAACCCTATTTTAAGGCATATTTTCCAAAAATAGAGCGTTTTACTATCCGAAAATTACTGATTGTCAGTCACTTGTATTTTAGAGAATGGTGACTTTTTTATCCACTAAAGGTTTACAAAAAATTATTCAAATAACCAAATCTAATTCGCTATGAATCAGTGAATAAACTGAAGTTTTCGGTAGCAAAAAAAGAACTCAAAATTGTATCTTTAAGGGCTTCTCTTTTGGAGGTTAGTCCTAATTCCGCCATCACGGATCATTGGGACTGACGTGGCGAAGCTATAAGTATTATTGAAGTCCTAATTCTGAAGTTCCAATTTTATGATCACCAATAAAAAAATACTCATCACTGGCGGAGCCGGCTTCATTGGCAGCAACTTATGCGATCACTTCATCGCAAAAAATAATTTCATTGTATGCCTCGACAATTTTGCAACCGGTAAACGCGAGAACCTTGCTCACCTTAAAGACAATAAAAATTTTAAACTGATAGAAGGAGATATTCGCGATATCGAAACTTGTAAAAAAGCATGCGAAGGTGTTGAATTCATCTTACACCAGGCTGCATTAGGCTCAGTTCCCCGCAGCATCAACGATCCCATCACAACAAACTCAGTAAACGTTGATGGATGCTTGAATATGTTAGTAGCGGCGCGCGATGCAAACGTGAAACGATTTGTATATGCCGCTAGCAGCAGTACGTATGGCGACAGTGAAACACTACCAAAAGTGGAAGAAAAAATTGGTATGCCTCTTTCCCCTTACGCGGTTACAAAATATGTGAACGAATTATACGCACACGTGTTTGGTTTAAATTACGGCCTTGAGTGTATTGGATTGCGTTACTTCAACGTTTACGGAAGAAGACAAGATCCAAATGGCGCCTATGCTGCAGCTATCCCGAAATTTTGTATGCAGTTGATGAATCATGAGAGTCCTGTAATAAATGGCGACGGCAAACATAGTCGTGACTTTACATACATTGACAATGTGTTGCAGATGAATGAACTCGCTTTAGCAACCGAAAATAAAAAAGCAATTGGAGAAGTTTTCAATACAGCGGTTGGCGACAGAACAGACCTGAATCAATTATTACAATTACTCAAAACATATTTAAGTAATCATGATGCAAAAATTGCCGATGTAAAAGTTGTGCACGGCCCAACCCGCAAAGGAGATATACCCCACTCCTTAGCGAGTATTGAAAAAGCAAGAACCATCCTTGGCTACTCACCTTCTCACAACTTAGAGAAAGGTTTGAAAGAAGCTGTGGAATGGTATTGGGGGAATTTAAAATAACAAAATGATAAACGTAACGCGATCGAATTTACCTTCTTTAGAAGAATATAATTCGTATTTGAAACAAATATGGGAATCGAGATGGCTAACAAATAGAGGGAGTTTTGTTAAACAGTTAGAGGATGGCATTTGTAAAAAACTCAATATTGAACACGTTCTATTTGTTTCAAATGGAACAATTGCCTTACAACTCGCCATTAAGATCCTTGAATTAAAGGGAGACATCATCACCACACCATTTTCCTATGTAGCAACCACAAATTCTATCATTTGGGAGAACTGTAATCCGATTTTTTGTGATATAAACGATCAAGACTTTTGCATCGACGCTAATAAAATTGAGGCGTTAGTTACCCCCAATACAACAGCGATACTTGCCACTCATGTTTATGGGATACCTTGTAACGTTGAAAAAATTGAAAAAATTGCTAAAAAACATAATCTCAAAGTAATTTACGATGGAGCCCACTCATTCGGCGTTAAACTAAATAACAAAAGTATTTTTGAATACGGCGACATAAGCACATGTAGTTTTCATGCGACCAAGGTTTTTCATACTATTGAAGGAGGATCGATCACCTGTAACATACCTGAGTTAAGGGATGGATTATTTAAATATCATGCATTTGGACACATAGCCGATGATTATTACTCTGTTGGTATCAATGGTAAGAACTCGGAATTTCACGCCGCTATGGGCTTATGTAATCTGAAAGTGATAGATCAACTTATTGAACAGCGAAGGAAGGTTTTTGAGGCATATAATAAACTTCTACAAAATACAAATCTTAGTCGTCCGACAATACCAAAAAACATTGAATACAACTATTCTTACTATCCAATAGTATTTGAAACTGAAGAGAAGCTCCTTCTGACTAAAGAAACACTTTATAGGCAACAAATAAATACGCGTAGATATTTCTATCCTTCTCTCAATAATCTTCCATATATTAAAAACGCTCAGCCCTGCCCGATCTCGGAAGATATCGCGAAAAGAGTTCTTTGTTTACCTCTATATCCCGAATTAGACATAGCTACGCTTGAACGAATAACCGAAACAATTAATACGGCCGTTGAATATGTCTAAGATAGCAATAATGCAGCCTTACCTTTTTCCGTATATTGGTTATTTTCAGTTGATGGCACATGTAGATATTTTTGTTGTGTATGATAATTTGAAATATACAAAGAAAGGCTGGATCAACAGAAACAGAATTCTAGTGAACGGGAAGGACGAGTATCTATCTATGCCAATAAAAAAAGATTCGGATTTTTTAAATATCAGGGCAAGACACCTGGCCGAAACTGTTTCTCAAGACAAAAAGAAAGCGCTAAATAAGATATCTGGCGCTTACAAGAAAGCACCGTTCTTTGATCAAACGTTTTTGCTATTGGAAAGATGTTTTAATCATAGCGACGAGAATCTCTTCAATTTCATCTTTTATTCGCTTAATGAACTAAAACTCCATCTCGGAATAGAAACCAAGATTGCTATCTCCTCAGAAATTCCGATAGATCATTCATTACGATCACAAGAAAAGGTTATTGCCATTTGCAAGGCTATGGGAAAGGACCACTACATTAATCCTATTGGAGGAACGGCGCTTTATGATAAATCAGAGTTCGAAAAGCGAGGAATAAAATTAGAATTTCTAAAAACCAACGCTATCGAATATCCGCAATTTAATAATTCATTTGTTCCTTTCTTATCAATAATTGACGTGTTAATGTTCAACTCCCCAGATAAAATAAGGCATTTCTTAAAAACGGAATATACACTACAATGAACGGTTTTAAGTGGATAAAAAAAGGAGTCGTATTTGATCCAAAGCATCATGACACTCCGGAATGGATGAATGAGTTCGCGCAAGCTCCAAGTGTTACTGTTTTTGATACTTTTATAAGAGTTTATTTTTCATGCCGACCAAAACCGGATTCAAATGGCCAATATGTGAGTTTTTCCGCATACATTGATCTCAACAGAAGTAATTTGAAAGAGATATTGGGTATGAGTTCCCAGCCGATTTTAAAACTGGGTGATCTTGGAACCTTTGATGAGTTTGGAACCTATCCGGTTTCTGTGATCAAATTTCAAAATGAATACAGAGCCTATTTTGGTGGATGGACTAGATGTGAATCTGTTCCTTTCAATGTTGGCATTGGCTATGCAACAAGTAAAGATGGTAAAGTTTTCGATAAAATAGGAAACGGCCCTATTATACCCTATTCAGCAGATGAGCCATTTATATTGAGTGGGCCTAAGATCAGATATTTTAATAACACGTTCTTTCTATTCTACATTGCCGGAAGGAAATGGATCCTTGATAACGGAAAGCCAGAACCAGTTTACAAAATAAGATTAGCTACGTCTCTAGACGGAATTAACTGGGACAAACTAAATAAGGACCTAATTGAGAGTAGAATTGAAGAAGATGAGGCGCAGGCGAGCCCCGATGTGTTTTTTTACAACAATAAATATCACATGTTCTTCTGTTATAGATACAGTAAAGGATATCGTGGAAAGGAAAAAGGCTATAGAATAGGTTACGCATCCTCCACCGATCTCATTAACTGGACACGCGACGATGCAAAAGCAGGCATTGATGTTTCTAACGATGGCTGGGACTCTGAAATGGTAAGTTACCCCCATGTTTTTGAGTTGGACGGTAAACTTCATATGTTTTATTTAGGAAATAGTGTAGGTAAATTCGGCTTTGGATTAGCCACATTGGAAAATTAATGAAGTGGACAAAAAAAGGACTGCTCTTTGATCCCAAAGAACATGAACTTCCCAACGGTTGCAGAGAATTTGCGCAATCGCCTCAAACAATTGTATTTGATGATCGCGTTCGGATATACTTTTCAACCCGAACAAAAGATGCTGAAACTAATCTCTATTTGAGTTATATAGCATTTGTTGATTTTGATCTGGAGCTAAAAAAGATAATTGGCGTCTCAAATAAAAATGTAATCTCTCTCGGTGAGCTGGGCACCTTTGATGAACACGGTATATTTCCCATTAATCCACTTAAACATAACAATACGATAACTGCTTACACCTGCGGCTGGAGTCGAAGAAAGTCGGTTCCTGTTGAAACTGGCATTGGACTTGTTGTAAGCAAAGATAATGGCTTAACATTTGACAGACTAAATAATGGACCAATATTGAGCTCCACTCTTAATGAACCTGTTCTTGTTGGGGATCCTTTTGTGAGAATCTATAACGACACATACTACATGTGGTATATTTTTGGAACCAAATGGTTACCTGAAACAAAAACAGAACCTGTGGCTCGTATATATAAGATTGCCCAAGCAACTTCCAAAGACGGGGTAAATTGGGAAAAGAACGAAGGTGTTCAAATAATTACTGATGTACTAAATGAGAACGAATGTCAAGCCTTGCCAACGGTCATTAAACATAACAACAAGTATCATATGTATTTTTGTTTTCGCGAGGCTACCGATTTCAGAACAAATAGTGCAAGAGGTTATAAATTAGGATACGCGTACTCGCACGATCTTATATCCTGGATCAGAGACGATAACGCAGCTGGAATTAAATGTTCGCCAAACCAATGGGATTCTGACATGATGTGTTATCCTCATTTGTTTGAGTGCAAAGGGCGAATTTATTTACTTTACAACGGCAATGCTTTTGGCAAAGAGGGTTTCGGCTTAGCTGAGTTAGAAGATTAATTCGTGGAGAAAATCTTATATAAAGTCGATACAGCCGGGAAAGTTGATATAATGTCGCATTTAGACTCATGTAAAACTTCATTCGTTCCTCCACTAGACGCTTATGTTAATATTGAAGAATACTCGCAAAAGATAAGAGACAAAGCAATAACATTTGAAGCATGGTCGGATAATCGACTCATTGGCTTGATTGCAGCATATTTGAATTTGGAGAAAATGCATGGTTACATCACCAATGTTAGTATTGATCCTCTGTTTCAAGAAAAAGGAATTGCTAAAGAGCTCCTTTCAAGATGCGTCGGGCATCTAAAAGCCAAACAAGTTTCAGAAATAGATCTGGAGGTAAAAAAAGAGAATACAAAAGCACAGGAATTTTATTCTAAATATGGTTTTGAGACCACAGAGGTCATTGAAAAAATTAAAATGAAATACAAGACAAGATAAAATCAAACAAATGGAAAGAGATTATAATAAAGAACTTCAAGACACAAAAGACCACAAATACGCCTATAATTTTGATCTTGATATAATGCACCCCTATATGTTAAGATCGTTCGAGCCTTTTTTCTTGAAGGGAAATTTACTCGAATTAGGTAGCTTTAAAGGAGATTTCACTAAAAGATTTATTCCCTATTTTGATGACATTACATGTGTTGAAGCGTCCAACATAGCTATACAAACTGCGAAAGATCAATTAGGAACTAAAATAAAATATATCAATTCCCTTTTTGAAACTGCAAACCTGCCAAGTAAGTATGACAATATCGTTCTAACACACGTGCTAGAACATATTGATGATCCGATTAAAGTACTGAAGAGAATCAACGATGAATGGTTGTCGGAAAATGGAAGATTGTTTCTAGTTTGTCCTAATGCCAATGCACCATCAAGGCAAATAGCGGTTAAAATGGGATTGATATCCCATAATGATGCAATAACTCCCGCAGAGAAAGAACATGGCCACAGAATAACCTATTCCCTAGACACATTAGAAAGGGATGCAAGAAGTGCTGGTCTAAAAGTCGTTCACCGATCAGGCATATTTTTTAAAGCCTTAGCAAACTTCCAATGGGATAAGCTTCTTAACACTGATATAATCTCCAAAGAGTACCTAGAAGGCTGCTACATGCTAGGTCAACAATACCCTGATCTCTGCTCAAGCATATTCTTGATGTGCGAGAAGGGCGAGAAATAAATATTACCTCGCTGTTTTTTAATGCTATTTAATTCCCTCAGTTTTACTATATTTTTTCCCTTAGTGTTTTTCCTATATTGGTTTCCATTCAAAAATACTTTAAAGGGACAGAATATGCTATTACTGATCGCCAGTTATGTGTTTTATTCATTCTGGGATTGGCGATTTTTATGTCTACTCGTTTTCTCGACATTGTTAGACTACTCAACAGGTCTTCAAATTCACTCTTCTACGAAGAAAAATAATAGGAGATTTTGGTTTTGGCTAAGTGTATTAATTAATCTAGGGTTTCTCGGTGTTTTCAAATACTATAACTTTTTTATTGAATCGCTTTCTGATGGATTATCCATTTTCGGGCTTAGAACACACCTGGCCAGTTTACAGGTAATTCTGCCAGTCGGTATATCATTCTATACCTTCCATGGATTATCTTATATTATTGATATCTACAAGGGAAGAATAGTCCCCGAAAAGAATTTTATTAGTTATTCTGTTTTTGTCAGTTTTTTTCCCTTGTTGGTTGCCGGCCCTATCGAAAGAGCAACACACCTATTACCCCAGATAATAAAGAAAAGAGAATTTAGTTACACACTAGCAGTTGATGGACTGAGGCAAATACTATGGGGGCTTTTCAAAAAAATTGTGATTGCTGATAACTGCGCTGAATTTGCAAACGAAATATTCAATAATTCGCCAAACTATACGGGTAGCACCTACCTCGTAGGCGCTATATTTTTCACCTTCCAGATCTATGGCGATTTTTCGGGTTATTCTGACATTGCTTTAGGCCTTGCAAAGCTTCTCGGAATAAGATTATTGAACAATTTCTCGTTCCCATATTTCTCGAGAGATATCGCTGAGTTTTGGAGGCGATGGCATATTTCGTTGTCGAGCTGGTTCAAAGATTACGTATACATTCCTTTAGGGGGAAGTCAAGTAACCACATCCAAGCGGATTCGGAACGTGTTCATCATATTCCTTTTAAGCGGTTTTTGGCATGGTGCCAACTGGACATTCATCATCTGGGGATTTTTAAACGCTTTATTCATCTTGCCATTGATAATTTTCAATATAAATAGAAACAATCTTGACGTGATAGCCAAGGGAAGAACTTTTCCGAATACCAAAGAAGTATTTTCACTATTCATCACTATGACAATGGTGATGTTTGCTTGGATATTTTTTAGAGCGAATGATGTCAACCAAGCGGTAAGCATGACGAGCTCGATTTTCTCAGATTCTTTATTAACACTACCGAAATTTCCAGGAATTAAAAGAGCTGCTTTCATTTCGTGCATAATTATTATTTTCGTTATCATTGAATGGGTTGGTAGAGAGCAGCAATACGCCCTCGCGAATTTCGGTCTTAATTGGAAAAGGCCCTTCAGATACCTCATGTATTACCTCATAGTAGTTTCTATTTTTTGGTATGCGGGAAAGGAGAAGGATTTTATCTATTTTCAATTCTAAACTTTGAAAGCCTTTCTTAATCGTTTATTAGTTTTCGTTTCCCTACCTCTGCTTTTTTTTGGATCAAATTGCATTATTAATTATTTGATCTATAGAGACCAACCTACGAAGCTCAACAAATCAAGATTATTAATTGTTGGGGATTCTTATACACAAAAGGGTCTGAATCCAGGTTTGTTCAGTGACGCTCAAAATATATCCCAACCGGCAGAACCTTACGTGATCACTTTTTGGAAAATTAAAAAAATACTGAGAGAATTCAGACCGGATACTATATTGGTTGGTTTTGCTCCACATAATCTTTCTACTTTCAACGACCTAAAATTCACAAATCAGTTTTGGGCACAGGAAATGTTCAAAAGAGTCTACCCAATTCAATCATTTAACCAAATTAATAAGCAGATAGAGGTAGACTATATCACCTTTTATTTAACGCTCTGGAAGGAGATCGGTTTTTACCCCAAACGAGATCATATTCATTTTATAGGAAATTATTCAAACAAGGCTATTAGCAAAATAAACGACGAAAACACGGCGATTGCAAGACATTACTATATTAAAGGCGAAAAATGTAAGATCTCTACCACCGCCGTTAATTTTCTAGATTCGATTTTAAATATTTGTGACCAGAAAAATATCACGGCAATTCTGGTAAATACACCTGTCCATAAAACTTACTATTCAAAGATACCCGTCGAAATACAAAAGGGTTTTGAACTTTTAGAAGCTAAATGCAAATTAAACGTTATGGTGATCGACGAGATGAAACAAAATTATCCGGACTCTCTTTTCCTCAATTGCGACCACCTAAATTCTCGCGGAGCTTTAAGATTTACTACAGAAATAACCAAATTATTGAGTTCGCACTCCTAGATTCATGATAAAATCAGTTTACTATATTTCTCCCAGAGATGTGAGAAAAAATCGTTCCGATGCTGTACACATCATGATGTGCTGTCAAGCACTTTCCGAGAAAAAAATAAACGTAACGCTAATAACACCAACGATTAATAGAGATGAATATAAAATCAAATTCGAAGACATAAATGATCTTTACAACATCAAGAGTAAATTTGAAATAATTGAACTACCAACAAATATTACTGAAAAAGGCGTATTGAAGGATTCTTTCCTAAATACATCATTTCAAAAATTTGTTCATTTCTTAAAATTCTACTTTTCCAATAGAACAAAATTCAGAACTGAAGAAACTGTTCTGCTAAGTCAATGCTTCATTTCAACAGTTCCATATATTCTACTGAGAAAACTTGGACTTGTAAGTTCAAAATTGATATTTATGGCAGCAGCAGTTAAAAAAAAATCGCTTTTACATAAATTCGTTTATAAAAATTCAGATAAGATTGTAACCGGACTAAAGTATACGGCCGCAGATATAGCTAAATATACCGGGGTTAATGTAACAAAGTTCACGCCCACGCCATTGGTCTTTCTTTCCAATTCCTCTATCCCCACGGAAGAACTAAAAAAAGATGACTGCAGATCACTACTAGGCTTCGATCCCGAAAAGAAATACGTAATTTATGCCGGGAAAACCGGTGAAGGCATAAAAAGTGTTGACTATTTCATTGAATGCTCCAAGAGATTAAAGGACTTTAATTTCATTATTGTCGGAGCAAATGATAATGCAATGAAAAATTACACACACTTAAAAGAAAAAGAAAACATTAGTAACCTGGAGATAAAGCCCTTTATGCCCTTCAAAGAATATAATTATTACGTTAGGTCAGCCGACCTTCTCGTTGATTACTATTCAGGAACATACTACAATAAGTACTACTTAGGTCCGGGCAAATCAGCTTCCTACTTTAGCAGCAAAAATCCCGTCATTTTTTCGGATCTTCCATCCCTAAGACATCTTTTTCCAGAAGAGATAGTTTACTTTGTTCCTCCAGACGACATAAATGCATTAACTGAAAAAGTGGTACACGTGCTAAATAACAAAGCAGAGTCTGATCAAAAGGCTGAGGGCGCATTTAAATATGCTCAACAACATAGCTTCCAATACACCATGGGTAGAATAATTGACTTCATTCAATTGAAATGACGCAGGGAAAAAAAATAGTAAAAGGCGCTTTCTATCTGGCAATAACCAATGTACTGGCGCAATTTCTTTCACTTGCGGTCAATATTATTTTAGGGAGGCTACTGATGCCACAGGACTTCGGGGTAGTTGCACTATCGATCACATTTATTGGATCGATCACGCTGTTTACTTCTGTTGGATTTGGAGCCGCAATTATTCATTACCAAAAAGCAACCGAAGAAGAGATCTCAACTTTATATTGGATAAATTGGGTCCTTTCTTTATTAACTTACGTTATCATTTTTATTGGTGCCGATTTCTCCGCCAATTTCTACGAAGCTCCAGATCTAAAAAATATAGTTCGAATTTCTTCTCTTTCAATTTTGTTAACGCCATTTTACAATATCCACTACAAAATGCTTGAAAGAGACCTTGAATTCAAAACTCTAAGCAGATTGTCCTTCATTTCAACATTTACGGGTTCTTTAGCGTCCGTTATAGGCGCATTTCTTGATCTAGGCGCCTACTCTTTGTGTCTACAGCCTCTTGTTTCAACTATCACCCTATTGATCATGGTTACATTAAAGAATAAATGGAGACCAAAACTCATTTTTCAATTCAAACCGGTAAAAAAAATGATATGGTACTCAATAAAATTCAAACTCTCAAATTCATTTGCCTACATCGAACGAAATATCGATTATCTCATTTTAGGAAAAATATATCCTTCAAATATCCTAGGTCACTACTCGTTCTCATACAACATCATGTATGCCCCTGTTAAACGCATTTCGTATCTTTTTAATGATGTACTATTCCCATCCTTCTCGTCGTATCAAAATGACAAGAAAAAAATTACTCAGGCATACTTCAAATCAACACAAGTGATCGCTTTAATATCGTTTCCACTTATGACCGTATTGGCATTTAATGCCGAACTCATCATTCAGTTTGCATTTGGAGACAGGTGGGCTGAAGCAGTTCCAATAATAAAGATCCTCTGTTTCGCAGGTGCCATTCAGTCTATTGGTCAAGTAGGGGGAATCATATTTCCTTCGGTAGGTAAACCTGAGGTAACACTTTACTTATCGATATTTAGTTCTCTTTTTACGGTTCTGGCAATTGTTATTGGAAGTTTTTACAATATCTTGTTTATTGCAAAACTCCTCGTGGTTTCAAAAATTGCAACCTTCTTTCTAACGCTGTTCTTCATTTATTTATTGATTCCATTTAAATTGAATGACATCTTAAAATACCTTAAAGGTCCGTCTATCACTCTGGCCTGCCTGTTTGGAATGGAGTTCGTTTTCGATGCGCTTTACCTACAACATCAACAGGTATTAAAATTACTTGCGATGATCCTACTTGCAATAGCAACAACACTTTTCTTTCACATGTCTCTTTTAAAGGACATTTTTCATCTGCTACGAAGTAAGGCAAGCAAAAAACAATGACCTTGGATTCTCAAATTACGATACCTGTATACAGCAGTGATCACAAGCTAATAACATCATTAAGGACTCTTATCGAAACTGAATTCAAAGAACTTTTCAATGCAGTTATTGTTCACGGCAGTATTGCAACAAATGAAATAATCAATTACAGCGATTTTGATGGCGTACTCATTGTAAAAGACAATAAGAGAAAGGACCCAAGGCTTGATCTATTTCTAAAAAGATCAATGAAATTGATTTATAATTTTGATCCGCTTCAACATCATAGTTGGTTTATAGTATCAGAATCGGAACTATTGGCTTACCCTGAGTCCAACCTACCTCAGATTGTTTTCGAAAAATCTAAGCTGATATTTCCGACATTTCCACTTACCATAAAATTAATTTCAAACACACCAAATTATAAAACAAACCTAATAAATATCCTCAACCAATTTGAAAGGTTATTTGAGTCAGATTATGCTACTGCCCTCTCTCTATTACGCTGCAATAAACAGTCAAGCAATAAATAAAAGTGAGAGCTTTACAAGAGCAAGAGCATATTTCAATGAAACGGAATGGTTGCCAATAATTGTAGCAAGTAATATCAGACAAAACTGGAGTTACGAAATGAGTTTTATACAAAAACAAGCGCTTAAAGTCACAAATCCAAAGTTCAGACGCTTGGCACGGAGATATTTCGCACCAAAAATCGATCAGCGAGTCCAACAAACCCTAGATTCTGAAGAATTCAGGGACTCGCTTCAAGTTTTATTAAAAAAAATTAGAGCGACCATATAATCAATATTATGCAGATCATAGATTATCCTTCTAAAATATCAATTGAATCTTACACAGAGCTCGTAATAAAGATAGTTACCGAACTTCCAAAAAGTTCCGATCTAATTAGCATTTATCAATTGGGCTCCATAAACGACCCGGGAATCTCGGACCTTGATATCCTTTGCATTTTTAAGGATGACACAAAATGTTCGACTAACATCAACGATTCGCTGAACGAAACGGAACGAAAAATACTGACTCATCATCTTTTTGGGATAGCCGAAAGTGATAGAGAGTTAAGTCTGCGATACAATCATTTCACAAATTTCAAACTATTATTCGGAAAAGATCTATCCATTGGCAAAAATGCTTCTACATCAAGTGAACTTAAAACTCAGATCGCGCTAGAATTCATGCTTAAGTTCTTCATTTCTTTGGATATTCAGATGAAGTATAGTACGATCAAAATGCGATCATTTCTTTTATCGGCCAAAGCGCTTCTGTACGATATAGAACTTTTGAGTCTTCAGGGTTGCAAATTAGAAACAATGGTAAAGCAGGTTATAGCATGGCGGACCAGCTGGTTTGAACATCAACCCGGATCTGCTGAGATAATTTCATTCGTTAAGCAGTTTCATTCTGAATTAACGTCCGTTCTGGAAGCTCAGTTAAGTAGTAATAATTTTTTTCTTCCTAAAGAACAAGTTAAGATCGCAGGTAATATTTCACTCATTAAATCAAATAAATTTATCTCTGCGCGTAAAGGCTTTACATTTCCTATATCACTTTCTTTCCTTGGAAAACGATACTTCAACTTACAAAATAAATTCAACGATTTCACATATAAATTACCTTTTCAGATCTGTGAAGAAGAAACTATTATTCATCAAAGGTTTGAATTCTACAAAAGAACCATCAAATACAATCAACAGAACCTTCCTAATTTTATGCCGCTGAGTACCGGATTAAGATTGTTTTATAATTAAAATTATGAAATATAATATCGGAAATTACATTATTGACAAACTTCGCTACAAATACCTGAACGAAACATTCGATCATTACAAATTTACGGGAAAACTACTTGATCTTGGTTGTGGAAAAAAACCATACAAGCATATTTACGATAAGTACCTAAATGAATCTCTGGGGATTGACGTTGAAACAACTCCGCATATGAAACAATACATAGATAAATTCTATGACGGAAAAAACATACCATTTGATAATGAAACGTTTGATGTTGTGTTGTGTACCGAAGTATTAGAACACGTTGAAGAACCCGAAAAATTCTTAAAAGAAATCCATAGGGTACTCAAGAAAAACGGTAAGGTGATCATAACTGTTCCATTTTTGCAATTGTTGCACGAGACACCTTACGATTTCTATAGATATACGCCCTTTGCATTAAAAGCGATGACAAGTAGGAATCAACTTAAATTAATTTCCATATCAGGATTCTCAGGTACATTTGGCTTTTTCATAACCACATCGATGCGGCTTCCATTAAAGATCATCAATAAGGTAGCTAAACTCACCAAATTTAAATTTTTGTATAGCATCAATAATCCATTTATATGGCTATTCTTTGTGTTCCCTCAGTATATCTACACCCTTTTCTGTAAACCTATAGAGAATGAGAAAGTGTTTTCACATCAAACCTGTAAGGGTTATGCGATTATTTGTTCAAAAGAAGACTAATGCCAGGGAGTCCACGAATAATACACTGTATAGGATCTGCTCAAATTGGCGGAATAGAAAGATTAATAATTGATCTCGCCATCCTTCAGAAAGAAAACAACATGGATGTTGCAGTCCTATTGAATCACAAAAAAGGACCGTATCTTAGGGATCTCGAAGATCATAAGATCACTATCCATGAAAGCAAGTACTCCAACGGACTGGATATCTCTAAAAAGAAAAGAGACAACGTATCCGAAATATTCAATTCGTTCGACATTGTACATATGCACGTATTTAATGTGAATTATTTTTTAGCCGCAAAAAAAACAAAAAAAAAGATCGTATATACAATTCATGGTCTATCTAAGGGCATTAAACGTGGTAATTTCTTGAAGCTTCTCATTCTTGAAAAGGCAAAAAAAATCTATTTGAACAAGGTAAATTTCCTTGCGGCAAATAGTCAGTTCACGCTTTCAAAGGCCATTGAACAATATGAACTCAAAGATGTAAAGAAAAAAGTTGTTCTCAATGCTACAAAACTTACCGAAACTAATTCTTCTCCCAAAACAGATTCTAATGATGATTTTGTTGTCGGCGTTGTATCCAGATTCATTGAAAGAAAAAGAATTGATAGAGCAATTATCACATTTGAGAAATTCCTTGACCTGGGAGGGCATGGAAAAATGATCCTTGTTGGTGACGGACCAACCTATAAGAACATTGAAATACTAGTAGCCAAAAAAGAGCTACACGAAAAAATTGACTTAAAGGGATTTCAATCTCGGACGTCCGACTATTATTCGTCCTTTAATGTTTGCATTGCCCCGGCCAAAGATGAACCTTTTGGCTTGGTTGCAGTTGAATCCTATTTGGCAGGAAAGCCAAATCTTGTATTTAACGATAGCGGCGGATTAAAAGAAATTGTTGGGCCTTTTGAAAAAAAAGATATTGTCGATTCAATCGATGAAATGGCTTCGCGTTTGCTCTACTATTGTCAAAATAAAAAAAAATCAGAACAAGATATGGTCCGGAGGAAAGAATATGCGAAGGATCATTTTGGGATGGAGAGATTATTTTCGGAATACCTAAGTGTCTACAATGACGTTCTCAAAGGATCGTAAGAAACTACTGTGGTTAAGCCCTAATTTAAATCACTATAAAGCAAGATTTTTGAATCATTTGGCTTTGGATGGGGGGCTTGATCTAACAGTTATTGCGGGCGAAGGGAGACTCGGAAAAGGAGACCTACATCTGGCTGGAAATTGGGAGTTTAAAGAAGTAGCTGTCAATGTAAGTAAAGCCAAATTCGGATTCTCATCTGAAGTAAGAAAAGTACTTAAAGACAATTTCAATGACTTTGACTGGATATTGATACCAAGAGAAAAAAAGAACTTAGTCTTAATAATTTACGCAACTTTTTTGCGCAGAAAAGCAAGAAAAGAAGGGGCGTACGTAAAATTAATATCTTACAACCATCCTGTTTTGAAATCAAAAGGGGCAAGATCAACTTTAATCGATAAAATACTAACTCGCTTCTTCTACAAACTTTATGACAGAATAATTTTCTACTCGGAATCAAGTAGAAATAGATGCGTAAATGAAGGATTGATCCCATCAAACAAAGCATTTTGGGCCAATAACACGATAGATACTCTTGAAGTCAAAAAACACTATGAGTTCTCTTATCCCGACCCAACCCATCCAACATTGTTGTACATCGGGAGGTTGATTCCGTCAAAAAAAATTGATGTCTGCATTGAATACTATTTTGATTTAAAAGAGATCTTTTCTGGCGATGGCTTAAGCTTGAAACTGATCATTATAGGCGATGGTCCAGACGCTTATCAGGTCAAGGAAGCAATCAAAAAAGATGCCTCTATAGAATGGTACGGAGCAGTTGTTGATGAAAAAGAAATCTCGAAATTAATGAAGAGAGCTACTGTCGTTTTTATTCCCGGTTTATCAGGACTCTCAATAAATCATGCATTCTCGTATGGCAGACCATATTTCACATTTGCGGGTTTAAATCATGGGCCGGAGATAGATTACCTGAAGAACGAAATAAATGGAATTTTATTAGGTTCTTCAAAGGAAAGGAATATTGAAACCATTAGACAAACGCTCTTGCAAAAAGATAAAAACGTTTTTGATAATGCGTACGAGAGTGGTAAAGAACTTTCGGTAGAAAATTGGAAAAAACAATTCTTAGCTTCCTTGAGTTAATTTGATCTACTTTGAATGAATATCCTTTTAAAAAGATTTAACAATTGGAAGAAATGGCTCGGTCAACAGCCAATGGCTTACAAATGGTTCCTTTGGATTGTTCTTTTAAGACCAATCATTGACGTATTTTGGTACGTTAAACAAACAAGTATTATATCCCCTTTGCAAGTAACTGGGCTTTTAACCCTATTTTATTCATTCTACTATTTTATTAAACTCCCGAGCAGAGCAACCAAGAATATACCATCTGCCTTTTTAGTTTTTTCTCTTCTTCTTTTCCTTAATCTTTTCTTTCTTGTAATTGAATCGAAACAAGCTGATGCAATTTCTCACTTTTTCAGAACGATAACACCTATAGTAGTTTTTCTTTACCTAACAAAAATTGTAAATTCCCGTGAGCGTTTCAACGGATTTCTGTATACCTATTTAGTATCATCGATCTTTCCACTCATCGTATTATTCTATGAGATCATTTTCAGCCCAATTCGTTATGTGGAATTAAATGAAAGTCGCGGTGGTGGCTTTCGACTCACGGGATTATATGCCGATCTGTTCAATTATATGTCTTTCCTTATTGGAAATTATCTGATCCTTTGTTATTTCTTTTTAAAGAATTTGGTTTTAGGCAAGCGTAACACGGGTCTTGCATTTGTGTTAATAACCTTATTCCTTGTGATTTTGGGTATAAATGGCTTGAAACATCAGGCTTCATGGACGGTTTTTATAATGATCTCCGGACTAACACTATTATACAGCTTCAAATATCAATCAGTGAAAAAACTTGTTGGCATAATTGTCATCTGTCTTGCGTTTACGGCGCCTATCATTTATACATCCGTATTTAAGCCGCTTTTCGCCAAAGAGATCGGAGCTTACAAGGGTGAAGCTGAAAAAGATCGGATGCTGAATGGGCGCATCATTCGCTGGGAAAAATATTTTGAGCTATGGAACTCTGAGAACATTTACTCAAAACTATTTGGCGTACAGTTTTCAGAAATATCATACGTAAATAAAAGAGCCATGACGAGCGGTGGCATGCATAGCGATTATGTTCGTTTTTTATTTGGCTCAGGTATTATTGGACTCATTAGTTTGCTCGGTTTCTATTTGGCGATGCTTAGAAGAAAAAAATACCTCCTTTCATTCGATGCTTTCTTCGTAATAACCTCCGTTATTATAATGCTCATGTACTCTATCAGCAGCAATCCTTTAGGTTCTAGTGGTGTTTTAATGTACCTGGTTATGGTTGGATTATCATATTGTCTAAATTACCTTACGCAAAAAACAGGATCAACCAAAATACTCCAAATCAAAAAAAACAACGAACCAACTACAAGTACCAATCCATGAACCAGCCCCAATACAACAAGATCATTATAGTTGGTAAACTTCCACCTCCCTACTTCGGTCCTGCCATTGCAACAGAGATCATACTGAAATCTAAACTTAACAGTTTTTACAAACTAGAACATCTTGACACCCGACTGAATGAAGACATGCAAACCATGGGGAAATTCTCTTTTGGTAAAATCTTTAAAACACTGGGAATCTATTCGAGTTATATCAAACTACTAAGACAAAAAGATGTCGCTCTTGTATTGGTTCCTATTGCGCAGGAAACAAGTGGTCTTTTAAAGGACTCCGTACTTATTTCTCTTGGTAAGATCTACAAAAAAAAAGTGATAATTCAATTGAGAGGAAGTTCGCTTCTTTCGTGGTATGAACGAAAAAACTGGATGATACGGTCTTACTTCCGATCGATGTTCTCAAAAGCTGACGGCGCTATTGTTCTTGGTGAAAGTTTACGTTACATATTTGAACCATTCTTACCATCAGAAAAGATATATGTTGTTCCGAATGGCGCTAACATAAACTACCCACCTAGAGATTCAGAAAGTAACAAAATCAATTTGCTTTATTTCGCGAATTTAATGTCAAATAAAGGGGTAGACCTTCTTCTAATGGCAATAAAAGAACTCCCTATCGAGATCAGGGGTAAGATCACTTGCAATGTAACAGGTAGGTGGAAGAATGACGAATACCGCAAATTTTGCACCGATATTGTACTTGAAAACAATTTACCCGTTATTTTTGAATCCCCAAAAAGCGGAAATGAAAAATTACGTCAGTTCATTAATGCAGATGTTTTTGTTTTCCCTCCCCGCGCACCGGAGGGGCACCCATGGGTAATAGTTGAGGCCATGGCCGCAGGTCTACCCATAATCACAACTGACCAAGGAGCCATCAAAGAAAGCGTTCTTCACAGCGAGAATGGATTCATCGTTCCCACCAACTCCTATGAGGAAATAAAGCAAAGACTTATTGAATTGATCGAAGATAAAAAACTAAGAGAGCGCATGGGGTTGAGAAGCAAAGTTCTATATAAAGAAAAATTCACTGAAGACCAAATGGTGCTGAACCTAAAAAACGTATTTGATTCCGTTCTTCGAAACAAGAAATAGAAATGTGTGGCATAGTAGGATTTATTAATTGCGGAAGCAAAACTGAGCTTGAAAATGCAACAAACACGATCAGCCATCGAGGACCGGATAGCTCGAACGTAGAGTGGTTTGACAACGAAAATAGTGGGCTCGGCCACACACGCCTATCTATTATAGATCTCTCTGAAAGAGGTAATCAGCCAATGTACGATAAAGCCTCTGGAAATTTCATTGTACTTAACGGTGAGATTTACAATTACAAAGATATCAAAAAACAATTGATCAACTTTGGTTATCAATTCAGATCAGAATCTGATACCGAGGTTGTTTTATTTGCCTATCATAAATGGAAGGAAAAATGCATTGATCAATTTAATGGAATGTTTGCTTTTGCAATATACAACGAACGAAGTGGCGACGTATTCATTGCGAGAGACCGTTTGGGGATAAAGCCATTATATTATTTGCATCAAAAAAACTGTTTGGCATTCAGCTCTGAAATAAAAGCGATACTTGCTTTAAATTCTTATAAAGCTGAACCTGATATCTCCTCCTTACAAACTCCGGTACATTACCAAATTTCACCTTATACAGGATTTAAAGAAATATTCAAGCTCCCAGCTGGGCATTTTCTTACGTTCATAAATGGGAATCTATCTATCAAAAAATACTGGGACATTTCTATTTCCGAAGAAAATAAAAATGAAATAGAACTAGTTAATGAATTGGACGCTTTGATAAATGACGCTGTAACTCTAAACCTTGTTTCTGATGCTAAGGTTGGTGCCATGTTAAGCGGCGGATTAGATTCATCTCTGCTTTGTGTATTAATGCAAAAAAAAATGAATCAGGCTCTAAAAACGTTTACAATAAAATTTGAGAAAAAAGATCTGAAACTACAAGGGAACAGTGACGATTCGTACTATGCCAAAAAAGTAGCCGATCTTTACGGTTTTTCTCACCAGGAAATAACTCTTACGCCCGATATTGCGCAACTGCTTCCAAAAATGGTGTATCACATGGACGAACCGCTTGCTGATCCTTCCTCGATCAATACTTATCTCATTTCAATGGCAGCGCGCCAACAAGAAGTTAAAGTCCTCTTGAACGGCATGGGAGCAGATGAAGTATTCAGTGGCTACAGATCGCATTTGGCTTGCTTAAAAGCGGACACTTACCAACATTTTTTTCCTAGGTGGGCACGAGATTTTGTCGAGAAGCAAGTATCAAAGTTGCCGGAAGGCAATTCATCTAGGAATTTTAAATATATCAGATGGCTAAAGCGTTTTGTTGATATCGCTTCGTTGGGTCAATACGAAAGGCAATTGGCGATAAAGAATTCATCCTTACAAGCCAAGAATTTTGACGATTTTTACTTGAATTCAAAGGGAATAAAAAACAGTTACTACTACAAGATCGAAAAAGAACTTTTCGATAGCACAGATAGGTCTTACCTTACAAAAATGTGCCTTTGCGATACAAAAATATATATGCCAGATCACAACCTAACTTATTCGGATAAGTCTATGATGGCAGCGGGAGTAGAAGGTCGACCAACGCTTATTGATCACAGAATAGTTGAATTCATGTTCAGGCTTAATCCAAAAATGCGCATAAGTGGAAATACTCAGAAATATGTATTGAAAAAGATGGCTGAAAAATACTTACCAAAAGAGATCATTTACAGACCCAAAGCCCCTTTTAGTGCTCCTATGAGGGGTTGGCTAAAAAATGAACTAAATGAAATGGTAAACGATATTTTGTCATACGAAGTAATTAAAAAAAGAGGTGTATATAACCCAGACCATATTCAAAAGTTAATCCAAAATAACATGAAAGGCATCGAAGATAATTCTCAAATCATTTGGAGACTAATGGTAAATGAGATATGGTTCAGAACTTTCTTTAAGACTTAACAAACATGCAACAATTAACTCAGGAATTAAAATCGGGTAAAATGGAGATCATGGAAGTTCCATTCCCTACCCTTGGTAACAAAGATATTCTTGTTAGGAATTCTTATTCGGTTATCAGTGCCGGCACTGAGGGAAAAACCGTCACCGATGCTCGGAAAGGCTACATCGCCAAAGCCAGAAGTCGCCAAAAGGAAGTGAAGCAGGTAATTGATCTTATTAAAACCAGTGGGCTAAAAAATACATACGACCTGGTAATGAATAAACTCGACACTCCTTCGGCGTTAGGATATAGTTGTGCAGGAGAAGTTATTGCCGTTGGCAGTGAGGTAAAAGAATTTAAGGTTGGTGATAAAGTGGCCTGTGGTGGCGTGTCTGCATGTCATGCAGATGTTGTTTCGGTTCCGGTAAACTTATGCGTTAAGGTTCCATTGCATGTTGACTTGAAGCACGCAGCTTTTTCTACTATAGCTGCGATCGCTATTCAAGGTATAAGACAAGCTGAATTGAAATTAGGCGAAAATGCCCTGATCATCGGTATGGGATTATTAGGACAACTCACCGCAAAAATACTGGAAGCCGCTGGAGTTTCAGTACTTGGAATCGACGTAAACGATCAACAGGTACAACTAGCAGCACGTTCGGGCATAAAAGAAGTTTATAATAGAAATCAAGCAGGTTTGGAAGATCATATTCTTCAGTTTTCTAAGGGGAATGGTGTTGATGCAGTGATCATCACTGCAGGTACAACTTCCCTTGACCCGGTTGATTTCGCTGGGATCGTTTGTCGAAAAAAAGGGAAGGTAGTTGTTGTTGGCGCAGTTCCAACAGGATTTGACCGCGTGAATTATTTCAAAAAAGAGTTAGATCTGAGGATGTCGAGTTCTTACGGCCCCGGAAGATATGATGCAAATTATGAGGAAAAAGGCCTAGATTATCCAATAGCTTATGTTAGGTGGACTGAAAATAGAAATATGCAGAGTTTTATTGATCTTCTTTCATCTGGCACAGTTGACATGACTCCACTTATTTCACATGTTTTTAAGTTAGAGAATGCAACCGAAGCATATGATATGATCTTGTCCAAGAAAGAGATCTATAATGGCATCGTGATAAAATACGATGAAAATAAAAATTTAGTACCGTCTGTTGTTTTGAATAGCAAAACTTATCCAAAAGAGGAACCCAATGTTGGATTGATAGGTGCAGGAAATTTTGCGCAAAATATTCTTCTTCCAAAAATGAAAGGAAAATGCAATTTTATTGGGGTTACAACCGGGCGTGGCAACATAGCAAGGTACGTTGCAGACAAATATTCTTTTTCCTATTGCGCCGAAAAGTCAGAGGATATTTTAAAAGATAAAAACATCAACACTATTTTTGTTACTACCAGACATGATTCGCATGCAAAATATGTTATTCAGGCAATTGAAAATGGTAAAAATGTATTTGTAGAAAAACCATTGGCTCTAACCGAACAGGAATTATCAGAAATCAATGATTCCTATAAGAGATCAACTAATGGCCAATACAAAGTTATGATAGGATTTAATCGCAGATTTGCACCAGCAGTTAAAGATCTGAAGAAGCTTTTTATAGATACACAGGCCAAAACTATAAATATTCGGGTAAACGCAGGCATTTTACCAGCCGAACACTGGACAAACGATCCGTTGGTAGGCGGAGGCAGAATAATTGGTGAGGGATGTCACTTTGTTGACCTCGCAATTTTTCTTTCAGGAGGAAAAGTAGTAAGTGTTTCCGCAACATCCATGGAAGACCCTTCTGGACTTAATAACTCTGCGGCGATCACGCTGAAATTCACAAACGGCAGTCTTGCGGTTATAAATTACTTTTCAAACGGTTCCAAAAAATTAAATAAAGAACATATCGAAGTTTTTTGTGGTGGAACGGTTGCTGTTATCGACGATTTTATGAGTCTTACAGTTTATAACAACTCCATTAAAAAGACAGATTATAAAAACCAAGATAAGGGACATGCATCTGAGCTAGCAGAATTCTTCACTTCTATTAAAAAAGGAACCCCCTCACCCATTTCATTCGACGAGTGTTACCATAGCACACACGTAACTTTCAAAGCCATACAAAGTATCCAAGAAAATAGGATCATTGAGATCAACAACTAATATCGAAGCTTCTATTAGAAAGACGGAATCTTTTATTGAAAAGCAAGATTATCGTGGTTTTGATCCTTATGACGGACTCTCTTCCCCGATTTTCAAAGCACCTTTTCTGAATTCTAACAAAAAGATTCGCTTTCTGTCACAGCAACTGATCAAAAGATCTCCGGTAAATCTTCGCTCAATTCTGTTCATTAAGCAAGGTTATAATCCAGTAACACTCGGCTTATGTATTCAGGCTTATGTAAATTTGAGTCAGGCATACCCGAAAAAAAAAGATAGCTACGAAGCAAAGATCCACGCACTCATAAATCAACTTCAAACGCTGGTACCAACGGGTTTTAATGGTGTATGTTGGGGATATGACTTTGATTGGGAAGCACGGTACAGTAGAATTCCCGCTTATCAACCAACCATAGTTGCAACCGGAATTATAACAAATGCCCTTTACAAATATTGGTCCTTTTCAAAAAACAAAGAGGTGGAAAACATGATCCTTAGTGCTGCGAAATTCGCGTTGAAGGATCTAAATCGCACAACAGATAAAGATGGGGATTTCTGCTTTTCTTATTCTCCTTTTGATCATCAAGTAGTTTTTAATGCCAGTATGAAAGGCGTTCGCTTACTGGCTCAAGCTTATCATATTTCAAAAGATGAACAGCTTAAATTAATTTCAAAAAAAGCCTGTACCTTTATAATGAAACATCAGAACCTCAACGGTTCATGGATTTACTCCAAAAACAGATCTGGTGAATGGATTGATAATTACCACACAGGATATGTTATCGATTGTTTACATGATTACATCGAGTTCACTGGCGACACCTCTTTCAAAGAACATCTAAAAAAAGGCTTTTCATTTTATAGAGCTAGTTTCTTTCACGATGATCGAATACCTAAATTCTATAACAAAAATATCTATCCTATTGATTGTACCGCTGCTGGTCAATCTCTATTAACGTTGTCAGGGTTTAATGATCTTGGAACTGCAGAAAATGTTTGCAATTGGATGATAGAAAATATGCAATCGGCAGACGGAAGTTTCTATTTCAGGAAATATAAAAATTTCACAAATAGAACAAAGTTCATGCGTTGGTCTAACGCCTGGATGTTTGCAGGAATGTCTGAATTGCTCAATAAAAAATTACACCAAAATTGAAAAAGTACCTTTTCCATCTAGGCCATCCCGCACATTTTCACCTTTTCAAAAATGTCATCAAATCATTAAAAGAGAAAGGTGGCGAAGTGATGATAGTGATCAAGAAAAAGGATGTACTTGAAGATTTACTTGCCCATTCTAAACTCGACTATGTGAACATTTTACCAGAGGGCCGGAAAGACTCAAAATTTCATATTGCGATTGGTCAATTGAAACAAGACATAAAACTCTATAACATTGCCCGAAAATTTAAGCCAAATGTTATGATCGGCACTTCGGTAGCAATTTCGCATGTTGGCAAGCTGCTATCTGTCCCTTCTATAAATGTTAACGAAGATGACGCAGAAATTGTTCCTCTTTACGCTAAATTGGCTTATCCGTGGGCTTCATGTATTATCGCGCCAAAAGTTTGTTCGGTTGGCAAATGGGAAAGTAAACGCGTTTCCTATCAAGGTTATCATGAACTTTCTTATTTACATCCCGATCATTTCACCCCTAGCAAAAAAAATGTGGAGAAATATTTTTCAACGCAAGAAAGGTATTTTATTATTCGTTTTGCAAAGCTTACGGCTCATCACGACAATGGTATCAAAGGGATAAGCCCGAACATCGCTGAGTCCTTGATCAAATTATTAGAGCCCCACGGAAGAGTTTACATTACTAGCGAACGAGAAATAAGTCCTCAGTTCGAAAAATATAGAATTAATATAAATCCACTTGATATGCATCATGTAATGGCCTTCGCCTCGATCTATATCGGAGATAGTCAAACCATGGCTGCGGAAGCCGGCGTATTAGGTATTCCATTTATTCGCTTCAATGATTTTGTTGGCAGAATAGGATATTTAAAAGAATTGGAAGAAAAGTATGAACTCGGTTTTGGCATAAAACCAGATAATGAAACAAAACTCTATGAAACCGTCAAACAACTTTTGGAAATAAAAGACCTTGACTTGGTTTTTAAAGTTCGAAGAAAAAAAATGCTCAACGAAAAAATAAACCTTGCCAGCTTTATGTCTTGGTTTATTAGAAGCTATCCTGAAGGTTTAGAAACGATAAAAAACTCACCAGACTACATGTCTAAATTCATTACAAAAACTGAATTCTAAGGGATTTTAGTGTTTGAAAACAGGAATATTTTTACTATTTTCGCTTGCTTATTAATTAAGTATCTACTTTAGTGTCAAGTGCCATACATAACTATTCTGAAGATACTGGCGGTCAGATAATCAGGATGTTCAAGAGCGGTTCTGGGGACAATGGAACTATCAAAAAGCACATCGTAAAAAAAATTGGCGAAAAGGCATACAACTTTTTTTGTCAATATTTGGATCCACTTTCCGAATCAACTTTTATTGTTTCAACAACTAATGAATTCAATATTGTAAATTATCCCAAGGAAATTGATGCAGTAATTAATTTAACCAAAATAAATAATATTCGCCGCATCAATAAATTCTTCGAACAGGTAAATTCGAAATTGGAAAATGGTGGAATTTATGTTATTTGTTTAGAAACTTTCCAAGCGCGAAAAAAAAGACACCGTCTCGGAAATATCCCAGTCATAAAGAACTTTTGGTTTGCTCTTGAATTCGTTTTCCTTAGAGTATTCCCAAAAATGTGGGGACTCAAAAAAATCTATTTCGCGTTAACAAGAGGCAGAAACCGATTACTCTCCAAAGCGGAAGCAATGGGACGATTGGTTAGCTGTGGTTTTGAGATAATCGACTCGAGCGGCTTCAACGGTAAAACCTATATAGTGTGTAAAAAAATAAAGGAGCCTGACTTCAATATGAACGTTAGTTATGGTCCTCTTTATAAAATGAATCGACTAGGAAAAAATGGAAAAATTATCGGTGTTTACAAATTCCGCACCATGCACCCCTATGCCGAGTATTTGCAGGACTATGTTTTGAAATTAAACGGTTATGCAGAGAGCGGAAAGCCAAAAGATGATTTTAGATTAACTCCTTGGGGAAGGTTTTTAAGAAGATATTGGCTTGATGAACTACCTCAATTGATCAACGTATTAAAAGGAGAGTTAAAATTAGTTGGCGTTAGGCCCATTTCTTTGCGCTATCATCAGGATATACCCCGGGATCTTCAGATAATGAGGAGTAAAGTTAAACCGGGCTGCATCCCACCATATGTTGCTTTGGATAGAAAAAGTGATGTTGATTCGGTGCTCCAAGCAGAAAGGGAATATCTTCGTTCTAAACTCAAAACGCCATATACAACCGATATCCGGTTCTTTTTTAAAGCAATCTACAATATCGCTTTTAAAAACAAACGGAGCGCCTAGCTTTATATATTTGATTTTCAGTATTATATAACTGGTTACTTCTATCTATCAAATAAAAAAGTTATCTTTAAGATCTTTAAACGCAAGCAGCATGTTCCATAAGATATCACGTCTATTTTTCTTTATCTTCTTGATAACAATAAATCCTTCTTGTACGAATAAAAAGAAAATCATTTACTTCCAGGGCCCGGTGCCCAGCGAAGTGAAGAACTATAATATCATCTTTCGTCCTGACGACATTCTTTCAATAAAAGTTGTAGGCATTGATGCCGAAGCAGTAAAGCCATTCAATCTTCCTGTGATAAGTGACCAACAAACAGGAGGATATTCGTCAGGTATTCCTAGCCCTCCAGCCTATATTATAGATCAAGATGGCAATATCGATATACCTGTTGTGGGAAAAGTTAAGGTGGCTGGTTTAACAAAAATACAGTGCGTAGAATTCCTGAAAGAACAATTAAAACCCTATCTAAATAAACCTACCATCATTGTAAAGTTGGTAAATTTCAAAATAACTGTTCTGGGAGAAGTAAAAACTCCTGGCACTTTTACCATCCCAAATGAGAGGGTCACCTTGATTGAAGCTCTTGGGATAGCGGGCGATCTTAATATTTCTGGAATTAGAAAAAATGTTTTGGTTATTAGAGAAAGTGAAGGAAAAAGAACGGAAACTAGGGTTGATCTTACATCTAAAGAACTTTTCAACTCTCCTGTATTTTATCTTCAGCAAAACGACATTGTATACGTGGAGCCAAACAGAACACGGATAAACTCAGCACAATTTAATACTGGCTATGCGAGTATTGCGATTTCCGCTATCTCACTTTTGGTAACACTTATCCTATTATTTAAAAAATAATTACCTATAATGGAATTAGAACAGTACAACTATTCGGTTGAAGAAGTTCAAGAGAACAACATTAAAGACGTCTTGATAAGATATCTTTTCAACTGGAAATGGTTCTTTATTAGTATTGTAATTGGATTGATATGCGGTTATATTTATCTCAGATATCAAACGCCGATGTATCAGGTTTCGGCAACGATTTTGATCAAGGACGATAAAAAGGGAGGAGGGACCGATGAGTTAACTGCGTTTGAGGATCTAGGATTATTCAAGAATTCAAAGAATATTGATAATGAGATCGAAATTTTGAAATCTCGTTATCTTATGTCGAAGGTGGTAGACGAATTAAGTTTAAATATTTCCTATTACTCGTATGGACGACCAATTGAACACGAAAGATTCTTTGACACTCCGATACTCGCAAATTACTCCTCTAAAGATTCAACTGAAGACAAAATAAGAGGCAACTGGATAATAGTGCCAACCTCTGAAAAAAAATTTATTCTCAAGTCGAGTGATGGAGACGAGATCATTGGCGAACATACATTTGGTGAAGCTATAAAAACGAACTTTGGGAAAGTGACCTTCACATCAACAGATTTTTTAACTACAACGTATTTCAATAAACCATTTCGCGTTATTATAACACCAAAAAATCAAACAATTGATCGTTACGTGGCGGCTATTGGTGTCAGTCCAGTTAATAAAAATTCGAATGCCATTGCCATTTCACTTAATGGGCCAATTATATCGAAGTCATCGGCCATTGTCAATAATCTCATCAAACAACATAATCTTGATGCTATTTCTGACAAGAATCAAGTAAGTCAAAATACAGCAAATTTCATTAATGAGAGGATTAACTTCATTACTAGCGAACTATCGGAAGTTGAAGGAGAGGCTGAGACATTTAAAACTAAAAATAAATTAACGGACGTTCAATCAGAAGCAAAGCTATTTCTTGAGAGTGGAAACGTTAGCGAGATGAGTCTACTCGAAGCTAATACACAGGTTAGAATAGCTGAATTCATGAATGAATATATAAGAAACCAAAAAGTTCATGCAGATCTTATTCCGGTTAATTTAGGCATTGTGGATGCGTCGATCACCTCCCAAATAAACGATTATAATAAATTAGTGCTTGAGAGAAATCGATTGATAAAGAACTCCGGTGAAAAAAACCCGCTAGTGGAGAATCTTGAAAATCAATTAACCGATCTTAGAAACTCGATCCAAGCGAGTCTTCAAAACCTATTAGGCGCCTTACAAATAAAAGTAAGGGAGTTGGAGAAAAAAGAAAATGAGATAAACTCAAAAATTGGTACCGTGCCAAAATACGAAAGAGACTATCGGATAATTCAAAGGCAGCAACAAATTAAGGAGGCGCTCTATCTTTATTTACTTCAAAAAAGGGAGGAAACCAACATTGCTTTGGCAGTTACAGTTGCAAACGCTAAAATAATTGATAATGCTTATAGCAACGGATCAATGGTAGCCCCAAAAAAGCAAATCATATACCTATCATCTTTCATTATTGGTCTCTTCTTTCCAATTATTGTCCTCTATATACTCGACCTCATGGACACTAAGGTTCACGGAAAAAAAGACATAGACAAAGCGCATATTCCGTTTTTGGGCGATATTCCCCTGTCTAGGTCAAAAAACAAATTGGTTGTAGTTGAAAACGATAAATCAAATATTGCGGAAGGATTCAGACTCTTGCGAACCAACGTCGAGTTCATAACCGGAAATCGGGTTGGTCAGAATAAAACTGTTTTTGTCACATCAACTATTGGAAAAGAAGGTAAATCCTTTATCGCTCTTAATTTGGCTGCCTCCTTCGCTTTGTCGGGTAAAAAAGTTTTATTGATAGGCACTGATCTCAGGGCTCCAAAAATACTTGCTTACTTGAATATGGGGGATAGAAAAGGTCTTACCAATTTTATTGCTGAGCAGAACATAAAACTGGAAGATTTGATTTTTGATGCGCCGAATTTTGATGCTTTTGACATCCTGCCTTCGGGACCGATTCCACCTAATCCAGCGGAATTACTAATGAATCCCAAGATCAAGGAAATTTTTGATTACGGAAAAAACAACTATGAGTACGTGATAGTAGATACCGCTCCGGTTGGACTAGTTGCCGATACCTTGCTCTTAAACACATACGCAGATTGTACGATATTTGTTGCGCGTGCGAACTATTTGGATAAGCGAATGCTCAGAATAGCCGAAACACTAAACAGAGAAAAGCGATTGCCAAACATGGCAGTACTGATAAACGGGTCTGATTATAAAAAAGGTTATGGCTACGGTTACGGTTATGGCTACGGTTACGGCTATGGCTACGGCTACGGTTATGGACAAGAAAAGAAAAAACCATTTTGGAAAAAGCTCTTATTTAAAGGCAATAGTGAATAATAATATTCTAAAAGTGTAAATGGCCATTACAATGAGGAGAAGATATATAACATTATGCTCAACAGTAGTATTCATTGTGTTCTTTATTTTGAACGCCTTTACTCGGGATGTAAATGATTGGTCTAAACACTACTATGAATTTCCTGTTCTTTTGTTCCAACTAATTTTGTGTTACCTCGTATTCAGAGCCGAGAGCAATGATTCCAAAAACATCTTGACTGGGATGAATGTAATTATAACTATTGCATGTATTGTTTTATATGCATATTCTGTTGTAGTTGAGCTGGGCCTTGAAAATTTTGAATCTCAGTAAAGTCCAATTTTAGAATGAAAATTATTTCTGTTGTCGGTGCTCGTCCTAATTTCATGAAGATCGCTCCTTTTATAAGGGCTATCGAGGCGCACAACAAATCCTTCGACTCCGCTCAGGATGACAGAAAGGTAGAGCACATTCTTGTTCACACGGGTCAGCATTACGATGGCCGAATGAGCGATAATTTTTTTCTCGACCTCGGAATTCCAGAGCCACACATCAATTTAGAAATAGGCTCCGGCACCCATGCCGAACAAGTGGGTCAAACCATGATGGCTTTTGAAAAAGTGTTGAAAGAACATAAACCTGATTGGGTTGTTGTGGTGGGCGATGTAAATGCCACACTAGCCTGTTCTGTTACCGCAAAAAAAGAAGGAGTAAAATGTTGTCATATAGAGTCAGGTTTACGTTCCGGCGATCTTAATATGCCCGAAGAGATAAATCGATTAGTAACCGACCGCATCTCCGATCTCTTACTTTCTCCCGACCCTATCTCGGTTGAAAATCTAAAAAAAGAAGGCGTTCCTGATCACAAGATCAAGTTTGTTGGTAATGTGATGATAGATACGCTTGAATACAATCGCCACAAGGCTTCTGCAATTTCTTTTCAAACTATTTTACAAACAAATGTGATCGAAGGGCAGGAACAAAAACTTAAATCATTTAATGACCTCAAAGAATTTGGTTTAATTACCATGCATCGCCCTAGTAATGTAGACGTGCAGGAGATCTTTAAAGCCATTTGTGACTGGCTAACAAATGACGCCTCTCAACGTGTTCCCTTCATCTGGCCAATTCATCCCCGTACCGTTAAGCAAGCAAAATATTTCGGACTATGGGATCAGTTGATCAAATGCAAGAACGTACTTCTACTCTACCCTATTGGTTATTTAGAAATGTTGCGCTTAAATATGCAGGCGCGTGTAATGCTTACCGATAGTGGAGGCCTCCAGGAAGAATGCTGCGTGTTAGGAACCCCCTTCTTAACTCTTCGTTGGAATACCGAACGCCCTGTTACTTTATTTCAACACGGTGGCGCCGGACATTTAGTAGGAAGCAACATTGCAAATATTAAACGCGCGTTCGAAAAGGTATTTAATGAACAACGTACACCCAAACGCCCCGAACTGTGGGATGGTCATGCAGCGGAGAGATGTGTGCAAGCAATCTTAAATTACAAAGAATAGCTAGTTGCAAATCTCTAACTCCGAGTCGCCTCCGGCGACTTTTTTATTTACTCCAACTTTCCAAACATCTCCCTCACGTAGTGAGGGAGTACCCGAGGAACGAGGGGGAGGGAGTAAAAACCTTTCTCACAAACCTAAAATAGTCATATCGAATACGCGGGAGTTTATGGTGAACTTGTCGAACCAGTGGGCCGGAGCTTCTCGTTAGGCGTGGGGCTTGTGTGGAGAATTGAAGCGCCTTGATTTTTTTGTGGATTTTATCCTGAGCTTGTCGAAGGATTTTGTTCAAGCAAAAAAGTAAAGAGAAATAATTTGATTCTTTTAAAAGAACATATAAATAACAACTCTCTTTGTGAAGGGAAGCTTTCTCCTTCGTGAACCTCTGTGCAGCACGAAACGCCGGAGTTTATACTGAGCCTGTCGAAGTATAGTTAAACAAAGTGAACCTTCGGCCCGTTCTTTATTTATGCATAATATCAAAAGAAAGCTAAGCTTTCTCTCTGTGTAACTCTGTGTAAACCTCTGTGCAGCGCGAAGCGCCTCTGTGGTTAAAAAACCGAAAACAAAAAAGCCCCAACAAACGTCGGGGCTTTTCTTTTAACATATCGTGTCAATTCGAGCGATGTCGAGAACTATTTAATCCCCATCTTATCACCTTTCGACATAAGCTTATATACTAATGATACTGAATAATGCGTATAATTCGACTTTCCTCCACCTTTCATTACAAACTTTCCTAAACCTTGTAAATTCAAGCCAAATCCCTTATAAATCCAGAAATTACAACCAATACCTAAATTGTTATTTCCCGTATTTTTATTAAGTGCCAAACTTCTGTAAGTATATCCATATCCAACAGTAAAGTACGGATCAAACCATCCTTGTTTGTTAGTCCAATGACTCATCATAAACTTCGCATTTGCGTCAAAACCAAAGTATGTTCCGGCTTTGGTGATGGCAACTTTATCCATAATGTTACCCGATTTATATTGAGTATAGGCCAATTCAGCTTGAAAACTCCAACCTTTCATGAAATACATTTCTGCTGTTCCTTTCGTCGGAAAAGGCAAATAATTCCAAGCCTTGGTATCAAATGGAAAAAAAGTTTCTTTGCCACCATCAACTACAATATGATCGCCTAAACCAAAGGTCCAAGACGTGTTCTGTATTCTAAACGCCTGAGCAAACGAATAGTTCGCTACAAACATAGCAAATGCTAAAACTAATATTGATCTTAATTTCATAAAAATTATCTTCTGCTGGTTTTACCTACAAATCTGTAACGTTTTCCTAATTTACCCGGACGTCCACCGCGTCCACCTTCAATTTTATAAACTACACCAACCGAGTGCTGCAAATAATTGGACGTTCCTTCTATTGCTGAAAATTTTGCAATGGTTTGAAGATTAAATCCTAAATTCTCAAAAATCCAAAAGTTAGCACCGGGTCCTATGTTGTATGTAACGGTCATTGGCTTTTTCGCACCGCTTCTCAGTGTAAATCCGTACCCAACGGCTACATAAGGATCAAACCAATTAGTTGGTCCAATTAGTTCATTTAGGTCATATTTCATATGCGCATCTGCAGAGAAAAAAGTCCACTTCTTACCGATCAATTCATTATTGATTCTTCTTCCAGCTTTGAATTGCGTATATGCGAACTCTGCTTGAAATGAAAATCCTGCTTTATAATATCCATCAATCGTTAATCTCGACGGATAAGCAAGGAAGTTCCAGGTTTTAGAAACATTGAATAAACTATTAAACGGTTTTCCATCATCATCCACCACATGTCCGCTCAAACCAAAGGTCCAGGGAGTTTTGGTGATAAAACGTTTAAAGCCTCCACCGTTTTGTCCGGTAAAAGAACTTTTGTTGTTCATTTTTGATTTCATTTGCGCGAACGAAACTGAACTCACTAGAACAAATGCAATAAGTAATTTAATAGTCTTCATAAAAATTAAATTGTGCTCAGCCCAATAAAGGCTTTTTGCACATCTTACAATGATACAAAAAACAGCCCTAACTATCAAATTCTCAGCTATATAATTTTAACAGCTTCTACCCAATACAACTAACTGATTATCAACAATTTTAATAAAACTGTTAATAAGTCGTTTAACATGTGCTCATAAGCTGTTTGTATCCTGTTGATAGGTTGTGAATTATGGATAGGCTTCAGAGGCAGAAACCGCAAAGCGCTTCGCGGTCGCAAAGAAGGCGCAAAGAGCGCAAATATTCTTAACCACAAATTAAGAAGGCAATGGCTTCGCTAACGCAAAGAAACCCAGGTTTAGCGGACACTTTGCGAAACCAAAGGTTTTTGCATTCTTTAAAACATAAAGGTAAACTTAGCGGTCTTTGCGCCTTCTTTGCGAAATGCTCAGCATCTTGGCGGTTTCTGCCTCTAATAAATAAGTACTTTTACTTTATGAAATTTTATCTCGGTCTATTTATCTTCATCTCGCAGATCTCGTTTGCCCAAGTCACCAAAATAAAAATTAAAAAAGCCGATGCCCTCTACAAAGCCAGCATCGCCGGAGTCGACACCGGCACCGCCAGCCTCAAGAAAATTTTGATGCTCCAACAACTCAATGTCACCAACCAAAAAGATGGCATCAAGATCTTTAGTTACGAAGCATTCATTATCAACGAAGATCAAACCGCGCAATTATTCAATGGAAAAAGCAAACAACTCTCCGATGATTTTCTGGAAAAACTACAAGAATCCTTCAAGCAAGGACCAACCACACTCCGCATCAAAAAAATTCTCGCCTACAATAGTTTTAATGAAACTATTCAACTCAACGATATCGAGGTTCGGTTGTCGAAATAGAACATTTAACCACGGAGACTTTTGGTCTCACAGAGTCCGCCGCGGCGGGTACACAGAGGTCACTGAGAAACTAATTCTTAAACTCTGTGTTCTTTGTGCCTCTGTGTCGGAGCCTGTGGTGAGCTCGTCGAACCATGGTTAAAAAAGGGGAGAAATTCCATGCACGCGTGAGGGATTGAGCCATTGTTTGAGCTCCTTTTTGCTTCCAGAAATTTCCATAGCAAAAAGAGCGAGTGGCGAAAGCCCGACCCGAACTTCCAGAGTATTTCCGGTGAGGGGCACGCCCAAATAAAATTAATCTATCGATTTTTTATTGAAAAGCACCAGCCTGGATAAAATATTCCGTCAAGCCTACAGGCTTTGCGAAATGCAATCTTTGCCTTCTTAATAAACAACGGTGATAAAACTTTGCGCCCTTTGCACTAAACTTTGCGTAGCGCAGCGCTTTGCGGTTAAATTAATCGATCGATTTTTTATTGAAAATAATATACCCGAAATGCAAGAACAACGAGAACGGGTTTTGGTATTTATCATAGTAATTCACCCCAAACGCAAACGGACCCAAAGGCGTATTATAAACCGCCGTTGCCATGGCAATAACGTGATTGTATAAAAATGGCGTGCTGTATTGCGCGTTCCCACTATTGTCTTTAATAATACTTTGGAAAGGCGCCATGTAATAAGCCTCCAAACGAATATCAAAATTCTTTAAAGGGGTTGTAATTAATTTAATTCCTCCCGCCGCGTACACATGCGCGCGATAATCATCAATAAAAAAGGTCTGACTCTCCGGCGTAGGATTAAATGCTGGCGCCGATAAAATGGAGCTCTGGTAATTACTAAAAAAAGTTTGTCCCGAACTCACAAACTCCCCAAACAATCCAACTCTAAAGCGCTTGAAGGTTTTTAAATACCCATCAAAGGTCACTTTAAATTGCAACCAAGGTAAAGCGTATTGATTCTTAAATGGAATGGTGTCAATAATGGTTGTATTCCCCGGGTAATAACTTTCTTGTCCTTCCAGGTAACGCGCGCGCGCGTTGAACATCACACCTTCGGTGGCATACATTTTCCGGTTCAAAGTATTTAAACTGTAATTGGCCTGAACGTACCAGTAGTCAAAATAGGTTTTGTCTGTGGTATCCAACTTGGTAAAATTATCACGCTGATAATATTCATTCCCCCACTCTGCTCCGCCGCCGCCAATATCAAATACCGATAAATTCCCAATAGGAACGCCCATTTTTACTTCGGTGTACTGATCTTTTTGGATCAGGTATGCCGGCTTCAACAGATCATAAAATAAAATGCTACTATTAAAATAATCCCAACGCGAATAGGCGGAATTCGACTCAATAAAAAATGGTGTTTTACCGGGGAAATCAAACCGCAACTTCCCGTAAGTACCCGAATATAATTTTCCAATATAACCATTCACATAAGCAGTGAATCCCGATCTTCCAATACGATTGTATTGCACTGCCAAAAACGCTTCACTAATGGGGCGGTTTGAAATAACCGCGCCGGCCTCCACAAAAAATGGTTTTTCCATACGGGCGTTAATGTTCAAAGCATATTTTCCGGTGGTAGAATCCATAGAAACAGTTGGGTAAATACTTTTGATGCGATCATCGGCCGCCAACCGGAAATAACGGTGTTTTAATTGCGATAAACTGAATTCCTTTTTCTGATAAAATAAATTTCGCGTTACATATTTTTGCTGTTTGACGTTGAGGCCATTCACATTTACCCTATCAAAAATAAATTTGCTGTCATCATACTTCAGCATCAGTTCCTGCCTTTTCTTTTTCACCTCCGCAGTATCTATTCTGCGTTTTACCTGCTCCAATATCTTCGGCATCTGGCGCACGGTTGCTGCGTAACCGCTGTCTATTAGCTTGGTCACTTTTTCAAAATTGAACATGCCCACATTACACCAGGGCTCAATAATAATTCCATTCTCACACACCGGTTTAAAACTGGTCTCGCTCATCATAATGTTGCGCAATTGCAAATACAGATCATCGTCTTCGGGCGCAAGTGTAGTATCAGAAACATTACATCCAATAATAAAATCAGGGTTAAATTCCTTATACATCACATCCGTTGGAAAGTTATTGTACAAACCTCCATCAAATAGTAATTTGTCTTTTACTTTTATGGGACGCAGATAAAACGGGTAACTCATACTGGCACGAACCGCGGTGGCCAAACTTCCATCTCTAAAAACGATACTTTGTTTTGTTTTAATGTCCGATGCCAAACATCGGAATGGAATAAATAAACTGTCGAAATTTTGTTTCACCAAAGCCGAACTCGCGGCAAAGGTCTCCATCAAATAATAATCAATGGGAATTGAATTGATCACATTAGTAGGAAGATTTTTCAGAATCCCGCTCTTCGGATCCACACGCCAGGTTAACCACGAACCGTAGGTATTTCTCTTTTTAAAATAATAGCCGTACTGAAAATTGAGCTCTCCCCTCACCGCATTCTTAAAAAACGACGATTTTACAATATCTTCAATTTGCCGGGGCGAAAGTCCAATAGCGTAATAGGCGCCAATCAAACTCCCAATGGAAGTTCCCGAAACATAATCAACCGGAACTTGGTATTCTTCCAGAGCTTTGAGTACCCCTATGTGAGCTATACCGCTGGATCCGCCCCCACTAAGAACGAGTCCTATTTTTTGCGGAAACACAAATTTCGCGCCTAAAACAAGCACTAAAAGGCAATATTTTATCTTATAGAACTTCAAGCAGTTATTCCGTATGCACAAAAGTAAACTTTATCTAAAAATAGCTGTAATTCTTCCATATATTTATTTATATTCGCTTGCTAATTATTAATCGGAAGTGTTAAAATTCATCGTTCAGAAAGTCGTTTACGGAATTGTGGTTCTGTTTGGCGTTGTTACGGCGATATTTTTCTTGTTTAATGTACTTCCGGGCGATCCTGCTACCATCATGCTTGGTCAAAGGGCCAACAAAGAAGCGGTTGACGCTATTCACCGCGATCTGGGCACCGATAAACCAATTGTAACGCAATACGTTCATTACCTTAACGATCTTTCTCCTATTTCGGTACACAACCACATTAACAGAAATGATCTGTGGTATTTGAATCCCGAAAAATATAGCTGGACACCTTTGTTCACTATCGGGAAAGAAAAAGCAGTAGTGCTTAAACTTCCATATTTACGCCGCAGTTATATTACCAAACGGAATGTATCGGAAATTATTTTGGACACTTTGCCCGAAACAGCGGTGCTGGCATTTAGCGCCATCATCATCGCTTCCTGCATCGGAATTTTCCTTGGAATTATAGCCGCTATTAAAAAGAACAGCGCCTTTGATAGAATTACCTTCGTGCTCGCTACCGTTTTTGGAATGAGCGCGCCTTCGTACTTAGTGGGATTGATCATGGCCTGGTTATTTGGTTATGTGTTGGCCGAATACACAGGTTTATCCGCCGTTGGATCCTTGTACGATTACGATGAGTGGGAAGGACAAAAATTAAATTTGAAGAATTTGATCTTGCCTGCAATTACCTTGGGGGTTCGTCCTTTAAGCATTGTTATTCAGTTAACGCGTAGTTCCTTGTTGGATGTATTGTCGCAGGATTATATTCGTACGGCAAAAGCAAAAGGATTAAGTTTATATAAGATCATTACCAAACACGCGCTTAAAAATGCTTTGAATCCTGTTGTTACCGCCATTTCGGGTTGGTTTGCGGGCTTAATGGCCGGAGCTGTGTTTGTAGAAAAAGTATTTAACTGGAAAGGCATTGGTTACGAAGTTGTGGAAGCATTAAGTAAAAATGATCTTCCTGTTGTAATGGGTGCTACATTAATTTTTGCTACCATATTTGTATTCATCAACATTTTAGTTGATATCGCTTACGGCATCTTAGATCCTCGCGTTAGAAAGAAAGAATAGATCAATTCTTTATTGAACAGAAAAAAATTAAGCTGTTTTTTTTACGGCAAACTCCGGTTCGCCTATTGGTATAAGCACTCTGGTTCTTTGCGCAACCGCAGGTCTTTGTCTTCTTAATAAATTTCTGCGGTTAGATGGTCTTGGCGCACTTTGCGTGAAAACTTTGCGTAGCGTAGCGCTCTGCGGTTAAAAAACTCAAGGATTTCTGTACAAAAAAGCCTAATTTTAACCTGTAAATAAACTTAAGAACATCTCTAATGAGCATCAGAAGAAAAATTGTTGCGGGTAATTGGAAAATGAACAATACCTCTTCCCAAGCTTTAAGTTTGGTAGAGGGCATCGTAAAACAGTTGGATAGGAACAGCGATGTAAAAGTGATCGTTTGTCCGCCTTCAGTTCATCTGTCAGCGCTTCATGCTCTTCTCAAAGATCTTCCCAAATTAAAATTGGGCGCTCAAAATTGTAGCGAGCATGTGTCGGGTGCGTATACAGGAGAGATCTCCGCGCAAATGCTTTCTTCTGTTGGATGTAATTACGTGATCATCGGTCACAGCGAACGCCGAACCTACTTTAATGAAACTAACGCACAACTTAGCCAAAAGATAAAACGTGCCCTGGAAAATAATCTATCTCCAATTTTTTGCATTGGCGAAAAATTAGAAGAGCGTAATGCCAATAAACATTTCGATAGTGTAAAAGCGCAGTTAAAAGACGTGTTGAGCGATTTCAATGCCAAAGACCTCCAACATTTAATTTTAGCTTACGAACCTGTGTGGGCTATTGGAACGGGCGTAACAGCAACGTCGTCTCAAGCTCAGGAAATGCATGCCTTTATTCGCAACACTATTTCCCAATTATTTTCATCTGAATTCGCTAACAATCTTTCTATTTTATACGGAGGTTCCTGCAATGCGCAAAACGCGGCAGAACTTTTTGCCTGCACCGATGTTGATGGCGGCCTCATTGGTGGCGCCAGTTTAAAAGCCGAAGATTTTTGTAAGATCGTTTCCTCGTTTTGATCTCTATTTTTATTTGGGCGTGCCCCTCGCTCGCAATATTCTGGCAGCTCGGGTCGGGCTTTTCGTTCCAATCTTTTTGCATGAAAAAAAAGCGGACTGGAAGCAAAAAGGATTTCCACTACAATCCCTCACGCAAGGATGGAATAACTTCCAGGTAACAACTTTCCAAACTATGCAACGGCCTCATAAAATTTTGTTAAGAAATTCTTATGTCTTTAAAAGGTGTTCCAAAAAAAGCTTCCTGATCAATGGGCGTTTTGGTGGTAGCGGGCTTTTTTTAGGAAAGCTTGTGCGGAGGCGCTATCCTACTGAGAAATTCCATTCACTTGATAGCGCCAGCTTAAAGACATAATGAATTTCTACAAAATTTTATAGGGCGGAGCGTTAAGAAAATGTCCTGCGGACATTTTTAGCGACGAGCCGGATTGTGCGTTAGCTTGATTTTTTTGTTTCTTTTTTGATCAAGCAAAAAAGAAAAGAAAACATTTGGCTCTTTTTCAAAAGAACAATAAAAAATCAGGTATCTTTACCATATAAATGCTCGGCTACATCGCATATTATTTCACGGTAAACCCTCGCCAACCGGGCAGCGATATCTTAATTGCAAGTTTGGGCGATCTGGGTTTTGAATCCTTTGTAGAAAATGAAACAGGCTTTGAAGCATACATCGATGAAGCCTCCGAAAGCAGATTAGATCTGAAAGAATTAAAGTTTGAGGAATTTAAATTCACCTTCCAAAAAGAAAAAATAGAACAAACCAATTGGAACGCCGAGTGGGAAAAGAATTTTGAACCGGTATTAGTTGAAGATCTCCTCTTGATCAGAGCCCCTTTTCACAGTGAAGTGAAAGGTGTTAAGCACGAAATTGTGATCATGCCCAAAATGAGTTTTGGTACCGGACATCACGATACCACTTGGCTCATGTGCAAACAGTTGTTTGATCTGGATATAAAAAATAAAAGCGTACTCGACATGGGCACCGGCACCGGAATTTTAGCCATCCTCGCCAAAAAATTAGGTTCCTCTCCTATCGTAGGCATTGATATTGACGAATGGAGCGCCGAAAATGCTAAGGAAAATTGCATCGCCAATGGCGGCGCCGATATTGAAATTCGTTTGGGCGACAAAGATCTTCTCAATGATTACAAAGAATTTGATGTAATTTTAGCAAACATCAACAAAAATGTTCTCAAAGTTCAACTCCCCTTTTATTCCCGGCTTTTAAAAGCAAACGGCACGCTGTTAATGAGCGGATTTTTTAGCACAGATATTGAAGAGCTTGAAAAATTTGCCGGCCAACACGGTTTAAAATTACTGCAACGTTATTCCAAAAACAATTGGGCGGTAATGAAGTTGGGCAAAGCTTAAAGCCGCCGGCGCAGATTTGTAATCCGTGTCCAATAAAACTACACCCGCATTTCCACCACCGTCCCGTAGGGACCGAATATTATAGAAAATCCATTATCCCATTTATCACCGCCCCTTTAGGGGCGGAACTGTTTGACGCGTTGGCTTGGATTTTCAATCCGTGCCCACCGCAAATACTGACACATTCAGCCCTCTAAAGGGGTCAAACCTACATCAAAAAACATCTCCTTGTAGTCAAATCCACTACAAATTTTTATTATCAACTCCCTTGTTATAACGGGATGATTTGTCTATTTTTAGTATCCCTCAATTCTCCAACCAATGCTAAAAAGACATCTAATTATTTTAGTCGCTCTATTTTTTTGCACCCAAGCAAAAACTCAGATCAACGTTGGTGGAGGTTTTGGAAGTTCGGGGCCTGTTAGTGTAAATCAACCTACCAATTCGCCTTCAAACTCTAGCGGCAATTATAATCCCGGAAATTTCAATGAAGGCTCGATCAACGATGTAGTTTCTGTTGTACACAAAGTGGAGGAAACGCAGAACTTTATCAATCTCGGAAATTTAAGTCCTGACTCCAATGTTGCCTTGCCTTTTGGAATTATAAAGGACATTGGTGCGGCGCGTTATGTAATTGCAGTTGATTCATTGAAATTTAAACCGGATGGTGCATTCTTTAGCGCTTACGCCGCAATTGATTTCCCTGGAACAACCAAGAAGATGGCTTTCCGGGCTTCAAATATTAAATTTAACCCTGCCGGGGTTGTTGGAGGAAATCAAGCGCGTCTTTACTTAGCTAGCACGCATACAATACAAATTAACCCTACGGTGAAATTACGTTTGCTTGATAATGGAGAAAATTGGATCGAATGGGATTGCAACGGATTTAAAGCTATTAATCTTGTTGGAAATTTTGAATTTGCAAAAGGAAAAATTCTACCCGACAGTACTGCAAATAATAATGATCCGGTTGTAAAAGCGTCGTTCAATATTTATACACAAGACATTCACAACTTCATTGTTTCCGTAAACATGAAACCATTTTGTGTTTCCGGATTAAAGGGCTGGGGATTCACAGTTAATCAAGCCGCAGTTGATATGAGCGAACTGGCAAATTCTCCGGGATTTGGATTTCCTCAAGGCTACCCGGTGCAAAATCTTGTGAACGCGGAATCGTGGACCGGCTTTTCATTAAAGAATCTTACTGTAAGATTACCAAAAGAAGTTTCGAAAACTGGACAAAAGCAAAGTATCACAGTTGATAACATGCTGATCGATAACATGGGACTTACCGGAACTTTCCAGGCAAATAATTTATTTACTACTTCCGAAGGAAGTATGAGTGGCTGGGCATTCTCCATTGATGAACTTGGTGTGGGCTTTGTAACAAACCGAATTAACAGCGGTCACATAAAAGGAAAAGTGCGAATACCTGTAATGGCTGATAATGAGAATTTGCTTTACACAGCCGACATTAATCACAACCACAATACAGGTCAAACAAATTATAATTTTGTAGTGAGTCCGGCAAGTAATCTAACCTTCGGTGTTTTCTCCGCGAAAGTAAATCTCAATAACAGTTCAAATATCACTGTTTTCGTACAAAATGGAAATTTCAAACCGAGCGCAAATTTAACGGGGAACATCAGTTTCAATGCGCCGAAATTAAACTCGGGTGGCGGCATGCTTGGGTTTGAAAATCTGATCATCGTTCCTGAATCTCCTTATATAACAAATGGTGTGTTCACTCTTGGAAATATAAATGGAGGGCAAACCAAAGCACACAATTTTCCGATACAGATCAACAGCATTACATTTGGAATTAATCAAGGGGCGCCAGTTCTAGGATTTAGTGTTACATTAAATCTATCCGATCATTCAACAAATGCCTTAAGCGTTGGAACGGGGGTATTGGTAAAAGGCAAAATAAATACCACGCAGCAAACTTACAATGGAGATTACCCTGTAACTCACACAAAAACAAACTGGCAATTTGATCGAGTTTCAGTTACAGGAGTAAGTATCGATCTTCAAACGTCCCCCTTCACTCTAAAAGGATCGATCCTATTTAAGGAAGATGATCCGGTCTACGGAAATGGCTTTATGGGCACACTAGAAATGAAGATCCCAAAGATCATGGAGAATCCGGGGCAAGTAAGTGTTTGTTTTGGGAAACTACCCGAATATAGATACTTCTATGTTGACGCAAAAATTCCCGTAAAATTCACAATTGCTGGTTACGTAGATATCACTCGGTTGGTGGGCGGACTTTATTATCATATGACGCCAAACAAAACTTCGGAAGGAGATATGATCAGTCTTGCCAAAAATCCGGTAACACCAAGTGGTAACGTAATGACCTATGTACCGAGCCAAGCAACGTCCTTAGGTTTAAAAGCTGGTGTAAGCTATCAGGCAACTGCAAGTGAGCGAGCATTTAATGGTGATCTAATGCTGGAGATCAACTTTACGCCAGCAGGAGGATTGGGTATCGTTAAGCTTTCAGGCGAGGTATATTCTATGGCAACTGTTGCTCAACGACAAAAGGCACCGGTAAAAGGCGCGATGGTGATGCAGTACGATGCGCCTCAAAAAATATTTGATGCTGCGGCAAGCGTTACTGTTAATGCCTATAATGCGATTACAGGCACCGGAACTTTTAAGATCCATTATGATCCGCAAATTTGGTATTTATGCGTTGGTAGACCTTCACAACCTTGCAATATCAACTTCTTCAATTTAGCTAACGCACCTTCCTATTTCATGGTTGGGAATTCTATTGAGTCGCCTGTGATCCCATCAGAAATTGCCGGACTTTCATCACTCACCGGTGTTTTAAATGGCGGAAGAAATGGTGATCAATTAAAAAACGGCGCCGGATTTTGTGCAGGATCAAAAATACAATCATCATTGAATAAAACTTTCGGATGGGATTTCTTTAATGTTCAAGCAGGCTATAGTTTTATTATGGGTTGGGATATGATGATGACGAATTATGGTGAAAATGCGCATTGTTCGGGCAGCGACACTAAAGTTGGGATGAACGGATGGTTAGCCCAAGGAGCTATGTATTTGCACATGGGGGGTAAGATCAGTATTAACGGCAGTTATAAATGGCCAAGCGATTGTCCTAAGCAACACGAAAAACATCCATGCGGGCCGGGACATTGCTGTTGTGTACGATGGACAACTCCTTGTATTATTAATGGTGGTTTTTCAAAAACGATCTTTGAAGCTGATATAAATGCAGTGGTAGCTGCAAAAGGACCAAAACCAATTTACTTCACGGGTCAGGTTACCGCGCACTATGAGATCTGCGAAGCGGTTGGTGGAAACTTAAATTTTGATTTTCAATACGGAGAAAATTGTACTCCCGTAAATTAATGAGGTATATTAATTACATATTGTTTTTTATTCTGTTTTGCTGTATTTCTCATGCTCAAACGAATGATAAGCTTTATGTAAAACACTTTACTAAAACTGGTAAGATCATTTTTAGATTAGTGCCTAAAGAGAAAACGTTTTTTAATCAGATGGCAGAAAAATCGATAAGAATTATTAGATATGAGAACGTAAATGGAACACTTACAAATTCTGTAGCAACGAATGACTTCCTTCACCCTTATTTTGTAGCCGACTCAGCTAACTGGATGATACTTTTTAATGAAGATAAACAAGCTGCAGCATTTCTTTATAATACAATATACCCAAACACTGATAAAGGAACTTTTAACGGAAACGATAAAGCCAATTTTGAAAAAATGACCTATGAGTTAATGCTGCTCTCGTGTAACTTTGATAAAAGGATAGCCATTGCGGCAGGACTTTATCACGCCGATTCAAGTATTAGTAATTCAAAAAAATACACCTACCAATTTGCAGTTTACACGAATTCCAAGAGCATCAGCACAACTTCTCTCCTGTCGATTGACGTTGACGCATCGGCACTTTCTATCAACAAAAAGATCACAGATCTTAAAGGTAAAAGCAGAAACAAAGTAGCGGTTCTTAATTGGAAAGCAACAAACTACACCTACGAATACTACGGTTACAATGTTTATAGATCGGATGACAGTTCGAATTACAAGAAAGTAAATGCGAATCCTATTGTCTTCACTCGCAATGAGTACGAAAAAGATAAGCAGCTTATCTTTTTTAAAGACACAATGCCAAAAACGGATAAGAAATTCTATTATTATATTAAAGGGATCAACCTATTTGGGGAAGAAGGCGATGCTTCAAACGTGATCACTGCGCTTTGCATTACTCCAGTAAATTCCGTTCCTATGATAGACACAATGAATGTGATCCAAAACCGGAACGTTAAACTTAGCTGGCGAATGAATGATCCGGCAGAAACAAAACTTCCGAAAAAATACATTTTACAAAAGAGCGAAAAAGAAAGTGTAGGATACAAAACAGTTTACGAAAGCCCGAACAGTCTAAATTATACAGATAAAGATGTAAGTAAAGGGGCCGACTACCGGATCGCTGCCATTTTACACAACAGCGATACGCTCTATTCGTTTTCAAGATATGCAACTATTATTGACACGATCCCTCCCTCTGTACCTGTCAATTTAATAGCAACAGTTGATAAAAAGGGAATAGTTACAATTAGCTGGAAGAAAAACGCTGAGTCGGATATTCAAGGGTACAAATTATTTAGATCAAATAGACCGGAAGATGAGTTCGTACAAATGAATGAAAAATTTGTTACCGATTCATTTAGTACCGATAAATTAAATCTTAGAACACTAAGTAAAAATATCTATTATAAGATCGCCGCATCAGATAATAACTATAATACTTCTGCTCTGTCAGAATACATCGAAGTAAAGCGTCCTGACACTATCCCACCACAAGCGCCGATCCTGGTTTCTGTTTTCCAAAATACTTATGGTATTGTAGTGAAATATATTCTAAGTAGCAGTGACGACATTGGAAAAGAAGTTCTCTTGAAAAAAGGTCCCACTGAACCCGATTTCAAGGAATTCATATCTTTTTCTAAAAAAGATTCCCTTGGAGAAATCATTGACACCTTGGTTGAACAAGGTCAAACTTACACTTATAAATTACGCTCAGCTGACGACGATGGTAACACATCTTATTCGAGAACATTAGATTTTCTTTTTGAAACAGGCTACAGGAAGAAAATAAAAGACATCACTTTTACTGTTGATAGAACAGCAAAGAAGATTGATCTCGTTTGGAAATACGACGAAAAGAATGTAGAGAAATTTGTGATCTATCGCTCCAGGAAAGATGAGAAACCAACCATTATAAAAACATTAGAAGGAAACACACTTCAGTTCACGGATAGAACTGTGAACATGGGGAATGTTTATGAATACAGAATAAAAGCGGCCATGGTAAATGGGGCTGAAAGTATTATTAGTTCACCAATAAGCGTAGAATATTAAATGAAACAAAGATTTAAAATACTCCTTATTATTTTCCTCTTTGGAATGCAATGGTGTATTGCACAGCAATCGCTTTTATGGGCAAATGGATTTCATGGTCCTGGTGGTGGTAGCGGTCACTATACCATTTCTGATGCGAGTGGCAATATCTATCACACCGGCCATTTTGCAGGAACAGTGGATTTTGATCCCGGACCGGGAGTAACAAATCTTACAGCCGGTAATACGGGAGATACTTATATTTCAAAATCGGACCCAAATGGAAATTTGCTTTGGATAAAGCAGATGGGTGGTAATGGTTATGTTTACTTCAATATGTTAGAGAGAGATGCCGCCGGCAATATATACGCCTGCGGAAATTTCACTGGAACAATCGACTTTGATCCAGGTGCCGGAGTTTTTAATTTTAGTTGTCCGGGTTCATCCGATATTGTCATCGCCAAATACGACCCAAATGGTAATTTTGTTTGGGCGAAACAAGTGGGGTCCAGCGCAACAACTGAATTTGTTACAATGATGAGGCTCGACGCTTCAAACAATTTCTATCTCACTGGTGGTTTTTACGGAACTGTTGATTTTGACCCGAGTGCTGCAACGTTTGCGATGACTTCCTATAGTGTTGCCACCAGAGACGCCTACATTTTAAAACTTAATAGCCTTGGTAATTTCGTTTGGGCAAAACAAATTGGCGGTCAGTTTGATGATGGAGGTTATTCGGTGTTCATTGACGGTACTGGAAATGTATTTACATCAGGATATTTTGCTGACTACGTAGATTTTGCTCCAACGCCAACCGCTACCGCCATCTTTCATTCCGGAACAATTTATGGAGCTTACATTTCAAAATTGGATGCGGGCGGCAACTATTTAGCAGCCTGGACATTCTCTGCCGTTGGGTCTGTAATTGGTCAAAACATGGCGCTCGATGCGTCTGGAAATATGTATTTAACTGGTTATACGAGTGGAACGATTGACTTCGACCCAAGTGGATTCACAAACACATTAACAACGGCAGGTTCGAATGATGCATATATTGTAAAATTAAATTCTACAGGAACTTACCAATGGGCCCGTTTGATCGGAGGAACTTCTCTCGAAAATGGCTGGTCACTAACCTTGGACGCAAACAATAACGTCTATATTCTTGGGAATTTCCAAGGGATTGGAGATTTTGATCCGGGTCCTGGAACGTTTAGTTTAACTTCACAAGGAGCAAATGATATTTTTATTGAGAAATTGGATCCATCTGGAAATTTCATGTGCGCAAGTTCGATCGGTGGCACTGCAGATGAATATCCGGCCAACGTACATATAGATATAAACGGAGACGTTCATGCAACCGGATGGTACAGCAATGGTGCAGATTTTGATCCTTCACCCGGAACTTATACTTTACCTACAACCGGAACAAGCGAAGATTTTATGGTCAAATTCGCAAAACTGGTTACCGGCACTCCTTTGAATTATACTATCTGTGCGGGAGCTCCTTTGCAACTTGTTGGAAATAGCGCCAACACCTACTCTTGGTCGCCGGCCACCGGATTAAGTTCAACAACCGGAACCAGTGTTACTGCCACGCCAACCTCAAATATTACTTACACTGTTTTAGGTATTGGAAATTGTTACAACACAACAACCGTTATAACCGTTGCTGTAAAAACAAAACCTACGTTTGTTGCGCCAACAAGTCCACAAACGGTCATTTGCATCCCCGACTCTATTTTATTACAATCATCATCTTCAAATACAAATACTATTTTCAAATGGAGAAATTCACTTAGTACGACTTATACCAATCAACCTTATTACGTTAAAAATCCCGGATTCTATTATGGAGTTACAACTGACACAAACGTTGGCTGCTCGGATAGTGCGCTTATTCAAATAAAAGATGGCAAGATCGCTCCAAACGCGAAGATCACATCTCACACTTACATCAATGCGCTTACGCCTCTTGATACAGTAACATGCTATCAACCTTCAGTCACAATAGTTGGGGCATCAGACACTGCAAATGTTGTAATTACCTGGAAAGCCATTGCCAATAATTCAGTTTATGCGAATCCTGTAACACTTACATCTGGAAATAACCTGAAATTATTTGTGAAACGAAACAACAACGGTTGCAGCGATAGCTCCATTGTTGCACTCGTAAATCAGGATAACGCATTGCCAAACGCGATCATCACCAGTACAACCAACACTCAACTTAATTGCAGCGTTTATAGCACAAGTGTTTCAGCTCTTTTTTCACCGAGCACTTGCACATCTTTATGGAACACACCGAGTAGTTCCACGATCACAAATCCGAGTACTGTTTCCATTGGAGGAAAATACAAACTTGCTGTTACAAATCCAGATAACGGCTGTGTAAAATTAGACTCGATCAATATTACGCAAACGAATAACATTCTCATGAATACCAGTTCTGATTTTACTGTTTGCAAGAATAGTGCCACTACGCTTTCAGCTCAAGCCATTGGCACACTTACAAGCGTGAGTTATTCTTGGACTGGCGGTCAAACCGGAAGTTCAGTAAGCGTATCAACCTCTTTAACCACCAATTTTATTGTTACAGCTACAAGCGGATCTTGTATTGGAACCGGAACCGTGAAAGTTAATATTCCTCCCGACATACAAGATTCTATCATCGCCTATCGAAGCTGTAACGATAATACGACGGGCACAATTCTCATTTTTGCAAAAGGTGGAATTGCACCATATAAATATTCAATTAATAATGGCACAACATACTTTACCAGCAATTCATTCACCAGCATTCCTTTTGGCGTTTACAATGTTGCCATCAAAGATAGTATCGGTTGCGTAAGGCAAACTACGGCAAGTGTGTCGCCAGGCAGTAGCTTACCGGAACCAAAATTCCTTGCAAGCACCAAAAATCAAATGGGTGATACGATAGTGCTTGTAGATATTAGTATTCCAAAACCAGATAGTGTTCAATGGGTTTTCCCATCAAACATCACAAAAATTGGAGGCTCGATGTTCAATCCCATCGTTGTTTCAAACGATACGGGCAATTTTACGATCACCATGAAAGGGTTTTACGGAAATTGTATCATTAATACTACTAAGCTCGTTCGCTTTGCTCCTTACGATTCACTTAAGGCGAATTACAATAACGCTAATGGAGTAAAAACATTCAGTTTGTATCCAAATCCAAACACCGGACAGTTCACAGTTTATATCGAGTTCTACCGAACGCAAAATGCAAGTATACAAGTTTGGGACCTGAGTCCTACCAAACATTTTCAACAAAACTTTTATGATGTTATTTCGATAACTCTACCTGTTGATGTATCCTCACTCCAAAACGGAGGATATCTTTTGAGAGTGATAGCAGAATTTGATGCCAAGAATAAACCGTTCATTATAAGTAAGTAGATTGCAAAACAAGTTAAGACATATCATTTTATTTGCAGCGTTCAGTTTTATCGGGGGCAATTCCCTTGCGCAAGACCTTGAGAAGATCGGAAAAAAAGATGCGCTTAAGATCAGCGGTGGGTTGAACTACTCTTCAGTTTTCTATAACGCTGATGGTATTCCCAATCGCCGTCAACCATTTACTTATTTTGTGAGTGGAAATATTACAGGAAACGTTATCGGAATCTCCCTTCCGTTCAATTTCAGCTATTCTAATAATCAGTTAACGTATACCCAGCAATACAATATTAATAGTTTTAACCCAACGTATAAATGGATCAAAGGTTACATTGGTGTAACATCAATGAATTTCTCTCAATACACCATGGCCAATCATATTTTTTCAGGTGCGGGCGTGGAATTAACGCCAAAAAATTTCAAATTTGCAGCACTGTATGGACGATTTAAAAAGGCAAAAGAATTTGACTTTGAAAACAATTCGGATATGAACATGGCGTATAAGCGCATAGGATACGGAGCTTATGCCGGTTATGAAAAAAATGGTCATGGAGTTAAACTCATTTATTTCTCCGCTAAAGATGATCCAAATTCACTTTCATTCGTGCCAATTAACACCAATGTAACGCCAATGGAAAATACCGTTGTAAGTTTAACCGGAAAAACAACGTTCCTGAAGTCATTTACTTTAGAAGGTGAGTACGCTTTAAGTGGCTTAACAAGAAATATCACTTCGCCAGCTGATGTAAATTCACCACCACGCAACCAATTACCGGGAATATTTAACCCAAATGCTACATCACAATTTTTTACCGCCTATAAAGGATCTCTTGGTTATAGATTCAGGATCTTTGGAATAAATTTCAATTACGAACGCGTGAATCCAGATTATAAAACTTTGGGGGCTTACTATTTCAATAACGATTTTGAAAATTTTACCATTGCTCCTAACATTACACTTTTAAGTGGGAAATTGAATCTGTCAGCTAATACCGGTTTACAGCGTAACAATTTGGACAATTCGAAGCTCAATACCACTAAACGCTGGGTAGGCGCATTCAACGTTTCCTACAATCCAAATCAACATTGGAGTTTTACTGGAAGTTACAGCAACTTTAGTAGCTTTACAAAACAACGTCCTCAAACTGATCCGTTCTATAGAAACACTTTGGACACTTTGAATTTCTATCAGTTGTCTCAAAACGGGATGGGCTCTGTGATGTATAATTTTGGAAAGACGAAATACAAACAGAACCTAATGTTTGTCGCAAATTATCAAGTTACCGGACAAAAGCAAGGCGCGATAGCCGACCCTGGTGCATTTGGAACGGGAACAGATCTTAAATTGCCTAGTACTATAAAAAATCTTACACTGGGGCATACTGTACAATTCACTTCTAGTAAAACTAGCTTAAATACAGCAGTGAACTACAACGAAAGTAAATTAACAGGTTTCACAACCGTTTATTATGGTCCAAATTTAAACCTAAGTCAAGCGTTTTATAAAAATTTATTACGTGTTACTGTAGGGTCTTCCTACAATCAGGTGTTAACCAATAGCGTGAAAACAAATGAGGTTTTTAATCACAGATTGGCTTTGAATTACACGCCTAAATTAAAGAACGAAAAAGCCGGACGCTTTAACGCTTCGTTGAGTGCAACTTACATTCAAAAATTAAAAACAATTCCCACAAGCAGCGCTTTCAATGAATTAACTGCCAATTTTGGACTCAGTTATAGCTTCTAACCGCTTCAAATTAATCACAATTTGAAGCCGGCCCATTAAACCCCGGGTTCCACACTTAATTTTTAATTAAACCTCTACCTTTACTTATTCCTGTACTAACGGTTGAGACCAAAGCATTATTAATGAATGTGGATGCCAGGAACAGTCACATTGCTCTTTATTCCGAAAATTTTTCTACTCACGCGGGCGCGGTCCCGATAGCTATCGGGATGCAATTCCTGCCACCCCTACAATAAAAATAAAATCCCTAAATTAGCCTTATAAAACCCCTTTATATGTCAACGGCTGCTATTGTTTTAATTGTTATCGGAACTCTTATCGCGCTCATTATTATCCTTGCGCTGGTAATGGGAAAAGAAATGAATATCCAACATTCTATCACCATCAAAAAACCGAAACAAGTAGTTTTTGATTACATCAAGTTTGTAAAGAATCACGATAATTTTAGCGTCTGGAATCAAATGGATCCCGATATGAAAAAAGAATACCGCGGCACCGATGGAACAGTGGGTTTTGTTTATTTATGGGAAAGCTTAAAAGAAAAGAACGTGGGCCAGGGCGAACAGGAGATCAAACAAATGATAGATGGAGAAAGCATTGAGTTTGAAATTCGTTTTATTAAGCCATGGGAAAATAAAGCAAAGTCCAAAATGAAGTTAGAAAGTATTGGCACCGACACTAAAATGACCTGGGGTTTCTATAGCCAAATGCCGTATCCCATGAACATTATGAAAGGAATGTTCGCTAAAATACTTGGTAAAGATCTGGCTAAAGGACTCGATAATTTAAAGTCCGTAATGGAAAAGAGTTAGTTCCTTAGAAACAGAAACCGGAAAGTATTCCAGAATATGCTGTGACTTTCTTTGCGAAGCGTAGCCTCCGCCTTCTTCTACATCTAGGTGATAAAAACTTAGCGTCCGCCGCGGCGGATTGCGCCTCCTTTGCGAAACGAACGTCTTTGCGGTTTCTGCCTCTTCTTAAAAAACGAATATGATGTGAGTTTCTTTGCGAAGCGAAGCCTCTGCCTTCTTCTACATCCAGGTGATAAAAACTTAGCGAACTTTGCGTCTCCTTTGCCAAACGAACGTCTTTGCGGTTTCAACCTACGAAATATAAAAGCCTAATTGTACCTTTTTGAATTTCCCTCCGTTTGTAATGTATACGAAGTCTTGCTTTCATACTTATTTCCGCCTTCCTCTTTTCTTCTTGCGCTATCCACAAGAAATTTCCCTTCATTTGCTTTAGAGGTGGTTGTGTGAAGGTAGCCTTTGGCATTTACCAGATCAAAGCCTGGAAAAAGAACAGACAGGGAAAAGCGCAAATGCGCAAAAATAAAGCCAATGCTAAAGCAAGTTTAAAGAATAAAAAAAATAAAACCGGTCAATCATCAAACCCCGGCTATAATGATAGCGACACGGTAGGCGTTGGAAACATCGCTAGCGAAAGCTGCGAACTCATAAAAATGGTTTTCTTTAAAACTGCCAAAATAAAGAAAAATCAAACGGATACATTCCTGGTGCACTTTCGCCAGCCCGAAGACGAGATCGATGAATTATCGGAAGTTCAGATCCGTGGCTATTTATTGAAGAACAACAAGGATCATTTGGAGAAAATAAAATTATGCTACTGTAGCAAAGAGGAAAAACGAAAGGAATTAAGTCGTGGATTATATTTACACCGAACAAAAAAGATCACAAAATTCTTAAAGAAAAAAAAGATCTCGAAACGGAAGATCGAGTTGGAATGATGTTTTATAGAATAACGCCGCCTGTACACAAATAAAAAAAGTATCTTTGTAACATGGATCATTCAGCCAATGCGGTCAACTTATTCAACAAATACGCCGATTCGTACACCGAAAAATATATGAATGTAGATCTGTATTCGGATTCATTGGATATATTTTGTGAATACGCCGAAACAAATGGCTCCGTTTTGGAATTAGCCTGCGGCCCCGGAAATGTAACCAGGTATATATTGAGCAAAAGACCCGATCTAAAAATTCTGGGAACTGATCTTGCGCCACGAATGTTGGAAATTGCGAGAGACAAAAATCCGGAAGCTGTATTCACCATTTTGGATTGCAGGAAAATGAATGAGCTTCAAAAAACTTACGATGCCATCATTTGCGCGTTCGGATTCCCCTATCTTTCAAAAAAAGAATCCACAGAATTGATATCGGACGCGGCCAAACATTTGAGCAAGCACGGCATTTTATACCTCAGTTTTATGGAGGATAAGCATGAAAACTCAGGTCCCCAAAAAGGAAGTCAGGGCGACGAAATATTCATGAATTACCACGAAGAAGGCTATATTTTAGACGCGCTTAAAAACAATGGATTTACCATGATCGACCTCAGGCGAAAAACCTACGCTGGTGCTGACGCTAAGCCTGTTACCGACCTTGTGATATTGACAAAACTGGGTTAAAAACCCTTTGGGAGCGAATTTTTAGGAACGGAATATTTTTTTAACTTAGTGCTATAGAAATACCATGAAAAAAACTGTTTTATTCATAGTGGCGGTTTGCATTGCTAATGTGGCTTGCAAGAAAAAATCAAGTTGTACCTGTAAAGATCCTACAGGAAAGATAGTTTACAACGAAGTACTGGAAACACGCAGCAAATTAGAAAAGAAACATTTTGATGAAAAATGTGTGGAAAGAGGAGATAAAACATATTACACGGTTCAAACCGGCACAGCCGCGCCAACTACAACCAATGTTCCTTGCGAAATAATGTAAAAAATAAACGCATTAAAAAAGCCCCGAAAGATCTTCGGGGCTTTTTGTTGGTCGAGACTTTAGTCTCGACCCTACGAAGCCATTTATCTCAACCCTTAAATTAATTTTATTCTATCAGCAATCGCTCACTGTATTTCACATCGTTTTGGATCATGATAAAAATGTAAACTCCTTTTGATAGAGCGCTTACATCTACCGTAGTTGACATATCATTACTTTCTGCCTCTAAAACAATTTTCCCCGCAACATCAGTGATCTGCATTTTCTTCTTACCCGGCACGGATGTAACATTTAAAACTGTTTTTGCGGGATTCGGGAAAATACTGAATTCAAAAAGTGCAATATCATTAGAAGGCAAAATTGTACAAGTCACCACATTTACGCTGAGCGTTGCAGTATTCTTACAGCCTACAGAAGATGTTCCTGTAACTGTATAAACTGTTGTAGAAGCCGGTGTAACAGTGATCATTGTTGCTGTTTGGCTTGTGCTCCAACTATACGAATTAGCCCCGCTCGCGGTTAAGGTTGCTACCTGCCCGGCACAAACGCTTGATGTACCATTCACAGTTAAGCTCGGTAAAGGATTTACTGTAACGCTAATTGGCACCCGAATACTGGTACTACAACTATTCACCGCCGCTGCGTAGTAAGTGTAATTACCCGCACTGAGCGTGTTTGTAATAAAGGAAGTTCCAACCCCAATAACAGGCGTTGAAGAAGGTGTAGCAAACCAATTTACCGTGGTACTTGAATTCACCGCCAAAGTTGCCGTTCCGCCCGCGCAAATATTTTGATTTGCCGCAACGGTAATATTAGTTGGTGTTGGGGGTGGTACGCAAGGATTTGAACCCGCAGGAAGAATACAACAATTACCACCGTTAGACATCAACATCACTGTATTTGTCCAGCAACCGTAATCTGTCCAATGATAGCGCATAGTGCCAGGCATGTTCGTTTGAAAATAATACACCACTTCATCAGGCGAATTTACACCGCCCGAATTTGTAGTGGTATCGCATTGGTAACAGCCATCCATGTTTGGATTCCCGTTACCGTGATAAGGACTAAATCCAACCGAAGGATAAATATTAATAGTTTGAATACTCGCAGAAACACCAATAATAGTTGTTGTTGTAACGCCAAGTGTACAATTGTCGTTTCCTCCATCATAACCGGCATACATCACGCCCGTTACGTTTGAAGAGAATGTTCCTGTGATATGGATCTCAGCCGCTTCATAAGTACAAATACCAATTTTAATATTTGGGATATTCACATCGCAATTGATCGTGATGATACCACCATCGTAATTAGAATAGATCAATAAATTTCCGGCGGTATTACATACCTGCGAAAATGATTGACCCGAAAGCGAAAGAACAAGAATTAATACCAGTTTGTAAAGTTTATTCATGAAATAAGTTTTTAAGGATTATACTATCAAATTTAACCAATATCCCTTGGGAATACCATAAAAAAAGTAGAGTTTAACAGTTGATAAGCGGCAAAATTTTCGTATTTTCGATATAAATGCGTTTAGGGTTATTTATACCTGCATGGGATTTCTTTCCTGTGTGCTTTGCCTTTTAATTCTAAGGAAAAAACGGTAATGCTTCAGAGTCCGTCTTTATCCTTGTCGTTGGGTTCAAAATTGGATACATGTTCTAATATTAATTTATACCTTTAAAGTATGAGAAATACAATTGCTTTTAGTCTTTTAATTCTGGCTTTTGCCTGTTCGCACGAAGAAAAACCAAAATTAACGGAAGAAGAAAAAACAACCATTGTGATGGATGTGAAAGAAGTATTGAATAATTATAATGCCGACGTTAAAGCTGGTGGATTAACCGCTGAATTTAAGTACTTAGACAATTCCAAAGACTTTCAATGGACACCTCCCGGATATCAGGAACCAATTTCGTATGATAGTTGTGTAAGCATGATGAAAAACGCTGCAGGAACTTACAAAGAAATTGACAATTCGTTTGAGAGTTTAACCATCGATGCCTTGGCTGCTGATACAGCGTTCTATAGCGGAAAGGTAAAGTCAACCGTAACTGATACCGCCGGCACCGCCGTGACTGTTTATATGAATGAAAAAGGAAAATTGATCAAGCGTAAAGATGGCTGGAAATTACTTACGGGCGAAACCAGCATTTCGTTAAGTGGGAAATGATTGATGCTTTTAACCTACCGTTATATAACCCTTGGTGATCTTGAACAAGTAAAACATCTTGGCCTTGTTTCATACGGCCAGTTTTCTGAATTGTTGGGTGAAGGATGGGACAAGATGAAAGCAAATTTGAGTAACGACGAGAATTGGAAAAAGATCATTGAAGGCTCAACTGGATTTGCATGTTGTGATGGAAATAAAATTGTTGGAATGGCTTTTATAATCGCAAGCGGAAATCCCTGGGATATTTTCAAAGCCGAGTGGAGTTATATAAGAATGGTTGGGGTTGATCCGCCTTACGGAGGAAAAGGAATCGCCAAAAAACTCACCAATATGTGCATTGATCATGCCAAAAAAAACGGAGAAAAGATCGTTGCGCTTCACACCTCGGAATTCATGGATGCTGCGCGTCATATTTACGAGACTGCAGGATTTAAAATTTTGCAACCGATAGAGCCGAGATTTGGAAAGAAATATTGGTTGTATACTTTGGAGCTGTAGAGAGTAGCAAATCTTGAGGCAAATCTGTAACTTTAATCACTGAAATACATCCAAAAAATAAAGGCCTGTTGGCGCGGATTTTCAATCCGTGCCCGTCTAAAAGCCGGCATTATTCTCGTTCTCCTTTTTTTGTATTGGCTTTGGCTCCCTTCTACTCTTTTCAATAAACCTTGCAGTACAGTTTTAGTGGATGAGAATGGCCAATTGTTAGCGGCCCAAATTGCATCCGATGGCCAGTGGCGTTTCCCTGAAATGGAAATGGTTCCCGAAAAATTTGAGAAATGTATTACACTTTTTGAGGATGAATATTTTTATTATCACCCTGGATTTAATCCCGTTGCTATTGCAAAATCATTTAAGCGAAATGCCGGCGCCGGTAAGGTAAAAAGTGGCGGAAGCACCATCACGATGCAAATTGCGCGTATGATGCGTGGCAACAGAACTCGGTCCTATTTTCAAAAGATCATAGAACTGCTTTTAGCAGTTCGTATCGAGTGCTCCTACAAAAAATCAAGCATCTTAAGAATTTATGCGAGTAATGCGCCTTTTGGAACAAACGTTGTTGGACTCGGTGCCGCGTCGTGGCGCTATTTCGGAAGAAGTCCCGAAAAATTATCTTGGGCCGAAAGTGCTCTACTTGCTGTGCTTCCAAATTCTCCTTCTTTAATTTATCCGGGAAGAAATCACAATGCCCTCATAAAAAAACGCGATCGTCTATTAAAAAAACTATTCGAAAAGAAGATCATTGATGAATCTACGTACAACTTATCGCTCGCGGAAACCTTGCCAGACAAACCTTTCCCCCTACCTCAAATTGCGCCACATTTATTAAGCCGATGTATTGCAGAGCATGGGTCATCAAAAATCTATCATTCCAGTATTCGAAAAAGTTTGCAAACGCAAGTAGATGCCATCATCAATAAGCATGTTGCCAATTTAAGCTCCAACGAAATTCACAATGCCTGCGCCCTGGTGGCTGAAACAGAAACAGGAAGAATTATCGCTTATGTAGGAAATAGTTCAAGTCCTAAAAATGAATTTCAGAATTATGTAGACATCGTGCACTCTCCACGTAGTACAGGAAGTATTTTAAAACCTTTCCTATACGCTTGCATGTTGAACGAAAATAAAATTCTGCCAAAAAGTTTATTGGAAGATATCCCAACTCAAATCGGCTCTTACGGACCAAAGAATTTTAATTTAACTTACGATGGTTTGGTTCCGGCAAATGAAGCCATTGCTCGTTCACTGAATATCCCTGCAGTAAAAATGTTGCAGGATTATGGTCCGGCTAAATTTCATTTTCAGTTAAAGCAGTTAGGATTTAAAACCTTTGTAAAGCCTACTACGCATTATGGTTTATCTTTAATTCTTGGTGGAGGGGAAGCAAATTTACACGAGATCGCATCGGCATACGCATCAATGGGCAGAGCACTGATGCATTATAACAATACAACAAAAAAATATGCCACCAATAGTTACAGGATCTTAAGTTATTTACAAACTGAAACTCCGGAAGAAGGACAACATCTAAAAAGTGACGTTTTAAAAGCAAGCAGTATTTGGTTTACGTTTAATGCCATGACGGAATTGTTACGTCCTCAGGATTATGTGGGTTGGATGCAATTCCTTTCAAAAAACCGCATAGCCTGGAAAACCGGTACCAGCTTTGGTTTCAGGGATGCCTGGGCTGTGGGATTAGATTCAAAATATACCGTTGCTGTTTGGGTTGGAAACGCCGATGGTGAGGGTCGACCCAATTTAACCGGAACTTCGGCAGCAGCTCCTATAATGTTCAATATTTTTAATATGCTTTCCCAAAAGAAATTCTTTAGCAAACCTGAAAGTGATATTATAAAACTGGGTGTATGCAAACAAAGTGGATTCAAAGCTTCAGACATCTGTCCGGATAAAATGGAACAAGAAGTTCCAAGCGGATCGGAAAAAACAAAACAATGCCCTTATCATAAATTAATTCATTTGGATGAAACCGGGCAATACCGCGTGAACAGCAATTGCTATCCCGTAGATAAAATGAAACACGTGCCTTGGTTCATAGTTTCACCTGCTCAGGAATATTTCTTTAAACAGCATAATTTGTTCTACAAAAACGTTCCGCCTTATTTAGAAGCTTGCCAAAACGAATTAAGTTACAAGCAACTCGATATCATTTATCCCCGCGAAGGATTTAAAGTATACAATCCCGTTGGCGAAAGCGGAAAACCCGGCAATTGCGTATTTAAAGCAACGCATAAAAATGCGAACACAACTATCTTTTGGCATTTGGATGGAAACTACGTTGGCAGTACGCAGAAATTCCATCAATTATCTATGTTGCCTTCCATTGGCAAACATGTTTTATCATTAACCGATTCCGAAGGCGAAACCGCAACGGTTAGATTTGAGGTTATCGGGAAGTAATTTCGAAGACCTTTTTGCCACAGAGACACAAAGACGCGGAGAATCACTGTGAACCTCAGTGTCCCCGCGACTCCGTGGCTAAAAACACCCCAAAATCTGTTAATATTAACGTCCTTTATAGGTCTGGCAAGGGTTCCAGAGCCCTAAAATTATTTTCTTTATCAATGAACTCTGCCAGGCAATGGGTGTATTAACTCTAAACGCACACCTGTTTTCATGTCAGACATTAATAATATATGCATGATCAACTAAATAAATTCGCCATGTACACTGACGAAGAGCTCATGCATTTTATTATTAATGGTGAAGAGTTTGCTTTCAATGAACTTTATAAACGTTACGCCAAAAAGCTGTTGGGATATTTTACGAGGATGTTGAATTACGATAAAACGATGGCCGAGGACGCTTTGCAAGATGTATTCCTAAAAATAGCGGAAGACCCTACCCGATTTGATAGCTCACGTTCTTTTAAAACCTGGGTGTTCACTATTGCTTCCAATCAGTGTAAGAATTTTTACCGTCATCAAAATGTTATAAATCAAAAACACGAAGAAATAAAATATTTGAATTCAATAAATGAGAACGATATAACCCGAATCATTTCAAAATTAGACGGCCTACAATTTCAAAGTGTTTTGCAAGAGATCCTGAATGAACTGCCGATTGAGAAAAAAGAAGCTTTTGTACTAAAGTATCAAGAAGAAAAAACCAACGAAGAAATTGCGGATATCCAGGAATGTTCCATTGGCACCGTAAAATCAAGATTACATTATACCTTAAGAACCCTAGAAGAAAAATTAATTCAGTTTAACCCAAATAATTAAAGACATGGAAAAGTACTTCGACGAGCTCAGTAACCGTTTAAATACTGTGTTGAGACAGCAAATGAATGTGGATGATATGCCGGGATTAGGAGACATTCCTCCATTGGGTGAACGAGCGAAACAATTGATCGCCCAACGCAAAAAAGCAGAAGTTAGCTACTCTACTCCAAGAATGAGTTTTTTGGACATGATCTTTAATAAATACAAATGGGTGAGCTTATCATTCTGTTTGATCGGAATTATCTCTGCATTTAATTTCCTAATGACTTTTGATATTGAAACCGGTGCCGGAAAAATTTCCGGAGTTCAGGGTGTAGATACAAGTTTAACGGTGTCGAGTAACACATATTTAGCTACCTTGAATCAATCTACTATCGTGGAAACACCGGCGAAAAATACGAGTACCGCGTTAACGAGTATTAGTACGTTTAAAAACTAAAGGCTTATCCTCGACTACCTTCGGGGTGACATGTCCTAATAATTCTAATTCCATGCACGCGTGAGGGATTGAGCCATTGTTTGAGGTCCTTTTTGAGGAACGAAAAAAGAGCGAGTGGCGAAAGCCCGACCCGAGCTTCCAGAGCGTTTTGCCTGCGAGGGGCACGCCCTAATAAAAAAGAGAATTATACTCGTAAGCCGATAATACAAACATCATCTACCTGCTCTAGCACGCCTCGCCAATTTTCAAACGCCTCGCTTAGGGCTTTATGCTGTTCGCTCATCGGTTTTTCAAGACCACTTGTAATTAGCTCCTGAAGTTGCTTGTATTTGAATTTCTTTCCTTTCGGTCCGCCAAACTGATCGGCAAAACCATCAGTGAACAAATAAATGCGATCGCCTTTTTTCAATTGAAATTCTTTATTAGTAAAAGGAATTCCCAAGCCCCTAAAATATCCAACCGGGCGTTTGTCGGGATCTATCTCAATAAATTCAGTTTTACCGTTCTCCGTTCTAAAGATCCAAAGTGGATTGTTGGCACCGCAGAATTCTAATTTCAAAGTATCAGTGTCGTAGCAGATCAAAGCCATGTCCATTCCATCTTTACTTTCACCTTCCGAACCACGTTGTTTTAAGGTTTCCTTTACAAGGTCGCGTAGTTCACTTAAGATATCCGAAGGTTTTGTTTTTCCTGCATGATTCACGATCTCATTTAGGAATGTGATACCCAACATACTCATTAACGCCCCCGGAACACCATGTCCGGTGCAGTCTGCAGCGGTAATAATGCGTTTGCTACCCTTTACACTGTACCAGTAAAAATCTCCAGCTACAATATCTTTTGGTTTATACAGAACAAAAGACTCCTTTATAACATCAGTTCCGATCTCATTAGATGGCAAAATAGCTTCCTGAATACGCTTTGCATAGTTAATAGAATCCAGGATCTCCTTATTCTTCTCCTCCACTAATTCCTTCTGCTTTTCGGCCATGTTTTTTTGAGCAGTGATCTCCTCATTGTATTTTTTCTTCTGGAAATAGCCTCTTGCTACAAAGAAGATCATCACCACCGCAAAGGCTACAATGATCAATAACACATTTCGCTCGGTTGAACGCTGTTTTGCGTTTGCCTGTTCTTTTTCAAGATCCGCGGTCTTCTTTAAGATCTCATTGTCCTTGCGCTCGCTCTGATACTGTTCATGAAGTTCAAATACCTGCTTCTGCACTTCAACGCCTTCGATACTATCCTTAAGATCCATATAACGAGACCTTGAATAAAATGCTTCCTTGAATTTTCCAACCGATTCGTAAAGATCGCTTCCTATCCCATAGGCATCCATCATATCCGAATACCCTTCATTCTCTGAAGCAAAATCACGCAACTCTAACATATATTTAATGGCCAGATCAAACTTTCCTTGAATTTGATAAACTTCCATTAATCCCGACAAAGCATTGGCCATTCCCTGATAGTATTCTTCCTTTTTAGCCCAGTCGTATTGCTCAAAATAATACTTTAACGCCTCTTCATAACGCTTTTGCTTTTTACGGGTATCGCCCATATTTCCCAAGGCAATATTTCCAATTTCACCGTGTCCATTTTTCGAAAGTGCAAGCGTGCGCGTGTAACAATTGAATGCACTATCCAATAAGCCGGTATTCAAGCAAACACCACCTATGTTATTATATCCCTGCATCATCATGTACTCATCATTCCTGTCGAGCGCATAATTCAGAACGCGCTTAAAATAAACAAGGGCTTTGTCGTACATGTTTTGATTGTAATAGAATCCACCAAGGTTCATTGAGCTCAACATTGTATTATCGGTATCTTTTAGTTCAACAAACAAAGAAACCGAACGCTCCAAGTAGGTTGAACTATTCTTAAGATCACCCATTTGCGTGTACACATTTCCTAACGTACCATAGGCCATTGCCTCAAGTGATTTTAATCCGTGTTTTCTCGCGAATTCAATTCCGTTATTACAATATTCTTCGGCTTCCTTGTGTTTACCCTTAGTTTTGTAGATCGTTGCCAGATGAAGGTAGGCCATTGAGTATACATCACGATTCGCCAAAGGATCTAACTTCAGCATGCGATTGGCATAAGCAATGCCTACATCCTGATTGTTCCGATTAGCCCTTGCTAAATTATTGAGAACGCTCAAACGAACACTATCATTAGAGGCCTCCTTTAATTTCCTTGCCAGCTCAAGTGTATCCATTTTTTTCCCTTGAGAAAACACGCAAACGTTGAGTAAACTAAAAACTAAAATAAAACTATATCTCAGAGCTCTGATCATTTCTTATTTAAAGCTACCCATTTTTATCCAAACAAAAAATCAAGGTTCACATCACTTTTCTAGCATTTTAGTAATTCCATGCTTGGGCAAGAAAGACTGTAACTAAAAGCTTGGTCTCAACTAAGCCGAGAGGCCACTAAACAAAAAACCCCAACTTTTCAGCCGGGGTTCTTAATTTTATATGGATAAGAGAATTAAACTTCTTCTCCTACTTCTTCTTTTGAAGCCATTAATCGTTCGTACTCTTCCTTGCTTCCGATAACAAGTTTTTCGTATACACGTAATCCCGTACCTGCCGGGATCAAGTGACCAACAATTACGTTCTCTTTCAAGCCGTTCAATGTATCCACTTTTCCGTTCACTGCTGCTTCGTTCAATACTTTTGTAGTTTCCTGGAACGATGCTGCCGAGATCCAGCTGCTTGTTTGCAACGACGCACGTGTGATACCTTGTAAGATAGGATTTGCTGTTGCAGGAACCGCGTCACGCGCTTCAACAACTTTCATATCCTTACGTTTCAACACCGAGTTCTCATCACGTAATTTACGTGCGGTAATAATTTGTCCGCGTTTCAATTCTGTACTATCACCTGGATCTAACACTACTTTCTTACCAAACACGTTATCGTTCTCTGTCATGAAATCAACTTTGTTCACGAGTTGTTGCTCTAAGAACATTGTATCACCCGGATCAACGATCTCAACCTTACGCATCATTTGACGCACAATAGTTTCGAAGTGTTTGTCATTTAATTTCTGACCTTGTAAACGGTATACCTCTTGAATTTCATTCACTAAGTATTCTTGTACCGAAGTAGGGCCTTTGATAGATAAAATATCTCCAGGACTCACCGCACCGTCTGATAAAGAATCACCGGCACGAACGAAATCGTTCTCTTGTACTAGGATGTGTTTACTTAAGTTCACTAAGTAACGGCGTTGTTCACCAGTCTTAGCTTCAACGATCACCTCGCGGTTACCACGTTTAATTTTACCGAAAGAAACGATACCATCAATTTCAGAAACAACAGCAGGGTTACTTGGATTACGAGCCTCGAACAATTCAGTTACACGAGGTAAACCACCGGTAATATCACCAGTTTTACCTGTAACACGAGGGATCTTAACCAAGGTAGTTCCTGGTTCGATCTTAGCACCTTCACTAACGATGATGTGTGCACCAACCGGAATGTTGTATGTTTTTAACGGTTCGCCTTTTTTATCCACAATACGGATCATAGGGCTCATCGTTTTGTCTTTACTTTCAATGATCACTTTCTCTTTAAAGCCTGTTTGTTCGTCAGACTCTTCACGGAAAGTTACATTTTCTTTGATGTGTTCAAACTCTGCAGTACCACCGAATTCAGAAACGATGATCGCATTGTATGGATCCCAATCACAAATCAACTCTCCTTTTTTCACTTTTGCACCCGGCTTAATGTATAAGTCAGAACCATAAGGAATATTTCCGGTTGTTAATGTGATACCTGTGTTTGCATCAACGATACGAACCTCAGTTGAACGACCGATAACGATGTTCACTTTTTTACCATCGGCGTTCACACGCTCTACAGTACGTAATTCATCGATCTCAGCAACACCATCGTATTTTGCTTCCAATTTAGATGATGCAGCAACGTTAGAGGCTGTACCACCCACGTGGAATGTACGAAGTGTTAACTGTGTACCCGGCTCACCGATAGACTGTGCAGCAATTACACCTACAGCCTCGCCTAATTGTACTAAGCGACCGTTTGCCAAGTTACGTCCGTAACATTTTGAACATACACCATTTTTTGATTCACACGTTAATACCGAACGGATATCAACAGTTTCAATTGGTGATGCTTCAATTTTTGCACCGATATCTTCGTTGATCAATTCACCTACAGCAACGATCAATTCTCCTGTTGTTGGATGATAAACATCATTTACAGCAACACGACCTAACACGCGATCGTAAAGTGATTCAACAACATCATCATTATTTTTTAAAGCAGTCATGCTCAAACCACGAAGAGTTCCGCAATCAGCTTCATTGATAATAACATCTTGCGCAACGTCAACCAAACGACGAGTTAAGTAACCCGCATCGGCAGTTTTAAGAGCCGTATCGGCCAAACCTTTACGCGCACCGTGTGTTGAAATGAAATATTCTAAGATGGACAATCCTTCACGGAAATTAGAAAGAACGGGGTTCTCAATAATTGAAGCCGTAGTATCACCCGCTTTTTGAGGCTTAGCCATCAAACCGCGCATTCCACTTAACTGCTTAATTTGTTCTTTAGAACCACGAGCACCTGAATCAAGCATCATGTACACCGCGTTGAAACCTTGGCGTTCTGTACTTAATTTATCCAATACTTTTTTAGTAACCTTTGAGTTAGCATGTGTCCAAATATCAATGATCTGGTTGTAACGCTCATTGTTAGTGATGAAGCCCATGTTGTAGTTAGCAACAACTTCGTCAACTTGTACTTGTGCGTCGTCAATGATCTTGGTTTTCTCAGCCGGAGTTTGGATATCACCTAAGTTAAATGATAAACCTCCTTTGAACGCCGTACGGAAACCTAATTCTTTGATATCGTCAAGGAATTTAGCAGCAACTGCCATACCCGAACGTTTGATCACATTACCAATGATATCACGAAGAGATTTTTTGGTCAACAACTCGTTGATGTAACCAACTTCATGCGGAACCACAGTATTGAAAATAACACGACCCACAGTTGTGTCAATTACTTTCGCAACCAATTTACCATCTTCTAACGCATTTGTGATTTTTACTTTGATAGTAGCATGAAGATCTACTTGCTTTTCGTTCAAAGCAATGTTCACCTCTTCTGCAGAGTAAAATATCTTACCTTCTCCTTTTACACCGTCATCAGCTAAGTTTCTCTTACCTTTTGTTAAGTAATATAAACCTAGCACCATGTCTTGCGATGGAACCGCAACCGGCGCACCGTTTGAAGGGTTCAAAATGTTATGCGCAGCCAACATCAAAATTTGTGCTTCCAAAATTGCGGCATGTCCTAATGGAACGTGTACCGCCATTTGATCACCGTCGAAATCGGCGTTGAACGCAGTACACACCAATGGATGCAACTGGATCGCTTTTCCTTCGATCAATTTTGGTTGGAACGCTTGAATACCTAATCTGTGGAGTGTTGGAGCACGGTTAAGTAGAACTGGATGTCCTTTTAACGCGTTCTCTAAAATATCCCACACAATTGGTTCTTTACGGTCAACAATTTTCTTAGCTGATTTTACTGTTTTTACAATACCACGCTCGATCATCTTACGGATGATAAATGGTTTGAATAACTCAGCAGCCATTTCTTTTGGTAAACCGCACTCGTGTAGTTTTAATTCAGGACCTACAACAATTACCGAACGTGCTGAATAATCTACACGTTTACCCAATAAGTTTTGACGGAAACGTCCTTGTTTACCTTTTAATGAATCAGATAATGATTTCAATGCACGGTTTGATTCAGTTTTAACCGCGTTAGATTTACGCGAGTTATCAAACAATGAATCTACCGACTCTTGCAACATACGTTTCTCATTACGTAAGATCACATCCGGAGCTTTGATCTCGATCAAACGCTTCAAACGGTTGTTACGGATAATTACACGACGGTACAAATCATTCAAATCAGAAGTAGCGAAACGACCACCATCCAATGGAACGAGTGGACGTAATTCCGGTGGAATAACCGGTACTACTTTAATGATCATCCATTCAGGTTTGTTCACCACATTTTGATTAGCCTGACGGAAAGCCTCAATAACCTGCAAACGTTTCAAAGCTTCGTTCTTACGTTGCTGTGAAGTTTCGTTGCTGGCTTTGTGACGTAATTCGTATGATAATGAATCTAGATCTAAACGCGACAACAATTCTTGTAACGCTTCAGCACCCATCTTCGCTACAAATTTGTTCGGATCAGCGTCATCCAATAGTTGATTTTCTTTTGGTAAAGTGTCAAGTGTATTCAAATACTCTTCTTCAGTTAAGAAATCTAAGTAGCTAACACCTTTCTCAGCAGCAATACCTGAATTAATTACTACATAACGCTCGTAGTAAATGATCATATCCAATTTCTTGGTTGGCAATCCCAATAAGTAACCAATTTTATTTGGTAACGAACGGAAATACCAGATATGAGCAACAGGCACAACTAAATTGATGTGACCCATACGCTCACGACGTACTTTTTTCTCAGTTACTTCAACACCGCAACGATCGCACACGATGCCTTTGTAACGGATACGCTTGTATTTTCCGCAGTGACATTCGTAATCCTTTACAGGACCAAAAATACGCTCGCAGAACAAACCATCACGCTCAGGTTTGTAAGTACGGTAATTTATAGTTTCAGGTTTAAGCACTTCCCCGCTTGAGCGTTTCAGGATAGTTTCTGGTGAAGCTAAGCTGATCGTTATGCGGGAGAAATTTGCTTTCTGTTTGTTATCTCTTCTTAAAGCCATTTTATATTTTCTGGTTTAATTTTTAATTTATTGTTTGTGTTCCAATCTCATTTTTAATTCTCTCCCCTTTCGGAGAGAGAATTTCAAAATGTTTAATCCATTGTGATGTCTAACGCAAGACCTCTTAATTCGTGCAACAATACGTTGAACGACTCAGGAATACCAGGCGTAGGGATGTTCTCACCTTTTACAATTGCTTCATAAGCTTTTGCACGGCCAATAACATCATCTGATTTCACAGTCAATAATTCTTGTAACACGTTTGCAGCACCGTATGCTTCAAGCGCCCAAACCTCCATCTCACCAAAACGCTGACCACCAAATTGTGCTTTACCACCTAAAGGTTGTTGCGTAATCAATGAATAAGGTCCGATCGAGCGAGCGTGCATCTTATCATCCACCATGTGACCTAATTTCAACATGTAAATGATACCGACAGTTGCAGGTTGGTCAAAACGCTCACCTGTTCCACCATCATATAAGTAAGTGCGTCCGTATTGCGGAACACCTGCTTTTTTAGTGTACTCATCAATTTCATCAATTGATGCACCATCGAAAATTGGAGTTGAGAATTTCAATCCTAATTTTTGTCCGGCCCAAGCAAGAACTGTTTCATAAATTTGACCCAAGTTCATACGAGAAGGTACCCCAAGTGGATTCAGTACGATATCTACCGGTGTTCCATCTTCTAAGAATGGCATATCTTCATCTTTCACGATACGAGCAACAATACCCTTGTTACCGTGACGACCCGCCATCTTATCACCCACTTTTAACTTACGTTTTTGAGCGATATAAACTTTTGCAAGTTTCACAATTCCGTTTGGTAATTCATCACCAACTGAAATTTGGAATTTCTCACGTTTGTATTTTCCTAATAGATCGTTGTACTGGATCATGAAGTTGTGAAGCAAACGCTCAACAGATTCATTTTTGTCTTTATCAGTTGTCCAGTTACTTGGATTTACTTCCGAATAATCAACGCGCTCTAATAATTTTTGAGTGAATTTTGTTCCGCGAGGAATAATTTCTTCACCTAAAATATTTGTAACACCTTGAGACGTTCTTCCGTTCACAAGCACGAATAATTTGTCAACCAATTTCAATTTAAGATTGTAAACATTCTTCTCGTGTTCCGAATCCAATTTCTCGATCATTGGTTTCTCTTCTGCCTTAGTCTTTTTATCCTTAATAGCGCGAGAGAATAATTTTTTATCAATTACAACACCTTTGATAGATGGAGATACTTTCAATGAAGCATCTTTCACATCACCGGCTTTATCACCAAAGATAGCGCGTAACAATTTCTCTTCCGGAGAAGGATCTGTTTCACCTTTTGGAGTGATCTTACCGATAAGGATATCGCCTTCTTTCACATCAGCACCAACGCGAACAATTCCATTCTCATCAAGATCTTTAGTTGCTTCTTCACTTACGTTAGGAATATCCGGAGTTAACTCCTCTAAACCACGTTTTGTGTCGCGCACTTCTAAAGTGTACTCATCAATGTGAATTGACGTGAAGATATCATCGCGAACGATCTTTTCAGAGATCACGATAGCATCCTCAAAATTGTAACCTTTCCAAGGCATGAATGCAACTTTTAAGTTACGTCCTAATGCCAACTCACCGTCTTGCGTAGCATAACCTTCGCATAATACTTGTCCTTTAGAAACTTTATCGCCTTTCTTCACGATCGGTTTCAAGTTCATACAAGTAGATTGGTTCGTTTTTTGGAACTTAGTTAATTTATACGTTTTTACATCGCCTTCGAAGCTTACTAATTTTTCTTCTTCTGAACGGTTGTAACGAATTACAATTTCACGAGCATCAACATATTCAACAATACCATTGTTCTCAGCATTGATCAATACGCGGCTATCTTCAGCAACACGTGCTTCGATACCTGTACCAACGATCGGTGCTTGAGGACGTAATAATGGAACAGCTTGACGTTGCATGTTCGATCCCATTAACGCACGGTTAGCATCATCATGCTCCAAGAACGGAATTAAAGAGGCCGCGATAGAAGCAATTTGATTTGGTGCTACGTCCATTAAATGGATAGCAGAAGGGTCAAGAATAGGGAAATCACCTTCGCGACGAGATGTGATCTTTTGAGTGATGAAGTTTCCTTTATCATCTAAATCCACATTGGCTTGTGCGATGTTCTTTTGATCTTCTTCTTCAGCAGTTAAATAAACAACCGCTTTATTAACCTCAACTTTGCTATCTTTTACGTTACGGAACGGTGTTTCGATAAAACCAAGTTTATTTACTTTAGCGAAAACACACAATGAAGAGATCAAACCAATGTTTGGTCCCTCTGGTGTTTCAATTGTACATAAACGACCGTAGTGTGTGTAGTGAACGTCACGAACCTCGAAACCTGCACGCTCACGGGATAAACCTCCTGGCCCGAGTGCCGATAGACGACGCTTGTGCGTGATCTCCGATAATGGGTTGGTTTGATCCATGAACTGTGATAATTGGTTTGTCCCGAAGAACGAGTTGATCACAGATGATAATGTTTTTGCGTTGATCAAATCGGTTGGCGAGAACACCTCGTTATCGCGAACGTTCATACGCTCACGAATTGTACGGGCAATACGCGCTAAACCCACACCGAATTGAGCGTATAATTGCTCACCTACGGTACGAACACGACGATTTGACAAATGATCGATATCATCCACATTTGTTTTCGAGTTGATCAACTCGATCAAATATTTAATGATGAGGATCATATCTTCTTTGGTCAATACGCGAATGTCCATTGGGATATCGATACCGAATTTTTTATTGATACGGTAACGTCCAACTTCACCTAGATCATAACGTTTATCAGAGAAGAACAATTTATCAATTACACCACGTGCAGTTTCTTCATCCGGTGGCTCAGCGTTACGAAGTAAACGGTAGATGAACTCGATCGCCTCTTTTTCTGAGTTGGTTGAATCTTTTTGTAGTGTGTTATAGATGATCGCGAAATCAGCAGTGTTCACATCTTCCTTGTGAAGGATGATAGATTTTACTCCTGCATCTGCGATCAAATCAATGTGTGCATCTTCCAAAAGCGTTTCACGATCTAAGATAACTTCGTTACGTTCGATAGAAACTACCTCTCCGGTATCCTCATCAACGAAATCTTCGATCCATGTTTTTAGAACACGTGCAGCTAATCTACGACCAACTTCACGCTTTAATCCTGCTTTTGAAACTTTTACTTCGTCAGCTAAACCGAAAATTTCGAGAATTTGTTTATCACTCTCAAAACCGATAGCACGTAATAACGTTGTAACAGGTAATTTTTTCTTACGATCAATGTAAGCGTACATTACGTTGTTGATGTCGGTGGCAAATTCTATCCACGACCCTTTGAACGGAATAACTCGGGCGCTGTAAAGCTTAGTTCCATTGGCGTGACGGCTTTGACCGAAGAACACACCAGGGGAACGGTGTAATTGAGAAACAATCACACGCTCAGCACCATTTATGATAAATGATCCTTTTGGCGTCATATAAGGGATGGTTCCCAAATACACGTCTTGCATGATAGGTTCGAAATCCTCATGCTCAGGATCTGTACAATACAAATATAATTTTGCCTTCAAAGGCACGCTGTAGGTCAAACCACGTTCGATACACTCATCAAGAGAATAGCGAGGCGGATCGATGTAATAATCCTTGAACTCTAATACGAAATTGTTTCTCGCATCGGAGATCGGGAAGTTCTCAGCGAACACCTTAAATAACCCTTCTTTCTTACGGTTATCCGGTGTAGTTTCCAATTGGAAAAAATCCTGGAAAGATTTGATCTGGATATCCAAAAAATCTGGATACTCGATCGGGAACTTGTTTGACGAGAAGTTAACTCGTTTTTGATTTTTAGTTGCTGCCAAGGTATGTATCGTTTAAATTCATCAATAAAAGAGGGACCTGTTTGTTGCTAAACAACAAATGAGGGGAGGAACTCTGAGAGTCCTCCCTTCAATGATCTGGTAGAAATTACTTAACTTCTACTTTAGCACCAGCTTCTTCTAAAGCTTTTTTCAAAGCTTCAGCTTCTTCCTTGCTAATTCCTTCTTTTACCGGTTTTGGAGCGCCATCCACTAAATCTTTAGCTTCTTTCAATCCAAGACCTGTTAAGTCTTTTACAACTTTTACAACGCCTAATTTAGCTGCACCAGCTTCTTTTAGGATAACGTCGAATGTAGTTTTAGCAGCAGCTGCATCGCCACCACCAGCACCACCACCTGATACTACAACCGCAGCTGCAGCAGGTTCGATACCGTACTCGTCTTTTAATATTTTAGCTAAGTCTTGTACTTCTTTTACTGTTAAGCCTACTAATGTTTCAGCTACTGATTTTACGTCTGCCATTTTATTATGGTTTTTAAATTTTTAATTAATTAATTTTTACTCTTTTTGTTTTTGATCATTCTTGATCGAGATTAAGCCGCAGCTTCTCCTCCATCTTTGTCTTTACGGTTTTCTAAGCCACCAAGTACGCGTTGGATCGGAGATTGGAGTAATCCAATGATCTCTCCGATCATTTCGTTCTTAGATTTCAATGCAGCAAGTGCATCCAAATTGTTGTCGCCCAAGAAAATCATTTCCTCAACGAAAGCACCTTTCAATAAAGGTTTAGCGTTCTTTGCGCGAAATTCTTTGATCACTTTTGCAGGAGCACTGGATGTGTCGCAAAACATCAAAGCAGTTTCACCTTTTAATGCAGGGATAAGCTCTGCCAAACGTGAATCGCTTGCACGCTCGATCGCTTTCTTCAATAAAGAATTTTTTACAACTCTCACCGAAATTTTTCTTGCGAAACAAGCTCTGCGGAAACTATTTACTTTTTCAACCGTTAATGAAGAACAATCTGCTAAATAGATCTTGGTATTAGCGTTTAAGTCGCTAACAAGCCCATCTATCACTTTTGTTTTTTCCTCTTTATTCATGAGTTATTTCTTTTAGCAGTTTTTAATTAAATGATTTGGTGTCGATCATGATACCCGGACTCATAGTGCTGCTCATTGTAACTGATTTTACATATGCGCCTTTTGCACTTGATGGCTTCAATTTCAATACTGCTTGGATCAATTCATTTGCATTGTCAGCAATTTTTGCAGCATCAAACGATGCTTTTGCTACTAACGCGTGAATGATACCCGCTTTGTCTACTTTGAAATCAATTTTACCACCTTTTGAATCGGTTACAGCTTTACCTACGTCCATGGTTACAGTACCGGTTTTAGGATTTGGCATTAAGCCACGAGGACCTAATACACGACCTAAAGCACCAACTTTACCCATTACAGAAGGCATTGTGATAATTACATCAACATCTGTCCAACCACCTTTTATTTTCTCAATGTACTCGTCTAACCCAACAAAGTCCGCACCTGCAGCTTTTGCCTCAGCTTCTTTATCCGGAGTAACGATCGCTAATACGCGAAGTGTTTTTCCGGTTCCGTGAGGTAAACTTACAGTACCACGTACCATTTGGTTAGCTTTCCTTGGATCAACTCCTAAGCGGATCGCAAGATCCACAGATGAGTCAAATTTAGTTGTCGTAATTTCTTTTACGATCTTTGACGCATCTTGTATGGAGTAAGCTTTAGTAGCATCATATTTTGCTTCAGCAGCTTTTCTTTTTTTAGTTAACGTTGCCATTTTTTTGAAAGCGTTTTTTTGTTTATTAATTTATTTAATTAGAAAGGCTTGTTTCCGGAAACGTTAATTCCCATACTACGAGCTGTACCCGCTACCATCATCATTGCAGATTCAATTGTAAAACAGTTCATGTCTACAATTTTGTCTTCAGCGATCTTCTTGATCTGATCCCAGCTAATTGAACCAACCTTTTTACGGTTGCTTGTAGCCGAACCAGTTTGAATTTTGGTAGCCTCTTTTATCTGCACTGCAACAGGAGGACGTTTGATCACGAAATCAAACGACTTGTCAGAGTAAACATTAATGATAACCGGAAGAATTTTTCCAGGTTGATCCTGAGTTCTTGCGTTGAACTGTTTGCAGAACTCCATAATGTTAACACCCTTGGCACCTAAAGCAGGACCGATAGGAGGCGATGGGTTAGCAGCTCCACCTTTGATTTGCAATTTCACTATTGCTGATAACTCTTTTGCCATTTCTTTTCTAGTTTTTACTTTATTTATTTTATTTCAACGATCTAATGTCTCACCTATAGATCATCTTTTATATGGTTGGTTTTACAAGGTGGTTACTTTGAGTTGGAAGCAGCAAAGCACTCTTTACCTTTTTACACCATCCAGTTTTTTCAAGTTAAAAGTTCAAAGTCAAAAGTTATTCGCCGGTCTTCGGCATTTTTGTCTTTTTACTTTTCCCTTTTTCCTTTAATTTCTTATTCTTTTTCTACTTCACCGAAATTCAATTCAACCGGCTGTTTTCGGCCAAAGATCTTCACGGTTACTTTAATTTTCTTTTTGTCTTCCATTACTTCCTCAATGATACCATTGAATCCGTTGAATGGACCGTTAATTACTTTTACTGATTCGCCAACCATGTAATTTGTAGCCATGGTTCCTTCGCTTTCAGTTAACTCATCAACTTTTCCTAAAATTCTGTTCACTTCGCTTAAGCGCATTGGCACAGGATCTCCGCCTTTAGTTTCTCCAAGGAAACCAATAACGCCCGTGATGTTCTTAATGATGTGCGGGATCTCACCTGCCAAAGCAGCTTCGATCAATACGTATCCAGGATAGAAAGAACGCTCCTTGGTGGTTTTTTTACCATTACGGATCTGGATGATCTTTTCAGTTGGGATCAACACTTGCGCTACATAATCTGTTAATTTCAAACGAGAAATTTCCATTTCAATGTATTGCTTTACCTTCTTCTCTTGACCACTGATAGCGCGAACCACATACCATTTACGGTTGATCGCGTTATCTGTTTTGGTTACTTCAGCCATTTTTAAATGTCTTTATTTTATTAACTAACTAAACTGTAAGCGGCTTTCATCAAATTGTCAAAGCCAATATCCATTAGGAATACCACTAATGAAATGATGATCGATGCCACCATTACAACTACAGCGCTTCCCTGTAATTCACTCCAGGTTGGCCAACTTACTTTGTTTAGAAGTTCGTTCTTTGTTTCGCTTAAATATTCAGAAAACTTACTCATTTCTTTTTTTCTTTTTGTGACGAAGAGAATTTGCTCTACCTCATCGTTTTTTTTAGTGCACGGGTGGAGAGATTCGAACTCCCATCAACGGTTTTGGAGACCGGTATGCTACCATTGCACCACACCCGTTTTCCTTAAACTTTACTGCCTTTTATAAATGGCAAAATGGCTTCCCGGTTTGGGAGCCATTTTGCCTATATTTATGACTATGGCAATTAGTCTAAAATCTCAGTAACCTGACCCGCACCTACTGTACGACCACCTTCACGGATAGCAAAGCGTAAACCTTTGTCCATCGCGATCGGAGCGATCAAGTGCACTTCAATTGTTACGTTATCGCCTGGCATTACCATTTCGCGACCAGCTTCTAATTGGATCTCTCCAGTTACGTCAGTTGTACGGAAATAGAATTGAGGACGATATTTATTTTGGAATGGAGTGTGACGTCCACCTTCTTCTTTTTTAAGGATGTAAACCTCAGCTTTGAATTTAGCGTGTGGTTTTACAGTTCCCGGCTTAATGATAACCATACCACGTTTGATATCTTTTTTCTCGATACCACGTAATAATAAACCTACGTTATCTCCAGCCTCACCGTAATCAAGGATCTTACGGAACATCTCAACACCTGTTACAGTTGATTTCAATTTCTCAGCACCCATACCGATGATATCAACCTCTTCAGCAGAGTTGATCACACCTGTTTCGATACGACCTGTAGCAACAGTACCACGACCAGTGATCGTGAACACGTCTTCTACCGGCATCAAGAACGGCTTATCTTTATCACGTGGAGGGATCGGAATGTAAGCATCAACTGCGTCCATTAATTCCATAATTTTTGGAACCCATTTTGGATCGTTGTTCAATCCACCTAAAGCAGAACCACGGATAATTGGAGTGTTATCTCCGTCGAATTTATAGAATGATAATAATTCGCGAACTTCCATTTCAACTAGGTCTAATAACTCAGCGTCATCAACCATGTCAACTTTGTTCATGAATACTACGATACGAGGTACACCTACCTGACGTGCAAGAAGGATATGCTCGCGAGTTTGTGGCATTGGACCATCAGTTGCAGCTACAACTAGGATAGCACCGTCCATTTGCGCAGCACCAGTAACCATGTTCTTTACGTAATCGGCGTGACCTGGACAGTCAACGTGAGCGTAGTGACGGTTCTCTGTTGCATACTCAACGTGAGAAGTGTTGATAGTAATACCGCGTTCTTTTTCTTCTGGAGCGTTATCAATTGACGAGAAGTCGCGAACTTCTGCTAAACCTTTACTTGCTAACACCGTAGTGATTGCAGCAGTTAAAGTAGTTTTGCCATGATCTACGTGACCAATTGTTCCAATGTTCAAGTGTGGTTTGGAACGGTCGAATTTTTCTTTTGCCATAGTTTTATTTTTTACGTTTTGTTATTTGTATATATTAGTTTTCTTACTAATCTCTTTTATCAAGTTTATACTTCTTCAAGTTATTTGAGCTGTTGAGCAGGATTGAACTGCCGACCTCTACCTTACCAAGGTAGTGCTCTACCACTGAGCTACAACAGCTTTTACTCCTTCCCCACGTTCAACCCAAACTTTTAAAGAACAACACGCTCGGATACACGAAAAGTCCCTCATTTTGGGGACCTCCGAGGTTCCATCGGCCGTGTACACAAGCCTTTCTCACCTCGTCCGTTTAACGGTTATTTTCTCTCTCCTCTAATTTCTTTCCCTACGCCTCTATTCTACCTCACAAATCTCTTATAGAGCGGAAGACGGGTCTCGAACCCGCAACCTCCAGCTTGGAAGGCTGGAGCTCTACCAATTGAGCTACTTCCGCTTTTTGGTAACCAAGTGGGGTAAGATGGATTCGAACCACCGAAGACGAAGTCAGCAGATTTACAGTCTGCCCCATTTGGCCACTCTGGTATTACCCCAAACAATTTAAATGAGCCGAAGAAGGGACTCGAACCCCCGACCGCCTGATTACAAATCAGGAGCTCTACCAGCTGAGCTACTTCGGCTTTTATTGTTTAAATGTTAAAGAACTGACCCCAAAAATTTTAGGGACTGCAAAATTAATTATTAATTCGGTTTAAACAAAAGAAAAACCGAAATATTTACACATTTTTTTGGGTGCCCATAAATATAGGGAAATTAGCTACTTGAGGGGCTTCAAGGACTTGTTGAAAATTTGAAAATGTTGAGGCAAATAATTGTTGATTCGGGAGCCCAAATTCTTACCCCAGCCAATACCAAAACCAAGATTGGTAAAGCGCTTTAAACCTTTGGATGCTTCAGGAAGGAGAAAGCTCTCCTTTTTTAAGTACTTAATTGACTGTTCTTCATTTAGTTCAATTGAATCAACTAAAGTTCTCAAGTGGTTGGAAAGGGAAAGAAAGTGATGAGGAATCAATTCTTCATGTTTGATCTCGCCAATAGGCGTTCCAACGGACTTAAAATAAAGGTCGTTTTTCATTGAATTGATTAGTGATAAGCAATTGTTATTCATTAATTTATATTCTTCATTATGAAGCATCATATGATGACATTCCTTGAGGTCCACAAACTCAGAAATAATGGCTTTTTCGGTCTTAGGAACTTCTTTGAAGGAGTTTTTCTTAGTTAGGTTAGGGTGGCCATTTCCGGAAGACCTCAACACACAACAGAAGAATCCTTCGCCCTCCAAATTGTAAGGATAGAATCGATAACCAAAACCAGTATCCTCTATCCCCCACTCCTTTTCAATTTTGATAGGAATTACCTCCAAACCATGCTCAGATACCAGCCATTTCACTATCTCCTCATTTTCCGAACCGGAATAACTGCAAGTGCTATAAACCAGGTGACCATTTTCACTTAAAACCGGCAAAATATCTTCTAAAATTTTTCGCTGGCGAATGCTGCACTGCTCAACTGCGTACAAACTCCATTCGTCGGGCGCGTCATCTTGTTTTCTGAACAAACCACTTCCACTACAAGGCGCATCAACTACTACTACATCAAAAACTCCTTTAATATTTGAGAATGAACTTGTTTCGTTATTCGTTATAACATGATTACAATTTCCCCATTTTGCCAAATTGTATGCAAGAACATCCGCCCTGTTTTTCACTATTTCATTCGCCACCAACACACTTTTCTCATTCAAAAGCGAACTTAAAATGGTCGATTTTCCTCCCGGCGCAGCGCAAAGATCCAGTGCGAAAATTTCCTTTTCAAAATCCACAACTTGCTTCAAAGCATTCTCTAAAAACATGGATGAAGCTTCCTGAACGTAATAACATCCGGCATGAAAAAGTGGATCAGCTGTAAAAATTGGTCGCTCTTTTAAATAGTATGCGTCGTTTGCCCAAGGAACTTTTGCAGAAAATTCAAAGCTTAATTGCGTCTTCTTAAACGGGTTAATGCGAACCGATGTTGGTGCCAACTTTTCATGCGCTTTAATAAATGCCTCTTCATTAAACCCTGGAATGTGTTTTAAACTGTTTATAAAATCCGGAGGGAAGGCCGACATACTGCGTTTTTAAAAAATAAATTTGTTGTGTGGATATTGTCAAAGTTCGGAAAATAAAATTGAGTTTGCCACAAGCCCTCGATAAAATAAAAAAATGGTGCGCTTATCAGGAACGATCACATTACGAAACTCGAAGTAAACTTTTTGATTATGGATTGAATTCCAGCGACGTTGACGAAGCACTTGCAGTTTTGGTTTCGGAGAATTTTTTGAACGAAGAACGCTTTGCAGAAACATTCGCTCGCGGAAAATTTCGCATCAAACATTGGGGAAAAAACAAGATCAAGGCCGAACTTAAATTCAAAAAAGTGAGCGACTACTCCATCAATAAAGCTCTGAAACAAATTGACGGAAACGAATATTTGAAGGTGGCCGAAAAGTTGATCTCCAAAAAACTAAGAGAAACAAAAGAAAAAGTTCGATATAAAAAGAATTACAAAGTGCTGCAATACGCGGTAGGTCGCGGATTTGAAATGGATATTGTAGCCGATATTTTAAAATTTAAAGCAGAAGAAAAATGAATTTAGATCTCAAAAATAAACGTGCCGTGGTTTGCGGCAGCACACAAGGTATTGGAAAAGCAGTGGCCATGGAGCTGGCAAGCATGGGCGCAAACGTAACTTTAGTTGCTCGCAATGAAGAATCACTTAAAAAAGTAAAAGCTGAATTGCCAAGCTCGAGCAACCAACAACACTCTTATTTATGTGTTGATTTTGCCGATCCAAAAAAATTGAAAGAATTGATCGAAGCATTCATTCAACGAAGCGGTCCGGTAAATATTCTTATTAATAATACCGGTGGGCCAGCGGCTGGCCCTGCGAACACGGCAAAAACTGAAGAATTCCAAAACGCCTTCAATCAACATTTGATCTGCAACCATATCTTAGCGCAAGCTTGTATAGACGGAATGAAAAATTCGGGATATGGGCGTATTATTAATATCATTTCTACTTCTGTAAAACAACCGTTGCCAAATCTTGGTGTAAGTAATACCATTCGCGCCGCGGTTGCCAATTGGGCAAAAACGATGGCCAATGAACTTGCGAAACATCATATTACGGTTAATAATGTATTGCCCGGAGCCACGGCTACACAGCGTTTGAGCAGTATTATAGATAACAAGGCGTTGAAAACGAACGCCAGTAATGACGCGGTTAAGAACGAAATGTTGCACGAAATCCCAATGGGCAGATTCGCTGAAGCATCAGAGATAGCAAGCGCTGTAGCGTTTTTAGCTAGTCCGGCCGCGTCTTATATAACAGGTATTAATGTTCCGGTTGACGGCGGAAGAACCGGCTGTTTATAACCCTTCCACATCTTAACATTTCGTTGTTACTAAGTTGAGAACCATGCATTAATGTGCGGTTATGTTAACCTGTATTTTTGATTTTGTGAAATTGTCATGATTTCCCCTAAACTGTTCAAAAAAATCATGACCCTTTTACGAAAGACTAAAAATATAACCACACATGATAAAATTTTTAATCCTTACGTTCAATGCGATCCTGTTCTTTTTATACAGCATCTTTTCTGGCGCTGATGGAATAAGCATTTCAAGCAATTTGCCAAAATCAATGCAACCCGGCCAGGAAATTGAGGTCGAGGTAAAAGTCACCAAAGGTGGTTTAGGCGGATTTGCCAAATTTCAATTAGAAATGCCTGAAGGTTTTACCGCAACTGAAGTTGATAGCAAAGGCGCGAACTTTAGTTTCGTAACGGGTCTTGTAAAATGGGTATGGCCGGCACTTCCAACCGAAAGCGATGTGGTTGTGAAATTCAAATTAAAAGCCGACGCTGGCATGAGTGGTGCGAAAACGATTGCCGGAAAGTTCTCGTACGTAGAAAACAACAATAAACAAGTAGTTGAAATGACTCCCGTAGATATTATGATAGGCGGAGATGGCGCGGTAGCTACAGAAAATAATAATACCACTCCAACAAATACAACTTCTTCAACAAATACTCAAAGCACTACTCCAACAACGCCAACCGTTGCAAACACAACACCAACAACTGCAACTACCCCTTCGGTTGCGGCTACTACTCCAACAACTGAACCGGCTAACACAACGCCAACAGTGGCAAGTTTAAATGATGAGCCGGGCGCAAATGTTACTGTAGTTAGAAATATTAAACCGGGAAGTAATCCTGACGAACATTTAATAGAACTAAAGATCAGCAAAGGTTCGGTTAAGGGGTTCGCAAAATACAGTGATGATCTTCCTGCTGGATATACCGCAAAATCAGTAAATACTTCAGAAAGTTCGTTCTCAGTTGCCGATGGAAAAGTGAAATTTGTTTGGGTAACTCTTCCTTCAAAAGAAGAATTGACGATTTCTTACTTACTAAGCGGAAGAAGTCCTAATATGGTTGAACTAAAAGGTGAACTATCATATCTGGCTAATGATCAAAGTAAGAAATTTGTGATGCAGGTGGTTACCTTGCCAAACACGCCTTCGGCCGAGATCGTTCAAACGCCAACTACAGTACCTACAATGACCGAAACTCCTACAAATACTACAACACCAACTAATACAACGGTAGCAGTAACTACGCAAACAGAAACTCCTACAAATACAACTTCAACTACCCCAACCGAAACAAACACCGCTACTAATATTACCGAGAACAGAGCCGGTGATATCAACTACCGCGTTCAGATCGGCGCTTTCAACAATCCTGCGGTAACATCAGGCATGTTGGCTCGCAAATTCAATGTAAAGGGCTCAATTATCAGCGAAATGCAAGGTGGAATGAACAAATTTATGGTTGGTAATCATGGCGAATACAAGAACGCTCACGACCAAAGAGACGGAATTCGCTCATCGATTCAATCGGCATTTGTGGTAGCGTACAATGGTGCAAAACGTATTACAGTTCAGGAAGCTTTGATGCTAACAAATCAGAAATGGTTTAGGTAATAAAAAGTGCGTCCGTTTCGTTTAATTTTCGTATTTTTACCTACATATGTTAAAGAGGCTTTCGGTATTGATATTACTGCTATTTGACGGTTATGCTAAATCGCAAACGGATACCGCAGCTTCGCCTCTTGATAAGCTAACTCCCGAGGAACTTCTTCAATATTACATTAACGAACCTGAGCCTTTTTCAAAGTATAAAGGCAAGGAAACTGTAGGTGATTCACTTTATGCCATCTTACAGCCTTCCGTTATTCCTACTGAAACAGTTTACGCTAAAGGACAATATCGTCCGGGAATAGACGAAGATCCTGCAGATACACTTGGTTCTGACTCCATGTTTGTTTCAACTGCTCAGGCCATGAAACCAAAAGTAGCACTTGGTGCCGGCCGTCTAGGATTTTATGGGGATCTTTATTCGAAGAATTTTCAATCGCCTTTAACTTCGCGTTGGGCTTTTGATCTTAGTTTATCTCAACGTTTAACGCGTTACTTACAATTGAATTTTAATGTGATGTTTGGAAAGCTTGGTGCCAACGAGCGATCCTTGAATAATATCACCAATCCAAACATGAATCATAATTTCCTTTCGGAGATAAGAGCCGGTGGAGTTAATTTAGTGTACGACTTTGGGAATTTTATTCCGGATAAGTATACATTTCGTCCTTATGTAAGTTTTGGTGTAAGTGGGTTTGAGTTCTTGAGCAAAACAGATCTTTACGACGCTAACGGAAATAAATATTACTATTGGAGCGATGGCAGCATTAAGAACATAGATGAATTTGCTAACGGTTCTCAGTACGCAGTTGATCTCCGCAGAGATTATGTTTACGAAACCGACGTGCGTGAAAGCAATGTGAGTTTGTTTGGAAAATATCCTGAGCGATCCTTCGCTACAACTTACGGCGCGGGTTTCATTATGAAATGCACTGAGCGTGTAGATATCAAATTCAATTTTCAAATGTATCTTACCGCCACAGATTACATTGATGGCCTAACAAAACAAAATGGTGGTAATCATCACAAAGATAAATTCAGTTATTCGTCTGTTTCGTTGCAATATGATTTGATCGCAAAACCGCTTAAAATTAAAAAGAAGAAGAAAGCTTCTGTTGATCCTTCACCTGTGGATTGGCTTGCACTTGATAAGAGCGATTACGATAAAGATGGCGTTGAGGATATGACAGATGATTGTCCTGGTACACCAAAAGAAGTAAAAGTAAATTCAAAAGGTTGCCCTGATGATTCTGACGGAGATGGTTTTGAAGATTACAGGGATGATGAGGTGAATTCTGTTAAAGGAGCTATTGTTGACACAAAAGGTGTTGCCATCAATGATGATTATTGGAAGAAATGGTATGATCAATATATGAATGATTCTACCGATGCTAACATGACCACTGAATATATTGGAAATGTTTTCGCACTCAATACAAAAAAACCTAAGATCGATCTTGATAAAGAAGTTTACACGGTGGAGTTGGCGCGTTACGCAGGAGCAATTCCAAGTGATGAGATGGCATTCTTGTTAAGTATTGGTGATATCAATTCAACTACTTTGGAAGATGGGACTACCGTTGTTTATACCTCCGGACGATTTAAGCATATTAAAAGTGCTTTGAAGAGTCGTGACGAATTTATTAAGATGGGAAATACAAGTGCCGGTATCTCGAAATTAAAAGGGAAAAACATCAACAAGTTAAGCGACGAAGAGATCAAAAAATTATTGGATGCTGAAGAGGGCGTTGTTGTGAAAGGACAGGATAGTACAAATGTTGGAAACAACAACGTGGATAATTTAACTGGTGAAGGTTTTGGTCCTGATGACATTGTTTACCGTGTTCAATTGGGTGCATTTAAGAATAAGATCTCATCAAGCGTGTTCAACACCAGCGCAGGCGTTCTTGAATTAAAATCAGGTGAAAGTGTTTACCGTTACGTAACAAAAGGATTTAAAACGATTGAAGAAGCAGCAGCAGTTCGTGCGGATCTTGTGATCCAAGGCTATAACGATGCGTTCATTACCGCATACAAAGGCGGAAAACGTATCCCAATGAATCAAACTAAAGCTACCGTGGAAAAAGGCTATAAAGAAGATTTGAATGAGAACAAGATCTTTAGCTCGGTAAATAAGAAATTGGTATTGTTCAAGATCCAATTAGGTCCAAATAAACGTCCGGCACAAGTTGCGGCAGCTGAAGAAAAATATAAAGACCTTAAAGATCTTCAAAAACAAGGAACTACTACCGGTAACGTTCGTTTCACAACCGGAAGTTTCCCTGGTTATGATGCCGCTGAGAAATACCGCAAGGAGCTTGAAGTCAAAGGATTTACTGATGCCTTTATTATTGCTACCTTCAAAGATGAGCTTATATCGATTCAGGAAGCACTTGAACTTTTAAAATAAGTTAAATTGCTAAATTTGGCCTGAGTTTTGAAATTAATACGTAACTTTAATTATTAAACCGATACAAATGAAAAAACTTGTTTTTACAATCGCAGCGTTAGGGGCATTTTCTATTGCAAATGCGCAAGAACTTCAACCCGCTAACCAAACTCCAAAAAAATCAACAACTGATGAGAAGGCTACAACAACTAGCCCTAAGAAAGGTGGAGCTCAAGTTGAAAATGGAGCTTTAGGAACTTCAAGTACATCAACTACAAGCACAACCGAACCAAAAAAATCAGGAACTCGTATGGCGATCAACGAAAAAGGTTTGCCGGGCGAAAAGAAACCTGCTAACAATACTAAAAGTCCAAAATAAAAAAGGAAACCACCCAAGCGGTGGTTTTTTTTATTCCCTTAATTTAGCTCTTGGCAATTAGCTATATTTGGTACAAAATTCAAACGTGCTGAATACTTATCTTTCCCAGCTATTAGTTCTTGTAAAACGCCTCCTGCTGGTTTATTTGGCTTATATTGTTTGCAGGATCCTCTTCTACTCCTTCAACCGCGTTTTATTTACCGACAATAGCATTGGCGAACTCCTCAGCATTCATTTCTTTGCTCTGCGTTTTGACACGTTCAGCATCATTGTAAGTAATTGTCTTTTCATTTTGCTTTCCATCTTGCCGATCAACGCGTTCTATTCAAAATTGTACCAAAAGATCCTGCTGTGGCTTTTCATGTTAAGCAACAGCGTATTTATTTTATTCAATTTGATAGACGTTGCTTATTACCCTTACATTAAGAAACGTTCAACCGCCGATCTATTTAATCAAATGGGTGGCCAAACCGACCTTGCTACACTTTTACCACAATACTTGAAGGATTTTTGGTACTTATTGGTGGCGTTCATTATCATGCTTTACTTCATAGTGTTTTTTTATAAAAGGATAAGCGTTGTTGCCAAAACATACTCATACAACAAAAAAAGTATTCGCGATCTAAGCATCGCGTTTCTCCTCGCTTGCGGCATCCTTTTGGTTGGCATGCGTGGCGGTATTCAAATTATTCCGATTGATATTGTTGACGCCGGCAAATACACGCGAACCGAGAACATCAGTTTGGTACTCAACAGTCCTTTCACCATTATCAAATCCTTCGAGAAAAAAGAATTGCCCCTAATTGATCTCGGTGTTAAAGATCCCGATCTTATCTGTCAAACCGAACATTATTTTAAACATGATACGCTTCATACTCCAAATATTGTGGTGATCATGATGGAAAGTTGCGCTAAAGAATACACCAAACTAGGAAAAGTAAAAAGCTTTACGCCTTTTTTGGATAGCTTAATGGATCAGTCGTTAACTTTTACCAATGCCTTTGCAAACGGGCATAAATCCATTGAAGGAATTCCAGCCATTCTATCGTCTATGCCAACGCTAATGGAAGATCCTTTCATTAATAGTATTTACGCCGGTAATATTTATCCTTCTTTTGCCAATATTTTAAAACCATTGGGATATTCTACAGCTTTTTTCCATGGTGGCGCCAATGGCACCATGAATTTTGATAGTTATGCCAGTCAAGTTGGCTACGACAGCTATTTTGGAAGAAATGAATATGGAAATGACGCTGATTTTGATGGTTTTTGGGGCATTTGGGACGAGCCGTATTTAAAATATACGGTAAAAAAAATGAGTGAGATGAAACAACCTTTTCATTCGGCTATTTTTACACTCAGCTCGCATCATCCCTATAAAATTCCTCAAAAATACCAGGGGAAATTCCCAAAAGGACACCTGGAGATCCACGAAAGTATTGGTTATGCGGATTACGCACTTCGCGCATTTTTTGAGGACGCTAAGAAACAATCATGGTACTCAAATACCATTTTTGTTTTGATTGCAGATCACACAAGCCTCAGTGACCATCCCTTTTTTAGAGATTGTGTTGGACAATTTCAAATTCCGGCTCTGTTCTTTAAACCGGATAATAGCCTAAAGAGCTCGTATGACAAGGTTTTCCAGCAAAGTGATGTTTTACCAAGTGTTTTAGATCTGATCGGTTACAACAAGCCCTTCTTTAGTTTTGGGAAGAGTTATAAGGATACAGCTGCACGTTATGCCGAATATTTCACCAATTCTCGTCATTATTTCGTGAATGATTCGCTTGTAATTGACATGATCGACTATAAATTCAACAATATTTTCAATTACAGAAGAGATTCTCTCCGCGATCATGCCCTCATAACCCTTTTCCCTTTTGAGCGCGAAAAACGCTATTGCCAGGCCTACCTGGAAGTATACAATAAAAGGCTTATTAATAATGCCTGTACCGCAAAATAAATATTGTGTATTTTCGTTGTTATAACATTGCAAACGGTAGTTAGATACTCGCTCCTATTCCTGCTCTTGAACCTCGGCCTTTTAAGGGCCCAAACCGCCATTATTACCGGTGTTGTTAAAGATAACGATGGTGATTTTGTAGAAAATGTAAGTATTGGTGTAAAAGAGGATTCCAAATACAGCACTTTCAGCAATGAAAAAGGTGCCTACAAATTAATAGTACCGGCAAACACCTCGCTTACCATTGTTTTTAATTCCATCAATCACTTTCAATTATCGGGAACTGTATTTTTAAAAGAAGGCGAAGTCTTTTCATTTTCTCCAACTCTTAAATTTAAGAACGCGCTTATTGAAACTGTGATCACCGACACAAAAACGCGTGCCGAAGAGATCACTCACATCGATCCAAAGAATTTTTTGCAGTTACCAAGTGTTACCGGAAACATTGAAGATCTTGTAAAAACACAGATCGGTGTAAGTAGCAGTAACGAGTTAAGCAGCGGTTACACTGTTCGCGGAGGAAATTTTGATGAGAATTTAATTTACGTGAACGATATTGAAGTGTATCGTCCTTTCCTAGTGCGCAGCGGACAACAGGAAGGTTTGAGTTTCGCAAATCCTTACATGGTGCAGAATATTAATTTCAGTGCCGGAGGATTTGAAGCAAAATACGGTGATAAAATGAGCAGCGTTTTGGATATTACCTATAGAAAACCATTAAAATTCTCGGGAAATGCTTCCGGAAGTTTTTTAGGAGGTAATGCGCAGGTAGAGGGAATTTCGAATAATCGTTTAGTGGCATGGAGTTTGGGCGCACGTTATCGCACCAATAGCTATTTATTAAAAACATTTGATACAAAAGGAGAATACCGTCCGAGCGCTTTAGATGTACAAAGTTTCATTACCATGGATGTGAATCCGAAATTTAAGGTGGAGATCCTTGGAAATATCGCGTCAAACAAATTTTTAGTGATCCCGGCTTCGCGTCAAACAAATTTTGGGACCGTGAATGATGCATTACGATTAACGGTTTATTTTGACGGACAAGAATTGATGCAGTATGAAACGTATATGCTCGGCGCAAGTGCCACGTACAAACCAAATCAAAGTTTGAAATTGAAATTCATTTCCTCAGCTTACCGCGCTGATGAACGCGAATTGTATACGGTACAAGGGCAATATTACATTGACCAGTTGGAGGCCGATCTTAGTAAACCAAATTTTGGTCAAGTGGCTTACAACAGAGGAATTGGAACATTTATTAATAACGGACGAAATTATTTGAACGCGACAGTTTACAATTTTGAGCATAAGGGTACAAAATATCTTCCAAGAAAAGCCGAAGTGTTATGGGGAGCAAAAGTTGGCTTAGAAACTATCAACGATAAACTCAGCGAGTGGAAAATGGCGGATTCCGCGGGATTTATAGTTCCTTATAGTGCCACCAGTATTGACCTGGAAGATGTTTACAAAACAAAGATCGGTATTGCCAGTTCGCGTTTTCAGGCCTTTACGCAATATAACAAGACGCTTACCTTCCGCGATTCGAGTTTGTTTATTTTTACCGCGGGCGTACGTGGCAATTACTGGACTTACAACGAACAATTTATTTTTTCGCCGCGCTTAACTTTGTCGTACAAACCAAATTGGAAACGTGATTGGTTGTTCAAATTCTCAACGGGCATTTACAATCAACCGCCATTTTACCGCGAGTTAAGAAATATTGATGGGCAGATCAATCCAAATGTAAAAGCGCAACAATCTTTGCAATTTGTGTTAACCAGCGATTATAATTTTTATATGTGGAAACGCCCGTTCAAATTGATCATGGCGGCGTATTATAAAGAATTCAAAGACTTGATCACCTACGAAATTGACAACGTTCGCATTCGTTATTTTGCGAATAACAATACTAAAGGTTATGCTACCGGCGCCGATTTCAGAATTAACGGGGAATTTGTAAAAGGTGTTGAAAGCTGGGCTACACTGGGAATATTAAAGACATTTGAATATTCAAACGACAACATTCATTACATCCGTTATAACAAAGATGGTGAAGAGATCGTAAAAGGTCGCACCTTCGATCAAATAGCGGTTGATAGCGCGCGCGTTGATCCGGGATATATTCCTCGCCCAACAAATCAATTGGTAAGCTTTGGGATGTTCTTCCAGGACTACATTCCTAATTTGCCGTGGTGTAAATTCAACCTCAATTTGCAATTTGGAAGTGGGCGTCCTTTTGGGCCACCAACACACAAGCGCTATCAACAAACCCTTCGCATGCCTCCGTACCGAAGGGTTGACGCGGGTTTTGCTTTTAATGTGTTAAAAGAAGACAGGGAAATAAAACGCAAAAATGCCTTTAATCATTTAAAAGATATGTGGATATTTGTAGAAGTATTTAATTTGCTTGCTATTCAAAACACAGTCTCTTACACGTGGGTAACAGATGTAACTGGTGTGAAGTACGCGGTTCCAAATTATTTGACTAACAGACAGATCAATTTACGTTTGCAAATACGATTCTAAATGAAACATTATTCAACACATACCATAGAAATGTTTGTGAAGCATGTGAATCAACATGTGGAAGGATCAAATTATCTGATTCAAAATGGTTACCAGGAATTATTGGCTACGTTAGAAGCAGTTCGTGATGATAAAAAAGCGTTTCAATGGTTGATGGAAAACAAACACTTTGAACTCGCTGCCTTCGTAAATGCTATTTGGGATGACAGTAAAGCACTAAAAGTTCTGTTAGATAAAAAAGCATTTGATTGGGCAGCTTGCGCCAACATCATTAATGGAGATGATAAAGCCAAAGAAGTTTTAATTAGAGTTGGAAAAGGGCATTATGTAAATCTTGCGTACGCCATTCAACGCCGCATTCACGAAGACGGAGATAGAAACGTAAGTCCTTGGGGAGTATTCCAAAACCTCTTTAATCTCAAAAAATATAAAAAGGATGAGAATAGTTGATTCCATACCACATCCAAGTATCACCATCAGTATTTTTCAGATGAATGATAAATACCTTGTGAAATTGGAGGCTGGTCCAATGGAACAAGTTTTCAAATTCTCCATTGAGGAAGTAAAAAGTGTAGATGGTCTTAAAAAAATAGTGAACGAAGACTTTATTGAAAAATGCCGCGCGCGTTTTAACGACATGTATCTTCAATTAAAAGCTTCTACCACCAAATGATCATTTATTTCAATCCCGATTGTAGCAAATGCAACGAAGCGCTCGATCTTTTAAAACAAAACAACTGCGAACTAAATATTCGCAATTACCTCACCGAACCTCCTACTCCAGCCGAATTAAAAGAACTCCTCACTAAATTAAACTGCGAGCCATTGGATATTATTCGCAAAAAAGAGCTTTTATTCATTGAAAAATATGAAGGGAAAAGCTTCAGCAACGAAGAATGGCTCAAAATCATGTCTGAGAATCCCATTTTAATTGAAAGGCCCATTGTAATTAACGGAAATAAGGCCGTTATTGGGCGTCCGCCACAGTTAGTGCTCAACATCATATAAAACACTATTGGAAGACAGAAACCGCAAAGGTGCTATGGCACTTCGCAAAGAATACGCAAAGTTCGCTAAGATCATCTAACCGCAGAAATTCAAGAAGGCAAAGGCATCCGCTCACACAAAGAATTGCGCATTTACTAACTGCTTACAGGCACTCTTGGCGAAACCAATGGTCTTTGCCCTCTTTTAACCATCAGTAGTAAAACTTTGCGAACTTTGCGCCCCCTTTGCGAACATCAAAGATGTTTTGCGGTTTCTGTCTCTAAAAGGGGATTAAATACTATTTGTTCTTGTAACGGATTTTTTTATTTTTGTTATATGCAAAAGGCCCTAAGGTTCCTATTACTTTTTCTTTTCCTTACAAAGCTGGGGCAGGCTCAATTTGCAACATTCAAGCACATTACCACTGAGCAGGGATTAAGCTACAATTCGATCGCAAGTATCACCCAGGATCCAAAAGGATTTTTATGGTTCGGTACTTACAGCGGATTAAACAAATACGACGGCTACAAGATCTCTGCAAATCTTGGCTCCGATTCCGCTACAAAATATTTAAGTCGTATTCCGATTCGTGCGGTATATGCCGATAATGAGAACAATCTTTGGGTAAGCGCGGAAAATGAAGGCTTCGTCAAATTCAATCTCTTAACCAACGTGGTTACGAGGTTTAGAGCCGATAGCACAAAAAAAAGTTCTACTCTAGCGTCGGATTACGTCAACTATATTGCCGAACTTGAAAAAGGAAAGATCTACATTGCTACACCTAAAGGCGTATCTATACTTGACAAGAAAACAAATACCATCACAAATTTTTTTCACGATAATAAGAACGAAAATTCTTTGCTTGGAAACAACGTTCGCACTTTTACCCGCGACATTTACGGAAACATTTGGTTTGGACATAGTGGCCTTGGCTTAACGCAATACATTCCCGAGCAGAAAAAATTCGTTCGTTACCCCATGGATAATCCGAAAATAAAACTGTCGGGCACCAGGATCCGTCATTTGTTTGCCGACAGCAAAGGTATTTTATGGATAAGCATGTGGCAAGGAGGCATTGCCTTTTACGATGTAAAGACCGATTATTGCTGGAATCCGTCTGATACTTCTAAGAAATATGAGTCACTAAAAGACATTGGGCTTGTTTCCGAATTTACGGAAGATAAGAACGGAGACATTTGGATGTGCTCTGCGGAAAAAGGTATTGCCTGGTATGATCGAAAAACCGGGAAGTTAACCTTCTTTCAAAATAATCCCGATGATCCGCACACTATAAGTGATAATACGAACTTATGCGTGATGCAAGATCACACAGGTTTGATATGGTCAGGAACATGGAAAGGAGGCTTGAATTATTTTAACCCAGGCAGTTTGAAGTTTGGTCACGTAAAACATGAAAGCAACAAGCTAAATACACTCAATGACAATTACGTGCTATCCTTCCACCAAATGAGTGATAGAGAAATATTGATCGGGACCGGAAAAAGTATTTGCATATACGATCCAGTTACGCAACTATTCACAAAAACACCAGAAGTAAAACCGGGTGAAGATGGATTGATGAGTAATTCCCAGGTGAATTATATCCTGCGAGACTTTGATGGAACTTTGTGGTATAGCACCAATGGCGCAGGAGCTTGTCATTATTTTCCGGATACAAAGAAATACAAATGCTATAGTAAATCGGGCGGAAAAGGAAATATGCCCGACATTCCTGAATGCATGGTGCTTGACAAAGACAATAACATCTGGATCGGCACCTGGAGTGAAGGCCTCGCTCTGTATGACAGAAAAACCGAACTGTGCTCAACATTTTTAATGGATGGTAAAAATAGAGAACTGTTCTCACCAACAATTATTACCATGACGCGAGATAGCGACGGAATGATCTGGATCGGAACTAAAGACAACGGACTCATCTTACTTGAACCTCATTCAAAACATTTTGAAAAAATTGATCTTGGCGCTGGCTTAAATAAAGGGCCGGTAGGAACTATTACCGTTGATCAAAAGAATTCAAACATAGTATGGGCAACGTGTAGCGGCCATCTTTTAGAACTTGATCGTAAAACAAAAAAATACATCGATCATACCGCAATTGCAAAAGGTCTTCAATCTGAATTTGCTGCCTGCGTTCAAGATGAAAAAGGACATTTGTGGCTGACCTCGAGTCACGATCTTTTCCGTTTTAATCCTGCCACTAAACACTATACCGTTTACACGAAGAATGATGGGATGCAGGATGAAGAATTTAGTCCGAACGCCATTTTAAAACTCAGCAATAATAAACTTATGATGGGCGGAATTGGTGGCATGAATTATTTTGATCCGTCCGACATTCATGAAGTTTATCCTGCACCGACCTTAGGTTTTACCGATCTTCTGGTATTGAACAAGCCCGGATTTATTAAGGAAAACATTTCCTACATGAACGAATTGGTACTTGATTACAAAGACTATTTTTTCTCTGTTCAATTTGCGGCCTTTGATTTTTTCGAACCAAGCGAAAATCATTTCTCCTACAAAATGGAAGGACTTGACAAGGATTGGATAGATATTGGCGGTCAACATCAATTAACTTTCACCAATCTTGATCCCGGCGATTATGTATTGAATATTAAAGCCGCCAACAGTCACGGTATTTGGAATGAAACACCTTTGCAATTGAAGATCACCATCACACCTCCATTTTGGCGCACCAAATGGTTTTATGCCTTATGTGTGATTATTATTATTGGAAGTGGTTACGCCTACATCAGGTGGCGCGAGAAAAAATTAAGAGTAGAAAAAGAAATTCTTGAGAAGAAAGTGGAAGAACGCACGCACGAATTAAACGAGGAGAAATTAAAAGTTGAGGAAGCACACAAGGACATAAAAGACAGTATCAATTACGCGCAAAAGATCCAGGCTTCCATTATTCCAAGTGAAAAAGATTTTCAAGCACATTTACCAAATTCATTTGTATTGTTCCAGCCTAAGGACATTGTTAGTGGAGATTTCTATTGGATCTTAGAGAAAGGTGATCATGTATTTTGTGCTATAGCAGATTGTACAGGACATGGTGTTCCCGGTGGATTTATGACCATGTTGGGGAGCGGTTTATTGAATGAAACTGTGAATGAACAGAAATTAAGCGAACCGTCGGATATTTTGGATAAACTTCGCGAAAAGATCATCAGCACTTTGAAGCAAACAGGAAAATCAGGTGAGAACAAAGACGGAATGGATATTGTGTTGCTTCGCTTCAACAAAAAAACAAGGGAACTCGCTTACGCGTGTGCGAATAATGGTTTCTTGCTAGTTGAAAATGGCGTGATGACAGAACATTATGGCGACAAACAGCCGGTTGGCATTTATGGACATGAGATCAAACCGTTTACCGCACACAAAATGATCCTGAAAGAGAATGTAACACTTTACAGTTATACCGATGGCTATCCTGACCAATTTGGCGGCGAAAAAGGAAAGAAATTCAAATACAGGAACCTGAATGAGCTTTTGGTAAAGAACTCTCACCTTCAACTCTCTTTCCAAAAAGATAAATTGCTTGAAGAATTTCTTGCCTGGAAAGGTGACCATGAGCAGATCGATGATGTGTGTGTGATGGGGATAAAATTCTGATCTCTTTTATTCGACATTTCCGGGCTGTTATTACTCAGCTGCGCTTGCTAAAAATGTTTGGTCCCTCCGGGACCATTAAGCAAAATTTAAGACAAAAAAGAATGGCTCCGGAGGAGCCAAACATTTTTAAAAGCAATCACAAAGTCCTTCACGGCCCCGGAGGGGTCGAACGTTTTTTACACCCTCACTCCTATCAGCAATATATCGTCCACCTGTTCGTGGCCGCCTTGCCAATCGGTTAAAGCTTTATCTAAAATGTAACGTTGATCTTTGATCTCCGATTTACTTACTTCCGTTAATAGCTTTCTGAAATTACCGACCATGAATTTTTTACCCTTTGGTCCGCCAAACTGATCGGCATATCCATCACTAAAACAATAGATCGTATCGCCTTTTTTCAACTGCACGGTTTGGTTATCAAAATCCCTATGCTCACCCACAAATTTTCCGATCGGGAATTTATTTGCAGGATATTCCATAAGATCTCCACCCCGAACAATATATAAAGCATTATACGCAGCAGCATATTGTAACTCCAAAGTTTTGTAATTGATAGCGCAAAGCGTCATATCCATTCCATCTTTCGCGCTTGCCTCGTCTGTATCGGCGTGCAATGTTTTCACAACGCCGTCGCGCATCTTATTCAACATCTCTCCCGGTTTTTTTAGGTCGGTATTGTTAACGATGTCCTTTAAAATATTGTGTCCCACCAAACTCATGAACGCTCCCGGCACACCATGACCGGTACAATCTACCGCAGCAAAATAAGTTAGGTCGTCTTTTTTATCGAACCAATAAAAATCTCCACTAACAATATCCTTTGGCTTAAATAACACAAAACAATTCGGAACCAATTCCTTTATCAATGAATCCGGAGGCAAGATCGCATCCTGAATTCGCTTCGCATATAAAATTGAATCGGTTACTTGCTTGTAAAGGATCTCTAATTGCCCATTCTTACTTTCGATCTCTTCCTTTTGACGCACCACTTCTTCTGTACGCTCCTTCACTTTTTGTTCGAGGCCGCGTTCGTTCTCTGCTAAGTTGTCCCTCATTTTTATGAGCGAGTGACCCAAATTATCGTCTTTACTTAATGGCGTATATACTGCATCAAAATTTCCTGAACCTGTTTCTTCAGCAAACTTTGTGGTTTGCTTCATGCTTTCAACCAGGTCGTTCAAAGCATTTCCCATATCACCGATCTCGTCCGTACGCGGACGAAAACGCTCCATTGGTAAAATACCAAGTCCCATAGACAATAACATCTTGCGAAGCTTAGAAACAGGTTTTGTAATGGAACGCGCCGTGAATAAGGCGATCAAAATTCCTCCAACCACCAATGTGATACCAAGCAATTGAACAAATCGCTGCAGGAAATTGAAGGAGCTGAACATCTCCTCGGTTGTGCTTGCCGCATTTGTTTGCTTGATTGTGATCAATTCATTCAACTCCTGATATAATTGCCCAAGATCAACCTGCGAGTCTTCATAGGCAATGCGCGCGAAACTTGCTTTTTGCGCGTCCTGGTAATCTTCAGGATGCACCAATTGAGTCATGATCTCGCCTTTGTACAGTTTAAAGATCTTTTCAACGCGACCGAAGATACCGCGTAGTTTCGCCTTCGCTGTATCGCTCCAATCGTTTGATAATCCTTCGAGTTGTTTTTTCTGTTCGGGATATTCTACAGTAATGATCTTATCCAGTTCTTCTTTAAAAGAAATATCGCTAGCTGAGCTATTGAACATCCATTGCGTAACGTCGGTACCCGAACGCTGGATCATTAAGTTCAACTCTTTTAATTCGGCAACGCTGGGTGCTAATTGTCCCACCACCTCATCGGTTTTACGCTTGCTATCTGTTAAGGTAATTACGGTTGCTACGAATGCTATGGACGTTAAAAGGATCAACACAGCAAAGCCCGCACCTATCTTTTTTCCAATGGTGAATTTCATGGCCATGTTAATTATTTTTTCTGATTATTATCCATTACCTCGATCTTGAGCTCTTTGCATTTTGCTTCAAAGAGTTTGATCTTAGCATCGTCAAGTAATACGCGGTACACGTAATAAAGTGCAAGTACCGCTTTTTTATTTCTGTTATTCTGGTTATAAACCTTTAAGAAGAATTGTTCGGCTTGTTTGGCAAGCTTCACAGCGTTTTCCTGTATAATGTCAAGATCATTGATCGAAGCTTCACCCGCATCAATTTTCTCAATCAAGTTAGTAGCTTGATTCAAATACATCACACCCATATTCATGTTGGCGGATGTATCGCCAGGGTTAATTTCCAAAGCTTTCATCAAGCATACTTTGGCAATGTCAAACGCTTTGGTGTTTGATTTATCCTGATTGAATTTATCTGAGAAATGACTTCCCGCCGCTAAGTAATACTCCAGATCGCGTTCTCTAAAATTGTATGAGCTATCGATCAACTTGGTTGTTTCTCTGTATTTGTTGTATGCCTTCTGACTTGATTCGTAATTTGACTCATTGAACAAGAAATTCTTACCAATAGTATGGTATTGAGCCGCTAAGGTGGAAAGCATTTTGTCGTTTTGCGACTTATAATCGGCATCAGGTTTTAATTGATTTGAACGGCGTACAGAAGAAATAATAGTGTCTCTCAAAGATGATTCTAATTTTGATTTGTCATTTCGCTTATACAATTCGTAATACACAAATCCACGGATAGTGAAGGCCTCGAAACGTTTCATGGTCTCAGGATGCGTAACTACGCTATCGATGCACAGTTGAGCCAGGTCCGGTTTCTTCTCATTGTATAAGGACTGAGCTCTTACCAGCTTGGCTTCCTGTGCACTTAAAACCATACCCACAAGCATGAAGCCTGCAAGCAGAATTGGTTTTAAATATTTACACATGCCTTTCATTTTTTATTTTTTTAATCGACGTTTATTGCCAGCGATTTAAAATCATCGTTTGTCTTTAAACCCGCTTTAATGGCGTTGTTCTTACTATATTCAAATTTTTGTTTACTATCTGCAATAATAAAGTTGATACTTGAACCGCTCTTGGCCCCGCCCGAATTCTCGCTGATCAACAACACCCCTTTATTCTTTGATTTTCCACTCACGTCGCCAATAGACTTGGAAACCTCCGGCAACAGGAACACCATATTGGCATTCACATCCTTTTCAAAAGTTACCGTATTTTTTACCTCAATATCCTGGTTACCTACTTTTTTACGCCCGGCCAGATTCTTTAATTCGGTAATAAGGTTGTCGTTCTTTCCAACAATGTAAATAATGAAGTTCCCAGTCTTTTTATTACTAGGCCACTCAAAGTATTTCGTGAAATTGTAGATAAAAACGGCCTTGATCTTGGCGTTTGTATCATAATTGGAGGGGTTAGGCTGCTGAAAACCAAAGCTTAGGCATATAGCCAGAATGAGTAAATATTTAAGCTTAGATACCAGTACTAAAAAAATGTTATTAACATACAAATATACACTATTGAGCCTTATTTACAACTAATAAATTTGCTACTTTTACGTAAGCAAAAAACAGCTTTTTCTTGGCGCAACTGTCTAAATACAAAGATCATTCCGATGCCGATCTCATTAACAAATATTTGGAGAGTGGGGACAATGTATATGTAGGAGAGCTTTACAAAAGATATGGCCATTTAGTGCTGGGTTTGTGCATTAAGTACTTAAAGGATAAGGATGAGGCCGAGGACGCTGTAATGACCATTTTTGGGCAATTGCTAAATGATCTAAAAAAACATAAAGTCGAATATTTCAAGAGTTGGCTATATACATATAGCAAGAATTACTGCCTGATGCAGCTTCGAAAAAAGCAGAATCAGCTTAAAAAAGAGCTAGATGTGAAAGAAAATGAAATATTCCTTATGGATTATAACAACGTTGAGCATCTAAATGAAAAAGAACAACAGATCGCTTTAATGCAAAGTGCTTTAAACGAGCTGAATAAGGAACAAAAGTTGTGTTTGGAATTGTTCTACCTAAATAATAAATCGTACACAGAAATTGTGACGATAACGGGGTATAACAATAATGAGGTGAAGAGTCATATACAAAATGGCAAACGGAATTTAAAAATTAAAATGGACGCATTGCAAAATGGGCAAGCCAATAGATAAAAATAAACCTACTAAGAATCTCGATGAGCTACTTGGGCATTTGAACAAGGGTGGAGATGATCTGGACGCGTTTGAACAAGAAGCGCTGGAAGGATTTGCTACGCTTGAAAGTACACAAGAAGCCATAGAGATGAAACAGCGTTTAGATAAACGCATGGAGGAAAAGCTTGCTGAAAAAAGGAAGCCATTATTTATTTATTGGTCGGCTGCCGCCGGAGTAGCATTAATTATTGGATTGATCTTTATGATGAATTCAAACAAGGATCTTAAATCGGAAAGCGGATTGGCGGATAATTCTGTACTTAGCGAAAAAGTATTGGAATCTACAGAGAACAACCCTGCTGAACCACCTGCAGACCTTCAAAAATCGGGAAAAACAGATAAGGATAGGATGAGTGCGATGGGCGGCAAAGGAAATTCTCAATCCGGTGCTTCAAGTGGAGATCAAGTGGCCTTTAAACAACAAGGGCCTGCTGAAAAAACTGCCGAAGAGCAAATGAAGGAAGTTAATGGATCGCCGGTTACTCTTGCTGAAGCCACAAGTGAAGATGCCGATAAGAACGTGGCAGATAGTAAACGCAGCGATAATTCAAAAATGGACGACGCGCTCGCGAACAACAAGAATAATCAAAATCAGTCAGTACCTGGATATAATGCTTCCGGAGCGGCTGCTCAAAATAACAAAGACGCTAATAACGAAAAAACTGTTACTACTAAGAGTCCTGCCAAAGATTCGCGCGACGAAGAGGAAGCTGATCCAAAAGCTACGGAGTATTTTACTGCACGTAAACTTAAAAAGGAAAAAGAGAAGGCGAGCGCCAAATCTGAATCGAAACCCGCCAGCGAAATTGAAGGGAAATTTGAAAACAGCAACATTAAAACCGCCAGTCTTTCTATTAAGGATTCAGACCTGAAGGCAAAGATGGATAAGTTCTTTAGCGATAAGGATTATAAGAAGTCGTTCAATTGCACTTTAACCATTAATGCTGATGATAAAGTGGAAGGCGTTGTTTTCCAGAATCCTGAGCTTTTTCATAAGGGCGAACAAAAAGAGATCGTTGATTTCTTAAAGAAACTGAAATGTTTCAAGAACCACGAATTTGCGGTGTATTCCACATACTTCCTCAAGTACCAAGCTCAATAATTTGTTATTAAAAATTGGCTGTTTTTTAGCTGATAAATAGCTAAATTCGCTATTCCCTATGAGTAACGTAATTTCTCTTTTACCCGAAAATGTAGCCAATCAAATTGCCGCCGGCGAGGTAGTGCAAAGACCTGCAAGCGTGGTAAAGGAATTACTCGAAAATGCCATTGACGCGGGTGCAACTCAGATCAAATTAATAATTAAAGATGCCGGCAAATCACTAATTCAAGTGATCGATAACGGAAAAGGCATGAGTCCGTTTGATGCGCGCCTTGCCTTTGAACGCCACGCCACTTCTAAAATAAAAAACGCCGACGATCTTTTTAATTTACACACCAAAGGATTTAGAGGCGAAGCTTTGGCAAGTATTGCAGCCGTTGCGCAAGTAGAATTAAAGACAAAGCAAGCCGATGATGAAGTTGGGCAGCAAGTAGTGATAGAAGGCGGAAATTTTATTGATCAAACCAATTGTCAGTGTGCAACAGGAGCAACGTTTATTATAAAGAATTTATTCTTTAATATTCCGGCACGTCGTAATTTTTTAAAAGACGATAGTACCGAATTAAAACACATCATCACCGAATTTGAACGTGTAGCTTTACCGCATCACAATATTCATTTTACCTTACACAGCAACAATAACGAAATTTACAATCTCCCTCCTGCTCCATTGATGCAACGTATTATGGGCTTGTTTGGAAATTATTTCAATCAAAAATTAGTGACGGTTGACGAGCAAACGGCTTACGTGAAGATCAGCGGTTACACGGGTAAGCCTGATATAGCACGCAAATCAAAAAAAGATCAATATTTCTTTATCAATAATCGTTTTATTCGCAGTCCATATTTAAGTACTGCAGTTTACGAAGCTTATAAAGACCTTATCTCAATGGATTCTCATCCTGTTTGGTTCTTGTTCTTGGATATTGATCCAAAACAAATTGATGTGAATATTCATCCAACCAAAACCGAAATTAAATTCATTGATGAACGCACTGTTTTTGTAACGCTCATGAGTGTGATCAAACGCGCGCTTGGAAAAGCGAATCTTGGTCCTTCCATTGATTTTGATACAGAAAGCATCACGCAGGATCATTTTTCAAAAGATAGAGTTCCTGTACAACCGAAAGTAAATTACAATTCAGATTATAATCCTTTCAAAAGCTCGGGTGGTTCAAATACATCCTATGCCGGCGAGGATAAAAACGTAAAACACTGGGAAACCTTGTTTGAAGGATTTAAAACGGGAATTCATGTGGAGCCTGAAGAACAGCAAACCCAAGAGATCATTGAAAGCGTTCAAAAAGAAGCCATCGCTTACAAAACATTTCAGTTATTCAATAAATACATTGTGTGCAATGTGAGCGAAGGAATTTTAGTAATAGATCAGCAACGCGCGCACGAACGTATTTTGTACGAACATTATTTCAAAACAAAAGTGCAATCCCCACTTCCAACACAGCAGATCTTATTCCCCGAACAAATTGAGTTGAGTCCTAAGGATTTTGCCTTGGTTGGCACACTTTTGCCTGAGTTCAAACTTTTGGGCTTCGATATTGAGATATTCGGAAAGAACAGCGTTGTGGTAAATGGCGCGCCAAGCGATCTGGAGAACATGAATGTTGCAACAACCATAGAAAATATCATTGAATCTTATAAATTAAATACCATCGATTCAAAAATTGACGCGCATGATAATATTTGCCGCGCTATGGCAAAGAACACATCTATTAAAGCCGGAAAGCCTTTAGATGAGAACGAAATGCAATTGATCATTCATCATTTGATGCATTGCGAGGGGCCAAGTTTTACCGCGGATGGTAAAACCATTTTCATGAGCATTGAAAAAGATAGTATAGACAAACATTTCCGATCAAAATGAGTTATAATGATCCATATAGGCCCAGCGGTTTTGGGCATTTGCCTGTTGTTACAAAAAATATTGTGATCATTAATGTGTTATTGTTCGTACTTACACTCCTCTTACAACAAACACAACAGATCGATCTCAACAAATATCTTGGGTTGCATTATCATTTAGCTCCTGATTTTCGTCCGCACCAGTTTATCACTTACCTGTTCATGCACGGAAGCATCACACACCTGGTGTTCAATATGTTTGGTGTGTTTATTTTTGGTCAGGTTTTGGAACAGGTGTGGGGACCAAAACGTTTTTTAATATTTTATATCATTACGGGCCTCGGCGCTGCTGTAACGCAATACATCATCAATCATTTCCAAATTACCGAAGTACTTAACGAGGTAAATGAGATCATTAGAAATTCAAGAGACAACGCGGAAGTAGCGGATCTAATTCAACAAAAGGAATTTTACCTGAACAACAATATTATTATTGGTGCCTCGGGCTCGCTCTTTGGTTTGCTTGGTGCCTTTGGCATGCTTTTCCCAAATCGTTTATTGTATTTATACTTTTTTATTCCGGTAAAAGCTAAATGGATGGTAATTGGGTACGGTGCTATTGAGTTATTCTCTGGTCTTTCAAATAACGCCATGGACAACGTTGCCCATTTTGCACATTTAGGTGGTTTATTTGTAGGATTGATCATGGTACTTATCTGGCGACGCGATCGCAATCATTTTTATTAATGACATTTCTTTCCCGCATAAAAGATAGTTTTCAGCAACAGGGCGCCATGGTGCAGATCATCATTGTGAACATTGCCGTGTTCTTGACCATCAATTTAGTTGGCGCGCTTTCCCACTTAGATCTCCTTCCGTATATGGCACTTCCCTTAAATGGAGAAGGTTTCAGCTATAAATTCTGGACGCTTTTTACCTATATGTTCACGCATCTAGGCCTTGCACATATTTTCTGGAATTTAATTTCGTTTTACTTCTACACACAGGTATTTTATTTATTGTTTGGCGAAAAGAAATTACTTTACGTGTATGTAATGAGCGGAATTTGCGGCGGGGCTTTGGTACTGTTGCTCGGCATTTTATTCCCGTCATCATTTGCTAATGCCATTTTGCTTGGGGCTTCGGCCTCTGTTTTAGGTGTGGGCGCTGTAATGTTAGTTTACGCGCCAAATTACCGCATGTTCTTGTTCGGTGTTCTTGAACTACCTTTCAAGTATATTTACCTGATATTTTTTGCCATTAGTACGCTCATCGACTTGCAAATAAATACGGGTGGAAAGATCTCGCATATGGGCGGAGCATTGTTTGGCGTGCTGTACGGTTACCAGTTAAAACGCGGACGTGATCTTTCGGATCTTTCATTCTTTAAGCGAAAGCCTAAAACAAAATTGAAGGTGGTGAGTAATACTTCTTCTCCAAGAAAAGGCAATTCACCCAATGAAGAGGCAACGATGAACGCTTTACTGGATAAGATCAGTAAAAGCGGTTATGATAGTTTGACGAAAGCCGAGAAAGATCTGTTGTTTAAATTATCTCAGAAGAAATAAAGGCTTCTGCCACGGAGACCCGAAGACGCGGAGTAACGCAGAGAAGTCACCGTGTAACTCAGCGCCCCTGTGACTCTGTGCTATTTTAGTTAGAGTTCTCACACAATACCAACAAAGAATATCCTCCCATTGTTTTGCTGGTAAATCTTGGCGCAAGTTTAAAAAGAACGCGTTTCACAGCATTTTTTATTTTTTCCTTGAACGAAGAGGATGAATAATCAGGTTCGGTATATTCCTTCGAGATGATTTTATATCCATGGTCCTTTAGAACACTCAAAACGAAATCCTCCGAAAAATTATGGATATGCCCTACCCGTTCTTTGCTCTCGATCAACATTTTCTCTCTAAACAAACTCCAAACGAACATATCTAAAGGAATATGAAAAACGGTGTACTTACTTTTTTTAACCACCGAATCCAGAAAAGAAAAATAATCTCTTAAATGTTCGATCACGTCTATCACCAAAAGAACATCGGCATTAGCGCCTTCCCTGGTATAATCTCCCAGTTTAAAATCAATGCCCGAATTTTTCTTTTGGGCTATCTCAATAGCATCTTTTGAAATGTCGTAACCGCTATAAGAAATGGCTTTAGAGCCATTCGATTGCTTCAATTGGATCAATATCTCGCCAGCCCCACAACCTGCTTCACAAATGGAATTGTAAACTATCCGGTTCTTTTCTAAAATTGCGTGAATGAAACTGGCCTTAAATGCAGAATCCTCCTGATGCCAGTGAGGATTCTTCTTTAAATAGTCTTGATTATTATAGATATCATCCATTGCGTTTATGGATGTATGCTTTTATGCAGCAACTGCGGTATTCTGTCCAAGCATCTTCAATTCTTTCGCATGAAGATAAATTGCCTCTCTAAAGCTTTTGATCTCCATATAAGGCACGTTGAACTCGTTTGCAGTTTGTTTCACGATCTTAGAGATATCCTTATAATGAATATGACAAATAGTTGGGAACAAGTGATGTTCTACCTGAAAATTCAAACCACCAACGAACCAACTTAAGATGCGGTTGTTTCTTGCAAAATTTGCGGTAGTCTTTAACTGGTGGACTGCCCAATCATCTTCTATATTTCCTTTTGCATCAGGTAAAGGGAATTCCATATCAGGAATAACGTGCGCGCATTGGAATACTGTTGAGATGATCACGCCGCAAACTAAATGCATGGTTAAATATCCCAGGATCACTACCCACCAAGCAGCATTAGTAAAAACTAACGGCGTCACAAAAATGAAAGCGTAATAGAAGATCTTTGCAATGATAAGTTTGGTAATTTCCTTCGAGTATTCGGTGTTCTTTACTTTCAAAAGCCCCATCTTATTATAGCGGGAAACTTGATTAAAATCCTTTGTAACAGACCATAAAATGGTGATCAGGCTATAAAAGAACCATGCATACAAATGTTGGTACTTTTGAATTTTATAGTGCGGAGAGTGTGGAGAAAAACGCAATAACCAAATTGGTGCGTCGATGTCTTCGTCTTTACCTGAAATGTTTGTATAGGTGTGATGTAGAACGTTGTGTTGGATCTGCCAATTAAGAGGGCTACCTCCCAACAAATACATTGTGAACGAAAGGATCTTGTTTACTCTTGGATTTCTTGAATAGCTTCCGTGGTTTGCATCGTGCATAATAGAGAATCCAACGCCTGCCATTCCAATTCCCATGATCACATAAAGTCCAAGGATCATTAATCCATTAAATTCAATAAGGTTAGAAACCATTAAAGCGAAAGGAACAATGTAAAGAGAAAGCATCACAACGGTTTTTGCAACCATTTTAGCGTTAGCGTTCTTTGATATTTTATTGGTCTTAAAATAATCGTCAACCCGCGAACGTAGAGTACTGAAGAACTGGCGGTTAGACTGACCAAATCGGATAATATTTTCCATCAAAAATTTTTTACAAAAATAGCATTAAAACCCTAATCTCAAACCTACCGTAAATAGAGTATTAACAATTTTACTGTTTAAAATACACAAAATCAGTAGTTTGCATGACGAAAATAGGGAAAAACCCGACAAATACGCTTTAGTTCTGGTGAAAAATTTCCTCAAAAGCCGTTTTAGACTCCGGATTTAACGAAATATTGTTTCTTTCCAGCCATTCACTCATGTCTTTCAGGAACTGAGATCGATTCTCGATATGAAGCACGCGAATGTCATCGGCCTTACCGTTTTTATGAATGAAATAAAAGATCCCATGGCGAAAAGTTACTTTTTCCAGATCGGCGGCGAAAACTTTATACATCACACGCTTCGAAAATAAAATGTAATTGGCGTAAATACTTACAAAACCAAGTTTGCGATACAGCTTTAAAAGCGTGACACAAAGTTCGGTAATGGCAATAATAACACAGATAGGCGCCAGGAATTTTACGCGCGTTTCCGAAGTATAAAGCATGAGCGCGAAAGAAACGAATAAGCTGAACTTTAAAGCGCTGAACATATAAAAGCTATAGGGGAAATACGTATAACGTTCTTTTGGAATATCGGCAGTGTAAGACACGTTCATGAATTGATAGCAACTCAAAAAAACATAAACCAGTCCCATAATGGCTTGCAAAGCCAACAGATCTTTCCAACCTAAATATCCTTTCCAGTAACTAAGAATAGAGATGGCCACCATCACTAATAAAATGGCGTTACTTAATAGAGATATCAGCACTGTTCTCATCAAAAAAATAAACGTGTGCAAAGAAACGAATTATATTGGGTTTTTTTGTGAAAAACTGCTTTAAAAAAAAGGATGAATGCGCCTTGTTATTGCTACCCTTTGAGTAATTTTAAAGGCTATGATGTTTGTGTACCCTTTATTTTTATGGGCTTTAGCGGCCATAAGTATACCTATCGTCATACATTTGTTCAATTTCCGCCGCTACAAGAAAGTTTATTTTACAAACGTTCATTTTTTAAAGGAATTACAACTCGAAAGTCAATCCAAATCGCGATTAAAAGAATTATTGATCTTATTTTCGCGCATTTTACTGATCACGCTTTTAGTGTTGGCATTTGCACAGCCTGTTTTGATCAACAAAAATAATTCGGTAGCTAATGTGAATCAGAAAACGATAAGCATTTACCTTGATAACTCTTTTAGCATGGAAGAAGTGAACAAGCAAGGGCAATTATTTGAGAACGCACGCAAAACAGCAAAAGAGATCGTGAATTCCTACGGTTCTAATGACCGCTTTCATTTGATCACAAACGATTTTGAAGGAAAACACCAGCGTTATTACACTAAGGAAGATATGCTGAATGAGCTGAACGAGATAAAGATCTCGCCGGCCGTTCGCTTATTTACCGATATACACAAACGTCAGACCGAATTTTTAGGAAATGAGAATAAAGCTTCCCAATTCATTTACGAATTAAGCGATGTGCAAAAAAGTTCTTTCAATATTGCCGACCTGAAGAATGATAGCATTAACAGGATCACCATTGTTCCAATGGAGGCGAATGAAACAAATAATCTTTATATAGATTCGTGTTGGTTCGAATCGCCAATTCAACAAAAAGGTTTCTTGCAAAAATTAAATGTAAGAATTGAGAATCGCTCAGAAAAAACCATCGACGCCGGAACAGTTCGCTTAAAAGTGAACGGAAATGAAACCTCTATAGGATCCTTTAGTATTGAAGCTAATTCGGGAAAAGAAATAGGCATTACATTTACTATTAAGAATGAAGGGTTGAATTATGCGTCGTTAAAGCTGGATGATTACCCCATTACATTTGACGATGAATTATTTTTCACATTCAATTCAAAACTTACCATCAATACTGTTTTTGTGAATGGAAAAGATGCAACTACACTTCCATTCTTTAACTCTTTGTTTGCAGGAGATAGTTTGTTCAACTACACGTCACTTTCGGAGAACGCTATTGATTATTCTAAATTCAAGAACGCGGATCTGATCATTTTGAATGAGATCAGTGATCCCTCAAACGGATTAATTAGTGAACTCAATAAGTTCGCGCAAAAAGGAGGAAATCTCGTAGTGATTCCTTCAGCAAAACTAAACATCGAAGCGTATTCGCCGTTTTACTCTGCGCTTGGTTTACCAAACATCGCCATTCCTGATACACACGCCTTGAAACTAAATAAACCAGATAAGAATGATCCGTTCTTCGAAGGTGTATTCGAAAAAATAGATCCGCAGTTGAATCTTCCTTTAGTGTTACAACACTATCCCCATGCTAAAAGTTCGGGACAGGTGATCTATAGTATTCAAAATGGAGATCCTTTTCTTACCAGATCTAATTTTCAAAACGCGCAGATCTACACCTTTGGTTCGGCTTTGGGTGAAAAGCAGACCAATTTCTGCAAACACGCCCTTTTTGTTCCAACGTTCATCCGAATCGCGGTTACAAGTGTGCGTCCACAGCCACTTTTTTACAAATTGAACACAGGAAATACCATACGTCTACGCTCAGAAGGCCCAAGCGGCGAGGCTCCCCCGCACATTGTGGGTCACACTACCAAAATGGATATGATTCCCGAAATGAGAATAATTAACAACTATTTGAACCTGTTTGTAGACAAGCAACTATCCTTGGCAGGCTTCTACAACGTGGTTTGGCAGGGTTCGGTGAAACAAAACCTGGCTTTTAATTACGACCGTTTAGAATCTAACTTAATTTTTCTTACCTTAGAGGACCTTAAAGACATCATATCAAAGAACAGTTTGAAGAACTATAATTTGATCGACCACAAGAACACCTCAAGTGTAGCCAAAGCCATCCAGCTAGAGGCAAATGGAACGAAACTTTGGAAATGGTGCCTTTTATTTTCCCTACTTTTCATAGCAATAGAAATTTGTTTAATACGTTTTTTAAAATAACGCGATATGGCCATACTTATAAAACAAGCAACGGTAATTGACAAGCACAGCGAATTTGCCGGAAAAAAAGTTGACATACTGATCGAAGGCGGAAAAATTGCCGAGATCAAAAAAAGTATCTCGCCAAAATCCAATTACAAGATCATTGAAGGAGAAGACCTGTGTGTGTCGAATGGATGGGTAGATATGCAAACCGTTTTCTGCGATCCTGTTTTAGAACACAAAGAAACAATTGAAACAGGATTAAAAGCCGCAGCAGCTGGAGGATTTACCGCGGTATGTATACACGGCTACAAACAATGTTCCATCAATAACAAATCAACGGTAGAATACATCCTCAATAAAACAGATAAGTTGGTAGATGTTCTGCCCATCGGTTCGATCACCGTAAAAACAGAAGGAAAAGAATTAGCGGAGATGTTTGATATGAAATCCGCGGGAGCACTTGCTTTTAGCGATCACAAACATCCCATAACTCATTCAGGACTTTTCATCAGAGCAGTACAATACGCTAACAACATTGATTCCTTCATTATTGCGCACTGCAACGATGAAAACATCTCGCACGGCGGACAAATGAACGAAGGCGCAACATCAACAAGCTTAGGTTTGAAAGGAATGCCATCGATAGCAGAAGAATTAATGCTTGAAAGAAATATCAGTCTACTTGAATACGCCGGTGGAAAAATTCATATCCCAACTATAAGTACCGCGGGAAGCGCTGACATCATCAAAAAAGCCAAAGCAAGAGGATTGAATGTGACAGCCGGAGTTGCAGCGATAAACTTGATGTACGATGACTCTGTTCTAAACGATTTTGACTCAAACTACAAGTTAGATCCGCCGCTACGCACCAAAAAAGATGTAGAGGCTTTACGCAAGGCAGTAGAAAATGGAGTGATCGACGTGATCGTGAGCGATCATAATCCTCAGGATGTAGAAAGTAAAGAACTGGAATTTGATCTTGCAGATTTCGGGATCATCAACTTACAAACAACATTCAACTGTGTAGCCGAAGCATTCAAAAATCACGGATTGGAAGAAGCGATAGAAGCACTCACAAATAAACCGAGAGCGATCCTTGGAATGAACACTCAAACGATAAAAGAGGAAGCAGACGCGAACCTAACCATCTTTAGCATCAAACAATGCTCAACACTGAACGACAAGAACAACGAATCAAAATCGAAGAACAGTCCATTCTTAAATAAAACATTGCCGGGAAAAGTGATGGGGATAATAAACGGAGGTAAAAGTTCGTTTAACGCCTAATGCGTCAATGCCTTGTCATATTTCTTTTTTTGTTCTTGGGTTTCTCTCAAAAAACCAAAGCCTCTCACCTAGTTTACTTTACCGACAGCGTAGGAACTGTAATTGATTCCTGCGATTATAACGAAGCGTCTGTAGAAGAATTCTCCTTAGAGCACAATCGCCCCAATCCAATCTTGCAGATATTAAAGAAGCGCCAGAAGAAAAACAAAAAGATCATGGCCGCTATTCTCGCCTTCCCTTTCCCTTTTGGAATTGTTGGTTTGCATCGCATTTATTTAGGAACCGCGGCTCATGTTCCCATTGTGTATATTGGAACCTTTGGAGGCGTATTGGGTATTTTACCTTTCATTGATTTTTGTGTGATCGTATTGGATAAAGATTTCGATCGCTATATGAATAACACTAAAGTTTTTATGTGGGTAAAATAAACCCAAAACATCATGTGCGGCATTTCGGGCATCATCGTCAAGAATAATTCTTTAAACGCTATGGACGTAGCTTTAAAGATGAGTCGCGCTATTAAACATCGTGGTCCGGATGGAGAAGGTTTATTGGCGATAACGAAAAATGCAATTACTCCCTACAAAACTTCAGAGAGTGAAAAATTCAAGGATAGTTCTGTTGCTTATGTTCCGAAACAAGAATACAAAGAAGGATTGGAATGTTACGCGGCATTTGCTCACCGTCGTTTAGCAATTATTGATCTGAATGATACCGGCCACCAACCTATGTGTGATGTTTCGGAAAAATTTTGGATCACCTACAACGGTGAGATCTACAATTACAAAGAACTCAAAGAAGAATTAAAAGCCTTAGGACACAATTTTGTTTCAGAATCGGATACAGAAGTGATCACTATTGCCTACAAGCAATGGGGACAAGATTGCGTGAAGAAATTCAATGGCATGTGGGCGTTTTGCTTGTACGACAAGGAAAAGAACAATTTCTTTTTATCGCGCGACAGGCTTGGAGTAAAACCCTTGTACTACATTCACAACGATAATTACTTCGCTTTCGCCAGCGAACAAAAAGCGTTTATAAAAGCGGGCTTGATAAAAGCGGAAATGAATAAACGCGCTTTGCATAGCTATTTACTGAGTGATGAATTAGAAAATTGCCCAAAGAATTTTTTTGAAGGGATAAATGAACTTTGGCCCGGACAAAACATCAACTTTGATCCAAAAACACATTCATTCACGCAGTCATTTTATTTTGAAAGAAAGAAAATTGAAACGGAGGCTAACAAAAACGCGAGCGACGAAGAACTGATCAAACTTACCCATCAGCAATTGGAAAATACGATTCGCTTGCGTATGCGTAGCGATGTGGAAGTTGGAACCTGTTTAAGCGGCGGGATTGACAGTAGCGTTATTGCCGGCATCATGGCAAAACAAGCTCAGAAGCCTGTACACTGTTTTACATCCGTGTTCAAGAATGGTGCAACCAACGAAGAGAAATACGCCGATCTTGTAAGCAAGAACATTAACGCTAAACACTCAAAAACAGAACCAACTGTTCAGGAATTTGAAAAAGACATAGATGATCTAATTTATGCTTTGGACGCGCCAATTTGGGATACGAGTACCTACGCACAATTTAGAGTGATGCGTTTGGCAAAGGAAAATAGCATCAAAGTAGTTTTAGATGGACAAGGTGCCGATGAATTATTTGCGGGTTATCATCATCATTTTATTTCGCAATGGGATCAAACGCTAAGGGAAAATGGCCCGCTTCGATATAGAAAAATAATCTCCGAATCGAGCGGAAGTATTCCAAAACCCTTCTCTTTTTTAAGTAAGCAAAAAACAAAACAATATTTTCCCGGAACAACTCAAAGTCATTTTAAATTCCTGAAACAAGACTTTGTGGACCTCTACTCCATCTCCAATCAAAATTCATTTGAGACTAATGTGAATAAACAATTGGTCGCCGATCTTGGCTACAAGCGTTTGAAATCATTTTTGAGATGCGAAGACCGATGCGGCATGTGGCATAGCGTGGAAAGCAGAACGCCTTTTAGCGACGATCCAAATTTGATCGAGCTTATGTTCAGTTTTAACGGAAAACGGAAAATTCACAATGGTACTTCTAAATATTTTCTTCGCGAAGCTGCCAAAGATATTCTTCCAAAAGAAATTTACGAGCGCAAAGACAAAGTTGGCTTTGAAACTCCAATGAGATCCTGGGTGAAGGAACTATTTCCAAAAATGGTGAATGACATTGAGCAAGCTAAGTTTGATTTTGTGGATCTTGATCACTTAAAAAAGCAGTTCAAACAAGATAAATCGAGCCATGTGAAGATGCTATTCAAGTTGTTCGTATTGGCTCGCTGGAAAAGGGTGTTCACTCAAGGTTAAATTGTTCGTTTTTTACCTTTTTTTCCTCATTTTTTTTGCCCATATTTACTACTTAAATCCAGCTAACCTATGCGCTTAAAACATATAGCGTTTTTATTTTTTATTCCCCTTTTCTTTTCTGCTCAAAACGAGTATATCGATTACCGTTCGGTAACCAACCCTTTGTATTGGAAAAACCGTAAGCCTTACGAAGGCTATTGGCAGCAAGATGTACATTATAACATTAACGCTGATCTTAACGATAGCACTGATGTGATCAGCGCAAACGAAGAGCTGACCTATTGGAATAATTCGCCTTACGACCTTTCATTTGTGTATTTCCATTTGTACAGCAATGCGCAAACCAAAGACTCATACGCTTCTGATCTTTACAAGAGTAATGGTTACAACTTAAAATACGGAAAATACCGCGACCAAGACCTTGGAACAAAAGTGGAGTCGATGCAAGTAGATGGAAAAGAGTTGAAGACCGAACTAGACAACACTGTAATGAAAGTTTGGTTGCCAAAACCGGTAAAATCAGGAGAATCAGTGACCTTCACCATCAAATTCAAAACCTATTTCGATAAAGAAGCAATTCGCAACCGAATGAAAATGTTCAATTCATTTGGAAGCAAACAATACGACATTGTACACTGGTATCCGCGTATCTCTGTATTTGATCGCAAAATGGCTTGGGACACTCACCAACACATGGACCATGAATTTTACGGAGATTTTGGATCATTCCACGTTGAGTTATCACTTCCCAATAATTATATCTGTGATGGCACCGGTGTAATGACCAATGAAAGTGAAATGTTACCGGATACGCTTCGCAAGAAACTTGACATTTCTAACTTCTTGAAGAAACCATGGAACTCTCCGCCCTCTGTGATCATTAAAAAAGATGGCACAAAAAAAACCTGGAAGTTCAGCGCAGTAAATGTACACGATGTTGCTTATACCTGCGATCCAAATTACCGTATTGGCGAATCCAGGATCGAGGATGTTCGCTGTATTGCGTTAGTTCAGGAGCCGCACGCGGCAGGCTGGTACAACGCGTCGTCTTATCTCACTAAGATCATTGAGGTAAATGCTTATAACATTGGCCCCTACCATTATCCAAAAATGATTAGTGCTGATGCCATGGACGGAATGGAATATCCGATGATCACGCTTAACGGAGGATATGATCCTGGTTACCGAGGTTTATTTATTCACGAGCTAACGCACAATTGGTTCTTTGGAATGGTGGGAAGTAATGAAACGTATCGTCCTTCATTAGATGAAGGGTTCACGCAGTTCTATACCGCGGATACTTATCAATTTATTGACGGTCCGTTTGAAATTGACGGAAGACCAAAACCAAAAGGCTTGATGCAAAAATATGTTGCCGAGTACACCAAACCGGTTAAGGTGGTTGACGCGGATATTTACACACCCTATTACAACGCAAACGTTACAAAAGATGAGCAAGTGACTTTAAATACACACGGCGATGATTTTAATGGCGGCATTCGTCACGGCGGAGGTTACAGCCAGGTTTATTTTAAAACCGCTGTAATGCTTAAGAACCTGGAATATGTATTAGGTCGGGCGCTTTTTGATAAAGCTATGCAGTTCTATTTCTACCAATGGAAATTCTGTCATCCTTATCCGGAAGATTTTAGAAACTCGATCACACAATTCACCGGACAAGATCTGAATTGGTTCTTTGACGAGTGGATGGAAACAACAAAGACCATTGATTATAAAATTGGAAAGATCAAATACAAAGGCAATGGCAATTACAACATCACCTTCAAACGTAAGGGAAGCATGGAAATGCCTTTGGATTTCGCCATCATTGATGGAAATGATTCGGCTCGCCATTACTACATTCCAAATACCTGGTTCGAAAAACCAACCAATGCTACTACTCTACCGCGTTGGATAGGTTGGGGACCAAAATTGAAAACAAGTTACACAGCCAGTATCAATGTAAATTCAGGAATTAAGAATGTGATCATTGACCCGAGCAAACGCATGGCGGATATTGACATGACCAATAATATGAAAAAAGGTCGCATCAACGTACGCTTAGATTCAAAGGTTTACAATCCCCCAAACTGGAAGCAATACGACATGCGTTTGCGTCCGAGCGTCTGGTATAATGGTTATGACGGCATGAAGATCGGTGTGGCTTTGAGCGGAGATTACTTAATGACCAAGCACGTTTTTGACTTAACAGGTTGGTTCAGTTCCGGTTTCTTACAATCTTGGATCAAGAGTAGTGATCGGGTAAATAATTACAATCCGCTTTCGTTCATACTCAATTACAAAACAAGTTTGAATCGTTATATCAAAAAAGCGAATTTCTATTCGCAATTTAAAGCACTTGATGGATTGGCAGGCGCTACAATTGGCTTAGAAAAGAAAAGCAATAACGAAAGATTCAGATTTTATACTCACTATAAGGGAATGCTGAGGGACATTCAACCGGATATGATCTATTTGATCAATCCAACGGAATGGGGTTATCAAAAATTCAACAGCGCTATGCATTTTGGATTTGATCACAATTACCGCTACAAACGCGGAACGGGTTTCATTAATTTCAACACTCGTGCGGCGGCGTTCACAAATGATTACGATTATTCGGCAATGACCTTGTGCGTTGTAAATAAAAATGATCTTGGTAAGATCAACATCAATACCCGTGTGTTTGGTCAGTTTGGATTTGGAAAACTAATGCCAAGCGAGAGCATGTTATTTGTTGCCGGCGCTAACAACGAGGAATTAATGGATAATAAATTTACACGCTCATACGGAATGATCCCACGTGATTGGGGTGGATATGGTGACGTGACCAATCATTTTACGGCAGGTGGTGGATTGAATTTACGTGGTTACTCAGGATATTTGTTAGCTGAGAAAAACGCTGATGGTTCTATTTCATATCAATACAAAGGAAGCACGGGCGCTGCTTTCAATGCAGAAATTGAATTTGGAGAGTTGTTTAGCTTCATGAATCGTTTGTCTTTCAAGAATACGATTAAGATCCAGCCTTACTTATTTGGAGACGTTGGTATGATCAACAAAAACAAACCGGGAGAGACTATTGTGATGAGCGATGTTATGGCAGATGCCGGTGTTGGAGCGACGTTCAACATTATGCGCTGGGGACAATTAAGCGGTTTAAAACCATTGACCATTCGTTTTGATATGCCATTCTTCATTACCCGTTTGCCTTATGCGGAAAAAGATTACGTACAATTCCGTTGGATGATAGGAGTCAACAGAGCGTTTTAGCATTAAACAAAAAAGCCCCGAAATATCGGGGCTTTTTTTATTTCAATATCTTTCCAATATCCGGTTTAAAATAAAGATTACTCTTTAGTATCTTTCCGTCTTCTCTAAATATCGGCTCACCCTGCTCGTCCAATTTACTCATGTTACTGCGATGGATCTCGTCATAAACTTCTTCTATCTTGTGTTGCAGACCGTGTTTTAAAATGGTTCCAAACAAAATATATAACTGATCACCTAACGCATCAGCGATCTCGATCATATCGCCTTTCTTACAAGCATCCAAATATTCCTCGTTCTCTTCTTTTATTAAGTTGAAACGCAGCGTGTAATCCTTCTCATTAATAAGGGTCATATCAGCGGCATTTCCAATTTTAAAAACCTCATGAAATTCCTCTACAGACTTAATTTTTGAGTAAAGCGCTGTCATTTGTGTATTCTCTGCCATGTTGGATTATTGTTTAGCTACCGCTTTTTTGCTTTTGTAGTTCTCGTTTATTTGCGTGATCACTTCTTCTGTAATATCAAAAGAAGGATTTCCAAAAACGATCAAAGGAACATTCTCACTATAGGTCAATACGTAATCAAATTTTCCTGAGTATTTATCGCTAATAAGCGTTTTTATCTCCGCTTTAAAAGCGTCGTTCTTCTCGTTCAATTCAATTCCCAAATTATCCATTTGCAAGCGCTTATTTTGAGCATCGCGTTCAATATTCTGGATCTCTTTTGCTTTAACAGCCAATTCACTCTCAGGAATAATACCTGCGCTAGCAGAACTTTGATAATCTTTTACTTTTTCTTCGTAACGCATACCAAGGTTTTCGAGACTGGCTTCAATGGAGTTCTTGGTCTTTTCCAACTTCTTCACCATATCCATTACGAATAAACTCTTTTCGTTGATCTGATCAATATTTATAAAGGCTATTTTACCGGTAACAGGAACGTTCTTGTTCTCAATAATAACCGGTTTTTTAATATCATCCTTTTTTTCTCCGGTATCAGTATCGGCAGTTTTGGAACCGTTAACCTGGTAAAATAAATAACCAACGGCTACAACCAACAGGGCATTAACGGCGATAAGGATCTTGTTCATGTGACAATTTTACACAAATATAGAGTGAGTACAAATAAAAGAAAAAGACATTTAGTTAACAAAGAATAAATTTGGGTAATATTAACCGCCAAAGACGGTTTATAAGGGCTTCTAAACAAAAAGAGCGGCATTTTAGGCCGCTCTCTTCGTACAAGATCTAAATAAAAGCTCTATTGTTTAATTACCCTTACGGTTTCCAATACCTGGTTACCTTCCTTGATCTTAACAAGGTAAACACCATTATTGAGCTTACCCATATCCACCGAACTGGTCGTTGTCACAATTTCCTGCGATTGAACCAGGTCACCAAGAATATTATAAAGCTCGATGCTCATGTTGTTAGAGACCGTAGTGATCGTAATGTTGAACGCGCCTGAATTTGGATTAGGATAAATAACAGCATTTACTCGGTTTGCGCTATTCTCCTTAACACCCGCGCAAGGATCAACAAACTGCGTAAGTGTATACGTTCCGTAGCAGCCTTGTGTATTGAATCCTTTAATAGTGTAGGTTGTATTAACAGACGGCGTAACAACAATTGGATTCACAGTTGAACCACTTGGTAGCCATGAGTAACTTACTACAGCAGTTCCATTAGCTGTAAGCGTAGCCCCACCTCCACCGTTGATACAAATTGTTGGTGTGCTTGTGCTAAAGTCTACTGTTGGACTTCCAGCAGGGCCCATAGTTAAGTATTGTACATTTTGACAACCATTTACATCGGTTCCTAAGGCTGAATAAGTGATCACAGCCGTTGGAGTTGCCGCAATTGTATTTGTGGTAGCTCCTGTATTCCACGAATAGGTTTGTGCCCCACTCGCTGTCATAGTTGTTGGTCCATTGCTTACGCAATAAACACCATTTGAGGCCGCGATTGTAACTGTTGGATTTGGATTTACGTTCACAAACACGGTTGTGAAAGCAGTACATGTGCCAACGGTTCCATATAAACCATAAGTATTAGGAATTGTAGGCGATACAACTAATGGATTCAATGTAGAAGGTGGTGCAGTTGTCCACGAATATGATGCAGCTCCACTCGCCGTTAATGTTCCCGATTTACCAAGGCAGATAGCCGATGGAGAAACTATTGAAAGTGCAACTGAGTTTGTCACAATGATAGAAGGTGTTAAGACGTTACTGATACAACCAGCGGTTGACGAACCTACAACCGTGTATTGTGTTGTTACGGTTGGCGAATCCACTGGTCCGGTTGGCAACCAGGTATAACTTGCCGCGCCGATCGGGTTGAATGTATGAGAACCCGGAGTAGGACAAATTCCTCCGTTTGCTACCGAAATAGTTGGAGTGATGTTCACTGTTACGAACGCCGCTTTTTTAGCAAAACATGTAGTTGGTGAATTTGTATAAACTTCGTACATCGTAGATACGCTAGGCGTTACAACAATCGAACTTGTTGTAGCGTTTGTTGGTGTCCAGGTATAGTTATTCATACTGCTATTGGCGGTTAATGTGATGGATTGTCCGCTACATATTGTGCCGGAGTTAACGCTAAGCGAAATGTTATTTTGGAAAATTGGCTCAAATGAGAACATACCAAATTGCTGAGTAAATGAAATGAGGAATCCGGCAAGCTGACCCGATTGATAAAAATAATTCGGCGGAATATAATTCACCGGCATTACCGCGTAAGGGAAACATGGTCCGGCCAACTGCGATAATCCAATATGATAATTTTGATTAGCCAATAAACCTTGCGGTGCTGTAAAATAGAAGGTCACAAATTTGCCTAAATGCGCCGGCGTTAACACAAGCGTATTTGTTGCCGCCATAAATCCACCGAAACTATTTGCCAACAAACCAAATACGGGTTTACCAACATTCGAAGGATCGGTTCCAATTCCGCAATCAACAGCATAAACTGTTGAGTTTTGTGCCGGAGTGAAACGCATCAAAATAGAAGAACCAGCCGCACTATAACCAACACCTAAAGAATATTGATTTGTTGCGCTCGACGGTTGACCAAGGGCTAACACTTCACACGTAACAGATTGCTGCGTTGTTGCTGTGTTATTACAATTATTATCGTCGTTTAAAGCACTTACCGTAATGTTACTCACACCTTGCACTGTTGGCGTAAAACCCGGGAAACCAATGATCACTGTTTGGTTTGCAGGAAGAGAAGCAATAGTAGTAGATGTATTAAATGCATTTGCACCACTCATTGCAAGATTCAAGGTTACATTGGTAACTGTTAAGCTTGATTGATTTTTTGCAACCACGCTAAATGAATAAGGTGAACTCGGCGTCATTGGAATCTTACCGTGAGAAATGATATTTTGTACCGAGATCTCGTTAGTAAATGTATTGATATAACCAAAGTTGAAATTTGGACGCGTGTTTGTGTTTACGATAGTAGCTGGAGCTGCTGAGTTGCTAACTTGAGATGCTCCACCAAACGTAAGATTGGTTGCGCATTGGTAATTACCAATGGTAGGACCCGTTTCATACGCTCCAGGCGAATACCAATCGTAGGCAACATACAAACCACCACCGGTGTATGTGAACGCGCTAGGGAACATTAAGTTCACCGTTGCCGCACCAGCAGTAAGTGGAATGGTCATTGAATTATTATAAACTGAGGTCATTGGCGCTACTACTGCTGCCCATGTGTTCCCCTTTTGATAGCTAACATCATTAGTGTTCTCAAGGTAGATCTGAATGGTACCTGTAACCGCAGTGCTTCCACAACCGTTCACAAGATTAAAACCAAGCGCGTTGATCAATTGTACAGTTGACATTCCACAAAGTTCAGATGCAGGAACAACAAAACACCCTCTCAAGTAAGCATGAGACGCAGTTCCATTTGGTGCTCTCACAGTTGTGGTTCCGGTTCCGGTTGGAGCTTTAAAATACGCTTGCTGAGAAACACCGTTGAAGGTGGTTAGCAATCCGATAATAGTAAGAATTAGGTAGATTTTCTTCATGTAGATTTTTTTTGCATGGCTAAAGTACAAAAAAAAACCGCTCATTTTGGGCGCAAAACCTGTGGATTTAGTTAAAAATCAGGTAATAACAAACAAATTAAGAACACTAAAAAGCCTAAAGGGATTTAGAGTTTCCAGGTTTTTACGACCTATCTGGCAATGCAAAACTTCTTCGAAAACACTCCACTTTCAGTTTTCACTTGCAAAATATAGGTGCCGTTCTTGAATTCTGAAGTATTTATTTCCGAGAGTTGATCTTTAAACACAGCGGCGGAAACAGATCTTCCCGTTATGTCATAAATAGTGTACGAAGCTTTTTGAGCACTACTATTCAATAACACAGATAGCTTATCCGATGCCGGATTTGGATAAAGTACCATGTCCTCTACTTTACGAGAAAAATCAGGAATACCTGTTGTTGTACTTGTGATCGTTCCAACTTTCATTCCATTTCCGAAACTTGTTACCCAAACTTCGTTGCTATTATTTGGATTGAAAAATACGCGCTCAGGCTGTTGAAACGGATAACTCTGCACCAAAGAAAATGTTGGTGTTGCGGAGTTAATATTACTTGACATCCATAGTCCGCAAGCTTCCCCCGTAATATAAACCTGATTTGGATTGTTTGGATTAAATGTAAGTGAGGTTGCGCGATCAATATCTGAAATGTTGGTTAGTTTTGTCCAGCTCGTTCCACGATTAGTGGTTTTGTAAACACCACCCAGTCCATTAGGCGGACCGCCCCAACCACTAAATACGCAAGCGTACCATGTATTTTGTTGCGCGTCGTTTGGATCTACAACAAGATCTTTTGTCCAATAGTACATTCCGGTGTGCGATACATCGGTCCATGAATTACCTGCAGGATCATAAATAAAAACGCCTGAACTATTGGTAAATACTCCGGTGGATGTTCTGCGGCCAGAATATGTAGCCACCATTTTTCCATCATTCAACACCGTGATACTTGCCGGATGTTTTTGCGTGCGTGGAGGATCAGGAAGAAGTGTCCACGTAGATGTTCCCAAATTATTGAGATCATTACAAACATAAACTCCACCAACACCGGTTCCACCGCTATAATGAATTACACTCGCGTAAGCGCGATTGGCATTGTTTGGATCTAACGCAACCCAAAACACAGGATGATTAAACGTGTGAACGTTTTGCCAGGTTGACCCATTGTTTGTTGAATACAAAATTTTCCCTTCCGCGTCAGTTGCGTCCAGTTGCGCGTCTTGCAAACGGGTACTTTGGTACATATCATGAATATTGGAAGTTCCGGCAAATAAATTTCCGTTGCTGTGTTTCACTGCTCGGTACATAGAGTTTCCATTGTGTCCTGTATAATTGAAGGACCATGAATTTCCACCATCCATACTTCTTACGCCCTTAATATCCGAGAAACAAGCCCATACGGTTGACGTTGTTGGAAAAAGAACTTGCCAACACGTAGTATTTTCTATTCCGCAGCCTATATAATTTTTTCCAAGCGGTGTGTTTACGCCAATTGTGTTTTGTGACGCAGGATCCACGTAACCTTGTGTCCATGTTGTTCCACCATTGGTAGTTTTATGGCAAAATCCAAAATCCCCAAACAAAACGCGATTAGGATCAGTTGCAGCCACCGCTAAACCAAACGCACATTCGCCGTAACCCCAACCACGATCGCCGCCTTGCCCACTCCATCCAGTAACAATGTTTGAATTAGAAGCCGTTGTAAATACATGTGACCAATTTGTACCAGCATTTGTTGTTTTCAAAACATCGGGATATCCGGTTGAATTACTTCCTGCTAAATAAACAACGTTGATGTCGTTACTCGCCATCCCCACAAACATTGGGAAATCATTTGTGTAATTGATTCCTGTGTTTTTTGGTGTCCAGTTTGTTGTTCCGTAATCACAAGAATAAACACTGCTTGGAAAATTATAATAATCTGAGCCTACAACGCCAACGTAAACATTGGCTGTTGCAGACGTTAAACAAAAGAAACGTGTAGTTGCTCCATTTTTTGCACCGGCAAACGACCAAATACGCTCACCCGCCGGAATTCCTGTGATGGTTGATGTAGCCCACGAACCACCGCCGTTAGTTGACACTAACAATCCATCATTTGTTCCAATATAAATATTGTTGTTATCCCAAAACACGCCGCCTACAACATTTCCCGCGCCCGAATTAGTTGCCGTATGTATGCTCGTGAATGTGTTTCCGCCATTGTTTGAAAAATGGATCTCGCCATAATAGGAAATGATCACACGATTGGGATTATTGTAATCCGCGTCAATTGAAAACGTTTCTTCTATATTGTCCGGATTTCCAACCAAAGCATTCCATGTAACGCCGTTATCTGTACTCTTCATAGGAAGGACCATATTGTTGGCATAACTCACGCTATATAATAAACCAACACTCGATGTAAAACACACTTTAGAATTATGTCCGCCTATCAACTGTTTGAAATGAACCTGATCGTATGAATTCCCATAAGTTGTTGTATGGAACAACTCGCCCATATCACAAGAAATATAATATTCGCTTGTGTTTGTAGGATTAATGGCGCAAGCAAATAATGCTCCTCCTCCACCAATCCCTCTCGATTGAAATGAATTGATCTGCGCGTTAACGATCAAACAAAATGAAACAGCTGCTAGGGTTAAAAATCTCTTCATGGTTTTGGTTTAGTTATAACCAAATTAGAAACATTTTATTTTAAAACCTAATCAAGCTTCCCACAAAATAGGAATCCAAAAAAAATACCCCCGGCTACAGCCAGGGGTTTTCATTATAACATGCCCAACATCCCACCCGAAAGGTCCACAAGTCCTCCAGGGCCTTTTTCCCGGTCGTTGCGTTCCTCCTCTTTATGTTCATCAATCTCTACATCTTCCTTTTCGGTAGTGCCTTGCTCTATCTTATCAACCGCAAACGCTGCGGCCGCAATACTTAAAGGCACAAGTACCGATGCTGCAATTATTGTACTCATACGTTATAGTTTTAAGGTTAAACAATTCTTACCAAAATAGCATTACTGAATGCTGATCTCGCGTGTTGATGTTTTTACAGTTTCTTTTTTAGGTACTGAAAGTCTTAAGATGCCATTCTCATACTTAGCACTGATGTTATCAGCATTGTATTCATCCGGCAAATTAAAATTGCGTTTGAATGATCCGTAAGAGAACTCTTTGCGGTAGTACGTTTTTTCTTTCGTTTCGTTCTCTACTTTATGCGCACCGCTAATGGTCAACACACCGTTCTCAACTTCCACTTTAATATCTTCCTTTGTGAAACCGGGCGCTGAAAGCTCAAGTTGTAACGCATCATTTTCTTTGCTCACATTTACCGCGGGCACGTGCGTGGCATGATCGTTTCTGAAAAAATTATCTCCAAAAAAATCTTCCAATAATCCTGTTAGTGGAGAGTTAAACCCCGCCGGTTTTTCTATTTGTCCGTTAAAGAACGGGCTTTTAAATTTTACTACTGTCATAACGTTTTGTTTTTTGATTTACATTATCTAATTTTCAAATGCTGTACCAATGCGAATTTCAAGACAGTATTTCCGCTTTTAACAAAATTTTACTGAAATAATTTCAGAGTCGGGTCAATTAAAACGACAAAATTTCAGAAGCACTAAGGGGAACTGATCAGCTTGTAAGCGTGTGTTTTAAATTTGGTCTTTATAATGACCACATATACTCCTCGAGGTTTTGAAGAAAGATCTAGTTCTACAAATTCAGACTCTGCGTTTTGCACAAACACGCGTTCACCTAAAGCGTTATTTACTTCCACTTGGTCTCCTTTGTGCAATCCCGCAACTTGAGCAACGCCTTTTGTTGATGGATTTGGAAACACAGCATAATTTTCTTTTACATCGCTAAGCTCCTCCATTCCTATATAAGCCGTCCAAATACTATCGGCAAATTGTGGATGATCAATAAATGGATTTCGATTATTTTGGAACATATAATAAATGGAATCATTTCGCGCAACTTCTTTTGCGCTCACAGGATCATAGTGATTCCAAGATAACAAAACCGACAATTGCCAAGGCAAAATACCACTTTGCGCGGTGGCCGCCGAACTTCCCCAGGATTGATCTTCATAAATGTAGCGAATGGCCATATAGAAGAACGTTCGCGCAATATCACCTTTTACGTCGTTGTTGGGTTCAAATACGTTTCCCGTATAACCGTTGTCGCCACAAGTTCCCATTTTACTCCAGTTCAAACTGGTATAGGAAGCTGTTAACGCGGTTCCAAAAGGAAGAGTGCCTCGTTTGCTTTTCACATAACCATCAACAGGAAAAATATTATGCAGATCGGTGCTCGCCACCGGATCATTATTGAACCAAATTTTTGGCCAAATATATTCCAGGGCGTAACAATCGCTTTCAACTGTTGGGGTTCCGCAAGCTGTAGTGCCAAACGTGTATTCGTAGTTTTGAGGACCAACCGGCACATATCCGTAAAGATCCCATACTTTTCCATTCGACTTCGCATCGGTTTTTTTGATCGCGGCCGTTAGACTTGCCGCCGAAATAACATGATGATCCTTAATAATATTGTGCAGCGCGTTCACCAGGAATGGCCCCTGCTTTCCCGCAGCGTTAAAATAGTAATCAGTAGGTATTTGACCAAAAACTAAACCCGAAAATAAATAAACAAGAAGGGCGGCGCGTTTCATGTTACCAAAGATACAAAAATAGGCTTTGCATCAAAATGCATTGGTAAACACCTTATATTTGTAACAGATTTGCCAACCATTCAGCATAAAGAACTCGTTGATCTGCTCAAGCAGGCATATTCGGCCGAGCGTGCAGCATCGTTCGCTTACATTGGTCATGCGCGTTCGGTAAAAGATCCCGAAGAAAAAAAAGCCATCAAACAAATTGAGGATGATGAATGGCATCACCGCGCCACGGTATTAAAAATAATGGAACAATACCAGATCCCGATCTCCAAATACTATGAGTTTCGTTTTTATATTATTGGAAAGATCATTTGGTACAGCTGTTATGTGATAGGCTGGTTCATGCCTTTTTACTTCGCAGGACGCTTGGAAAGTGGCAACGTTTGTGAGTATTTTAGAATGAAGATCTTTTTTAATTCTCTAGGAATTCATGAGCATGACCTAACGCTTTACGAAATGGGAATGAAAGAAAAAGAACACGAGGTTTATTTCTTACAAAAGATCCAGAACAGTAAACTTCTTCCTTTCTTCGAGCGTTTGTTCAATTGGGGAAAACGAAAAAGCTTTAATAATATAGACCTAGATAAAAAATATCCGGTAGACCAATCGGATGTGTATTGTAAAAAAGATCACTGATGGGACAAAAGCCAGGCAACAGCCTGCTCATGATCGCTCATTACTTTTACCGGATGATTAAAAATGGAAACGCTGTTTTTAAGATAGAACGTGGCGACAATACGTTGATGTAATTCCTTTACCACGATCACTTCGGCTTTCTTTTCTGAAATACCTGCTATGAATTCTTTTGCTTCGCGTGTTAACTCATGAACAGCTTCACGCGCGTCCACCAATATTAGCATTTGACGGTTCCCCAATAATTCTTTCGCAGCTTTATACTGAGCTTTTGCCTCCTCAATATCGATCTTACGGTCGTTATCGAGAAACTTTATCTCAAGAAATCCTTTAGGATCTACTGAAATAACGGAGGTGTGGGTGCTAATTTGCATCCAACCAAGATATGTATTTAAAATGAATATGCAAATGGCCGATCTAAGGTTTACTTCACTTGAGAAAGCATTTCTTCCAGCTCCTTGTGTCCGATCTTCTTTTCAATAAAAGCAATTTTTCTTCTATTATTAAACGTAAAGAAAGTTGCGGGAATGGATCCGGTCCAGCGTTTATCGATCTTATCAATAAAATCATTTCCGTTCACTTCATCCAGTAGCACGCACTCGGTGGTGTAATTATTCTTCTTCAAAAAGGGATCCACTTTTTTATCGACCTCCTCTCTAAAATCCAAACTCACTAATAGTACTTTTACTTTTTCATTCTTATGTCTGATAGCGAACGAATCAATTTCCGGCAATTCTTTTACGCATGGAATACACCAGGTTGCCCAAAAATTGAGCACATAGATCGTATCATTGGTTTGATCAATACGCTTTAGCAGATCGCCGATCTTGTAAACCGCGTTCACTTTTTGCGCTTGAGCAAACGTGATGGCCAACAAAAAGCTAAGGATTATTTTTATCCTTGTATTCATATTCTTTTATCAGTGTTTTAATATCTGTGATCAATCTCGAAACTTCTACTCCATCTGTTCCATCGTAAAAACCGCGAATGTGTTTTTCTTTATCTATCAAGGCAAAATTTTGAGTATGAATAAAATCATCCGGGCCTCCATCACCTTCTTCCACCGTTAGCAAAAAACTTTTACGCGTTAATTCGTAAAGATCTTTTTTACTTCCTGTGGCAAACCACCACACATCATCGTTAACTCCGTAATTTTTTGCATGCCTGGCTAATTGCGCTACCGAATCCGTTTCCGGGTCAACTGTCAAAGAAAGTATCTTAAAATCGTTTCTACCTTTAAATTCTTTGTAAACCCTGGTCATTTCGGTATTCATAATAGGGCAAATACTTTTACAGGTCGTAAAAAAACTCTTGCAAACATAGATCTTCCCTTCAAAGTCCTTTTGAGTAATTGTTTTTCCGTATTGATTGGTAAATGAAAAATCGGCAATACTATGGTAAGTGGTATCATTAACTTTTAAAGCGTGTTTCGGTCCAAAATAAGGCAATAGTCGCAAAGGCTCTTCACCTTGTTTACTATAAAAGAACCAACCGGCAAAAAAGCCCAATACGCCAATTAAAAAAATAACAATTAAGTTTTTGGAATTCATAATTACAAAGGTAATCCTTAATTTTACCTGATGGCAATTTTTAACGGAAAGAAAGAAACAGAGACCGAATTAGGCTTTGGCAAAAAGAACTATAAGGATTCGGTTCGCTTTTTGAATGAAGATGGAACGGTGAATGTTCGCCGCACAGGCAACCGTATGTCCAATACAGATCTTTATCATTGGCTTACCACTATTTCCTTTAAAAAATTCATCCTCATCATTATTGCTTTTTATTCAACCGTAAATGTTGTGTTCGCAGGAATCTATTTTACGTTATGTAAAGATAGTTTTGGCGGCATTGAAGAACATTCGGGATTTGACAGATATCTTGATATGTGCTACTTCAGCGCCCAAACAATTACTACAGTTGGTTATGGACACGTGTATCCTAAAGAACATTTATCGAGTTTGATAGCCTCGGCGGAATCGCTTTTCGGATTAATGTTATTCGCTATTGTAACGGGTGTTTTATTCGGCCGCTTTTCTCGTCCAAAAAATTCTCTTCTATATAGTAAAAATATCTTATTGGCACCGTATGACGAGATCACAGGATTGATGTTTCGCGTGGCTAACATGAAACAATACGAATTAATTGAAAATGAAGCTAGCGTGGTAATGACGATACAGAATCCGGCCACCAACAAACGTGAGTTCTATAGCTTACCTCTTGAGATAAATAAGATCAATTTCCTTCCTTTAAGCTGGACCATTGTTCATCCGATTGACGAAAAGAGCCCTTTGTACGGTTTGTCGGTAAAGGATCTTCACGAAAGAGACGCCGAAGTGATCATTTTGATCAAGGGAATTACAGATACTTTTTCTCAAACCGTTTACTCAAGAAACTCTTACAAACCGCATCAATTCCTTGATAAACGAAAATTTGTGCCTGTGAAACAAGAGGTTAACAAAAAAGGCAAAGTGATCATTTCCCTAGATGATATCCACGTTTTTGAAAGTGTTTAATGTTAAAATTTCCTAAGCATTTTTTTGGCATTCCGTTTGTTTGACTAAATTTGTTAACCTAGGAAAAACCAATTATGAGACACCTCTTTTTAGCCTTCGCCTTCCTTTTTTTGGTAACAGTAAAAGCTCAAAAACCTTTTTCGTACACCATCAACGGAGAGATCACTAAATACACGCAGAAATATGTTTATCTCCACCACAAATGGGATAATAAAGATTTCACTGATTCAATTCCTGTGAAGAATGGCAAATTTTCGTTCGTCGGAAAAAGTGACGAGCCCAATATGTATTGGTTCACTACCGTGAATAATTTAACCTATCAACCTAATTTTATTTTCTTCGTTGATCCGGGTAAGATCACTGTAAAATTAAAAGGCGATTCTATTTTCGCCGGAAGTGCTATTGGCGGTCAAACACAAAAAGATCAAGTGGATTACCAAGCCTTGATGAATAGTTTCATTAAGAAACAAATGGATCTTCAAACTGAATATAATGCAGCTCAAACAGCGGGCAGGAACGACGTTCTTACTGCTATCAACGTCAAATACCAGGAACTGAATAAAGAATATATTGGATCGATGGTGAGTTTCATTAAGAACCATCCTAAGTCTGCAATTAGCGGCTGGATCATTTACCGCGATCTTAATAATCCAAATATTCCAATTGAGTACTCCATTGAAGCGGCAGGTTATTTGGATAAATCTTTTGTGAACACAAAATTTGGCAAACTTGCTACTGAGCGAATTGAATTATTAAAAGGTTCCACGATCGGAAACGTTGCTACCGATTTCACTCAAAATGACGTAAATGATAAACCCGTTAAACTTTCGAGTTTAAGAGGGAAGTATGTATTAGTTGATTTCTGGGCCAGCTGGTGCGGACCATGCCGTATGGAAAATCCAAATGTTGTATCGGCATACAATAAATTCAAAGATAAAGGGTTTACTGTGTTGGGAGTTTCTTACGACTCTGATAAAACACGCTGGATGGGCGCTATTGAAAAAGATGGATTGACCTGGATGCAGGTAAGCGATCTCAAAGGCTGGGGCAATGAAACCGCTAAATTGTTTGGTATCACCGGTATTCCTTCAAATCTTTTATTGGATAAAGAAGGAAAGATCATTGCAAAGAATCTTCGTGGCCCGGCCCTTGACCAAAAACTAGAAGAACTTTTGAAATAATTAGCCCGTCACATTAATTTGAATAAATTTGCACGCTCTATGAAATTATTATTTTCCAATAACGCCTATATGAAAAAAGAACTGTTAAGTGTTGCGATCGTTTGTGCAGCAAGTTTTGCATTTGCGCAAGATCCAACTGTGATGACCATCAACAACAAACCGGTTACCAAATCGGAATTTGAAGCGGTGTTCAATAAGAACAACAACAAAGAAAAATCAGACGCTAAGTCAGTGAAAGAATATGCCGATCTATATTCTCTTTTTAAAATGAAAGTATTAGAAGCGGAAAGCATGGGACTTGACACACTTTCTTCTTTTAAGAATGAATTGAACGGTTACCGCAAACAATTGGCTGCGCCGTATTTGACCGATAAAAACACCAATGATAATTTACTGACCGAAGTTTACGAACGTTTAAAAACAGAAGTAAAAGCGAGTAATATTTTGATCCGTGTTGATGAATCAGCTTTACCAAAAGATACTTTGGAAGCTTGGACGCGCGCTCATCTAATTCGCAACGCCATCATGGGCAAAATGCCAACCAGCGCTCAAATTGCGGAGTACGATAAATTATTGAAGAATACTTCAGAGTCGCTCTCTAATTTCAGAAAAAGAGATAGCCAGATCTACAAGTTAAAGATCAACTCGATCAAGAATCTTGCTACTAACGCGGCCAAAGATCCGGATAAATTCCTCGCGCTTGCGCCATTTACAAGTGATGATCCTTCTGTGGTTGACAATAAAGGTGATCTTGGTTATTTCACGGCAATGGATATGGTTTATCCTTTTGAGAACGCGGTTTACAATACGAAGCCGGGAGAAGTTGGTCCTGTAGTAAGAAGTCGTTTCGGTTACCACGTATTAAAAGTCTACGAGAAGCGTCCGTCCCGCGGAGAGATCATGGTTGCGCATATTATGGTAGAGGTTAAAAAGAATGCTACCGAAGGAGACAAATCTAATGCACAGAAAAAGATCCAGGAACTTTACGAGAAAGTAAAAACTGGCGGAGAGAAATTTGAAGATGTAGCACGTCAGTTCAGTGATCACAAACAAAGCAGTGAGAATGGAGGACAATTACCTCCGTTCAAAGCCGGTCGTTACGCAAAAGCATTTGAAGATGCGGCCTTTGCTTTAAAAAAGAATGGCGACATCAGCGCTCCCGTTGAATCACAATACGGCTGGCATATCATTAAGCGTATCGAGAAAAAAGAACTTCCTCCTTTTGCTGAAATGAAAAATGAATTGAAAGCAAAAGTTACTCGTGACTCACGCTCACAAATGGGAAGAGTTGCTTTAATTGCTCGTGTGAAAAAAGACAATGGCTTTAAAGAAAATTTGAAAACCAGAGATGAATTCAAGTCAGTGATCGATTCAACTTACCTTCGCGCAACATGGACAGCTAAGCGTGCCGAGAAATTAGGTAACAAAGAAATGTTTAGCATTGGCGATAAAAAATATACTCAAAATGATTTCGCTAAATACGTAGAAGCTCAGATCACCATTAGAACGCAAGACGACGCTTGGGAAGTTGTAAAACCAATGTACACCAAGTGGGTTGAAGAAATGGTAGTTGCTTACGAAGATTCTCAATTAGAAAAGAACTACGTTGAATTTAGAAATTTGGTTCGTGAATATCGTGAGGGGATCTTGTTGTTTGATCTAACTGATCAAAAAGTGTGGAGCAAAGCCGTGAAAGATACTACAGGTTTGAAAAAATACTACGAGGAACATAAGAACAATTACCAATGGGATGAGCGCGCTGACGTAACAAATTACAAATGCGTGAATGCCAACATTGCTAAAGACGTAAGAAAGATGCTTGCCGCAAAAAAATCGGACAAGGAAATTCTTGAAACTGTGAACAAGACCTCACAATTGAATTTAAGTATTGAGAATATCTTCTATTTGAAAAATGAGAAGCCAATTATCAATTTGAATTGGAAACAAGGAATTGTTGCAACGGATTACGATGATCAGGCTGAGAAAAAAGTGGTGGTGATCGTTGTAAATAAAATTTTAGAGAAATCGCCAAAAACTCTGCCGGAATGTCGCGGTATGGTAACAGCGGATTATCAAAATTATTTAGAATCGGAATGGTTGAATTACCTGAAGAATAAATACAAGGTACAGATCAACGAAGACGTTCTAAAAACCATTAAATAATAGAAAGGGCCTCACAAGAGGCCTTTTTTATGCCATCTATTTAAAATTAGGCGCCACTTATGGCGTAAGGGACCAAATACCTTCTTTTTTTTCGTATCTTTAAATCGTTAATGGTTAGGTGTTTAGCCATATTTTTTGTGGTGCTTTCCAGCAGGCATTTTGGGCAATGTCCAACATTGCAGTATAATGTTCTTTCTGGAATTGATTGTGCCACAGGTCAGGGGACTATTGGAATTCAAATGACAAATGGTACGCCACCTTTTACATTTACCTGGGTGCCCAATGTGAGTACAACTTCTTTAGGGATAAATCTAAATAGCAACACGTACAATATCTTTTTTACGGATGCTAATAATTGCGGTGGATCAACACAAATTATTTTTAATAAAGCTGCGTTTCTTGCTATCACAACATCCTCTGCTAGTACTCCTGCCAACCAACCAATTACAAGAAACGTGACTTGTTTTGGCGCGAATGACGGGATCTTATCTGCAACAGTTACTGGTGCGCAGGCAACAAATACACCCATCTCATACAATTGGAGTACGGGCAGTACATTGTCGGCAATTTCTAATTTACCTCCGGGAGTCTACTCGCTAACAATTACAACTGCGTCAGGATGTACTGTCTCATCAACATATACGGTTACTGAGCCCGGAGATATTAGCACAAATTTTACTAACTCAATAAGTTGCGGCGGTGGAACAGTAAATGCAGTGCTTACATCAACCGGGGGCACGGCTCCATTTACTTACACTGTGAATGGAAGCGCCATTTCAAGCAATACACTTTCAAATGCAACGGGCGGAACGTATACAGTGATCACAAAAGACGCGAAGGGTTGTACCAAATCACAAACCATCACACTCAATCAGCCCGCACCGCCGGTATTTAATTTTAATATCACACAACCAACCTGTCCAACTTCAAGTAATGGTGGAATTACCGTAAACATTTCCAACATGCAAGCGCCTTACACTTACACCTGGACAGCGCCAACAAATACAAATTCTTTTCTGACCAATATTCCCCAAGGGATTTATACACTCACCGTGAAGGATGGTCTGAATTGTTTCTCTACCAAAACGGTAAACGTAGTTCCTATTTCCAATATTCAAACCTCGTTCAACGTAAAACCGGAAACTTGCAGCGCGGCTGACGCGGCTGTGACTGTGAATGTGACAGGAGGAACTCCGCCCCTAACCTATTCCATCAGTCCGTTTCCTTCGCAATCATCAAATACATTCTCTAATCTGGCAACCGGAATGCAAACCGTAATTGTTACCGATGCGAATACGTGTTCTTTAGTTAGCACATTCAGTGTCGGAAACACAAGTAATGTTCAACTATCTATTGTATCGCAAACCGACATTTTGTGTTACAATAATTGCGACGGAAAATTAATTGTAAATGTGAACAACGCTATTGCGCCCGTAACTTATAGCTTAACGAATCTTCCAACTTACACAACAAGTAACATGACCAATATTTGCGCGGGTACTTACACGCTGAAAGCAATTGACAATATTGGATGTTACGCGATCACTACGGTTACATTCACAAATCCTGCGCCGTATAGCTATTCTGTTACGGGAACTTCATTAATTTGCGTAAGTAATACCGCAAGTTTAAACGCCTCGGTTAATGGAGGAACAGCGCCATACACCTATTCATGGATGCCGGGAAGTTTAACGACATCATCGGTTAATGTTTCTCCTAGTTCAACAACTGTATTTAGCCTAAACGTTTACGATTCCAAAGGATGTACACTCATTCCGAAAACTTTTACTGTTACTGTACGTCCTCCGCTAACAGTTTCAGTGAGTGCGCAAAATTCCGGAATTTGTCCGGGCACCACCGCGCAGATCACACCATTCGTAAGTGGTGGCGATGGAAATTATTCTTACCAATGGCAACCCGGTAATTTTACAACACCAAGCATTTTCTTAAGTAACCTCACCAATCCAACGTATTCGTTTTACGTGAGTGATGGATGTGGAAGTCCAACTGCTTTAAAAATTATTAATTTACAGATCTTCCCTGTAACTACACCATCATTCTCTGTTGATCTTAATTCGGGATGTCAACCTTTGTGTGTGCAATTCAAAAACACAACACCGTCTTCTTCAAATCACGTTTGGAATTTTGGCGATGTACCATATGAGCAAGCGGTTCAGAATCCCTACTATTGTTACACGCGAAGCGGAAATTGGAATGTGAAATTGACCTTGAATGATCTTAATGGTTGCAAAGTGACCTCAACCTTCACGAATTACATTGATGTTCTTCCACAGCCAAAACCAAATTTTGAAAGCAAACCAAAAGTGCTCACCGATGATGTTGGGCAAGGACAATTGTTTAGCACTACCGTAAATGGTTCTTCTTACAAATGGTATGTTGACAATGTTTACAAAGGCAATTCCGGCAGTGTTGATCTTAATTTTTCCGACACCGTTTGTTTTGTAGTAAAATTGATCGCAAGTAATACAAGTGGTTGCAAAGACTCTCTTGAACGATTGGTCTGCGTAAAACCCGCGTTCACATTTTACATGCCTAATGCCTTTACACCAAACGGCGACGGATTAAATGATGTGCTTATTCCTTACGGTCGTTCATGGCTTTCGGAGAACTACAAATTCAAGGTATTCAACCGAATAGGCCATCTTATCTATCAAACAAATAATATTGCTGATGGTTGGGATGGAAAAATAAAAGGGTCTTTAGGCCAGAACGACACTTATTTCTGGAGGATAAAGGTGACCGATTATTATGGTGAAAGTCATGATTATGAAGGCCGTGTGGAGCTGTTGAAATAGTTAACCTAGATTTGCAGTTGAAATTCTGTTGCGCCTTCAAAATCCTTCAACCTCAAGCGTTTCCTCGATTTTCTTCCTCGAAATGAAGTGTTCCATTCCATCGTCATAAAATCTTGCGGGAACGCTTGATGTTATTGTATTTTGAAAGCTCGCGACGAATTCCAAATGCAAAATCTAGGTTCAAAACCCCACTTGGAATCTTGCGTTTCAATCACTATCTTTGTTTAAAATTGTTCTAAATAGTGAGAGCGACCTCCGTTTTAATAGCCGATAAGAATTTTTTGACCCGCGTTGGGCTAGAACTTCTTGTGGGCGAATTAAAAGGCTTTGAAGTTGTGCCTTCGGTATGTGGAGATAAGAAAGACCTTACCAGCCAGATCTCACTTTCAAAACCTGATCTTGTATTAATTGATTTCTCTTCTTTAGGAATTGATATTGCTGAATTAAATCGCATTACTTCTACTTATAAAAAAATAAAATTCATCGCGTTCTCTTCTTTAATGAACAAGAATGAAATGAACGCCGTGATGAATTGCCGCGTGAATGGTTATTTATTAAAGGAATGTGAGAAGGCGGAGATCCTTGAAGCTATTAACGCTAGTATCAAAGGAGAAAAATTTGTTTGTGGGAAGATCGTTTCGGTTCTTACAGTTGAGAAAGAAGTGAACGCGAATAACTCTTATATCAAAACATTGAAGTGCGACGGTTTGACCGTTACTGAACGTGAGATCGAAATTATTGTGGAGATCGCGCTGGGATTATCTAATAAACAAATTGCCGACAAACTCCATTTAAGCACGCACACTGTAAATACTCATCGCAAGAACATCATGCTTAAATTGCATGTAAATAATACCGCCGGAATTGTTATGTTCGCAGTAAAGAATCAATTACTGGAAACCAATTTTTCTCTTTAGTCTATTTAACTGATTTCCAGTTATTTAAATTACAAACTTACTATTATCTTCCTTATTAAATTCTTATCTTTGGACCTTTAAATTTTGAGCATGACCTATTTAGATTTTGAGAAGCCGATACAGGAACTGGAGACCGAATTAGAGAAACTAAAAGACGTTGCTGCGAAAAGTAAAGTGGATCTTACCGATAAGATCACCGAAATGGAAGGCCACATTCAGGACAAGATCAAAGAAGTTTATAGCAACCTTACAGCTTGGCAAAAAGTTCAGGTGAGCCGTCACCCCGAAAGACCTTATACCTTAGAATATATTGAGACCATTACCAACAAAACCTTTATTGAATTGCATGGCGACAGAACTGTTGGCGATGACAAAGCAATGGTTGGTGGTTTTGGCGAGATCGACGGAGAGTCGGTAATGTTCATTGGTCAACAAAAAGGGATCAATACAAAAATGCGCCAGATCCGCCGTTTTGGAATGGCAAACCCTGAAGGATATCGCAAAGCTTTGCGTTTAATGAAACTTGCCGAGAAGTTCAACAAACCCATTGTAACATTCATTGATACACCTGGTGCTTATCCGGGATTAGAAGCGGAAGAGCGCGGGCAAGGTGAAGCCATTGCACGCAATTTATTAGAGATGGCTCAACTGAAAGTTCCTGTAATTTGTATCATTATTGGCGAAGGAGCCAGCGGTGGTGCATTAGGAATTGGTATCGGCGATAAAGTTTTGATGTTAGAGAACACATGGTATTCGGTAATTTCTCCGGAGTCGTGTTCATCTATCCTATGGAGAAGTTGGAACTTTAAAGAAACTGCAGCTGAAGCGTTAAAACTTACGGCACAGGATATGAGCAAGAATGGTTTAGTAGATGGAGTGATCGCTGAACCTTTAGGTGGCGCGCACCGCAACCATGAATTAATATTTGAGACCGTGAAAGCGGAGATCAAAAAACATTTAGCGGCTTTGAAAAAATTAAGCCCTGAAGATCGCATTAATCAACGCATCGATAAATTCTCGGCGATGGGCGTTGTACATGAATTAGAAGATTAAGAAATTTTGAATGTTAAATGCTAAATTTTAAATGATAGCCGAACATTCAACATTAAAAATTTAAAATTTAAAATAAATACATATGGCAGATACAGGTGATATTGGCGTAGGCTCAGTGATCAGATTCAATAACGAATTAGTTCAAATTGTAGAATACCAACACAGAACTCCGGGAAACTTACGCGCGTTCTATCAAGCAAAGATGCGCAGCTTACTAACTGGCAAACAAACCGAGAACCGCTTTAGAAGTGGTGAATTGGTGGATGTTGTGCGCGTTGAGTACAAACAAATGCAATACATTTATTCTGAAAATGATTTTGCGGTCGTAATGGATACCGAAAATTATGAGCAGATCCATTTGCCTATGACCATGTTTGGTGATTCGGCAAAATTCTTGAAAGAGAATATGGAAGTGAAGGTGGTATTTGAAGAAGGAGAAACTCCAATTCTTGCCGAAGCTCCAACGTTTGTTGAATGTCAGGTTACTTACGCTGAGCCTGGAGTAAAAGGCGATACAGCTACAAACACATTAAAGCCTGCAAAAATTGATACCGGAACAGAAGTCATGGTTCCTTTATTTGTGAATGAAGGTGATTGGATCAAAGTAGATACCCGCACGGGCGGCTACGTTGAACGTATCAAAAAATAATACAACTCATTAAATAAAAAAACCCGATCCAACAATGAACCGGGTTTTTTATTGAACAGATCTTGTTATTCGATGATCAGTTTCTGAGTGATCTTGGTTTTATCTTTTGTGATGGTTACAAAATAAACGCCGCTCTTCATTTGTGAAATATTCAATTCATTGAATTCATCAATATGTTGCTTTACCAAAACCGTTTGCCCTAACATATTTCTGATCTCCAATTTCATATCATTGTCAATATTATTCACGTGCACTACTACTCGTCCGCTTGCCGGATTTGGTTGCAGCAACATAGAAACAATTCCGTCATTTTTAGCTTCCACAATTCCCACACCATTACATGGTGAAGCAAAGCGCGGTTCAATAGCGAAATAACCTAGGTTACTGGTCAATGGACTCAATGCTCCTCCTGTTAATGCCTGAGTAACATAAAACGATGGGGCACTTGGCGCAGGTGTTGAACCCAATGGAAAATAACCGGTAGAGCCAACCGTTTGCGCTAAACCAACATAATAAGGAACGTTTGCATTGAATGCAATAGGACTAAAATTAAATGTGTAAAAATTATTTAATTCAGTATTTGAAATAACAAGCGTTTGCGAGGTTGCCAATACAACTCCGGCACTTGTGCTTAACACTGCGTAAACTGAATTACCAAGATTGCTGGTTCCGCTGCTAATGCCAATATCTGCCGCAATGATGCTTTGTGAAGTTGCTGTAGTAAACCGGCTATAAATTACACCAGATCCCGTGTTGAATCCTACACCGGAACTATAAGATGTTGGCGCAAAACTCGCCGGACCGGTTGCAATAATATCACACGTTACACTTTGATTAAAGGCCGCTGCGTTATTTGAATTTACCTGGTCGGCAGGAATTGTAACATTGATATTACTAATACCTAACACCGTTGGATTGTATGAAGGAAAAAGAACATTAGTACTTGCTCCTGCCGCCAATGATGAAATAACCACTTGCGCAGTGAAGGCGTTGCTTCCGATAATATTTAAGTCTACCGGAATGTTATTGAGTGTGGTGTTACTTCCATTAAAAATAGTAGCGCCAACCGAATGCGTTAAGCCCGTTTGTTGAGAAACTTTTCCGGGAGCATTAATAATAGTAACTCTCGCTTCATTAGTGTAAGAATTTGGCGTACCGAAGCGGAACAATGGACGAAATGTTGTAGTTGATAATGTATTAACCGCGGGCAGCATATTAGACGTATTTGTTGCGCCACAATTAACTGCCGAATTTGTGAACGCTGTATAAACCGCTCCACTGGTTGAGAATTGTGCACCTACATATTCATATGCCAAATTTAGTCCTCCACCTGTGTAAGCAAAATTGGACGGGAATTGAAAATCAATAACCGCAGGACCTGTTCCGGTTGGAAGATTGTACACGCCCGAAAACACTTGCGTCATGCCCACTGTAGCGGTTGACCAACTTGTTCCTAAAGTATACGATGTGGCACTGGTATTCTGTAAATACACAGTTATAGTTCCGTTTGCCGGTAAAGCACAAAGCGTGCTAGATAAAACAAATCCAAAAGAAGAAACTGTTCCATTTAATGTGGCCGCTATTTCAGAAGCCGGCACAAAATAACAAGCGCGTAAGCTTGTGTGGCCTGATGTACCATTTGGTGCCCTTAATCCGGTTGTACCGTTCGCTAAACTCGCGCTTGGGGCTGTAGTGATATTATTAACCTGTGCTTTAATTAAAGCAGCACTTAATAGAATGATTGCTAAAGTGTAAATTTTCTTCATGCGTATATTTTTTTGGTTATATCAAATTTATCAAATAATCGCGTTATTGTCCATTCAATTTGACAGGTGGTAAATAAAAATGCGCCTATATCGTTTAAGCTGATCTCTTCGAGATCATCCTAATAGGGATGTCAACGACGGGGATAACGGAGAAGTATCCACTTTTCAACGGTGCATAAAAAAACCCTTCCTGTTAGGGAAGGGTTTCTTCAAAACTATATTCTAAGGATTATTTACTGATGATAAGCTTAGAAGTGGTAAATGATTTACCGCTACCTACTCTTACAAAGTAAACACCTTTTGATAAAGACTCAGTATTTAATTCGTTCTTCTCAGTTAAGCTGCCGCGAGTGATCACAACTTGACCTAAAGCGTTCACAACTTGCAATTGAGTATCTTGGTTAGCGTTATTCACGTAAACAGTTACTTTGTCAGTTGCAGGGTTTGGATAGATACCTACAGTTGTATTTGCGCTGTTTTCAGTTAAACCAACGTTACAGATAGTAACAGTTACGCTCCAAGCTTTAGAGTCAGTAACTGTGTTAACACCTGGGAAATAGTTGTCCATTTTTTGAACTTTGATCAACAATGTATTAGCTAAGTTAGCAGTATAAGTTGGAGCCGGAGCTTGTGCAGCACTTGGGTTAAAGCAATGAGTTGGAGAATCGCTATAATCAGTTGTTCCATCACCAAAGTTCCAGGTTACAGCTGAATCACGAACAGTTGCAGTTGGGCTGTTAAGCGCTGTAGTGTTCGCAAATGGTTGCCATAATTTAAAGAAACGGTTAAGGTTCCATTGACGGCTTAATGCGTTTTGTGTAGTAGTGTTTGGATAAAGAACACATGCAGTGTTACAAGTTGTATTTGTAGTTGAAGCGTGGTTAGCAGTGAAAGCCCAAGCTACGCGAGGCGCAACACAGAATTCAAAGTCAGAACCATCATTTGGAGGAGCAAGAGTAAAAAGGTCTGTTGTTACATCCCAGTTTGTTGTAGCAAATGTTGCAGTAGTTGCACCATAACCGATCAAACCATAACCTTCACCGTACTTTTGCTCAGGTGCAGCAGGAGAGATATTAGCAGTTGTAGTTCTAGCGTTATTGATAAATAAACGAATACTATCTAACGGATTAGAAGAAACGTTCTTACAAATGATCGCGAAGTCACCAGTTACAAGAACTGTTGACGAGAAGTTACAACCAACGTAGTTACCAATTGTACTAGTACTGATAGCAGTAGTACAAGATGCCAAAGCATTACCAGTTGGTAAACCACCTAAAGCATTAAATAAATATAAACCAACCGGCACTGCTGGACTCGGAGCCGAAGCCTGTTTAATAACAATAGCTTCAGCACCACCAACAACCATCATTCCGGTTTGTGCAAAATAAGCACCACCAGAGTTGATAGAGTTACCAGTGTAAGTAGGAGCGATCTTATAAGTGTAGAATGAATTCGCGTTTGTTGGCGTATTACGATACTCGTGCTTATTCACGAAATACCAGTTTGTATCTGTAACAATTACAGTAGCGCTAGTTTTAGCAGCAACATCCGACTGAGTTGGAAGATTTGTAACTGTTGTTGGTTCGAAATTACGTGCTGCAAAACCTGCAGACTCGCTCACCTTAGCATAAGGACGGGCATTTTGAGCAGTAGCTGAAGTAAGGGCAGCAACCGCGATCAAAGAAAAGTAGATTTTTTTCATTTTTTGAAATTTATAGGTTTGAAATCCAAAAATAGTGAATTAAACATTCACTTTTTATTTATTTTCGGGATTGTGAAAAAAAATCGCCCCTTTAACAAAAGGGGCGATTAAAACAATTTAGGTTGTTAAAAAACTATATTATAGGTCTACTTTCACAGAAGCAAGCTTATCACTCATATATTCTCCGTTTTTCAACTTATTTACGATCTTACTAAAGCTTTCGATCGTGTATTTCACGTCTTCCTCAGTGTGCATAGCTGTAGGGATCAAACGTAAAATGATCATTCCTTTTGGAATTACTGGATATGTTACCATAGAGCAAAATACACCAAAATTCTCACGAAGATCTTTTACCATGTTTGTAGCTTCAGGAATAGAACCATTTAAATACACCGGAGTTACAGGTGAATTTGTATCACCTATATTAAAGCCTGCTTTTTGTAATCCACCTTGCAAGCTGCGGGTCAATGTCCACAATTTCTCGCGATATTCAGGGTGATTGCGCATTAATTCAATACGCTTCAAAGCGCCAACCACTAACGGGAATGGCAGGCTTTTCGCGAAGATCTGGCTACGCATATTATAACGCAAATAGGTAATAATATCTTTTGTTGAACTAATGAATCCACCAATTAAAGCGAACGATTTTGCAAATGTTCCAAAATAAATATCAATTCCATCCTGGCAACCTTGCTCCTCACCTGTTCCACCGCCGTTTTTACCCATCGTTCCAATACCATGAGCATCGTCAACAAACAAACGGAACATATACTTTTTCTTCAGCTCAACGATCTCTTTTAATTTACCCTGATCGCCACGCATTCCAAACACACCTTCAGTGATCAATAAAATACCACCGCCGGTAGTTTCGCAAATTTTTGCGGCACGTTGCAATTGCTTCTCACAATCTGCAATATCATTGTGTTTAAATACAAAACGTTTTCCCATGTGCAAACGCATACCATCAAGGATACACGCGTGGCTTTCAGCATCGTAAACAATAACATCGTGACGATCCACCATGGAATCAATAGCGCTCACCATAGCCTGATATCCGAAATTACAAAGGATAGTATCTTCCTTTTTCACGTAAGCCGAAAGTTCTCTTTCCAATTGTTCGTGTAGTTCTGAATTTCCACTCATCATACGCGCCCCCATTGGAGCCGCTAATCCGTAATGCGCAGCTGCATCGGCATCCGCTTTACGAACTTCCGGATGGTTTGCCAATCCTAAATAATTGTTCAAACTCCAGTTCAATAATTTCTTTCCGCGGAAATTCATGTGAGGACCAATATCCCCTTCTAATTTTGGGAAGGTAAAATAACCGTGAGATTCCTTGGCATGTTCGCCAATTGGCCCCATGTTATCCGTTACTTTTTTGAAAATATCTTTCATGTGCTTTGTTGTGTATTTTGAGTCACAAAAATACGGATTTTAAGCGTAAATTCAAAGGTTAAAAAGCCCTGCAAGCCTCTATTTTGTTATTAATTCGGGATAATTACAAACATTTTGTCCATTGGTTTTACGACCTTTATGCTTACCAAGATGGAAGACAGTTATTGTATCTATAACGGCCATTTAATTAGCGTTTACGAGCCCGCTATTTCGTTCACCAACCGTGCGTTCAGGTACGGCGATGCTTTATTTGAAACCATTCGTTTCGCAAAAGGAAAAGTGATGTTCTTAAGTGATCATGTAACGCGTTTAAAATTAGGAATGACCGTGTTGCGCATGAATGTTCCGGCCGAATTTAAAACCGCGAATATTCACGAACTCATCAAAGAACTTTTAATACAAAATAATATCAAAGGCGACGCCCGTATTCGTTTAACAGTGTTGCGTAACGAAGGGGGATTTTACGCGCCGGAAACAAATGATATTTCGTTCTTAATAGAAACAGAAGCGCTTCCACAAGAGGGATATGTACTTAATCAAAAAGGATTGTGGGTGGATGTGTATGCCGATATGCGCAAGCAAATAAATAAATTATCCAATATAAAGAGCACTAACGCTTTGCATTATGTAATGGCGGGATTAGCAAAACAAAGTATGAATTTGGATGAATGTTTATTGGTGAACGACAATAGCAACATTTGCGAATCTATTTCTTCGAATGTATTCATTGTAAAGAACGGGACTTTATTTACGCCACCATTAAGTGAAGGTTGTGTTGCGGGTATTATGCGCAAACATATTTTAAATATCGCGCATCAGAATAAGATCCTTTATTTTGAGAACCAGGTGACCATGAATACGATCATGAATGGCGACGAAATGTTCCTCACGAATTGCATAAAAGGCGTGCAATGGGTGGGTCAGTTCAAACACAAGTATTACGTTAATAAAACTGCCCAATTCTTCACCGATAAATTGAACGCCTTGGTGAACGAAACCGCAATGGTTTGATATTCAAACCATTGAAGCCTAAAGCTTTTCTTTGCAAAATTCTCGCAACTACTGAATTCTCAAGGGTTTTGGGCCTTTTTTCTTTGGCGTAACCAAAAAACTTACTATCTTTGCATCCCTTATAAAAAAATAAAAATGGATAAACATTATGAGACGGTCTTCATTTTAACTCCCGTTTTGTCTGATGAACAGGCAAAGGAGGCCGCGAAAAAATTCAAGAAAACCATTACCGACCTAGGCGGTAAGGTGATCAATGAGGAGAACTGGGGCCTAAAGAAATTGGCTTACCCAATACAAAAGAAAACAACTGGTTTCTATCACTTGGTAGAGTTTAATTCAAGCAGCATTGACATTGTTAGTCAGCTTGAAGTAGCTTACAAACGTGATGAGCGTGTATTGCGCTTCTTAACTGTTGTGTTAGATAAACATGCAATTGCTTACAGCGAAAAACGTCGTGGCAAAATTGCTGATGGTAAAACTAAAAAGAAGGAGAACGCTAACGCGTAATTATCATGGCACATTCAAAAGAGATACGTTATCTGAATCCTCCATCAGTTGAGGCTAAGAAAAAGAAATATTGCCGTTTCAAAAAGAGCGGAATTAAATACATTGACTACAAGGATCCTGATTTCTTGTTGAAGTTCGTTAACGAGCAAGGTAAATTGTTACCACGCCGTTTAACCGGTACTTCATTGAAATATCAACGTAAAGTGGCTCAAGCGGTGAAACGCGCGCGTCATTTATCGTTAATGCCTTACGTAGCTGACTTATTAAAATAGTAGGAGGTATATAATGGAAATCATTTTAAAACAAGACGTAAAAGGATTAGGTTACAAGCATGATCTTGTAAAAGTAAAGAACGGTTATGGCCGTAACTTCCTAATTCCACAAGGTATTGCAACCCTTGCTACAGAAAGCGCTAAGAAACAACATGCTGAAACAATGAAGCAACGTAGTTTCAAAGAAGAAAAACTTCGTACAGAAGCTTCTGCTAACGCGGAAAAACTATCGGGTGTTTCTTTAAAAGTTGGTGCTAAGGCAGGTGAGAACGGAAAGATCTTTGGTTCGGTAACTAACATTCAGTTGGCTGATGCTTTGCAAAAAGCCGGTTACAACATCGAGCGTAAGAACATTGAGATCACTGGTGATGGTATCAAACAATTAGGTAACTACACAGCAAAAGTTCGTTTATACAAAGAAGTAATGGCAACCATTAACTTCGAAGTTGTAGCGGAGTAATTCTCGATTCAAATTTAAAAAGAAACCCATCGCAATTGTGATGGGTTTTTTGTTTACTACTACCTTACACGTTATTCAGTTTTAGCACTTACCACGATCCAAGGAAACCGTAAATGCCCAAGTTTCAAGAGTTTTAATTTAAGTACGTCCAATATCGAGCGATTCATTACTTTGTAAGAGAAGTTTTTGAATTCGTTCCAGGTGTGATGATAATAAAAATTTTCTCCCGCACCCATATCCTCATAGTACTTTCGACTTCTTAGTTTTGCCTGCTCTACCTCGTGCTCCTTATAAACCGGGCTATCCAAAATATGAATTTCTCCGCCCGGCCTTAACAACGCCAACAATCTCTTCAAAAACAGGTCAAGGTCTTTAAAATACTGCATAGCAGATGCCACAACAATGACATCAAATGATCCTGGAGATAGAATATCCTCAAAAATGTTTCCGTAAATAAATTCTATGTTTTTATTGTTATTGAAAACTCTTGCTCCTTGCTCCAACTCCACCTGATTTAGATCTACAGCCTTGACCTGCGAACTATTAATCTGACTGAGACCATTGGCCATCCAACCATTACCGCAACCAAGATCAAGAATTTGTAAGGATCTATTCTTTGCTGCTAAATAATGTTTCAATTTCTCAAAGCTCGATCTTCTAACCTTCCATTCCCAAATCAAAGGATGTTGATCATCAACATAAGGCAAGATCTTTACAATTTCATCGGGATAAAGTCTACCTTCTTTGTTCCTAATAAACTGGTAAGCGTTTTCTTGTTCTTTAAAACTTGAAGGTTTTGAGAGTTGCTTGACTTCGCTGGCCATTTCAATTGAATAGTGTAGGAACAAATTTATCCCACGTACGTGAACGAAATTTACTTCTTCGTGAGAATATAATCCTTCTCTTTCTCTATTTCTATCTTTCCAAAGTCAGAGATCTCCAACTCTTCTTTAAAATCTTTGTAACCGTTGCTGTTCACCAAAATACTGTATTTGCCTGCAGGTAAACTCATCACAAATTTTCCGGTTTTGTGATGCGGCACAAAAGTAAATTCCTGATTGGTGGTTTTATTAGTGGCAATGATTGAAGAAATAACTTCTTTTGGTTGGTGCGCCTGAAGTGTATCGCCCAAATACAACTGACCAATAAAAATACGAATGATCTGATCTGTTGAATTGAATTTAATACGGTAAAGATCCAGGTCGCCGTATCCCCCTGGACGAAATGCGCTAATGTATGCTACACGGTTATCCGGTGTAACGCAAATGCTACGATCATCGTCTGTAGAATTAATTGGATATCCTAAATTCTCAGGACGAGAGAATGTATTATCATCAGCGTTCCAAATGGTTTTGAAAAGATCGTAACCTCCCATGCTGTTGTGTCCTTCACTTGCAAAATAAAGTGTCTGACAATCTTCGCTCATAAAAGGAAAATCCTCGTTGTACTCTGTATTGATACTTGAAGGTAATTTTTGCGCAGGTCCCCATTTTCCATTTGGTAATCTACGGCACATATACAAGTCGTTATTTCCTTCCTGGAATTTATCACGACGTGTAAAGAAGAAGGTTTGTCCGTCATCGCTATATGAACCCGAGGTTTCTATCTTTGCATTAATAATAGGATCAACAGCTTTCATTTTTTGGAAACCATAATTGATCTCATCGGTAGGTTTAAAATCTTTTTTGCGTTCACTAAAATACAGATCTCCATACTTGTCAACGTGATCAATATAAACCACCAATTCATTAGCATCTTTACTCAAGCCCACTACTTGCTCGTCAAACGCCGTGTTAAGTATCTTACCGGCGTTGGCAGGCTTGAGCCATTTTCCGTTTCCGTTATCAATACGTGTAAAATAAACATCACTGGCGCGGTAACCATCCATCTCCACTTTCTTTCCTCCAATATTATCTTTACGACGCGAGGTGAAAGCTAAAAACGTTTCAGTGTTATTTACAAAAGGATAGTAATCGGGTTCGTCGCTGTTTATTTCCGGACCAAGATTCTGAAACGTGACATTGATAGGTTTCCCCATCAAATTCCTCGCATTTTTTATTTGTTCCAAAGCATGCGCAACTTCTTTTTCGTTCTTTGGTTTAAGCTCAATGTATTTCTGGTAAGCTTCTTCGGCTTTCTTTAGCTGATTGGTCAAATGATACCCTTTTCCCAATTCCTTCCAAGCTTCATCATACTTATCATTCTTACCCACTAATTTTTCTAAATGAGTTACAGCTTCCTGCCTGTTCACACGCGTGTATAACAAACATTGCGCTAACTTGTAACGCATCTTGTCATTATCCGGATCCTTTTTTAGCTCCTTACGGTAAATAGGGATCGCCATCAAATAATTCTTGTGCTGAAAATGCTCATTAGCATCATCTTCACCTAATTTGGATAAGTTTTTTTGGGGTTGTGCAAGGCCAAGAGCGACACTCAAAACAAGAAGAAAACTTAATATAGATCGCATACCAAATTGGCCCATAATCAACTCCTAAATATAACAACAATATTGAATTTTGGGTATATTTTTGGACGAAAAAAAAGCTAAAATGGGCAAAATATGTAGTGCTGTAAAACGCCCGCTGAATCAGGTATTTAAACGAAAAAGGTCCGGCTTTACCGGACCTTTTCATTAGATATTTTCTATTGTTCCTTGAAGATCACCTTCATTTCAACCCTACGGTTCTTCTGTCTGCCCTCAGGCGTATTATTATCTCCAATTGGAACTGTTTGACCAAACCATTCAACGATGATATTATCGGCAGGAACACCTTTTTTCGCTAAGTAGGCTTTCACCGCTTTACTACGTTTTTCAGACAACAACATATTCTTATCAGCATCGCCTTGATTATCGGTGTGTCCACTCAATTTCAACTTCCAATCACCCGTATGATCCTTCATGATTTTCGCGAGATCGTTAAGCGAAGGGAATGATTTTGGTTTAATGATATCCTTAGCTGAAGCAAACTCTAAACTTGAGAACGCTTTCTCAAGGATCTTCTTCTCTTTATCCTTCATTGGAGGCGGAGGAGGACATCCTTTCAATTCCTTCAAGCCCGGTGTGGTTACGCAATCATCATCTTTGTCGAAAACACCATCTTTATCTGTATCCGGCCAAGGACAACCTTTGTTTGCGCGCTCACCAAATGTATCAGGACAAGCATCTTCCTTATCTAAAATACTGTCGCCATCACGATCAGGACAACCTTTGTATTCTTTTGGACCAAATACATCTATACAATTATCAAATCTATCAGGAGTTCCATCGCCATCACGATCAGGACAACCCATAAATTCTTTCAAGCCCGCATCATCCGGACACTCATCGTCCTTATCAATGATCTTATCACCATCGCGATCAGGACAGCCTTTAAATTCTAGAGTGCCTTTTTCATCCGGACAAGCATCTTCAGCATCTGTGATACCATCGCCATCTTTGTCAGGACAACCTTGTAATTCTTTTATCCCCGGAACTTCAGGGCATTTATCTTCTTTATCCTGAATGTGATCACCATCTTTATCAGGACAACCCACAAATTCCCAAACACCTGGAACTTCCTTACAAAGATCTTTCTTATCAGAAATTCCATCTTTATCACGATCGCGTGGATGTCCTGCAGGAACAGGGATCTTAAGCGCAAAATAAATATTTGCGCCATATATATCTTTCTTCAAAAGTAAACCCATGTTGTTAGTTCCAACCAATAAAGGTCCTAAGCGAACCATTGTACCCATAGCAACCGGTTTACCTCTACGCGCGCCAAACGAACTATAAGTGAACGGCAAAGTTAAGCCCAGCCATTTATGATCAAAGCGCGGAGCCAATGAAATAGTGGTGTAATCATGAACGCGCGACGCAGTTTTAGGTTGAAGATTACAAATGTTACCTGTTAAATTCACGTAAAATGGTTTCCAAAGGTGTTGATCAACTCCAATATTAATGGATGTTGGAAGTGCCATTTTAAACGTAGTTTCGGTTGGACTAGGAACAAATACACTAGTAAGCATGGAGTCAAGTCCATCTACCGTTTTTACATTGCCAAACACATTTAGATCCAGTAATGACACATCCGCTGTAAAGTTACTTGCTAAAATTCCTTGTTTAAATCGAATACCTCCAATATCATTAATAGCAAAACTCACTTTAGTTTTGTATTTATTTTTGTCGCGATACCATAATCCTTTCTCTCCATCCATATCAAATTTGTACTTTTCAAATTCAGGACGGAATTCGTAAACAAATCCAACATCAAATCCAAAACCCGGATATTTTGCATTTCTAAGCATATATTTAAATGCAGCCTGAGAATCAAAGTTAGCGTCGGTTGCACCCGTTAGAAATGGATTTAGATTATCGCTGTGTCCATATTCTACCTCTGATTTAAAAATGCTTAGAGTATCAGAAGTAAGAAAATTATAATCAAGATTTTTAATACGGATATAAGCCGCTTCGATACCCGTTAATAGTTTTGCAGTAGCGCCAATTTTAAAAAAATGAGCGCCGTCCTCTTTTAAAACTCTGGCGTATGTTAATCCATACTCGGCCCATGACATTTGATTAATGTTCAAGTTCTTGTTATTGAGATTGGTTACCCAAAGGTTCGGATAAACAAACTCTTCATATCCTAACTTTGCCAGATCAGAACCAATTCCATCTACATTTACATAATTTCGAATACTCCAATTAAAAGCAATAGAATGTTTATGGCTTAACGAAACCATGAATGAAGGAAGCATGATTCGCATACCGGAATAAACACTTTTATCCTTATCATTATCTGCGGTAATAAAATTATTTTTCCAATAAGAAGGGGATTCTCGTCGCACAGAGTCCCACGACCCCCCTTGGAACCAATTTTTAACCCCTCCGGTTAGAGAACTTCTTTTTATGCCAATGTAATTGTTTTCAGCGCTGAAATTAAAAGCGATCAGGGTCATATCAAACGTCATACGATTATCGGCAATACTAGCGGGATTACTATACACCCCTAAAATACCGGCATAATTACTTGATTGAATTCCCTGGAAATCCTGCGCCTTCATTCCCAACAATGAGAGGATAAATACAAATACGATAGGTGTTCGTTTCATAAGGTTAGTTTGATAAACAAATATAAACTATTTTAGATTTACTTTCCCTTTATTTTCCTAAATTTGCAGCCTATTTCGTATTCCCAAATGATTGACAAACTGGAAGATATAAAACGCCGTTACGAGGACACTGAACTCAAGCTATCGGACCCGAAAGTTATTAGTGACATGAAACTATTCAAAAAACTGAACATTGAGTTCAGAGAATTGGAGAAGATCGTTGATGTATACAAAGTTTATAAGAAAGTTTTGGATGATATTACCAGCGCGAAGGAAGTATTAGCTACAGAAAAAGACAAGGACTTTTTGGAGATGGCAAAAGCGGAGTTGGAAGAGAATCGCGTGAAGCAAGAACAATTGGAAGAACAAATTCGTTTATTATTAATTCCAAATGATCCGGAGGACGCGAAAAATTGCGTGATGGAATTACGCGCCGGAACAGGTGGTGATGAAGCCAGCATTTTTGCGGGAGATCTTTTTGAAATGTACATGCGCTATTGTCAAACAAAAGGATTTAAAACAGAGATCGTAGATAGTAATCCCGGAACTATGGGCGGATTTAAGGAGATCATTTTTAAAGTGATGGGAAATAACGCTTACGGTACCATGAAGTTTGAAAGCGGTGTGCATCGTGTGCAACGTGTGCCAGCAACCGAAACACAAGGGCGTGTGCATACAAGTGCAGCTACAGTTGTGGTTTTACCTGAGGCAGAAGAATTAGATGTGGACTTGAAAGAATCGGACATTGAAATGCAAACCGCGCGAAGCGGTGGTGCCGGCGGACAGAACGTAAATAAAGTAGAAAGTAAAGTTATTTTAACGCACAAGCCAACGGGAATTGTGGTTACTTGCCAAACTCAGCGAAATCAATTGGGTAACAGGGAAAAAGCAATGGAAATGTTGCGTTCAAAATTGTACGATATTGAATTTCAAAAGCGACTGGCAGAAACAACCAAACGTAGAAAGACCATGGTGAGTACGGGAGACCGCAGTGCAAAGATCAGAACTTACAATTATCCTCAAAATAGAATTACCGATCATCGCATCAATCTTACTTTGTATAATTTGGATGATTTTACCAATGGTGACATTCAGGAAATGATCGACAAACTTCAGTTTGCCGAAAATGCCGAGCGCTTGAAGGAAGGCGGGGTTTGATCTTCCTCTTAAAAAGTATTAAACTTTCAGTAATTTTTATTCATTAGCTCTTTTTAATCTATCTTTATCTCAACATGAGTAAGATATTGCTTGTAGAAGATGAAGTGGCAGTTGCTAATTTCGTACAGAAAGGGTTAACAGAAGAGGGTTATTCCGTTTCAGTTGCTTTTAACGGTAAGAACGGAATAAAAATGGCAGCTGAATCGGATTTTGATCTGATCATCCTGGACATTATGTTACCTGACAAAAACGGGATCGAAGTATGCAAAGAACTTCGTGATCAAGTCATCAAAACACCTATTCTTTTTTTAACAGCACTTGGAACTCCGGAGAACATAGCGGTTGGTCTTGATACCGGTGGCGATGATTATCTTGTAAAGCCGTTTAAATTCATAGAACTGAATGCGAGAGTTAAAGCTTTGTTAAGACGTTCTGATAATAAGGCCAATGTTTCGAAAAAAAGCATATATACCTTCAGTGATCTTACGGTTGATGATGAAGCAAAAACTGTAGAACGGAACGGCACTTTGATCTCTCTTACGGCAACTGAATATAGACTTCTACTAACGCTGATAAAAAACAAAGGCAAGGTTCTCTCGCGGGCCGACCTACTTGAAAGCGCATGGGATATCAATTTCAATATGGGTACAAATGTTGTGGATGTATACATAAACTACTTACGAAAAAAAATAGACGCTGACAAGGAGAACAAACTTATCCATACTATTATAGGAATGGGATATGTTTTGAAAGAAACATGAGAACACAGACTAAGATAGCGCTAATACTTTTTTTATCGAACGTGATGATCATCCTTATGTTTGGTAGCGCCATATATTATTTCATAAACAAATATTCTTATACCGATTTTTATAAACGCTTACAAACACGCGCTACCATCGCCTCCAAATATTACCTGGATGCCGACCGCATGAGTGCTGAAGCTTTAAAGACTGTCAGAGAACAGCATCTCGAAAAACTTAGCCAGGAAAAGGAATATGTGCTTGAGACCGGTAAAGATTCAAGTCTCGCGAACATTTCAAAAAAACAAAAATTGCCGTTAGAATTCCTGGAAGAAATAGTTCAAAGCAATAAAGCCAATTTAAAAGATGGTAATACACTTTTCACGGGCATCAAATACACAACAAACACCAAAACCTATCTTGTTATTGTTTCTGCAGACAATTACTTTTCGTCGCATCACTTATCTTTTCTTCGCAATATTCTATGGACCGGCGTAGCTTTGATCGCACTGATCACTATAGGATTCTCGTTTTATTTCTCAAAACAGATCTTTTCACCCATACAACAGATCACTAGTAAAGTAAAGCAAATAAGTACTGATAATATGCACTTGCGATTACCGGAGGCAGATAACAATAATGAGATCAGTGAACTTATTCTCACGTTCAACGACCTTCTTAACCGAATGGAAACTGCATTTGAAACACAAAAGAATTTTGTGAGTAACGCTTCACATGAGTTTGGAACACCACTTACGGCTATTATTGGTGAAGCGGATGTTACTTTGAACAAGGAAAGAAAGCCGGAAGATTATAAAGAAGTTTTACAAAACATTCTTAAACAAGCCGAACGGCTTGATCAGATCACCAAATCACTTCTATTCCTTGCACAAACCGGTTATAAAGGAAAAAATATTTCTTTTCAGCTAGTGAGGATAGATGAGGTCATCTGGAGTGTAAAGCAAGTGATGGATAATCTTAATCCACAAAATAAGATCGCGGTTGACCTTTCTCTGCTTCCTGAAGATCCAAAAAAATTAAAAGTGAATGGCAATAAAGAACTTTTAAATTTGGCTTTCGCCAATATTTTTAATAATGCCTGTAAATACTCACACAATAAACCGGTTAACGTAAGCATTGCCGCCGGTTCAAAAGAAATAATTGTTGTTATAAAAGATGAAGGCATAGGTATACCGGAAAATGAGATCCAATTTATATATGACCCATTTTTTAGGGCATCAAATACACACTTCTTTGAAGGCTATGGTATAGGGTTGCCATTAACGCGTAATATCATAAAGCTGCATAATGGCAAATTAAAAGTAAGTTCTGTCGTTAATAGTGGAACAAACGTACAAATAACCCTGCCCCTGGCCTATCCGGGATAATTCTAATCTCTTTCTAATACCGTTTTTAATCCATCCTAATCTTTAAGCTCAATTTTTGTGCCATAATCTATTACTATGGCAAAAACTATATTAGTACCAATTGACTTTAAGGTTGAATCACTCAACACCTTAAAATTCGCTCTGGCAGAACAGGAAGAACCAATTCATGTGATTTTGCTTTATGGGAATATACTCAGTGATTCAATAACCGAATTGCTTTTCTATTCGCCGCATAAGTATATCGCTGAATTGATGACCAAAGAGTTTGAAGAAGCGTTGGCGATCATAAAAAACAGATTTACAAAGAATATTCTTTACATACACATTGAATTATTCAATGCTCCAAGCACCGGTCTCCTGAGGAATCTTGTGCAACATCATAAAATTGACGCCATTTATGTCCCTAAAAATTATGCTCTAAAACTCGGAAAAAGCGGTTTTGATCCGGTTCCATATCTAAAGAAAATGCTCATCACTCAACATGAGATCGAATGGAGCGTTCAAGCGTTTCCTGATGAAAGTGACCAGTTACAGGCGCTGTTTAGTTGAGTAAAATTTAGAGTTTAGAATTGTTATATGTCTGACAAAAAAACAAAAATATGGATCATATATTCATTTACAATAGCAGTGATCCTCATGGTTATAACTATCCTGATAACGAAAGCCAAAAACCCTTCATCACTTATTTTAGGAGAGTGGAAAGAACGTTCATGGGAATATGAAATGGTGAATAAGGTAGATACGATTAATTTACATTACAAAAAAATAAGCGCCGAAGTGAAAGGACTTATTGGTGAAAATCTTGTGATACATAAATCAGAAACCTGGCAGTTCCTACCAAATGGAAAACTCATACTTCGAGGACCGGGACATCCAAAAATAGTAGATTGGAAGCTGAATGGACGCGGACATATACTTGAATTAAAATATTTAAACGCAAAAGAAAGCTACAATATCTCAGAACTAACCGACAGCACACTCGTGATCAACTTTGACACGGACCTGGAAGTTCGTGGTATCGCGAAACTCTCATTTGCATCTATAAAAAAGAATCATGATATCCAGATACAGTAGTAGCAGAACATTAAAAGATCATATTATCCTGGGATCGCTTACATCCTTTACGGCAGGTGCAGTAAATGTGGCATCCTTCATGCTGTTTTTTTCTTTTACATCAAACGTAACAGGACACTATGCAGTTCTGGCTGCCGAAATTGTAAAAGGCAACTTTTATCAGGTTGGCGTGGTTTTCACCTGGATATTTCTATTCTTCATGGGTGGCTTTACTTCCAATCTGGTGCTAGTTCATTTCATGAATCGAAAAAGAACACATCTGGCACACGCCCTACCTATTATGATTGAGATAATTTGCATTGCATCGGTAGGAATTTATGGTCAGTTGTTCTACAAAGAAACACTCACAGAAACAGAAGTTCTACTTTCTTTATTGATATTTGCTATGGGGATTCAAAATGGTTTTAGCGCCAGCATTTCAAATTTTGCTGTAAAAACAACTCATCTCACCGGAATTACTACCGATCTGGGAATACTATTTGCTATGTTCACTCAAAAACAATTTCGCGAAAATCGTGAGCTAAGAGGTAAAGCGAGACTTTTGACTTTCATCAGTACATTCTATACCGCGGGCGCCATGACTTCTGCAGTTGCTCAAGTTCATCTTGGATTCAGATCCTTTTATCTCACCTGTGGATTTTTAGTTATAGTTGCTTTGTATGACGGTTCCAGATTAAAAGAAATTCAAAAACAATTAGCTATACGAAGCAGGGGACGACTGAAGAAAAATGAAGTAAGAAAAGTAAACGTGGTTACCTCTGTCAGTAATTAATTACCCCGCCAAGGTTGCACTAACGGATCAAAGACCTGGAATCTAACTAAAAATTAGCTGAACTTTTAGCAAATTGAGGTGTATAAACCCTTAATGATACAGAAGATAAATTTTGCCATTGACAAATTACATGAAGTAACCATTGATGGTTACCGAAAGATCCCAACTCCATTAAGAAAACTACTGAATATACTACTGGTAGTTGGCGTAATTACATTTTTAGCTCTCTTGATCTACAACATGAGTAAAACGCCGTTTCAGTTGATCTAATTCAACTTATTCTCCAAACTTGTTTGGTAAAGCGTAGCGAATTCCGAAACTGAACCGTAATTTTTTCCGTCAACAACAAACGAATTTCCTTTTACGGTTCCAATTTGCGCGAACGGTACTTTGATATCTTTTTCAAAAGCGGCTTTATTCTTTGGATCAACGGAAACAACAATTCTTCCTTGGGCTTCGCCAAATAAGAACGCGTCAACGCGAATATCCTTATTAGAATTAATTTCTACGCCGAGTCCATTCCCTATTCCACTCTCCAATAAATTCAAGAATAAACCTCCATCGCTAACATCGTTAGCGCTAGCCACAACTTTAGCGCGGATCAAACGCTGAATTTCTTTTTGAACCGCGAACTCTTCATCCAAATTAAAATAAGGTGCCGGTGTATTTTTTACTTTATGAAAAGAGTACACATACTCAGAAGAAGCAATATCGTTCGCTTGTTTTCCTAATACATAAACAAGATCTCCTTCTTTTTGGAAAGAAATTCCGGTTTGTAAGTTCTTATCTTCCACAATTCCGATCATTCCAATGGTTGGGGTTGGAAAAACAGGTCCTTCATAACTTGATTGATTATAAAAGCTCACGTTACCACCCGTTACAGGCGTCTCAAATTTCAAACACGCTTTGCCCATTCCTTTAATGGCGCTCACAAATTGCCAATACACTTCAGGATTATAAGGATTTCCAAAATTCAAACAATTGGTTACCGCACTTGGTAAACCGCCGCTACATGAAATATTACGAGCCGCTTCGCAAACCGCAATGGCACATCCTGTTTCAGGATCAGCATTTACATAACGGCTGTTGCAATCAACACTCATTGCCAAACCTTTTTTAGTTCCTTTTACGTTTACGATAGCAGCTGCGCTTGGATTGTTGGTATTTCTGTTCACAGTTCCAACCATGCTATCATATTGATTGTACACCCAACGTTTGCTTGCCAAATTTGGATGTCCGGCCAAATGAACCATTACAGGTTTCAAATCTGCAAGCATTTTAATACTATCGATATTGAATTTCTTTGACTCCGCAAATGAAGCCGGTTCCTTAAATTCTCTTTTGTAAACCGGAGCATCACCGCCTAACACTAAAGATTTTGCAGGAAGAATGGATGCATTCCGGCTTGACGCGCGGGAACTTTGTCTAACCAGATCTCCATTCCGTGTTCGCCTTTCGCGCTCATTTCACTTGTACTACATGCAATTCCCGCAGCACCCATATCCTGCATTCCAACAACTGCGCCTGTTTTTATAATTTCTAAGGTTGCTTCTAACAATAATTTCTCTTGAAACGGATCTCCAACCTGAACTGCTGGAAGATCTTTCGCACTTTCTTCTGTAATATCTTTACTCGCAAACGCCGCTCCGCCCATTCCATCGCGTCCTGTTGAAGAACCAACAATGAACACCGGATTTCCTTCTCCATAAGAAATAGCGCTTACCATTTCTCCTTTTTTCATGATACCAACGCTCATGGCATTTACCAGAGGATTCACGTTAAAACTATCGTCAAAAAATACTTCTCCGCCTACAGTTGGAATACCAAACGCGTTGCCATAATCGCCAATACCTTTTACAACACCTTTTACCAACCATTTTGTTTTATCGGAATTGATATCTCCAAAACGCAATGAATTCAATTGCGCGATAGGGCGAGCACCCATGGTAAAAATATCGCGGTTAATTCCACCTACACCCGTTGCAGCACCTTGATAGGGCTCCAAAGCACTTGGGTGATTATGACTCTCAATTTTGAACGCGCAAGCTAATCCGTCGCCAATGTCAACTAATCCCGCATTTTCTTCTCCGGCTTTTGCCAACATGTGTGGACCATCTTTTGGCAAGGTCTTTAACCAAACAATGCTATTCTTGTACGAGCAGTGTTCGCTCCACATTACAGAATAAACAGAAAGTTCCGTAAAATTTGGGGTTCTTCCCAAAGTGTTAGATATCTTTTCAAATTCTTCGGGTAATAACCCTAATTGTTTGGCTTGTTCAAGTGTTGCAATTTGATCAGAGTATTTCATAGTAAAAATTGAGCTTCAAAGTTAAGGAGTTCATGGGTTTTGCGCTAGTAAGTAATGAACAAAATGTTAAGATTTTTATGTAATTTTAGCTTATGAAATTGAGACATTTCATATGCGTACTCTTGTGCGTTGGCAGCTTGCGTTCGCAGGTGATCTCTACTAAAGATAGCCTACATCTTTTGCAAGACCAAGTGCTTTCCATTGAGATCCTGAATATTGGCGCCGGTATGCCTATGAAGGATTTTGGAATGCATGAAAAGTCTTCAACCAGCGGTTTTGCGGTGCCGGGCCTGAAAATGGACGCCGGTTTCAATATTCAGATGTATAAACATCTTGGAATTAAGACCATGGTGATGTGGCAAAACAATCAGCTGGACGAGACCAAGTATAAAAAAGATCTTACGGCCGAGAATCCAAAGAACACCTATACAATTTCTTCCGGCGGCTGGAATAATTTTAGTCTTTTCATTGGGGTCTTCAATAATTTTAATCTTAGTGAGAATGTACATCTTCAACCATTTATTTTGGGAGGATTTAACTACGGCTTTTCTCCTGATGTGGACGTAACAGTATTGGATTCTTTAGGATTTACCTCAAACATTTCGCAAAAAAGGGGGCATGCCTGGAACTTTTGTTATGGGGCCGGTTTGGATATGAAAGTTGATGTGGCTAATAATTTCCAATTTACCTTTGGCATTAATGGTTTTTACACCGATCTTAAATTCAATGGTGTAAGGGTTGAGAATTCCTTCAAAAATTCGGTGTATGTGTTTGACGCGCATCAGCCAATTCATACCCTTGGCTTCAAAGTGGGGATCGCTAAAACACTGCGCTGATCTTCATTAAATCTTATTAACACAACTTTTTTGCAAGCCAAAAATTTCTGAACTTTATATCGTGAAGCATTTTTTAGATGAATTGAACCCCGTACAGCGGGCTGCGGCGCAAGCTACAGAGGGACCGGTGATGATCATAGCGGGAGCGGGTTCGGGAAAAACGAGAGTACTTACGTATCGCATTGCACATATTATGGAGCGCGGAACCGACGCGTTCAATATTTTAGCGCTCACCTTCACAAACAAAGCCGCACGCGAAATGAAAGACCGTATCGCCAAAATTGTTGGTGCCGGGGAAGCGAAGAATTTATGGATGGGGACTTTTCACTCGGTGTTTGCGAAGATCTTGCGGTTTGAAGGGGAGAAATTAGGTTACCCAAGCAATTTCACTATTTACGATACCGACGATAGCAAAGCGGTGATCAAGGAAATATTGAAGCAGTTCAATTTGGATGAGAAAGTTTATAAACCATCTTTAGTTCTCAATAGAATTTCCGACGCCAAAAATAAATTGATATCGGCACAGCAATACATCAACAATAGTGTCTTTACAACGGAAGATCGTCAAAGTCAAAAACCAATGATGGGGCAGATCTTTGACGCGTATCAAAAGCGAAATTTCAAAGCCGGTGCCATGGATTTTGATGATCTGTTGTTCAATACCAATATCTTGTTGCGCGATTTTCCGGATGTACTTTTAAAATACCAGAACAAATTCAGATATATTTTGGTGGATGAGTATCAGGACACGAATTTTTCGCAGTATGTGATCATTAAACAATTGGCTGCGCGTTTTCAAAATATTTGCGTAGTTGGTGATGACGCTCAAAGTATTTACGCGTTCCGTGGCGCAAATATTCAAAATATTTTAAATTTTGAAAGAGATTACCCGGATCTTAAAACATTTAAACTCGAACAAAATTACCGCAGTACAAAAACCATTGTGGAAGCGGCCAATCATATCATTGCAAACAATAAAGATCAGTTCAAGAAAGTTGTTTTTACCGAGAATGATGAAGGTAATAAGATCAAAGTGATGAATGCTAATACCGACAGTGAAGAAGGACAAAAAGTGGCGAACAGCATTTTTCAGGTGAAGAACAATCATCAGTACATGAACAAAGATTTCGCGGTTCTGTATCGCACCAACGCGCAATCACGTTCCATGGAAGAAGCGTTGCGCCGTTTAAATATTCCGTATAGAATTTATGGAGGCATCAGTTTCTATCAACGTAAAGAGATCAAAGATGTTTTAGCGTATTACCGTTTAACCATTAATCAAAACGATGATATTAGTTTAGGTCGTGTGATCAACTATCCTCTAAGAGGAATTGGCCAGGCAACCGTAGATAAAATAAGTGTAGCCGCGGCAGAACATGGCATTAGCATGTTTACCGTTTGCGAGAACTTAAAAGATTTTAATCTTGGAATTAATACCGGGATTGCCGGGAAGATCGCTGAGTTTGTAACCAAAATAAAATCGTATGCTTTACAGTTAGGTACTAAAGACGCTTACGATCTTGGAAATCACATTGCAGTGAATTGCGGTTTAGTGAAAGAACTCTATGCCGATAAAACTCCGGAAGGTGTAAGCAGATATGATAACATCCAGGAGTTGCTAAATGGATTGAAAGATTTTGTGGAGCAAGAGCGTACACCTCAGGAAAACGAATTGAATGATCTCATCAAACAAACATTAGCCGTTGAAGGCGATACATTATTTGGTGAAGATAAAGCACTACGCACACTAGATGAATTCATGCAAGAGATCACTTTAATGACCGATAGAGATACGGAAGACGAAGATGAGCGCGACGCTGATAAAGTGACAATGATGACCATCCATGCCGCGAAAGGTTTGGAGTTTAAGAACGTTTACATTGTTGGATTGGAAGAAAATTTATTTCCATCGCAATTAGCACTAAATAGCAGAACAGAATTAGAAGAAGAGCGTCGTTTGTTTTATGTGGCAGTTACTCGTGCCGAAAAACATTGTTACTTAAGTTACGCGAATACCCGTTATCGTTTTGGAAATCTTATTTACTGCGAAGCAAGCCGATTTATTGAAGAGATAGACGAAAAATATTTGGAGTACGAAGTAATTTCGGGAACAAAGCATTTTGATGATAATGTATTTGAAAAAATGCGCAATTCCTTTTACGATATTCCTTCAAAAGAACTTCCAGCCAAGGGCTCTGCCTTCAACGAAGTTAAAAAAGGCATCAATTTTACACCTCCAAAAAAGCTCATTAGTGTAAATACACGGTTGGGAAATGTAAATACCGGAAAACCTATCGATCTTGCATTAAACAAAGATCTGAAAGCGGGAGATGTGATATTGCACGAAAAATTTGGTCGCGGCAACATTCAAGCCATTGAGGGCAATTGGCCTGAAACCAAGGCTATTATTCAGTTTGAGAAGTTTGGGCAAAAGAGTTTATTGCTTAAATACGCCAAGTTGCAAAGGGAATAAAAATCCTTATTTTTACACAATACTAAGCCCAAAAACACGTTATTTTAGCATTGAAGAGAACTGTCCTATATTTCCTGTTATTTCTAAGCTTTTTTTCGGTTAAGGCCCAGGTTGGCGGCAATACAAATTTTGCATTTCTGGATATTCCAATGACGGCACGCGCGGCCGGTATTGGTGGAAGCAATATGAGCGTTTGGGGAACTGATATCAATTTGATGCACTCCAACCCTGCTCTTTTAAATAAATCCATGGATAAACAAATTGCTTTGAATTACTGCAATTATGTAAGCAATATGAATTTCGGATACCTTGCTTATGCGCGTAACTTTGAAAAAGCGGGAATGTTTGGTGCTTCCTTTAATTTTTTTGGCTATGGGAAATTCAAAGGTTATGATGAGTTTGGAGTGGAGACACGCACATTCAGAGCAAATGATTATTCCTTAAATTTGAATTATTCTACGCATTTACCTGAAGACACCTGTTTTAATTTAGGCATAAGTTTAAAGACCATTCTTTCGCAGTACGAAGCCTACACAGCGTTTGCAAATGCCATTGATCTTGGTGCAACTTATCACACAAAAAAGAATTTAGTTATTTCATTAATGGCGAAGAACGTTGGCAAGGTTTGGAAAGAGTATACGCCAAACACGCAAATGAATTTGCCAACCGATGTACAATTGGGTTTCAGTAAAAAATTAAGTAAAGCCCCTATTCGCCTCGTTTTTGTATATCATGATCTTTTGAAATGGAACATGAAATATGTGAGTCCAATTGATACTGCCGGACAAAGCAATCCCTTTGATAATAGCAAGCCCGCGGATAGTACACGTTTTCAAAGATTCACCAAGCGTTTTGGCAGCGGCACCGATAACTTTCTACGCCACATGACCTTTGGTACCGAACTGCTTTTATCAAAGAACTTTATGGTCATGATCGGTTATAATTACCGTCGTCAACGCGAATTTTCTTTGCCCGACCACCGTGGTGCAGCCGGCATGTGTTTTGGTTTTCAGATCATGGTCAAGAAATTCCAATTCGCCTATTCTTATAACAAAATGGCGGTTAGGGGCAATAACAATATCATAGGGTTAACCTATAAATTCTAGTTGCAGATTGCCCGTTTTTTCCTTAAATTAGCTTAAACAATTTGATCATGAGAAATTTACTTTTATCTATTTTGTTTATCGCGTTTGTGGGACTGCAAGCACAAAACCGAATGAGTTTGGGTTTCGACGCGGGTGCTGTAATTAATAAACCACTTATTACAAACGAGCACATGGCTGACGATGTCGGAACTACTTATAGTGATTTCACCTACAATTACTACACGTCCGCTGGTTCATATTTCAGGGCAGCGCTTGATCTAAGATCAAAAACCAAAGGAAAATGGCAGTTTTTAATGCCGGTTTCGATAAGCTACATGCAACAGGTAAACTCTTATCACATAAAAGGATGGTATGCAGGATGTTTTGCACAAGGTTACTATGACGAAACAAGAACCACAAGATCTTCTTGTGTTTTCTCAAGCATAGGTTTGGGGACTCAATATCAAACTAACAAATGGAGACACGCATTAACGCTCAATATAAATAGTGCCTACACTATAAACTCAAAGATCAAAACTACAGACATCGATGGAATAACAAGAGTTCAAACTAATCCTTATCCAAGTTTCAAAACAAATTTCAGCGGGCAATTTCAGTCCTTATTTAAATTGCGACAGAATGTTTGGATCGGACCAAGTTTAGAAGTGTACTTTTACGACATGAATGCTTTGGTTGGTGTTATGAAAGAAACTTTCCATCAACCAAGTTACCGTTACACGCGGAGTTGGGCCTATGAAGGACTTCAGGGCCAACAGATATGGATCAATCCGGGCATCAAGATCCAATGGGATCTCAAATAATAATGTACCTTTAGTTCATGAAAAAATTACTTGCAACTGTATGTTTTAGCGTTTTTTTCGCTCCGCTGTTAATCAATGCTCAGATGAGCCTCACGAATCATTTATTTGTGGAAGGACTTTATAATGGAAAAAGTTTAATGGTGAAGAACGCCTATGGGCAAAATGGCATGGCATACTGTGTAACCAGCGTGCATGTGAACGGAAAAATGACGCAAGACGGTATCAGCGCCGACGTATTTGAAGTGAATTTTGAGGCCATGGGAATTAAAAAAGGGGATAAAGTACAAGTTGATATAATGTACCAAATGAATTGTACAACGCGTCCGGCGCCGCTTTTAATGAACCCTGGAGCGTTGCTTAACCCAGATACAAAGGACGGCAACATTGTTCTCGAAGGAAAATATCTTGGGCAGAACATTTTCATCAAAAATCCAACAAACCCCGAAAAGAAAACCGGAAGCGTGAAAGAGATCATTGTAAACGGTAAGTCTGTTGCCACTAAGATCAATTCAGAAACATTCGAAATAGATCTAGTCAAGATGAAGATGGAACTGAACACTAAGTTAAAGATAGAGATCAAATACGCGAAAGCCTATGACCCTACGATATTAAATCCTGAAGCTATTTCCACATTTGACTAAGGGAATACCCTCCTATTCACCTATTTTACCCTTTATCATTTTTTAATATCCAAGGCATTGGATTTGGTGCTTAATTGTTAACTTAGTGCACCAAATTTCAAAGCATGTTTACTAAAAAATTC
>JBGATG010000007.1:0-84890 GCA_044229315.1 Bacteroidia bacterium
AATAATTGATTATTCTCGGGAGCATAAAAAAGACTATTCCCAACAAATAAATCTAAATCACCATCATTATCCACGTCGGCCCAGCTTGATGTCATACTACTTTTGTTAGATTGAACTGGAGAAATAGTCGTTATTTTTGTGAAAGTCCCATCATTATTATTCCTATAAAGATCATCCAACTGATTGCTTTCATTGGCAACAAAAACATCCAAGTCTCCGTCATTATCATAATCACACCAATTAGTTCCTCTTGAGCTATTGGCATCAGTAACAATATTACCAGTGGTTACTTGAGTAAAGGTTCCCGCACCAATATTTCTATATAATAAATTTTGCTTGCTTCCACCGCTATTAGTAACGTATAGGTCTAACAAACCATCATTATTATAATCGCCCCAACTAGCCGCTTCAGAATGCGTTCCCATCAATCCAGAGGCGGTGGTTGGCTCATATGTAAATGAACCAGTACCATTGTTCCGGTAGAAGTAATTTTTGTATCCGTACCAAGTTACCGCATAGCCATCAATATCACCATCATTGTCAACATCTCCAAAGGAAGCGCCATCGAAGGAGCTTGTATCCTTAACGATTGCATTAGTACTATCCTTTGTAAATGTGCCATTACCATTATTGATGTACAGTAAATTATGATCCTTCACTGACGGACCATTAGTTATAAAGACATCGTCATATCCATCGTTGTTTACATCGATGCAATTAACACCCCTACTGTCAGATGGTGTTGTAACTATTTTGCCGGTAATAACTTTTGTAAATAGCTGAGCATTTACTGTAGTTAACGAAGCTAGAAAGAGTGAAGCAGTAAAAATAAAGTGTCTCATAGGAATAAGTTTTTAACCAAAAATATAATACCAAGAGCACTCTTTTTCAATTAGTATAGCAAACGAAGCTAAATGATACCATACAACACTATTCGTTGTATAAAAGCCACTTAATTTAATTTTATTGCTGTTTATATGTAAATTAGTGTCGTTTGGCTGTTAATTTTCATAAAGTGCCTAAAAATAAAAACCTTTAGAGATGCAAATAAAAAGGATTCTGCAACATATCTGCTTCTGGTTGCTTTTTTACTTGATTGGTATTTATACCGAGTTATTTCTCTCGCCGTCCTTTTTTAATGAGCCAAGTATAGAATTGGCGATTGAATGTTTTACAGCGCAATTCTGCATACTATTTGTAAAGATTGTTGGCGTGTATTACACCCTACTTCTTTTTATACCTCGTTGGATAAAACGAACTAACAGGACAAAGCTTTACTTAGAATCGGTAGTTGTATTGATACTATTATTAATTCTGTACAGGTTAGTAATTCACTTGATCATATGGCCTTTCATCTATCATAACACGCCGCGCGAAATGCCAATGGTTACCTATATTGCGAGATTATTTTATTCTTTAGTTGATATTTCACAGATCGTTGGAATTGCAGCTGCGATCAAATTATTTAAACTGAGAATGGCGGCTTTAAAAAGTGAAAAGGAACTTATTAAACAGAAACTTGAATCGGAATTATTACATCTAAAGGCCCAAATAAATCCTCACTTTCTTTTCAACGCATTGAATAGCGTTTATTCCCTTTCCCGGACAGATTCTGCACTTGCATCAGAAACAATTGTCAGGTTATCAAAAATATTGAGGTACATGCTGTATGAGTCAGAGAAGCAATTGACAAGTGTTGAAGATGAATTGAAAATATTAAAAGAATACATTGACTTGCAGCAGCTGAGGTTTGGAAAAGGTGTAAACATTGACTACAAAGAAAATATTGACAATAAAGCGGAATTAATACCACCTTTAATATTGCTACCACTTATAGAAAACGCATATAAGCATGGATCAGGGAGCGTGACGATGCCTTCTACAATTGATGTAAACATTGAATTAAAGAAGAGCACTATAGTTGTGATGGTGAAGAATACAATAACAACAGAGTCGATCGTTAATAAGGAAACTAAGGGTATTGGCTTAGCAAACATTAAACGACAGTTAGAGTTACTCTTTCGGGATTTTAAATTTGATTACCATAGTGAAGGAGAATATTTCTTTGTAAATTTGAGAATAGAGCTATCAACATATGCAGGTTTTGAATTGTTTAATAGTAGAAGATGAGTTATTAGCTGCAAAAGTAATTGAAGATTATATCTCTCAATTACCAGGGTTAAAGCTTATGGGAATTTGTGGCGATGTTTTTTCGGCTACTGAGAAACTCAGAAGTCAGAAGATAGATTTGATATTTTTAGACATTAATTTGCCAAAAATAAGCGGGCTTGATTTTATTAAAACTCTTTCAGGAAACTATAAAGTTATTATTACCACTGCCTATCACGAATATGCGATCGATGGTTTTAATTTGAACGCGGTTGATTATCTTTTAAAGCCAATAGAGTTTACTCGTTTTGTGCAAGCCATAAATAAGTTAACCAATGCTCAAAATTCAACGATAACTGAAATGAGTGAACAAAACGAAAAGCCATTTTACTTTTTCTATTCTGATAAGAAGAAGATCAAAATTTATTTTGAAAACATACTATACGTTGAGAGTTTAAAAGATTACGTAAAAATATATACAGAAGAAAATAAAGTAGTGACTAAAATGCAGATCGGTGAGATAGAAGTGTTGCTGAGTAAGTATGATTTTCTAAGACTTCACAAGTCTTATATCGTCAATCTAAATAAAATATCAGCATACAAGAATGATGTGATAGAAATAAGCAAAATTACAATCCCGATCGGTAGAATTTACAAAGATCAATTTAAGAAAGCAATCAAACTGCGCGAGATTAGGAATCTGTAAAAGTAAAAATAGTTAGTAACTTAAAATAATGGTCATGGTAGATGTTTTAACAGAAATTACAATTAACGCGCCGATTGAGAAGGTGGCGAATTACGCAAGCGATCCGGACAATGTACCGAAATGGTATGTAAACATTAAAACAGCAGAATGGAAAACAGCGAAACCTTTGGTAGTAGGTTCGCAAGTTGCGTTTGTTGCGCATTTTCTTGGAAAAACGTTAGCATATACTTATGAGTTTGTAGAATTAATTCCAAATCAGAAAGTAGTTATGCGGACAGCAGAGGGACCCTTTCCGATGGAGACCACCTATACTTTCACTGCGATTGATGCGCAAACAACAAAGATGACTTTACGCAATAAAGGAAACCCAACAGGCTTTTCAAAATTATTTGCACCATTTATGTCGATGATGATGCGTAAGGCGAATACAAAAGACTTGATGAGCATTAAGAAAATACTGGAGGAGAAGTAGGATTAAGTAACATCGTAGAGCAAAATGAAAAAGGGATCTATACTTTTATTTGTTATGTGTTCCGCTACACTGGTTGGCCAGGTGATAAAATCTAATTCTGCTAAAATTACAATTAGAGACGGAAACGAATTAAAAAAGGACTACTGGAATATCAGCCCTTCTACGCGACCTGATATATATGAAACTATTTCATCAAGCAAGACACATAAAGTTACATTCATAACAGATCTTGATTCGATTTCATTTGACGTTAAACAAATTATGATCTTAAAAATTGCTCTCTTGCTGTTTCTCCAGTAGGAACTCTAGACGAGGCACTGCATCAAATTGCCAATAAAAAGCAACGAGAATATCTCTTCCTTGATCTCGCGAAAATTCGATCACAACCAAAAGAATACAAGTGGATATGTGAACCAACATATATTCGTTTTGCAAATCATGTTTGTGAAGGTAATTCTTACAATTTAAAACATTCTATTCCGTACCAATTTGATGGTATATTTTTTATTGATAAAACCACAGGTTCAAAACTTATCAAATAGAAAATTAAAAAAGTAAGTTACCGTACTCCTATGCCGCCAACAGTGATCTTTTAGCATCATACCAACCCTGCGTTACTCCAGCAATGCGTTTATGCGTGGCGGGATGTGTGTATGTATCAGGTAATGCTATAAGATGATAAAGTATAGTAGTTTGATTTAAGGGAGCGCCTTCGAAGGCTAATACCCATCCAGCAACGTAATCTGCATCTAACTCCTGAACGTGTGACTCGTAATTTATTTTAGTACCAGAACGTGACGCATGAAAACTACCTTACAAATCACCTTGTAACCCTCCCCAAAACTAGGACAGTATGAAAGTAGAAAAATCTCTAGCAATGAGTCAAGCCGTAAAATAGTTACATAAAAACTCTTTTCAAATTCTCTTGAAACGAACTTCCTATTGGTACTACCAACTCATTAATTTTTAATTCATCTTTATCTATTAAAGTTATTTTATAGACATTGACAATGTATGATTTATGCACTTGCAAAAAATTTTCCGGCAATCTCTCTAATGCACTTTGTATAGATTCCCGGCCAAGTATCTTCTGGTTTTTTGTATGATAAGTCATGTAATTTCCTTCCTTCTCGAGATAGTTGATTTCGCTAGGTTTTATAATATGTTTTTTACTCCCATCTCTAATGATAATCGGTTCATCATTGAGAAGAAAATTCTGCTTTGATCGGGGTGTAAGCTTTAGAATTGCCTTGGTAAAACGATCGATACTTATAGGTTTTACCAAGTAATCTAATGCACCGATATCGTAGCTCTCAGCAGCATATTCTGAATAAGCGGTTGTGAAAATAAAGGAAGTCTCACCTTTAATCGTTCTGGCAAGGTCAGTACCTTTTAAATGTGGCATATTAATATCAATAAACGCCAGATCAACAATCTCAGTTTTCAAAAAATCAACAGCCTTTATACCGTTTCTAAAAGTTCCTACCACCTTGAAATTGTCAAAATGTTTCAAATAAGAGCTAATTAACTCTATAGCTTTGGGTTCATCATCTATAATAATGACTTTCATCTCGTAGTTAATGTCAGGCTAACCTTATAGTTTAGTTTATCCTCAATCGTTAATGAGTGCTTGCCAGCATATATTATTTCTAAGCGACCCTTTAAGTCCCTTAGACCAGTGCCTGTGCCCTCCTTTATTGGTAATTGTTTCTTTTCGTTTTCAATTTCAAATCTAATTGAATCGTTTCTACTCAAGTCAAATATAATATTAATGCTAGACTTTGCTTCGGGTTCAGTTCCGTGCTTAAAGGCATTTTCAACCAAAGAAATAAAAATACCGGGCTCTACCAACTGGTTTTCATTATCGCCATATTGTTCGAAATTAACCTGTACTTCGTTATCAGCATATTTCAGTTGATTTAATTCGATAAAACTTTTAATAAACTCTATTTCCTTGCTAATGGGAACCCTTTCATTCTTGGATTCTTCAATAACATATCGCAATAATTGCGATAACTTCTGTATGGTTAATGCCAGTTGTGGCGTTTGTTTTTGATCCACCATCGCCAATAAATTGTTTAAAGCATTAAACAAAAAGTGAGGTTGCAGCTGACTTCTCAAAAGGGCCAATTCGGATTGCTTTTTCTCAAGAACAAGCATACTGTTAATCCTGTCATTTTGAATAACCATTCTAATCATAGCGTACATTAGAGTGGCAATGTAGTAAAACAACGTGATCCCAAAACAAAGTACAACAGACACTTTACTTCTGCTTCCGATAGCGCTAAATATCATCCATTCCAGGCCAAAGGCTAGTATAAATGAAATTAAGGTAAGAATAAAAAAACGAAACCTGTTTTGATCGAAAAGTGTTTTTCGCAAAAACAGAAAGCAAACCCAAAACAAAACTGCACAAACGGCAATAATGATCATTAAAGCAGTTTGGACATCTTGATTTCGGGTAATTTTGACGCTTAATTTCCCATTTACTTCAACCTCATCAACGCCCGTTACCGAAAAGCTTTGAACTATAAACCAACCAGTGACTAGCCAAAAGGCAGTCATTCCCAATATTTCAATTAGCCTTTTATTCATTACTCAAAGCTAGAATATTTACATGTAATCTTCTCTTAAATTGGTATAAAACTGCTGAATTATGTTACAAAATGTGGATTCATAACAAGAAACGGTGGGTTTGTAACATAAATCCTCTAACAAGTCTGTTAAAGCTAATTTTGATTTACAAATAATTAAGATAGTAGAAATGGTCAATCTAATAAAGTACATCATTTGCGATTTACAATATCAAATAAAAAAACTCATCTTAGGTATACTACTTTTATTTTCAGCTAATTTGGGACACTCTCAAGGTAAAGAAGCTCAAATTGATTCCATGTTGAGTTTATTTGTGGATCACAAACACTTCAATGGTTCTATTCTTGTTGCAGAACATGGATCAGTTGTATATAAAAAAGGCTTTGGCTTCGCAAATATGGAATGGCAAATACCAAATACAACGAATACCCGTTTTAAAATTGCTTCATTGGGCAAGCAGTTTACCGCGTTGATGATATTACAGCTTGTTCAGGAAGGAAAACTAGCACTTGAGGGTAAAATATGTGATTACATACCGGAATACCCAAAAGAGAGCGGAAAAATAATCACCATTCACCAGTTGCTTACTCACACGTCAGGCATCCCAAACTATCATATTATTCCAGATCAGGATGCAAATCAAAACCTTTCATATACACGTGAGGAATACATGGCCCTATTTAGTAGTAAGAAGCTAATGTTTAATCCAGGAACACACTATTACTACTCCAACTTAGGGTATTATGTATTGGGATGCATATTGGAAAGGGTTAGTGGAAAATCATATATGCAATTAATAAAAGAAAAAATATTTGAACCTTCGGGGATGAATAACAGTTGTACCGAAGAAGAGAAATTGGTTATCCCAAATTTGGCTAGCGGTTACGAATTTATCTATTCCGGATATAAACCAGCCAGACATAGAAATTCTTCTCAAGTCTTCGGTGCAGGACATGTAATCACAACAGTGGAAGATTTTTTTAAGTATGACAAGGCATTACATAATAACATTTTACTATCTGATAAATACCAGAAACTAATAAATACACCTTTTATTAATAATTATGGCTACGGTTGGAATATTGAATATTATCCAAGGTCCAACATTGATTCAGTTACATTAGCCAGTCACGATGGGGGCACATACGGATTTTCATCGGTAGCATATCGTTTTATTGAAGATAACAAGCTCATTGTGGCGCTCAGCAATACCTCTCCTTATGACATGCACGGTATTGCAAGTTCAATCGGAAGAATCCTTTATGATCGAGAAAAAATATTCCCAAAGAAATCATACGTAGAAAGATTCGCCATTACCCTAAATGGCTTTGGTGTCGACTCGGCAATTAACCAGTATTATTATCTCAAAAAAAATGAGTCGGAACTATATGAATTGGACGGAGTGGAATTTAACCTTCTTGGCTATAATTATCTCAGGAACAAACAACTTAAGGAAGCCATGGCAGTCTTTAAAATTAATGTAGAAGCTTTTCCTAATGTTGGAGATCCCTACGACAGCTTAGCAGAAGCATATATGTTAATGAACGAAAAAGATTTAGCTATTTTGAACTATAATAAGGCCCTCAAACTTGATCCCAATAATTCTAACGCAAAAGTAATGCTTAAGAAGCTTCAAGAGAAGGCACCGAAACCACCAACCAAGACCAATTGAGGTTCAAATCTATCAAAAGTAGCGCCAAATAAATATATGCATTAAAGTCATATTAACAAGAAATTATGAAGATCATTTTAGTTGCGCTCAATCTTTTATTAATTATTGCACATTCGTGTTCTCAGACATCTTCAGAGCAAAAGCAAGTATTCTCTAAGGAAGAACTAAGACTAGACTTCAACATATTTCGTACGTCGTTAGAGGAGGGCCACCCTGCTTTGTACCATTACAAAACAAAGATAACGATGGATTCAATCTTCAACTCAAACATGGAGTCTATTAAAAGCGTAATGACTGATAGAGAATTTCTAATAATGCTAAGCAAGATTGTAAATCAGATCGGAGATGGACATTTGCGTGTTATTCTTCCCAAATTCCACAAGGATAAATTGGATATCGGCTCTACCGCTCTCCCGGTTTCACTGATTTACAGAAATAATAATTTATATGTAGCTAGAAATCTATCACCTTACCCAGATAACGATTTGATAGGTGCACAAGTAGTTTCAATAAACGACAAAACTGTTTCTGAATTTCTTGTCAAATATCTGGAGCTCTTTTCATCAGATGGCTCAAACGTTACTGCTAAATTTAAGCTCTATCGCGATTGCGAATAATTCCTAGATATTATAATATTCTTTATGGCTTTACGGAACAGTATAAGTTAACGTACATTCCATTTGGTGACGTTACCGCAAAGACCATTAATTTTAAAGGTATAACATACGATGAGTATTTTGAAGTGCTATATAAGCGATATCCACCGCGCCCGGCATTGGAATTCATCCTGAAAAAGGATAGCAATTACGCTTATATGAAAATTAAGACCTTTGATAAAGATCAGTTAAAAGAAGAGAAGGCAAACTATGAGAAGTTTCTGCAAAATTCTTTCACTGCACTTCAAAAGAATAATATTGAAAATTTAGTACTTGATCTACGCGGAAATGGAGGTGGGACAGATGAATATGGCAAAATTCTCTTTTCCTATTTCACTGAGAAGCCATTTGAATATTACTCATCGATAACCATGAACAAAGAAAGTTTTGATTTTTTCAAGTTCACAAGTAATCCCAACATTAAAGCACCAAACGGTATGTTAAAACCTAACACCCAAGGCACGTTTGATAATGTTAAACATCCAAATATTGGAAGGCAAAAACCTGGTGCACCTATTTTTAAAGGTAAAATTTACGTTCTTATCGACGGGGGTTGTTTTTCTACCACAAGTGAATTTTTATCTGTTCTTCATTATAATACCCAGGCTATTTTCGTAGGCGAGGAAAGTGGCGGAGGATATTATGGCAATTGCTCTGGTCCAACGCCTGAGTTTGTTTTGCCTAATACGAAAGTCAGCGTGGCTATTCCTTTAATGAGATACAATATGGCAGTCGGCGGATACTTGCCGCATGACCGAGGAATAATACCAAACTACATAAAGGAATCCACAATACTTGACATCATTGAAAATAACGATGTAGAGTTCAATTTTACAAAAAGTTTGATAAAATAAACTGAGCTAATCTATGATTCTTTTTAGATCCTGCCTGTTCATACCAATTCTATACGGTTTCATACCATTCTTCAGATCATCAGTTTTCTATATTTTAATTTTGCTTTAGTGAAATCTCAACTGGCATATTATATTATACTACCAATGTACACTTTACTTTCCTGCCAGCAGGAAAGTAACAACAGTCATCAAGGGAAGTCGAATGAATCTGAGAATAAAATACTTGCATTTGTTGCTAGTCTTGATTCAACACTAAAGTCACATTATTTTAACGGAAGTGTACTCGTTCGAAAGGATGGCAAAACAATAATGAAGAGGAGTTATGGACTCTCAAATGTTGAGTTAAAAACACCTTTCACCGATTCCACATTTGCATGTATGGGTTCAATAACCAAGCACTTCACAACCATATTGGCCCTAAGATATCTGGATGAAGGAAAACTTAAATTAACAGACAGCTTAGGCAAGTATTTTCAAAATGTGCCTGATGACAAGAAAGGCATCACAATTCACCACTTGCTTTCTCATAGTTCCGGTTTGCCCGACTTTTTTGAGAATGATGGTGGAGATTACCTAAATATCGACAAACAAACCTTCCTTAAAAAATTACTCGGGGTAAGATTAAATTATGATCCGGGTGAAACAGCGGTCTACTCAAACATAGGTATGACGCTTATGGCCGCCATAATAGAAGAAGTATCCGGAGTTGAATTTGAGAGATGCATTACCAATGAACTTTTCAAGAACAACGGAATTGCGATCTCGTACAGCGATACCACATCGATGCAACAAATTGCTCAGGCATATAGAAACGGCAAACATTGGGGTACACTATTTGATCAATACAAAATTAACTCGGGAGGACCGTTTTGGAATCTAATTGGAAATGGTGGCTTATATTGCTCAATTAACGAAATAGAGAAATGGTCAAACTTGATTTGGCACAATAAAATTATTTCCCGAGAAACACTAAACTTGATGCATCAGCCAAAGGTAAGCGAACATGGCTCAAATAACGAATCATTCTTTGGTTATGGGTGTTTGATTGAACCAATTTCTTCGGGTGACACCATCATTAGCAATAATGGCAGTAATCAGGCTTATTACGCAACTTATAAGCGAATACCTACAAAGCAAATAGAATTTTTCCTGATCACAAATCATTTCAGTAAGGGAATGATGGCAACTTATGAAGAACTGGCTTCAACTGCAGTAATGAGTTTAACAAAATGAGATCTCATATCATTTTAATTTTGATACTAGTTGTTTTAAATCCGTTGAATTCCAGTGGTCAACTCGGCGATTCTATCAGCTCCAAAATTGACTCGTTACTTCATCAATTAGAAAAAGATGATGTCTTTTCGGGTAGTGTTCTTATTGGATATAATGGCTCCATCGTGTATTCAAAACATCTAGGGTATTCAACTAAAGAAAAACACCTAAGGAATACTTCAAACACAAAATTTTACATCGGTTCGATTACAAAACTGTATACTAAAATTTTGATTTATCAACTCGTTGAAGAGAAAAAAATTAAGTTAAATGACAAGGTAGCTAAATACCTCAGCGGATTCAATAAAAACGTAGCTAATCATGTTACAGTGCAACACCTTCTAAATCATACCTCGGGCCTTGGTCAATACTACGATCATCCCGAATTTGAAAGCAGAAAAAAGAACATCTCATCAATAGATGACATTCTCTACTTTGTTAAAACGGAAGAGTTAATGTTTAAACCCGGTACTGAAGTAGAATATTCAAATTCGGGTTATGTTGTACTAGGTGCTATTATTGAAAAGGTGACCAATTTAACTTATGGAGAGGCTTTAAAGTCATATATCTTTCAAAAGATCGACGCTCGTAATTCATCGTATTCTATAATTAATACAGCAATGGATTCAACCGCCCAGGGTTACCTCACCAACCTATTAACAGGGGCTACAAATGCAGATCTTTTTCTCACCGGTGCTTCAGATGGTGGTATCATCACCACCGCTTACGACTTATTCAAACTCGACTCCGCCATCTTCCAAAGTGATATTGTTCTAAATGAGAAAAGTAGGCTTCAGATTTTTAACCAGCGGGGAAACAATGAGCTAATTGCAACTTCTAAAAATGTGAAATTTGCAATTGCCGGAGGCGATCCAGGTTTAAGCACAATATACTCACGCAATATAGTGAAAGGATATACAATCATTGTGTTAAGCAACTATGATGAACCCGTTTCCGCTGAGGTTCTAAGGTCAGTCGTTAATATACTAAACGGAAATGCCCCTTCCAAGGTCATAGGTTCCATTGCTCGCCATTTAAGGAAATACATGAACGAACACGGAGGTGCAAGTTTTAAAACCTATTTGGATCAGAATATAGATGATCAACTCGTTGCGTTAAGGCAAAATGATATGCCTTTACTCTACTTAGGGAAATACCTAATCGAAAATGAAAGGCTATTTGATGCGCAATGTTTGTACGAAATATACACGAAGCACTTTCCAAAAATTGTTATTGCTTGGGAAGAACTGGCTTTGGTGTATACGCAACTCAACAAAACAAGTGATGCTAACTTCATTTATTTAAAACTTCAGGAACGTTTTCCTGAAAACGAAGAATACCGTCAAAATATAATAAAACCAAAAACCAAAAATTAAACCAAAAATTAAACCAAAAATTATGAAAACAAAATTCATTAAAAGTCTTATTCTAGCACTGCTAGTTTTCAATTCGAACTCAATTTTTAGTCAAACTAAGTTCGTTACTCAAGAGGCGAATTTCATTTATGACTATGTTAAGTCAAAAGGTTCGGCCACTTTTGATAAAGAATTTGAGAAAACCTTTAAAGAAAAAGGCTTTGTTATTGATGATGACATGATATTCATTAACGTAGCAGAGGCTTTAAAAGAGGAGAAACTTGCTAATGAAGCAATTTCGGTATTTAAGGTTGGCACTAAGCATTTCCCTAAGATTATCATGTTGTGGAACGGCCTTGGCGAAGCTTATCTCATAAATCAAAATAAAAAGGACGCTAAGATATGCTTTGAAAAAGTACTTAAACTTAAACCGGGTAACCCCCGTGCACAAGAAGGGTTGAAAAAATGCGAGTAAGCGTTCGATTATTTATTACGGCGATTATTTTTAGTTCTAAAGTAATTCACAGAGTAGTAAGAATGAGTTTGTCGCTTGGACTTTGTTTGATATATTTATTAGCCTCCTGCAATTCTAATTCAAACGACAAAGATTCACTATGCAGTAGCGGCAATCCTGGTGATCTTATGTTAAATTCAACTACACCTTCTGGATTAGTTTTTGAAACATTTTATCTGAAGCTCAGTACTGGCATATTATGCACTTTGCTTTTTAGTTCAATAACATTAGTTCTCAAAGAAAATGCTTGGAAAAAGTTGCTTGCATTACCAATTTACGGGGCTTCAATGTTCGCTAATTTATTCGTAAACAATACGCCAATTAACTCCTTCGGCAATATAGGCAAGTTTCATTATGAACTACCAAAAACTGAATGGAGGAAGGATTTAGAATATTTAAAAGTAGAGTTGCCTAAGCATCATCCTAATCTTTTTATGTATATGGAGAAGGATGAATTTTTGAGTGCAATTCAGCACCTGGAGGAAAGATTAAGCTTACTTGATGATCAGCAAATAACTTTTGAAATATGTCGAATTGTATCTATGATCAAAGATGGCCACACGCAAATTGTATCAATACCGTTTGGAACTCCTCCTTTTGTCAACAGTCAATTATATCCGTTACGAGTATACTTCTTTGCAGATGGATTGTATGTGATAGATGGTGGACGAGATCATAAGGACTTGGTAGGGAAGAGAATCGATAAAATTGACAAAACACCAATCAAAGAGGTTGTAGAACGAATTAGTCAGTATGCACCTGGCGAAAACTCTTTCTACAAGATGCAATGGTCTTTCCCATACCTACTCAATGCCTCTTTGCTAGAGCATTTAAAAATTGCTAACAGTGTTAACGAGATTCAACTTACTTTAAGCGACGTATCAGGAGTTCAAGTATCAAAAACTTTAAAGCCTTTTCATTCCACTCTTTATCTTAAATGGTATGAAGAAACAAAGGACTTGGATGATTTGTCAAGAAAAGGCAAACTAGAGAAAAACTATTGGTATAAATATAATGAAGCAACCAACGATCTATACTTTCAGATCAATCAGGTTAAAGATCAACCTGGCGAAAAATCTATAAAGGAATTCGCATCGGAACTTACACAAATTATTAAAGAACGCGAAATTAATAAGCTAATTATCGATGCAAGAAATTGTAATGGTGGAGACAATACTTTAGTACACTACTTAATTGATGCTATATCCGCCTCTGAAAAAGTAAATAAGTATGGTAAATTGTTTACCCTAATTGGAAGAAATACATTTTCAGGCGGCGTCTCATTTGTTTCCGCAATTGAAAGAAATACTCCAGTGATCTTTGTTGGAGAACCTTCAGGAAGCGGGCCAAATCAATGTGGAGATGTTCAAACATTTACATTGCCGCATTCTCAACTTCGTTTAAAAGTATCTTCCAAATTTCATCAGCAGAGCCACTATAAAGACAATAGATTACAAATCACTCCCCATATCCGGGTAAATTACGACTACAATTCTTGGAAGAATAACATTGATCCTGCTATACTGACTGTCCTGTCATTCACCGACCAAATTCAAAAGCGTGACACTTTAAAGCTACCTTTTTACAAACCATATCTTGGTACATATAACTTTGATACGGAAAAGATCTTAAAAATTAGCAGTAGTAATTCTAGATTAGTATTTACAATTAGCGATTATCAAGTTTTCTCAAACGGTGATCTCTTCAGTTTAGGAACTGATTCTTTTATTGGTAACAACGGAAGTGTTAAGTTGAGATTCACTAATTGCAAAGATAGTTTCTTTCAGAGTATAATTATCAATTATGGTAATGCGGTTGACACACTTCATAGACTACCAACTGACTTCCAATTACCATATCAATTATTGGCGCTGGCGAGGTTAAATGAAGTTTCTAAGATTTATCGCAAAGCAATTTCATATGGTATTACATTGCCTGCTTCAACTGAAGAACTAATAAATTATTACGCGTACAAATTTATGGTGGATAAAAATATCGATAGAGCTATGCTTCTATTCAGACTTAATACTGAACTCTTTCCTTTCTCGGCAAATGCTTGGGACAGGCTAGCCGAAGCCTGTCTAACAAACGGCCTTAAGGAGGAAGCAAAACTAAATTACCAGAAGGCATTGAGCATTGATCCGGATTATGGTAAAGCTATGCATGCGAAGTCAATAATTGAAAAAATAAAATAGTTCGATAATTAAATTAGAGATCTGAATCCATAATACTTTAAAAGAAATAAACTATGAAATACACAAAAACAATCTTGGTAGGTGCATTTTTACTCTTTGTAAAGCTCATCAATGCACAATGGATAACCCAGACTAGCGGCACAACCGAAACCCTTTTGGGCATTTCTGGTGTCAGCCCATACAATGCTTATGCTGTCGGAACAAACGGCACGATTAAGCACACCAACAACGCCGGTACAACTTGGGTCAGTCAAGCCAGTGGGACAACAAGTTTTTTAAGAGATATATTCTTCTCTGATTCGCTCAATGGGTGCGTTGTTGGCCAAATGGGTTTAGTATTAACTACAACCAATACGGGAACAACATGGTCGAATAATGCAAGCGGAACAATTGAACACCTTGTGCATGTTCATTTTGCAAATTCCTCTATCGGTATGGCAGGTGGTCAGAACGGTGTACTCATAAAAACCAATAATTCTGGCGTAAACTGGTCTACAATGACAAGTGGCGTTAGTGTTGAGCTTGCGGGAATTTACATGTGCAACAGCAATATAGCCTATGCTGTTGGATTCAATGGAACAATATTGAAAACAATAAATGGTGGTATTACCTGGACACCACAAACAAGTGGTACCTCCAACGATTTAAGAAGCGTGGCATTTGTTGGATTAGATACTGGTGTTGTGGTGGGCATTAATGGTACAATTCTCAGAACAACGGATGGTGGAACAAATTGGCAAACCTTAACAAGTGGCGTGTCATCAAATCTTTATGGAATTGAGATGATTAGCACTTTCACTAATAATGCAGCCGGTACCGGAAAAATACTTAGAAGTATCAATAGCGGAACAACATGGCCGCAACAAGCCATTGGTACTTATACAAATGATCTGTACGATATTGATTTTGTCAATAATACTGTTGGTTGGGCTGTTGGTCAAATTGGTAAGATATTTTATACGAGTAATGGAGGAATTGCAACTCGTATTAACGATGAAGAGGCTATGGATAATATCCTTAAGGTTTATCCTAATCCCACCGGTGGGATTGTTTATATAGTCGAAGAAAAGGAATGTTTGCCAACTTCTTATGAAGTGACCGATTGCACAGGTACACTATTCTATAAAGGGACACTTCTTGCAGATCAGCATTGCATAGATATCTGTTCAATACCTCAAGGAATATATTTACTAAAAGTTCTTTATAAGTATAGGCCCCCAAGAACCTGTAAGGTGATAGTTCAACAGAAAGATTGATACAACCCAATAATTATAGCTTTTTTTGAATAAAGTTTTGAACTTTATTGGAATTCCTTAGATTTTAAGCCTCGCTACCGCCCAGGCATACCTGGCAAAGTCTTCCAAGGCTAATAGGTCTTTCTCGAGTCGGTTCAGGATTGCCATTCTTTGTGCTATATTTGTGTCTGAGGGGCACAAAGATCGGGTAAATGTCGTCGCAAATGATGATATTTTGCCTACCAAAAAAACCTCAGGATACTGGGGTTTTTTCATTTCATGGAATTTGTTGTCTACATAATGTATTCAAATAGTAGTAAGCGTAATTATACTGGTTACACGTCTAATCTGATAGAGCGATTTCGTTCACATAATATTTACGGAAAAGATAGTACAAGACTTTACAGACCTTGGACAGTAGTGCATGTTGAATTTTTTCGAACCAAAGAAGAGGCGATGAAACGAGAAAAGTACTTTAAGGCCGGGCGTGGATCAATTTTGAAGAATTCAATTGTCTCTGAATTCATGGCTCGTTGGGCTCATACCCTTCCCTAAAGGGAAGGGCGGAAGTTCGAATCTTCCTCCCGCTACCAAAAAAACCACCTGAAATGGTGGTTTTTTATTTTGTTTTCGGTCATCTACTCATTCCTACTAAACACTCGCTCAGTTCCCCGGAATTAAATTTGGTTTGGATACGTCGTAAAAAGTACTTTCATACACGTAAAACTTTATGTTATGAAATTATCCTCTTCTTCGATCTCAAAAATAACGTTGGCACTCTGTTTGATCCTCGCCGGTTTTACCGCGAAGGCCCAAGTGACAAAAACATTCACGATCATTCCATTTGCAGATACAAACAATAACTGCGTTTATGATTTTGGTGAAGACACGCTTGTGAGTTTCAAGATACAAGCGGTAGATCCCATGAATTTTTATGGAACCGCCGGAGTAACAAATGCAAATGGAAGACTAGCTCTTTCATTACCGGTTCCTGCCGCAAGTAATAGTTATTCAATCGCGCTGCTATCCGGGCTTATAGAACCTTGTGCGGTTTCTGCAGCAACAGCCGTTCCATACTATTCATTATATTATCTGCCTATCAAACCTGTGATCCTAAATGCGCCGGTAGGTTATGGAAGTACTTTTTTTTGGGGACAAACTGCACAAGGCAAACTTTTCAAATATGCCCCAATGGACACGCTAAGGAATTGTAGCGCTCCTCTTTATTCCGGAAACTTCAATTGTTTTTTTGAGTTACATAACAATGTGAATTCAATGCCGGGGTTTTATACCGGTACAATGACAGTTAAATTGGATGCGGCAACGGTTGATACTTACTCTTTCGGTTTTGTCAACACATCAACCTCATTCACTTCGGCAAGTTCAACAGGCACGATATTGTCAAATCAAAATGATCAAGCTCTAATGGTCATGTATAATTTGCCGAATACTCTGGTAACCGCGGGTATCCACACATTGTCGGTGATCTTTACACCATTTACAGGATATTCACAAAATTCAGTAATGAATATAATATTGAGCGCTGATAGTTGCGGAAGCATAAATGGTCAAGCGTACATGGACTGTAATAATAACTGCGCGTTTGATGCCTGGGAAACCTATGGAGGCAACAACATTAGCGCCGTGGTTGTTACGAATGCCACAAATACGCTTTCCTGTTATCCGAGCGCAAATGGTTCTTATAATTTAAGCGCGCCGGTTGGAATTTATACGGTTACTGCAGTTGGAACAAATAGCAGCTATTCAGTTTGCCCGGTTACTTCATTCACAACAAATATTTCTTATCTTTCTTCTTACACCTTGAATTATGGTGTACAAGAACTTAATCCAAATTCGGTTGATTACAAAACATTCTTAAACATGAGCGGAGCAAATCCTGGTCCGGGTGCTGTGCCGGGTGGAACCTTGGCGATCAATGCATACAACATTAAAACCGGTGGTCCATTATGTACAGTGAATCCAACTTTAGTTCCAACTGCTTTAAAAATCGTGTTGCCAATTGAAATGACCTATTCATATGTTATCGGTACAACGCCGCTTCCTTCGTCGGTTATTCCATGCGCAACAGGGGATACTATTGTTTGGAATTATCCGGGGGCAAACGCCTTGCATCAAATTGGAGTGTTCACTGCAACTAACGCTACTATTGGAAATTCTTATTGCATTAAAAGCATTGTGAATCCACAAAACGATAATGACCCAAGCAATAACATTTATACACGATGTACCACATTTGGTGGACCTTTTGATCCAAACGAGAAAACTGCGGAGGCGCTGAACATGTTCCCTAACGGAAATATCTTGCCGGGCACACAGGATATTACTTACACTATTGAATTCCAAAATTTGGGCAACGGTCAAGCTGTGAATATAAATATCAACGATACTATTAGTTCTTATTTGGATCTTTCTTCACTACAGGTGATCTCGTCAAGTTTCCCGGTTCAAACAATTGTGAATGCCGGTACCAGAGTTGTTGATTTTAAATTCAAAGGAATTAATTTACCTGCTTCAAGTGTTAACGAGCCTGCCAGTCATGGCTACGTGAGATATAAGCTCAACTTAAATCCAAGTTTACCTTTGGGCACAAGTATTAAGAACAGAGCGCACATCTATTTTGATTATAATTCAGCGGTGTCAACTAACCAAACTATAAATACAATAGCTTTAACTACCGGCATCAATCAAAATGCATTAAATAGCATGGTGATCATGTATCCTAACCCTACAAAAGATAATGTGAATATTAATTCTTCAGTTATTATTTCGAGAATTGAGGTGATGAATTTAGTAGGCCAGGTGATCACGGCGAAAGATGTAAATTCCTTTAATACGAATATTGATCTTAGCATGTTGAATAAAGGAGTGTATTTGGTTCAGATGCATACAGCATCCGGCCCGATCATTAAAAAACTGGTAAAAGAGTAGTAATTAGGTTTGAAAATGAAGACCCCGCTTCGGCGGGGTTTTTTGTTTAACGATGTTCCTTGCTAAATGCCAGGGGTGTTATGCCCTCCTGTTTTTTGAAGAAGCGAATGAAGTAGGAGGGATCACTGAAGCCAAGCTCATCTGAGATCTCAGTAATATTCAACTTGGAACTTAGTAAGAGTCGTTTTGCTTCAAGAGTAACGCGTTCTGCAATCAATTGTGAACTTGTTTTATTAACGCACGAACGAGTGATCCGATTCAAATGCTTTTCAGTAATATGCAATTTTGAAGCGTATTCGCTTGGATACTTCAGCGTTTTATAATGGTGTTCAACGAGATCTTCAAAATTTTGTACCTGGTTCAAGTAAGTTTCATTTTCCGGATCGGCAACAGGTGTGTGAACGCGTGAGAGTTCTATGTAGGCAATATTTACCAGGGAATGGATCTTTTGTGCAGAATTTAATTTTTTTTGTTTGAATTCATCCTTGATCTCCCGCATGAGCGACTGGATCCTAATGAGAACTGTTGAACTAAGTTGAGTGAGAACGGCGCTGCCGAATGAACTAAAGAATGGAAAGTTCTTTAGTTTCTCATTCGTAAAACTTTCTTCGTAAAAACTCTTCGAATGAAAGAATACGTAACCGTCAGTATCATTTGATAAATTCCAACTATGCATTTGTCCGGGTTTTAATGTGAACAATGAACCGGGTTTAACTTTGTATTTGGTAAAATCTACTTCATGTGTGCCACTTCCCTTTGTAAAAAGTACAGTGAGGTAAAAATTATGCTTATGCGGATGATTCGTGAATTGATGCTCCTTTAAATGGGTAGGAAGGTCGTTGGCGTAAAAATGATCGCTGGGATTTTCTTGTTTAAAATCCAGTATCCGATATATGGGTAGGTTTTTAGCCACTGGTCAAAGGTAGTAAAAATGTCCGAATTGTGCTATTTTAAGGGTAATTGGTGAATCGCTAGGTGAAGAGACTTGTCGTACCTTCGGTATATGGAAGATCTAAAACTCGCACAAAGCAAGAAGAGTTCAATGATGAGAAGTATTCTTGGAGAAAAATGTCCTAATTGTGGTCAAAGCCATGTGTTCGAGCCTTCAAAGAAGATCTTTGCTATGCCGGTGATGAAAGATAAATGTGAAACTTGTAACTACGCATTTGATCGCGAGCCGGGATACTTTATCGGCGCTTTATATATCAGCTATGGATTGGCTGTTGCACAAGCGATAGCGACATTCTTGCTGTGTTATTTTTTATTTCCGGCGATGGAAACATTTTGGATCCCGATCATGATCTTGGGCGTTTTATGTTTACTGGCAAAAAAGAACTACAAATTAGCGAGGATCATTTACATCCATATTTTCCCCTGGTAGATCAGGCTAGTTTAGCCTTATTCGTGAAGAATCTCACAGGATAAAGCGCGGCAAAAAATCCAATGAGCATAATGAGTAAAAAGATCCAAACAAAATCCTTGAACTGTAACTCCATTGGCCAGTAAGGGATGATGTATTCATCTCCAAATTTTACCAGGTGAAATTGGATCTGTAACCAACACACAAATAATCCGATCGCTAATCCAAGCGTTGCGCCCACGGCAGTGATCAAAAATCCTTCTCGCATAAAAATATTTCTTACCAAGGCAAGATCAGCACCCAAACTAAATAAGGTCTTGATGTCTTTTTTCTTTTCAATGATCAACATGGTTAATGCTCCAATGATATTGAAGGTTGCAATGATCAAAATAAAGGCCAGGATAATGAAAGTGGCTAATTTTTCTGTTTCGAGCGTTTTAAATAATACGTCATTCAGCTGATTGCGATTCTTTACCGTGTAATCATCACCAAACGCGGCTATTAGTTTTTCCTGCACCTGTTCAACGTTTCTACATTTTATTTCTAAAGAACTTACGCGGGTACTATCTCCAAATAATTCGCGTGCTGTTCTTAAACTTACAAATACCAATTGAAAATCAAGATCATCATTTCCGGCAAATACTCCGTTTGGAGTTAAAAATAGTTGGGTGAAATTATCTTCGGCATTTAAACTTGTGGTCTTCCCTTTGGTTGGACTCAATAAGCTTAATTCACTGGAGATCTCCATGATATTCACGCCAAGGGTATTCGCAACGCCGCGACCAAGCACGATGTATTTCTTTTTATCAGATATACTGAATCCACCCTCAACTATGGAAGAATCGATATTTGTAACCTTTAAAAAATTATCGTCAACGCCTTTAACCGAAACAAGCGTTTGTTTTTCATTGTTTTTGATCAAAGCCTTATCAAAATAGGTTTCAGAAACACTTTCTATTTCAGGAATACTTTTAATAAGAGTGTATAGCGTTGAGTTTGGTTCAAACGTTTTTCCCTTCGCGGCATTGATCTTAAGATCGGGTTCGAATGTATTATACAAACTTGCAATGGCCCCGGTTAATCCATTCATTGCTGAAAGGATCACAATAAGCGCGCCGGTTGTAATGGCAATGGCAATAATGCTTATCCAACTGATAACATTAATAGCATTGCTGGATTTTTTTGAGATAAGGTAACGGCGTGCTATGAAAAAACTAAGATTCAATTTTATTTTTTTAACAGGCTGTCAATTTTCATGGCGTAATCCAAAGAATCATCCAGATAAAACTGCAGATCGGGCACAACGCGTAACTGCTTTCCTACAGCAATTCCCAAACGTTTACGAATAGGCGCGGTTTGATCACCAACCAATCTAAATATAGCATCCCTGTCTTTTGTGGCCATGATACTGATATACACTTTCGCTAGGCCCAGATCCGGACTCACTCTTACCTGCGTAACGGTGATAAAAGCCCCGCCAAAAAGGTTGCGCGACTCGCTTCTGAAGATCTCGGCCAGTTCTTTTTGTACCAATTTGTTTATTTTCTGCTGTCTAACGCTTTCCATGGGCTAAAGGTAAGCATTTTCAACATAATAATAGGGATAATATGGCGTTGTATAAGGCCTCGCTAAGGCATATTAATTAGTATATTCGTCCAGGCAATGCGTAAGCTTTTCTCCGCTTTAAAATACATTAAGAATTATAAGGGAAATACAACCCTTAATATCCTATTCAATATCCTTTTTGCCGTTTTCAATGCGGCAGTGTTCGCGCTTATTTCGCCTTTCCTGGATCTTTTATTTAAGAACGATTCTCTAAAGGTTCACGATATCATTTTAAAAGGGGAACCACATTTCTCTTTCTCTTCTTCGTATTTCTCGGAGGTGACCAACTATCATTTGGCGAGTTTGGTAATGATAAAGGGAAAGGTGGGAGCGCTCATCACCATTTGTTTTTTGGTGGTACTTGTTACTTTATTCAAGAATATTTGCCGTTACATGGCTATGTTCTTTATTGCACCCATTCGCAATGGTGTAGTTCGCGATCTAAGAAATAAAATGCATAAAAAAGCATTGGATCTTCCACTGAGCTATTATAGCGAAGAGAAAAAGGGGGATCTCATGAGCAGGATGACAACAGATGTGATGGAGATCGAATGGAGCATCATGCAAACACTGGAGATGATCTTCAGAGAACCTTTAACGGTTGTGATCATTTTTACAGTGATGTTGTTGATCAGTGTGAAGCTTACGCTTTATATTTTACTACTTCTTCCCATTGCGGCTCTGTTCATCGTATTAATTTCAAAGAGTCTGAAGAATTCTGCAAGGAAAGCTAAAGAAACGCTTGGGAGTTTAATTAGTTTGATAGAAGAGACCTTGGGAAGTATTAAAGTGATCAAGGCCTTTAATGCCGAGAAACATTTACAAGATAAATTTGAGGCAACTAATGAGAAGTTCTATAAGCAATCAGTAAAAGTATATCGTCAAACCGATCTTGGTTCTCCGCTTACCGAAACAATTGTTACCGCTATTTTAATGTTGGTGTTGTTCATTGGTGGAGGAATGGTATTTAGAAAAGAACTTGAGCCGGCATTATTTATTACTTATTTTGGATTGGCTTCACAATTAGTACCACCGATCAAACAGATCACACAATCCTATAATAATATTCAAAAAGGAATTGCCAGCGAAGAGCGTATTGATAAAATTATTGGTGCTAGTTTAGAGATCCACGATGCTCCAAACGCAAAAGAGATCAAGAGCTTGGATTCTACCATTGAATATAAAAATGTGTCGTTCATGTATCATAAAGGCGGCGCAGGTTATGTGCTGAAAGACGTGAATTTGAAAATTGCGAAGGGCAAAACCGTTGCGCTGGTAGGGCAGAGCGGAAGCGGAAAAACAACTATGGCGGATATGCTGCCGCGTTTTTATGATACGGATAAAGGCGAGATCCAGATCGATGGAGTGAATATCAAAGAAGTAAGTACAAAATCATTAAGAAATATTATTGGTGTTGTTACTCAGGAAAGTATTTTGTTCAATGATTCCATTTATAATAACATTGTATTTGGTATTGAAGGAAAAACCGAAGCCGACGTGATCAATGCCGCTAAAATTGCGAATGCGCATAGCTTTATTGCTGAAATGCCTCAGGGATATCACACTAATATTGGCGATAGAGGAAGTAGGTTAAGTGGTGGACAAAGACAACGTATTAACATTGCCCGTGCAGTATTGAAAAATCCTGATATTTTAATTTTGGATGAAGCAACCTCTGCTTTAGATACAGAAAGCGAAAAATTAGTTCAGGAAGCTTTACAAAAGCTAATGCACAGTAGAACCAGTATCGTGATCGCTCACCGTTTATCTACTATTATGAGCGCCGATGAGATCATTGTTTTAAATAAAGGGGAAATTGTTGAGCGCGGTAATCACCAACAGTTATTGGCTCTTAATGGCCAGTATAAAAAGCTGTGTGATATGCAGAATATTGCTTAACTTTTTTTGGGACAATAGATCTTTATTGTTGCCGTTGATTTAGCATGAGAGTATTCTTAATTTTGGTTGGATCTTTAATATTACTTTCCTGTAAAAAGGACCATGTTTGCGAGTGCACGGTTGAGATCGGTAGCAGCGCCCCAACAAAGGCCGTTATTCACGATACAAAAAGGAAAGCAAAGGAACAATGCTCTGGGAAAATGACATTTGTTACGGAGCATTGCGAAATCAAGAATTGAACCGGGTTTTAATTCCAATGATAGCAATCGGATTAAATCGAACTGCTCTAAGTGTCACCCTGAGCGAAGTCGAAGGGTGCAGCGTTAAGTTGTGTAATTTTTAAACATCGCACACAGGTTTCGACTCCGCTCAACCTGACACGCCAAACAGAAGGCTGATCTCGCTCAAGGGCAATGCCGTGATTAAATCGAACTGCTATGCGTGTCACCCTGAGCGGAGTCGAAGGGTGCGGTAGTAAGTCTGGGGATAGCGCTGGTATCATTCATGCACTTTGAAAATTCTTTTAATTTATCCCACTCACCATTAATAAGCGCTTCCTTTTTTCTTCTCGTCCAGCCTTTAATACGTTTTTCCCATTCGATCGCTTTTAAATATTCAGTGAACATTTCACAATACACCAACTTTACGGGTTTTCGGTGACAAGTATAAGAATCGGTTACCGTTCCGCTGTTATGCTGCGCGACGCGCAATTCGATATTATTTGTTAAACCTGTATAATAAGAATCGTCCGAACATTTTAAAATGTATACATATAATACTTTTGATCGCGATAAATAAGTTTCAGAAAAAGCCATGATACAAAACTACATTTGGGTTGAAAAAATCCTTGCTACAAATTGTAGTAATTTTAGATTTCGCCACAGGCTTCGACTTCGCTCAGCCTGACACGGCCGACAGAAGGCTGATTACGTCAAAATAAGATACGTAAAGTAAAACCCTGTTGCTAGGCGTGTCACCCTGAGCGGAGTAGAAGGGTGATGCGCAAATTCGTGTAATCTGTGGCATTGAGCGCGGTATTAGTTTACTTCCAATGATAACACTTCGACGTATTTCTCTTCCTCTTCCAAATATCCCAACCTCCAACATAAAAGATCCTTTTCAATTGTTTATGAAAGGCAGTATGTTTTTTGCGTTTACCTTTCCAGTGTTTCGTTGTAGAATAACGTTTTATAACGTAGGAGGACCCGGAACGTCCCATCTTTTGCTCACTCAAAATGAGTTCTCCCGGTTCATATTTAATTTTTCCCAGAACATCCTCACCTTCGGCAATATTTATTCTCATCAGATCATCCGAGCTTACTCCGCCAAATTTTGATTGGTTGATTGGATTTAGAATGGTGTGTGCAATAGAATTGTGGTGCTTGTTCCCTAAAGCATCGTCACTCACGCCAACAAATTTTTTGTCATCGTTCAACTTGATCTCTTTATTATTGTTTACGGCGCTATTTTGTGCCAACAATTGCTTGTATTCCTCTTCTGCCTGCTGTTGGTATTTATGACAAGGACATTTCGGATTTCTCGGATCATTGATCGGATATTCACCTTGTGCTTTTGCAGAGGTAACAAAAAGGAAAATAAGAGCGATCAAAAGACCGCCCTTATTCCCCTTGTGTTTATTTACTCTGCTAAGGTTCAATTAGGATGCTTTTTTAATAGTGATCTTATTTAATCCACACCATGTTTTGAATTCATTTGTGTAATATAAGTATGCTGTAGAAGCAGGAGCATCGTATTCGCCTGGCATTTCTGCTTTAAGATCCAAATTGATCTCTTTCACAGCTTTTGAAGCCATGCCGCGGTAATATACAGCCAGGTTATTTCCTTTGATCTCGTAGTAATCAAATACTCCTTTTTCTTGCAATTCTTTTAATTGCCAAGGTTGAATAGAGAAACCTGCCGGTACGCCTATGATAGCCATTGTACTTGGAACTTCCTCATTTTTTTTGTTTGAGATGGTTGCGGTTAAACGAACCGTTTCGCCCACATTTGCTGTTGTGCTTGCGATCTTCGTCTTAAGATCAATATTACACTCTGCATCACTTTGAGGTAGTGAAGTACTCCAATTAACAGCAATAGAGTAAGGGAGAGGCGTTTTTACACCAACGTATTTTACTTTTACCGTGTGTTTTCCTTCACCTTTAATAAATTCCTCTAAACCTTCGACGGTGATCGCGTTTTTATCTCCTGCTTTGTATTCTTTCTCAATTACTTTTTTACCGTCAACATAAATTGCTATTGTTCCGTCTTCGCTGGTTTTTTTGCTTGCTTTAGCATATTCTGTTAAAGCTTTTAATGCTAAGATCGTGCCTTGAGTTGAACTGAACACACCTGAACCCTGACGCGTACTTACTAAGTATTGTACGGCTTTTGTCAATTCCCCTGCTTGTTTTCCTGATTTCAACATGGCCATAATTCCTAAGGATGTTGTTTCGATCAACAGCGATTGTCCTTGCGAATAAGTGATCGAATGAGTTAGTCCTTTAAAGCTTCCGTCTTTTTCTTGTTTGCTCATCAAAACTTTCATCGCTTCATCACCTTTGCCGGTTTCTTTTAGAGAATATGCAGCGTTTGCCATCATCGCTAACATGTATGGATCTTTACTGTCCATTGCTTTTTCAAATGAGGTAGTAAACTCTTTTTTGAAATCGCTGTATCCACCTTCTGCTAAAGCATACACAATGTAAGCGTTCAAAATATCATCACTAATTCTTCCAAAGTCATGGTATGCGTGTTTCTCTCTTGCAAAACCACCTTTTCCGTCTTTATGACTCAATAACCAGTTCGATGTACGGGCCAACATCGTTGCATCTACATCTTGTCCGGCTTTTTTCATATCATTGAACTCCATCAAGCCGTAAGCAGTTAAACCTTCATGACCAGGATTCGATCCAAACCACTCGTAACCTTTTTGCGAAGCTTCAAAACCGATCAAACGTTTGTAACCTCTTTCTAAAAGATCTGTAGCGCGAGCTAAAGTTTTTGTGTCTTTGCTATCTGTTGTTTTCAAATAATCCAACACCATCGCGTTTGGATAAGCTGTACATGAAGTTTGCTCAAAACAACCGTAAGGCTCTTGTAAAATTCCTTCAACACCTTTCATTAAGTCGTTTACAACATTCGGATATGCATTGAACGTTGCTTTCAGTGAACCATTCACCATTTTATTGATCTCAAATTCGTATTCCTTTTCAACCTCCTGTGCCGAGAACGAAGCCTCAACCGGGAAACCTTTAGGAACAATACGAATAGTTTGAGTGAATGCATCAGATAAACCGCAGGCTTTAAAACTGATAGTGAAATCGCCATATCCAATTTTGTCAAGCACTTTGTAATCCAAATAGATCACTTTTGCTTTGCCCGGCATCACGGTTTGTACCATTGGAATTTGAGCAACTTCTTTCAATCCATCGGGAGCAATAATGGAGATCACGCCGCCTAAAGGACCGTCAGTATTATTCTTTAACGTCAAAGGAATCGAAACAAAATCTTCTGTTGCCACTTCTACCGGAATTTTGGTACTCATGGCAAAAGGTAATTGCGAGAAGAAATTCTTTTCTGTTCTTCCGATGCTACCATCAGTTCCAATTCCTTCTAAGGTTGTGCGGAATGAAGTGATATCATCCGACGCGTAGAATTCGATGGTTTTCTTTCCGCTGTAACCAACTTCTACATTCGGATTCCAATAAATGGTATTACGGAAATCGGTGCGATTCTCAACTGCTTCTTGCTTTTCATACTTTGGAGCATAATACGTACGGGCGCGATAGTAAACATTGTGCGCGATATTCGGTTGATCGAAGCCACCATCAAAGTCACCCATCTCATCATCCATAGCAAATCCGTTTGCTCGGCGATCTTCTGCTCTAGCCATTTTCTTTTTGCCTGCTATGGAAGCTTGCGCTTTTTCTTCTTTTTGTTCTGCCTTAACAACAGCTTTAATATCGGCAACTTTAGGACCATTGGCCTTTACCCCTAGTTCTACTTTACTTTTATCTCTTTCAGCATCTTTGCTTTTTACGTTGTTGTTCGCTAAAGCCGGTTTATCTTCTTTAGCTTTTACAGCTTTGAACATAGGGGCTTTTTCGTTCACCATTTTACCTTCTCCACCGCCCATGCCGGCTGAGGCTGGAATAGCCATGTCGGCTTCTGCAAAATTTCCTCCGGCCTTTGAACGATTTGAACCTTTGTTATAGCCATAATAGTTATTATGCATCTTGTAAAGATAGATCACCATATTTTGGTTATAGTCTCTTACATACTGTACCTGTGGATAATATCCTTCAGCAAGAAATTGCAAATTCACTTGATCAACAAGGTCTAGTTTTTTGAACGTGAATTTTCCGCTCTCGTCAGTTGTGATCTCTGTTCCGTTATTTGCTTTGATCTTTACGTCATTAAACGGTTTTCCGGTTTCGGAATTATAAACTACACCCGAAACGATCGCCTTTTCTCCAAAATAAGTGATCACTGGCATTTCTTCTTCAATGATCTTCTCCCAAGTAAAACGTCTCCAACCTGAGGTCATTAATACATAATCCAAAGCTTTATCAGCTTTTTCTTCTTTCTTATTGAAATAAAACGCCGGTTCTTCCACTTTTCCGTGAATGTCTTGCTCCAATAGCATTTGAGATAAGATATTTCCGGATTTATCATCAGCAAAACTTAAGAACTGATCATTTACAACAGCCATTGATAAATTTGCAGGCATTGGTAGACCACGCTCGTCTTTTACCGAGATCGTCATTTTTACTTTCTCACGTGGTAAATATTTTTCTTTTTCTGTTTCCACAGAGATGGTCATTTGTTTGTCTTTATTCACAAAAGCTAAACGCTCGCAACGCGCAATTCCTTTAGCATCAAACAAAGTAATTTGCGAAACACCAATTGGAAAATCTTCGGTGTTAAACGTGATCTTATTGCTTCCCGGCTTGGTATTCATCACTGTTGTGTAATAAATTTTACCACGAACTTGTGCAACTAAGCTCAATTCTTCTTTTTCCGTTGTATTCACACAAACGTCAACTTCGTTCTTCTTGTTTTGCTCTACATGTAAAGCATAACCGCGCTCAAATGGCTCAGGTAACTTATAGGTTTCTTTAATACCTTCAGGTTTTGTGATCTTCACCACATAATTCTCTCCCGTTTGAGGAATGATCTTGAATGATCCCATCCCTTGATGAAAGCTGCTGAATGAAGCTACTTTACTACCTTTTTCAGTTAACACAACACCTTCAATATCGGCTGGTTTTCCAAATTCGTTCAACGCCTTAAATGCAACCGTATTCTCAACATTATTCAACATGTCTCCACCCTCAGGGAAAAGTGTCATCCCGATCTTATTTAATACAATTGGAATGGAACGGGAGATACTTTCTGTACTTCCGTTATAATCGATCATTACGTTCAATAATCCATCATTTGTTTTTAATTCTTTTGGAAGAGAGAACTTAATGTATTTCAAACCTTCTTCGTCGGTTACTTCCGTAAGGTCTAACAATTTCGCTCCATCTAAGTTTGCTACACATTTTATTTTGTAATTCGCTAATGGTTTATTTTCGTTTGTATTCAATTCTAGCTTCGCGATCACTTCATCGCCGGCGCCAAATGCTTTGCGTTCAAAATCCAATTTCATTTTTAAATTAGGAAGGATCACCTCTTGCACCTGAAGATCTTTTTCAAACGCGTTATCCTTACTTTCATTCTTCATCCATTTGGTGTAAGCACGAATTTTGTACAAACCACCAAGCGCTTCTTTGTCTAGATTAAAATCCCCGGCTGCCTTGCCGTTCTTGGCGATCAAACTAATTTTCTTTTCTACTGTTCCTTTTGGATTGATCAATTCAACATGAATGATGTCACTTTTATCGGATGGTTTTAAACTTATTCCGTCTCTTATATACGCGGCGATCCAAATATCATCACCCGGTTCATACATGGGTTTATCTAATTGTAAATACACGCGATCTTCCGGCGCGGTCTTATTATAAAGCGCTATCTTTTCTTTAAGCCCTTTTATAAAATCATTTTCCATGGCAGCCTGGTAGTAGCTGTTTGGAGTAAGATACGCCAGCGTACTAATGCCCATGGCACCTACAACCGACAAATACGATAATTTCCTGTTAATTTTCCTTTCCATGACAGTGGTTTTCTTTTTAGATGCGGAAAGGTTTGGGATTCCATAAACAGAACTGGAATTGTTAAAATTATTTGGGCGCCCGCCCTTCGCCGGTGGAGATCGGAGCTCAGGGCGCCGGGCTTTTCGCTGCAAGTCCTCGCACCATGAACGGTGGAAGCTGCGGGCTTTCCGCTGCAATCCCTGGCGCGGCAGGTTGGAAAGTTGGAGTGTAAATGAGTTTTAAACGGGACATTTTGTCTCGCACCGAAATAAAAAAGCAGGACTAAAAACTCGTCTGCGTACTTTGCGGTTAAATGGGAAGATGCTTTCTGTATAAATATCGGAATCTAAAAAATAGGGCTACTCCAACGGAAACAAGACCGATAAGCAATCCTATCCAAACGCCGATCACCTCCATTTTCAAGTAGAATGCAAGTAAATAACAAACACCTAAAGTAATTAGCCAATAACCCACAAAGGTTACATAAGTAGAAACTTTTACATCTTCGAGTCCTCTCAGTATTCCTATAACCGTTACTTGCAATCCATCAAATAACTGGAACAAAGCAGCAATCAATAATAACTGCGATGCTAATTCAACGACGGCCTTTTCGCTGCTGAAGATCAACGGTAAGTAATTGTTGAGTAGTAAAAATACTAAACCACATGCTCCCATAGTGATCAGTACGAGTTTAATGGACGTGAGTCCGGCGTTTTTAACTTCTGCCCAATTGTTTTGCGCTTTATATATTCCAACGCGAATTGTTGCGGCACTAGCAATCCCACTCCCAAACATATAAGTGAAAGCGGCAAGATGCAAGGATACCCCATGCGCGTCAATCTGCTCTTTTCCAAACGACCCTGCCATTAAACCCGCCACAACAAATGCCGCAACTTCAAACGTGAACTGCATGGCTGAATTGAAACCTATCTTAGCTAATTCGCGCAAGTGTTTCAAGTTCACTTTTGCTTTTTTGTAAACGGTAAATATGGCATTAAGAGCCGGAGTTTTGTACATGAGGTATAAAAATCCAAACCCCATGAAGCATCGCGCAATGAATGTGGCCCAGGCCGAACCCAGGTATCCCATTTTTGGCAGCCCGCAGTATCCATTAATGAGTAAATAATTTAAAACTATATTCAAAAGGTTTCCGCTGATGCTTATAATAAGAGCGGCACGGGTGTTGCTCAAACCTTCGCAATATTGTTTACAAACAAAAAACAAAGAGAGTGGAAGTAATGAGAAGATCAGAACTTCATAGAACGGAATGGCCAGCGTAACAACTTCATCAGGTTGCTGAAGGTGTTTTAGCAAGGGAGCAGAGAAAAATAAAATGAGGAACAAAATGATCGAGGTGCCAAAATTCAAGAATAAAGAATTTTTAAAAAGCGCGGCTTTTGTTTCAAGATTGTTATTTTCATTTGCTGTTGTTACTAAAGGTGTGGTGGCGTAACTCAATCCAATTCCAAACACAAGTAGTAATACGTAAATATTGTTCGCGAAAATACCTGCTGCTTGTTCAGCAACGCCTATCTGCCCCAAAAAAATGGTATCCACCATCCCGGTAATGATATGACCAACCTGAGTTAGTATTAAAGGCCAGGCAAGATCGAACGTTTCTTTATAATGTTGTTTAGAACTCAGCATTTGCGGCTGCAAAGATACTCTTTTAGTCGTAAGTCGAAAGAGGAGAGTCGTTAGTCCCGATGATTTATAACGATCTTTTTGTTCATAATACAATTCTTAGTGAAAATACTAAGTGTGTAAACACCAGAAGGGAAATCAGAAACAGTTATCTGTTTGCTGTTACTCTCTGAAACTACTTTTCCGAGCGGGCAGCGCATGATTGCTTTGATCAATTCATCTTCAGTTTCGATGTTTAGCTCATTGGAAGCGGGATTCGGATAAATTTTTATTTCTATTTCGGTAACCGAATTTTCTTTTACTCCAATAAAGGCGTCATTTTTCCAGGTTTCTTTGGTGCGTGCCGGGGAAGAGTCGACTCCTGTTGTGATGTAAAAAATATTATTTAAGGAAAATGCCATTTCTCCCTTACGACCCAAAGCCGGAATTCCGGGATAAACCGTTACGGTTCCGGTAACTGGATCGAATAGTCTCACATCATTTGTTATTTGAGTGGTGGAGTCTTGTCCCCCATAAAAAAATGCCTTACCACTTGTAACTCCGCAACCAACATAATTGCGCGCAGGTAAACTCACATTTGGAATTTGTGTCCATTGATCATTCAATTGGTCATATTGATAAATATAGCGGTTGAAGTTATTGCCGTTAGTTAATCCATAAGCAATATAACCAACTCCATTGATCACAAATGCCGAGCCGCGGAACATTCCCGCAAAGGGTAAGTTGTTTTTTTGTGTCCAGGTTGAGCTTGTGATATCATATTCCCACACATCACTAAAAACTGTTCCTCCAACGCCAACCGATCTTCCGCTAATAATGTACGCTTTGTTTCCCAAAACAAAATTACACGGACCTTGTCGAGGATTTCCCGGAAAATTCGCGAGTGCGCTCCATGTGTTTGTGGCACTGTTGTACATATACATGTCGTTCAAACAAACATTGACGCAATTGATACCGCACAACACATAGCCGGTGTTTGAATAGGAGAACGCAGTAGCATATTGTCGTTCAGTTCCGGCAGGCATGCCGGCCATATTTCCCCAAATGTTGGTCACGCCATCATAAACGTAGCCGTCTAGCGCGCAGCCGCTGGTACTTAGTCCGCTAAAGCAATAGGCGCTATTTCCAATTGCGAATACACTCCCGTCATCGCGGGCAGTTCCGGGGAAATTAGCGACCTGAATCCAGGATTGAGCCTTTAGAACATAGGAGAAAATAAATAAACTATAAAGTAAATGTTTGATGAATGCAGAACGTACAAATGCCCCCATTATTGCACTTCTTTTTTCAATCTTTTTATGAGATCATCCGTTTCCTCTATTTTTATCCACTCTATCTCCACGCCGTGTTTTTCCATTCGCCTGAACCAGGTCATTTGACGCTTAGCAAACTGATGGATAGCGGTGCTTAATAGGGTGTAAAGTTCTTTTTTAGTGATCTGTTTTAAAAGATAAAATGAAATGAACTTATATTCGAGCCCTAAGAACTGCAAGCGCTCATGGGTGATCCCTTTTTTTAATAAGCCTTCCACTTCTTCAATTAAACCATGTTCCAAACGGTATTTTAAACGCGCGTCAATTTTTTTATTTCGCTCTTCCTTATCAATTTTAATTCCAATATATTTTGGGCGGTAACTTAATTCCCGCTTTTCCGGCGGAGGATTATCTTTTAAATAATCTAATATTTCTAGTCCTCGTATAATTCTCTTTTTTGATGTAGGATCAATGAGTTTTACGTTTGGTCCTTTGATGTTGTAGATCAATTTTACCAATTCGGTATGCGATGCCTTTTGTAGTTTGTCCCGCAAGGCATGGTTTTCCGGAACCAAGGTCATGCTGTGATCCTTTTCCAAAGCTTCCAAATACAATCCAGTTCCCCCACAAATAATTGGTAAGTGACCGCGACCAGTGATCTCATCAAAGCTTTGTTTTAGCAAACGGATAAAATCGTGTAAATAAAATTGCTCATCGGGTTCGTTCACGTCGATCAAATGATAGTTGATCTTCTTGTTCTTTACCTTGTATTCATCCAGATCTTTTCCCGCGCCAATATTCAATCCTTTATAAACTTGTCGTGAATCAGCACTTATGATCTCTCCTTTTAAAGAATAGGCCAGTTGGCAAGCTAAATGCGTCTTACCGCTAGCGGTTGGACCAAGTACTACCAAACAATTATGACTCGGTTTTATCAAATGCTGTAAACGAGTTTAATATTCCCTCCGTTCTGCGTCAAATAAAATTTTCTAGGATCGTAAGTTTCGCCTTTAAAATAACTACGCTCAAAGGTTTTTTTGTCTACTAAGAATTCTTGCTTTTTGGTTTCACCGATTGATTTAAACCCACATTTTAAATAACCCGTGCCGTAGCTCCATTGCTTGTCAACGTAGGTCATTACATCACCAGGCTCTTTTTCCGAAATGAAATGTTTTAATAATTTGGAAAGGCCCCCGGTAACGGTTGTTCCTTCCTTGCAGCAGAAACGAACTAATTCAAACGAACGCTTGTGGGCAGGTAAACGGTCCATTTTTCTACCTTTTGAAAAAGCAGCTACCGCAATGAGTTCTTCATTTATAAAAAGTCCGTAATGAAACGCGGCTGTTGCGTATTCCATTAAATGATGAGCATCTAAAAAAAGTTTCGCGTAAGGTGCGTTGATCTTCTTCACCTCACATTTTCTGGCGAACACCTTACAGTTAAGTTGTAATTTCGAACGAATAATAGAGAACATCTGATGTTCTCTTCTTACTATTTGATCCAGGGCAACGCTGATGCTAATGTCTGATAATTTATCGTCGGCCTCAATGCAGGATGTTGAATTGTATAATTCAAAGGTATTCTCTTTAAAAATGCCGATCTTCAAATGTTCTTTTGCAGTGCTAATATCCAGGATGTGCTTCTTATAAGACAGTTTTAATTCGTTATTAAAATGTCGTTGTAAGTTTTCTGTAAAGCGTGCAATTATTTTTTCGGGGGAATTCAAAAATCATAATGGTTTAATTTTTCCCACAATAGATCTTTTAATTGCATGATATTCTTATTAGCCACCGCCGAGATAAAAATGAAAGGAACTTTATTTTTCCCTTTTAACCCCTTTGTTACTTCTTTTGTAAGTTCTGCTTCCAATTCCTCATCTAACATATCAGATTTAGTAATAGCTAAAACACGTTCCTTTTTTAGAAGTTCGGGATTGTAGGATTTAACTTCGTTAACCAAAATATTGTATTCTTCAATAATGTCTTTACTATCGCAGCTTACCATGAATAACAGAAGCGAGTTGCGCTCAATATGACGTAGGAAACGTAAGCCCAAACCTTTTCCTTCGCTTGCGCCTTCGATAATTCCGGGGATATCGGCCATCACAAAACTTTTGTAATTGCGGTATTCTACAATTCCCAAATTCGGAACCAAAGTTGTAAAAGGATAATTGGCGATCTCCGGTTTTGCGGCGCTAACTACAGAAAGCAAAGTAGATTTTCCAGCGTTTGGAAAACCAACTAAACCAACATCAGCTAACACTTTTAATTCAAGGATCTTCCATTCGCTTTTTCCATCCTCGCCAGGTTGTGCATGACGCGGCGTTTGCATGGTGGATGATTTGAAATGTGTATTTCCCAAGCCACCACGACCACCGGCCACAATAATATGTTCTTCTCCGTCTTCTTTTATTTCAAAAAGTACTTCGCCGGTTTCCGCATCTTTTGCAATAGTACCAAGAGGAACTTCCAGATATTCATCTTTGCCTTGTTTTCCGCTGGAATTTGAACTTCCTCCGCTTTCACCTTCGGTGGCGATTACATGTTTACGATATTTTAAATGGATCAAGGTCCAAAGTTGTTTATTGCCACGCACAATGACGTGTCCGCCACGACCACCATCACCACCGTCAGGCCCGCCCTTGGCCGTAAATACATCACGGTGCAAATGCCTTGAGCCGGGTCCGCCTTTTCCGCTTCTGCAGCAGATCTTTACATAATCAACAAAGTTTGAGTCCACAGTTTTTTAAAATAGAAAAGCCTGCGCACAAGGCACAGGCTTATATGATCAATAATTTATTTACGTTTTTTAGAAGATTTTTTGGCTGCTTTCTTGGCAACTTTTTTCTTCACTACTTTTTTAGTTGCTTTCTTTTTAGCAACCGATTTTTTCTTGGCAACTTTTTTTACCACTTTCTTCTTAGCTGGTTTTTTTGCAACCTTCTTTTTAGTGGCAGGTTTTTTCTTAGCTACTTTTTTAGCAGGCTTCGCTTTCTTCTTTTTGGTAGCCGAGCTTGTCGAAGCTTTTGCTTTCTTCACAGCAGTATTTTTCTTAATATTCGCCGCTTTCTTTTCACCGTGAGCGTGACCATTGCTTTTGGAATGATCTTTAGTAACTGTTGCTAAAGTTGATACCGCAGTTTTTCTTTCTTCTTCCTCTTCTGCTTCTACACGTTTGATCGCGTCGATCTCCAATAACAAATGCGGTTCAATTTCATCTGCAACCTCAAAATCATTTACAGTAAGATCTAAATGCTCAAGATCTGTTTCCAATTGCGTCAAGTCAACTTCCGCTTTAATAAAAGTGATGCGATCTACTAAACTTTGGAAGATCTGATCAATGGTTCCGATACCATGAATGGAATGGAATTTCCCTTGCTCGCTATAGTAATTTTTTAAAGGAAGCGTTTTGTTATTGTACTCGGCAATACGATTGCGAATTATCCCTTCGTTCTTATCATCTTCACGTCCGCTGTCTTGTCCGCGAAGCAGTAAACGCTTGGTCAATTCTTCATCGTCAACTTCCAAAGCTAACATGGCGTGAATAGCTGTGCCTTTCTTTTGTAAAAGATCATCCAATGCCACCGCTTGCGCAGCAGTGCGTGGAAAACCATCAAAAATAAATCCTTTAACGTTTGGATTCGCATCTAATTTTGATTCGATCATTCCAATAACGATCTCATCGCTAACAAGATCTCCGCGATCCATAATGGCTTTCGCTTGCAAACCAAGCTCTGTTCCTCTTGCAATTTCAGAGCGTAGTAAGTCGCCTGTGCTCAAATGCACTAATCCGTATTTATTGATCAGGTTCTCTGATTGAGTTCCTTTTCCTGCGCCCGGAGGACCAAATAAAACTAAATTCAATGTTTCCATAGGTAGTGTTTTAATGTTATGCTAAAATGTATATATCTTTTAAATTTCTTCCCTGTCCGTTGTAATCCAAACCATAACCTATCACAAATTCATTCTTGATGGTCAATCCTACATAATCAACGCTATGCTTTTTTTTGTAGGCTTCCGGTTTAAACAACGCGGCGGCAACTTTTATTTTTTTTGTTTTGCTCAAAGAATCCATCAACTTTTCAAGCGTATTTCCCGAATCAACAATGTCCTCCACAATAACAACAGTTCTTCCGCTTAGATCTTCGTTTAATCCTATAAGTTCGGAGACGGTTCCGCTGCTGGATGTTCCACTATAACTTGAAAGTTTAATAAAGGAGATCTCACACGGAATGGTCACTTCTCTTAAAAGATCGGCGGCAAACATAAAAGAGCCATTTAAAACTACTAAAAATAATGGAAATTCATTGTTGAGTTCCGCATTTATTTTTTGGGCAATATTTTTTACACCTTCGTGGATGGCCGCAGCGCTGATGTAGGGCTTGAACTGCTTGTCGTTTATAGTGATCAACTGGTTCATTATGAGGGGGCAAATATACGGGTTTTAGCGTATATTTGCGGCCTTGGCCACCATAGGAAAAGACATAATTAGAGCGAAAGACCTGCTTCAAAATGCCCAATTGGTGGCTATTCCCACGGAAACAGTGTATGGATTGGGTGCTAACGCGCTTGATACCGCCGCTGTTTTGAAAGTTTATGAGGTAAAACAACGTCCGTTTTTCGACCCCTTGATCATTCATGTGGCAAGCATTTCTGACGCTGAAAAATATGCTTCTTTAAGTGAAACAAGGCTTCAAAAGCTCGCTAAAAAATTCTGGCCTGGGCCATTGACGCTTCTATTGCCAAAAAAAAGTAATGTTCCCGATCTTGTGACTTCGGGTTTGCCGCAAGTTGCTGTTCGTGTACCAAAAAATGATCTGACTTTGGACCTGCTAAAGCAATTGGATTTTCCTTTGGCCGCGCCGAGTGCGAATCCATTTGGATATGTAAGTCCAACAGAACCGGAACATGTGAACAAGCAACTAGGAGATAAGATCGGTTATATTTTGGATGGTGGAAAATGTGCGGTTGGAATTGAATCTACTATTGTAGGAATTGAAGATGATCAGGTGTGTGTTTATCGTTTGGGTGGATTAGCAATTGAAGAAATAGAAAAGGAAATTGGAAAGGTAATTTTGCGGATCAATAACTCAAGCGATCCAAAGGCGCCGGGACAATTGAAGAATCACTACGCACCAAATAAACCGCTTTATATTGGGGATCTGGATCAACTGGCAGTGAAATTCAGTGGTAAAAAGATCGCAGCAATTTGTTATGGGAAGATTTCTTTGGATAAGAAGAACGTCACACTTTTTAATCTGTCTTCACGTGAAAACTTAGAACATGCTGCCTTGAATTTGTTCTCTTATTTGAGAGAAGCAGGGGAGGGTGATTTTGAAATTATTATTGCGCAAACCTTGCCCAACGAAGGATTAGGAAGAGCTATAAATGATCGATTAAGACGGGCTGAAGTAAAAACAAACATTTAGTTGAATTACGATTTACGAGTGACGAAGTACGATTCTGCGTTTAGATTCGTCAATCGTCAATCGTATTTCGTCAATCATTTAGTAATTCACCCTCGCAATCTCGTTGTCAGCCTTCACATAAACCCATTCCAAAAATTTTAATTCAGAGATCTTTGTGGGAAAACTTTCGGGCGTATCGTCGTGCAACAATTCATTGATAGGATACGCGTCATCAATTTTGGTTTTTCCTCTTGTTTTTGGCTTTAGATAGAAGCGATTGTTCATGCGTTCGTCCGAAAATTCTACCAGGTAAACCGTTGTATCGCCGTCAAAAAATAGTTTGTCGCTTACTTTCACGGTTACATTTTTATGAAGAAATCCTTTTTTAGAGTTGATAGGACTTATCTCTATCATTTGCCCCATTTTTGCTGTAAGAAAATATTCGTGTGAATTCTCGCCACGAATTTTAATGTCGATCAGATTAAATAAACTAAAATCCTCGTCGTTATTTTTTGTGATATAGAAAGGAAGTTTGAAGCCAAGAGTTTGGTAGAAATTCTTATAGATCTTAAATCGGCTGACTCGCAAGATCACAAGTGTAAATAAAAATCCGTTGCTGAATATCGCCGTGAAAGAATCGGACAAGGCGAACATAAATCCGTGGGTGTAAGTTTTGTAAAAGATGCCAATTACCATGGTGAAAAAGTACCAAAGCATCAATCTGTAAAAGATGCTACCGGAGTAATGGATCTTAGAATAATTGAAATAAGGGGAGAAGTTTACTGCGTTATTGAGCATGGTGATCCAGAAATTGATTCCGATCAAGTACACAACGATCACCAACAAAGGCGCAATATAGCGGAAGGTTGGATTCATGATAAAGTAGTCGAACAAGCCATGGGAGCAAATAGCAGTGATAAATGCCACAAGTGTATTGGTAAATTGATTCCCGCGTTTAAAGATCCTGAAACGACAATAGCCGTAGGTAATAATGCTGGTATTGATTATGTGTTCTAAAACGGAATAAAATGAACGGTCGGTAATAATGTCAATACCATAACGTCCAATGTACATGGTGTTTTCTACAAGAGCAAAACCCAAAGCAACCATTCCCGCATAGATCAAAAAATCTACCGATTCATTTACTTGCTTTTTGAGCAATTGAAACACAATGATCACTCCAACGATCTTACTGAGTTCTTCGGTTAATCCGATTCCAAGAATAGAATATATAAGATCGTTCACAGGTTCGCCATTCAACGCAAATTGAATGGTATCATGAAGGTCATAAATAAGAATGCTTAAATAAGGTGTGCCGCAACCTATAAGGAGTGCGATAAATAAATAACGGATCCTTTCTGGTTCAAATACATCAATACGACGAAAATAATCGATCCAAACAATTACCGAAACCAGTGCGGATAAGATAATGGCGGTTATGAGGACAACTGGACCCATTAAACAAATATATTGAAATTAGTTCAGATGGGTCCCTGAGCTCGTCGAAGGGTCTTTCCAAACTGTTAGAAACGCTTCGGCGAGCTCAGCGTCCAGGTTCTTACATTCTAATGGTCTGCGTTCTATCCGGTCCAACAGAAACAATTGAAATTGGAGTTTCCGTTGCCTTCTCAATGAATTTAATGTAATCTACTAATTCCTGAGGTAATTTGCCTTTTTCGGTAACGCCGGTAAGATCCACTTTCCAACCTTTTACAGTGGTATAAACCGGTTGCAGATATGCAGGATCGATATTGTACGGAAGATAATCAATGGTTTTTCCGTTCAATGTGTAATGTGTACAGATCTTTAATTCATCAAAGTCACTTAACACATCCGCTTTCATCATCATTAATTCCGTTGTACCGTTAATAGTGATGGCGTATTTCAATGCAGGAATATCTAACCAACCTGTGCGACGCGCGCGACCGGTCGTACTTCCAAATTCCCTCCCTATTTGACGGATCTTTTCTCCCGTTTCATCATTCAATTCAGTAGGGAATGGCCCGCTACCAACGCGAGTGCAATAGGCTTTGAAAATTCCAATTACATTTCCAATTTTATTTGGTGCAATTCCTAATCCGTTGCACGCACCCGCACAAATAGTGTTTGAAGAAGTAACAAAAGGATACGAACCAAAATCAATATCCAGCAATGACCCTTGCGCGCCCTCCGCTAGAATTTTCTTTCCGTTTTTGATCGCGGTATTCACATAATGTTCTGTATCTACAAACTGCAATTGCTTTAATTGTTCAATAGCCGCAAACCAAGCCGGCTCTAATTCAGCCAGGTTGTATTCAAAATTATGATACGCTAAAAGTTGTTTGTGTTTTTCTACAAGTGTATTATATTTTTCTTTGAATTCTTTTGTTTCAATATCGCCGATACGCAAGCCATTACGTCCGGTTTTATCCATGTACGTTGGGCCAATACCTTTTAAAGTAGACCCAATTTTATTTTTTCCTTTAGCCGCTTCACTTGCCGCGTCTAATAAACGGTGTGTTGGTAAGATCAAATGCGCGCGCTTGCTGATGATCAATTTACTTTTGTAATCTACTTTTAAAGCATCTAAAGCGTCCAGTTCTTTTTTAAAGATCACAGGATCGATCACAACACCATTTCCAACTACGTTAATGGCAGTAGGATGAAAAATTCCACTCGGAATAGTGTGCAAAACGTGCTTTATTCCATTGAATTCAAGGGTATGTCCCGCGTTTGGTCCGCCCTGAAAACGGGCAATAATATCGTAAGCAGGGGTTAAAACGTCAACAATTTTCCCTTTTCCTTCGTCGCCCCACTGTAGGCCTAATAATACGTCAGCTTTATTCATTTTCAATTAAAAGTAAAGGGCAAATATATCATTATTAGGATAGGAACTATGAGCATTTTATTAACTATTTAGACCCTTTTTTATATTGGAAAATTATCAAATAAAACCCTAAATTAGCACCTCTTAAATCATATTATGCAATACGATATCATAGTTATAGGCAGCGGTCCCGGAGGATATGTAACTGCCATTCGCGCGTCGCAATTGGGCTTTAAAACAGCAGTTGTTGAAAAGGAAAGTTTAGGTGGTGTGTGTTTGAACTGGGGTTGTATCCCAACCAAAGCGCTTTTAAAAAGTGCGCAAGTGTTCGAATATTTGAACCATGCGAAAGATTATGGAATTAGCGCGGATAATGTGAAAGCGGATTTTAGCGCTGTTGTAAAACGTAGTCGCGATGTTGCTGAAGGAATGAGCAAAGGTGTTCAATTCTTAATGAAGAAGAACAAGATCGACGTGATCATGGGAACTGCAAAAGTAAAAGCAGGGAAAAAGATCAGCGTAACAAATGCCGAAGGAAAAACGGAAGAACATTCAGCTAATCATATCATCATTGCAACTGGTGCGCGCTCGCGTGCATTACCGAATTTGCCACAAGACGGTAAAAAAATTATTGGTTACCGTGAAGCAATGGTGTTACCAAAATTACCAAAGACGATGGTAGTTGTTGGAAGCGGAGCTATTGGCGTGGAGTTCGCGTATTTTTATGCAACGATGGGAACAAAAGTTACCGTGGTTGAATTTTTACCGAACATTGTTCCGGTGGAAGATGAAGAAGTAAGTAAGCAGTTAGAAAAATCGTTCAAGAAAATTGGAATTGACGTGATGGTTGATTCTTCAGTTGAAAGCGTAGATACAAAGGGAACTGATTGCAAAGTGAACATTAAAACCAAAACAGGAAATGTTACTTTAGATGCTGAGATCGTATTATCTGCGGTGGGAATTGAAGCGAACATTACGGGATTAGGTTTAGAAGAGGTTGGGATTAAAACCGACAAAGGAAAAATTGTTACAGATAAATTCTACGCGACAAATATTGCAGGATATTACGCTATAGGCGATTGTGTAGGCGGACAAGCCTTAGCTCACGTAGCAAGCGCTGAGGGAATAACTTGCGTTGAGAAAATTAAAGGAACTCACGCTGAGCCTTTAGACTATAACAACATTCCTGGCTGTACCTATTGTCAACCTGAAATTGCTTCTGTTGGATTTACTGAGAAGAAAGCGAAAGAAGCTGGTTATACTGTAAAAGTTGGGAAATTCCCTTTCACTGCATCGGGAAAAGCGAAAGCAGCCGGCGCAAGTGATGGATTCATTAAACTAATTTTTGACGCGAAATACGGAGAAGTATTAGGTGCTCACATGATCGGCGCGAACGTTACTGAAATGATCGCTGAGATCGTAGCAATTCGTAAGCTGGAAACTACGGGACATGAATTGATCAAAACCGTTCACCCACATCCAACCATGAGCGAGGCAATTATGGAAGCTGCCGCTGCTGCGTATGGAGAGGTGATCCATTTGTAACACCGCGTCACCCTGAGCGGAGTCGAAGGGTGTGGCGATAATATTGTAAGTAAAAAACCCCGATCGTTTCGATCGGGGTTTCTTTTTGGAGTGTTTTATATTAAGATTTATCCTCTTTCTTACTTTTCTTGCTGGCCTTAGGTTTTATCGTATTTACAACGATCTCACCTTTTTCCTTATTGTAGTCAACTTCTATCTCGTCGCCTTCAGTGAGGTTGTTCTTGATCATTTCCTCAGCCATTGGATCTTCAAGATATTTTTGGATAGCGCGTTTTAATGGACGTGCACCATAATTCTCATCATATCCTTTTTCTACAATGAAGTCTTTAGCGGCATCGGTGATCTTGATCGCGAATCCTAATTTTTGGATACGACTGAACAAGCTGCCCAATTCGATGTCGATGATCTTGTGGATATTGTCTTTTGATAAAGAGTTGAACATGATCACATCGTCAATACGATTCAAGAACTCTGGAGCAAATGCTTTCTTCAAAGCATTCTCAATTACTCCTTTTGAGTGATCTTCGGCACCTTCTACTTTGGTAGAAGTTCCAAAACCAACACCTTGTCCAAAATCTTTTAACTGACGCGCACCAATATTAGAGGTCATAATAATGATCGTATTCTTGAAATCGATCTTACGACCTAAGCTATCAGTTAACTGACCATCATCTAATACTTGTAACAACATATTAAATACGTCAGGATGCGCTTTTTCGATCTCATCTAAAAGAACAACCGCGTAAGGACGACGACGAACTTTTTCAGTTAATTGTCCACCTTCTTCGTATCCAACATATCCCGGAGGCGCTCCGATCAAACGAGTGATCGCGAATTTCTCCATGTATTCACTCATATCAATGCGGATCAAAGCATCGTCGTTATCAAACAAATGACGGGCAAGGATCTTCGCTAATTGCGTTTTACCAACACCGGTAGGACCAAGGAATATAAATGAACCAATTGGTTTATTAGGGTCTTTTAAACCGGCACGGTTACGTTGGATGGCTTTCACCACTTTTGCAACGGCAGGATCCTGACCAATAACTTTTCCTTTAAGCAATTCGCCCATTTTCACAAGCTTATCGCTTTCATTTTGATTCACACGTTGAACAGGAACTCCACTCATCATACTTACAACTTCCGCAACATTTTCTTCGGTAACAGTAACACGATTTGCTTTTGTTTGTTCTTCCCATGCTTTTTTAGCAGTCTCTAATTCCGACTGCAAAGTTTTTTCGGTATCGCGTAAACGAGCAGCCTCTTCATATTTTTGACTGCGAACAACCTGATTCTTCAATTCTTTGATGTCTTCAATTTTCTTTTCGATATCAAGGATATTTTGAGGAACGTGAATGTTTGTAATGTGTACGCGACTTCCTGCCTCATCTAAAGCGTCAATAGCTTTATCCGGTAAGTGACGATCAGTAATGTAACGCGCTGTTAAGGTTACGCAAGCTTTTAAAGCTTCAGGCGTATAGGTTACATTATGATGATCTTCGTATTTTCCTTTAATATTATTCAAGATCTGCAATGATTCATCTTCGGTTGCAGGTTCTATTATTACTTTTTGGAAACGACGCTCTAAAGCTCCGTCTTTTTCAATATACTGACGGTACTCATCCAAGGTAGTTGCACCAATACATTGTATCTCACCACGCGCTAAAGCCGGTTTGAACATATTGCTGGCATCCAAACTTCCACTAGCGCCACCGGCACCAATGATCGTGTGGATCTCGTCAATAAATAAAATAACATCGGGACTCTTTTCCAATTCATTCATTACCGCTTTCATGCGTTCCTCAAACTGTCCACGGTATTTTGTTCCTGCTACTAAACTTGCAAGGTCCAACGTAACAACGCGTTTGTTGTAAAGAACACGGCTAACTTTTCTTTCTACAATACGTAAAGCTAAACCTTCGGCAATACTTGACTTACCTACACCAGGCTCACCAATTAAAATTGGATTGTTCTTTTTACGGCGAGATAAGATCTGTGATACACGCTCAATTTCTTTTTCGCGTCCCACAACAGGATCCAATTTTCCATCTTCAGCCATTTTGGTAAGGTCGCGACCGAAATTATCTAATACCGGCGTTTTGCTCTTGTTCTCACCTTGTTTTTTCTGAGGAGAACTTGTTCCACCAAATGATGCTTCATCATCCGCGTCGTCGTCATTTCCTGTAGCTGAATTCTCAATTTTATCAGGATTATCTACAAATCCTTCCAATTCTGCACGCACGGCATCGTAATCAACGCCAAAGCGCAATAAACTTTTTGTAACGATATTATCTGGGTCTTTTAAAACGCAAAGCAATAAATGTTCAGTTCCAATTTGAACTGATTTAAATGTCTTTGCTTCGAGGTAAGTTAATTTCAAAGTTTTTTCCGCTTGTTTTACCAAGGGAATATTGGCAAGATTATTGGATTTTTTCAATCCAGGGGTCAATCCTTGCTCTATCATTTTACGTAGCTCTGCCGAATCCACACCAAGGTTCTTTAAGAGGCGCATTCCAACACCTTCACCATCTCGGATCATTCCAAGCATGAGGTGTTCTATGCCAATGTAGTCATGTCCTAAGCGCATGGCTTCTTCACGACTGTAAGTAATTACGTCCTTTACTCTGGGCGAGAATTTTGCTTCCATATCTGTACTGTTTCTAAATGGTTAAATTACACATACTGTGCCACAATCAAAAATATTATTTATAAACCGCCATTCCCAGTGTAACATTGGTAATTTTTAACAAAAAATTTGTTGAAAAGTTTTGATTCAATCTGCTGATTTTTCGGTACTTTCAGTCTCTGTTGCTTTTGTAAGGTTATACGAGGGAAATGAGCCATAGGTTTGTTTTTTTCACGTCAAAAAGCATAACAGTAAAAGACAAAAAGACAGATAAAATTATAACGAAGAACTATGAATGAAGGAGAAAAAATAATTCCGATCAACATTGAGGATGAAATGAAAACGGCTTATATCGATTATTCGATGTCGGTTATCGTATCCAGAGCATTGCCCGACGTTAGAGATGGTTTGAAACCTGTACACCGCCGTGTGCTTTACGGGATGTTAGATCTAGGGGTATTGCACAATAGGCCTTACAAGAAATCAGCGCGTATTGTTGGGGAAGTATTAGGAAAGTATCACCCGCACGGAGATTCATCCGTATACGACACTATGGTGCGTATGGCGCAGGATTGGAGTTTAAGGTATATGTTGGTAGACGGGCAGGGTAATTATGGTAGTATGGACGGAGATCCGCCTGCTGCGATGCGTTATACAGAGGCGCGTTTGCGTAAGATCACAGAGGAGATGTTAGCTGACATTGAAAAGGACACTGTAGATTTTCGTCCAAATTTTGATGACTCTTTGACAGAGCCAACTGTACTTCCGTCACGTATTCCGAATTTGATCATTAATGGATCTTCCGGAATTGCGGTAGGTATGGCCACAAATATGGCACCGCACAATTTACGCGAAACGGTGGATGCAACTATAGCTTACATTGATAACCGCGAAATTGATATCGCAGGATTAATGAAATTGATCAAAGCTCCCGATTTCCCAACCGGAGGAATTATTTACGGTTATGAAGGAGTTCGCGAAGCATTTGAAACAGGACGTGGTCGCGTAGTGATGCGCGCAAAAGCGGTGATCGAACAAGTGGGTGATCGCGAAAGAATTGTTGTAACAGAAGTTCCGTATCAGATCAACAAAGCGGAGATGATCAAGCGTCAATGGGAACTTTGCAACGAGAAAAAAATTGAAGGTATCTCCGAAATTCGCGACGAAAGTAATCGTGAAGGAATTCGTGTAGTTTACGAATTGAGAAGAGATGCGATCAGTAATGTTGTGTTGAACAATCTTTACAAATTCACTTCATTGCAAACATCGTTCTCTATCAATAACGTTGTTCTTGTAAACGGACGTCCGGAGATATTGAACATCAAACAACAGATCCATTATTTTGTTGAACATAGACACGAAGTAATTGTTCGTCGTACCAAATTTGAATTAGCGCAAGCAGAAAAGCGCGCGCATATCTTAGAAGGATTATTGATCGCGATCGATAATCTTGACGCGGTGATCAAGATCATTCGTGAAAGCGAAACTCCTGATACGGCTCGCGAAGAGTTGATGAGCAAATTCCAGTTATCGGATATTCAGTCGCGCGCGATCTTAGACATGCGTTTAAGAGCGTTAACCGGACTTGAACGTGATAAATTAAAAGCGGAATACGATGAGTTAATGAATACCATTGCTCATTTGAAAGATATATTAAGTAATGAAGTTTTACGTTATAAGATCATTAAAGATGAATTGATCGAGATTCGGGAAAAATATGGCGATGAGCGCAGAAGCGAGATCGTTTATGTTGGAGATGACTTTAAAATGGAAGATATGATCGCTGATGAGAATGTAGTGATCACTATTTCTCACATGGGATATATTAAACGTACAGCACTAGATGAATACCGTGCGCAAGGGCGTGGTGGAAAAGGAAGTAAAGGATCATCAACTCGTGATGAAGACTTTATAGAGCACATGTTCATTGCATCTACGCACAACTATTTATTATTGTTCACCGAAAAAGGACAATGTTATTGGTTACGTGCTTACGAAGTTCCTGAAGGAAACAAAACCAGCAAAGGAAGAGCCATTCAGAATTTATTGAGTATTTCACCTGACGATAAAGTAAAAGCGTTCATTAACGTGAAAAATTTATCGGAAGAAGAGTACATCAATAATAACTTCATTGTGTTGTGTACTAAAAATGGTATCATTAAGAAGACCACGTTGGAAGCGTATTCTCGTCCAAGAGCAAACGGTATCAACGCCGTAACAATTCGCGAAGGCGATGTGTTGTTAGAAGCAGTTCTAACCAATGGTAAGAACGAGATCATGATTGCTACCAAAATGGGTAAGGTGTGTCGTTTCAATGAAGAAAAAGTTCGTCCGATGGGAAGAAATGCTTCAGGTGTGATCGGCGTTGATCTTGCAGACGAAGAGGGTGGAAACAATGAAGTGATCGGAATGATCTGTATTGATAATCCAACCATGAACGTATTGGTTGTATCTGAGAAAGGATATGGCAAACGTAGTGATGTGGACGAATACCGTATCACCAATCGCGGTGGAAAAGGAGTGAAGACCATCAATATCACTGATAAAACAGGCCACTTAGTTGCTATCAAATCTGTAACGGATGATAATGATCTTATGATCATGACCAAAGGCGGAATTACTATTCGTATCAAAGTTGCTGATCTTCGCGTTATGGGAAGAGCTACGCAAGGTGTGCGTTTGATCAATGTAGCGGATACTGATGCAATTGCGGCAGTAACCAAAGTAGATCACGATGACGCGGAGGAAAGCGTTGCGCCGAGTGAACAAGCTGAAGGCGGATCAACTGACGCTTCTGAAGGTGATACAACCACGAATACCGACGAAACAAAAGAGTAAAAATTGTTAAATAAAAGTATATGGCATGCAATTTGAAAAAATGCGTGTCATATACTCAACTAAAAGAACCCCTATGAGATCACTAAGAATTATTGCACTTGCAGCATTGCCTTTGTTCGGTATGTCGCAAAAAATGAAAGTTCAAACTGCCTGGAGAGCATTGAACGATTATGAATCAACTTTAAAAGACGGAAAACCGGATATCGCGTATTTGAATAAAGCGAAAGAAGCTATTGATATGGCTTTAACTAACGAGGATACAAAAAAACAAGGGAAAACCTGGGCTTACAAGGCGCGTATCCATTACAACTATTATAACGCAGCGTTCATGGCGGAAGCTAAAAAACTGGAACCTACTGTAGCCGACAAAAAGGAACGTAATGATCTTGCATATGGTAACACGCCAACAACAGAGTTTGAATTAGCAAACGAAGCTGTTGACAAGATCAAGGATGTGGATCCAAAATATATGGAAACGATCCAGGATGGTTTTACTAAAGGAACTTCTGAGTTAAGTGAGGATGATATAAAATTCACTTTGGTTGCAACGCAAATGAAAATGGAAGCGGGGAATATCGCTGCCGGAAAATACAAAGCAAAAAAATATGATGAGGCCGCGGATTATTTTTACAAGAACGCGTATTTGAATATGGCCATGACACGTAAAAAGGATACAGCTAATTTTTATAACGCCTGCGTTGCAGCGGGAAAATCAAAAATACCTGCAAAGATCCTTGAATACAATAAGAAAATGATAGATCTTAAGATATCTACACCGTACAACTTCCAATCGATGTACAATGCTAATCTCTCAAAAGGAGATACAACTGCCGCAATGGAAATATTGAAGAAGGGACGTAGCACTTTCCCTCAGGATATGGATCTGTTGAATACAGAAACAAACATCTTTCTTGCAAAAGGAAAACAACAGGAAGCTATCGGGAACTTGAGCGCATCAATTGACAAAGACCCAACGAATGCATTATTTTATTTGGTTCGTGGTAACATCTTTGATAACATGGCAAATCCAAAAGATCCTGCTACCGGAAAAGACAAAGACAAACCCGCTAATTTTGACGAACTATTTGTCAAAGCAGAAACCGATTACAAGAAAGTAATTGAACTGAATCCTGCTAATAAAGAGCATTTATATAACTCTTTATATAACCTTGGAGCTATGTACAATAATCTTGGTGGCTATTACCAGACAAAAGCAAGTAGCTTACCTTTAACTGAAGCGAAAACAAAAGGCAAAGAACTGGAAACAAAATCGCAGGACAATTACAAGAAAGCGATCCCGCATTTGGAACAAGCTTTAACCATTAAACCGGAAGATAAGGCAACCATGAGTGCTTTACGTAAGCTTTATATGCTTACCGGCGACCAGGCAAAAGCTACAGAAATGAATAACAGAATGAAGAAGTAATTTCTGATCGAAATAGTATCTAAGCCCTCTCTTTTAGAGGGCTTTTTTATTTCTCATAGGTTCAACATGACCACCCCTAAAGGGGTTCGACAATTTTTTTAGTTTGGTTCTTATCAACATGTTGTCCCTACGGGACAATTGAATTCAAACTATTTTTATGTCCCGTAGGGACATAATATTGGTATATTCCGTAAATTAGTGGTCCAAAATTTTAGAAGATGTCAGCAACACCAGAAGGAAGACAGATCATTTTTAGCATGGTGAATGTATCTAAGATACATCCTCCACAAAAGCAGGTTTTAAAAGATATTTACCTCTCATTTTATTACGGCGCCAAAATTGGCGTACTCGGTTTAAATGGATCGGGTAAATCATCACTCTTAAGAATTATCGCGGGAGTTGATAAAGATTATATTGGCGAAGTGCATTTTTCTCCGGGATATTCTATTGGAATGTTGGAGCAAGAACCTCAAATGGACGAGAACAAGACTGTGATTGAGGTGGTGCGTGAAGGGGTGAAGCAATTCACAGATATTTTAAATGAGTTTGAAGAAGTAAATAATAAATTTGGTGACGAAGAGATCTTGAATGATCCTGATAAAATGGATAAATTAATTTCTCGTCAGGCACAATTACAAGAATTAATTGATCAACATGATCTTTGGAATTTAGATAGTCGCCTGGAAAGAGCAATGGATGCATTGCGTTGCCCTGAAAGTAATGCTTCCGTAAAAGTATTATCAGGTGGTGAAAGACGTCGTGTAGCTTTATGCCGTTTGTTATTGCAAGAACCGGATGTATTATTATTAGATGAGCCAACCAACCACTTGGATGCGGAGAGCGTTGATTGGTTAGAACAACATTTGAAACAATATAAAGGAACTATTATCGCCGTAACCCACGATCGCTATTTCTTAGATAACGTTGCCGGATGGATCTTAGAATTGGATAGAGGTGAAGGTATTCCTTGGAAAGGGAATTATTCTTCATGGCTGGAGCAAAAAGGTGCGCGTTTGAAACAAGAAGAGAAAACAGAAAGTAAACGTCAGAAAACTTTAGCGCGAGAGTTAGAGTGGGTGAGGAAAGGTCCGAAAGGCCGTAACGTGAAACAAAAGGCACGTATGGCAAATTACGAGAAGATGTTGCAGGAAGATGTGAAATCTAAGGAAGAGAACTTAGAGATCTTCATTCCAAATGGTCCGCGTTTGGGTAATGATGTTATTGAAGCGATCGATGTTTCGAAAGCGTACGGAGAAAGATTATTGTACGAACATTTAAATTTCAAGTTGCCTCCTGCAGGAATTGTTGGGATCATCGGTCCTAACGGTGCGGGTAAAACGACCTTATTCAAAATGATATTGAATCAAGAAAAACCAACAAGTGGTGAATTTAAAGTTGGGCCAACGGTGAAGATCAGCTACGTTGATCAAACACACAAGGATATTGATCCAAATAAAACAGTTTACGATGTGATCAGTGGAGGTTTGGATAATTTATTGGTGGAAGGACGTTCGTTGAATTCACGCGCATACATTTCGCGTTTCAATTTCAATGGAAGTGATCAGGGAAAAAAATGTTCTGTATTATCAGGTGGAGAGAGGAATCGTTTGCACTTAGCGTTGGCATTAAAAGAAGGCGGTAACGTGTTGTTGTTAGATGAGCCTACCAACGATTTGGATGTAAACACACTTCGTGCCCTGGAAGAAGGTTTGGAAAGTTTTGCGGGTTGTGCCGTAATCATTTCCCACGACCGTTGGTTTCTCGACCGTGTGTGTACGCACATTCTGGCATTTGAAGGAGATAGTTCGGTGTATTGGTTCGAAGGCGGATACAGCGAATACGAAGAGAATCGCAAAAAACGTTTGGGTAATGTTGAACCAAAACGTCCGCGTTATAAAAAATTGGCTGTTTAGTCAAAGTAAAGGCACTCGAAAGAGTGCCTTTTTTGTTACTTTTACTTATAGAGATATGAGACAGCTGTTTTTTATTCTTGCCTTGATTTGTTTTACCTCGTGTAATTCTCAAACAAGTCAATTAAGTATTCCGAGCGGAACAACTATTTCTTCGCGCTTTAATACGCCCGATGGTTTTATTCGTATGCCCGAAAATGGATATTCCTTTTCCACCTTTTTAGGAAAATTTCCTTTAAAAAAAGCGGGAACAAAAGTTTTGTTGTACAATGGAAACGAAAAAAACAGACAAGATGTTCACGAAGCAATTTTGGATATTGACGTTGGAACAAAGGATCTTCAGCAATGTGCCGATGCCGTGATGCGTTTGCGTGCGGAATATCTCTATAAAACAAAACAGTACGATAAATTGCATTTTAATTTTACCAATGGATTTAACGCCGAGTTCAGCAAATGGGTAAAAGGATATCGCGTCAAAATAAAAGGGAATAGTACAACCTGGTATTTGGGCGCCAAACCTTCCGATGATGAAAAAGCATTTAAATCCTATTTGGAAATTGTTTTTTCTTATGCGGGAACGCTATCTCTTTCAAAAGAATTAAAAAAGAAATCAATTAAAGATATTGCAGCCGGCGATGTGTTTTTGGTTGGCGGATCTCCCGGTCACGCTGTAATTGTAGTAGATGTTGCGATGAATGTTGCGGGAACCGAACGCATATTCTGCGTGGCACAAAGTTATATGCCCGCACAAAATATTCATGTGCTTAAAAATCCAAACAACGCAAAGAATTCTCCTTGGTACAATTTAAAAGAAGGCGAAACGTTAGAAACTCCCGAATGGGATTTTCCACCAAACTCGCTTTACACATTCGATTGAGGACGTTGAAGAAATGACGAATAATTTCCAAGATCGAAACTTGGTTCGGTTTTAAAGATCCCAAATACCGCGCTTCCGCTTCCACTCATGCTCGCGTAAATAGCACCGTTTAAATACATTTTATCCTTCAACGCTTTTACTTGCGGTAAATTTTTAAATACTGTAGTCTCAAAATCATTTACCAAAACATCTTTCCATTTTTCGATGGCCACCGTTTCAATAATGGTTTTAATGTTTTGCTGAGGTATTTTTGGAATCACACCTTGATACGCAAGCCTGGTATCACTGTGAACATTGGGGTGAACGATCAAAATAAAATAATTCGAAAGATCTATCTTCACCGGTTCAAACACATCTCCTTTTTCTCTGGCAAATACAGGTTGGTTCTTCACAAAGAACGCGCAATCGCTTCCAAGTACTTTCGCGTAATCGATCTTTTTAGCTTGAGGAATTTTCAGATTAAATTTTTTATCCATCAGCTCCATAAAACTCACGGCGTTCGCACTTCCGCCGCCCAGCCCGGCTCCCATAGGTATGTTTTTATGCAAGTGTACTTTTACCGGCGGTACCGAACGATCTTTAGCGAGAAAACTGTAAGCCTTTGCTATGATATTGTCGGCCGAAGGACCTGAAATCGCAAGACCTGAAAAATCGAATCTAACACCGTGATTATCAATTGATTCTAATACCTCAATGGCATCATTCCACTGAATGGGGTAAAAAACGGTTTCTATGTTGTGAAAACCGTCACTTCTTTTCTCTATGATATTGAGCCCTAGATTGATCTTAGACCCACTGAATACTAGCATTTTAACGTTTTTTTGTAGAATCCCGAATTTTTTCTAAATTGCATCAATATTAATCTAAAAGATCTATGAAAATGAAAAAATTTGCTACAAAATTTTCAGCAGTAGCTTTGGTCGCTTTAGCGTTGACTTCGTGTAAGAAAACAGCGAACACTCCGCCAGAGCAAGACAAGGAATTTCAAAGTTCCATTGACGCGTCTGCTGCAACATCTATTGCTTTTGATATAGATATGATGGTAGCACAATCAAGTGAATATGCAAACATGCAATTTTACGAAGAGTCGAGTTCAACCACTAACAATACAGTTACTGTGAACGATCTTCCTGCTTCTAAAATGCGTTATATTTATTTCAACAAGGCTCGTTGTTTAGATGGCGTTGTTAGAAATGGTACAATTGTGATCAATTACCAAGAATGTTCAACCGGTACACTTACGGCACCTGGTCAAGAGTTCATCCGTAATCCGACCCACAAGTCAGTTGTAACTTTCATCAATTTCTCTGTAGGGAAATACGTAGTGAAATCATCCGCTGCGCCTAACGATTCAAGTATCATCACTATCAAGAATACAACACCTGCTGGTTATACACGTTCAGTTACTCCATTAAGCTGGAGCATTGCAGGACATTTATATCTTGCTGATACAACTGATGCTGCTGGAAGTAAATCTGCGGACATTCACTGGGATGGTCAATTCACAAAAACTTTAACCAACTCTACAAGTTCAACCATCCATCCATCGGCTACATTGCCTATCAAATGGATCACTGGTGTTGCCGGAATCCCAACGTCTTCAACTCAAGTTTCTTCAAACAAAGCACTTAATCCAAACGGTATCAACGGTATCATTAAATACACAGGTAGCGCAAAAGGTTTTGTTCCTGCCGGAGATTTCAAGTATGATGTTGTTTCTACAAACCCATTGTATCGTGATTTTGGTTGTTCTCCTGACTTCTATATCAGTCCTGAGCAACATCCTATCAACAGAGGAAAAGCAAGCTTTAAGATCGGTGATAAATCAACACGCATGATCTATTATGGCGATCAACAAGATAATCCTTATTGCGATAACAGCGGTATTGTGTATATCAATAGTATCAGCTATAACATCGATTTCTGGAAATAAGATATTTTCAAAAAACGAAAAAACCCTTCCAATTCGGAAGGGTTTTTTTATTTGGTGTAATTTTTAATCTTCTAGTTTTTGAAATGCTCTGCCCAGCTTTCCTATAACATCTGTAGCTAATAAACTTTCTTTACTGATCTTCTTGATGGCAAGATCTGCAGCGAAACCGTGAACATATACGCCTATCAAAGCGGCTTGAGGCGCTCTGTAACCTCGCGCTAGTAAACCGGTAATGATTCCGGTTAAAGCATCGCCGCTGCCGCCTTTAGCAAGTCCTGAATTTCCCGTGCTATTAAAATAACGCGAACCATCCGGCATGCAAACGCAGGTGTAAGTTCCTTTAAGAACAACGATCACTTTATGTTTGATAGCGAATTGAACCGCTGTAGACCAACGATCCATATCATGTTCGTGTTTCTCGGTTAAACGATCAAACTCTTTTGGATGCGGCGTTAAAATTGTTTCCGGAGGTAAAAAACTCAACCAGGTTTTGTTCTCCGCTAAAATATTCAAACCGTCGGCATCTACGATCAATGAACTTGAGTTGTAATTCAATAATTTTTTCAGCACATCGGCGGTTTCCTGTTCGGTACCAATACCCGGACCAAAGGCGATCACATTATATTTTTTAAGATCGGGTAATTCGCAAATAAATTCGGCATTAGAATCAATACTGCTCATAGCTTCAGGCAAGTGATGCATAAGCGTGTGAATTGTGTTTTCTACCGAATGCACGGTTAGTAAACCTGCACCACTCTTTAAACATGCCATCGCCGTAATACTTGCTGCCCCACGCATGGAATTACTTCCAGCGATCAACAACGCATGACCAAAATCGCCTTTGTGCGCAAATTTCGGACGTAGCTTAAGAAGAGGTTTGATATCATTTCCTTCAAGAAAGAAACTTCTTGCTTTGATGAGATGTTGGAGGTGCGGATGTAAACCAATATTCAAAACTTCAAACTCCGGAACGGCCCATTTGTTTTGCGCGGCCAGGAAAGAAAGTTTGGGATATTGAAACGTCAATGTTATTCCTGAATGGATCACACGGTCATCCGTATCGTTTGCTTTATCAATATATAAACCGCTTGGGCAATCAATACTTATGACTTGTGTAAAATTCTTATTTACAAATTCAACAACTTCACGCAAAAGCCCATCTAACGGTTTATTCAGTCCGGTTCCCAATAACGCATCAACTAAAACTCCCAGAGAAGTGAAGCGAGTAGATTCAAGATCTTTTTCCGAATTAATTTCATAGATCGCTTCCGGTTTAATCTCTTTTAAACGCTCGTAATTTATTTTACAGTCGGTTGAGAATTCCGCCTTGTAATTAACCAATACTGCCGTACAATTATAAGAGCGATCCAACAACATGCGCGCTATAGCAAAACCATCGCCTCCGTTATTCCCTTTTCCGCACAATACAAAAATAGGTGTGCTATCGTCAACGCGTTTGATAATGTGCATCACGCAAGCGCGTGCCGCCCGTTCCATAAGATCTATTGAAGCAATGGGTTCATGTTGAATGGTGTATTCATCGGCGAACTTTATTTCTTCTCTATTCAGAATTTGCATAGCTTCTAATGGCAAGAACAATCATCGACGCAATCTGCTTTTGCCTTGGGTTTAAAGAAGAATTTCTTTGCGAGAAAAAAAACCGCACCAAGTAATAAAATTATCGCGATAATGTATTGGATCACGATATAAAATTACGCTTTTTTACTTGATAACAGGTAGTTCTATATAAGAAGAATTGATCCGATCGTGATAGATCCAGATCTCGGAAGTGCGGAAATCGGTATCGTTACAGGTGTAAGGATTTACGAATTCCTGCGGATTGCGATCAAATAGTGGGAACCAGCTGCTTTGGATCTGAACCATGATGCGATGCCCTTTTTGAAAGGTGTGCGCTACATCAGGTAATTCAAAATTCACATCTTCCACTTTCATTGGGGTAAAGGCTTCAGGGAATTCAAAGTTTTTTCTATAACGCCCTCGCATGATCTCGCCACGCACTAACATTTGATAGCCCCCCATGGGTTGGTCAAAATCTTCCTCCTTGCAGCAATATGTAGAGTCATACTTGAAGTCGTCAGGGAACACGTCAATTAATTTTACGACAAAATCCGCGTCGGTGGTAGAGATCGCTGTTTTAAGAAAGGCTTTTAGAACGCCACCGACCTTTACATCTTCGGTTAGAATTTCTGTTTGGAATGTAATAACGTCGGTTCTGCGAGACGCAAAACGTTGATCGTCGGTCATGTATTCTTTAGTTCTTCCCAAATGCACGCCGTCGGCATATGGAACAGGTTTGTTTGGATCGCTGATGTATTTGGTAAATGACTTGTCTCGAGTGGATCTATTAAGCGACAAACTTCCGCTTTCTCCAAGGTAAAATTGTTTTGGAGTTGAGGCCGGCGGCCAACTATTAAATGTATACCATTTATTTTCTCCCGAGAAAAAGACATTTGCAACTGCAAGATCATTAACGCTGCCTTTATTCTTCAAATAAAAATTAAAGAACTTCATCTCAATATTTTTTTGATACCACTCCGAGTGTTTTGACCCAAATAAGATATTTCCAAGATTAGCGCCGGTTGCTCTGCCACCCCAACCGCCGTGCGACCAAGGACCGACTACTAAACGGCTATTGGTTTGCGGTGACTGATCTTTTAAAGCTTTATACAAATTCCAGGCACCATAACAATCTTCGGCGTCAAATAAACCGCCAACTACCATCATCGCGGGTTTTACATTGTAACAGCCCGAGCGTGCGTTGCGGTCCTTCCAAAATTTATCGTAGTTAGGATGTTTGCTGAGCTCTCCCCAAAAGCGAATACTGTCGGTAAATAATTTTTCGTAATTCTTGAAAGCTCCCATTCTCAAATGGAATGCGTAGTTATCTTCTATTGGAAATTTGTAACCCGGACTTCCAACTTTCGTGGGTTTAGGATGCGGCATTCCAAATGAATAATAAAAACCAAAAGCATCCATGATAGCCAAAGCACCATTGTGATGAAAATCATCTCCTAAGAACCATTCAGTAACCGGCGCTTGCGGACTTACCGCTTTTATAGCGGGATGATTACTTAACGCAGCTTCGGTAGCATAAAAGCCGGGGTATGAAATTCCGAACACACCCACATTTCCGTTATTGTTCTTCGTATTCTTTACCAACCAATCAACAGCATCATAAGTATCCGACGCTTCATCAATTTCTTTTCCTTTTTTTGCTTTATTAAAAGGGCGCACATCTTCAAACACGCCTTCACTCATCCAACGTCCGCGAACGTCCTGGATCACAAAAATGTAACCTTCTTTTAAGTATCCGAGTAAATACGTTTTCCATAAACGCGTAGAGTATTCCTGTAAACCATAAGGGCTACAAGAGTAGGGTGTACGGATCATTAAAATAGGATGCTTTTCGTTTTGATCTTTTGGTTCGTAAACAGCGGTAAACAAATTAATGCCATCACGCATTTTAATGTTCACTTCCTTTTTTGTGTAGTTATTGTAAAACCATACACTGTCGGCATTTTGTGCCGCAACACTAAAGGAAATAAAAATAAAAGCTACTAATAATCTCATAAATTAAAACGGATCTTCGATATCGTTACGGGCAATATCAGATGAAGTATCATCCACATTATTCCAATTCTTTGATTGTACGGTTTTTGTTCCATCCGCACCAAGGAAACCTTCATTTTGCGGCAACGCATTTGAATTACTTCCGCCTGATGTATAAATACTATCGGCACCTTCGGTATAATCAAGATCAGCAAATTTAGCGTATTGACCAATGAAGCGAAGTTTTACAGTTTCTAAAGCACCATGACGGTTCTTGGCAATGATGATCTCAGCTTTGTTACGCGTTGGTTCATTTTGCTCGTCAAATTCAATTCCATAATATTCCGGACGGTAAATGAACATTACCATATCCGCGTCCTGCTCAATTGCTCCCGATTCGCGGAGGTCACTTAATTGCGGACGTTTACTGCCACCCGGACGATTTTCTACCTGACGACTTAACTGCGATAGCGCGATGATTGGGATCTCTAATTCTTTTGATAAACTCTTTAATCCACGAGAGATATTACTGATCTCCTGTTCACGATTTCCTTTACTGTCTGGTCCGCCGCTCATTAATTGCAAATAATCGATAATGATCAGGGACACATTTTGATTTTCTTTTAAACGACGTGCTTTCGCGCGTAATTCAAAAATGGAAAGCGCAGGTGTATCATCAATAAATAAAGGCGCGGTGGCTAATTTTTTGATACGCTCGTGTAATTGCACGAATTCGTGATTATCTAAATTTCCTTTTAAGATCTTGTCTTGAGCAATTTCTGTTTCGCTGGAGATCAAACGTTTTACCAATTGCAAACTGCTCATCTCTAAAGAAAAGATGGCAACCGGTTTATTGAATTCAACTGCCGCGTTCTTTGCCATGGTAACAACAAATGCCGTTTTACCCATACCCGGACGAGCAGCTAAAATAAGAAGATCTGATTTTTGCCAACCGCCGGTGATGCGATCCAAAGAAGTAAATCCACTTGGTACACCTAACAATCCATCAGTTTTGTTAGCAGCGGTCTCAATTTCTTCAATAGCTTTTGAGATCAAGGTACTCATACGGTCGTGTTGTTTACGAACGTTGCTATCTAGGATCTCGAAAATATTTTTGGTGGTCTCATCCAGCAATTCAAAAACGTCAGTACTGTCTTCGTATGCTGTTTTGATGGTATCCGTACTAATGCGAATAAGCTCGCGTTGCAAATATTTTTGCGCAACAATACGGGCGTGAAACTCAATGTTAGCCGACGACGCAATTCGGTTCGTTAGTGAAGAAACATAATAAGCGCCACCAACAAATTCCAGTTCTCCTGTGCGTTTTAATTCTTGCGTTACGGTAAGAATATCTACAGGCTCCGAACGGTTAAATAAAGCGATCATCGCGCCAAATACTTTACCATTTTGTTCTTTGTAAAAAGCGTCGGGACTTAAAAGGTCAATAACTGTACTAAGTGCATCCTTTTCAAGCAACATGGCCCCTAGAACAGCTTCTTCGAGGTCAACCGCTTGTGGTTGGATCTTTCCTATATCTTGGTTACTTCCGGTTTGTAAGTTGTAAAGTCTTTTCTTGGTTTTATTTTGATTGTCCTGGTTCATAAAAATTTAAGGGACGATAAAAGTGCGATAATTTTGGCTTCTATTAAATTTACGAAATCGTACTTATGCTTTAAAAGATGTGCATAACAATAATTGGTTCACGCTGTCAGGACTTTAGCTGATCCCGGGTGTTAATAACTGCCTTGGTCAATTGTTAACACACTACTTGTTGGGGAATTGTTAATTACATAATAAGCTTAAGGCTCAGGCGATTGATATTAAAAAAGAATTTTGGTATTGTTTATTTGTTTTTTTGTTGTACCCAATGTACATATATTTTTGTTCAAAGATGCGAAGTGATTTTTTGCCAAGACGATGAATAAAAACTCTTGCGTATAGGTTGTTACGGAAGAGTTTTTTGAAGAAGTATTGGCGAAAAAGAACGAGCATACTGGACCAAAATATACGTACATTTGGTACTCCCATGTTGGGAAAATTTTTAGATCTCAATGAGAGTGCTGCTTGCAGATAGTAATCACCCTGTTTTACACGAAACCTTAATTGCGAATGGAATTGAGTGTGATCAGTTCTGGGATAAAACGAAGGAGGAGCTTGTTTCAATTCTCCCAAATTACCAGGCCATTGTTTTGCGTAGCAAATTTAAGATCAGTAAAGAGATCATAGATACTTGCCCGAATTTAAAATGCATTGGTAGAGTGGGCGCGGGCATGGAAAATATTGATGTTGCGTATGCGCAAAGCAAAGGAATTACGTGTGTTCATGCACCCGAAGGAAATATGGATGCGGTTGGAGAACAAACTTTGGGAATGTTGCTGATGCTTTTGAATAATTTAAAGAAAGCGGATGCTGAGGTGAGAAAAGGAATTTGGCTGCGTGCCGAAAATCGTGGGCGAGAATTAAAGCATATGTGTGTTGGAATTATCGGCTACGGAAATATGGGTTCTTCGTTTGCGCAAAAACTCTCCGGAATGGGTTGCGAGATCTTAGCGTACGATAGATATAAGACCGGCTTCGGAAATTCTTTAGTAAAAGAAGTGCAGATGAAAGATCTGTACGAAAAAGCAGATGTTGTGAGTTTGCATGTGCCGCTTACTGATGAAACTGCCTATATGGTGAATGCGGGATTCATTTCTAAATTCAAAAAACCAATTTACATAGTGAATACCGCGCGCGGGAAATGTTTAAATACGCATGACCTTGTAGAAGGAATGAAAACTGGAAAGGTATTAGGCGTGTGTTTAGATGTGCTGGAGTATGAAGCGGTTTCTTTTGAGGCATTAGATCACACAAAACTTCCTGAACCTTTTAAATACTTAATTGAAAGCGATAGAACTATTCTTACACCACATATTGCAGGATGGACGCATGACAGCAATTATAAAATGAGTAAGCTCATTGCTGAAAAAATGATAAACGTATTGCTTAAGTGATTACGGAGCGTAGATCTCGTCCGTCATAACCTCTTCGGTCTTATTTCCTTTTTGATCTACCATGTAGATCTTGTATTTGAAGTTCTTATACTTCGCGTCACTTCTCCATCCAACTAATGAAATAGTGATCTGGCCTTTGATAGATTGATCTTTTGAAAGTTCGCTTGGTCGGTATACAGTATAAGCGAGTGGTTGGTGATTATAAACAACCGTGTCAGGCGTGTATTTAGTGGGAAAATGCACCTCAGTTAAACCCGGCTTATAGGATCCATCAGTGTCTTTATAATAGAACCATGCGAAGAAATTATTGTCCTTAGTCTCTTTTTCCGCAAAAATATCGCCATCCCCATCAGTGTAATTAATAGTGAGGTAACCAATGTTCTCGTCCTGCGCAATAAAATTCTCATAAGAGATGGTTGGTACCGGATCGGTACTTTTGCGCTTTACACATCCAAATAACATCGCACTCAATCCTAAAAATAATATGGTCTTGTTAAACCTCATTCCAATTAATACCTAAATTTACAAAATAAAACCTTTGTTCTAAAATGTTTAAGGATATAACGGATATTTTTAAAATTAATTGTGAAGAGGACCTTATAAAAATGGCACTCAGCACCTTCCGTTATCAATTTCATAATAATCCTGTTTATAAGGCTTGGGCATCGGCTTTTGTTAAATCGGAAAGCGATGTTACAACATTAGAGCAAATACCGTTTCTCCCAATAGAATTCTTTAAAAGCCAAGACGTTATTTGTGAAGGAAATACACACGATGAGGTCTTTAGCAGCAGTTCAACAACGGGGCAAACACCGTCCAAACATTATGTAAAGGATCTTAGAGTTTATGAATCATCATTTTTAAAAAGCTTTCAATTGCTTTTTGGAGAACCTAAAGATTATTGTGTTTTAGCACTTTTACCCGGGTATTTGGATAGAAAAGGCTCGTCGTTAGTTTACATGTGTAATAAACTTATTGAACTTTCGGCACACGAAAAAAGTGGATTTTATTTACGAAACCTCGATGAGTTAGTTGAAGTGATCAAACAACTCAAAGGGCAAAAACAAAAAACAATTTTGATCGGCGTATCGTATGCGTTAATGGATCTGGCCGAAAAAAACATTGAATTGGATCAAAACTTCCAAGTGATAGAAACCGGCGGAATGAAAGGGACGCGTAAAGAATTGTTGAAGGAAGAATTGCACGCGATTCTAAAACAGAAATTTAGGATCGATTCTATCGCGAGCGAGTACGGAATGACCGAACTATTGAGTCAAGCTTACGCACTTAAAGAAGGAAAATTCAAAAGTCCACCCTGGATGAAATTCATGATCAGAGACGTCAACGATCCGTTCACGTATTTGAAACAAAATAAAACAGGGGGTATTAATGTCATCGATCTTGCCAATATTTATTCTTGTAGTTTTATTGCCACGCAAGATCTTGGTCAGTTGAATGAGCATGGCGAGTTAAAATTAATGGGACGTTTTGATAACAGTGACATTAGGGGATGCAATTTGCTGGTAAGTTAAACTAATTGTGAATGATGATTTACGAATGATGAATTGAGATCAGCATTTTTTATAGATCATCAATCATAACTCATAATTATAAACATGGCGGAAAGAAAACTGGATAAAGACTTTTTTCAAATGGTTTACCAGGTTGCCAGGCTAATTCCTAAGGGGAGAGTAACTTCTTATGGCGCTATTGCAAAATATTTGGGTGCACCCGGAGCGGCACGTATTGTAGGTTATGCCATGAATGGCGCGCATTCTCAAAAGAAGAAAGTGCCCGCACATCGTGTGGTGAACAGTAAAGGTATTTTAAGCGGTAAGCATCATTTTGAAACGCCTTTTCAAATGCAAGCTCTGCTTGAAAAGGAAGGTATCAAAGTAAAGAAGGATACGATCATTGATTTCGACGAATACTTTTGGGACCCCAGAACAGAATTGAAAATTTGAACTATATTTAATCCAAAATTAGCCAAATGAAATCGAAAATTCGCGAACACTTAAATTTGAAAAATAAACACGTGAGCAAAAAAGTACTAATTGGGGCTATTGTGCTAGCCAATGTGTTTTTAGCCTGTAAGAAAGAAGACAGAACATGTACGTGTACTGTTTCTAAGATCGGAACTTCAACCACTAGAGCTGCGCTGACCTTTTCAATACCTATTGTGGGTAACGTTCCGGTGATCGACACCTCGTTTGTTACAACGGTGAGCGATGTATTCACTTATGATCGCGTAATAAAAAAGGTGACCAAGAAACAAGGCGAATACAACTGTTACAGTTATACCGAACCCTATAAGAACATCACAACTAACGATGCTCCGCCTTTAACCTTGATCACAACTGAGGAAGGAACCAAATCTTACGACTGCAAGCTAAAATAGCACGGACGTAACGTTTTGTCTGTCAGTATATTACAAACTCTCTTATTGGGGCTTTGTGAGTCCCGATTTTATTTATATCTTTGCCATCCTTAAAAAAACAAGTACACGATGCCAAAAATGAAGACAAATTCCAGCGCTAAGAAACGCTTCAAGGTGACTGGAACAGGTAAGATCAAAAGAAAAAAGGCCTTTAAACGTCACATTTTAACGAAGAAGGAAAAAGATCGTAAACGCGCACTAGCAAAATCAGGCTTGGTGAGCAAGGAAGATCTTGGAAACGTTAAGATGTTACTCTCAATAGGAAAATAAACCAAGAAATTACCGGTAGAAAAACAAATGTTTAACCAGAGCTTCAGCCAAAAAGATTCCTAAGGGAACGCTGAAGATCAAAAACGAAAAAAGAAATGCCAAGATCAGTCAATCACGTAGCCAGTAAGGCTCGCAGAAAAAAGATCCTAAGACTTACAAAAGGTTATTGGGGAGCAAGAGGTAACGTACTTACCATTGCAAAGAACACATTAGAAAAAGGTTTAATTTACGCGTACCGCGATCGTAAGAACAAAAAACGCAATATGCGTGCTCTTTGGATTCAACGTATCAACGCGAGTGTTCGCGAAGAAGGATTAAGCTATTCTGAATTCATGGGTAAATTGAACGCTAAAGGTTTAAAATTGAACCGCAAAGTATTAGCGGATCTTGCTATGAATCATCCGGAAGCTTTTAAAGCTGTAATTAATCAGGTGAAATAAATAGTATTTAAATAAGAATGAAGCCTCGCTAAAAAGCGGGGCTTTTTTATTTATTCCTTGTTAAAATGCAAATAATTTACCACTGAATAAACCAATGGGCTCATTTGCTCAACAAGAGCCCATTTTATGACAAAATTTTACTAAATTAGTGGGTCTTTTTACGGGCCAATGTTAAAGAAAACGTATATCGCGTTAGGATTATTTTTGAGTCTGGGTTTAGTTGCCCAGGACAAAGTAAAATACTTTACGCTTGAATACACCGGAGGAAAGGTTACCAATAGCCTGTTCAGCAACTTAAAATTTATCGATTCGCGTGAGGATACCAGTTGCTTTGGCTCAGTGCGTTTAGGCTTGTTGGACAAAGAAGCTAAGGTTGTTTCGGAAGGGAGTTTTGAAATGCAGTTAGGGGTGCTCCTCACAAAATTAAATGGCGAGAAGGTAGCGAACAATCAATTGATCTTTCAATTACGTCGCTTGAAATTCGTTGAGAAAGCCGATGCAGGAACTCAGTACGGCTATTGTTTTTTCAGAGCTAATATTTTTACACCGTACGGTACGGATTTTAAATTGGTATCGAGTATTGATACATTTATGGTGGTTGAATCTAAAAAAGAAGTTACCAAACAGATCATCAATAGCGCAAATGAATGCGTGATCAGTTTTTTAAAGAATGCGCTAAGTAAAAATGTTGGCTACGGTTTGAGTTTATCATATAATGATATGGTAAAGATCGATAGTATCGAGAAATCAAGAATTAAAGTTTATACAACTACAGAATATGTGAATGGTATTTATCGTTCATTTGAATCATTCAAAGAACAAACGCCCGAGTATTCTTTGTTCTCTATTACGTTTGAAGATGGTGAGATCACCGAGATCAAAGCGAAGAACGATAAAGGACGTTTAAGGAAGATCAACTCCGAAGAAGTTTACGCCATTGTGAATAACGGTAAACCTTACATCTCTGCCGAATTTGGATATTATCCTTTGGTGAAGAATAACAATGATTTCTATTTTATTGGAGATGATAAAGTAAATTATATTAAAGGACAGGTTGTGAAGCAGTACGTTTATACACCGGTTCCTATCACCTCTCAATTTGAGATCAAGATCGACCACATGAACGGGCGTTTCATGCGTGTGAAAGAAATTAAATAGGATTCACACACCTTTTACTACACTTTTTTCACTTCACAACCCTAACTGTTAATTTAGAATTCCGTGGACTGTTAAATCCTGTTTTTTTTCCACAGTTTACCTTACAAAATCCTCATATAATTTCTCAAATCACGCTTCATTTTGGCTTATATTTGCGACACAAAAGGAATTAACCATGAAGAAAATCTTTACTCTTATCTTATCAATTTTTACAGGGATTAGCGCCATCAACGCGCAAACTGTATTATTAAATGAAACATTCATTTCTCCATCAACACTGCCAGGATGGTATATCCAAAATAATTCTAACCCTGTTGGTGGCACAAGTTGGGGGCAGGGAACTGGAACAGTTTTCCCTGCACTGAGTGGTGGCCCTAACGATTATGCGGCTACGGGATTTAATGCTACCGGCGCTAATGGTGACATCAACTGTTTTTTAGTAACACCAACATTGAACTTAACTAATGGTGGCGTATTTCAATTTGCTACCCGCACGTACAGTAGCCCTACCGGGTATGCCGATCATCTTGAAGTGCGATTAGGTATTACAAGTTTATCTACAACTATTCTCTCTGGTACAACCGCGGTTGGGGCGTTTACTACTGTTTTGCATGACATTAATCCGGGTTTAACTTCAACCGGATATCCTGCTACGTGGACAATCTACACAACTACGCTAAGCAACATTACCGGTACCCAAGTGGGACGTTTTGCATTTAGATACGTGGTACCCGATGGAGGTCTCAATGGAAACAATAGCGAATACATTGGAATTGATGATGTGAAATACACAACTCCTAATTGCCCTACCGCACCGGTTGTTATTAGTCCTGCATCAACTACAGTTTGTGCGGGTGGTTCTGTAACATTTACAGGTAGTGGTGCAACAACTTATACCTGGACGGGTGGACCTCAAGCTTCAACATATAGCGTGGCTCCGTCTGCTACTACAGTTTATACTTTATCAGGAACTAATCCGGGCGGATGTCCGGGTGTTGCAACTTGTACAGTTGTGATCGGTCCTCCACCAAACGTTTCTGTTACAAACGCAACTGTGTGTGCTCAGCAAATGGCAACCATTACTGCGAGCGGCGCAAGTACCTATAGCTGGAGCAATGGTGGCACAAACGCTTCTATTGTTGTTCCGTCTCCTGTTGGATCAACTGTGGTTTATACTGTAACCGGATATAACGGACCAACATGTTCAAATACCAAAACAGTTTCAATTTATTCAAATACATTTTTAACTGTTCCAAACAACAGTGTCACAACTTGTCCTAATCAATTGATCCTTCTTGGAGCAAATGGTGCAACATCATATTCATGGAGCTCCGGTCAATTAACGCAATCTATCGCTATCACACCAACAGCTAGCGGAATTTATGTTGTTTATGGAACACAGGGTTCTTGTACAGAGTCGCAAATGATCACATTGACCATCGATCCGGATCTTGTTGCTCCAAGTTTGACGGTTTGTGCCGGAATTTCGGCAACATTAGTTGCTACAGGCGCGCAAACATATAGCTGGAGTAATGGTGCAACAACATCTATCACCGTTGTGAGTCCAACAACAACTACCGTGTATAATATTATGGGAACAAGCGGAGCTTGTAACGTAACAAAACAAGTTACAGTTACTATTGGAAATAATTTGTCTGTTGGCGCGTTACAAAAATGTATTGGCTTGTCAACCCTTCTTCAAGGTTACGGAGCAAATTCATATACTTGGCAACCGATCAATGATTTCAATCCAAGTGTATTGGTAAATCCTACCGGCCCAACTGTGTATACCTTAACCGGTGTTTCAGGAACTTGTACAGGAACTCGCACATTGCAAGTAACCTGGTGTGCGGGCTTACCTAACAATGGATCTATTAATGAGTCGGTGAGAGTGTATCCAAATCCATTTGGAACAGCTGTAACTATTAAAGATGCAATTGGCGATGTGAAAATTGTGAACGCTTTAGGACAAGTTGTACTTTCAACTAAAGTGGACGGAACAACAACCATCAATACTGAAACATTTGAAAACGGGATCTATTTCATCATTATTACTGATCCTCAAAGCTCGAATAGAAAAGTTGTACGAGTGATCAAAAATTAATCGATTTTTTAAATAGTTTAAAAAGACCCTCCGAGATGAGGGTCTTTTTTTTGGCACTAAAATCTCACGCTTCAAAGTACAAAGCAATTATTCAACAATTTATTAATGTTGCAGCGCTTCATTTCATGCGTATCCACAACAAAGATCTAAGGCAGAATGTACCGTAAAAGATGAAAAATCGGCGCAAGCGCGATCGGCAACTCCTAAACGGAAAATTGATCGGAATTAAGATCAGAGAATTTTTTCACACCTTTTATAAAGTGTGCGTAAACAATGCTATTCTTGTACGTGTTTGAGAAACGCAATTGATATCCCGGCAATTGTTGGAGCGCTTTTCTTTTTTGTTTGATACTTCCTAATTGCGAGTAATACGAAAAATGCGCCCGTAAAATGGCCCAAATATGATTGAATTGCAAAGTAAAAAGCAATTTGATACCGGCTACTCCATCCAATATCAAACGCAAAAAGATCTTAGTGAATAAACCGTTTGAGGGATGATTTTTTGTGAGTGTGATCAAGCTGTTTCTGAAATTCAAATATGTTTTTCGCGCGCTCTGTTTGTTCAGTGTTCCTCCGCCAACGTGAAATACCTTGCTCGCGGGATTCACTACCACTTTGTGACCAAGATTTTGCATTCTCCAGCAAAGATCGATCTCTTCCATGTGCGCGAAATAGTCCGCGTCAAATCCGCCCACCTGCCAAAATACTTTTGAGCGCACAAGCAAACAAGCGCCACTCACCCAGAATACTTCGCGTACATCGTTGTATTGCCCTTTATCTTCTTCAATAAAGTCAAAGATCCTACCTCTGCAAAAAGGATAGCCATACGCATCCATAAATCCACCCGATGCGCCGGCGTATTCAAAAAGTGATCTATTCTTGTGATCAATTAATTTTGGTTGACTCGCAGCAATTTTTTCGTCCGACTCCATCAACTCCACTAAAGGTTGCAACCAGTTACTGCCAACTTCTACATCGTTGTTCAGCAACATGTAGTAGTTTGCTTCAACTTTTTTTAAGGCTTCATTATAACCTCCCGCGTAACCAAGGTTCTCCGAGTTCTGAATGAGTTTTACATTGGGAAAATTGGCCTTCAAATAAGCGATGGAATCATCCGTGCTGGCATTATCAGCAACAATAACTTCGTGAGGCGCGGAAGAGGTGATAACACCTGCCAGAAATTGCTCTAAAAAACGTTTTCCGTTATAATTTAAAATTACGACCGCTAATGTTTGCATATTATCTCGGACTGTTGAACAGATCGTCCGCTTGCTTACTTGAATTGTTGGGTGAGTTATTGTCGGAATTTTGAATGCCTTGAGTGTCATGCTTGGATACCTCGTATTGCCAGCGTGGATTATTAACCTCACCCTTCATGTCGCTGTGTTCTATTTTATAGCAATCGTCGGCAATATTCTTGTTCACAAAAATAAATTTACGGTTCGTGAAGAATTGCCCGTTGGTTTTATCAGTGATGCGATAATATTGCCAGATCTCATACGGATAGGTATTTGGTTCATTCAATACTTGGCTGCGTTGATTTGGTTTCCCATATTGTAAATACACGCGCCCTCTGTCTGTGTAATAACCTTTTTGCTTTCCGCATTTGAACAATACTGCTACTTCATTCACACTCTTCAAATAGTCCATCCATAATTTCATTGGATTCACCGAGTCGCCCGCCAGATCTTTCCAGTATTTTATAAGGTAATTTCGCATCACGCTTGTATCACCCTTCAGTGAATGATTGATCTGGAATTCGCGCTCCTTCATATTGGATATTGGCCATAAGCATTCCAAATAGATCTTCAACGTGTCCTTACTTTTTACATGCTCAAAATAATTTTCTATAGAACCGATCTTATAATTTCCTGAATTGAATGTGGTTGGAAGTGAATTCTTGCGCTGAAAAAAAACTTTTTCCTGGAGTTGGATGATGTTTTTGTCGTCGCGGATCTCTACCACTAAATTATAATTCCCCGACGGAAGATCAGTAATGTCTATCTGTGCAAGCAAAGGATTTACAGCCGCGGTTTGTAGTTTTTTGAAACCCGCGTAAGGATCAACCGGTTTTAAATTATCATTGTTCTCAATAAAATATTTGTAGATCAAGGTTTTTCCTTTCCCAAAAAAAGTATCGGCATTGTAGGTCTCAAAATAAAATCCGAGTTTAGTTTGGTTTTCGGGATAATAATTAATGTTATACGGAACAAGATCATAACCGCTTTTTGAAAGTACATTTGGCGTTACTGTTTTTTTATAACTCTCCAATAACTGGATGCTCGAGGCCTGAATGGGATAATCGGCATATTTTATTTTGAATACTTGGGTTAGTTTAAAAGGAGGTTGCTCAAAATTAAGATCGGTAACGGTGAGTTCCAGGGTGTACGCCCCGCTCGCTAAAGGAAAACGCTGCGTGTCGATGAACGCGGGAATATCCGTTGTGTCTTTAAATACCGGGCCATTCAAATTATATTTCTTTGCCTGAACAATTTTATTTTGATCATTACTAATTAAAATGTTCACGCTCACCGCCGACTGATAACCGCCCGCTACTTTTTTGAAAAGGATGGACTGGCCCGCGATGGTCATATAGGTTTCAACGAAGGGACCTTGTTTTGGTATGTTGAAAGAAGCTAATTTGTAAAAAACGTCGATGGAGCTTGCTGTCTTTGCTGTAAAGAATAGTACAAAGATCAAACTGTATTTTAAGAGATTCTTCAAGGCGTTTTCCTTTGTTTAAAGATAGCCAATTTTATTTTTATCCGAGCACCACTAGTCCAAAAACTCCCACCGTTTGTAAAGATACTTAGCGATTATTAACATGATCCCGCGCCGTATACAAACAAAAAAGCGAGCTTTTTTGCTCGCTTCATTCGTTAACCATTGTTTTGGTCACCTGGCGGGCTCAAATTTACCCTGTTCGAACCAAATAACCAACGAAAACCCCGTAGAATCAAAAGAAGCCCAAATTCAGCGATTTTTAGCCGATTTAAGGGCTATAAGCCAATTCTGCAAGGTGTTTAGGGTTGGTCAGAAATAAGGGCTGTTATCGTATTTTACGGTAATTTACGCTAAAAATTAACAAATTCTTGGCTCCTAATAGTTTATTACCCTATCACTATCTGCGATCCATTGGGTTAATTCCTTCATTCCGCTCCATTCCGTCCCTTCAATCAATTTCATGCTTTTAAGCCCTCTTGCCTCGCCACAAGTGGTGCATAACCTGACTTTCCCTCCTTTATGGAGAACTGCTTCAATCATACGCTCAATATTGTAAAATCCATTGGGTGTGGTTTCATTTGAAACAGAGCAAAATACCCCATCTGACATTAGAGAAATTCGAATTTCCGTATCTTCAAAATCTTTTTGAAATTGCATGGCAATTCTTAAAGCATTCCAAGCCTTTTCTGTACCATAAGGCGCATCGTTTATTATAATTAATACTTTCATATAATTTGATTTTCGTTTTCTATCCATCCGAAAGTTCCGCCACAAAGCCATGTAGAATTTTTAAATCCTAATTCTTGCAGTTTCTCTGCTGCCTGTGTCGACCGGCCTCCACCTTTGCCACAAGCAGTAATTACATAATCACTCTTATCAAATAAGTTAGTAGCCAATTCTATTTCTAAAAGTGCAAAATTAATCGCACCCGGTATATGAGATTCATCATATTCTTCTTTGCTTCGCACATCAAGTATTTTAACCTGTTGCTGTTTAGTTTCAATTAAATGCTTTAACTCTTTAAGAGCAATGCAATTCTTGGGTTGTACATTCTCCATCTGTTTTGTTTTTAAACCAATTCAAAAATTTTATTGAATTATCATTTTTGCACTTCATGCGATATAGAATAATTACAGATGACGCAACAGTTAACATTCCGATTACAATTATCGAAGCGTTAATGCCTAAAGCATCTGCAATTATGCCCGTTAAGATTGCACCAATAGCGTAACCCGAATCTCTCCACAATCGAAATATTCCCAAACTTTTTGCTCGGTCATTCGGATTAGTGTTCTCGGCGACAGTAGCAAGGAATGTTGGGTACACCATTGCTGTTCCCCAACCTAAAATAACTGAAAGAATAATATAATGAGTCATCGTTTGAGCCCAAGGCATTATTAATAAAGCAAGTCCTTGTAAAAACATTCCAGTGAACAACATATCCTTCTTACAAAAATGATCCGCCATCTTTCCTGTTACTAACTGTCCCAATCCCCAAACAGCAGGATAGGTTGCTGTTATGATTCCAATTTGTTCAATACTAAAATTCTTTTGAGCTAATAAGATTGGGAATATTCCCCATACCATTCCATCGTTTAGATTATTAACTAATCCTGCCTGAGTTACTGATCCAAGATTTTTATCCTTCCATGTAGTATCCCAAAATATATTTTTTAGTAAAGGAACATTGCTTGATGTACTTTCTTTTGCAACGTGATGTTTGGTGTCCTTTATAAATAACCAACTTCCGAAAAAGCCAAGCAATGATAAAGCTATCCCAATAAAGAATGGGTATGGTCTCAGTCCATATTGCCCTGCAACCCATCCTGTAAGAAAGGCTACAATAGCAACTGATAAATACCCTGCGAATTCATTTAATCCCATTGCGAAACCTCGTTGCTTTTCACCAACAAGATCTATTTTCATTACAACTGTGCTACTCCATGTTAATCCCTGATTGATTCCTAACAATATGTTAGCAGCAATGATCCAATTCCAATTTGGAGCATACATCAAAATAAGAGGAACAGGGATAGCGAACAACCAACCAATAACAAGGAGATTTTTTCTACCTACCTTATTTGCAAGTGCACCTGTGTAATAGTTAGTAATAGCTTTTACTAATCCGAAAACTATAATAAAAGAAAGGATTGCTGTTTTAGCTGCAATATGAAATTCTCCTTCTGCAATTTTTGGAAGTATTGATCTTTCAAGACCTACCATGCCCCCAACAAATGCATTGATAATTACAAGCAAGGTAAACTGCTTCCAATTTTCTTTAAGACCAAGTTTTACATTTTCCATTTGAGGTAAATTGATAATACAAAATTACCTCGGTAAAATTTGAAAACACTATACATATGATAAGAAATTACTTTTGCCCTCTGATTCGGCTAAGGCTCACTGGAGTAATACCAAGATAGGATGCAATGTACTTTAATGGAACTCTCTTAAGTACGTCCGGTGCTTCTTTTATTAAGGAATGATAGCGTTCTTCTGCTGTATGAAATTGAATATTTTCAACTCTGTTAACTGTATCAACTAAGGCAGCTTCAAATATCTTTCTGAATAAACTTTCAATATCATGATGCTTATCATAGAGTTTAAAAAGTTGAGTAGAATTGATAGCAATTAACTCTGAGTCTTCAAGTACCTGAATTGCTTTCTTAGAAGGTCTTCCGGTAAATAAACTTTCAAACCTAACTACTATATTATTTTCAAAAGAAAAACTCTCGGTGATATCAATATCCTCTTTGAAATAATAAATTCGTGCAAAAAACACCTTTTTTTAAAAAATAAATTGTTTTGCAAGTGTGACCGATTGATTGGAGGTCAGCGTTTTTTTGAATGCTTATTGTCTTTGAAATTTCAGCAATGGCTTTTTCTGCCTCCTTTGAAAGCGTATAATATTTTTTCAAATATTTAAACAGAGAAGTCAGATCTGAATTAATCATGACCCAAATTTAACATAATTAAACAATTTGCTTGATTTATAAGTAATCTATGTTTTTTGACTTTACAAAAAAAGCCCCAGCTATTGACTGAGGCTTTTAAACTAACAAACTATGAAAAATTAATCTTTACCTTCTTCTTCTTTTGTAGCTTCTGTCTTTTTAACAAAATTTCCATTTGCATCAAATAATGCGTCAAATTGCATTTTGTCTTTTTCCATTTCAGCTTCATACATTACTTTACCGTCAGCATCTGTAATTTTTGCTGCCTCAGATAGTTTATAACCAGCATAATTTTTAGTGCAATAATCAGTAACCGCTTTTGGTAATGCAGAGGTCTTAATTTCTTGCTCTAATTCTTTAAATGTTCCATCTGCGCCAAATACAGCAGAAGATTCAACTTTGTTTAAATCAAATTCTGCTTCAAAGTCAGCCCCTTCTTTTTCCCATACCTTAACTTTTGATCCGGGATACTTCTTAGCAAAGCCATCTTTAACATTTGCTGGAACTTCTGCTTCTTTTAAGTGTTGTGCATTTGCATAGATAAACCCGAAGCATAATGCGATTGTTGCGATTGTTGTTTTCATTTTATTTGTTTTTTATTTGTTATTATTTTCTAATCCAAAACTACTATAAGAATCTAAAGGAAATCTTAAGTTGTTATATTGTTCAATATTAAGCCGATTTTCATTAAAAGCTATTCTCCAAAACATCCACTAAACTCAAGTCCATTGAAGCCAAAATTTCACCCATCTTGCGATCTTTATTTTTGGCACTTGTCTCGAGTCCTTCGAATAAGTATTCAAAAGAATCTTTCAAATTGTTATCTTTTATTTCAGGACTTAAAGTAAGTCATTCTTTTTTAACACCTTCAATAGTTTGTTCAATATTTTTCCAATCAATTTTTTCCTGATTTAAAAGCGCAAGAACTTTAAACCCCATATAATCTAAATGTTCTATTCGTATTTGATTTTCAATTTTTTTAGTATCAACAAAATTGCTTGTGTTGTATTCAAAAATATCAGTAGATGCTATTGCTACTTGCTCAAAGTTTTTCAGCTTAGCAAACTCTTTTAGTTTTTCAATTTGTGACGAAAGTGATTTCATACTTTCAGGATTAAGGTTTTTAGCAAAAGCCCCTTCATTCATAGCTGCATCAACTTTACTGAGGGATTTCGCAACGCCTTCGTCATTTTTATCCAAAGCATATTCTGTCATATCTTCAAAAGGAGACAAGATTTGATCTAAATTTTCAAATACAATTTGATTAGGATCTTCTTTAGCCTCAGCTTTTGCAACTTCTACAGTTGTTTGTTTTGTTTCTTCGGTTTTTTGCTGACAAGCTTGTGAGAAGAGTGTTACAGTTCCAAGCATTAAAATTGTTAAGTGTTTCATTTTTTTAAGTTTTAAATTTATAATGCAAATGTGTTACACGATTCTAAAGTAATTCTATAGTTGAAATAAAATTATTTAGACAAATTCCCATTTTCATCAAAAATTAAATCCTTATTCTCTATTTCAACTTCGTACTTCACCATTCCTTCACCTGTTGTTATTTTTGCTACTTCATCAATGCTTTTTCCTGCATAGTTAATTTTTAGGTAATCACTAACAGAAGAAGGTAATGTACTTTCCTCTATTTCCTGCTCAGTTTCTATTAATTGACCTTCTGCGCTAAATGTAGCCGAGGTCTCAATACCATTCAAGTCAAATTCAGCTTCATAACCTCCATCATTTTCTTTTTCCCACGACTCTACAGTTGATCCTTTAAAGTTTGAATTAAATGTTTCGATAATTCCCTTTGGGATATCTGATTCATTTGCTTTTTGAGTACAACTTGCAAATACGATTAATGCAATTATTGCTGTTAAAATATGTGTTTTCATTTTTATTAATTTATTCATCAAAGTTATTTGCAGATTCTAAAGCAATTATGAAGAGAACAAATGCTCCTATTCCGGATAAACAAATAATACCGAATCGGATACCACCGCAGAACCAAAAACACCAATACAACCTTCTATCTTGGTTTTTAGAAACACAGGTTCAACAAAAGGATTTAATTGTGCTAATTTTTGTTTATCAATATTATCATAAAACTCAGCGGAGTTTTTGTCTAAAGATTGAACAAATACATAAGCCGTATCATCCTGCTTGTGCTTAAATGCAGGTTCTATAACAAATTGCATCCCTTGCCCGTCAAGCCCTTTATCAAAGTAAATAGAGCGCCCAAATTCACTTATATGAAAAAATGCTCCATTTGTACAGGTGCTATGTATCAAGCCTAAATTAGAAGCTCCATAAACAGAACTGTCAATCGTTCTATTCATTTGAAAGCGATAAAAATTTTCACTTCCTGAGATATCATTGAAATTAATTACAACGCCTTCATGGTCTCCATATATATCGTGAAACGAACTGACAAAAGATGTTCCAGTAATGGTAACTTGCGGTTGATTAATAGTTGTAGATGCGGTGTAAGTTTTACCGTTGTATGTAACAGATAAATTATATGTCTGTCCGATTTGTGCAGGAACTGAACCTTTATAATAGGGAACCCATCTACATCTGAAATTATCAAAAATAGAATCTTCCACTAAATTATCAATTGAACTTCCAGAAATTGTGACAACTGCACCTCTTGCGAATAATTGTGAAGGAGACACACTTGTGCTAAAGAAAGGGACACTTTTACTCAAAAATAATTGAGGTGCTTTACCGGGATACAAAACGCACTCTATTGATAATTGACTATCGTATTGCAAAGGTTTTAGTTTTATATCTTTCTGACAGGCTTGTATTAAGGCTATTGCAGTTACTACAAGAAGTATTATTTTTAATTTTTTCATCTCCTTAAAATTTAAAATTATAGGTTATACTTGGAATGATTGGAAGAAGTGATACTTGTTTTGCTTTCGGTTCTTGAGTTACTGGATCAACTGTTAAATAAACAAAGTAGGGATTTCTGTGACTATAAACATTGTAAATACTAAACACCCATTCCGATACAAATGGAACTTTGCCTTTAAATAGAGTTTTGTTCTTTCTGTATGTTGCTCCAATATCCAATCGATGGTATGGATTCATTCGATAATTGTTTCGTTTATCATACACGTAATAAACACCATCATATAAACTTCCTCCATCAGCAACATTAACTCGTCCAACAGGCAAGGTGTATGCACTTCCTGATGATAATACAAAATCTGCTGACAATGTCCATCTCTTCGTTAATTCATAAGTTCCTACAACGGATAAAACGTGTCGTCTATCATATTTAAATGGAAACACTTCTCCGTAATTCAAATCCTTAAATTGTTGATTTGTCCAAGACAAGGTATAAGCTATCCATCCTGTAAATTTTCCAACATTTTTCTTTAAAAAGAATTCTGCTCCATAACTCCAACCCTTACCGAATACCAAAGAACTATCAATGTTTGTTTGCTCAAGCAGTTGTGTACCTTCTCTAAAAGCAACTTGATTTTGCATCGTCTTATAATATACTTCCACACTTGCTTCATATTTGTTTTCTTTAAAATTTCTGAAGTACCCGAGTGCATATTGTTCAGATCGCTCAGGCTTGGTAATGTTACTTGAGGGAATCCAAAGGTCAAATGGTAATGAAGCACTTGAACTTGGTACGATGTGTAAAAATTGATTCATTACAGTATATGCTGCTTTAATTGAAGAGGATGAATCAACAGAAACTTTTAAGGTAGCACGAGGCTCCCAAGTATAATAAGAAGCGTTTTTTGTAATGAATGCTGGTGTTCTGATTCCTGCGTTCAATGCAACTCTTTTTGTGATTGTATATTCATCATTCAAATAAATTGCCATTTCATTAGAGTAGCGTGGTGGAATTTGATTCGTTTTTATATTAGCGGTTTGCAAATTTTTAGGAATTTTATCTGACTTCCCTCTTGATGTAAATGTGTGGTATGTGTAGTTTGCGCCAAACATTATTTTGTGTTTACTATTTGGAAAATATTGAAATTCCGTTTTAATGTTTTGGTCGTTTATACCTGAGTAAACCTGTGCATAGTATTTGCCTTGTACAGTAGAAAGGTTGAGCAAATAAGTGTTATAAATTACAGAAGTATTTACAAATAATTTTTGTCCGAACAAGTGATTCCATCGAAGTGTTGCTGTTGAATTCCCGAAACGAATTCCATAATTTATACTGCTTGCCTCGGTGTATCCTGCTTTGTCATTTCCCTTAAATGCACTTAAAAACAAACGGTCACGTTTTGAAACCTGCCAGTTAATTTTTGCATTTAAGTCGTAAAAATTATAAGTTGTAGATATCCCTTTCGGTAAAAAGGGTTTTATTAATAGATCAAGATAAGTTCTGCGAGCAGAGATAATGAAAGATGCTTTTTCCTTCACAATCGGACCTTCTATTGTTATGTTGGATGATATAATTCCGATTCCACCTTCCACTTTGTATTTCTTATTATTTCCTTCTTTCATTGTAATATCAAGAATAGAAGATAACCTTCCACCATATTGCGCAGGGAAACCTCCCTTGATAAGAGTAACATTATTTAATGCCCTTGTGTTGAAAGTAGAAAACAAACCGAACAAGTGATTTGGATTATAAACGACTGCTTCATCTAACTGAACTAAATTCTGATCTGAATTCCCACCACGAACAAAGAACCCTGTTGTTCCTTCATTACCTGATTGAACACCGGGTAAAAGCTGTACGATTTTTAAGACATCCGTTTCACCTAAAATTGCAGGAAGTTCTTTAATCTTCTGAATAGGAATGTCAATTACTCCCATCTGTGGACGCTGTACATTTTCATCTGACTTTTTCGCTGAAATAGTAACTTCCAACAATTGACTTGAAGAGGGTAATAACTTGATGTTTAACTCAATGTTTTGGGTTAAGACAACCTTTTTAATTTGTGCTGTATAGCCCAAATAAGTAAACACTAATCCGGTACTGTCGCCTTTGGGTAATGATAAAGAATAGAAACCATAGGTATTTGCAGATGCTCCCGTTTTTGATTTGGTTGCATAAACAATTGCTCCAATTAAGGTTTCTCCTGTTTCTGCATCTTTAATATAACCACTAATTGTAACGTTTTGAGCATGGGCATTAGTGAAAAATAGGGAAAGGAGGAATGAAAGGCAAAGGATTAACCTTTGAATCAATTTAGTTTGCATCATTTTTCTAAGATTTTAATCAAAGGTGCAATATGATTCTAAAGCAAATCTTTAGAGATTCTAAAGCATAGGATTATACACTAATCATTTCTATATGTTCAAATTGAAGGACTCATTTACAATTCTTAGGGATTCTATAAATTATTTTCAAATTTATTTTTCGTAAAAATTGAGTTTGCCACAAGGAGTGTCAAAATCGAAAATAGTATTATTGAAGATCCGGTTGTTCCAAAATTAAGTCCACCTTTTTCTGTTGTTTTAGTTAACAAGTCTCCGAACGTAGCTCCAAACGGGCGTGTTAAAACAAAAGCAACCCAAAATAATAATACGGTTGAAATTTTTGTAAAATACTTTGCTATTACAACTAAGGTTAATAAACCTCCAATTAATGCTGCCCCTCCTAAAAATCCAAGCCCTGAATCATCAGCTAAAAAATCTCCTACAGCAGTACCCAAGGTGTTTGAAAAAAGTATAGCAGTCCAATAAAACATCTCTCCTTTGAAAGTTGTAATATTTGTTACTGAAAGAGATTTTTCACTTACTCTCCACAAAACAAATATTACGAGCAAAATTGCCAGTAATATCCCTGATCCAAGAGCATAACCAAGCCCAAGAGTCCTATCCATATAATGCTAATTAAAATCATTGAACTAACAGCGTATCCAACATTCAAAGTCATTGATAGTAAATCCCCGGCAGTTTCACCAAGGGTTGTTGCGCATATTTTCATTATCCAAAATGCGATTGTTATTTCAGGTATCTTTTTCATAATCTTATTTTTTTAGAACTTATAACTATACCCAATCCTTACAACTTGTGTTTCATAATAATCAGTACTTACATACCTAAATCCATTTCCCTGAATAGATTTCTTAATCTGCATGGTATTTAAAAGATCAGTGGCATTTATAAATAATTCGCCCTTGCCTTTTTGAATTCGTTTTTTCATACCTATATCTAAAGAAAATCGTGAACCTATTGTTCCTTGAGGAATTAAATCAGGAGCAAGGTAAATAGCCGTTAATTGAAAATCTGTATTTTTCTTTAAGTGGAAAGTAGCGTTTAGCTTAGAATTCCAAGATATTAATGACTGTTTATCGGAAGAATAAGTGTTTGCATAAGGATATTTATTATAAGCTGTAAAAGCCTCAATGGTGCTTTGATAGCCATTGAAATTCATGTTTAGAGAAAGCCATTTTTTTACATCTTGAGAAACTATTAATTCTAATCCTGTATTATAACTCCTTCCTGCATTTTGCATAATAGAATAAATCAATGTACTACCGGGAACAACGCTCGCAATACGAGTGATTGTACCATCTGCTATTTTGTGATATGCTGCTGAATAAAAATATCCATTTTTCCAGTTACCCTTATAGCCTAATTCAAACAGGTTAGTGAATTGCGGACTTAGTGAAGGATTACCAACTTTAATAATTTCTGCATCATCATACTTTGGGAAGATTCTAATATCAACTTCGTTTGGTCTATCAACTCTTCTATTGTAAAACAAAGAAATCTTGTTATTGTCATTAAATTTATAAGCAAATCTTACGTTAGGAAAAGGCTGGATATAATTATATCCGTTGCTTTTATAAGTAGGGTGGTTTGGATTCACTTGATAATTCACATTAACATACTCAACTCTTAAACCTGCCTCTAATTCATATTTTGCTTTTTCAAGAACGTAATTTCCATATAGCGCAGGTATCGTTTCTTTATAAGTTGCCCAACCTCCTGCTGCGGAATCAATGGGAGAATTAATTCCCGGAAAGAACATCATATTTGTCGGAATATTTCTATACCTGAATTTACCTCCCATTTCGATCCTTCCATGCTTTAAGGGTTTAATGTAGTCGAGATTGAAATCTGCTACATGCTCATCAGAAATTAACTTAAAGGCATCATAACCTGTAAAAGTCGGCATCACATTCGTGAAGTAATACTTTTCATCCTCTCTGTGAAATGTATAATTCAATCCAATGTTTAAAGTATGTCCAGCCTGTTTGAATTTATGTAAGTATGAAGAGGATGCTGTAGCGGTTGTTTTTAGTTCATCCTCTAAAAATTGCCACAACCGTTTTCTATCTGATAAATCAGAGTTAAAGAATGGTTCATCTCCGTGATCCAAAATTCGTTCCGAACTAAATAAACCTGATAGGCTAAATTGGTTGTATTCATTGGGATTATAATCAAATCCCAATCTTCCTGTTGCAACTGTGGTATTTCTATTTCTTTTCGTTTGCTGACGAATAATCTCTCCGCTATCATAGTAGCGATCTACAAATTCATTTTTATTTAATGTGTTACTAAGCAAGTAATCGCCCTGAAGAAATAAATTAATTTTCTTTTTTTTGTAGTTAAGTGATAGGGTTGGATTAAACTTAGGCGTATTTTGATATTGCGGTCGAATTGTTGGAAGGTTTTCCTGCTTAATCCATAATGCGCCCACACCTGCTGCCAATCCTACCTTACCATTAAACCCTTCTTGCTTATTTTTCTTATAAATGATATTAATTACACCTGCGTTGCCATTGGCGTCATATTTAGCTGAAGGATTATTTATGATTTCAATTTTTTCAATAGCAGAGGCAGGAATATTATCAAGGCTTGTTTGGTTTCCAAAACCTGTTAATGCAGTTTGCTTTCCATCAATTAATACAATCACTTTATCGCTGCCTCGTATCTGAACCTTTCCTTCTTGTACAGTTACTCCGGGTAAATTTTGTACGGCTTGCAAAACCGAACCACCACTTTGAGAAATGTTATTTTCAAGTGTATAGGATTTTTTATCCATTTTACCTGAAACTTCGTCTTGCTTTGCGGTTACTTCTACCGCATCTAATATTTTCACATCTTCTAATAACTCAATTGTTCCTGCATCTAAGAATGAATTTAAGTTTCCGACATAAAGTGGCTGTCTTTGAGTTGCATATCCGATAAATGTAACTTCAATATAATAACGACCTTGTTTGAGATTATTTAATGCAAACCTTCCTTCTTCATTTGTTATTGTGCCAACAATTAATGAGCTGTCCTTTTCTGCCCTAATAGTTACGCTCACATAAGGTAGAGGACTTGCTGTGGTTTTCTCCTTTATTATTCCTGATACCGAAGCGTTTTGAGAATAAGAATGGGAACTAATAAAAAGGAGAAGTAAAACCTTTACAACTTTTTTTAATTGAGATGGAGTATTATTAATTGCTTTCATAACACAAACCTACCACACAATTCTAAAGTAAATCTTTAGTTGAAACTTACTTGAAAATGATGCAATGATGATGAATAATCGTGGGCGATTTTAAACCCATAGGTTTTGGTAATTCCCTTTATAATTGACAAGCCAAGCCCTAAAGATTCCTTGGAAGCATCATTCTTTTTGAATCTCATAAACAAATGTTCCTTGGGAACTGTTAATGGCTCACCGCTGTTAGAAATAGTCAATTGATTTTGATTTAGTTTTATAATTATTTTTCCGTTTTCACTATTGTGCCTGATCGCATTTTGAATAAGATTTGTTAGGAGAATTTCAGCCAAAGTCGGATTCATCTTTACCATAACATCTTCAGATAAATTCAATTCCAAACTAATGTTTTTTGACTGAAATAAATCCATGTAATTATCTGTTATTTTTGAAGTAAACTGTTTTATGCTTATTGATTCATTTTCCTTAAACTGATTGTTTTCTATTTTAGATAATAAAATAAGAGCCTTATTTAATGAAGCCAATTTTTTAATAGTATTTTCAATTGTTTGAAGGCGATTCATTTCATCTTCTTTCAAATTGTTTGATTGCATTAATAAACTAAGATTTGCTTTAATAACCGCCAATGGTGTTTGCATTTCGTGGGACGCATTTTCGGTAAACTCTTTTTGCTCCTGATAATCAGAATAAATTTTATCCATCATTTTGTTCAAAGCAATATTTAATTGATTAAACTCAAGTGTATTTACTTCATTAAAATGATGTTGTTCATGGTGTTGAATTTCGTATTTATTTAACTTAGAGAGGGTATTATAAAATGGTTTCCATAGTGTTTTTGACAACAACCAATTAACTATTACAAAGGACACTATCAAAAAGCCTACAATTAAAGCAAATGTCGCAAGTATTCCCTCCAAAAGCTCCTCCGCTTCCATTGTAGTTTTAATCAGAGTAATTTGATATGTGTTTTGCTCAAACGTAAAATAGCTGCGCAACATTCTCGCTCCAACATTTTCCTTTTCAACACTATTATAAATTGAGGTGTCAATGAATCCTGTCTTTAATGTGCAATCGGTACATGGGATTATGTTCTCAAGGCTATCAGAACTCAAATAGATACTTTTAGGCTCTTTCAACGATTGAATAAGTCTTTCAGCGTTAACTTTTTCATTCATTAATGTTTCATCTGTACCATCTTTCAATTCGCTATTAATAAGAAAATAGGAAAGCAGCCCTGCAATAATCAGCAAGGGCAAACTAACTAAGAGATAATAAATGAGTGTTTTGCTAATTAATTTCATCAGTTTACTTTAAAATTATAACCTATACCATATATCGTTTGTACATAATCTGTACACCCCTTATCCAGCAATTTTTTCCTAAGATTTCTTAGGTGAACGTAAATAAAGTCGTGGCTGTCCATTTGATCTGAATCATCTCCCCACAAATGTTCCGCAATGGTATTTTTTGAAACAACCCTGTTTTTATTTGAAATGAAAAATAATAAGAGATCGTACTCTTTGGCTGTTAAAGCAACGAGTTCATTATTTACATTAACCTGTCTTTGCTCGGACAGTATGGTTATTTCATTTACAACAATTGATTTATTGCCATCAAAATTCCTTCTGCGGATAAGTGCTTTAATTCGAGAGTTTAATTCAGCTAAATCAAAAGGCTTTGCCAAATAGTCGTCAGCTCCCAAATCAAGTCCTTTGATCTTGTCAGTTGAAGAATTCTTGGCTGAAATAATGATAATACCTGCTTTAGAGCCTTTATCTTTCAATTGTTTTACAATGTCTAATCCGCTTCCTTTTGGCAGAGTTATATCCACTAAAACACAATCATAATCGTAAACCCCTGCCTTTTCAGATGCCTTAATGAAATCAGCAGCAGATTCAACAACATAACCTTCCTGATGGAGATATAGCTTAATTGATTTTCGCAGTTCGGGCTCGTCCTCTATAAGCAGAATTTTCATAGAGTAAATATACGGCTATAAATCTTAAGAGATTCTGAAGTTAAGCTTTTCCTAAAAATAACTACTTACACCAAATTGAATTGCACCTGTTCTTGCAGCGGGATTGCCCAAAATATCTTTTCTCCATTCGTAACGGTAGTTTAATCGCAGAACGGTTTGAGGTGATGTTCTGAAACTGATTGCAGGAACGATAGCAAAAATCTCGTCTGCAATGTTGCCACCTGTTTCATTAAACGTCCCCACATTCCAATCAACATACTCAGCTCTAATTGCAGCATTAAAGCTTGCCTTTTCAAAACCGAACATTTTCTTTTTTATAATTGGTTGAACAATATCTATAAAACCACCGTGCTGCTTTTTGCCGAACTGTTGAGTATAGGTATCCGGAACATCTACAAAAGTCCAGGCGAATTCGGTGGTAATGGTTGTGTTAGCTTTCGGAATGGTTGTATTAAAATCAATTGCAATAACATCTGCTCTTCTTTTTTTATCCAACACTAATCCATCCTCTTGAAATTTATTGTAAACGCCTCCCATATATGACAAACCAAGTTCTCCCACTTTTCTAAATCTGAATGAAGTCTTGGCACTCGTTAGCGGTTCGCCATTAAAACTCTCTTCAAATCTATTCGGGTCTAATTTTGTGGCAGGCAGGAACGTTTTATTTTCTGCATTTCCAATAATATTCTCGTTTAAGCCATTGGTCAAATACAATTCATAAGCCCACACAATATTTGGTTTGTACACTTTACCGTAAAAGCCAAAGCCAACATTACTGAAGGTAGATGGTAATAGTTGTGTTGCGGAGATTGGTCTGTCAATAAACTCCCATCTTGGGCCATCGTGGTTTTGATTGAAAGCTCCGATTGGATTCATAATGATTCCCCCTCTGAAATTCAACAAGTGATGAAATTGAAAATCTAAAGCAGCAAACTCAATGTTGATCTCTTTAGTGCCATCTTCAAATTCAATCTCAGTAAGGAACTTGATTTTACGGTGAATTGAAGAAGATAAAAACAAAGTCATTCTTCTCATTTGGAAAGAGAATCCGTCTGTAACTCCATCAGTAACCGCATACTGAGTATTCGCTTCCGCATAACCACCAATTGCTACGGGAATTTTACCGTATTGCAAAAATGGACGATTATAAACCGCATCCAAATTCAATTGCATTTTTGATGTATCAGTTGGAGTCCTTTTTACTTTACTCGTATCAATTTGAGCAAAAGAAAAATGGGCAGTAACGATTATGAATATAACTGTAATTAAATGCTTCATAAGATTAGAGTTGGATATAAATGTTTTCATTATCAGTTGTGGTCAAGAATGATCTTAAATTGGTTTCCGCAGGGCCTGTTGTAACTTCTCCTTTAGGATTAAATTCTGCTCCGTGGCAAGGACATACCATCATGGTTTCATGTGGAGAAAGTTCGCAACCTTGATGAGTACATTGTAGGTATAGTGCTCTGTATTCGTTTTCGTTTAGTTTGTATATAGCTATCGGAAACTGTGTGTTTTCGGGCTTAACTAAAATAAATTTCTGCTGAATGGTTTTATCTTTTTTTATGACAGCGAACTCAGATTTTTTAATAACAATCTTGCTTTCCTTAACAGTAACATTAGTAATATATTTTTGCGGAGTACATGCCTGAAGTAGCCACGCAGCACCAATACTTCCTGCACAAGTTAAACAAGCTGATTTTATAAAATCTCGTCTTTCCATTAAAGGCTTTCTAAAAATTTAATTAATTTTTGTTTTTCGCTCTCGGATAAATTTTGGAAGTTGGTGTTACTTTGTTGTCCCTCTCCTCCATGCATTAGAATAGCTGATTCAATTGATTGCGCCCTGCCGTCATGCATTAAGAAATAATTTCCGCCCTGAGAGTTTTTGGACAAACCCAAACCCCATAAGGCAGGTGTTTTCCATTCGTAAGTTTTAGCAGAACCTTCGGTGTAATTATCGTCTAAACTGCTTCCCATATTGTGTAGCAACAAATCGGTATAAGGTGAAAATGTTTTGTTTGAAAGTGCTGCAATG
>JBGATG010000004.1:0-242672 GCA_044229315.1 Bacteroidia bacterium
ACCCTGACAAATCGGGCCGTTGCACGAGGCTGTGGCGTTGGCAACACCTGTTGGGATACATGTGTTACATCCCGTTTGCCAATATAAACCAACCGCTGCAACGTCAAAACAATCGTTTCCACCTGATAATCCCCAATTAAAACTTGTTTGTCCAGCAGTTACTGCAGGGATAGCGCTGCTTTGAGCAAAATCCCACCAGTTTTGTGAAGCAACCGGATAAACAAAGTTATTTGTCGCGCTATTCATTGCAAAGTTGATCACGTTAAAAAGTTGAAGATCGGCAACCATTAAAAAACAGTTAACCGAAGTAGAAGCCGCACACGCTTGAAACCCGCTTACGTTACCGGTTTGAGTTCCACCAATACCAACTTGACATCCGTCACCAATCACCAGGTGTCCGGTAAATAATTGCAATGGATCACGATACACAATAAATAAAGTAGCACCGTTCATATCCTGACCCGCTGTTGGAGGGTTTGTTGGAACACCTGAAATTGTATAAACACCATTACCAGAAATTTGTGCGGTAACGTCTGCACGATAATTTCTTGTTCCACCATAACCCCAACACATATCAGTGTGGCTACCTATCATTACTGCAGGATATACACCACCTAGTGTAAGTGGATTAACGATCGTAATATTTACCGCTGTAGCTCCACCACTAACACCACCACAATATACCCATGCTTTTTCGATGATCGCACAGGCTGGAATTCCAGTGATCGTAAATGTTGCAGGTTGCACCGCACCATTTAATGGATTACGACGACCTAAACGTTTGCTTGCTTGCACATAACCTAAACCACAAGCAGTATGCGTGTAATTGTTTACGATCGTTCCATTCCCATTATTAATGGTATTGTTCCCACCACCCTTTGGATTGTTATTATTATTCACGATACACGTTGAGCAAACAGTTCCCGGCACCCAGGTTGACGTTTGCGCATTGGCCATAAAGAACATCATCATTAAGGCTACTATTGCTGTGATTTTTTTCATGATATATATAAGTCTTTGAAATGCGTTTTTACTGCCCTAAAAATACATAATAGACCCCCTTTTACCTCAAAAACTACTAATTTGTACCCCCCTTTAACGCATTTAGAGGCCTATATCACTCATTTTGAGCCTAAATACCACATTTTGAGCGCAAAAAAGGGCCTGTTTTAAAGTATGTGACCCATTTTAGGGGATTAAAAAACCCCCTGTTTTGGAGGGGGTTTTTTTTAGATTTTTCTAAGTTTTATCTTTCCGAATTCTGTTGGATATTATTTTATTAAGGTTACATGCCCTTTGAATTCTTTCTTACCTACACCACTATCGCCGATCACTTTTACGCTATAAATATACACTCCATCTTCGGCTTTTTGTCCTTTAACGGTTCCGTCCCAACCTTTATTAAGGTCGCGAGTTGTGTAGATCAAAGTTCCCCAACGATCAAAGATCTGCATCATGTATCCTTCTTGTTTTAATCCAAGACCCTTTACATTGAATACATCATTGATGTTATCGCCGTTTGGTGTAAATGTATTTGGAATATAAACCGCTACATCTTCATCAACAACAACAATATGGAATACCGTATCAATACAACCATGCTCATTTTTCACGATCAACATCACCGGGAATTTTCCGTTGTTATCATAAATATGTTGTGGGTTCTTAGCTGTTGATGTATCTATTCCTCCAACATTTGTGCTGTTAGTGAAACCCCAATCATAAACGAATTTGGTTCCATACTTCGTAGTTGGATTAAATGCTACATTATTGTTAGCAGTAGTTGGTTGTTCTGGTGTCCATGAGAAATCAGCTCCCGGTTTTGGATAAACCGTAATTGGCACTGTATAATCGTAGGTTCCTTTACATCCATTCTTTCCTTTTGCTGTGATGTGCATATAATGTTCGCCGGCAGGTAAACAAATGTTGATACTATCTCCGTCAAAAGTTCTGCCGTGACCAAAATCATACATCACCTCCGTTGATTCATCCATCAAATGACTATTATAGATCGCACACAAAGGTTCACACACATTGTTAGCAGGCATAATAATGTTTGGTTGCGGCGGTTGTTTTACTGTTAACGTAAAGCTTGTTTGGATAATGTAGTTAGGACATGCGATATCATAAGCAGAGATGTTGTACACGGTTGTTCCTAAAGGATAACCTGCTTGCACACTTCCTGTTGGACCCGAAACATAGATAGCAGGATTCCAGGTGTAAGCATAATTCTCACTTCCTTGGGCAGCGCCTACTACAAAGTTCACATAATCTCCACGACAAATTGTTCTATTACTTGGCGTTAATGTAAAGATGATCGGCGTTAATACTTTTACTTGAACCGAATCGTAAGTTTTACATCCGTTCAAGTCAACTTCCAATACATACACACCACTATTTGCTGGGTTCAACGCGGGAACAAATAATCCTTGTGCGTTTGAAGTGTAACTTGTACTTCCCCACCAGTTATATGATGTAGCACCTACTGGACCATTTAAGAATAGATCTGAATTTGAACACAACAATTTATCCGGACCCAAATTAAATGGAAGAATGGGTTTTACTAAAAGGTTTGTAACGTTGCTGTTGTAACAGGTCAGGTTTCCATTACTGAAGGAAGCTGTTACTGTATAAGCACCACTCATGCTTGGTGTTAAGTTGGCAAACATTGGTCCGGAAGAATTCATTGTGAAACTGTTTGGACCATTCCACAGATAACTAATTGCGCCCGGAGCACTCGCGTTGAATGTTGTTTGTCCTCGTTCGCAAACCGTGATGTTTGGCACAACTGCAATACTTGGAACCGGAATAACGTTCAACGGGATCCAATTCGTTGTTGTACATGTTACAGTACCAATACTGAACAAGGCTTGCACCGTGTAATTTCCACTCGCTGCAGGTTGAATATTTGTGATCGAATTAATTTGATTGTTAGATGTAAATCCATTAGGACCTGTCCATGAATAACCTTGAGCGTTCAATGCTGTTGCCGAAAATGTACCGGTTGTGTATTGACAAACGTTAGCGTTACTAAATGGTACCACAGGACTGCGTGGCACAACACTCACATTACTTACAGCCATTTGCGTACACACTAAAGTGGTCATAGGGCTTGTGTAATACGCGGTAACGGAATAATCGCCCGAATGAGATGTGCTAACGTTAAGTATGTTTGGGTTTTGCAGCGTAGAAGTAAATTGCGGGGTTGTTGAACTTGCCCAACTATAGCTGTTTGGACTAACTCCAATTCCGTTGGCGGTTAAATTTAAATTTGTGTTCTGACAAATGGTGTAGAATGGTACAACGGTTAACGTTCCGGTTGGAACAACCGCCGCGCTCATTTGCGCAATTGCTGAACATGATAACGTTGGTGAATACGCCGGTGCAAGGAAATCATTTGTAACTGTTAATGTGTAGAAACCCGATGCCACAGCTTGCGCGTTTGCTACAGTAGAACTCGCGGTGTTTGCCGAAAATCCGCCCGGTCCTGCCCAAGAAAAACTTGCTCCAGGATTTGCGTTAGCAGTTGAACCAATATTCAATGGGCTTCCCTGACAGACAGGACCACTATTTGATAGCGCGGTGATAGTTGGATGAGGGCTAACCGTAACCGTTGCTACCGCTGAATTGATACAACTTGCAAGATTTCCGGTTACAGTATAAGAGGTAGTTGCGGGAGGTGTTGCTATTGCTACACCCGGGCCAACGACGCTAACACCTGCCGACCAAGTATAGTTTTGTGCACCGGCAGCGGTTAACGTTGCGGAATTTCCATTACAAATGTGCGCGTTATTCACCGTGATAGTAGGTGTTGGATTCACATTGATACAAACTGTATTTGACGCAAGTGAAGCCTGACATCCGGTGACGGTTGCTTGATAACACATTTGCGCAGACAATGTCGGCGTGACCAAAGAAGCGGTTGTGGGACCGACAACAGTCCACGGGCCATTAGGACCTGGCGAAGAAAGCCAATTTAAACTTCCTGAAAAAGACGACACAGAAACAGTTGCCGTTTCTCCGTAACAAACACTTACAGGCGCAGTAACAGTACCAACACTTGGAGGAATTGTGGATGCAACAAGAGTAACAACCGCGCTCGCCGTCCAACATGCACCCGGACCACCTTTTGCAGTTACCGTATAATTTGTAGTTACAGTTGGATTTGCAATAGGATTAGAACATGTAATGCAAGTTAATGCTGTTGAAGGTGACCAGGAATAAGTGTATGGACCGCCACCACACCCTGCAACTAATGAAGCAGTAAGTTGTGAAGTTTGCGGCACACAAATAGTTGAAGGACTTGCCCAAGCAGTTAAACTTGGCGCAACGTAGTTACCAGGTGTAGTGAAGGTGTAAGTTGTTGTCCAACCACTAAATGTTGCAGCGCCATAACCTTCGCGCACTCTAAATTTATAAGTTGTTCCTGCGCATAATGCCCCAATATTGATCGTCATTTGGGGAAAAGCAAAAGGCGTACTGGTCTTATTGACGGTTGGTGAAGTATAAAAGAAAGGCGCGTTTCCAGTGAAGTTAGAACTATTACATATTAACTCTACTTGCAAATAATATTGGCAATTGTAAATAGTATTACTTGAGGCTTGGATCAATAAGTTATTTCCTGAGATACTCCAAGATGAAATAGTTGGAATAGCCAAAGGTGAACATGCTTTGATATTGAACTTAAAGCATGTTAGCAAAACTAAAAGAAGCACATAGCCCTTTAATTGTTTGATTTTCATGATAAATGTAATTGCGCGGTTTTCACCTACAATATACCATTAATGCCGAATTTTGGGTCCAAAAACTACTAGCTTATATCCCTACTTAACGCATTTAGATATGCGAATCACTCATTTTGAGCGAAAAACTCAGAATTCGAAGGCAAAATGGCAGTTTTCCAACCGCAAATCGAGAGTGTCATTCAATAAAAAACCCCCGAATATCGAGGGTTCTTTAATACTATTTTGGATCTGATTTTTACTTCATCAGAGTTACATGGCCTTTAAATTCTTTCTTACCTAGTCCATTGTCACCGATCACTTTTACAGCGTAGATGTAAACTCCATCTTCAGCCTTTTGACCTTTAACTGTTCCATCCCAACCTTTGTTGATATCACGTGTAGTGTACACTAAGGTTCCCCAACGATCGAAGATCTGCATGATGTATCCATCAGGTTTTAATCCAAGACCTTTGATGTTGAACACATCGTTGATGTTATCGTCATCAGTGCAAATGCAGTTAGGGATATATACCGCTACATCTTCATCAATAACGATCACTTTGTAAACCGAGTCAACACAACCGTATCTATTTTTCACCACTAACATTATATGCAACTTTACTGCTGCTATCGTAAAGGTGTTGTATCTTCGCTAAGTTGTAGTTAATCTCATTACCACCAATTGCCAAAGTATTTGTAAAGCTTTCTCCCAATTACAGCAAATGTTTTGCATACGTTCTTTGTGGTGTTGACTGGAATGTCATATCATATTACGGTGGTTGTTGGTTGCTCAGTTCCAGGTGAAGTCTGCGCCTGGTTTTGGATACGGTACTGGAACAGTGTAATCGTAAGTTCCTCATACCATTAGTACCTGTGTCATGATTCTCATGTGTAATGTAGTACCAAGTTCAAACAAATACGAGAGCTGTCGCCTTCAACAATGCTGCTGTGACCAAAATCACATCACTGAAGCAGCTTCATTTTGTAACGACTGTTGTAGATCGCAGTACATCGGCTCACACACATTGTTCTTAGGGATTGTGATGTTTGGTTGTGGTGGTTGTTTCACCGTAATGGTGAAGCTTGTTTGGATAATGAAGCTTGGACAAGCAATGTCATAAGCAGAGATGTTGTAAACCGTGGTTCCGCGGATTGCCCGTCTGAGCACTTCCCCTGTTGACTCGAAATATAGATCGCAGGGTTCCAGGTGTAAGCGTAGTTCTCACTTCCTTGGGCTGCTCCTACTACAAAGTTCACTGCTCTCTCCACGACAGATACTTCTGTTGCTTGGTGGAGAGGAAGATGATCAGCATGTAGGTTTTGGTTTTTACTGAATCATAAGTCTTACATCCGTTCAGGTCTACTTCCAATACATACACGCCACTATTTGCAGACTTCCACGTCGAACAAATAAGCCTTGTGCTGGAGGTGTAGCTTGTACTTCTCCCCAATGCTGTAGGATGTTGCTCCCGCAGGACCATTTAAGAATAGATCCGCGTTTGAACATAATAATTTTATCCGGACCCAAATTAAATGGAAGGATCGGTTTTACTAAAAGGTTTGTGTAACGTTGCTGTTGTAAATAAGTTAAGTTCCCATTGCTAAATGTGCCAGCATTGTATAAGCACCACCATGTTTTGGCGTTAAATTCGCAAACATTGGGTTTGGTGAATTCATCGTAAAGCTGTTCGTCCATTCCACATGTATGAGTGATAGTCTGCAGGGAGCGCTGGCATTGAAGGTGGTTTGTTCTCGCTCACAAACGGTAATGTTTGGAACTACCGCAATACTTGGTACCGGAATTACATTCAATGGGATCCAGCTGCTTGTTGTACAGGTTACTGTTCCAATTGAGAACAATGCTAACACTGTGTAGTTACCGCTGGCCGCAGGTTGAATATTGGTAATGGTGTTAATTTGATTATTAGATGTAAATCCATTTGGTCCGGTCCACTGATACCCGGCTGCATTCAGGGCAGTTGCAGAGAAACTTCCGGTTGTGAACTGACAAACGTTTGCAGAACTGAATGCTGTTACCGGGTTACGCGGAACAACGCTTACATTACTCACTGCAGTTTGCTGACAAACTAACGTTGTGATAGGACTTGTGTAATAAGCAGTCACCGAATAATCTCCGGAGTGAATTGCATTCACGTTTGGAATGGTTGGATTTTGTAAGGTTGATGTGAATTGAGGTGTAGTTGAACTCACCCAGCTATAACTGCTTGGGCTAACTCCAATTCCTGTTGCTTGTAAATTTAAATTTGTGTTTTGACAAATGGTGTAGAATGGTACAACACTTAATGTTCCTGTTGGAACAATGGCCGCGCTCATCTGTCCTGTTGTAGAACAACCGGTTAATGTTTGGTTGTTTGTAGTGTATGGAGCTCCGGTGTAAGTGTTTGTGACCGTTAAACTGTAGAAGCCCGATGCAATTGGCATCACGTTAGTGATACTTGTACTTTGTGTATTTGCTACAAAGGCGTTTGGTCCTGTCCACGCATATTGCGCTGTGGCACTTGTATTGGCTGTTGATCCAATGTTCAATGTTGTGCCCTGACACACCGGTCCGTTATTAGACATGGCTGTGATCGTTGGATTTGGATAAACACTCACCTGAACAGTTCGTGTTACAATACATGAACCTTGTGGCTCTACTTGAACAGTGTAAATTCCACTGATCGTTGGTTGAGCGTTAGCAAAGCTGTGATTTTGCGTGGTGGATGTGGTTGAGTTGGCAGGGAAAACTGCCGCCGGTGCTGTCCAGGTAAATGTACATGGAACAGTTGCATTATGCACAACACTCAAATTTAAATTCTGACCCTGACAAATCGGGCCGTTGCACGAGGCTGTGGCGTTGGCAACACCTGTTGGGATACAAACACTGCACGTTGTTTGCCAATATAAACCAGCCATTACAATGTTGTAGCAATCTCCACCTGATGACATTCCATAAGGGAACGTATTTTGTGCGTTCGTAACAGGAGACGCGTTTCCGGAAATAAAATCCCACCAATTTTGCGAACCGTTTGGATACACAAAATTATTCGCAGTGTTATTCATTCTCATGTTGAACGCGCCAACGTTTTGCATATCACTCACAATGTATAAACCTGTTGCTGATCCGGTAGATGCCGCACACGACTGCCAACCCGTTACATTACCGGTTTGAGTTCCTCCAATACCAACTTGACATCCGTCGCCCATTACAATGTGGCCGGTCCATAACTGTAAAGGATCACGATAAATAATTAATAAGGTAGCGCCATCCATATCCTGGCCCGCTGTTGGAGGATTTGTAGGACAACCTGAGATCTGGTAAACTCCATTTCCAGTGATCTGTGGAGTAACATCTGCACGCCAGTTACGTGTTCCACCATAACCCCAACATTTGTCGGAGTGATTTCCAATAGTAACAGCAGCGTAAACATTTCCCTGAGCCTGTGGATTTACGATCGTGATGTTAACCGCAACGTTAGAAGCGCTACATCCGCCTGTATATACATACGCTTTTTCAATAATAGCACATGCTGGAATTCCAGTAATTGTAAATGATGCCGGTTGAACGGCGCCATTCAATGGATTACGGCGGCCAAGTTTTCTACTGGCCTGAACCCAACCCAAACCGCATGCGGTATTCGTATAGCTATTCACGATAATTCCGTTTCCATTATTGATGGTATTGTTCCCACCACCCTTTGGATTGGAGTTATTGCTATTGTTGTTAGTTACACAAGTTGAACACACAGTGCCGGGCACCCAGTTAGATACTTGTGAATTAGCCGTTAGAGCTAGGGTCATAATGGCTATAATTGCAACTACTTTTTTCATGAGATATAAGCTCGTAAATTGTTGTGTTTTTACGATTCTAATTTACGTAAAATCAACGTATTTCTCTAAAAAACCACTAACCAATAAAGGGGTTTTGAACATCAGGAGCCAAAATACACTCAGTTTGGGAGAAAAATCCGTGCTTTTTAACGAAAATGCAGTGCCTTTATGCTGTTTTTCTCGTTTTTTACGCCTCCTTCGCAAATACGTATTTACGGGTGCAAATACGTCACATTAAATGGCGCGTTTTTCCAAAAATTTGAGCACAAAAAAAGGCCACATTTCTGTGGCCTTTTTTAAAAAATTAAACTTTATTATTTCATTAAAGTAACGTGCCCTTTGAATTCTTTTTTACCCACGCCATTGTTTCCAATAACTTTTACACGGTAAACATAAACACCTTCAGCAGCTTTTTGTCCTTTTACGGTACCATCCCAACCTTTGTTGATGTCTTTTGTAGCGAAGATCAAAGTACCCCAACGATCAAACACTTCCATATAGAACCCTTCAGTTTTTAAACCAATTCCTTTGATAAAGAATACATCGTTGATGTTATCATCGTTTGGAGTAAATGTGTTAGGGATAAATACGTTCACGTCTTCTTCGATCTCAATGATATGGAACGTAGAATCTGTACAACCGTATTCGTTCTTCACAACTAACATTGCAGGGAAACGACCATTGTTATCATAGATCTTAACCGGACTCTTCATTGATGAAGTATCAACTCCACCTACGTTAGTGCTATTAGTAAATTGCCATTCGTAAGTAAATGTCTTACCATACTTAGTGCTTGGAACAAATGTAACCTGATTGTTAGATGTGTTCGGAGTCTCCGGTGTCCAGCTGAAATCAGAACCTGGCTTAGGGTAAACCGTAATAGGCATATTTGTATAATTGTAAACACCTGTACAACCGTTTGTACCCGTAGCTGTAACTGTCATATAGTGAACACCTGCACCTAAACATACATTGATGCTATCACCTTCTAATACATTACCGTGACCAAAGTCGTAAACAATTTTACTTGCCTGACCATTCGTATGAGTATTGAAGATACCGCACAAAGGTTCGCAAACATTGTTCGCCGGAACCGAAATGTTTGGTTGCGGTGGTTGTTTTACTGTGATCGTAAAGTTTGTTTGAATAATGTAGTTTGGACAAGCGATATCATATGCAGAGATATTATACACAGTTGTTCCTTGAGGATTACCTGCTTGTACACTTCCGTTTGGACTTGTGATATAGATCGCAGGATTCCAAGTATAAGCGTAGTTCTCGCTACCTTGAGCAGCACCAACCACAAAATTAACAGGCTCGTCACGACAGATCGTTCTGTTGCTTGGCGTTAATGTAAAGATGATCGGAGTTAAGATGTCAACGTCTACCGAATCGTAAGTTTTACATCCGTTCAAATCAACTTCCAATACATAAACACCGCTGTTCGCTGGGCTTAACATTGGCACATACAATGCTTGTGCATTTGACGTGTAGCTTGTAGAACCCCACCAGTTGTAAGATGTAGCACCGGCAGGACCTACTAAAGTAAGATCAGAGTTTGAACATAATAATTTATCAGCTCCCAAATTGAATGGAAGGATAGGTTTAACCAATAAGTTTGTTACGTTACTATTGTAACAAGTCAAATTTCCGTTACTGAACGAAGCAGTTACCGTGTACGCGCCACTCATACTTGGGGTAAGATTAGCGAACATCGGATTTGGAGAGTTCATTGTGAAACTATTTGGACCACTCCACATATAAGATAAAGCTCCCGGAGCACTTGCGTTAAATGTTGTTTGTTCTCTTTCGCAAACAGTGATGTTTGGAACAACAGCTACACTTGGAACAGGGATCACGTTCAATGGGATCCAGTTTGAAGTTGTACAACTTACAGTTCCAATAGCGAAGATCGCATCAACTGAATAATTACCAGCCGCGTTCGGTTGGATATTGGTAATGGTGTTGATCTGGTTATTAGATGTAAATCCGTTTGGACCACTCCATTGATAAGCAATAGCTCCAATAGCAGTTGCCGAGAAAGTTCCGGTTGTAAACTGACAAACGTTTGCAGAGCTGAACGGAATTACCGGGCTACGAGGAACAACCGATACATTTGTTACAGCAGTTGAAGTACAAACTAAAGTAGTACTTGGACTCGTATAATACGCAGTCACAGAATAATCACCAGAATGCGCAGGCGCAATGTTATTCAATGAAGGGTTTTGAATAGTAGAAGTGAATTGTGGCGTTGTTGAGCTTGACCAGCTATATGATGTTGCACCTTGTGCAGCAGCAGTTAACGGCAAAACAGAACCTTGACACAACGTAAATGTTGGAGTAACAACTAACGGCGCAACCGGCACAACCGCAGCACTCATTTGTGCCGAAGCAGAACAAGTAAGTGTTTGTTGATACGTAGGTGCCAAATAAGAATTTGTTACAGTTAAACTATAGAAACCCGTAGCAATCGGTTGAACGTTGTTGATCGTGTTACTTGGGTTACTTGCTGAATATGCATTTGGACCAGTCCAGGAATACGTTGCTGTTGCACTTGTGTTAGCTGCTGCATTAATTGTTAACGATGATCCTTGACACACCGGACCATTGTTAGCTAAAGCCGTAATGGTTGGGGTAGGATACACATTTACCATAGTTGTTACAGTGATAGGGCAAGAACCTGTTGATACGGTAACTGAATACACACCACTATTAGTTGGTTGAGCAATGGCGATGTTTGTTGCACCACCCGCAGTTGTTGTTGGAATAATTGCTGAAAAAGCACCAGGACCACTCCAAGTATAGCTCATCGCTGTTGTTGGAGAAGCAGAAGTGTTGATAGCTAAATTTAATTGAGAATTATTACAAATTGGTGAGTTGCTTGTTGCAGTACCGGTGATAACACCCGGAGGAGTGATACCTACATAAACGTTGTAATCTTCTGTTTCACCATAACCTGATAATAAACAAGGGTCGATGCTGTTACCAGGAGTAAAATACACGCAACGAACACGCATACGGTAAGTACCGTTTGGTTGACCAATTGGAGTTGTAAAAGCACCAGAGATGAAAGTTGCAGCAGCGGGAACAGCTGTTGTTACAACACGCTCGCCAGGAACCTGGAATACTCCGTCATTGTTCCAATCGATAAATAGAGCAAATCCTTGAGGGTATGTTTGTCCTGATTGAAAGTTACAAGTAACATTTTGACCAGGGCTTGTAACCAAATAATGTTGGCAGCCATGGTAAAAATAATTCCTCGAACCTATGTTAGGGAAGTTTTGCGAGTTACAACCTGAGTTGTTATTAGTAATGTTTCCTGTTGCACCAGTAGTATTGAAACTATTGATGAAGTCGTTGATCCAGTTACCCGGAGCGTTCGACGGACCACCTTGGTTACAAGGTTGGTTCCAATAGGTTGGCATACAAAACGGAGCCGGGCCAACAAGCGCCTGAGCATTCGATCTTGTATTTGTCAGGATCATTCCTGCAAGTACCAAAAAACTTATTTTAATTATATTTTTCATCTGTATAACTTTAAAAATGATTAGGGTTTGTAGAACAATTGATCAGCCGGTAACATAACGATCACGTCTTTGTAACCCGGAAATTCTACGATCGCTTCTTCAGATGCTTTTCTGTTCTTTTCGAAGCGGCTGATATCTAAACCAGACTCATCCATTGAGATTCCTTCTGACTTCACATTACGTTTGATGTAAAATGATTCAGAGAAATACCACATTTGCTTAACATAATCGTATTTGTTTGATTCCTTCCATTGATTGTAGCTTGGTAGATCATTACCATGACTAGCGATCAAAAATGGTTCGAACTTCTTTACTTTCTCAGGATCCAATTTTATTTTACTAAAATCTTGTGAGAAGCTTAAGAATGACATTCCCATCATCAGAATCAGAAATAAGAATTTGTTATTTGTTTTCATTTTGGATGATTTTATGAGACAAAGATACAGGAAGTGAGGCTTTTAGACCTAATTTTTCAATCATTTATAGAGGGGTTTCACTCAAACGTTTTCCACGCCCTAAATTTTAGCAGGCTGAGTGAAACAAGGTTATCAACGATTTTAATAACAGGAAATGGTTATTTAAAACGTTTTAGCAGGGTAGCGAACTTGAACTAAAAAATAGCAACTATTTATTAATCAATTATTTAAAACAAATTTAGGGGGATTAGCGATTTTTGAGGAGTTCTTGTAGCAAAGTCTCCACTTCACTCATTTGGTTGAATTTTGAAAAACTGAAACGATAGCTGTTTTTGACCTCCTCATCACTTAAACCCATTGCCTTCAAAACATGTGATGGAGTAGTCTCAAAAGAGGTGCAAGCCGAACCGGCCGAGAACGCAAATTCAGTTAAAATCGGTTTGAGATCCAATTTTTGGGGAAATGTAATATTTGAAGTATTGTAGAGTCTGCTTCGCGTTGATCCGTTTATTCTCAATCCTTCAAGATCCAATAACTGATGCTCAAAATGATTTTTGATACGCGATACATTGGCATTCATTTCCCAATAATCCCGCTGTGCAATTTCACAGGCTTTGGCCAAACCAACTATGCTTGGCACATTCAATGTTCCCGATCGTAAATTATTTTGATGACCTCCACCATGCATTTGGGCCAACACACTTACACGCGGATCTTTTCTTGAAACATACAAAGCCCCAACACCCTTTGGTCCATGAAATTTATGTGCGCTAAACGCCATACAGTGAATATGCTGTTCTTTTACATCGCAGCGCATTTTACCTACGTATTGCGTAGCGTCGGTAAAAAAAATGGTCTTTTTCTCTTTGCAAATTTGCCCGATGCGTTCTATGTCTTGCAGTACACCGGTCTCATTATTTGCCGCCATTATGCACACCAAAATTGTTTTATCAGTGATGGCATTTTGCAATTCATCAATGTCAATCAGACCCTCCCGATCCACATTCAGATATGTTACCTGTGCTCCTGATTTTTCCAAATGCGCACAAACATCCAACACAGCCTTGTGTTCGGTTTTCCCCGTAATGATGTGATTTCCCTTTGTTTTATACGCTTCAAAAATTCCTTTAATCGCTAAGTTACAGGATTCGGTTGCGCCGGAAGTGAATATCAGTTCGCCAGGTTCACAATTAATGTAAGAAGCGATTTGTTCTTTCGCTTTTTCAACTGCAGCTTCAGCTTGCCAACCAAACGCATGTAATTTGCTCGACGCGTTTCCATAAGCTTCGGTAAAATACGGCAACATGGCTTCCAGCACCTCGTCATCAACACGGGTTGTTGCATTATTGTCAAAATAAATGGTGTTCAGCTTCATCTTATTCAACTACCTTTGCCGTTTCATGTTTAAAGTTAAAAGTTTCGGGTTCGATAAAGTCCACACGAGCAGAACTTTAAACTTTAAACCGAAAACTTTCACATGTTCAAAGGTATAAATAAACACTATCTACTGCTCCATTTCATTGTTTTTATTTGGGGCTTCTCGCCTATTCTGGGGCGATTCATTACCTGTGATACTTATCCATTGGTTTGGTACCGCATTCTCATTACCATCGTTGCCATGTTCTTGTATTTAAAAATGGCGCGTATCAATTATACTATTGATCGTAAAACATTATTACAATTATCGGGCATTGGTATCATTATCGCTGCGCATTGGTTATGTTTTTACGGCGCCATTAAGGTTTCAAATATTTCGGTGACGATGGTAGCATTCAGCACTGGCACACTTTTCAGTTCTATCACCGAACCCATTTTGTACCGAAGAAAAGTGCGTGTGTACGAAGTGGTTATTGGTTTGATCATCATCGCGGGCATCAGTTTTATTTTTCACATCGAAACAAAATACCGACTCGGAATTATACTCGGCGTTTTAGCAGCGCTGGGTTCCGCCATCTTTAGTGTGATGAACGGATTAATGATCAAGCGTGTGGAAGCAGCTGTGATCTCTTTTTATGAATTGACCGCGGCCTTTGTGTCTCTTTCTATTTTTATACTTCTAACAGGAAAATTCGATCGGCATTTTTTTGCCTTGGATAATCAGGCCATCTTAGGTTTAACCATCCTTGCCCTGGTGTGTACCGTTTTCCCTTTCATCACTTCTGTAAATTTGAGTAAATATATTAGTCCGTACACCCAGGTGCTCACCGTTAATTTGGAAACGGTTTACGGAATCATTTGGGCGATTTTATTTTATAATGAGAATACTGAGTTGACACCGAGTTTCTACATTGGCGTACTTATTATTTTGATCGCGGTATTTTTAAACCCGGTCATCAAAGCAAAGTTGCACCAGGAAAAACCAACGGACCAGTAATAGGTAATTCCATCCATGCGTGAGGGATTGAGCCATTGTTTGAGCTCCTTTTTGCTTTTTGAAATTCCATGGCAAAAAGAGCGAGTGGCGAAAGCCCGACCCGAGCTTCCAGAATATTACCCGCGAGGGACACGCCCAAATAGAGAACACAATTGCAATAAATAAAAAAACAATCTACTTTTATATCAATGAAAAAGAACACCTGCCTTGAATGCGGCGAAGAAATAAAAGGCCGCGCGGATAAGAAGTTTTGCGACGATAATTGCCGTAATAATCACAATAATAAGATCAATAGCGAAGGCAATAACCTGGTGCGCAATGTCAACAACATACTTCGCAAAAATCGTCGTACGCTCAAGGCTATTTTAAAACGTGAGGAACACGTGAATGTAAGTCGACAAAAATTAGTTGATCAACAATTCAATTTCAAATATTACACTAATGTAGTGAACACGAAAAATAACACTACGTATTATTACTGCTACGAATTTGGTTACCGCATGCTGGAAAATAATTACATCATGGTGGTGAAGCAGAGCAATAAACCTAAGGAAAAAGTGGTGGAATAAGATATTTAGTGACGATTTACGAGCGACGATTTACGAATCTAACCGCAGAATCGTAATTCCTCACTCGTCATTCATAGATCACTTGAGTTTTCGCCCTATCTCCCGCTCAATATCTTTCTTTTTAATATCCTGGCGCTTGTCGAATTCCTTTTTACCTTTCGCCAAAGCAATATCGAGTTTCGCGAAACCTTTATCACTCAAAAATAATTTCACAGGAACTATTGTTAGACCCTGGTCCTTCAATTTCCCTTCCAATTTTCTCAGTTCGGTCTTGCTCAGCAACAATTTTCTCTCGCGTAAAGGCTCATGATTCTTAAAACTGGCTTCAGAATATTCGGAAATGTGCATATTCCTCACAAACAGTTCTCCGCCCTTGAAATAGCAATAACTATCGCTCAAACCAGCTTTTCCTTCTCTAATTGATTTTATCTCGGTGCCTTGGAGTACAATTCCGGCTGTAAAATTTTCCAGAAATTGATAGTCAAAACGCGCTCGTCTGTTTTCTATATTGATCTTATTACTTAACTTAGGCACAGGGCAAAATTACTAATTATGTTAGACAGTACAATTAATTTAGTAAGAGCGGATGTTGCCGATGCAAGTAAGATCGAGGACCTTGCAAGAATCATATGGCATGACTACTATCCAAGCATTATCACCATTGAGCAAATTGACTATATGCTCAAGAAAATGTATAGTGCCGAGAGTTTGATAGAACAAATGACCCAGAAAAAGGATACGTTCTATCTTGTACTGGTAAACCATGAACCGCAGGGTTTCATTTCCATCACCGAAACCAAAGACAAGAATTACTTCCTCAACAAATTCTATTTGATACAAAACAGTGCTGCCAAAGGAAAAGGCACACGTGCTTTCAAACAGCTACTTTCCATTTTACAACCCGATTCCATTAAACTCACCGTGAATCGTCAGAATTACAAATCCATCAATTTTTATTTCAAGAATGGATTTGTGATCGAACGCGTAGCTGATTTCGACATCGGTAACAATTTTGTAATGAACGATTTTGTAATGGTATGGAAAAAACCGGTGTAAGCATGATCACTCTCAAAAGAACAAATTCTGACAATTCCGATTTTCAAAAACTGGTCATAGAACTCGACAAAGACCTCAAAGTACATGACGGCGACGATCACCCATTCTTTGCGCAGTACAACAAAATCGACGCGATCAAATATGTGGTTGTTGCTTATAAAGAAAATATTCCGGTTGCTTGCGGCGCCATCAAACAATATAATGAAGACATCATGGAATTAAAACGCATGTTTGTTCCTTTGGAATTACGCGGGCAAGGTATTGCCTCAATTGTATTGAAAGAATTGGAAACGTGGAGCAAGGAATTAAAATTCTTTCATTTAATATTGGAGACAGGCGAAAAAATGCCGGAGGCCATACAGCTTTATACAAAGAATGATTACAAAATAATTCCTAATTACGGACAGTACGCCGGGGTGAAAACCAGCCGATGTTTTGAGAAACACTTGAGTTAACCGGCATCTATTTCGCATAATCCTGATAAAGACTTACATTATGCAAAGCAAAGAATTAAAATAAAGAGATAGATGTAAGGAGATCAAAGGAAAGATCAAAGAACCAAAACGAGGCGATGGAAATGCTGTCTTTTTGTTTACCTCCGATTTATATTTGTAATTTTAGTACTGTGAAACCCACCTTCTTCTCCACCCCTGAAAAATTTCGTGCATGGCTTCAGAAGAACCATAGTTCAAAAACAGAACTTTTGGTGGGATTTTACAAAGTAAATAGCGGTAAGCCTTCCATGAATTGGTCGCAATCGGTGGATCAAGCGCTTTGTTTCGGTTGGATAGACGGCGTGCGGAGATCCATTAACGAAGAAAGTTACAGCATTCGTTTTACACCTCGCAAACAAAACAGTATTTGGAGCGCCATCAATATTAAGAAAGTGAAGGAACTTACAAAAGCGGGATTGATGACGCCATCAGGACAAAAAGCGTTTGAGCATAAAAAAGACCATCGCACCAATTTGTATTCTCATGAAAAAGAACCTTCTGTTCTTGATCCCAAATTCGAAAAACAGTTCAACAAGAATAAAAAAGCCTGGGCATATTTTATAACGCAAGCCCCTTCTTATAAAAAAGTGATCACTCACTGGATCATGAGCGCAAAAAAGGAAGAAACCCGAAACCTGAGGTTAACTAAAGCAATAGACCTGAGTTCGAAACAAAAGAGAATACTATTTTAATTACCTATCTTTACCTTAAATGAACACCGAACAAACCGCCATAAGAACAACGTACTTTAGCATTGCCGGAAATGCCTTGTTGGCCGCGATAAAAGCATTGGCCGGATTTTTCGGAAATTCCTACGCACTCATTGCCGATGCGATCGAATCTACCACAGACATTTTCGCTTCTATTCTTGTTTTGTTTGGAATTAAATACGCTGCTAAGCCCGCAGATAAAAACCATCCCTACGGGCACGGTCGCGCCGAACCATTGATCACCTTCATGGTTGTTGGTTTCCTAATTACCTCGGCAACCATCATTGCGTACGAGAGCATTCTAAATATTCGAACGCCTCATGAAACACCTGAAGTGTGGACACTTTTTGTTTTGGGCGGTATCATTATTTGGAAAGAGATCTCCTTTCAAATTGTGATGAAGAAAGCCAAAGAAACAAATAGTTCTTCACTAAAAGCCGATGCCTGGCATCATCGCAGCGATGCGGTAACTTCCATTGCCGCTTTTATTGGAATTTCTATTGCCATTATTTTTGGAAAAGGTTACGAAACCGCCGATGATTGGGCCGCGCTTTTTGCTTCGGCTTTCATCTTATATAATAGCTATTTGATATTTCGTCCTGCGCTTGGCGAAATTATGGATGAACATGTGTATGATGAATTAATTGAAGAGATCAGAAAAATTTCGTTGCAGGTTGAGGGCGTAATGGGAACCGAAAAATGTTTTATCAGAAAAGCCGGATTAAAATATCATGTGGATCTTCACGCGAGCGTGAAAGGCGATCTTAGTGTAAAAACAGGACATGACATTGCGCACAATTTAAAAGATCATTTACGAAAAGAATTGCCTCAATTGGGGCATGTGCTTATTCACATTGAGCCACATGTAGGTTAAATGATCCCCACCTCAGTCTGCTTCACCCAGCCCTCATTACCATTATCGAGTTTGATCAAAACCCAATCGCTGTTGGCTTCCACAATACGAACTTTAGTTCCTTCATGTAAGGCAAATTTCATGGTGGCGCCTGCGTTTGGCTCGTTGGTGATCTTGATCTCCTTTAAAAGTACAATAGCGAATTTGTTTTCCTTTTTGCTATTGAGTGCTGAATTGCCAAATAAATAAACGGCGATCAAAGCAATGCCGCCCACAATAGAGAACAAGAAAGATACACGCTTTAAGATCATGATCCGAGAATGAATGAATATAAAAAACAGAACGCAAGTAATAAATGCCAACAACACGCTAAACCAAGCCCAGGAATCCGTAGAAACAACATTCACCACATTTGATTTTACAGCATTGATGAAGAAATTTTCTTTAGCGTCGATCTTATCTAGTGTTTTCGCGGCAGCAATTCCAAGATTGATCTGAACATCCTGGTCGTTTGGATTTAATTTACGAGCCAACTCGTAATAATAAATAGCATAACCCAATTCTTTGTTACGGTAGTATGAATTCCCGAGATTGAAATACAATTCGTAACTCTTGTTTCCCTCATTAATGAGCTTTTGATAACAAGAAATAGCTTCTTTGTAATTCTTGTTATCGTAAGCCTTCTCCGCTTTTTGCAAAAGATCATTAGCAAAGGAAGAACTTATCATTCCCAACACAAAAACAAATATGAGTGCTATTCTTCTCATGCCTTTTTTACATTCAAGTCTTCTTCAATTCCTGTGATCAACGTGATCGTATCATTGTATACCATTTGCAGATCGCCGCTCACCGCGCCTGGCGCGTACTTGGCATATTCACTGGTCTCTATGGTCTTCAATAATTTGTCGATCTTCTCTTGATTTACTTTTTTATTTATCAATGCGCTCTTAACGTTATCCTTTGAAACATCCGCCAAAGGAATATTCAATTTATGACTCAAATAATTATTAATGGCCGTTAGGATCTCTGTATAGAACGCGTCCTTGCTATTGCTTTGCATCAACTTCTCAGCATTCACCAATTGTTTTTTGGCAACCTTCACGGCTTTACGTCCCTTAACAGCAACCATATCCGAATTGTTCTTGATGTAATTGCTTCTGAACATCAAGCCCAATATCAGCGCTAAAAATGGAGAGACCAATAATAAAATATGCGTGCTCGAATTGAAGAACTCTGCGCTGCTACGGGTCATATTAAAATCACCCTTTTTGATGTAGCGAATATCATTCTCCGTTTCTTTTACAGTGTTTTGTGGATTATACACGGCTGCTCCCGTGCTATTCGCATCCGGCGCGCCAACTTTAATTGGAATGTCCGGTGAAGGAATAGTAACGTATTTCTTTGAATCAAGATCGAAATAAGAGAAATCCAAATTCTTCAATTCATAATCTCCCTCTTGGCGCGGAATGATCAAAAAGTCGAAGGTCTTTGTATTAGCGGTTTCGCTTACCTTGGGTTCGTAGGTTTCAAATGATTCCGGAAGATCCAATTTTGGTGCGTCGATCAATTTTACATTTCCTTTTCCACTCACAGTTACTTTTAAATTGAACGCGTCGTTTGCTTTTAAACTTGTTCTACTTGGTTCTACTTTGTAAGCAAAGTTTCCAACAGCACCGTTAAAATTCGCCGGACGACCTTCCGCGGGAAGATCCATGACCTCCAAATTCGATGTTCTACTTGTTGCTTTTACAGCCACATCTTCAAAACCACTCGTGCCAAAGAATTGCTCAAAAATATTACGAGGCTTTGCATTCGTTTGCTTTCTCACCACTACTTCTCCTTCAATTGGCGAAAGGGTGATCTTCCCGGTCTTATTTGGAGAAGCGATATTTCTAAAGATCTCAAAAGTGTAATAATTTACACCATCTAAATTCTCTACCGCCGTTTGATTTCCACTGGTTGAAGGCATGGTTTGCGACCAAAAGCCTTCATAGGTTGGAGGATTGAATTTTTGAAAGGCTATGATCTGGTGACGCGAATATACTTTTTGTGAGATAATGATCTGCTCTCCCAAAAAACATTTTGTCTTACTTAAATTGGTACGAATAAATACATCCGTTCCATCCGATTTTCCATTACTGGCAGCTTGGCCCGAATTTTGATTTGCTTGCGGCGTTCCTTTGATCGCTTCAATAACAATTGCAGCGGAACTGAATTTTTGTCCGCCCATACTCATGGTTGCAGGCCCTATTGTAAGCTTCCCTTCTTTTTTTGGAATGAGCAAATACGATAACGTTAGCTGTTCGGAAGTTTGACCGTTTACATTTTGGCTCATGCGACTTTGATTTGGTCCACTTGCCACATCAAAATCCTTGAAAGCCGGGGCATTGAATTCACCACCCGCGGCTAAACTTGAATGACTGAACACAAACGCGCACTCGAACATTTGCCCAACCTGAACTTGCTTTGCATTTACCTGAGCGTAAAATTTTTGAGCTTTTGCATCAAAACAAAACGCCATGCTCAGCACGAATGCCAATAGTACGTTTATGTTCCTTGCCTTCTTCATTAACCTAAAGTTACGTTCAATTTTTATGCGTATTTGTTATTTTTCTTAAAATTACTACCAGTCCTTATCAGGATTTGACTTTGAGGCGTCTTCTTGTTTCTGCTTTCTTTTATCCTGGGTCTTTTTCTCAGCATTCATCAGAGCCTTTAGCAACCGTTCTGCATCCTCTTTACTGATCTTTTGTTGTTGCTGCTGTTGTTGCTGTTGCTGTTGCTGCTGTTGATTTTGGCTTCCGCCTCCTCCTTTATTTTGCTTTGGCGGACGGTTCTTTAACGCATACGCCAAATTGTAACGGGTTTCTTCATCCTTAGGATTGAATTTAAGAGACTTCTTGTAAGCAGTGATGGCTTGATCCCAGTCTTTCTTTTGCAAATAGCAATTTCCTATGTTATGCCATGCGCGATGTAAGGTATCTTTATCAGAAACGGTGTTTGCTACCACAGCAAAATTTTGCGCGGCTTCTTCGTAAACCAAATTCGCTAAGGAATCGGGACTCACTTTCTGTTTGCCTTGCAAAATTCCCATCTTAGTATTCTTAATTTCGCCGGCGTTGCGATACATAGCATTACCTAAATTGAAATTCGCCTTGTAATTCTTTGGGTTTACTTTAAGCGCTTCGCGATACGAACTGGTAGAATGAACATAATTTGAATCGAAATATTGGTTATTTCCTTCGTACACCAATTTTGCATCTTCCTGTGCAAACGAATTTCCCATCATCACTAGTGAACTGATGATTAGCCAAACGGATCTATTTATTTTAAGACTTTGGCGCATTTTCAAATAAATTTAATTTCTTGAACCATTCACTCACACGCTCACTAATAAAGAATTCCAACGTAAACAAAAATAAAGCAAGTGCCAGGAACCATTGGAACTGATCTTCGTAATCGGTGAACATCTTGGTGTCAATTTTGGTTTTCTCCAATTCATCAACCTTACTTAAAATGGCTTTTATTCCAAGATCGCTTTGACTCGCTTGCACGTAAACACCATTTCCTCTGGCAGCGATAGTTTTTAAAACATCAGCATTCAATTTAGTGATCACTGTCTGACCTTGTTTATCCTTGCGATAACCTTTCAAGATCCCGTTCTCCATCAAAGGAATTGGAACCCCGCTTTCTGAACCAATTCCGATCGTATTGATCATAATTCCACTTTTGCCTGCCTCTTCCGCAGCTTGGATCGCATCCACTTCATGATTCTCCCCGTCAGTAATTAAAATGATAGCTTTATTTTTTCCTTCGTCTTTCCCAAACGATTCAACCGCTTTAGTAATAGCCGCGTAAACATTTGTCCCTTGCACCGGAACCATCTTGGTATTAATAGACGATAAAAATAATTTCGCGGCACCATAATCACTCGTTATTGGCAATTGCACATACGCTTCGCCTGCGAAAACGATCAAACCTAAACGATCACCTTCCAATCCATCGATCATTTTTTCCAAAGCATATTTAGCGCGCTCCAAACGATTTGGTGTAAGATCCTGGGCAAGCATACTGTTACTTACGTCCAGGCAAACGATAAGATCAGCACCTTCGCGTTTTACCTCGGCCAATTTACTTCCGGTTTGCAGATTACAAAGCGCCAGCACCAAACTGCTAAACGCCAAACAATACAACACGATTTTGATGATGCGCTTGCGATTGCTGGAATACGGAATGAGCTGATAAACCAATTTATGCTCACCCAGTCTTTTAAGCTTAGCTCTACGATAAGCAAAATACCATAATGCAAGGATCACGAACACCGCAATAGCGATCAAGCCATAGAAATAATCGTTATGTTCGAACTTATACATTATGGTACGCTTCTAAAAATGGTATATTTTAAAATAAATTCCAGTAACAATAATATTGCCGCCGTTAAAGCAAAAGGTAAAAAGTGCTCCGCTTTGTTGGTAAAACTTTTCTCGCTGGTGATGGTCTTTTCCATCTTGTCAATTTCTTTAGAGATGGTGATCAAACTTTCCTTATTCGTTGCGCGAAAATATTTTCCGCCACTCATGTTGGAAATATCGGTCATTACTTTCTCGTCAATTTCCACATCCACGTAATCGTACTCATATTCACCCGGCGCGTAAATGGCAACCGGCTGCAATGCTTTTCCTTTTGATCCTACACCAATACAATACACACGCACGCCAAATGTTTTTGCGAGTTCTCCGGCTGTTAATGGCGCGATTTCGCCCATATTACTCACGCCATCACTGATCAAAATAACAACCTTACTTTTTGCTTTACTTTCTTTGATGCGGGCTACCGCGTTCGCTAATCCCAAACCGATCGCCGTTCCCTGATCCAACATCCCCGCTTTCACTTGCTCGAACATGTTCTTCAAAATTTTATGGTCGCTTGTGATCGGACATTGCGTAAAAGCCTCTCCTCCAAAAAGCACCAAACCAATTCTATCATTTGGACGGGCTTCAATAAAATCGATCATTACATCCTTGGCCACTTCCATGCGATTTGGCTTGAAATCTTTTGCTAACATCGAAAGAGAAACGTCCATACTCAATACGATATCAATTCCTTCTGTTTTTGAATTCTTCCAACTGCTGCGCGATTGCGGACGAGCAATAGCGGTAATAATGAGCGCAACCGCAAATATCCTTAATACAAAAAGTGAATGACGAAAACGCGAACGTAACGAAGGTTTTACTCCATGTAAGAACGTAAAAGAAGAAAAATTGAATTCTCCTTCCATTGATCTCAAACGCCAAATGTACCAGGCTATCATTACCGGAATAACCAGTAACAGCCAGAACCAATGCTTTTCGGCAAATTGTATGTCGCCCAAAAATTCGTTCATGGTTTTGTTTCCTCCGTTGTAGGCGTACTTGGCCCCACTTCTTCCACTATGGTCACTACTTCCTCGCGCTTTGTTCCGTTCACAAAATCAAAAGCATGTTGCAATGTAAGATTGTGTTCCTGTTCCATGGGGATCATTTTCGCGAATTTCACGAAATCCGCCAATTTCAACATTTGTTGTAATTTCTCTTTACTCACATTGTCGATCACCTGGCTTTTCATTATCGCCAATAATTCGTCGGTTGTACTTTCAAGTGCCAATACATTGTAGCGCTCTTCAACGTACAAACGCACGGCGTCTGTTATCTCTGAATAATATTCTTTTACTTTTCCGTCTTTCCAAATTTGTTGCTCTCGCACGCGCTCGAGGGTTGCAAGCGCCGTTATATGTGCCGGGATTTTTGGTTTCTCCGGCTCAACAACCTTGTTGGCCAGTCGTTTATTTCGATAGTAAATGAATAAGGCAAGCGCGGCCACAAAGATGATCGCCGCAATTCCCCAATAGAAATATTCCTTATACCACAACCAACTAAAAGGTTCGGCTAATGGTTCTTTAATGTCTTTTATTTTTTTAGCGCTGCTATCTGTTGGAACCGTATGAACTTCTAACATCAACGGTTCGGTGTAACCAGGATTGGCTGTATCACCGTTAACAACAAATTTGAATGGAGGAACAACGACATAACCGCTATCGTAAACACTAATTAGAATTTGTTGATGTTGTTGCAACATACTCGGATCATTCTTATCCGGCATAGTTGTATCAATAGGTGTTGTAGAAATGACTTCGATCTTTTCCGTAATTGTATCCGCTATGCTCGGCCAATCAATACTCTTAACGCCCTCATTTGGATTGTAAAGTAAATAAAGATCCAATTTAACCTGCTCTCCAATTCTTATTTTCGATGTGTCAAGCACCGCCTTGATTCGCACTTGTGAAAATGACTTGCCCGCAAGCAGAAAAAGAAAAATGAAAATTATCTTAGAAAATCTCCTCATTATCTCTTTTTAAATAAATTCATTAATGGTTTCACGTAGCTTTCATTGGTGTGAACAGTGGTAGCGTCAATTCCACTACGATTAAAAAGGTCTTTCAATTGATGATCGAACTTTACCCGATTTACCGAATATTGATGACGAAACTGTTTACTTCCCGAATCCACCCAAACAATTTTTCCGGTTTCGTTATCACGCAGTTTTATCAAACCAACATTGGGTAATTCTAATTCTGTTTTATCTACAATGCGAACAGCAACTACATCATGACGTTTGTTACTGATCTTTAAAGCATCTGTATAATTGAAAGGCGCATAAAAATCGCTGATCAAAAACGCGATCGTTCTTTTCTTGATAGCGTTCGTCAAAAATTTCAAAGGAACTTCTATGTCGGTAGTTTTATTTTGCGGTTCAAAATTGATCAACTCACGAATAATACGCAATACATGCGACTTTCCTTTTTTAGGCGGAATGAATTTCTCTATTTTATCAGTAAAGAAAATAATTCCGATCTTATCGTTATTGGTTGAAGCGGAAAAAGAAATTACCGCGCACAACTCGGTGATCAGATCTTGTTTGATCTTGTCATAGGTTCCAAATAATCCACTGGCGCTCGCGTCAACAAGCAACATCACGCTTAACTCGCGTTCTTCCTCAAATACTTTTACAAAGGGCGTATTAAAACGCGCTGTTACATTCCAATCGATAGAACGAACATCATCACCGGGCGTGTACTCGCGAACTTCCGAAAAAGCCATCCCACGTCCCTTAAAGGCACTGTGGTATTCACCCGAGAAAATTTGTTTGCTCAATCCACGGGTCTTGATCTCTATTTTTCGAACTTTTTTAAGAAGCTCTGCGGTTTCCATTTTTGTAATGTTATATTTTTAATGTTGAATTTTCCAGAATGACCGATTCATCATTCATAACTCATCATTCATAATTACTATGGAACTTCGACTGTATTTAAAATTTCGGTGATGATATGCTCGCTGGTGATGTTCTCAGCTTCCGCTTCGTACGTTAATCCAATACGATGACGCATCACATCTGAACTGATCGCGCGAACATCTTCGGGAATAACATATCCTCTGCGTTTAATGAATGCGTAAGCTTTTGCAGCTAACGCCAAGTTGATTGAGGCACGCGGCGATCCACCATAAGAAATTAATCCTTCAAATTTTTGTAAACGATATTCCTTAGGGAAACGTGAAGCAAAAACGATATCTACGATATAACGCTCAATTTTCTCATCCATGTACACATCACGCACAACGCTACGCGCTTTGATGATGGCATCCGGATTTAAAACAGCATTTGGTTTTGGCATTCCTTCGGGAGAAATATTTGACGCGATAATTTTACGCTCATCTTCTTTAGTTGGATATCCGATCACAACCTTCAACATAAAACGATCCATTTGCGCTTCAGGCAAAGGATAAGTTCCTTCCTGCTCAATTGGATTTTGCGTTGCAAGAACCAGGAAAGGATTTGGAAGTTTGAATGTTTCTTCACCAATAGTCACTTGCTTTTCCTGCATAGCTTCCAGTAAAGCTGATTGCACTTTTGCGGGGGCACGGTTGATCTCATCGGCCAAAACGAAGTTCGCAAAAATTGGTCCTTTTTTTATTGAAAAAGCTTCCTGCTTTTGATTGTATATCATCGTACCGATCACGTCGGCCGGTAATAGATCCGGTGTAAATTGCACGCGACTAAATTTCGCGTCGATACATTTTGAAAGTGTATTAATGGCCAATGTTTTTGCCAAACCCGGAACCCCTTCCAAAAGGATGTGTCCATTACTGAGCAAACCAATAAGCAACCGTTCAACCATGTATTTTTGTCCAACGATCACTTTGTCCATTTCAACATTAAGCATTTCAACGAACGCGCTTTCACGCTGAATTCGTTCGTTAATTTCCTGGATATCTACCATAATTTTTGTTGTAAAAGATGAAGCGTAAATGTAGCAAGACGAGGGCTTTTGGCGCTGTTAAAATTTGTTAACCCCTATTGGGTAAAATGCTAATAAATGATAAACGGAAACTATCCGTTTTCGATTAGGTAGATCGGCCTTTTTTCAGTATCTTTAACAGTTCAAAATTTTAATGGAATTGGCATGATGGCAACACTTACAAAAAGCGAGCAGCTCATGGGGCTGGAAGAGAAATATGGGGCTCATAATTATCACCCTATCCCGGTAGTTATTGAGAAAGGCGAGGGCGTTTTTGTATGGGATGCCGAAGGTAAACGTTATTACGATTTCTTATCGGCTTATAGTGCCGTTAACCAGGGACATTGTCATCCACGCTTGGTAAAAGTGGTTACCGAACAGGTGCAAAAACTCACTTTAACCTCTCGCGCTTTCTACAATACTTCTTTAGGTGAGTACGAAAAATTCATTACTTCTTATTTTGGATACGATAAGGTTTTACCAATGAATGCAGGCGTTGAAGGCGTTGAAACTGCTATCAAATTGGCACGTCGTTGGGCTTATGATGTAAAAGGAGTTAAAGAAAATGAAGCAAAAGTGATCTTTGCGGAAGGAAATTTTCATGGTAGAACCATGGCAGCTATTTCTGCAAGCACAGATCCATCGAGTTATACAGGATTTGGTCCATACGTTCCGCAATTTTTTACTATCCCGTTCAATGATCTTGTAGCTTTAGAAAAAGCGTTGCAAGATAAAAATGTGGCTGGTTTTGTGGTGGAGCCAATTCAAGGTGAAGCGGGAGTTCTTGTGCCGGATGAAGGGTATTTGAAAGGCGTTCGTGCTTTGTGTAGCAAATACAATGTGCTTTTTATTGCAGATGAAGTTCAAACAGGACTAGCGCGTACCGGAAAAATGTTGGCTTGCGATCACGAAGGCGTAAAAGCCGATATTTTGATCTTAGCGAAAGCATTGAGCGGCGGAATCATGCCAATTAGTGCAGTGCTTGCGAATGATGAAGTGATGTTGACCATTAAACCGGGCGAGCATGGAAGTACTTACGGCGGAAATCCATTGGCGTGTGCTGTTGCAACAGAAGCTTTGAAAATCCTGAAGGACGAAAAATTAGCTGAGAACTCTGAGGAGCTTGGTAAATTACTACGCTCCGAATTGAATAAATTAAAAGATCGTCACCCTGATATCATTACGCTTGTTCGCGGAAAAGGGCTATTGAATGCTATAGTGATCAAAGAAAAAGCAGGCAAAACTGCCTGGGAATTTTGTTTGCAAATGGCCGAAAATGGTTTGTTAGCAAAGCCAACACACGGTGATATCATTCGCTTTGCCCCTCCTTTGGTGATCAACAAACAGCAGATCATGGAATGTGTGGCCATTATTGAAAAAACTCTTACTGAATTTTAATTCCCTTTCTCAAAATTGCTATGAAGTATACGTTTGCACACGAAGGCGATTTTGAAATGAAAGCAACTACCTTTTTTGGCTTGGAAGAAATTCTGGGCAAGGAATTATTGCAATTAGGCGCTAAGAACATTGTTCCCTTTAAACGCGGTGTGAGTTTTGTTGGAGATCTTGGGTTTTTATATAAAGCTAATTTGTGTTTACGCACGGCACTGAAAGTCATCATTCCAATTCACAATTTCAAAGCGCACACCAATGAAATGTTCTATCAGGGATTAAAAGATATGCCTTGGGAAAAATTCATTTCGTATACGGAGAGTTTTAAAATTGAATGCGTGGTGAACTCCGATCATTTTGATCACAGTTTATTTATGGCGCAAAAAGGGAAAGACGCTATTGTGGATCGTTTTCGAGAACGTTATGGTAAGCGTCCAGACGTTGATCTTGTGCATCCGGTTCTTAGAATTTATATTCATATTTTTCGTGATGAGGTGTCGGTGAACATTGACAGCAGTGGAGAACTATTATACAAACGCGGATATAGAACAGACACAAATAAAGCGCCGATCAACGAAATTTTAGCGGCTGGGTTAGTTTTATTAAGTGGCTGGCAGCCCCACAAACAGTTAATTGATGGAATGGCCGGAAGTGGTACGATCGCTATTGAAGCGGCGATGATCGCGAATAATATTCCGCCGGGAATTTTTAGGAATGAATTTGCCTTTATGCGTTGGAAGAATTATGATTCGGCCTTGAATGATCTTATTACAGAAAGTGCCGTAAATAAAATAAAGGAACAGGAATTGAATATTGTGGCCAATGATATTTACGAGCCAACCGTGAAAAAAATGCAGACCAATTTAAAGAACGCCAAACTCTCTGATATCATTAAAACGAGTACTGAATCGTTCTTTGATCTTAGAACCGAAAGCAAAAATGGTTTCATTATTTTGAATCCTCCTTATGGTGAGCGTATCGAAAAACAAGAGATCGCAGCCTTCTATAAACAAATTGGCGATAAGCTTAAAAAAGATTTCGCGGGATTCACCTGTTGGATCATCACCAGTAGCGATGAAGGATTTAAGAATATTGGTTTAAGGCCAACACGTAAAATTACGTTGTTCAACGGTTCTCTCGAATGTAGATATCTGAAATACGAGATGTACGAGGGTAGCAAGAAAGATCAGTACAAACAGAATCAATAAAATCGGTCCCGGAGGGACCGCACTTTTTTGGCGAAGCATAGCTGATCAATCACGGCCCCGGAGGGGTCGAACGTTTCAAAGCGGGTAATTCCTTAACGAATTTTAAGATTAAACCTCCCTGCTTTTTGTAGGTCTAACCTACATGAAGATTCTTATTCTTTCAAACAGCAACTCCGAACACACCCAAAAATGGGCCATCAATTTGGCGCAAAAAGGTTTTGAGATCGGCATCTTCTCATTCAAGAGATGTGAGACGGATATTTACAAATACAGAGATAATGTCAAAATTCTTTACGAACCAAAAGAACAGAAAGGGCATCTAAGTTTCTTAAATAAATTCTCTTATCTTTTTTTGCTAGGTAAATTAAAAAGGGCTATCAAAGAATTTGAACCGGATGTTTTGCATGCACATTATGTGAGCAGTTATGGGCTATTGGGTGCGCTAAGCGGATTCAAAAATTTTGTGGTGAGTGCCTGGGGAAGCGATATCCTTGAATTTCCTCAAAAGAATATGTTGTTTGAGAATATTGTTCAGTTCGTTCTTAAAAAAGCTAAACGAATTACGGTAAGTTCTGATTTTCTACAAAGAGAAATTTCAATTTACACAACTAAAAAAGTTGTTGTTATCCCTTTTGGTATCGATACACGGAATTTTTCTCCGGAAGAAAATCAAAACAGGGAATTGGTGTTTTGTAGCACCAAGCATTTAGAAAAGGTTTACAACGTTGAGATCATTATCAGAGCATTTAAACTTTTGCGCGACGTTCACGGAAATGTAAAATTGAAAATTGCCGGTGATGGAACACAGTCAAATACTTTGCAGGAATTATGTCGTCATTTGAACTTAAATAAGCATGTGGAATTCTTAGGAAGAATACCTAACGGCGAAGTACCGGGCTTATTAAATTCATCTGATGTCCTGATAAATATTCCCGATAACGAAAGCTTTGGCGTTTCGGTTGTGGAGGCAATGGCCTGTAAAAAAGGAGTGATCGTAAGTAATATTCCAGCGTTTGAAACTCTGGTGCATGATAAGAAGAACGGATTTAAAATTGATCCGGTAAAAATTGAGACTTTATATCTTGCGATGGAAAAATATGTGCTGAACCGAGACCTGATTGAACTTCACGGAGAAGCGAATCGCAAAAAAGTAGAACAGGAATTTGATCTGGCAACAAGCGTGTATCAAATGGGAACGATATACCAGGAGTTCGATAATTTACATGCCTTACCTTTTCCACCTGTGGAAATTTTAAAGAAAACAGCTTAAAGACGAGCAACCAGCTCTTTCATGATCAGCGTCATTTTTGGTTCTTGTGTATTTGCAACCTGCTGAACTTCTTCGTGCGTAACGCTATGCACTTGTCCTTCAATTCCAAGATCGGTGATGATACTCATTCCAAAAACATCCATACCGCTGTGGCGTGCAACAATAACTTCCGGAACTGTACTCATTCCAACAGCATCTGCTCCAATTCTCCATAAATATCTGTATTCTGCAGGCGTTTCAAAGCACGGACCGGTTAAACCCGCGTAAACTCCCTCGCTCACTTTAATGTTATTTTCCTTGGCAATTGTTTTTGCAAGATCGATCAATGTCTTTTTGAAAGGTTCACTCATGTCCAAAAAGCGTGGACCCATTTGATCATCATTTTTACCTATCAAAGGATTAGTTGGGAAAAGATTTATCTGATCATTGATGATCATTAATTCTCCTACAGAAAATTTCGGATTCATTCCGCCCGCTGCATTACTTACAATAAGTGTTTTCACTCCCATAGCTTTCATTACACGCACCGGGAAGGTGATCTGCTTCATATCGTATCCTTCGTAAAAATGAAAGCGGCCTTGCATGGCCATTACTTTTTTTCCACCCAATGTACCGAAAATTAATTTGCCGCTATGGCCTTCTACTGTACTTACAGGAAAGTTAGGGATCTCGTTATAAGGAAGTACATATTCAACGGTGATCTCTTTTACCAAACCACCCAAACCTGTTCCTAAAATAATTCCAACCAGAGGTTTAAAATCATTTGTTTTCTCACGAATACTTTTTGTGGTGGAATTTATTTGTTCTTGCATACTTTAAAATAATGTTATTGAACTCTTCTTCTTTATCTTTAAATGTTACCTCAACCGGCAATACAAACATATTCATATTTTTTGCAATAGGCCAAATACTCGAATTCTTTAATCGCATGAGGTCCTTCTCGGTGGTAATGATCAGTTTGTAGTTCTTATTGATCTGCTCATAATAGCGCTGAATATCTTCAAGCTCCTTGGGAACATACTCATGATGATCGTCAAATGGGAAATGATACACTTCGTTAGCGAATTCCTTCAAATACGTGATCATTGGATCCGCATTGGCGATCCCTGTAAGCGCCATCACATGGTATTTGAACAATTCTTTTTCTACTTCCAATTTTAAATTGGGATCACTAATGGAATACAGGTCACCGTATTTGAGATAACTAAAAAACACTTGCTGATGCGCAAGTGGTTTTACATCCTTTAAAACATTTCTAAGTTCAATAGGCGTAGTTCTCTCCGGAGTTTTGCTAATGATAATGATATCTGCGCGAACCAATCCACCTAATTGTTCGCGCAAAGTTCCATAAGGTAATAAGTGATCTTTAAAAAAGGGATGCGCGTAATCGCTTACCACAATATTTAATCCACAACGAATGTACCGGTGTTGAAATACATCATCCAACAAAATAAGGTTCGGTTTTTTCTCGAGTTCAGATATTTTTTTAACACCGTTCAAACGATTACCATCTACCACCACCTCAACCTGATATTTTGTTTTGTAAATAAGTGGTTCGTCGCCAATATCATCGGCTGTGCTGTTAGCATCAGCCAAAACATAACCACTGGTTTTGCGTTTGTATCCGCGACTCAAGGTCGCTAAACTAAATTCGTTTTTCTGAAGAAGTTTGATCAGGTATTCCACCAAAGGCGTTTTACCTGCACCACCCACCGCTAGATTCCCAACTCCAATGGTGTGAATATCTACGCGACGTTCCTTTAGTATTCCAACATCGAATAACTTATTCCTGATAAACACTACCAACCCATAAATGAGTGAGAGTGGATACAAGGCTATTTTTGAAACGTTACTCAGATCGGCCTATATATTAGAATTATTCGCCTCCGCTGCCACTATTGTAATTACCGTTGGCAGCATCGCCTGTTTGGAATCCTTGTTTGCATTTTTCAGGATCAAAGGTGACATCAATAAACTGCGAACCTTTGTTGTAACTAAACAAAATTGGCGTTTTACCATCCCAGGTTAAAGGGTCTTGCTTGGTCATGTTTGTAATGGTCTTATAACATGAACTAATTGTTTTTGCTTTCCAGATCGCTTTACCCGCAGGCGCATTCCAACGAACAAACCACAGTTTTGTTTCGTGCCCTCCACTGCATGCTCCGCCGGTCTTACTAAAGGCATCCACGTATATCAACTGGTAAACTGTATCGCCAATGGTTTTATTGAATAGCAATTTGGAAACCTCAGGATCCTTAATGATGGTATCATTCATGGAATACACCAAATTGGTATCCTTAGCCACAATGTTTATACATAATTGCATCTTATCATCCTTCTTTTTTGGATTCGGACGTTTTGTATAAACTCTGAATGAATTCTTTTGCAATTTGAGTTTCTTAGCAAACTCTTTACGTAAAGAATCGTTCTTTTTCTTAATGTCTTTATGATAAATCATTTTACCGGTAATACCATCGATCTCTTGATCTAACGGAAGCGTTAATTCGAATTGTTCCATTTCGCTTAATTCCACTTCTTCAGGACGGAAAACACCTGTAGTATCAGTTGCGTCCTTTCCTTTAACTTTTCCCTTACCTTTTCCTTTTGTTTGTGCGTTAGCAGTCATGCCCACCAACATCACCAAGATCAAAACATGTTTTAACATAGCTATTGATTTAATTATTACAAAGTTACATATTATTACTTAAACTTAAAAACAATTTATTGGGCGTTCCAACCCCCGTCTATTGGCAGGGCAACCCCGGTTAAAGTACCCGCACCCTCACCCGCCATTAAAACCGCCGCTTGCCCTAGAAGCTCAACGGTTACAAAGTCTTTAACCGCTTGTTTATAGAGCATTATTTTGCTTACTACTTCGCTTTCCGGTATACCATGCGTTTTGGCTTGATCAGCAATTTGCTTTTCTACTAAAGGCGTGCGTACATAACCCGGACAAATAGCATTACAAGTAATATTGAACGGCGCTCCTTCTAAAGCCATGGTTTTTGTAAATCCCACAATTCCGTGCTTACTGGCAATATAGGCACTCTTAAATTCGCTCGCTACTAATCCATGCGCCGAGGCTATATTTATAATGCGTCCGAATTTTCTCTCCTTCATTCCTTTCCAAACTGCTTTGGTTAAATGAAAAGCGGAGGTTAAATTAATGGCAATGATAGCATTCCATTTTTCTTCCGGAAAATCTTCGATAGCGGATACGTGTTGGATCCCTGCATTGTTTACCAATACATCTATCTTTCCAAATCTTGCTATACCGTCGCTCACCATTTTTTTCAATTCTTCGGGCTTAAGCATGTTCGCGTTGCTAAACATCGTGCCAATTCCGAATTCCTTGCCTACCTGTTCTGCAATCTGCGGACCATTTTCCTCGAGTCCATTAAAAATAATGTTAAATTGTTTGGTCTTGGCAAATTCGCGGGCTATGCCCAAACCTATGCCACTGCTACTTCCTGTAATTAAAACTGTCTTCATGCTTGTGTTTGATCTACTCCTATTAAAATTACTAAATTTAAGCGTTATACTTAAACAATGTTCGAGCAAATAAATAAAAATGTAACACGTTATCATACTTTCAGTAAAAGCGATCTCGAGATTTTTAATTCGTTGCTCAAACCCTTATCAGTAAAGAAAAAGGCGCATTTATTGCAGGCCGGTGAGGTGTGCGATTTTGAGGCATTTATTAACAAAGGCTGTATCATGACCTATTTGCTGAATGAGGAAGGCAAAGAAACTGTGTTATATTTTTCGGTGGAAGACTGGTGGGTAAGCGATATGTGTAGTTTTAATGAACAAACAAAAAGTGATTTCTATATTCAGGCTCTTGAAGATTCAGAATTATTGATCCTTACACCTCAATCAAAAGAAGAGCTACTATTTAAAGTGCCAAAGTTCGAGCGCGTGTTCCGGCTCATGATCCAAAAGAATTTGGGTGTTCTTCAAAATAGATTTCATAGTACAATTGCACACACTGCCGAAAAGCGTTATGAAGAATTCCTAAAACGCTATCCTGGGATCCCGCAACGAGTTTCACAACATCACATCGCCTCTTATTTGGGTGTAACGCCCGAATTTTTAAGTAAGATCAGAGCCAAAAAAGCGCATTCCTGATCCTTTTCAAATTTCTTAATCTAGTTCAATGCTTTGAGGCTTTCCTTTGGCATAACTTTGTATCATCAAATCAACAGTTATGGCAAATACCATCTTACACAAAGCAAATACACGAGGCCACGCCGATCATGGTTGGCTAAACGCGCATCATTCATTTAGTTTCGCGGGATATTATAATCCTGAAAGAGTACACTTTGGTGCACTCAGAGTTTTGAATGACGATATTATTGAAGGGGGCATGGGTTTTGGGACTCATCCGCACGATAATATGGAGATCATTACGATCCCATTAACCGGAGAACTTTCGCATAAAGACAGTATGGGAAACGCTTCCACCATTATGAATGGAGAGATCCAGGTAATGAGCGCCGGAACCGGCATTCAACACAGCGAATTCAATAGCGGAAAAGGAAAAACAAATCTGTTACAGATCTGGGTTTTTCCGAATAAGAAAAACGTAACGCCGCGTTACGATCAACAAAAAATAAATTCTGAGGATCGTAAAAATAAAATGCAAACCATTGTATCGCCACAAAATGCCGGGGGAGTTGTTTGGGTGCATCAGGATACCTGGTTCAGTTTGGGAACATTTGATAAAGATAAAAGCGCGAATTACTCTTTTCATAAAGAAGGAAACGGCGTTTACGCGTTTGTGATCAAAGGAAGTTTTAATTTGAACGGAACAGAATTGAACGAACGTGACGGACTTGGCGTTTGGAATACGGATAAGATCGACCTTACTTCTTTAAGCGAAAGTGCCGAGATCTTGTTTATGGAAGTACCAATGAATTTTTAATATAAAAACCAAATAACTATGGAAACAACAAAATGGGCCTTAGACCCAATGCACAGTGAAGTAAATTTTAAAGTGAAACACATGATGATCGCCAATGTAACCGGCGGTTTCAAGAAATTTGATGTGAATGCAACAACCGACGGAAATGATTTTTCGAAAGCGAAGATCAATTTTACAGCCGATGTGAATTCGATCAGTACCAACAGCGATCAACGCGATGGACATTTGAAGTCGCCTGATTTCTTTGACGCAGCTCAATTCCCGGCCATCAAATTTGAAAGCGTTTCAATGACCAAGAAAAGCGATGACGAATACAAACTCAATGGTAACTTAACGATCAAAGACGTGACAAAACCTGTGAGTTTAGACGTGAACTTTGGAGGCATCGGAAAAGATCCTTACGGAAATACCAAAGCAGGATTTAGCATTGAAGGAAAAATAAATCGCAAGGATTTTGGCTTAACCTGGAATGCAGCTTTGGAAACAGGAGGCGTAATGGTTGGAGATGAATTAAAAATACATTCCGAAATTCAATTGGCTTTACAAAAATAAAAAGCTATTCATAAAAAAGCCCTTCAAAAAATGAAGGGCTTTTTGTTTTTTTACCTATTCCTTTTTACTTTTAATAAGCTCTCACGTTCTTGCCTTCCATATAATTCACAAAAGCGCGGTTGCTTACGCGAATCCCCCCGGGTGTTGGGTATTTTCCGGTAAAATACCAATCGCCCAAATTATTTGGACACGATTGATGCAAACCTTCAATACTTTGGTAAATGATCTTCAGATCTGCTTTTAAATTCTTTGGTTTGATGAGTTCGCCAATTTTATCCGAGATCTCTTCGGCAGTAAATTGCTCGTACAATTCACGAACGACATTTTTCTGCTCTTCTTTTGGTTTTTCTAATTCTGCCTTAGCTCTCTCGTAAACATCATCGATCAAATTTTCTTTATGTCTATCTTTCAAAAGAGAAACACAAGCTTCAAACGCGGTGAAACGACCAAGCACAGCCATATCAATTCCATAACAATCCGGGTAACGAATTTGCGGGGCTGAACTAACAATAATGATTTTTTTAGGATTCAAACGATCCAAAATAGAAAGGATACTTTGCTTCAACGTTGTACCACGAACAATACTGTCATCCACTACAACCAAATTATCTACGCCTTTATTTATGGTCTTGTAAGTGATGTCGTAAACCAAATTTACCAAACTATCACGCGTTTCATCGGCAGTAATAAATGTGCGTTGTTTCGCGTCTTTAGAAATGACTTTATGTACACGTGGATGTATGCTCAATATTTTTTTGATCTCAGCTTCCGACAAATTTTTTCCTTTGCTTAATCTATCCAATTTTAATTTGTCGCAATAGTGATGCAAACCGTCAATGAGCCCGCCAAACGCCACTTCCGCGGTGTTAGGGATATAACTGAACACGGTATTTTCAAGATCGTGATCAATGGCTTTCAAAACCGAATCCACTAAATTTCTTCCAAGCGCGTTACGTTCCTGATAAATATCCGCGTCGTTTCCTCTGCTAAAATAAATGCGTTCGAACGAACAGGCCGTTCTTTCTTTTGGCTCAATAATTTCTTCCTCACTAAATGTTCCGTCTTTTTTAACGATCACGGCGTGACCAGGTTTTATTTCCTGAACTTTTTCAAAAGGAACATTCAAAACAGTTTGGATCACCGGGCGCTCGCTGGCTACTACAATGATCTCTTCGTCTTTATAATAATAGGCGGGACGGATTCCATTTGGATCGCGAATTACAAACGCATCTCCATGTCCCATCAATCCACACATCACATATCCACCATCCCATTTTTTGCTACTCTCTTTTAAAATAGAACTTACGTTTACGTTGGATTGAATAAGTTTACTGATCTCTTCGTTATCGTCGGTTTGTTCTTTGAACTGACGGAATAATTTATCGTTTTCTTTATCTAAGAAGTGGCCAATCTTCTCAAGTACCGTAACGGTATCCGCTTTTTCGCGTGGATGCTGACCCAATTCAACCAATTGTTGAAACAATTCGTCCACGTTGGTCAAATTAAAATTACCCGCAACCACCAAATTTCTGCTCTTCCAGTTATTTTGCTTACGGAAAGGATGGCAGCTGTGAACGGTATTCTTACCAAAAGTGCCATAACGCAAATGGCCGAGGATCAGCTCGCCCAAAAAGGGAATATTTTCTTTCTGCCAATCGGCGCTTTTATACTCATTGGGGTGCTTTTGCGACGCACTTACGAACAAATCGTTTACCTGCCCAAAAATATCCTGAACAGCCTTATTTTCAATGGATCTTAAACGGTCAATGTAGGTAGTTCCGGGCTCTGTATCCAGCTTAACTGTAGCAATCCCCGCCCCATCCTGCCCGCGATTGATCATTTTTTCCATAAGTTGGTACATCTTGTGTAAACCGTACCTTGCCGAACCATATTTTTGCTTGTAGTAACCATGCGGTTTTAAGAGCCTTATAAAAGCAACACCGCACTCGTGTTTAATGATCTCGCTCATGTGAGAAATCGGGGAAAATACAAAGGTACGAGATTAATGACACAATTAACAGCCAATATTTAACAAAATACCCCGAAACCCAACTTTTCTTTGGGTTTTAGCGTATAGGTTAGTATATTTGAATTGATTTATTTTAACATCTAAAATTTATGCAAATGCTAAGATTTAAAGGGGTTTATATTTTCCTATTTTTCGCATGTACTTTTTTTACAAAACTTGCTTATTCTCAGTCAGCTGTTGCCATTTGCTTAAACGAATATATGGTAACCAATACTCAGGGCGCTGCTGCAACTTTAGATAACTACTTTAAACCCTCTGATTGGGTTGAACTTTACAGTAATCACACCCAAACTGTAAACTTACAGGGATACTACTTGAGTAACGATCGCACGAATCTTAAAAAATGGCAATTTAAAAACAACTTTATCATGAGTCCAAACCAATATTCCATCATTTGGATGAGTGGTCGCGACGAAGATTTAGTGGTCAACGGACTTCACCATACGCATACGAATTTTACAATTGATCAATGTAAGAACCAATGGATCATTTTAACCGCGCCTAATGGTGTTGTTCGCGATTCCATTTGTGTACAAAAAACTCAGGAGATGCATACACGCGGGCGCTTGAACGCTCCTGTTTCCGATTACCAAACGGTTGGTATTGGAGGTTGGAGAGTTTACACTGCTCCTACGTTCTCTGCCGTGAACGACAAACAACCTTACATCGATTATTGTCCAAAACCATACTTCACCGAAGGCGCTGGCATTGGTGCTGTGACTACAAATACATTCGAAATATACCATGCGTTTCCTGGTTTCCCTATAGACACATCCTGTTTCAACGTGTGGTTCACAACCGACGGGTCATACCCATTTCCAAACGCGCCAAATCCTTATGGTGGACAAAACACTTGTTCTCAGCAATACATTGATGGGGCAACACCATTGCTTGCGCCACCAACGGTGCTTACGATGTATCGTGCAGCAACGTTCCCTAAATCAACTTATTCGCTTATTGCATCCAATCCAACGGTTCAGCCAACATACTGTGAGTTGAATTATCTTCCGAGTTTTGTGGAAACCAATACTTACTTCTGCGAAACCGGAGTTTTAGAAAGCGATTTTTCAAGTAAATTCGGAGTTCTTTCTTTAGCGGTTGATCAAGGACCTGTTTGTCCACCAACGTCAACCCTATGGTTTGCGGTTGGAACGCCTGCGCAAACTGTTCATGTAGAATATTTCGAAATGCAATCCACAGGGCCAAAACGATTTGTGACCGAAGGTTACGGAGCTATGACCAAACCAATACAGGAATCGTGGATGACGCCTCAAAAAGGTTTCAATCTTCGTATTGATGACCGTCGTGGATTTGGTTGTGATTTTGAAACACCGATCTTTAACGTTCCCGAATTAGGTGCTAGTACGCGTACCCTGTTTACAAGCTTAGATGTTTACGGCGGTGATTATGAAGCTCATGTTACCGTAGGGGGAACCTCCTATGGTACCGCCATACGCGACGTATTTGTTCAAACACTTGCGGCGAAAAACAATCTTAAAGTAAATCCTTTGCACTACAAGCCAATTTCAGTTTACTTTAACGGTAAATACATGGGTACCTACAACTTCAAAGAGGTAATGGATGAAGAGTACGAGGCGTTTTACAACAAACAAACCGCAAAAGATAAAACAACCATGTTGTATTATCACAATGGAGAAGGTTATGTTCAGGATAAATGGGGAACACCGTTAACGCATACTCAAACTAACAATTGGTTTGGATTACCTGCTGTTGACACCTACAGCTTCTTGAACTTTTACGCATTCAATTCTACTAGTCCTAACCAGGTAAATCAAAATTACAATACGCTCAAGAATACACGAATGGATATTCCGAATTTCATTGATTGGAATATCCTGAACAGTTACTGTCAAAATGGAGAATTGTACAAGTATAACATCGCTATGGCAAAAGGATCGAATACCCTTACAAGTGGTGGAAGATGGCATCATTATCTTTGGAACATGCCTTCTGTTTTCCAATACACTTGGGTAACACAAGGTGGTGCATACAACACGCCGATCTCATCGCCTTGCGCTATCGCTCAACAAACTTACAACTTAACACCGCCAAATTACTACAATGGCCAAGGAAGAATTTTTTGGACATTGATGAACAAAAATGGCGGTAACGCCGAATTCCGTCGCGATTATTTGATGCGCTACCAGGATCTTTTGAACGGGCCGCTGAGTTGTACCGAGATACTTAATCACTGGAATACGATCAATAGCATTTATCGTCTTGAAATGAAGAAGCATGAGGACCAGGGTACAACACCAACACCGGGAGCCTTTGTAACGCAAACAGATCTTTGGGATACAAACATGTCTGCACTAAAACGTAATATCGATGCACGCTGCCACATGATGGCAACGGCGTTCAATACAGTTGGATGTTATGGTATGGTTGGTCCATACCCAATCACTGTGGATATTCGACCGGCAAATTCCGGCATGGTGAAATTGAACACACAAGTGCTTCCGTACTATGTGTGGAATGGTAAATACTTCGTTGGGCAAATGGGCTTAAAAGCTTACTCTATTGATTCTACCTTTGTGTTTGATCATTGGGAAATTAAGAACCATGTGGAATCTAATAACCGTCCATTAAGTTTAGATTCTATTGGTATTTTCTTTGGAAATCCTCAGGGTGATAGCATCGTTGCTGTGTTCACCGATAGAAAAGAAGAAGCGGCATTGCCTTCGGGATTCTCGCCTAACGGTGATGGTAACAACGATAAGTTTGGAATTTTAGGTAGTGGAAGATATTCACGCGAATATGAAATGCGCGTTTGGAATCGTTGGGGTCAGGAAGTATTCCGTACTACCGATCCAATGGAAGGTTGGGATGGAAACTGGAATGGTGCGCAAGCGCAAACAGGTGTTTACGCTTATTACATCACGTTCAAGAACGTGTATAATGAACCCAAAGCGTATAAAGGAAACGTAACATTAGTCAGGTAAGGACGCAAAAAAGATATTATGAAAAATTTTAGGATCATATTGGCAATTTTTGTTTTAACAAGTTCTGTTCAAACAAAAGCGCAGGATATTCACTTCTCTCAGATCTGTGAAACTCCTTTATTGATCAATCCTGCTAATACAGGATTTTTCCCGGGGTATTTCCGTTCAAGCCTTGCGTATCGCAATCAATGGCAAGCAATGGGCAAAGCTTTCCAAACAAGTTTATTGTCGGTTGACGCCGGTTTATTTAAAAGCAAAAGAAGACCTGCATTCTTAGGTGTTGGTTTTGTGTTGTACCGCGATGTGGCCGGTGCTGCAAAATTAGCGCGTACACAAGCCATGGTGAATTTAAGCGGATTGGTAAAATTGAATAAACACAATGTAATGTGTGCCGGAATTTATGGTGGCGCTATCGGAAATACTGCTGATTATTCAAAGTTAACTTATGCCTCTCAATTCGATGGGCAAGCTATTAATCCGGATGCACCTTCAGGTGAATTGAACGTGTTCCGTAATTTTACAACTACTGATGTTGGCGCCGGTTTAGCTTATGAAGTTAGTTCGGTAAAAACCGATCAGGATCATGATGACGTGATCAAATTAAGAGTTGGTTTAGCTGCTTATCACTTAAATCGCCCTAAACAAGAATTTGCTGCCGGTTCTGCGTATCGTTTACCGGTGCGTTATGTTGGATCTTTGATATCTAACATTGATTTTGAAGATACACGTTTCACTTTGGCTCCAGCCTACATCATTCAAAAACAAGGTAAAAAAGGACTTGATTACAATGGTAATCCAATCCCTACCACGTATAAGATCCGTGGCGCTTACGAAATGGTGATGGGAACCTATTTTAAAATGCGTTTAGCAACGGGAACAAAAGTTACAGGCGAAAAAACTCAGAACTGTATTGGTTTTGGTTTATTTTACCGCTCAAAAGATGCGCTGATCCCAAAACTATTACTTGAGTTTGGCGATTACGCAGTTGGAATGTCGTACGATGTGAATCTTTCGGGATACAGAACCGCTACCAATAAAAATGGTGGATTCGAGATTTCATTACGTTACAATCGTCTTGCCAATTCATTATTCGATACACGTAGCGAGTTTTAAGACGTCTTCTAACATCTGGCGTGATCCTTATTACAACTGGATGCATGTTCCTTCCTAATTTTATTTACCTTAGCGCTTAATGAAACGCTCATCGCTTATTACCATTCTTGTTCTCATTGCACTTATTGTTGCCTCGGTATTGATCTTTAAGAAAAAAGGGAGATCAGGTACATTAGATGAGGATTCCCGCGATTTTAAAGTAAAAGATACCGCCAGTATTACCAAGATCTTCATGGCCGATAAGAACGGTAAGCAATGTACCGTTGTTCGCACTCCAAAAGGATGGATGGTGAATGATAAATTTTATGTCCGCCCCGATGCTATTTTAACGCTATTAGAGACGATCAAGAATGTGGAGGTAAAACACCCGGTGGCTCGCCAGGCAAAGGAAGGAACTCTAAAAGTATTAGCATACAGAGCCATTAAAGTTGAGATCTATTCGGGCGACGATCTCATCAAACAATACTATGTGGGACACGAGACCATGGATGGCGAAGGAACTCACATGTTGCTTACCGATATTGAGAGCGGTGAAAACTATGCTGATCCCTATGTGGTTTTTATCCCGGGATTCACAGGCTATTTGAATACGCGTTATATTGTGGAGGAGAAATATTGGAGAAATTTATCAGTCATCAATTATTCACCGGCACAATTAAAAAAGATAGAGTACACCAATTTTGCCAAAGCGGATTCTTCTTTTGCTATCAATATTTTGAACACCAAAACATTTGAATTAACGGATCACAAAGGGCAAAAGATCCCATTCAACGAACTCATGATGAAACAATACCTCGCGTATTTCCTGAACTTAAATTGCGAGGCTATTTTTACCTCATCGGATAAACCGGTAGTGGATTCGTTGACCAAGCAGGGAAAACCGTTTTGCGCGTTCTCTCTTACCGACACACAAAATCAAAAACACGATTACTATTTTTACTATAAACCGGTTCCATCGAAGACAAATTTCGAATATGGGGTGAGATACAAATATGATCCCGACCGTTTGTACGTAAATTTTGAGGACAAAAAAGAATGGGCCACCATTCAGTATTTTGTATTTGGTAAATTGTTCGTTACAACCCAGTATTTCACTGGTGAACAAACTGTTAAAAAGTAGCTTAAAACTAAGGGCTAATTAAAAGCCCCAATCTTACACTAAGCTTAATTTTGCTAGAAAATTAGCGATATGAATTTTGTTGTTTCAGCCTCTACTTTACTAAAGCACTTGAAAGCCATTAGCGGTGTTTTAAGCACCAATAATACAGTACCTATACTTGATTGCTTTTTGTTTGAGATAGAGCGTGGAGAGTTAACCGTGTCGGCCAGCGATATGGAGACCGCTATTACCAGTTCGGTAAAAGTGGAATCGTCGCAAGGCGGATCAATTGCCATCCCTGCAAAAACATTAATGGAAACGCTTTCCAATTTGCCTGAGCAACCAATTTCGTTCATCATCGATAAAACAAAATTCTCTACCAAAATAAAAACGGAGAACGGCGATTACAGTATCAGTGGTCATAACGGAAGTGATTATCCTAAAATGGCAAAGATCGAATCGCAATCTTCTATTGTGATCAAAAGTGATGTGTTAGCTTCGGCTATCAACAAAACTATTTTCGCTACGGGTAACGATGATCTTCGTCCGGTAATGAATGGTGTGTATTGCCAATTTACCGAGGCAAATTCGATCTTTGTTGCAACCGACGCGCACAAATTGGTGCGTTACATTCGTAACGACGCAAAAGCAGGCGCATCTGCTTCGTTCATCATGCCAAAAAAACCGTTGAACGTGTTGAAGAATTTGTTGACAGGAATTGATGACGCGGTAAAAGTTGAATTCAATAAAACAAATGCTTTATTCAGTTTTGGAAATGTGAACATGACCTGCCGTTTGATCGATGGAAAGTATCCAAACTACGAAGCAGTTATTCCAAAACAAAATCCAAATAAACTAACCGTTGATCGTTTGGCGTTCTTAGGGGCCTTGAAGCGTATCAGCGTATTCGCCAATAAAGCAACGCATCAAATTCGTGTAAAAATTGCAGGTAGTCAGTTGACCATTAACGCGGAAGATCTTGATTTTGCAAATGAAGGTCACGAAAGTTTAGTTTGTACTTACGTTGGCGAGGATATGGAAATTGGTTTCAATTCACGTTTCCTGATCGAAATGGTAAGCAACATCGAAGGGGATGAGATCTTCATTGAAATGAGTGCTCCAAACCGCGCGGGAATTATTTTACCCAACAACAAGGCGAATCCTCAGGAGGATCTTCTTATGTTGGTAATGCCTGTAATGTTGAACAACTAATAGGCCGCATTCCGAAATTGCTTTTTGTCGTCGAACTTCATTTTTAAAATGCTCATTTACCTTTTGTAAACTGCGTTTTTTAAAATTCGTTCTCCTAAAAAAATCTAATTTTTGAACGCAGCTTTATAATGACTATATTAGCTTTATGTTTAAAGTAAAGCACCTCATATTAAGCCTGTTTGTGTTAACAGGCTTTTTTGTTTTTTCGCAGGGAGTAACCATTTCCGACAGCATTAAATCAAATAACATCTTTCGTCGATACCGTTTGTATGTGCCAAATAGCTATACGGGGCAAGCTGTACCGCTTGTTTTTAATTTACATGGTTATACTTCAAACGCTAGTCAACAGCAGGCCTACAGCAATTTTATGCCTATTGCGGATACTGCAAAATTCTTAATGGTTTTACCAGAAGGAACAAGTATTAGCAGTTCGCAGTATTGGAACGCGGGATTTGGTCCGGGTGCTAACGATGTTCTTTTTATGAATGATCTGATCGATTCACTCGATCTCACTTACAATATCGATCTCAATAGCGTTTACAGTTGCGGCATGAGTAATGGCGGCATCATGAGTTATTATTTGGCCTGCCAATTGCCAAATCGTTTTGCAGCTATTGCGTCTGTTACCGGCGATATGTTGAATTCATGGTTCAGTTGTGCGCCAAATCGCCCGTTTCCGGTAATGGAAATTCATGGTACTGCAGATGCAACTGTTCCGTACAATGGCGACGCCACATTCGCGCACATAGATTCGGTGGTAAAGAAATGGCGTAAATTCAATAATTGTAATCCAACACCAGTTACAACAAATGTTCCTGATATAAACGCAGGTGATGGTGCAACCGCTATCAATTATAAATATACCGGAGGAACAAACGGTGCGGAAGTAGAATTGTATAAAGTAACTAATGGTGCACACACCTGGCCCGGTGCTTTTCCAATTGGAACAACCTGCCAGGATTTTAATGCGAGTGTTGAGATCTGGAGATTCTTTAGAAAGTTCAAGAAGAATATGTTTCCTTCTTCTTTAAAAGAAAATGACTTTTCGTTATCCGTAGATCTGTTTCCAAATCCCGCAGCTAATGAACTTAACTTGCGATTACCCAATAGAAAAATAACTTCTTACAGTATCATGGATGTTTACGGTAAAAAACTTGCGTTTGAAACGGTGAACTCAGAAGATCATGTCAAGATCGAAACAAGCAGATTGCAGGAAGGAATTTATTTTGTAAAAGTGAGTTGCAATGATGATCTAATCTTCACCCGCAAATTCCTGATAAGCAGGTAAGCCGGCGGCAATGGTTCCGTCCTTGTAAATTTGATCCTTTAAACCATTCGTGATAAAAACGTATTCCACGTTCAATTTTAAATTGTAACGCGAAGCCTGATCGAGAACTTCGGGAGACAATTCTACGCCGGGCGCTTTACACTCTACAATAATAAATGGCTTCAACTGCTTCGTATAAACAACCACGTCGTAACGTTTTTTCAACCCATTCAATTCTATTTCTTTTTCGAGAGAGATCAGCGAAGCAGGATAATGGTGATGATGAATAAAATAATTTACAACATGCTGTCTCACCCACTCTTCCGGCGTTAACTGCAGCCATTTCTTTCTGATGCCGTCAAAAACCTGTAATTTATCCTTTCCGCCCTCTTTTAAACGGATATTGAAGCGTGGATATTTTAGCTCGGGGAACACGATTTTTACGTAATTTTTAAATATCTTTATACAAACGGTATACAGCTCAAAAATACTATCCTGATATGAAAACCAAAGAAGAAATTGTAAACAACTGGCTACCTCGTTATACCGGCGTTCCGTTGAACGAATTTGGCGAATACATATTACTGGTGAATTTCACTACTTACGTTCATCTTTTCGCGAAACTATATAACACGGAAGTAAAAGGTTTGGATAAACCCATGTGCAGCGCAACTGCCAATAATATTACCATTATTAATTTTGGAATGGGAAGCCCTACTGCCGCAACGATCATGGATCTTCTCTCCGCTATAAAGCCAAAAGCAGCTCTTTTCCTTGGGAAATGCGGCGGTTTAAAAAAGAAGAATAAATTAGGTGACCTCATTTTACCCATTGCCGCCATACGTGGCGAAGGAACAAGTAACGACTATTTTCCGCCGGAAGTACCTGCTTTGCCTGCTTTCAGTTTGCAAAAAGCAATTTCATATACCATTCGTTTAGCTAATCGCGATTATTGGACGGGGACAGTATATACAACCAACCGCAGGGTTTGGGAACACGACGATAAATTTAAAGACTACTTACGCACCTTGCGTGTGATGGCTATTGATATGGAAACAGCAACCATTTTCACTACCGGGTTCTTCAATGAGATACCAACCGGCGCTTTACTTTTGGTTACCGATCAACCTATGGTTCCGGATGGGGTAAAAACAGAAGCGAGCGACAAATTAGTGAGCGATGGATTTGTAGAAGATCATCTAAAGATAGGCGTAGCTTCTATTCAAGAATTACAGAACAAAGGTATTTCGGTTAAGCATTTACGTTTTGAATAAATTTTCCGATAATAAAAATGCTTCGTTTTTTATTGATGGAGTTTTAAAAGGCGATATCACTGTTTTAAGTCGCGCCATTACCATTATTGAATCTTCAAATTCAGATCATCAGGTTTTAGCTTCCGAAATTATTGATGGAATTATCTCGCATTCGGGAAAGTCGTTTCGTTTGGGAATAACGGGAGTTCCGGGCGTTGGAAAAAGTACCTTTATTGAAAGTTTTGGGAAAGAACTTTTAGCGCACAATCATAAGATCGCGGTATTGGCTATTGATCCTAGTAGTTCAAAAAGCAAGGGAAGTATTTTGGGTGATAAAACGCGAATGGAATTTTTGTCCTCGCAACAAAATGTGTTCATTCGCCCAACGCCAAGTTCAGGATCACTAGGTGGCGTGGCGCGCGCTACGTACGAAACTATTTTACTGTGTGAAGCTGCTGGATTTGATTTTATCATTATTGAAACCGTTGGTGTTGGCCAAAGCGAAATTGCAGTAAGCAAAATGACGGATTTCTTTTTACTGTTGATGTTGGCGGGTGCTGGCGATGAATTGCAAGGGATTAAACGCGGTATCATGGAAATGGCCGACAGCGTCGTAATCACCAAAGCCGACGGCGACAATGTAGCGAAGGCAAAAATTGCCAAGGCTGAATACGCAAATGCCATTCATTTATTTCCTCCGACCGAAAGTGGATGGATCCCAAAAGTGGAAGTTTGTTCAAGCGTAAATAACACAGGCATCAAAGAAGTCTATCAAACGCTTGAAACTTATCGTGATCACGCTAAGACAAAAGGTTATTTCTCTAAAAAACGAAAAGATCAATTGATCGAGATCTTAAAAGAGACATTAAATGAAGAAGTGATCAAGCAATTCTATTCAAGCAATGAGGTGTGGAAAAAATTGGACGATCTTGTTCAAAAAGAGTTTGTAAACCCATACCACGAAGCCTATAAACTCCTTGGAAAAAAGCCCTGAAAGGCTTGATTTTAATGGGATTTCAACAATTCGGAGAATTTATAAGCTCTAAATCAATTTAAGGTGTTTCTCCTTACAATTCGGCAAACCATAACGTCTTAAATTTCGTAAATTCGTGTGGCTTAATGAAAAAACTGATCTTATACTTTCTCTGTTTCTCTTTTAGTTCTCTTCTTGCAACAGAAAGCATTTTCCCCGAAAATAAGTTCGCGGCTACATTCAAAAAAGCATACCTCATTAATCCTTCTATCCCAAAGGGCGCTTTAGAAGCGGTTGCATTTACGCAAAGTCGCTTCGTTCATTTAAAAGATCAAGATCATAGTTGCATCGGTTATCCCGAAACAAAAGGCGTGTTTGGCTTGATCGATGATGGCAAAGGTTACTTTAGAAATAATCTTTCGTTGGTTGCCGCATACTCAGGTTATAAAGCTCACGCTATTGCCGACAACGCTGAGATCCATATCATGGCTTACGCCGCTGCATTTTCTGCTTTGCAAAGTGCCTATCACGTTTACGGAAACGATCTAAAGGATTACACCACCATTTTTGTTGCGCTTAGCGAATTACCAATTGCTAATAACATTGAAAATGATTTTGTACTCAATTCGCATTTGTATCAACTGTATTGGTTCTTAAACAACCAAGAAGCAGCAGCAAAATATGACTTTACCGCATACAACATTGATCTTGAAGAACTATTTGGCGAGAATTTGAAAGTGCTTTCTTCCCCTTCGGTCATTATGGATGGAGATAAGATCGGTAACGGGCAACAGAATTATAAAATGACTTCTTCGGCCACTGTTTATTCAGCAGATTATCCTCCTGCATTGTGGTCGCCGGCAGCAAGCTGCAATTATAGTTCGCGAAACGGATCACAGATCACCGCGGTTACCATACATTTTGTACAGGGAACTTATGCCGGATGTATCTCCTGGTTCCAAAATTGCAGTGCCTCAGCTTCTGCACATTATGTGGTTCGCAGTAGCGACGGACAAGTAACACAAATGGTGCTTGAAGCAAGCAAAGCCTGGCATGTTGGAAGTGAAAATCCTTATACAGTTGGAATTGAACATGAGGGTTACATAAGTACTGCTTCCTGGTTCACTAACGCGCTTTACGCTGGTTCCGCTGCTTTAACAAAGGATATTTGCAGCAGTAATTCCATCAATCCATTAAGAACCTATTACGGCCCAAGTTGCAGTGGAAGCTCGGCGCAGTGTCAACTTGGAAACTGCACAAAAGTAAAAGGCCATCAACATTATGTCAACCAAACTCATACCGATCCGGGACCAATATGGAATTGGGGGAAATATTATAAGCTTATCAATAATACGTATACAGTTGTGACTTATACTGCGACTGCAGGAAATCTATATGACACCGGCGGACCAAGTTCAAATTACTCGGATGATGAGCGTAAATTTTGGCTCATTACAAAACCAGCAATTACAAATATCACCCTCAACTTTACTTCATTTAATTTAGAACCCGGTTATGATAGTATGTTCATTTATGATGGTGGTACTGTAAATTCCCCTTTGATAGGACAATATTCCGGAACTGTGAATCCTGGCCCTGTTACTTCCAACAATGATAGTTTATTAATTGAATTTAGAAGCGATTGCGCAACTACTGCAAGTGGTTGGGCTGCAACTTATACAACCAACTCCTCGGCTCCAACTACCACGGATGTTATTTCGCCAAATACAACCATCAATGCCCTTGCTCCATGGATCACGGCGAATTTTACCGCTACGATAAACGACATTGATAATACCGGGGGAAGCGGCGTAGAAAAAGGATATTACCAGGCTATTGATTATAATGGAACCGAATGGCGTGCGAACTATACGCACGGATTTTTATCGGATAATTTTGACAACGCCATTCACCCTGAGTGGACCGTTAAAACCGGAACATGGAATGTGACAGGAAATGCATTAGTGCAAAGTGACGAAACAAGTTCGGCTGCCGCAAATACAAATATTTATGCGGCATTGACACAAAGTTTATCGAATAGATATTTATATCATTTCCTGGCAAAATTTGAAGGCACACAAGCGCAACGTCGTGCCGGCTTACATTTCTTTGTAGACAATCCGGATAGCAGCAATCGTAATAACTCTTATTTTGTTTGGTTCCGGTTAGATGACCAGGTTGTACAGATCTACAAAGTAGTGAATAATGTTTTTGGAAGTCCTCAATACACCGCCGCGGTAAATTTCACTGCGGGACAATGGTATGACATTAAGATCATTTACGATCGCATTACAGGGAAAATGGGCGTGTACATGAACAACGCTAAAATTGCGGCGTGGACAGACCCTTCTCCGTATCAAAACGGCGGATATATTTCTTTCAGGAGTGGAAATTGTAAATTTAGTATTGATGAGATCAAAGTGTATCGTTCACGCTCTACAAGTGTTGGTGTGAGCGTTGGAAGTGGTTTAGCAAACGATCTGCGTTATCAAAATCCTAGCCCTATACAAGCAGCCGGAAAAATAAAATCTATTTGCCAGGATAGCGCGGGCAACCTCTCGCCTATTTTCTATTATGATCTAAACGTTGATTGGACGGCGCCTACAAATATTGCGAGCGTAAATGATGGTGACGCGAACGATATTTCTATTGTGAATACAACAGATTCGCTACGTTCGAATTGGACTCCTTCTGCTGATCCTAACTCTGGAATTGTTCGCTATTGGTACAGTATTGGAACAGCGCCGGGAAGTACAAATACCTTGGGCTGGACAAGCAATTGGGCGGCAACGGCAGTTACTGCAAAAACATTAACGCTTGTGCAAAACACCATTTATTACTTTAATGTAAAATCGGAAAATGGCGCGGGAATGTTTAGTGGTGTAACAAGCAGCAATGGGCAAAAAGTAGATACAACGTTTGTGTTAGGAATTTCAAATTCAAATCAGGAAATAAATTACCTCGATATTTATCCTAATCCTTTCAAAGATCAGATCACTTTGAACATATCAATTCCAACAGATTCAAAGATCATTGTTACAGCCATTGATGTGTTAGGAAGAGAATTCAAACTGTACGAAGGAAAAGAAAGTAAAGGAAGAACAGATCTCTTGTTGAACTTTGACAATTCCGCAATGACTTCCGGCACTTATGTTCTAAAGGTAAATGTGAACGATCGCGTTTATCAAAAGAAGATCATTAAGATCAACTAGGATTTTTACTTCTTATCGATGATCACCTTCGAGGTGAATTTCTGACCGCTTACCGAATTATTTAATGTTATAAAGTAGGAACCTGCTTCAAGTATATTCAAATCAAGTACCATTGCATTCTTACTCACGTTCTCCGAATAAACTTTTCTACCTAAAAGATCCGTAACAACAACGCCATCGTAATTCTTGCAGTTACTTAAATTGAACGTGCCCGAACTTGGATTAGGATAGATACCTACTTCCAAACCATCTTTGAATTCAACTGATTCTATTTTAGAATACTTGAATGTTTCATCCTTATCAACCATTTTCAAACGGTAATAACTTACACCCGGTAATGGTTCGTAATCCATAGTTTCATAACTACGCTTCACTTTACTATCTCCAGCCGCCTTTACATGTTTTATGTCTGTCCAATTTTCCGCGTCGCCCGAGCGTTCAATTGCAAAATGATCTCCATTAACTTCAGAGGCCGTACTCCAGCTCAAACACACATCCCTCTCACAAGTGATCGCGGTAAAATCCATCAACTCTACTGGAAGCGGACTAGTTGGCGGATAGTTAGAGCCAATAGTATAATAGGTAAGATCGGTTAGGCTGGTTGTACTAACTGTAAAATAAACTCGGTCGCCACTTACGCTTGCTGCAACGGGAATTACAGTAAAATTACTGGCGGTGTTAGGACGATTAAGTAAACTATAACCTGCCGCAGCACCTGGCGTTAAACTTGTGTATCCGTAGTCGCTAAAATCAAAATAGATGGTCACGTTTCCTCCCGCAGTTCCAACATCCGTTTTATCAATATACCAATCATTCAACCAGCGTAATTGAATCGGTGTCGACACATTGGCAGTAGTTGTTGATCTTGTTGGACAAGACATACCGGCGCATAAGTAGTCACCATTATCTTGCAAAAACGTTCCCGCACTAGCTGTACACGTGAATCCCATTCCTGCCGATTCGCGTGTTGAATTTACACTGTCAGTGGCACTAACTCTTCCGATCCCTAAAACAAATCGGTGATAGTTATTTGCCGAAGGCGGCGTATATCTTGTTCCCGTAAGCGTGATGTTATGATAGGCTGCCTGATTCGAATTCATCAAAACACGTCGCGTATCATTTAGTGCGGAACTGAATACTACAATTTCTGTTTCCTTCACAGATGGAAAACGATCGGTTGCATTTCGGTAACCTCCAACATATAAACTACCTGTAATACTTGCGCCTACAGTTGCCGTTGGATTTGAAAGAGGTACGTTAACTCCATTAAGATACGCCGAACAGGTGCCTGAAGCTAACTGTACGTATTCGGTAGCAAACGGTGTTGTTGGATAGGTAACGTTCGGACTTGACGGACACCACACATTCCATTCCTTTACACCTAAGAGCGAATTTCCTGAATTGTCAAAATTACCTCCTGAATTCCCAATTCCAATTGCTACGCCAGATGTAGTGTTATTTACATTGTCCACACCCCCTAATTTCACAAATGCACCGTTTGTGCTCACAGCAGAATTACTAACCATTGCAGACAATGTGATCGGATAAGCCGAAACCGGGCGATTAGCAACTAAACCTTTTTGTGCTCCATTGAATTTGATAGCGGGGATCGTTGTAGAGTTACGTTGAACAATTCCAGCTGACATGATCAAGGGCGCGTTAGTTGTAACTGTTGGACTCGCATGTGCGCCGCTGCTCGATTGGTCGTACCACGTAGCAACTGAGGCGCTTTGAACTCCGGATGGTAACGTTCCAAGTGAAGGAGCGCCGCTTATTGAATAGTACTGTCCTTGCGTCCACTCCACATATTTTATGTCAGTAGCACTTGGTACAGTTCCTCCCCAAGTAATAATTTCCTGTATCCAACCGTTTAATCCAGTAACGCCATCATTTCTTTTTCCAATATTAAGAGGTTGTCCTGCATCGCCATAATTGGTAGCGGCACCGCCAGCTAAGATTGATGTACCATTGAAAGAAGCGGTGTTTGCAGAAAGCGCTACATTGAACGACCAGATGCCCAGTGGCTTTGCAGCGTTAAAACTTTGCGACGGATTAAAAAAGGATGCAGTAGTTCCGGCACCTGTGATGTGATTCATTGATCCGCCACCAACATTGTAGTAAAAATCAAAAGGTCCCGGGAAATTATTGTTTCCACCGGAACCGGTTTTACTAACAAATGTATTATAAGCACCAGCAAGATTCGCATTCACCCGAGCTACACCATTAAACAAAGAAGCAGTGCCATATGCTGTAAAATTAGCTGTTTGTAAACCATCGCTTATATCCTGGAAACGAAGCGCAGGACGATTATTTTGATATTCGATCACGCCTGCGTTCATAATTCGCGGCTGATTGTTATTTGTGCCCTGTGAAGCATTTCGTCCGTTACCGCTTTGATCGTACCAAATGGTAACAAACGCGCTATTTGCTCCAACAAACGTTTTCATAGTTGCTGTATCAAGGTCGCCATTTGCAGTAAAGCCAATGTCGGTTGTAGGGCTACCGGCAGCTGTACTTCTAATGCGAATAGCATTACCAGAATAAGAGCAAAGCAATTTTCTTAAGCTATAAGCGGCAACAGCGGTTGTAGAAATAGCGCTGAGTGGATTTGGAACGAGTACAAAAATCTTTAAAGTCGCTGTATCAAGATCTCCACAGCTGGTGAAACCGATATTTACAGTGGCATTATCACATGAGCGACGAACTAAAATGGCATTTCCGGTGTAGGTAGTGATCATCTTGCGTAAACCATAAGTTGCAACACTACCATAGTGCACCTGCGATCGGAGAGAGAACAAAGTGCAAAGGATCAAAAACGATGTAAGTAAGCGATTCATTTTGTCTAGATAAATTTAGTGAAAAAACTTTTACCTCAGAATTAAAATCGATGCCATTTACAATTCGGCAAAAACGATATTTAAAATTTTTAGGTTTATTCTAGCATAAAGATCGCCTCCGAAAACTCGTTAAAAGCCTTGTTGTTTCCTTGTGTTTTTGCAAGGTCTTTCCCTTTATAGAAAAATTCCAAGGCTTTGTCGTTTATTTGCTTGAGCTCATATAATTTCCCCAATTGATAAAAAGCGGGAATATAATCCGGTTGAAAATTTAACACTTTTAAAAACTGATCCTCAGCCAAACCTAAATTATTTTCAGATGCGTATTCCATAGCCAGGGAGTAGTTCAAAAAAATATCCTTTGGTTCGGTTTGAAGCATGGATAAAAGTGCATCTATCCGTTTTGCGCGCTCCATTATTTAGAAACTGAAGTGAATTGCTTTAAGAAGCGCACGTCGTTCTCAAAGAATAAACGAAGATCCTTTACTTGATATTTTAGCATGGCGATACGCTCAATGCCCATACCAAAAGCAAAGCCTTTGAATTTGTTACTGTCAATTTTGCAATTGTCTAACACTTGCGGATCAACCATGCCACAACCTAAGATCTCTACCCATCCGCTGTATTTACAAACGTTGCAGCCCTTGCCTCCGCAAATCGTGCAACTGATATCTACTTCGGCACTTGGTTCCGTAAACGGAAAATAACTCGGGCGCAAACGGATCTTTGTTTCAGCACCAAACATTTCTCTGGCAAAATATAAAAGTGTTTGCTTTAAGTCGGCAAAGGAAACATTCTCATCAATGTATAATCCTTCCACTTGATGAAACTGACAATGTGCGCGTGCGCTAATGGCTTCGTTACGATAAACACGGCCTGGAGAAATAGTGCGGATAGGCGGTTTTTGTCTCTCCATGATATGCACTTGCACACTGGATGTTTGCGTGCGCAAAACCATTTCCGGATTCAAACTCACATAAAACGTATCCTGCATGTCACGTGCCGGATGATTCTCCGGTGTGTTCAATGCGGTAAAATTATGCCAATCATCTTCTATTTCTCTACCATCACTCACCGTAAATCCAATGCGTGAAAAAATATCGATGATCTCGTTTTTTACAATAGATAAAGGATGACGACTTCCTAATTGTATAGTTGGATAACCAGGAGTTGTATGATCTGCAGTTTGCGATTTTGAATCAGCGCTCGCATTCTCAAATTTTTCTTTTAGCTCCGTAATACGTTCCTCCGCTCTTACTTTAAGCTTGTTGAGTTGAGCCCCAATCTCTTTTTTCATTTCATTGGGAACCGTACGGAAATCTTCAAACAAGGCGCTGATCTCTCCTTTCTTGCTGAGCCATTTAATACGGTACTCTTCCACCTGCTCCTTGGTTTGAGCGGTAAAAGCTTCTACTTCTTCCATTAAATGATCTATCTTTTCGCGCATACTTTGATTACTAGGGCAAATTTAATAAATTTAAGGTAAAATTGGGCAGATTTTCCTTTTATATTCTTTTGACTCTCATGGCTTTAAAAGGCTATGGCCAGCGCCTTTCCTACGATGTGCGCGAAGGAGATACTATTAATGTAGTAGATAAGGACAGTTTACGCCAAGGTGTTTGGCGCACGTTCTATCCCACCGGGAAATTAAAAGCGGAGGTGGTTTATAAGAACAATAAAAAACAGGGCATAGAAATTCATTGGCACAATAATCTGAACAACTGTGTAAAGCAAGAAACGTTTTACAATAATGGTGTGTTGGATGGGCCAATAACTACCTATGGAAAGAATTGCAAAAAAGAACTGATAGAGAATTACAAAAATGGTGTAAAGGAAGGTTATGAAATTTCTTACCACAGCAATGGAAATATTGCAGCCGAAGGAAATTACAAAAAAGGGAATTTGGATGGCGTATATAAAGTGTATGATAAGAACGGAAAATTTAGTTTTGAGAGCAGAAGCACGAATGATGAAGTTCAATACGAACCCAACATGGAAGACACCGCGAGCTATGACGTATATAAAACTTTAGCCCGCAATGCCAAGAAGTGGAAAAAGACCATGATAGTTACCGATCTCACAGGTAGCATGTATCCTTACGCCAAAGAAATAAATACCTGGCTCAAATTGCATTTTATGAGCGATACAACGCAGCAGTATTTTGTGTTCTTTAATGATGGAGACAATAAGCGCGACAATCAGAAAAAGATCGGCCTTACCGGGGGAATTTATGTGTGTCGAGCTAAAACCACCGAGGATCTTGTAAATACAATGAAACTCACTATTAAGAAAGGTGAAGGTGGAGATTCTCCCGAAAACGTAGTAGAAGCAATTTTAACGGGGCTAAAAAAAGTTCGTCGCCCCGATAATATTATTTTAATTGCTGATAATTGGGCAAAGGCGCGTGATCTCATGCTCATCAACAAAGTAAAAGTTCCTGTGCGCGTTATTTTATGTGGTGTGTATGAAGGAATGGAGATCAATACGGATTATTTAAACATCGCTTACAAAACCCGCGGAAGCATTCACACCATAGAGCAAGATATTACCGAACTCATCAATCAAGCCTCGGGAAAACGATTCAACATTAACGGATTTGATTACATTATCAAGAACGGTAAGGTGATGGCGAATTAAAAAGGGCCTTTCGGCCCTCTTACTAAAACTCAAATGTGATCTGTCCATCACTATCAAAGAAATCCTTCGCGCTTCCCTTATTCAATTTCTCCATGGCTCTACGATGTAACTCCATTGGGGAAAGTCCGGTCTTTTCATCGTCCCCGCCTTTTTTAGACAGGAACTTTTTCGCATCCTTAATTTCCTGCGGCTCTTTCAAGCTGATCTCTTTTACTTTGTAATTGGTCAGCTTTTTACCTTTAGCTTTCATATTCACCTCGGGCGCAAACTCTGCCATCTTAATACTTTCATCCGGAATGCTCTTTCCTTTTTCCTTTTGGAATTTCACATCCACAATTGGATTTACCTGGTTGGTGAGTAATTCTACAACCGATTCAGCGTGCTCTGTAATGATGTATGTTTTATTTAAAGTTGGCTCCGGTTTAAATCTCTTAGTGAAATACGATTTACTTTCTCCATCAAAATACACACAAGTCAATATCTCACTCGGATAATATTTCTCCATGATGATGATATCCTCGTCAAAATGGTTCAGTAGATCATACGTATACAATTTGTAGATCCCTTTGGTGGTTACGGTCATGATCTTATCTTCACCCGCAAATTTACCTAAGTAAGTTCCACGCTCTTCTTTATTTAAACGGTGAGTTGCTTCGTCAAACCAAATATCTTCCGCTCCAACAATTGCCGCGCCCTTTTCTTTTAATACCGTTTTATTTACCGTGTATTTAGTTACAATATTTCCGGCTGCTGTTCTTGCTTTTACCGGCAATTCGGCAAAATCAACGTCAATTTCAAATTTGCGCAAACCGCTTACCTGGCGTAACAATACGATCACTTTGTCAGTTTCTCCGTTCGGATTAGCACTGAACCAAAATACAGTACTGTCCTTATTTCCTCTTGTAAGATCGTATTCTTTATTAAGCGTTACGCCTGTTACGTTAAATCGCTTCATGAACACAATTCCTTTTGGTCCATCACGATAGATCATGTTGTAAGTGGTCTTCTCGTCGTTACGCTTAAAGATGGCCACGTGCAAAATATCTTTTCCTATAAATACTTTCTCCGCAACTTTGAATACTTTCATCTTACCATCCTTGCTAAAAGCAATCACCTCGTCCATCACACTGCAATCGGTCACAAATTCATCTTTACGTAATCCTGTACCAACAAATCCTTCTTCACGGTTCACGTAAAGTTTCTCAGTTGCCATGATCACTTCAGATTTCTCGATCACCTCTAATTGCTTGCTTTCTGTTTTGCGTTCACGACCTTTACCATATTTCAATTTCAAATTCTTGAAATATTCAATAGCGTATTCCGTTAAGTGCGCTAAGCTGTATTTAGTATCCTCAATTTTCTTCTCCAATTCCTTCATGAAATCATCCGCCTTAATGGTATCAAAACGGGTGATGCGGATCATTGGGATTTGAGTTAAACGGTGCAAGTCCTCATCGGTAACTTCGCGAAGGAATTTACGTTTGTGAGGTTTAAATTGCGCGTATAAATATTCGTATAGAGTTTCTTTATTACCGTACTTCTTAAAATCAATGTACATCTCTTCTTTAATGAATAATTTCTCTAAAGAAGCAAAATGCCATTTCTCTTGAAGTTCTTTTAATTCAATTTCCAGCTCTCTTTTTAAAAGCTCTTGCGTATGCAGAGTAGAAATTTTAAGGATCTCGCTTACGCCAATGAATTTCGGTTTTTCATCTTCAATGATACACGCGTTTGGCGCGATGCTCATTTCACAATTGGTGAACGCGAATAAAGCGTCAATTGTTTTATCGGCGCTGATCCCCGGCTGCAAGTGGATCAGGATCTCCACATCTTCCGATGTGTTATCTTCCACTTTTTTGATCTTGATCTTACCTTTATCGTTAGCCAATAAAATTGAATCGATCAAGGAGCTGGTAGTTGTACCAAATGGGATCTCACTGATCACTAAAGTTTTTGAATTTAATTCTTTGATGCGCGCGCGAACTTTAATTCTACCGCCGCGTAAGCCATCATTATATTCACTAAAATCAGCAATTCCCCCGGTATAGAAATCAGGATAAATATGTGCTTTCTTTCCCTTGAGAACCTGGATGGAAGCATCGATCAATTCATTGAAGTTATGAGGTAAGATCTTACATGCCAAACCTACAGCAATCCCTTCAACACCTTGTGCAAGTAACAAAGGAAATTTAATTGGTAGTGTAACCGGCTCTTTGTTACGACCATCGTAACTCATTACCCACTCTGTAGTTTTTGGATTGAACACAACATCCAAACCAAATTTTGAAAGACGCGCTTCAATGTAACGAGGTGCCGCCGCGCTATCTCCTGTAAAAACATTTCCCCAGTTACCCTGGCAATCGATCAACAGATCTTTTTGTCCAATGGTAACCAAAGCGTCACCAATACTTGCATCACCATGTGGGTGATACTTCATGGTGTTCCCTATCAAATTCGCAACCTTGTTGTAACGTCCATCTTCAAGCTCCCACATGCTATGTAGGATACGACGTTGTACGGGTTTCAATCCGTCTTCAAGTGCGGGTACTGCGCGTTCTAAAATAACGTAACTGGCGTAATCAATGAACCAGTTCTTGAACATCCCCGATACGTGTTGTACTCTCTCTACTTCTCCATGCCCATCACCAGAGAACATCTGGCTATTATCATTTTCATCAGGGTTAAAGCTCTTTTTATCCTTTTTAGCCATTAAAGTGCAAATTCTAGTATTAAACGTGCAAATATAGTGTTTGCTAAGGGCAAATGGTGTTTATAAATGGCAGGTTTACTAACAATTTCGGGTTTTCCCTTGGGGAAATGGTCTAAATTAAGGCTTTAGAAATCAGGGGTTTATTAGGGCGTGCCCCTCGCCGGCCACACCTTGGAAAGCTCGGGTCGGGCTTTCCGCTACAAGTCCTCGTCGCTACGTTCGTTCCTCACTCGCGCCTGCGGGCTTTTCGCTGCAATCCCTCACGCGGCAGATTGGAAAGTTGTGGTTGTTATAGCCACGGAGACGCAAAGAGACAGAGGAACACTGTGAAACACTGTGCCTTTGCGCCTCCGTGGCAAAAAATTAATGATTCGGTTAATAGATGATCATCTTTCTTTTCATAAAGAAAAGAGATTCTCCAAGGTAAGTCTTCAATTTAGGATTGCTGTAAGCATTAATGCCGGCTTTGTCTTCGCTATTCGCGTAACCGTAAATATCGGTCACCAGATTTTTATAAAGCACTTCGCCTTTGTTGTTCTTTAAACTCACGTTAATTGAAAGCTGCGCGAGATTCAACCTGTAATTTACCTCTAAAATGTCGCTGCTAATGTCCTGCGACGTGTTAGCGTTCATGTCAATCGAATAATCAGCCAATTTTTCGTCGTTCACAATTTTGATCTCAGCCCCATTGAATTTCTGAATTACAAATTGCTCGATCATATTAGTAGGCAATACTTTTCCAAAATTACTTTCTTTCGAACTAATGAAAAGCGCAACCGGTTCAATATTCACCTGGATCTTTAAAGCAGGTGTTTGAATGAACTGCTTCAAAATAGTGATACTTGATTTACTTACCGAATCATTCGCGATCAAACGTTCAATATCCGGATTCAATGTAACAGATGCTAATTGGTATTGCGGTTCCACACCAAAGATCTTCAACTGAATTTCCCCTGCAGAATTGGTTGATTCTTGCTCTTCGATCTTCAAAAATTCGTCATCACTCTCCAATCGGAAAGGAAAATCATTTAGTCCCGCCGCATTTTTGATCAACAGCTTATAGCCAATAGGAGAATAGTTTGGTTGATACGGTTTCACTACCGGAATAATTGATCCTTGCGTCACCGTAATAGACTGCAACTGATTTTGGATCAAATTGGTCAATTCAAAAACATTTTTCACGCCATTTGATTTTGAAGGATCAAATACGATCTCTTCAGCCAAATACGGATTTAAGATTCCAAAAGCCTGGATCCTTTTCTTTAAACTGGCCGAGAAATTCTTGTTCTTCTCATCGTCAAACGACAATGCAATTAAATTCGCGGCTTTTGTAAGGGTGTTCTGTTTCTTTTGCTCTTTACGCTTAGCGTATTCAGCTTTATCTAATTCGTAATATACCCAATATTGCTTGTCGTTCTCGTAGGTATCAACCAAATTATATCCCTCAATATTATCTGAGTTGGTTAACTTGATCATAGAATTAAAATTTTGATCAAAAGAAGTATTAGTTGAAACACTATGCAATACTGAATTGGTATTGATATCAACTTTAATTTCCGATGCAAGATCGAATAAAGCGTTTTGTTTTGCTTCTGTTTTTGGATCGTTAGCCCTACTCTTATCCGCTACACCGATCCCAACATACTACTTACCCAATTAGGAACTTTTGCCTCCAACGTTGTAGCCTGCTGCCCTTTAGTTTGCGCATGAGCAACATTGCAAACCAACATCACAAAACAAGCATATATAAAATAACGTCTCATCTTACTTTACATAATTGGTTAAGGTTTGTGAATAGATCTTCACTGTTTCCGAATTTACAATTGCTTCCAATTCCTGTTCACTCTTCACGGTTTTATTTGCCGAGAATTGCTCACGCCAGGCTTTCGGATTGTATTGGTATAAAACTGCGGTATTAGCCGGATTGTATGGATAATAATCATTGATGCCTGCAGCAGGCTGACTTTGAAATTCATTGTAGTTCACTTCATCGGCTTTGCTTATGGTCATATTTTGGAAACTCACCACTTGGTTGGTTAAAGCATTCACCAATTTATAACTGAACACATAAGAAAAACTTCTCTTAGCTTTTACAGTGTTATAATTCGTAGCAATATATTCTGTACCAATGGCACCATCTTGCTTTTTAAAATTTCGTTGTTGAAAGCATTGCGCGTTCGTTTTCGTAGGTCCTGAATACTGCGTACTCTTATTAGTTACATCAAACACATAAAAGAAATCAGCACCTGAAGCTTTGCGGATCCCTTGAATAAGATCCACGTTGTTGTCAATATTATTCCCGGGCAAATGCACAAAAGGAGAGTTATTGATCACATTAATATTCTTATGATTTTGCGAAGCCGCTTGCGAAAAATTATTAAATAAATAATCTACAAGATTTGGATACGTTGGATTTTTTGGCTGAAACATCAAAAGATCCTTCAATTCCATAGATTCACATAATTCCAAAAGATCTTTTGAATCTTTGTATTGATCTGCTGTACTTTTCATAGTGTAAAGCGATTTCAAGGCTTGTGAATAGTTCTTACCTTGAATGAACGTTACCGCGTTTTGATATAACGGCTCGCAAGTAGCAATGATCCTAAAATCTTTGTTCTTTTTGTACTCAGGGCGGTATTTGTTTACAACGTTCAAAAAGACAAGTGCCTCATTGTACTTTTTTTGTTTCACTAATTCCGCTCCTTTGTCATAATTTCTTTCGCAATGTTTATCCACCGCGGTTTTGTAATCGTCTTCGTAAGCTGTTGGGTAATTCAACTTTACGTTTAAAGCATTTGCTCTTCCCGTAAAATCCTTCATTTTTTCGAAGTTCTCAATAGAAGCTTCCATTTGCCCGGTATTGTAGTTCCTGAAAAACTCCGACGACATAAAGGAAACATACTTCTGACCAACTTCCTTTAATTTAATGCTGGCATCTGTATTGGTGGGTTTACGTTGCAGAGATTCTAAATAGAACTCTGCAGCTTCATTTACCAATCCCTGTTTCTCGAGTTTTTCGGCCGCCTTGAAGTATTTCTTACTTCCGGTGCAGGCCATTAAACCCACTAATAAAAGAATAATTATTTTATAAGTGATCTTCATTTTAATTGCACATTGCTAAGCAATAGGCATAAAATTCCTGTAAGATTTTGGTGTTATAAAAAAGAGCATCCTTTTACAGATGCTCTTTTATGTGAATATTGGTGGATTATTGCTCGCTAGCCAATTTCTTCATTTCGGCATCAAAAATTGATTGGAATTTTTGTTTGTCATAATCCAATTTCAATTTCGCGTCGTTAGAGATCTTAGCATCTAATTTTTCGAACACTTCTTTTTTACCTGATTCGATAGCGATCCAGTAGCTATAGCTTCCGTCTTGCTCTTTAAAGATCTTTTCTCCGATCTCTTTTACATTTGACATCTCAAGGTTTACTACCTCACGTGCCAACTCTTCGAATTTGTTCTCAAATTCTTGAGTATTACCAACTGTACGTTGATTTGTGTACTGATCAGTTACCTTTTTTACAGTACTATTGATGTTACTCGCCATCTCAGATTTAGCGTTTTGGAACGCGATCTTTTTAGCAGTAGCAAGATCCGGAGATTTACCAATTTGTTTTGCTCTGAAATAGTTCTCATCGCTACGGAACTCTTTACCACTAAATGGAACAGTGATCTCTACAGCGCCAGTTTCCTTCTGAACTGTCGTCTTCTTTGATTTACATCCAACTACGGTTAATAAAGCAATAGCGGGAATTAATAGTAAGTTTGTTGTTTTCATGATTTGTTTTTTTTCTTGTTTAAAGGTATTTCAATTGGTGTACCAAACTCCCTAAAAGTAGGGTTTTTAACTGATATTAACTAATTAAATAGGTTTAGGCGAGCAAATTCTCCTCTGCGTCGAGCTCAACCCTTAGGTTATCGATAATAAACTCCTGTCTCTCTTGAGTGTTCTTACCCATATAATAATTAAGGAGTTCCTGGATACTAGCTTTTTGATCCAATAATACCGGCTCCAAACGGATATCCTTACCAATAAAGTGCTTGAATTCGTCGGGACTGATCTCTCCCAACCCTTTAAAGCGTGTGATCTCGGGCTTAGGGCCTAATTTAGCGATCGCTGCTTTACGTTCTTCGTCGCTATAGCAATACGCGGTCTCCTTTTTATTACGCACCCTAAATAAAGGCGTCTGTAAAATCTTCACGTGATTGTTCTTCACCAACTCAGGAAAGAATTGTAAAAAGAAGGTCAATAATAATAAGCGGATATGCATCCCGTCCACATCTGCATCGGTAGCAATAATGATATTATTGTAGCGCAGATCATCAATTCCTTCCTCAATATTTAAAGCGGCCTGCATTAAGTTAAATTCCTCGTTCTCATATACCACTTTCTTACCCAGACCAAAACAATTCAAAGGCTTTCCTTTTAAACTAAATACGGCTTGGGTATTTACATCGCGCGTTTTGGTAATAGATCCGCTGGCCGAATCTCCCTCACATATAAATAAGGAGGTCTCTAAACGACGTGCGTCTTTAGTGTCATCCAAATGGATACGACAATCGCGCAGTTTTTTATTATGAAGAGAGGCTTTCTTGGCACGCTCACGCGCCAATTTCTGAATTCCGCTTAATTCCTTACGCTCGCGTTCGTTCGCTAAGATCTTTGCTTCAATAGCTTTTGCTGTTTCAGAATTCTTATGCAAATAGTTATCTAACTCTTTCTTTACGAAATCGCCAATGAAACTTCTAATGCTCTGCCCACCCGGAGCAATTTCATTAGAACCTAATTTTGTTTTTGTTTGCGATTCAAAAACGGGCTCTTGTACTTTTACCGACACCGCCGCAATAATTGATTTACGGATATCTGTTGGTTCAAAGTCTTTTTTATAGAACTCGCGAATGGTCTTAACAACAGCTTCACGAAACGCGCCCAAATGTGTTCCACCTTGTGTAGTGTACTGACCGTTTACATAGGTGTAATATTCCTCGGTGAAATGCTCATTACTATGTGTCATGGCAATTTCAATATCCTCATCCTTCATGTGAATGATAGGATACAAGATCTCGCCCGTAATATTTTTCTCTAATAGATCTTTTAATCCGTTCTCTGATTTGTACTCGTTACCGTTCAGATACAATTTCAAACCTGTATTTAAAAAGGCATAGTTCCAAACCATTCTATCCATGTACTCATGAACAAAATGATATTTTTTGAAAATGGTATCATCCGGTTTGAACTCAACCAATGTTCCATTCTTTTGTCCGGTATTCGAAACCAAACGGTGTTCTTTAATTAATTCTCCTTTGCTGAACTCCGCGGTTTTTGATTGTCCGTCGCGAAATGCAGTAACTTTAAAACTCATAGACAAAGCGTTCACCGCTTTTGTTCCTACACCATTCAAACCAATAGACTTTTTAAATGCTTCGCTATCGTATTTACCACCGGTGTTCATTTTCGAAACAACATCTACTACTTTTCCCAAAGGAATTCCGCGACCATAATCGCGAATTGTTACCGCGCCATCTTTCACAGTGATTTCAATTTTATCACCTTCGCCCATCATAAATTCATCGATGGAATTATCCATTACCTCTTTTAAGAGAACGTAAATTCCATCATCGAACGCGCTACCATCACCCAGTTTTCCAATGTACATTCCCGGGCGCGTACGAATGTGTTCTTTCCAATCAAGGGATCGTATATTGTCTTCGGTATAATTTGATTTTGCCATATTCTGTTTTAAATTTCTTTTTTAGTTATGAGTGATGACTTATGAAGATGATTGAGCTAATTCATAAATCATAATTAATCTCCGTCTAATAAATTTCCTAATCCTCCTAAAATACTTCCTTCTTCTCTTCTGCCTCCGCTGCCGTAAGCAAGGATCCTTCCTGCTAATCTACTAATTGGCAAAGTTTGTATCCACACTTTTCCCGGTCCGCGCAGTGTTGCGTAAAACATTCCTTCTCCTCCAAACAATGTGTTCTTTACTCCTCCAACAAATTGTATATCGTAATTTACCGTACTCAAAAAAGCAACAATACAACCGGTATCTACTTTTAATAATTCACCCGCTTGTAATTCTTTTTCTATCACATGTCCGCCACTGTGCACAAAAGCCATTCCATCGCCTTCCAGTTTTTGCATGATGAATCCTTCTCCGCCAAATAATCCGGTACCCAATTTCTTTTGGAATTCAATTCCAACTTCCACGCCTTTTGCAGCACATAAAAAAGAATCTTTCTGACAGATCACTTTTTCGCCCAACTTAGAAAGATCCAATGGAATAATTTTTCCGGCGTAAGGTGCCGCGAATGTAACACGACGTTTATCTGATCCGGTATTGGTATAAATGGTCATGAATAAATTTTCACCTGTAAGCATACGCTTTCCCGCTGAAAATAACTTCCCCATGATCCCTTTTGCTTTTTCATCCCCAAACACCGTCTCCATTTTGATGTTATCATTCATCATCATAAAACTTCCGGGTTCAGCAATCACTTGCTCGTTTGGATCCAACTCCACTTCCACGCATTGCATCTCTTCGCCGAAGAGTTTGTAATCTATCTCGTGATTTTTCATTTTTACATCAAGTTAAAAGGAAAAAGGTAAAAGCCAAAATACTATAGTAACTTTTTGGCTTTTGACTTTTTCCTTATGAATTATATTAAACATTAAATCTAAAATGCATGACATCTCCGTCAGCAACTACATATTCTTTTCCTTCTACTCTTAATTTTCCATTATCCCGACAAGCCGCTTCCGATCCAAATTTTACAAAGTCGTCATAACTCATCACTTCCGCTTTGATAAATCCTTTTTCAAAATCACTATGAATAACTCCTGCTGCTTGCGGCGCTTTAAATCCTTTGTTGATGGTCCAGGCTCGAACTTCTTTTTCACCTGCAGTAAAATAAGTTTGCAATTCCAATAATTTGTAGGCCGACTTAATTAATTTATTTACACCGGGTTCCTCCAATCCCATGTCCGCTAAAAACATTTGCTTTTCTTCATATGTTTCCAAGGCAGAGATCTCACTTTCCATTTGAGCAGTGATGATCAGGATCTGTGCGTTCTCATTTTTAACTGCTTCTTTCACGGCGTCCACATGTTTATTGCCTGTTTTTGCAGAAGCTTCATCCACGTTGCAAACGTACATTACCGGTTTAATGGTAAGCAAATGCAGATCTTCTATATGTGGCAATTCACTTTCCTCTAATGCACAGGCACGCGCCGATTGGCCGCTTTCTAAAGTGTTTTTAATCTTTTGAAGCGTATTGAATATTTTAACCGCATCCTTATCGTTACCGATCTTTGCAAGTTTTTCATACTTCTTCATTTTCCCGTCAACCGATTCAAGATCCTTCAATTGCAATTCGGTATCAATGATCTCTTTATCACGAACAGGATTTATGTTTCCATCCACGTGAATGATATTATCATCTTCAAAACAACGTAATACATGCAAAATAGCATGACACTCGCGAATGTTTCCCAAAAATTTATTTCCTAAACCCTCACCTTTGCTGGCGCCTTTTACCAATCCGGCAATATCCACGATCTCAACCGTAGTTGGTAAAATGTTTTGAGGTTTTACAAGTTCAGCCAATTTAGTTAAACGTTCATCCGGAACGGTAATAGTTCCAACATTTGGATCGATGGTACAAAAAGGAAAATTTGCTGCCTGAGCTTTTGCATTACTCAAACAGTTGAAAAGCGTTGACTTACCCACATTTGGCAATCCCACAATTCCGCACTTTAAAGCCATAATTTTAATTTACAAAGAGGCAAATATACCAATAACAGTAAGGCTTTTAAAGCAAATAGAAGTTAAGAGCTCTCCTAGTTTTCAACATAAATTTTTGTTTTTTAACAAAGCAATTTGGCGTGTTACTTAATAGTATTTTTACCGTTATTTTATTGAAAATGAACAACGCCATGGGGTACAAAGAACTTTGTCAGCAAATTAGGAGGGATATCGTAAGAATGGTTCACGCGGTTAACTCGGGTCACCCGGGCGGATCGCTTGGATGTGTAGAGTATTTTGTTGCGCTTTACGGAACCATCATGAAACATGATGCCGCTAATTTTACCATGGACGGAAAAAATGAAGATCTTTTCTTTTTGAGTAACGGGCATATTAGTCCCGTTTATTACAGTACACTTGCGCATTTTGGATATTTTCCAGTGAAAGAACTTGCAACTTTCCGCAAGTTGAATTCGCGTTTGCAAGGACATCCAACAACGCACGAAGGTTTACCGGGAATTCGAATAGCATCTGGATCTTTAGGGCAAGGCATGAGTGTTGCCATTGGCGCCGCTTTAGCGAAAAAATTAAATAAGGAAAATAACGTTGTTTACTCTTTACACGGTGATGGCGAATTGCAGGAAGGACAAATTTGGGAAGCAGTAATGTACGCTGCAGGAAATAAAGTAGACAATTTAATTTCTACCATTGATTACAACGGACGTCAGATTGATGGAGACGTTGACAAAGTATTACCACTTGGCGACCTTCGCGCAAAATTTGAAGCTTTCGGTTGGACCGTTTTGGAAATTAAGAACGGAAATGATCTTGATGAAGTGACCAAAGGTTTGGAACACGCCAAAACATTTGTTGGAAAAGGAAAACCTATTGTAAATATTCTACACACCGAAATGGGAATGGGCGTTGACTACATGATGGGAACTCACAAATGGCATGGTTCGGCACCAAACGATGAGCAGTTGGCAAAAGCCCTTGCGCAAATTCCTGAAACAGTAGGAGATTATTAATTGAAGTACGATTGACGAAGTTCGAAGTACGAATCTTGATGCTCAGAAAAAAATATTTCCTGCTTTCATTCTTTCTAATTTCCTTCGCGCTTCGTTCGCAAGTCACAAACCGTATTCTTTTTATTTTTGATGACAGCTACAGTATGTATGCGCCTTGGAGTAGTAATCTATCCAAAATAATTGTAGCAAAGCAAGTGATGGGTGAGTTCTTAGACAGCTTAAAGAACACTCCTGATCTTGAAATTGCATTGCGGTGCTATGGTCATCAAACGTTTTTCAGACCTGAACGTGATTGTAAAGACACAAAATTAGAAGTTCCGTTTGCCCCCGTAAAAACCAATTTCTTAAAAGTAAAACAACGCATTCAGAAATTAGAGCCTACGGGAACAACTCCTATTGCTTATAGTTTGGGAGAATGCGCTAATGATTTTCCACCCAAAGAAAATGTGAGAAATATTGTGATCTTGATCACGGATGGAATTGAAGAGTGCGGTGGATACCCTTGTGAAGTTTCGGCGCAACTACAAAAGAAAGGTATTTTTTTAAAGCCATTTGTTATTGGAATTGGCTTGAACGCCACCTTTGCTGACCAGTTTGCCTGTATGGGAAAATTTTATGATGTAAGTAATGAGTTGAATTTTAAAGAGGTTCTGAAATTGGTAACAACAGAAGCGCTCACCCAAACAACGGTGCAGGTTGATCTACTCGATCTCACTAAAAAACCAACGGAAACTGATGCGAACATGACATTTTATATTGCGGGAACAACTACTGCGAAATATAATTACTTGCACACGATCAATGTAAAAGGAAATCCTGATACCTTGGTTCTTGATCCGGACCTAACCTACGATTTGGTGGTGCATACAATTCCTCCTGTAGAAAAAAAGAATATTACCATTGTAAAAGGCAAACACAATACCATTCCGTTGGATGCTCCGCAAGGATATTTAAAATTGGAATTGGAGGGAACTGCGGTAAAGAATTTCCCTGCAACTATTGTTCGCAAAACAAACGACATGAACACGTTGATCGTTCAGGATTTTGGGAAAACAGAAAAATTGATCGTTGGGAAATATGATCTTGAAATATTAACCTTGCCTCGCATTAAAATGAACGCCGTGGAGATCAAACAGGGAGCCACCAATTCAATTAAGATCCCAACGGCCGGGATTGCCTTCATGAAACGTTTAAGCGAGGGATTTGGAAGTATTTACACCGACAACGGAAAAACTGTAGAATGGGTTTATAACTTGAACTCCAAATTATCGAATGAAATTATATATTTACAACCCGGGAAATACAAAGTGGTGTTCAGGTACCCGAATGCGAAAGAGACCATTCAAACCATTGAACGCAGTTTTGAAATTAAGAGCGGAGTTACACAGAACGTACAATTATATTGATATTTTATGCTGCTGAATAAATACAGTTTTACCGAAAAAAAAGATACGCGCTCGGGATTTGGAGCCGGCCTTTCCGAATTAGGAAAAAGTAATCCTAACGTGGTTGCTCTTTGCGCCGATCTTACAGGGTCTTTGAAAATGGACGCTTTTCAAAAATCACATCCGGATCGTTTTTTTCAAATTGGAATTGCGGAAGCGAACATGATGGGCATTGCAGCGGGCTTAACTATCGGCGGAAAAATTCCTTTTACCGGAACCTTTGCAAACTTTAGTACCGGTCGCGTTTACGATCAAATTCGCCAAAGTATTGCATACTCTCACAAAAATGTAAAGATCTGTGCTTCGCACGCGGGATTAACTTTAGGTGAAGATGGCGCTACGCATCAGATATTAGAGGATATTGGATTGATGAAAATGTTACCGGGAATGGTAGTGATCAATCCTTGCGATTACAATCAAACCAAAGCGGCAACAATGGCAATTGCTGATTATCATGGTCCGGTGTATTTACGTTTTGGTCGTCCTGCTGTTGGCGTATTTACACCAGCAGATCAAAAATTTGAAATTGGTAAAGCAGTGCATTTACACGAGGGGAAAGACGTTACCATTATTGCAACCGGACATTTGGTTTGGAAAGCCATTGAAGCAGCGGATGCATTAGAGAAAAAAGGAATTAGTGTTGATCTGATCAACATTCACACCATAAAACCATTGGATGAAGAGGCCATTTTGAAAAGCGTTGCTAAAACAAAATGTGTTGTTACCGCCGAAGAACATCAAATGAATGGCGGTTTAGGCGACAGCGTTGCGCAAGTGTTAGCGCGCAAACATCCTGCTCCACAAGAGTTCGTTGCCGTGAACGATAGTTTTGGTGAAAGCGGAACTCCTGATGAATTAATGAAAAAATACGGATTAGAAGCAGTAAACATTATTGCCGCTGCCGAAAAAGTATTGAAGCGCAAATGAGAATTTTAATTCTTACAGTATTATTTCTTTCCCTGGCTTCTTGCGAAGAGCCCGAACAACCAAAAGTTGAAACAGGTCAAACGCCAACAAATGTAAGTTCAGTTCCAGATGAAACCGTTCAGGTTGTTCATATGGATGCCGACACAAATAAGGTGATCATGATGGGTCGCGGAAGTGAACCGGGATGGATCTGTCAATTCTTTCAAACCAAAGTGCGCTTTGTTTACGATAATGGAACTGACAGTCTCGTTTTAAGAGGATTTGATTTCAGCAACCAGATGCGCATGGAAAATGGATTTGATATGTTCAGATTGGAGTCGCCAGGAAAAGACACAGCGTTTATTACTTTACCCAAAGCTTGCAAAGAAGAAAGCACCGGCGAGGAGCGCCCAATGCAAATGCAGGTAAAAATAGGCAAGAAAGTGTTCAATGGCTGCGCCTGGGTTCCCAAGTAATCCTTTGATTATCTGCGACCTCTGCGACTCCTTCGGTTTCTGTATCTAAAACGCGCAATTTTATTTTTTTTCCAAAAGCATTTGCATACATTTAAGGTGTAAATTTCTACAATCAATTAAAAAACTCATATCATGAAAGTTTCAGTAGTAGGCGCCGGAAACGTAGGTGCAAGTTGTGCAGAGTACATTGCACTTAACAGAATTGCGAGCGAAGTTGTGATCCTCGACATTAAAGAAAATTTTGCAGAAGGAAAAGCATTGGATCTAATGCAAACTGCAACATTGAATAAATTCAATACCAAGATCAGTGGAAGCACAAATGATTACAGCAAAACAGCGAATAGTGATGTTGTTGTTATTACTTCAGGTATTCCTCGTAAACCGGGCATGACCCGCGAAGAATTGATAGGTATCAACGCCGGAATTGTAAAAGGTGTTACTGCAAGTGTTTTAAAACACTCTCCAAACGCTATTATCATCGTTGTGAGCAATCCAATGGATACAATGACGTATTTGGCTTTAAAAGACAGCAAATTGCCTAAGAACCGCATTATTGGAATGGGTGGTATCCTGGATAGCTCTCGTTTCAAATGTTATTTATCAATGGCGTTAAACGCGCCTGCAAGTGATATTCAAGGAACAGTTATTGGTGGACATGGTGATACAACAATGATCCCTTTAACTCGCTTAGCTACATGGAATGGAGTTCCTGTTTCACAATTTGCAAGTGATGATGTTTTGAAAAAAGTTGCAGCAGATACCATGGTTGGTGGTGCAACTTTAACAGGAATGTTAGGTACATCGGCTTGGTATGCACCGGGAGCTTCGGTTGCTGCTTTGGTTGACTCTATCTTAAATGACCAAAAGAAAATTCATCCTTGCTGCGTGTATTTGGACGGAGAATACGGACAAAAAGATATTTGCCTGGGTGTTCCTGTTGTAATTGGCAAGAACGGTTGGGAAAAGATTGTGGATTATAAATTAACAGCCGATGAGCAAGCAGCGTTCAATAAGAGCGCGGAAGCCGTTCGTAACATGAATAATGTGTTGGCTGAAATTAAAGCTTAATTTAAAATTCTATGAAAAAAGAAGGAGCCCGTGTAATGACGGGCTTTTTTATTGTATTATTTTTTGCCACGGAGACACTAAGACGCGGAGCTACACGGAGACTCACGAAACACTGCGTCTTCGCGTCCCAGTGGCTAATTACTTGCGCACCTCGAATGTTCTGAAATTGTGGAGGTCCGCTTCTACGCTTGCAACCTCGGTAACTTCTGAAAGCGGAGAACCGATATAACACCAGTCAATGAATTTACTAAGGTTCTCTGATTCTCCTTCGACTTCAATATAAACCGCTCCATTAGTTAAGTTGCGCACAAAGCCGGTTAAATTGAATTCATGGGCTTTTGCCTGAACAGTTGCCCTGTAATTTACTCCCTGCACTCTACCCTTCACCAATATGTTGTAATGATGCATTAATTAAAGGTTCGGTGTTCCACTTTATTAAGTTCGTCTTTGCTCAACGATTTGAAATATTCAAACGTGATCTTCAAACCTTCGGCACGTTTTACTTTTGGCTCCCAGTTAAGGATCTTTTTTGCAAGGGTAATATTCGGTTGGCGTTGTTTTGGATCGTCTTTTGGAAGTGGTTTTGAAATTAACTTTTGATTTGCACCCGTAAGTTTCAAGATCTCTTCTCCAAACTCTTTGATAGTGATCTCGTCAGGATTTCCAACGTTCACCGGCATATGGTAATCACTTAATAGCAATCTGTAAATTCCTTCTACAAGATCATCTACATAACAAAAACTACGTGTTTGACTTCCATCGCCAAACATAGTAAGATCTTCTCCTCGCAAAGCCTGACCTATAAATGCCGGCAATACGCGGCCGTCGTTCAGACGCATGCGCGGACCATATGTATTAAATATGCGGACAATGCGGGTTTCTAATCCATGCGCGTTATGATAAGCCATAGTGATCGCTTCCATAAAACGCTTCGCTTCGTCGTAACAACCGCGAGGACCAACAGGATTTACATTTCCCCAGTAGTCTTCCGTTTGCGGATGTACTACAGGATCTCCGTATACTTCACTCGTAGAAGCAACAAGCACTCTTGCCTTTTTTACGCGCGCTAATCCTAACACATTATGCGTTCCCAAAGAGGAAACCTTTAATGTTTGAATCGGGATCTTTAAATAATCGATTGGAGAAGCCGGAGAGGCGAAATGTAAAATATAATCTAATTCTCCCGGAACATGAATGAATTTTGACACATCGTGATGATAGAATTCAAACTGCTCTAATTTAAATAAGTGTTCGATATTCTTCAGATCGCCCGTAATGAGATTATCCATCCCAACTACTTTATATCCTTCTTTAATAAAACGATCACACAAATGTGATCCCAGAAATCCGGCTGCCCCGGTAATTAAAACTCTTTTCATTTTGTTTTGATCCCAATACAATAATAATCGTAACCCATTCTCTTCATTTCAGCTACGTCAAACACATTTCTTCCGTCGAATACCACCTTTTTGTTTAAGCGCTTTCCGAATTCATTAAAATCAGGGACACGAAATTCAGGCCATTCTGTAACAATCAATAAAGCATCTGCTTTATTTAAAGTATCGTACATATCCGTGGTATAAGAAATAGTATCTCCCAAAATGCGTTGCGCTTCATGCATCGCCACAGGATCGTAAGCTACAACGCTTGCGCCGGCTTTCAATAATTTTTCAATGATCACCAAACTTGGAGCTTCACGCATATCGTCTGTTTTTGGCTTGAATGATAATCCCCAAAGCGCAAATGTCTTTCCTTTCAGATCATTATTATAATGTGTGCGAACTTTATTGAACAATACTTCCTTTTGTGCATCGTTAACTTCTTCTACAGAATTTAAAATGCGCATGTTGTATTTATTTTCTTTAGCTGTTTTGATTAATGCTTTTACGTCTTTAGGAAAACAACTTCCCCCGTACCCAACACCTGGATAAATAAATTTATTTCCAATACGTGGATCGCTTCCAATTCCTTTGCGCACCATGTTCACGTCAGCACCCATGATCTCACACAAATTAGCAACATCATTCATGAAACTGATCTTTGTTGCAAGCATAGCGTTTGCGGCGTATTTTGTCATTTCTGCGGAAGGAATATCCATGAAAATAATTGGATGTCCGTTCAACAAAAATGGCTTGTACAATTTACGCATGATCTCTTCCGCCTCTGTTCTATCAGTTCCAACCACAATTCGATCAGGTTTCATGAAATCATCAATGGCAGCTCCTTCTTTTAAGAACTCAGGATTAGATGCCACATAAAAATCAATTTTTGCGGAGCGTTTATCTAATGCATCCTGAACTGCCTTCTTAACTTTCACCGCGGTTCCAACCGGAACAGTTGACTTTGTAACAACTACTAACGGATGTGTCATGTGCTCACCAATTGATGAAGCAACACCCAACACGTATTTAAGATCGGCGGAACCATCCTCATCCGGAGGAGTTCCTACCGCAATAAAAACAACTTCAGCGCTTTGAATACTTTCTTTTAAAGACGTAGAAAAATGCAAGCGCTTCTTTCCTGAATTTGCGAGAACCATTTCTTCAAGTCCGGGTTCGTAAATAGGAAGAATGCCATTTTTTAAATTCTCGATCTTCTTTTCATCAATGTCTACACAGGTCACATCAACACCAACCGCCGAAAAACAAGTTCCGGTAACCAATCCAACATATCCTGTGCCAATTACTGCTATTTTCATATATTATTTACAAAATTCCAGAACGCTGTCTGTAATAAATTTCAAAGTATCGTTACTTAATTCGGTATGCATTGGAAGTGAGATCACATTTGCGCATAATTTCATGGTCACAGGAAAATCCGCTTCTTTATTGATATCGCTTTTGAACGCGTTTTGTTTGTGCAATGGAATTGGATAATAGATCATGCTTGGAATATTGCGTTCGGCTAAAAAAGCTCGTAATTTATCGCGATCTACTCCATTTAATTTCAAAGTATACTGATGAAACACATGTGTAGAAAATTTCGCGCGGGTTGGCGTTTTGATCTTTGGATGATCGGCAAACGCTTTATCATAAAAATCAGCCGCGTTATTTCTTGCTTTGGCATAAGTATCCAAATGTTTCAATTTTACTTTTAATACAGCTGCTTGAATAGTATCCAAACGTGAATTCACACCCAATACATCATGAACGTACTGTTTGCTTTGTCCGTGATGTGCGATCATGCGTAACTTTGCAGCAAGATCATCATCGTTCGTATACATAGCGCCACCGTCGCCGTAGCATCCTAAATTCTTACTTGGGAAAAACGAAGTACATCCAACGTGACCAATAGTTCCGCCTTTCTTTTTTGATCCGTCTGCAAAAATATAATCACAGCCTAAAGCTTGCGCTACATCTTCTATCACAAACAAATTATGTTTTTTTGCAATGGCCATGATCGCTTCCATGTTGCAGGCTTGTCCATACAAATGCACGGGAACAATAGCTTTGGTTTTTTGCGTTATTTTTTTCTCGATCGCCTCAATGCTGATCTCGAAAGTATCTTCTTTTACATCTACTAATACCGGAGTTAACCCTAAAAGACCAATAACTTCAGCAGTAGCAACATAAGTAAAATCGGAGGTGATCACTTCATCTCCCGGTTTTAAACCAAGTGCCATCATGGCAATTTGAAGCGCGTCGGTTCCGTTAGCACACGGAATAACATGCTTTACATTTAAATAGCTCTCAAGATCTTTTTGAAATTCTTTAACCGCGGGGCCATTAATAAAAGCGGTGTTGTTTATCACTTCCTGGATCCCTTTATCAACTTCCGACTTGATCTTTTCGTACTGGGTCTTCAAGTCGACCATTTGAATTTTCTGTGCTGTGATCATCCTTTAAAAAATTTAGCTAATATACTCAAAAAAAATGGACCGGAAGTGCTAATAATCATGTAAAAAATTTGCTCATCGCCGAGGCAAACCATTCGGGCAACTTGCAAAGTTTCCCTGTATTTTTATCAACAATAGCGAGTGTTACCAAACCGGTATTGATGAGTTCTTTGTTTTCATTAAAACACTCGTATTCAAAATTCACCTTTACACCGGTTGGCATTTCTTTGATGCGTGTTACGATGGTTAATTCCTCATCGTAATATGCCGGTTTTTTGTACTTGACAGTGTATTCCAACACCGGCATTAAAATACCGCGAGCTTCCACATCCTTATATGAAAACCCTAAAGCGCGCATCGTTTCCACGCGTCCAACTTCATAATACATCGCGTAAACTCCATAATAAGCATAACCCATTTGGTCTGTTTCGCCGTAGCGCACTCTTATTTTTGTTTCGGAAACTAGCATTACTTAACTTTAAGTTTAAGATACTTGAATATCTTTGCAAATATAATGGTATTAAGGAGAACTGCTATATCGATACTCGCTTTTTTACTCGCGTTCTCCGCCTGCAAGAATCATTATACTGTAAGTAAAAAAGAAGCCTCACACCAAGATCTTAAAAGCAAATCATCTTCTCCAAAATTCGACAGTATTGTCGCGCCCTTCAAAAAACAATTGGGCAGTGAAATGGAAAGACAATTGGTAATGTGTGACGGAAATCTTACAAAAGATGGTGATGAAATGACGCTTGGAAATTTTGTATGCGAGGCTACAAAATGGGCGCTTGATAGCATTACAAAAACAAAAAACGAGTGTATTGTATTGATGAATCGTGGAGGATTACGAGCCAATATTTCCAAAGGTGTTGTAACAGTTAATTCGCTTTTTGAAGTAATGCCATTTGACAACGAATTGGAATTAGTAGAAATAAAAGGAACAGAATTAGAAGAGATCATAAAACGCATTTTGGAAAAGAAACACGCTTTCAGTGGAATGACTTTGCATGCTGAAAAGAACGGAGATCACGCCGTTGTGATTAATGGCATTGGATTAGTTCAGGAAAAAACATACAAATTGCTGTGTGCCGATTTTGTAGTGAGCGGAGGAGATGGTTTCACATTCGGGAAAAAATTACTCAACGAGAGGAAACTGAACATATTGATCCGCGACGCGATGATCAATTACTGCATGCATTTAAAATTTACAGGAAAAACAATTTTACCATACAAAGATGGACGACTGGAAATATCAAAATAGACGCTCATTTTTGAAGTACGTATTGGGTACTGCGGGTAGTTTTTATTTGCTTCCATCCTTCGCGCAAGACAATTTACTGGCTAAAAAATTTTATATACCAACGATCAGCATAGTCGCATTGATCCTTTTCCGGAAAACGACGCGAAAAATCCGGGCGAAGGTGGTTTTTCAAAGCGTGCCGCACTCATTGAAAAGATCAAAAAAGAGGAACAGAATGTATTGCTACTAGATGCGGGAGATATCTTCCAGGGAACGCCATATTTCAATTATTTTCATGGAGAATTAGAATATAAATTAATGAGTTTAATGGGTTACGACGCTGTAACATTTGGCAATCATGATTTTGATCTTGGCGTAGAAAATATCATCCAACAAATGCCACACGCGAGCTTCGATTTTATTAACTGCAACTACAATTTTTCCGACACCGACTTAAAAGATCACAAAAAAATTAGTCCGTATAAAATTTTCAAAAAAGGAAATTTGAAGATCGGGATTCTGGGAGTTGGAATAGATCTTGACGGATTAATTGCGCCAAAACAAAGGCAAGGTTTAATATACACTAATCCAATTGAACAAGCAAATAAAGCCGCTTTTACCTTGAGAATACAAGAAAGATGCGATTTTGTCATTTGTTTATCTCACCTTGGTTACAAGTATGATAACGATAAAGTTAGCGATATTCATCTCGCCAAAAACTCTGAGAATATTGATCTGATCATTGGTGGACACACGCACACATTCTTGAGCGAACCCTCTAAAACCCTTAACAGGCAAGGGATTGAGGTTCAAGTAACACAAATGGGCTGGGCAGGTATCTGGCTGGGGCGCATGGATTTATATTTTGAAGAATCGCGAAAAAAAGTGCTTCAAAATAATACTTCTCATAAGGTTTCTTAAAGGGGAAAAACAGGGTTTCCCAAGGGGAATATCGTGTTTCTTAAGGGCTAGAAAAATATTTTAAAGAACCAAATTTTTACCTAAAATTTTCTATACTTTTTTTTTTGAATTTTTTGTTGCCAAAACAAATAATACGAGTATATTTACAAACACGTTAAAGTTAATTCTACGTAACCACAATATAGTAATAACATTTTTAAAATTTTGAAAGGGTAATGATAATGAAAGAGAAAACTGCAGAACAAGTATGGGCAGGGTGCATCCAGATCATCAAAGACAATGTGAGTCCGCAAAATTTCAAAACCTGGTTCGAGCCAATCAAGCCAATCAGATTAAATGAAAACATCTTAACTATACAAGTACCCTCTCAGTTTTTTTATGAATGGTTAGAAGAACATTATATCAGCCTAATTAAAAAAGTAATTAAAAAAGAATTAGGTCCTGAAGGAAAATTAGAATACAACATCATCATGGATAACGCTTCTGGTAAAACAGAAACGCCTATCACCTTCAAGTTACCAAACATCAGCACCAATTTAAAGAACCCTTCGGTATCAATGCCAATTGATATCAGCAATAGCACAATTAAAAACCCATTTATTATCCCGGGTTTAAAAAAGGTACAAGTAGAATCTCAGTTAAATCCAAATTACGCTTTTGACAATTTTGTAGAAGGAGATTGTAACCGTTTGGCTCGCAGCGCCGGTTTTGCAGTTGCTCAAAAGCCGGGTGGAAACGCGTTCAATCCTTTATTGTTATATGGAGGCGTTGGATTAGGTAAAACTCACTTAGCTCAAGCTATTGGTATTGAGGTTAAAAAGAATTTCCCGAACAAAACTGTATTATATGTACAGTCAGAAAAATTCATCACTCAGTTCATTGAGTCGATCAAGAACAACAATCAAAACGATTTCGTACACTTCTATCAAATGATCGATGTGTTGATCATTGACGACGTACAGTATTTTGCCGGTAAGGACAAAACACAAGATGTGTTCTTCCATATCTTTAATCATTTACATCAATTAGGTAAGCAGATCATCTTAACCGCTGATCGCGCGCCTGTAGATATTCAAGGAATTGAGCAACGTTTATTATCTCGTTTCAAATGGGGTTTAAGTGCCGACTTGCAAGCTCCGGGATTAGAGACTCGTATCGCAGTATTAGAGAAAAAAGTTTACAACGAAGGTATCCAATTACCAAAAGAGGTTATTGAATACTTGGCGTATAGTATCACTTCTAACGTTCGCGAATTAGAAGGTGCGTTGATCTCGTTGTTAGCTCAATCAAGCTTAAATAAGAAAACCATCACATTAGAATTAGCGAAAGCGATGATTGATAAATTCGTGAAGAGCACTGCTCGCGAAGTATCTATCGACTATATCCAAAAAGTAGTGTGCGATTATTTTGATCTTGCAATTGACACCATGAAATCAAAAACACGTAAACGTGAAGTGGTTCAGGCGCGTCAGATCGCCATGTATTTTGCAAAGAACATGACCAAATCATCTTTGGCAACTATTGGAATGCATTGCGGTGGTAAAGATCACGCAACTGTATTGCACGCTTGCCGCACAGTAAATAACTTAATGGATACCGATAAACGTTTTAAAGCGTATATAGAAGAACTTGAAAAGAAGATCAGTATCACAAATTAAAAAAAGACCCGAGTTCATCTCGGGTTTTTTATTGCGCTAAAATGACAGACTCAACCGAAAAAAAGAACGCCATTGATCGCTTCAAAGAAAGACCATTCAGGCAACGTGTATTTATTTTCCTTGGAATAGTGATCGCCTGGGTATTGCTGATCATTATTCTTAGTGCATCAAAGAAAGAAAAGGAAACTGCGAATAGTTACCTGGTGTATTTGTCAAGCTCCACCTTTTTTATCTTCATTGCGTTCAAATTTATGTTCAGGAGATTTGGTCAATAAGGCCTACTACCGCGTGAGGGATTGAGCCATTGTTTGAGCTCCTTTTTGCTTCCATATATTTACTTAGCAAAAAGAGCGAGTGGCGAAAGCCCGACCCGAACTTCCAGCGTGGTTGCGGTGAGGGGCACGCCCAACTACTAAAAATCAAATTACTTAGTTTCTAAAGAAGGCAAATGCTTCTTAGAACGCCACATTAAATAAAGGCCTCCAAGGATGAAAGGAATGCTGAGTGACTGTCCGTTATTCAAAACCAAATTATCTTCAAAAGCAACCTGATTCTCTTTTACGAACTCAACTACGAAACGGATGATGAACATGCAGGTCAATAAAAGACCGAACATAAACCCTTGACCCAGCACATCGCGTTTATTCTTCCATAACCAATACATGGCTATAAAAAGAAATAAATAACAAATAGCCTCATATAATTGTGCAGGGTGACGAGGAATGTTATCTATTTGCACAAAAATAAATCCAAAAGCCATGTCGGTTTTTTTACCAATGATCTCGCTATTCATCAAATTCCCCAAACGAATTAGCATAGATGCCAAAGGAACTACCACCATTAAACGATCGAAGATCCACCAGACGTTCTCCTTTTCTCTTCGACAATATAACCAGGTTCCGATCAAAATTCCAATTGCGCCGCCGTGACTCGCTAAACCGCCTTCATAAACCTTAAGCATATTTAAAGGGTGCGATAAATATCCTTCTTCAATTCTTCCATCGGGCATGGTTACATCAAATAGAGGTCCATAAAACAAACAATGCCCTAAACGCGCGCCGATGATGGTGCCAAGAATTACATATAATGTAAGTGTATCTAATTGCTTGTTAGTTCTGCCTTCAACTCTATAAATGCGATTCATTACAAAGTGACTTGCCAACAAAGCCGTGGCCCAAAGCAAACCATACCAACGCACAGGCCAATCGATACCGGGGATGGTAAACATTTCCGGACTAGGATCCCATGTAATGAAGTTCAAAAACATGTGGCAAAGTTAGATAAATTAATGATATTTTTGCGCCGATGATCAATGCGGCCATATTTGCAAGCGGAGAAGGCACCAATGCCGAGAATCTTATAACATATTTTAAGAATGATACGCGCATTAAGATCAAATTGGTGATCACCAACCGCGACGACGCCGGTGTTATTAAAAAAGCCGAGGCTCATAAAAAAACGGTACAGATCATAAGCAAAGAGGCGCTAAATAATTACACCGAGCAGATCATTGAATTTTTACGTACCGAAAAAATAGACCTCATTATACTGGCCGGATTTTTATTGAAGATCCCCGAAAAACTAGTAAAAGCTTTCCCTGATAAAATAGTGAATATACACCCTGCTTTATTACCGAATTACGGCGGTAAAGGAATGTATGGAATGAAGGTACATGAGGCGGTGATTGCTAACAAAGACAAAGAAAGCGGTATTAGTATTCATTTTGTAAATGAGGAGTATGATAAGGGAGCTATTATTTTACAAGCAAGGTGCGCTGTTGATGCTAATGATACAGCAGAAATATTGGCAAAAAAAGTTCACAGTTTGGAGTATGAGCATTTTCCTAAGGCCATAGAGACGCTGTTATAATCTTATTTATTTTTTTATTATCTTAGTTACATGAACCTAAAGGTTTGCATATTTATTATTGTAAGTACTCTTGCTTTTTCCTGTAAAAAGAAAGACAAGAACGAACCAGCGAGTGATTCCAATTCCAATCCGACTCCACCTACCCCTGCTACTATATATACTGTTACCGGTACATTTGCTTCTTATCACTGCTACAATATAATTCAAGGGTCAGCCTATCTTAATGTACCTCCAGGATTATCTGATATTATGGATATACCCACATTTTCGAGTGTAACCATACAACCTAACGGATCATTCACATTTACATATTCGTCGGCTTCGTCCTATACAAGTATTAATTTTTCCTATATCATTCAAAATTATCAAGGTAATCCGCTTACAAAACGAACTAAAACTGTTCCGGCTTATCAAAACTGCGATCTTGGTACGTATGACTTCAACGCGCTTTGTCGTTTTTATGTTCGTTTTAAATCACTAAGTAATTCACCAATTACAAACCTTGAACTGAACAGCGAACAATTTGTTGCGAACCATATGCCTTATACTCCTGTATTGGGTGGACCTTTTACAGACACAACTATAGCCTATCAACACGATATGTTCAAAGGTTTTTGGCAACAGGATGGGTATAGCGGATACGATTCAATGTCTTTAAGTACCCATTTACAATTACCCATGACATTTACATGCACTTATAACAACATTAAATATACTGCACAAAAGACTGTGCCGAAATGCACACAATTTCCACCCACGGATACTCTTTTTATTAACCTGCCCTGAATCATAAAAAATCAGAACTTCTTTAACCGAACCTGATTTTTTAGTTAACTTAGAGTTCTATGTCCAAGAACAAAAAACCAAAAAAATTCCTGTTTGAAGAAGTATTGGCTTTTTTGCAGCACAATTCTGAAAAATCTTTTAATTACAAACAGATCGGAGCGGCAATGGAGATCCATGCCGACAGTGAACGCGCTATGCTTATTGAAACTTTGCAGGCCTTAAAGCAAAATGGATTTGTGATTGAGAAAGAGGTTGGGAAATTCACCATTAAACAAACACGTAATTACTTAACGGGCACTATAGATTTTACATCTCAGGCCACAGCGTTTGTGGTGATAGGCGAAGGACAAAATGATGTTTTTATTCCATTTAAACGCACCAAAGACGCTTTGCAAGGCGATCTTGTAAAAATAGTAGTGAATCAACGCCATAGCGGCAAACGCAAGGAAGGCGAAGTTGTTGAAGTATTACAAAGAGCCAGAACACAGTTTGTGGGAACATTACGTGTGTCACCAAAATTTGCATTTGTTGTACCCGATAACAATAAACTCCATGTTGATTTTTTTGTGAATCTCAGCAAAATAAAAGGTGCTGTTGACGGACAAAAAGTTCAGGTAAGAATGACCGAGTGGCGTCAGGGCGAACAAAACCCTACAGCAGAAGTAACAGAAGTATTTGGATTTCCGGGTGAACATAACACAGAGATCCACGCTATCATGGCCGAATACGGTTTGCCTGAACACTTTTCGGATGAAGTGGAATATTACGCACGCAAACTAAATTTGGAAATTGATCCAAAAGAAATAAAAAAGAGAAGAGATTTTAGAGATATCACAACATTCACCATTGATCCATACGATGCCAAAGATTTTGATGATGCTTTATCATTATTGAAATTAGAAAATGGCAATTGGGAAATTGGTGTACACATTGCCGATGTAACACATTATTTAAAACCAAATACAGTATTAGATAAAGAAGCTGTGAATCGCGCAACATCAGTTTATCTTGTTGATCGCGTAATTCCAATGTTACCGGAAGTACTCAGTAATTTTGTTTGCTCACTTCGTCCTAAAGAAGAGAAATACACCTTTAGCGCTGTATTTGAAATGACCGACAAGGGAGAAATTGTAAATCAGTGGTTCGGCAAAACTATTATTAATAGTAACAGACGATTCACTTACGAAGAAGTTCAGGAAATGATCGAGGGCGCTGATGGAGAATATAAAGATGAGATCATGGTACTGGATCGTTTGGCGAAAATCCTCAGAAAGGAAAGAACCGCAAAAGGATCTATCTTTTTTGATAAGGCCGAAGTAAAATTCAAATTAGATGACAAAGGAAAACCACTAGGTGTTTTCTTTAAAACACAAAAGGACGCGCACAAATTGATTGAGGATTTTATGTTATTGGCTAATCGTAAAGTTGCCGAGTATCTTGGCAAACCAAAAGATGGAGAGAACACCAACGCTAAGAATAAAAAAGGAATTGACAGCAAATACCTGTGCGTTTACCGTATTCACGATTCGCCAAGCGATGAGAAAATGGCAGCTTTAAGTTCTTTCGTTGGAAAGTTTGGTTATAGAATGAATACAACCACCAAACAAAAATCAGTGGAGAGTATCAATAAATTATTGAAAGACGTAAAAGATAAAAAAGAACAAAGCATTATCGAATTACTTGCTGTGCGCAGTATGCCAAAGGCAGTTTACACAACCGATAATGCCGGACACTACGGATTAGGTTTTCAGTATTACACTCACTTTACTTCACCAATTCGTCGTTACCCCGATGTTTTAGTACACCGTTTATTAGAAGCGCGCTTAAATAAAGAAAATTATTCCAACCAAAAGGAATTAGAGAATTTATGTAAGCACAGCAGCGAAATGGAACGCATGGCCGCAGAAGCCGAACGCGCATCTATAAAATTCAAACAGGTGGAATTCATGAAAGATAAGATCGGCGAAGAATTTGCCGGTGTTATTAGTGGCGTTACAGAGTGGGGAATTTATGTGGAGATCGTAGAGAATAAATGCGAGGGTATGGTTCGCGCACGCGACCTAAAGGGAGATAGTTACTACTTTGATGAAGATAATTACCGTTATGTTGGCAAGAACGCAGGAAGAGTTTACGCGCTTGGGGATTCGGTGAACATTATCATTAAAAATGCCGACCTCATCAAAAAACAATTGGAATATGCTTTTGTTGAGATGGATGACATGGCTGATAGATCAGATGATGGTTTTAGATCAAAAAAACATAGCGATAAGAACGACAGAAATAAAGGCGGCAGAGATCGCAAAAGTGATAAGAAGAAATTTGTGGATCATAAGAAACGTCGTGGACGTTAATTATGAATGATGAGTTTTGATTTATGAATTAAAATGATGAAATACCTCCTAGTTATATTAATTAGTTTTTCTTGTTTCGCGCAAAAGATCAATACCGATCTTACCTACTCCGTAAATCCTTCAAAATTAAAAAGCGGCGCGCCGGTATTAATTTTGTTGCACGGCTATGGAAGCAGCGAAAGTGATCTTTTTTCTCTTTCAAAAAGTATCGACGATCGATTTTTGACATTTGCTTTACGTGCGCCATTTAACGGGCGCGACGTTGGTTATTCCTGGTATGAACTAAGGTTCCTTGGCAATAAACGAATTACCAGTAATTACGATGAACTAAACCAAAGCAAAGCCAAGGTTCTCTCCTTTATAAGCAATGCGTGCGCCGCTTACAAAGCCGATAGTACTAAAGTATTTTTATTAGGCTTTAGTCAGGGGGCTATTATTGCGTATGACATTAGTTTAAGCAATCCAAAAAAAATAGCCGGTGTTTTGGCTTTAAGTGGTAAAATGCTTGACGATACAAAAAAGATCAAAATTGAATCGAATGCCTCAAATGTAAAGTTCTTTATAGGTCACGGAAAAGATGATAATACGATTGATATAAAAGAAGCGGATAGCGCTAATGCCTATTTAAAGCGCAACGCTATAAAGGATCTAACCTATAAAACGTACGATATGCCCCACTCGCTTTCGGGTGGTGAATTGAATGATATCAAGGCCTGGCTTAAAAAAGCGCTAGGGCCAGCAGCAAAAGAGCCTGAGAAGAAGAAGAAATGATCCATTGTCCCATAGGGACAAAATGTTTTAGCCAAGATTTCCGAATGGTTTTGTCACCCCTTTAGGGGGTGAAACATTTTTTGTTCCGCCCCTAAAGGGGCGGTTTCATTCTTCACGATTTCTTCTAGAACATCGGTCCCTACGGGACCAAACAAAAAAACCCGATCAATTTGACCGGGTTTCTTTTTAAATAACAATTTCGTCCATTTCCTTATTGAAAAAGTGGTATTCCATAAAGCCGTAATTTTCTGAAGGCTGAACTTCTACCCACTGTTTGAACTGGCGTTTCCATTGGTGTTGCTTGCTGTTCTTCTTCCACCAGCTTCCTTTTTTAATGAAAGCTTCGATGTATGGATGAACCTGCAAGGTAACTTCCTTTTGGTTCTGCTCTGTAATAATGAAACGTAAAGCGTTCTCTATTTGATCTACAAATAATAAACTTGGCTGAGCCTTGCCTGTTCCGTTACAATTAGGACAGGTTTCCATTACCTCAACATTTATTTCAGGTCGTAAACGCTGACGGGTAATTTGTATCAAACCAAATTTACTTGGAGGAAGGATGTTGTGTTTAGCACGATCCGATTTCATTTCCTCCTTTAATTTGTCGTATAATTTCTTGCGATTTTCCTGGCTGTGAAGATCAATAAAGTCAACTACAATAATTCCGCCCATATCACGTAGGCGTAATTGACGTGCCACCTCAACAGCAGCTTCTAAATTCACTTCTAAGGCGTTCTGCTCTTGCGTATTGTCGCTTTTAGCACGGTTACCGCTATTCACATCAAACACGTGTAAAGCTTCCGTATGCTCAATTACAAGGTATGCGCCGGTTTTCATGTGTACGGTTTTTCCAAACAAACTTTTGATCTGTTTTTCTACGCCATACGCGTCAAAAATTGGCACTTTACCATTGTAAAGCTTAACAATATCAACTTTATCGGGAGCAATACTTTTTAAGTACGCGCGCACATCTTCGTAAACTTTTGCATCGTTCACGTGAATGGCGTTGAAGCTCGCATTTAAAAAATCGCGAAGAATAGAGTTTGTTCTATCCATCTCTCCCAACACACGTGTTGGCGGCTCGGCGGTCTTTAAAGTTTTATAAGCTTCGTCCCATTTTTTTGTAAGATCATTCAAGTCACCTTCGAGTTCAGCAACCGATTTTCCCTCGGCCACCGTACGCACGATCACACCAAAGTTCTTTGGCTTGATGCTTTGCATCAGTTCTTTTAATCGTGTTTTTTCCTCAAAGTTCTTGATCTTAGAGGATACAGAGATCTTATCGGCAAATGGGATCAACACGATGTATCGTCCCGCTAAACTAATTTCTGTTGTAATTCTTGGTCCTTTTGCACTGATGGGTTCTTTTGCAACCTGCACCAGTAAATTTTGTCCGCTTTTTACAATATCGTTGATCTTACCGTCCTTTTTAATATCATGTTCCTGTTTAAAGTACATGAGATTACTAACGTTCTGTTTGCCGTCTTTTACGGCCTTTACGTATTTTATTACGGAATTGGCTTGGGGACCTAGATCCAGGTAATGTAAAAATGCGTCTTTCTCGTATCCAACGTCAATAAAGGCGGCGTTCAACCCGGTCATCACCTTTTTGGCTCTGCCGAAGTAAATATCGCCCACCATGAATTTGGAACCGCTTTTTTCGCGATGAAGCTCAATAAGCCTCTTATCGCTCAGTAAAGCAATTACAACCTCATTTGGCGTTGAATTAATTATTAATTCGTGATTCACGCTATGCTGTTTTAATTAAACATTGAAGCATACTGCATCGAAACATATTAGTGTTTGGAAGCAGATCTGCATTCTTTATAAAAATGGCTAAAACGGAAGTGATGAACATCACTCCGCATTAGATCATAATTCAAAAACAAGCCTCGGGGCTTATTTTTTCTTATGGCGATTCTTTCTTAGACGCTTTTTGCGTTTATGAGTCGCCATTTTATGTCTTTTTCTTTTTTTTCCGCTTGGCATAAAAAATTTGTTTTTTGTTAATACTCTATTTTAATTTCAATTGCTTAATGTATTTCTCAACTTCCAACTTGGCGGTTGGATCGTTTGTTTTAGCAGCGTACTGCTCTAACATCTCAATTGTTTTGTTTACATCATTCATTTGCTCATATATGTCGGCCAGATGTAAATAAGCCTCTATATAATTTGGATCGAGCTGTAGTACCTTTTTGAATCTTGTAACGGCTTTATCGGTTTGATTACTTTTTAAGGAGAAGAACGCGAAGGTTAATTGAAGTTTCACGTTGGTGCTATCCTTTTTTTCTATCTCCCGCAACATCCCAATAGCTTCCATTGGTGCACCAATACCTCCTTCTAAATAACACGAAGCCATCATAATTTGAGAATCGGTATTTGAGGGATCTAATTTTAAACCGTCTTTAAAGCAGCGAATGGCGCTTTGAAGAAGTAAAGGGCGTTCTGTTTCGTCTTGTGTAAATTGAACGCTGTAGTAATACCTGTTTCCGGCGGTGAACCAATCATCAGCTTTTTTGCTGCGTTGAGCTTTCTTCTCAAGAATGTAGCTTGCAAGGTCGGGACGTTTTTGTTTATCCCAAAAGCGAGCAAGGGTATCAGAGAAGCTAATGTCTTTCAGAGCCGTCTGTTCTAACAGATCAGCTTGTTTTTTTAAACCGGGATCCAGGGATTTGGTAGCCATGTTCAAATACATCTCCACGTTTCCTTTAAGATCGATAGCGGCCGTATTAGCCGTTTTGTTTTCCTGAGATTGTTTACTTTCTCCAATCTTAGGAGCCATAAATAAAAGAACGAACAGAATCAGAGCCCCGGATGATAGAAGGATCTTAACAATTAAAGGCCGCATGATCTGCTAAGTTTGACGATTAATCGTCGTTTTTTGGTTCCGGTTCAGCTGATTTTACGTTACGTTTAACACGCTCCGAAAATGTCTTAGCTGGTTTAAATGCCGGGATGTAGTGTGCTGGAATTACAACCGTTGTATTCTTAGAAATATTACGTCCGATTTTCTCTGCACGTTTTTTTACTACGAAGGTTCCAAAGCCGCGTAGATACACGTTTTTCCCTTCGATCATTGAATTACGGATGGTTTTCATAAACGCCTCAACAGTGGCTTGAACGGCAATTTTTTCTACACCTGTTTTTTCAGAAATTTCGTTTACAATGTCTGCTTTTGTCATCTCTCAATTTATTTAGAATCAGTTATTTGTACGCTTTAAAATGGGGAGCAAAGATAGTATTTTAATTAAAACCAAAAAAAATAAATCAAAAAATCCGCTTAAAATATTGAAATTTGGGCTGTTATGGGGTTTTTTTTAGGAGATAGACTGTTAAAATGGTATTTGGCCAATAAACGAGACCTTCCCTGGCGGCATACCCGCGATCCCTACAAGATCTGGCTCAGCGAAGTTATTTTGCAACAAACACAAGTAGTTCAGGGTCTGTCCTATTATAATGCCTTTGTTAAAGCATTTCCCACTGTTGATCTTTTAGCTCAGGCAAAAGAGGACACTATATTAAAGATGTGGCAGGGTTTGGGCTATTATTCCCGCGCCCGGAATTTACACGCGGCCTCAAAGGTGATCCATACACATTATAAAGGCGCGTTCCCAAAAACCTACGAGGAGATCCGATCATTAAAAGGCGTTGGAAATTATACCGCAGCGGCAATTAGTAGTATGGCTTATGATCTTCCGTATGCAGTGGTTGATGGAAATGTGTATCGCGTGTTAAGCAGAGTGTTTGGAGTTGACACACCTATTAATAGTACGCAGGGTATTAAAGAGTTCCAGGATTTGGCCAATGAAATGCTGGTTAAAAATAAGCCGGGTACATATAATCAGGCTATTATGGAATTTGGTGCAAGACATTGCAAGCCTGTCAATCCCGATTGCGAAAGTTGTGTGCTAAATGATAAATGCGTGGCTTTTGCAAAAAATAAAGTAGCGCAATTACCGGTTAAATTAAAAAAGACCAAGGTAAGGAACCGTTACTTGAATTATTTCGTACTTATAGATAAGAACAATAAAGTGATAGTGAATCAACGCAAAGAAAAAGATATATGGCAGGGATTATTTGAGTTCCTTTTGATAGAAACCGAAAAACAAACACCCTTGAAAACCCTATTAAAGGCCAAAGAATTAAAAGTTTTTGGTAATAACTTTAGTGTTAGGGATGAACACAGATCCTACAAGCATATTTTATCTCATCAGCATTTGCATGCCAACTTCTATGTGTTAAAATACAAGGGTGTTTTTGATAAAAAACACAAGGCAGTTTTCACAAAAGACCTTAAAAAATTGGCCTGGCCGAGACTAATGGACAAGTTTTTGCAGGTTGGTACTTATATTTAGATATAGTATATTTGATAAAATTCTAACCATGCAAAAATCCCTCATTGTTTTAGCAGCCCTCCTTTTGAATTCGAACACTTTTTTTGCACAGATATATACCGCAAAAAGTGGCGCAACCAACATTACTTTCTTTTCTAGTTCACCTTTGGAAGACATTACGGCTACCAATAAAGGCGGCGTGATCGTTTACAAAACAACAACAAACGAGATACAGATCAAAGTTGCGATCATGAATTTTAAATTCAAGAACGCGCTAATGGAAGAGCATTTTAATGAGAATTACATGGAAACCGAAAAATTCCCTAATGCTACTTTCAAAGGGAAGATCAATGAAGCGGTAGATCTTACAAAAGATGGGGAAACCAAAGTAACCGTTACCGGTAAAATGGAGATCCATGGTGTAACAAAAGATGAAACATATAATGGTACCATCACGAAAAAAGGAAATGATATCGTTATCAAAACAAAATTCAAGATCAAATTAGTGGATTACAGTATTAAAGTTCCTTCTTTATACGTGAAGAATATCGCGGAAATTGTTGATGTAGATGTTGAAAGTACTTTAGAACCTTATCAAAAAAAATAATCTGATCTTATGAAGTTTTTTTACTCACTGTTATTACTTATACCGGGATCTTTTTACGCGCAGGACACTGACCTTTTGAGCATGGTAGAGGATGCGCCTAAGAAGAACGAACCTGTTTACGCAACTTTCAAAACCTACCGCTTAGGGAACGCTCAAACTATTGAAACGGTAAAGAAGAATCACCTTGATTTCAGGATCGCGCATCGTTTTGGCAACATCTACGATTCAGACCTTCAAAATCCTATCAATCAAACTTTCCAAACATTTATGGGGTTTGATAACAACAACGATATCCGTTTCAGTTTTGATTACGGAATTACCGATGATATTACCATTGGTATTGGAAGAAGCAGTTACTTCATGAAAATGGTGGATGGGAGTTTGAAGTGGAAATTACTAAAGCAAACTACGAATTTCAAAGTTCCTGTAAGTATCACTTTCTTTGGTGATGTTGGATATGTTCACGAACCTACTGCTACTATTTACGCCGGCGTAAATAAAACATTTGCAACCGATGAATTGCATCGCTTCAATTATGTAAGTCAATTGATAATTGCCAGTAAACTGAGTAAAGCTATTTCATTGGAGATCGTTCCAACCTACATGCACCGTAATTTCATCACACAACGCATCAATACAAATAATGATGCTGAAGATGTGAACGGCTTCTTTTCACTTGGTTTTGGCGGACGCATAAAAATGAGCAAACGCGTATGTTTAATAGGTGATTATTTTTATAACATGGCGCCTTTCTTCCAAAATAACGACAAGGCAACGAATCCACTTTCGTTTGGTGTTGAGTTGGAAACAGGTGGACACGTATTTAGCTTGTTCTTTACCAATGCCGGAGGTTTGATAGAAAATAATTTTATCCCTTACACCTTCGATAAATGGACCAAAGGTCAGGTAAAATTCGGCTTCAATATCTCAAGAACATTTGCTTTATAGAACGTGTACGAACACATCTTTAGTGGGCATAATTTAAAACCGGTTGATCAGTATCCTTTATTCAATAATAGTTCGCCGCTGATCTGGCCATCTATCATTCTTATTCTTTGCGTTGGGCTTTTCGTTTTCTTACGTATCGCCACATTTCCCAAGGTTGTTGCCATTTTGCGCTCTTCATACAGTATGCAATCCATCCGGCAACTCGAACGCGAGGAATTCAATCCATTTAATCCCGTTTCTTTTGTATTGTCCTCGTTGTTTGTTCTTATGCTGTCGTTCTTTTTGTATAAACTCAACAGCGAATTCAAACTTCAGATCCTGAACCAAAAGTCGGACCTTACGCAATACTCCTTCTTTGTCGTCTGCGTCTGTATTTTCCTTCCCATTAAGTTTGGGATACGAAAACTGTTCGGGCTTATTAGCGATGAGCCCGGCCTGACCAACGAAATATTCTATAACAATTTAGTGATCAATCAATCGCTTGGGATCATGCTGTTACCCATTATGGTGGTGGTAGAATTCAGCCATCTAAAGCCGGGTTATCTATTGATTGCCACAGGCATTATCATTGCCGGCAGCCTTTGTATCAAGCTTTACAGGGGTATTGTATTCAGTTTATTTGAAAATCATATCGGTTTATTACAGGTTTTTATATATCTTTGCGCATTGGAAATTTTACCTTTCCTGGTGTTTTTAAAATTTATAATGACAAACTTTTAATACCGCATGGCTAAGAAAGTAAACAAGAAGATCAAAAAAAAGCCAGCATCCTCATCATCAAAAAAAGCCGGTAAAAAAAGTGCTCCAAAACCTGCCCGTCCGGCAGGCGGGAAAGCAGCTAAAAAACCTGTGGCTAAATTAAAAGCCAAAGCTAAGCCCGTTAAAGCGGTAAAGAAAGTTGTTGCAAAACCGGTAAAGAAAGCTGTTGTTAAAGCGGAGAAAGTAGCGAAAGAAAAAGATTTTAAAGAACAACACCTGGTAAGTCCAAAAGGCGAAGAAAAACGCATTCGCAAATCAAGTAAAAAGAACATCATTGCCTTACCTCCTCCTCCAAAAATTGAAGTAAGCAATTTTCCCAAGAATAAAGTCAAGAACATCCTTATCTCGCAACCTAAACCACAGGATACAGATAAGAACCCATATTTTGACCTTGCAAGAAAACATGGCTTGAATTTAACGTTCCGCCAGTTCATTAAAGTGGAAGGACTATCGCCACAGGATTTTAGAACTCAACGTATTGATATTTTGTTACACGGCGCGGTGATCATGACCAGTAAATTGGCGGTTGACCACTACTTCAGAATTTGTAACGAGATGCGCCTGACCGTTCCTGAGAACATGAAGTATTTTTGCATCAACGAACAAACTGCATACTACCTTCAAAAATATATTCAATACCGTAAACGTAAGATCTTCTTTGGTCACGGAACCATTGTTGACCTTGTTGATGTGATCCGTAAGAACCGTAACGAGAAATTCTTAATTCCGGTAAGCGACGTTCACAAAGAACAGATCGTTGACTTTTTGGATGAATTGCAAATTACCTATACTAAGGGAACTTTCTATAAAACTACCTGCGCCGATCTTTCCGATATTAAATCGTTGAATGATTTTGACGCCGTTGTATTCTTTACACCCATGGGAATCCGTTCTCTTAAACAAAACTTCCCAAACTTGAAGCAAGGTAATTTACGTATCGCCGCTTTTGGTTATGCTACCGCGCAAATGGTAAAAGAATTAGGTTACCGTTTGGATATATTTGCACCAAACCCGCAAAATCCAAGTATGTCGGGTGCCCTTGATACGTATATCAAGGAAGCAAATAGGCGTTAAGCTTTTTAATATCATCTTTTTTCCTGCCACAGATTACACGAATTCTCACAGATTAGGGAACGCAGATTTTTTATTGATACGTTGCTTCAAATAATCTGTGAAAAAAATCTGTGTGAATCTGCGAGATCTGTGGCATTAAGTTCAATCCGCCCAAACTTTAGTTCCCTCCGTACAATTTGTACAGATATCGATCTCCTTACGAGACTTTAATATACTTTTTCTGAATTGATGGTAAGGTTCCGAGAACCAGATCTCTCTAAGTGTATTCGTTTTCAGATCGCCCAATTGATATTTAGCATCTTTGTCAAAGCAACACGGTACAATTTTTCCATCCCAGGTGATAACGCAAGCCTGCCACATGCGCCAACATTGATCCAGTAAGGCATTTTTTATTTCCCATGAACCGGAAGCACTCTTTTTATAACGAGATAAGGATTCGTTTTGCGGGATCATGTGCTGACTATTCTCAAAATCGTATATCTGCGCGGTTTTGATGCGAACAATATCCGCACCCATTTCTTTTCCCATTTTTTTGATATCAGAAACCTGGTGTTCGTTGGAACGGAATGCCACAAATTGAAAAACAACATAAGGTGTTCGGCTGTTCAACTGCTTTTTCCACTTAATAATGTTTTGCGCGCCGGCTAATACTTTATCAAGGTCTCCCCCAATTCTATATTGCTCATAAATTTCCTGCGAAGTTCCGTCAATAGAGATGATGATCTCATCCAATCCACTTTCTATGGTCTTTTTACTCACCTCATCATTCAAATAATGCGCGTTGGTGCTAGTGATGGTATATAAATTATTATCCGAAGCCACTTTCACCATCTTTAAAAAATCAGGATTCAAATAGGGCTCCCCCTGGAAATAAAATGTAAGGCTATGCACATGTCTTTTAACCTGAGAAACAAATTTTCTGAACATTTCAGGATCCAACATTCCGGTTGGGCGGGTAAATTGTCGCAAACCACTTGGGCATTGCGGACATCTTAAATTACAACTCGTGGTTGGTTCAATACTTAACGCGAAAGGAAGCGCGTTGTGATAGTTCTTTTTAGAAAGCTTGGAAACAAAATACGATAACAGCAGCTTATTATAATTATATATCTTATAAAGACTGAGTTTTTTAATTATGTTAACGTAATAATGCAATTATTGGGGATGCTGTTCCTTAAATTGTTTTACTTTTATACAAATTTAGTGAATGAGGAACAATATCCTTGAAATATTAGGTTTAGCGCTTATTATTCTTGTTTTTAACCATTGCGCTCAAATTGGTACCCTAACTGGCGGTAAGCGCGACTCTACTCCTCCTAAATTATTACTGGCAACACCGGCTTTAAAGACCACTAATTTCAATTCGGATATTATTGAACTAAAATTTGATGAATATGTTCAGGTTCGCGACCTGGCAAATCAATTAGTCATCAGTCCGAAGTTGCAAACTAAACCCGAAGTGGAAGCCGACGGCAAAAAAGTGATCATTAAATTGAAGAAGAGCGAACTTCAACCGAATACTACCTATCGTTTTTATTTTGGAAAGGCCATTTGCGACATGCATGAGGCTAATCCCCTCACCAATTTCACGTATTTATTCTCAACCGGAACATCTATTGATTCTTTGAACTTGAAGGGCGTTGTTACATCTGCTTTTTTAGGGGCAAAAGAAAAAGATGTGGTGGTGGGTTTATACTTTAATAAGAATTTGAGCGATAGTTTCGCGTATAAACAAACTCCGGATTACGTCACAATTACAGATGCCGCGGGAAATTTTGGGATCAGTAATCTTCCTGCTTCAGAATTTAGACTTATTTGTTTTGGAGATAAGAACAAGGACTACATGTATAACGGTGCAGATTACGAAACAGTAGGTTTTGTAAAAGATCCCATCAAGTTGAACCGTGATACATCATTCAAACTTCAAGTATTTAAAGAAATCCCTACCAAAACCTTCGTGAAAAAAGTATTCATGACGGAAAACGGTAAAGGAATGGTGGTATTCAACAAAAAAACGCCGATCAAACTTGATGTTTTTGATGAAAAACGCAACGCTGATCTTTATTTACTGAAAAAAGGTGTTGAATCGGACACTGCCGATTTCTATTACCGCAATTTTAAAGACACCTTGTGGTTAAAATTAAGTTATGGCAACAAACAAGTAGATACTTTACGATTAAAAGTACCGGTGATCAAACCTCGCGGCAAACAAACCATTAAACTAAGCGGGAACATATTTAGAAACAGTATAAATTATTTTGAAAAGCCTACCGTGATCATGAATATGTGGATCGATAGCACCAAGATCAACATAAGTAAACTGCGTTTGATGAGTAAAAGTGATAGTACAGTGAGTAAAACTAATTTAAATGTGAGTTGGACCGGTCCCGATCGATTTGTGATCAACACAGCACTTAAACCAAAGGCCAGTTACGTCTTAAAAATAGATACCGGCGCGTTCAGATCATACAACGGAATGATAAATGATAGCGTTAAAGTTCCATTTTCGATATTGAAGAAGTCGGATCTTGGTAGTTTGACTTTAAAAATAACGTTCAATAGCAAGCAAGCTTACGTTGTACAGTTGGTTAACGCTGCGGGAATGGTGTTGAAAGAGGATAAAGTGAGTTTTAGTTTATCGGCAAGCAATACTGCGTCATTAGTATTCAAAGATATTCCCGAAGACACATATCGCGTGCGAATTATCTATGATATGAACGAAGATCACGCGTGGAATACCGGAAATTATTTGCAAAATATGCAACCGGAGAAGACTTACATTTTTGAAAAAGCGATCAAAATACTCCCGGATTGGGAAGTTGAAGAAGAATTTATGCTGAAAGAATAAAAATATTTTTGGGGTCAGATAGCACGCATAGATCTTATATTTTTTGATCATCGTCACACAAAAATTATTTTTATCACATCGCTGCATCACCAGTGTTTTCAATGTATTCAGAGGAAGTGCGAAAAAAAATATTTCTGTTTTTTTATTTTTCGAAATTCAATTCGGCGTTTGCAAAAAATGCGCTATTAACAATTTCAACATTTTGATGTTGAAAAGATAAGACCCTAATTTATAGATAAGAAGAAATTATTTGTTTACTTCGTATCAATAAATCTCAAAAAACAAAAACCATGGCTAAAAAAGCAACAAAGAAAAAAGCCGCTCCTAAGAAGAAAGCTTCTAAGAAAGGCGCAAAAAAAGCTAAACGTCCAGCTAAGAAAAAAGCTGCTAAACGTAAGCGCTAAGAAAATAATAAAAACCCCGGCTCAGCTGGGGTTTTTTGTTTGTTCTCGATACGCGCCGATGGAATTACGCACGCGCTACTCGAACTGAAAACGTAAAATGCCCGACCCAAAGTCGGGTTGTTTGTTTTAAGACGGTTACTTTTCTTTTATTTCGGTATAAACTTAAAATCCCTATATTTACTTCCATAATACAAAAAACGCTATGAAAAAAACCCTCTTAATAGTTGCAAGTGCCGCAAGTTTGATGTTCATCAGTTCATGTGGCGATAAAAAACCCGCGCAGGAACCTATTGTTGCTCCGGCCGGCATGAATGTGCTTGATCTAACCAAATACGGTAAATCGTTTGCCATTTTTGTTCCGGATACTATCCAAAACAAACTAACTGTGGTTGAACAAAGCTATGGCGCGTTAGAGATCACCGCCGGTCAACGTTTCGCGATATCTATCTCTGAACAAGCGGAGGATCTTGATGCAAAGAAAAAGGAAGTAAAGGAAGATGAAGTGAACAAAGTAAAGAGCTTTTTAGTGGAAGAACCAACCGCTATTATGTGGGAAAGCGCTATCACCGAATCTGAGTTCCATTTCATCATTAACGTGAAAGTTGGAGCCGCTGAATACCATATTAATGATATGGCAAGCCCGGAAGCTAAACCGTACGATAAAGAATCAGTTCAAAAAATGTACGACAGCGCTAAGAACATTAAAGAGATCAAAAAAGAAGCGCCAAGCGCTTAATTACCGAACGATATAAATAAAAAGATCCCGCCAAAAGCGGGATTTTTTTATGTCTTGAAACTAGAATAGGATCCTGTATTGGGGGATCACGAAGAAGATCAATTGATAGTCGGTCTTGAGGTTCTTATCCGTAATATCATAGCTTTGTTGGAAGATGTTCTTATGTTTAGTGATGTTCTGAATATCCACACTCCACTCGTGGGTTAAACGTTTAGTATTTAGTTTAAAGCCTGGTTTCACGTCCATGCGGAAATAATCCGGATAACGGTTTATGAAGGCCTGGGTATAATCTCTTACCTCATTATTTGCCGCAATACTTGCCGCAAGATCAACCGGAACATAACGTTTGCCGCCGGCGTAAGTGCCCCTCACATCAAACGATAAACTTGCCTTTTTACTTAATTTAAATTCCTTTCCACCCAACAAATTGAACACATAATTACCGTTGAAGGCGGTGTTTCGTTCTATCCCATCACTGCCTTTATACTTGCTTTCAAAAATGCTGGTCGTAAATAAAAAGTAATAGCCTTTGCTATAGAATTTTTCAAGGGTGATCTCCAATCCATAATTCAAACCTTCGCCTTTACTTACCAAGTTATAAACGTTAGGGCTGTTAAAGTCAGCTCCCAAATTCAATGCCGAAAAAGCACTTGGCATCTTATCCACCGGCGCGTTATAGATGTATTGATAATAGGCTTCGGTCTTTAATCTAAAGTTGCTGTTGAAGCTCACGTCATACGCAACCACACCATGGATCGCGCGGGTAAAGTCAAGATCTTTATTGGTTTCGGTTCTTACACCATTACTATCCGTTTCGCTGGCAAAATAAACGTATAAAGGTTGCAGCTGACTATGCATTCCGCCTCCCAAACTCAAACTTTGCTTATCGGTAATTGAGTATTTTAAACCAACACGAGGTTCAACCGAATATTTACTGTTGAGCAGGTAATACTGACTGCTTACCCCGGTATTTAAAAGCAATTTATCGCTGAATTTATGTTGCCATTGAAAGAAACCGCGAACCATCGACGATACGCCTTTGTAATCGCGGAACACATTAAAGGTATTGTAACCAAAAAGCACATCACTGCTATCAACCATTAAGGTATTATAGATGTCATAATACACGCCTCCATTCACAAAATCGCGGCTATTTATCTTTTTATTGTAAATGGTATTAAAAGAATAGATGACGGTTTGTGTGGTGCTACGATATTCCGGCTTTTTATGATCAGGTGTGGTAAAATTGGTGTCAATTCGGTCGGCAATGATATTATTGTATTGACCACTTACGCCAATATTTGTTCTCAAATACGAGTTATTTTTGAAAAGGATAACGTGAGAGATCCCACTTGCGCCAACATTAGATCTAAAATACGTATCGCGGGCACTATACCCATAAAGATCCTTACCTTTTACTTTGTCCTTCTCTAAAAGCGCGATGTAACTAATACCGCCTACACCCCAAAACGAGAGTTTTCCGGCTTTGGTTTTAAAATCTGTTTTAAACGTTAGATCCTGATATTGCGGAACAGCAGCGCCGGTTCCAAAATCGATATTCAATGCTTTAAAAACAGATAAAGTAGAATAACGGTAGTTCACTAAATAGGTTGCGTTCTTCTTTTTATTGAACGGACCTTCGGCTCCCAACTCAAAACCATTAAATCCTATCTGACTTAAGAACTCATGCTTCTCATTGTTACCCGCACGCATTTTAAGATCGAACACGCCTGCCGTTGCATTTGTATAATCGGCTGCAAAAGCGCCGGTCATGAAATCAGAATTATCGAGGGTGTTATTATTTAAGATGCTGATGGGTCCGCCCGTTGATCCTGAATTACCAAAATGGTTTGGATTTGGAATATCTAATCCATTCAAACGCCACAAAACTCCCAAAGGAGAATTACCACGAATGATAATATCATTCCTGGAATCATTGGCACCACTTACCCCAGCAAAATTAGCCGCCATACGTGCCGGATCATTTCTACTTCCCGCATAACGTCCAGATTCTTCGGCACTGAACACGCGCGAACTCACCGTGCTCATTTTATTATTGGTCTTGGTCTTATCCTGCTCAATAATAATTTCTACTTCCTGACCCTGGATCACATTTTCTTCCAACTCAATATTGAGCACCGCCTCTTTTCCCGAATTTAAAACAACGGTCATTTGTTTTTGCTTGTAACCGGTATACGTAATGCGAATGTTTCGTCGTCCAATAGCTACTTTTTCCAATTTAAAGAATCCATTATCGTCGGCCACACAGTATTTTTTTGTGGAATCCATTAACTGCACCACGGCACCCGGCAAAGCACCCTGACTTTGTTTATCTACAATATTTCCTTTAATGGTTTGAGTGAGATCTTGCCCGTAAAAAACTCCGGCAAGTAAAAAAAGACTAAGCGTGATCCAATGTTTCATATATTAACCCTGCGAACCTGCAGGAATGTGTCGTTCTTTTAAACAATTATAGTTCCAATCGCATTTTTTAATTCCAATGCCTCTATTAATTAAATGAATTCCCCTCCAGGAAATTGTTAGTTTACCATCAGGTTGTGCCCATTCTTTCTTCATGCATGCCATATCAAAATCCTTTTCGGCTTTGATAGGAACGGTTCTTTTGTGTTTATAAGAAAGAAAAAGATCATAGGTCCCCGATCTAATTCTTCTGTGCACCCAACCCAAAGAATCGGTAAGCAAACTATCTACGCACTTTCCTTTTTTATACATGTAGATCGTTTGGTTAGCAAACCCTTTGATATTCTTCTTATAATTAGATGCTAGCACTTTTCCATCAATTGGCTCAATGCCAACGCCGCTGCAATCCTGATTCTTCATCAAAAATTGCTCATCGAAAGCTCTGCCCTGAGCATTAGCTTCTGCAAATAAGCAACAGATCACTATGCAAAATATATGTTTCATTTACGGCGTTGAAAGCGAAACGGGAATGATCTTACCATTTTGATATTTATTCCCTTCGCGCGCGAACATAAAAACAAATTCGGCCATTTCACTTGCTTTAATTGGTGCTTTATAACCCGGAAAAGCTTTTTGAAGCATTTCGGTTTGCACCGCACCAAGTGCTAAACAATTTACGGAGATCTTTGTGTCTTTTAATTCTTCGGCTAAACATTCGGTCAATCCACACAAAGCTGCTTTGCTTGAAGAGTATGCGCTTAGTCCAGCAAATTTTGCCGAGCCTTGCACGCCGCCCATGCTACTAATGTTCACAATATGCGTTCCGCTTGGGCCCTGAGCTCGTCGAAGGGTCTTTCCCATCAATGGTAAAAGCGCTTGCGTTAATAAATACGGCGCAAACACGTTTGTTTTATATACGTCTGCAAGATCCTTTTCGCTGATCTTTTTGAAAGGCTTTGAAATTAATAAACCGGCGTTATTTACAAGGATGCTTACAGGCTTGTTAAGCTGTTTGCATAATTTAACTATTTTGTTGATCCCGTTTTTTGAAGAGATGTCGGCGCTTACGGGCATCACATTTGTGTAATTATTTTTCTTTACACAGGCCTCAATGCTTTTGGTATTGCGCGAAACAGCCAGTACAAGTAGATCGGTTTGTGAGAACTTTTTCATTAATTCGAAACCAATTCCCTTTGAAGCGCCAGTAATAATGACCAACATTATTTCGTAAATTTGATACTACGAATTTACGCTATTAATGCAAAGGTGTAAACATATTTTTATCTTATTTAGCCTACTATTGCTTTCACAAAAAGGGTTTAGTCAGAAAGATAGCGTTTATACAGGTGTACAAAACAAGGATCATTCAAAGAAAACGGGGCATAAATTCAAAAGTCCGGAGTGGTTGAAAGAAAAGATCTCTTATGGTGGATTTATTAATCCTACATACGCGGTTACAAGTTATGGAAGTGTTTTTGCGATATCGGCTAATCCAAACATCGGTTATAGATTAACAAATGAATTAACGCTTGGCATTGGAGCAACGTATTATTATTCCAACTACACTAGTAGTTATGGAAAAAGCATTTATAGTCTTTACGGACCCAACACGTTTGTGCGTTATAAGATCTTTGGCAGTTCATTTTTGCAAGTGGAGTATGACAAACTGAATCAACCTGATTTTTACAACGCAAAAGACAAACGCGTATGGGTAGATTATTTGTACGTAGGTGGTGGATATTATCAACGTATGACCGAAAGAAGTGGATTTGTTGTGTCGTTCATGTACAATCTTACGCCAAGCAGAAATTCAGCCTTCTTTGACCGAATGTTCAATATAGGATTTGTATCAGGATTTTAAACTGTTCCTCTGCCCCAGATCACGTCAATTTTCACACATCAGGAACCGCAGATTTTTTAGTATTCTTGATTAATCTGCGAAAAAATCTGTGTGAATCCGTGAAATCAGTGGCAAGAAAACTTAGTTCTTCTTATTCTTCTCTTTGAACTTGGAGACGCCTTCGTCCATCCAATTGATGTAATCTTCAATACTTGGATCATAACCGCGAACTTTATTCAGAATCTTTTCGTTGTGATCAAGAAGCACGTAAAGCGGTTGTGTACTTTGTCCGTATAAAGTTTCTTCCATGTATTTGAACTTATCGCCAATGTCGGTGATCTCTCTTTCTTTACCAAACCAAACCACGGTCATGTATTCACTTGGATCGAGCGCTCGCTTATCATCCACATATAAAGAAACAAGTACAACATCGTTATTCAAACGTTTCACCACCTCAGCATCCGGCCATACGTAATCTTCCGTTTTGCGGCAATTCGCACAAGCATGTCCCGTAAAATCAACCATTAAAGGTTTACCTACTTTTTTAGCGTAAGCCAACGCGTGTTCGTAATCATTTTTAAAGTGAACGATACCATTTTTATTTACTTCAATATGTTTCGCAAATTCAGGATCCACGTTTTGCACGGTTGCAACTGCTGCATTTCCACCACCACCGCCAAATCCATGCGGAGATTCAGAATACTCAAGAGGCGGTAAAATCCCGCTGAATAATTTCAAAGGTGCGCCCCACAATCCTGGAATTAAGTAAATAGTAACAAAGAAAGAAATAATAGCGAAGAACATGCGCGTTACGCTAATATGTTTTACATCGGAATCATGCGAGGTTTTGAAAATCCCAATTAAATAGAGTGATTGCAACAAGAACACAACGATCCAAATACTAATAAATACTTCGCGGGTTAATACACCTGCTTGCACAACAAGATCAGCGTTTGAGGCAAACTTCAATGCTAAAGCGATCTCTAAAAACCCTAATACAACCTTTACTGAGTTTAACCATCCACCTGATTTTGGCAGAGAGTTTAACCAACCAGGGAAAGCAGCAAACACGCCAAATGGTAATGATAAAGAAATGGCAAAACCAAACATTCCCCAAAACGGACCTGCAATATTTCCTGTTCCCGCTGCCTGTACCAATAGTGTACCAATAATTGGTCCTGTACAAGAGAACGAAACTAAGGCAAGCGTAAATGCCATAAAGAAAATTCCTATCAATCCGCCTTTATCTGCTTTGGCATCAATTTTTCCAACCAAAGAACTTGGAAGAACAATCTCAAATGCGCCAAGGAATGATGCGGCAAATACCATTAATAGAACAAAAAATGCCAAATTGAACCAAACGCTCGTTGATAAAGTATTTAAAGCGCCTGCGCCGAATATCAATGTAACTCCTAAACCTAAACCAACGTAAAGCACCACAATAAATGCCGCGTAAATAAGCGCGTTCTTTAATCCTTCCGCTTTTGTTTTGCTTCGCTTGGTAAAGAAGCTTACATTCATTGGGATCATTGGGAACACACATGGTGTAAGTAATGCCAGGAATCCTCCAATAAATCCTGCAAGGAAAATTCCCCACCAACTTTGTTCTGTAGTTTCATCCTTATCGCCGGCGCCAACTTTAGAAGTTAAGGAAAGTGTTTTTGGTCCGCTCATTGTTCCGCCTTTAGCAGCAACAATGGCAGCAGTATCACATTTGCAATCCGATGCCAACATTTTAGTGGAATCAACCGCGTTTGCTTCCACACCGGCTATTCCTGCGCAAGCCGGAGTTCCCTGAATTTCAAATTCAAATTTATCTGCCGGAGGAAAGATACATTTCTCTTCCGTACAGGCTTGCGCTTCGTAAGTACCTGTGATCTTTATTTTATCAGCTGAAAGTAATTTTATTTTTTGTGTGAACGTTGCACTTTTTGGAAAGTAAGCCACATTCATTTCAAATACCTTATCAAAAACTTTGGTTGGTGTTGATTCAACAACTTTTCCTACTAATTGGTAATCTTTTGATTTATTAAAAACAAAAGAGGTCGGATTTGGTCCATCGTCGCCTGCACGTACTAAAGAATAGATATGCCAAGGCTCATCAATTTTTGCTTTAAAAATAAGCTCATAGTCACAATCACTTACTTTTTTTGCTTCGAATTTCCAGTGTACCGGATTTTCTTGTGCTTGTGTAAAGAAGCTAAAGAGAACAAGGAGAAAAACACCAAGCTTACGCATACGTTAAATTGATTTAGGAATTAAAGATACTATATTTTCTTTCCTAAAAAAACATTAATTGGAGTTTTCGTAACTATCAAGTAATCAAATGATTTAGTCGCTTTTTTGAGTGCTTTTTGACCTCTAAGTAAAGCCAATTTAGCTACCCAGTTTTCGGAAGGCTTTTAAAATAATTCTCAAATCATTCTCGGGTTTATATTCCTTGGAGTAATTGAGTAAAAGGAGATTGAATTTCTCGCCGGTGGCATTAACATCAAATTCATCAGCAGGTGTAAGTACCGAAGGCCTGATAGCGGGAAGATCTTTACGAATAGTGTTACCATAACCCACCCAGGTATTTGCGCCAAACAGCACTTTAAGTGTGTTCAATATAAACTTGAACGGGTTTTTCTGGAAGATCATAACGATCGGGAACAACAAAAATAAAGTTCCGGATATAGAAATATCCAGCAGTCGCTTTTTTCGTTTGTTATCCGGCTTCGCAATATTATTAAGATCGATCACATATAATTCGCCGGCTGTGTCAATGCTGTTGCTTCCTATAATAGAAAGACTTTCAGGCGGCGCGATCTTAAATTCTATTTCCTTTGCGACCAGCGACAACATTTTATTGATGATGTTTTGAGAAGAAATATTCTTAGCGCAAAAGATCACTTCATTGATCTTATGAACTTCGATCACCTCGTCTATTTGCGAGAAATTCCCAATGTAACTTGCATTTTTTACACCATTTGCTTCATTACTTACAAAACCTATGAAATGAGGTTTAATGCTGGTTTGTTTTAAAAGATCGCTCACACGATTAAATTCTTCTTCGTCGCCAATAATTGCTATGTACTTTTGTTCAGCTTCGGCGTTCAATTTAAATTGCTTGATACCTGCCAAACTGTAAACGATACGTAGAATTAAATAAACTACCGAGGTTGAAACGGTACCAAGTAAAATGAGTGCTCGGGAAAAACGGTAGTATTCCGGCAAAAGCGAATACACAATTAAAATGAACGCTGATCCCATAAACACACCGCGAATTATGCGTTTCAATTTCAGAGGTTGATCATAGCCTCCGCTGAGATATGAGAAGAACATCCAAATTAAAGTGTAAATAGGAAAAGCGATGTTTAAAATGTTAGCTGAGTAGAAATTTGGATACAACTTAAAATTGAGTTCGTACATGTTCTTTACGGCATAAAGCGACAAAAGAATACAAACAAAATCGATGGCCGGAAAGAACATTTGTTTTACAAAACGGGTAACAATGGCAGCGAACGCGCGTAAGTAAATTGCCATGTAAATAAAGAAAATATATGCGCCAGCACCCTTATTGCTGAAGTGTTTCTTGGCAAAAATAGCCATGGCTTTGTAAAACACAACCACGTAGTTAACGCTGCTTTTCTTTGTGCTTTCTCCTTTGTAGTGAATGATGCTTGAACCGGCGAAATAATAATTCTTATATCCGCCCTGAGTGATACGGTAACTTAGATCCACATCTTCTCCATACATAAAAAATGTTTCGTCGAGCAAACCAACTTTATCAAGCGCTTCTTTACGCATCAACATGAACGCGCCACTCAACACATCTACTTCGTGGTTTTGATCCTTGTCCAAAAACGTTAAATGATACTGACCGAATTTTTTTGAGCCTGGTAGCAATTTTGCAAGTCCAAATATTTTGTAAAAAGCAACCCAGGGCGTTGGAAGTCCACGTTTACTTTCAGGCAAAAAATTTCCTTTTCCATCCACCATTTTTATTCCCAAACCGCCAGCTTGTGGGTGCTCATTCATGAAAGAAACCACTTTTTCGAAGGTATCTTCCTGCACCACAGTATCAGGATTAAGCAACAGGATATATTTTCCTGTGGCCGCTTTCATAGCCTGGTTGTTTGCTACCGAAAAGCCTGTGTTAGTGTCGTTAACAATGAGCTTTACTTGAGGAAATTTTTGTTTTACAAGCGAAACGGAACCGTCAACCGAGTTATTATCCACCACAAAAACCTCGGCTTTAATGTTCTTTAAAGCACCAAATACCGAATGCAGGCATTGTTCTAAAAAATGCTTGACGTTGTAATTTACTATGACAATGGATAGCTCCAGCAGTACAAAAAACGCAAAAAGGCCCGAATAATTATAATTGTGGACATAATTTATTTTTTTAACTTTGCTCCTCTAAAAAATGAGGGTAAAACCTTGTTTTTAGGGTATCTTTAAGAGATAAAATTGGTCTCGTAGCTCAGCTGGATAGAGCACAAGTTTTCTAAACTTGCGGTCCCTGGTTCGAGCCCAGGCGGGATCACTGGTGCCAAACCAAAAACCCTCACAGTTCAAAAAATTAATTTTTTTGTCCGGGCTGAGGGTTTCTTTTTGGAATAAAAAAGGCGCCTCTCAGCACCTTTCTATTAATCTTTCTCCTTATCGTCGTCGTCCTTTTCTTTATCCTCTTCTTTCTTTACAAATTTTCCCTCCGAATCAAAAATATAATCCACATCATCAACTTCGGCTTCGTACCAAACCGCACCCTTTACATCGGTAATGTGTGAAGCTTCTTTTATTTTCTTGCCGGGCATATTTTTGCTTACATGATCGGTAACTGCTTTTGGAAGTTCAGATGGTTTAATTTCTTTCTCGGTCTCCATCACATTTCCTTTCACGTCCAAGGCAACCGAACCTTCTGTTTTTCCTGCTTCGTATTCAGCTTCATACCACTGTCCTTCTTTCTCCCATTTCTCCACTTTTGCATCGGGCCACTTCTTTTTAAAAGCGTCTTTCACTTCTGCGGGAACATTCGCTTCTTTTACTTTTTGCGCGTAAGCCGAACCAACCAAAAGGCTCAAGGCTAAAATGATCATAAAATTCTTCATCGTAATTAATTTTTATGATACAATATTAAAACTTGATTCTGTTCTGGGTCTGTATACTTTCTGTGTAAATTCTGTTTAGAAAGAATACTCAAATACATGCATGTTTGCTTTGTACACGTAATTTACTTTATGTCCGTGTGTATTGGCGATCTGTTTCACCAAAGCTAATCCCAATCCGCTTGATTCTGAATCATGATTGAGTTTAAAGAAACGTTCAAATAATTTTTCGGGTTCGATATTCAGATCATCGCCGGAATTTGAAACTGAGAATTTGTGTTTATCAAGATCAATGGTGACCTCTTTCGCTTGTGCGGTATATTTTAAAGCATTCCCTACCAAATTAGAGATCACGGTATCGATCAACATCGGATCCATGGTAAGATTTACATTTTCCTCTAAATGAAGTTGAGGAGAAATGTTCTTTATTTTAAAAAGGTCATCAAATTGTTCCATCTTCGCTTTCACTCGCTCAGTCACATTTGTATCGCGGATCACTTTAAATTGGTTGTTCTCTATCTTCGAAAGCAATAGCAGGGTTTGGTTGAGTTTCTTTAACTTAATAGCGGTTTGATTTAAGTTGTAGATCTCTTCTTTTTGCTCCTTATTAAGATTATCGCATTGCAATAGATTCTCTGTTTTAGTGATCATCACCGCGATAGGTGTTTGCGATTCGTGCGAAGCGTTCTCGGTAAATGTTCTTAAATTTTGATAATCGGATTTCAGCTTCCCGGTCATAGAATTCACCGCTTTCGAAAGCGTATTGAATTCGGTTGTGCTACTCTTTTCGAAAGGGATCGGCTCGTGCCTATCAATATTAAAACCCGATAATTGTTTAAGTGTTCTATAGAACGGTTTCCATACCCATCTTGAGAAAACAAAATTTGCCACGATCAATATGACAATAAGCGCAAGCGCGATGGTAATGAATGAAGCGGCAATAGTTTCAATGAGATCATCCTCTTCCAACACTTCTTTTCCTAAGGTAATCCTGTAATTCTGCCCGTTCACCTGCGTGTAAAATTCAATTTCCCTGAAAGGAAGTGTTTCGCCCATAGCTTTTACATAACGTGAGGTATCGCGCACGCGTTCCTTACCAACGGCATTAACCGGTTCGGAATTAAGTAAGGTTAAGGCATTGATGCTTTCGGGAATTTGTTTTGTTTTTTCGATGTGAGCGAGTACATCCTCTTTTAGCACTTCCAGTTCTTCCGTTGCCTCCTCACCAATAATATCTTGTATTTGTAAATAAAAAAGCCAAGCTCCCAGCGAAAAGACCAACAATGTTACAACCAAAAAGAAGATGCTATTTTTAGCGCTTAATTTCATCCGGCGTTGAAACGGTAGCCCATTCCATACACGGTTTTGATGTAGTCCTGGCTTCCACAATCCATCAATTTTTTACGGAGATTCTTGATATGGGTATATAAAAAATCGAACGAGTCGGCCATGTCCATCTCATCACCCCACAAATGTTCGGCTATGGATTCTTTTGTGATCACTTTGTTTTTGTTGACAACAAGGAACAATAAAAGATCAAATTCCTTTTTTGTGAGCGTTAAGATACAATCTTTTATTTTAACTACCCTATCATTGGCATTAATTGAGAGCTCATTCACCACCATTTCGTTACTTCCCTCAAAATTCCTACGGCGAAGTACCGCTTTGATACGTGAATTTAATTCGGCAAGGTTAAAAGGCTTTGCAAGATAATCGTCGGCCCCAATATCAAGTCCGGAGATCTTATCATCTACCGAATTTTTTGCCGAAATGATGATCACGCCCGCTTTTTGTTTGAATTTTTTTACCTCCTGGATCACATCCAGCCCATTTCCGTCGGGCAAACCAATATCCACTAAAATACAATCATAATTATACAATGCCACTTTTTCTTTAGCATCATTTACATTTCCAACACGCTCGCAGATATAACCTTCTCTTGCCAAAAAATTGGAGATCGCTTCCGCAAGATCTTTTTCGTCTTCAACCAATAGTAGCTTCACAGTAAATAAATTATTACCTAAATGTAAATTTAAATTCTGAGTCAAATCTGTACAGAAAATCAGAAAGGGCTAAATCGAATTTAGACGTTATTTTTCTTGAATTCGACGGCTGCTTTTGCTTTTTCTCCCCTCGCAACACCATTAAACGGATTAAAATCAATGTCGCGCATATTCATGGCCACCGCGCGCGAAACTGCATCTTTCCCAAAGCGATTTCGAATAGCATCCATAGCCTGAAGCAATTTTAAATGTTCTCCCGTATCTTCAAATAAATTGAATTGATAACTTCCTTGTACCAAATGTGAGAATTTTACACCGATCAAACGGATCAGTTGACGTTTGTTATTGAGTTTATCAAATAATTCTTGCGCTTTTGCAATCAGCACATGATCCAACGACGTATAAGGAATACTCATTTGTTGCGTATGCGTGCTAAAATCGGAATAGCGAACTTTGATCGTTACACACGCAGTTAATTTTTCTTGCGCGCGAAGATCATATGCTAATTTTTCGGCCATACCGGCGATCAATTCCTTCAACGACTTTGTATCTTGTGTATCTTGCTCAAACGTTTGTTCGCTGCTCATAGATTTTTGTTCGGAATACTGTTCTACCACCGAATTGCAAATGCCATTGGCTTTATTCCAAATAGAAATTCCATGCTGACCTAACACGCGTTCTACTTTATCCATTGGGATCTGTTGCAGATCCCGGATCCATTCGATCCCGATGTTTCTAAGCGATTGATATGTTTTTTCGCCTACCATAGGAATTTTTTGAACTGAAAGCGGTGCTAAAAATTGCCTTTCGGTTCCGTAAGGAATTTCTATTTGTCCGTTTGGTTTTGCTTCGCTTGTGCCAATTTTTGAAACCGTTTTATTAGATGACAGCGCGAATGAAATGGGCAATCCTGTTTCGCGTTGAATTTTTTGACGCAATTCCGTTGCAATTTTGTAACAACCAAAAAAACGATCCATTCCACTGAGGTCAATATAAAATTCATCAATAGATGTCTTTTCGTAGGCAGGAACGTTTTCGCGAATGATCTGAGTTACTTCGTTGGAATATTTACTGTAGTCTTCGTGACTGCCGCGCACTATGACCGCATGCGGACAAAGCTGCCGCGCTTTTCTCATGGGCATGGCGGAATGAATTCCAAACGCGCGTGCTTCGTAACTGCATGAGGCAACAACGCCGCGATCGCTTGAGCCTCCAACCAAAACCGGTTTGCCAATAAGAGAGGGGTCTAATTTTCTTTCTACAGAAACAAAAAAAGAATCCAGGTCCATATGTACAATGGAACGGTTCATGAGCTAGATATATTTAACCGCAGAGGGCGCGGAGTTTTTACGCAGAGGACGCAGAGCGAGAAATTCCATGCACGCGTGAGGGATTGTAGCGAAAATCCTTTTTGCTTCCATGAATTTCCATAGCAAAAAGATTGCAGCGAAAAGCCCGACCCGAGCTTTCCTGTGATTTCCGGCGAGGGGCACGCCCAAATAAAAAAATTGTTTAGCATTCACCATAAAAATACCGGGAAATTGAATACGTGATTGCCAGCTTTTGTAGCAATTTTGGTTAAATATTGATTCGATATAACATATTGCTTGTCAGACGGTTAAAATTGAGTATTGGCTGTAACTAAAGCCTTGCTTAATCGTCTTACCTTTACACTAGAATGAATGTATCGGATTATAACGCCTGTGTTGACCAGTATTCTGACGGTTTGTACCGTTTTATGCTGAAGAACACGCGAGATAAAGATCTGGCGAAAGACCTGGTGCAGGATTCATTTGAAAAATTGTGGCGAAAATTGAATGATGTGGATGCGCAAAAAGCAAAGAGTTATTTATTTACAAGCGCTTATCACGCGTTCATTGATCACACACGCAAACAAAAATTCAAAGGAAATTACAATGAGGTGGTAGAAGCGAATCATGGATACACAACCAACAACAACAATTTAAAAGACGTGATCAACATGGCCCTTGAAAAATTACCGGAGATACAACGGAGCGTGATCATGTTAAGAGATTACGAAGGATACGATTACGCGGAGATAGGGGAAATAACAGGATTAAGCGAGAGCCAGGTGAAAGTGTACATTTTTAGAGCGCGCCAAACCTTAAAAACATATTTAGTAAAACTGGATACTATACTGTGAGCAAAATAAATTTAAATAACTACGAAGCGTTCATGCTTGATTACTTTGAGGGAAATCTTTCCTCGGGAGACATCAAAGCGTTGAAGTTGTTCGCTGCTTTGCATCCGGAATTGGAACTGAATTTTGACGAAGAGTTAGTGACCCTTGAACGTGAGAAAATTTCTTTTGGCGGAAAGCAAAATTTGAAAGCGGATTTCAATGATGAGTTGGTAATTGGTTATTTGGAAAATGTATTGGAAGGCGCTGAGAAAACACAGGCTGAGAAATTAGCGGTAAGCAATACTGTATTTATACACGAATTGGAGCTTTACAAAAAAACAATTGCAGTTGCTGATAGAGGTATTGTTTTTGAAAATAAAGAAAAATTAAAACGCAGAGGCGCGGTTATTTTCTTCCCGCAAAATAATTACGTGAGAGTTGCGGCTGCACTGATTTTGCTATTTGGGTTGTGGTTCATGGTAGCGCGACTGATCGGTGGCGCTTCAACAAGCTCAGCAATCAAAAACATTGAATTAGCGAAAAAAGATAATTTACCTACAAATACAAGTACAATCTCTAACCTTGCTTCCAATACGAATGAAAATGTTAGTGTGAAGGAAGATGAAAAATTGGTGGCGAAAAATTCAATTGTAAACAGCGGTAATACGTATGTAAAAAAACAAAAGGAGATCAACACAAGTACGGTTAGCGTTATTGTTCCTGAAAATAAAGAAGAGCCTCAATTGGCCGATAGAAATCCAAAAGAGTTTGAACCATTTGTAAAACGTGATACCAACACGGTGTTGATGGCAAATAATAATTCGCAAGAAAAATTAAATCCAAAGTTTATAATTGAAGAAGGCGAAGATGAGGAACCGGTTGCAACAAAACCAAAAGGCAGATTATGGAATTTAGCCTCAGGTGTATTTAAAGGATTGAATAAACGAGGAATTGAGAATGTGAATAGTACAGAGAATAATAACCAGATACTTATTGGCGCTTTGACAATTTCCAAGCCAAATTAACTGTGAAGTAGAATAAATTCACTTCACGATTAAATTAAAAAATAAGTTAAAAAGAAAATTGGCTGTAACATTTGAGAAAGTAGAAGCGTCATACTATCAAAATAACAAAGAAGAAAGATATCGCTTCAAAAGAAAAACAAAAATTATGAGAACAAAATTATACATAGGTATATTAAGTTTATTAAGCTACGGGGCAGTTGCCCAGGATTCGAAAAAACAAGACATTGAATCGTTCAGCAGCGTATCCGCATCAGGAGTTGCCAACATCCGTTATATGAATTCGGACACCAGCTCCATATTATTAAAAGGTTCAATTGAAGATTTTAAACACGTGGAATTTTATGTGAAAGACAACACCTTGTTTATTCATACTAACGGAAACATTGATAACCCACTAACCATTTATGTAAGTGGAAACAAACTAAGCGAGGTGGATATTGCCGGTGCGGCGACTTTTAAAACGTCTGGGAAACTGAATGCGCCACAGTTTCATGTGAATTCTTCGGGAGCTAGTAATATAACCATGGAATTGAACGCCAATTTAATTAAAGCGGTAACTACCGGAGCAAGCAATACAAATTTGATGGGGACAACGCGCTCGTTCAATGCTGTTGTTACAGGCGCTGCGAATTTAAAAGCGTACGATCTGATTGCGGATACTGTTGATATTAACACATCAGGAGCAAGTAACGCCAGAGTTTTCGCTAACCAAAAAATAAATGTGAGCGCTTCGGGAGCAAGTAATGTGAAGTTCAAAGGAAACCCTACAGCGGTTTCGGCTGAAGGAAGTACGGCATCAAAGATCATGAAAGTGAATCCTGATGGTGGAAGTAGTAATACATCCAGTGATACCTCAAGAACAAAAACGTCGTTCAAATACAAGAACAAAGAGATCATTATAATTGACAACGACAATTATAAGCCGTATGATCACAATTACGTTAATAGCGACCTTACACGTAAGCACTGGCAAGGTTTGTGGTTAGGTTTCGGCGGATACACCAATCCTTCACTTGGATTTACGATGAATAATCCATACAAATACATGACATTGGACTACGGTCGTTCTTACAACTTCCAATGGAATTTAGGTCAGCGTAATTTGAATCTCATTGGAAAATATGTTCAGCTTTCAACCGGTTTAGGCCTTCAATTCAGCAATATGAAATTTGACAACAACACTAAATTGAATGCCGATAGTTCTTTTACATGGGGATATATTGATTCCAGCAATGTGTATTCCTACAGAAAGAATCGTTTCAAACAAAGTTACGTGACTGTTCCATTGTTGTTGAACTTCAATACAAGTAAACGATTGAATAAGAATTTTCACATCAGCGTTGGCGTGGTTGGAAAATATCTTCTGACATCAAGAACAAAACAGATCTTAGTACAGAACAATAATGAATTCACAGCGGTGAGAAAAGACGATTACAACATTAATCCGTTCCAATTTGATGGTTACGCAAGTATTGGTTACCGCAATTATACCGTGTTCACTCAATACGCTTTAAACGAATTGTTTAGAAAAGATAGAGGTCCGCAAGTTTACCCATTCGCTATAGGAATTCGCGTGCTCTCCTTCGATTAGATCTTCATGTCTAGTGTGCGGTTTAAAAAAGGCTCGGGGTTAACACCGGGCTTTTCCGTTTTAGAGACAGAACCATAGAAGCATCAGGCTTCACGAAGTTTTTCACGGAGATCACAGAGGAAAATTCCATCTTGTGGGCTTCGTGAAAAAAAATAACTAGAATTTGTAATCCTTGTAGTCTTTTGTGAACTCGGCGTCCTCAAATTTTGGATTCACTTGTAAATACATGTAGTTGTATTCCTCGAACAACCCTTTGTCATCTTCTATTTTCATATTCAACGGAAGGAAATAGAATTTATCAATATACATTTCTACTTTTTTACAATACCAGGTTGGCACTTTGATGATCTCGCCCGGTTTTAAAATATCAAAATAATCTTTGAACTTTTTATTCCTCTCAACGATCATGTATTCGCAGATATGTAGTTTGCGCGCGATGCTGGTAATGCTTTCGTTCTCTCCTACTTTATAATCCGTGTAAGCAAAATCAGTGTTATTGATCGTTACTTTATAGCACGCACGGCCATTCACTTTTTCTTCTCCAACCAACTGAAAAAACTCATTGAAACGATCTCCTATCTTTTGAACACTATAAGCGATGATGGATCCAAAATAATCGTAACCCATTTCGTTGATCGTGTGATGTTGATCCTGACGCATGAGATCTCCAAGTGGATCCAGGTTCAAATTAAAATAGGGGAATGAGTTTGGTTTTACTAAAGCTTTTCCTTTGTTGGTTCCTTCCACCCAAAGCACTTCGATACCTTTGATGTATAAATAAATTTTGCGCGGTTTTTTTTGGAATTTTACAGCGCTTTCGTAATAGTTGAAACCTTTTTTTCCGCGCTCAGTGATCTTCAAGTGGTACTTTAAACCTTTAACATCTTCTATGGATTTAAGCGTCTTTAAAACTATGTCCTTACAGTCCATTTCATCCTTTTGGCTGAAGCCCAATAGGTTGATAAACAACAAGGTAAATATTCCAATAAAACGTCTCAATTTAGCGAACCCCAAAATAACACAAACTTTAACTGATTACCAAATGATTGAACACATATTCATATGTTTTTAAAAATTATGCTGATCCAGAACACAATATTCGTGTTATATTTGGTAAAACAGATGTATATTTATCCCCCTGTTCATGAACATTCACGCACAAATAGTTGATGGTATCAAAACCCTTCTGCATCAGCAGGAATATGTGGTGATACCGCAATTTGGGGGCTTTGTTACCCAAGTGCATTTCTCGAAATTACTTGTAGAAAAGAATATTTTAACACCCCCGGGGAAGATCATTTCTTTTAACAAGCAATTACGTCAGAATGATGGCGTATTAGCGTTTTGGTTGCAAGATAAGTTGAATGTAACCGCGGATGTTGCACTAAAACACATCACCGAGTTCAGTGATTATTGTTCGCAGGTATTGCGCACAAAACGCCGTTTGAATTTAGAGAATCTTGGTTTCTTTTATTTAGATCTTGAGAACAATATTTGTTTTGAGCCTAAGAACGACAGCAATTATTTGTTGGATAGTTTTGGTTTGACTCCGGTTATTCTAAACGAATTACCTGAACTTGTTGTTGAGAAAAAAGACGCTTCGATAAGCTCGGCAGAATTTATTGATCGCAAAGTTGAGATCGCAAAACAGGAATTACCTCTAAAACGCAAACGTAATTTACGTCCACTCGCTTACATCGCATTGGGCGGATCCATTTTATTCTTCTCATTGGCGGCATTAGTAACCATCAATAAATCGGAAGGTCCCTTACTTTCCGGCATTTTTAGTAACAACGCTTCGCGCAGTTACAAACCTGTTGCGTATGCCGAACTTGTTTTGGAAAAAACAGATGCGGAAACGAAACCTTACGTTCCTAATTCAGAAGGCGTTGCTGTGATCGATATTAACTCAAACAAAAGTATTGCTGTAGCAATGAATGCAGAAGTGAAAGCTTCAACAAAAAAGAATATGCATCAGCCGAAAAAATGGTTCGCAAATTAAAACGCGACAATGTGAATGCAGGTATAGCCGGGGTCAACGCCAAAGGAATGCATGTGGTAAGTTGTGCCGGTTTTGACACAAAAGACAGCGCGCTTACATTTTTACAAGAGATCAAGGCAAATTTCCCGAACGCCTGGGTAAAATCAGAAAAAAAATTAGAATTACGGATTGATCTTCTTTTCTTCTGTTGGAGGAACGTTGATCTGTGCTTCTTGCTTTTTGCGAGTGCGCTTGTAAATAAAAACAGCAAGCATCATTAGTCCGGCAAAAACAAACATGCCTAAGATCCCCCACATCAGTCCACTTGTTGATTTGATCACCACCAGAAAAACAATTGCAACAAGAAAAATTGTGGCAAGCTCATTGAACAAGCGCAAACGTGTTGAACTGAATTTGAATACCCCTTGTTTTTGCTGCGCAAGAATACGTTGACATTGCCAATGATACATGCACAAAAACCCAACAGCAATTAATTTGAGCCACATCCATGGCAAATACAAATAATTAGGATTAAGAAAGATCATCCACCAACCAAAGATCATGGTTCCAATGGCAGCAGGCCAACCAATGATATACCAAAGCTTGCGTTGCATGAGCAATAATTGCTGGGTTAAAATTGGTCTTGCAATATCATCTTTGGTTTGTGCTTCGGTAGCATATATAAAAAGGCGCACAATGTAGAACAGCGCGGCAAACCAGCTTACCACAAAGATGATGTGTATGGCTTTTATATACAGAAGTTCCATGCAGCAAAGATAGCATATATATCGTTTTAAACCTTACATTTGTATAGTTATGAAAACCAAAACTCCTTTACAATCTTTCACCATCAATACCGAGGTGGTATTACCAAATGATACGAATCACGTAGGAAATTTATTTGGTGGAAAGTTGATGCAGTGGGTGGATATTACAGCAGCTATTGCGGCGCAAAGACATTGCGGACGTGTAGTTGTAACGGCGGCGATCAATCACGTGTCGTTCGACAACCCAATAAAACAGAACAGCGTAGTTACTTTGGAAGCAAAAGTTACACGTGCTTTTACAAGTAGTATGGAAGTGTTGGTGGATGTTTGGGTAGAAAACCCGGTGACCGGAGAAAAAACAAAATGTAACGAAGCGATCTTAACCTTCGTTGCTATTGATCAAAACGGGGCACCTTTGCCTGTGCCTGAATTGATCCCTGAAACTGAAACCGAGAAAAAACATTTTGCAGGTGCTTTGCGCAGAAGACAATTATCGTTGGTACTCGCAGGAAAAATGAAAGCGGCGGAAGCAACCGAATTGAAAGCGCTATTCGTTAAAGACTAATATCAGAAATATTGATGTCCATCATGCATTTGAAATGCCCTTTTGGACAAACACTATAGCCCAATTTGCTACAAGGGCGACAAGATAATCCTGTAACTTCTAAAACTCTACTTCCCTCGCCCGACAGATACGGATACATTCCAAATTCGGGAATTGTATTTCCCCACAGTGAATAAATTTTCTTCTTGTATGCCGAAGCAATATGCATCAATCCCGTATCGGAGGTTACAACACATTCCGACATCTTAACTGCATATGCACTTTGATTGAGCGACAATTCTCCGCAAGCATTCACTACGTTCGAACATTGCGCCACCAATTGTTTCGCAACGCTATCATCATCTTTAGATCCAAGTACAATAAATTGTTTTGTGGTTGAATTGCAGATCTCAACCAACTTAGCGAGAGGAATTTTTTTTGTATGATATGATCCACCAACAACCAAGGCTATAAAATATGACGAACTCAATTGAGGGAATTTCTTTTGAATATCGAACTCATCTTCCTTTGAAATAAAATGATCTAATCCTTTGTTATCGTTCTTTACCCCCATATGCGCAACTGTTTCAAAATAGCGATCAACAATGTGAATATGGGGTAGCATTCCTATTTTCTTGAAGTTTACGGCCATAAACTTCTGAAAATTTAATTTATTGAAAGCGTACGATTTTTTCCCCAGTGCTCGTTTTAGCCTCAAACTGCGTAAGTTATGGTGCAGATCGATAACAATGTCAAAATTTTCCTGCTTTAGAGCTGTAGTTATTTCAACCACATCTTTATCGAAGGTATGCAGTTTATCGATGAATGGATTGTTTTTTAAGATAGTGCCAAATACTTTTTTAGTAACATAATGCAGCTCAATATCCGTGTTTAGTTGCTTTAGACAACGTAAAATAGGCGTTGTCAATACGATATCGCCGATCGAACTAAATCGTATTATAAGAATTTTTTTGGGCATTGTTCTTCAAACTTAAATATAATTCATTTATCAAGGTAAAATAGGACGACAATTTTGCCAACATTTTGAACAAAATATATAGGAATGCTTTCTTATTTTCGCAGTTCACAATAATCAGTTCAATCATGAAAAAAATCTACATGTTCCTTGCTGCGCTTGTTATTACAATAACGAGTAAATCGCAAGTTTCGTCTTACGGGTTTAACCAATTTTCGGGCAGCTACTCCGCCATTACAGGCGGTACCGTTTTTGGAACAACCACTAGTGACGATCAATATTTTGTTGATCCTTCAATTCCTGCCGGTGGGTTTACCTCAACGGGTCCTGGAATTCCAATAGGTTTCAATTTTGTTTTTAATGGAACAACGTTTGACGTTGTTGGGATTCAAAATAACGGATGGATCTCTCTTGGTAACTCAACCATTACGCCTGATCCGGTGGACATGAGTACTTTTAGTAATTATCAACCCATCTCTAATGGTTCTTCTGCGCCTCCAACCTTACAAAACCTGATCAGTGCATTAGCACACGATCTTCAAGGACAAACAGGTTCTTCGTTGCGTGCACAAACAATTGGCACGGCGCCAAACAGAACTTTTGTAGTTCAATTCACTAATTACAGAAGATACTTAGGAAGTGGCGATAGCTACGATTTTCAGATTCGCCTTTCTGAAACCAGCAACAATGTTGATATTGTGTACGGCACATTTACAACAGGTTCATTTGGTAGCGCAACTGAAGTAGGGTTACGTGGAACAAGTAATACTGATTTCAATAACAGAGAAGTTACAACTCCTAATATTTGGGCAACTTCCAACGCAGGCGCATTTAATTTTGATGCGATCAATTACGATAACACATTAACGCCTGCTTCGGGGCAAACCTATCAATGGTCTCCTCCACCGCTTTGTACAGGAACACCTTCATCGGGAATTTCTTCTATCAGTACGCCGTCGGGTTGTCCTAACGCCACATTCGTGCTTAATGCCACAAATCTTTCTAGCGCATCGGGATTAACATACCAATGGCAATCTGCACCAAGTGCAACAGGTCCTTGGACAAACATTACCAGCGCGAACACCATTATGTTCACGTATTCGGTTGCAACAACAACTTATTTCCAATTAGTAACAACATGTACAGTGAGCGCTTTATCTGCGTCTAGCTCTGTTTCATCTTATTCTATTGTAAATCCCGGACCATGTGTTTGCGGAGGCTACGGACAATCATCAGCAACCAACGCGTTTGATGAAGAAATTTGGAATGTAACATTTGGATCTTTAAATAACACCAGTAACTGTACAACAACAGGTCCTGGGCCTGGTTCAGTAAATCAATTGTATAGCAACTACGCAGGATTCTTACCAGCGCCTACAGTAATGCAAGGTCAATCTGTTCCTTACAGCGTTGATATCAATACTTGCGGTGGTTGGTTTGTTATGAACTACGATATCTACATTGACTTTAACCAAAATGGATTGTTTACGGACGCTGGAGAGCTAGTTGCTAACGTAACCGGTGCTATTCAAGGCGTGAACAGTGGCGTTATTAATATTCCAATTACGGCAGCAGTTGGTACTACACGTATGCGTGTTGTTGCGGTGGAATTCTCAACGCCAAGCCCTACCGGAACTTACGGTTACGGTGAAACAGAAGATTATTGTATTGACATTGCAGCTACTACTGCTTGTGCAGGAACTCCAAATTCAGGTACATCGTCGATCTCTATTGCGAGCGGTTGTCCAAACGTATTATTCAATTTAACCACCAGTGGATTAACTGTTGCTTCAGGATTAACTTACCAATGGTATTCATCTCCAAGCGCAACAGGTCCATGGACAGCGATCTCGAACGCGACGAATACAACTCAACAATATTCTGTATCTGCAACTACTTACTTCCAATTAGTAACAACATGTACAGTAAGTTCGCAATCGGCAACAACAACTGTTTCCAATTATTCAGTTGTGAATCCGGGTCCGTGTATTTGTAGTCCTTATGGTCCTTCAAACGCAACTCAAGCGTTTGATGAAGAGATCTGGGGAGTTGTATTTGGAACCTTAAATAATCCTAGTACTTGTACAACAACTGCTCCTGGTCCTGGTTCTGTAAATCAAAAATACAGTAACTACGCCGGATTTGTTACCGCGCCAACAGTGCAACAAGGTCAAACAGTTTCTTACACTGTTGATATTAATACATGCGGTGGATGGTTTGGTATGAACTACGGGGTTTATATCGACTTCAACCAAAACGGTTCTTTTGCTGATGCGGGAGAGAACGTTGCAAACGTAACCGGTGCTATTCAAGGTTTGAACACAGGTAACGTTACAATTCCTGTAACTGCTTTAGTTGGTAATACTCGTATGCGTATTGTTGCAGTTGAATTTGCAGCGCCTACTCCAACCGGAACTTATGGTTACGGTGAAACTGAAGATTATTGTATCAATATTACAGCAGCAGTTCCTTGTAGTGGAACACCTGCGTCTGGAACTTCCACCATTGATATTGCAAGTGGTTGTCCTAATATTCTATTTAATCTTACAACAAACAGTTTAAGTGTTGCAAGTGGATTAACTTACCAATGGTATTCGTCGTCAAGTCCAACAGGACCATGGACAGCGATCTCAAACGCAACAAGCACCGCTTACTCTTCAAGTGTTTCAACAACTACATATTTCCAAATGGTAACTACATGTACTAACAGTTCGCAATCAGCAACTACATCTGTTAGTTCGTATTCAGTAGTAAATCCAGGTCCATGTGTTTGCGCAGGTTATGCATCATCTTCAGCAACTTCAACGTTTGATGAGGAATTATTGAATGTGACTTTCGCTACGTTGAACAACTCTAGTACATGTTCTTCGGTAGGTCCTGGTCCGGGATCTGTAATGAATAAATACAGCAACTACGCCGGCTTTTTAGCAGCGCCAACTGTAACACAAGGACAAACTGTAACATTTACCATTCAAATTGGAACTTGTAACGGGAACTACAACAACTCTGCTTCTATCTATATTGACTACAACCAAAATGGTTTATTCACTGATGCCGGCGAGCAAGTTTATTTAAGTGCTGCAACTACAAACGGTCCACACTTCGAGTCAGGAAGTGTAACAATTCCTATGACTGCTTCAGTTGGTATCACCCGCATGCGTGTGATCAGCAACGAAACATCGCCTGCGTTCATTAATCCAACAGGTACTTATAGTTGGGGTGAAACAGAAGATTATTGTATAGATATTGCTCAAGCATTGCCATGTACCGGTACTCCGGCTTCGGGAACCGCTGCAATTTCTCAAGCAACAGCTTGTCCGAACTCTACTTTAAATTTAAATGGAACAGGTTTAACGACAGGTTTAGGAATTCAATACCAATGGTATTCATCACCTAGCGCAACAGGTCCTTGGAGTGCTGTTCCAAACGCAACAAGTACATCTTATGCAACCAGCACAAACGTTACAACCTATTATCAAATTGTAACAACGTGTACAAACAGCGCGCAAAGTGCAACATCTTCAGTTGTTTCATTCTCGGTTGTAAATCCTGGTCCTTGTATTTGTAATAACTACGGTGCATCAAATGCAACTCAGGCGTTTGATGAAGAGATCTGGAACGTAACATTTGGTTCATTGAACAATCCAAGTACGTGTACAACTACGGCTCCGGGCCCTGGTTCGGTAAATCAAAAATACAGTAACTATGCTGGATTTGTTGCCGCGCCAACGGTGATGCAAGGACAAAACGTGCCGTACAGTGTTGACATCAACACTTGCGGAGGTTGGTTCGGAATGAACTATGATGTATATATTGACTTCAACCAAAACGGTTTATTTACCGATGCGGGAGAGCAGGTTGCCAGCGTAACCGGCGCTATTCAGGGCGTGAACAGTGGTATCATTGGAATTCCTGCAACAGCTTCCGTTGGAACTACACGCATGCGTGTGGTGGCAGTTGAATTCTCAACTCCAAGTCCAACCGGAACTTATGGTTACGGTGAAACTGAAGATTATTGTATTGACATCATTGCACCGATGCCTTGTGCCGGAACACCTTCATCTGGTATCGCGGCGATCTCTACAAACACAGGTTGTATCACGGATGTGTTCACTATGAATGCAACAAGCATTACCATTGCAACAGGTATTACTTACCAATGGTATTCATCTCCAAGTCCAACCGGACCATGGACGGCAATTACCAATGCGTCTAATACAGCGTTTGCAACGAGTGCATCAGTAACAACATTCTTCCAAATGGTTACTACATGTTCAAACAGTGCACAATCGGCAACTACATCCATTGTTTCTTATACACCGTCTAACTGTTACACAATGAGCAATAATACAATTACCAGTTGTTCGGGAACATTGTATGACTCGGGTGGACCAAACGGTAACTATACGAACAATGAAGATTATACATTAACTATTATTCCGGCTGCTTCTAGCTCTAGTGTGCTGATCACGTTCAATACATTTAGTACAGAACCTGGTTTTGACTACTTGTATGTGTACGACGGTAACTCTACTGCTGCTCCTTTAATTGGTCAGTACGATAATAGTAACCCTCCTCCAGCTTCTATCGCAGCAAGTTCTGCCGGTGGTGAATTAACTTTACAGTTCACATCGGATGTATCGGTTGTTTATTCAGGATTTGATATCAGCATTACTTGTACATCTACATGTTCAGGTCCTCCATCAGCTCCTGCAGTTACAAGTATGAGTTTATGTTCAGGTAATACGGCAACTTTAACCGCTGTAGCAACAGGAACCGCGGCGTGGTATACAACACCTACGGCAAGTACAGCGCCGGTGAGTACAAGTACATTATTTGTCACACCAACGCTTACGGGTAATATTACTTATTACGTAAAAGATTCTACAGCATGTGGATCGAGTAGTTTAGTTGCCGTTAACGTAACGGTTGTAACTACGCCTACTATGGTTGTTTCTTCAACAAGCAATACCTTGTGTGCCGGACAAAGCGCAACATTATCTGCAACAAGTATGGATACTTATACATGGAGCACCGCCGCATCAACGTCTGTAATAGTTGTTACGCCTACCACAACAACAAGTTACACAGTAACAGGTAACCAGGTACAGTGCGTTAGTACGCAAACCGGTGCCGTGAACATTAACGTGAACGCGTTGCCAACCGTAACCATGTCGGCAAGTGGAGTAGCAACTATTTGTGCTACCAATGGAAGTATTGCACTTCAGGGTGGTCCTTCGGGTGGTGTATTTAGTGGCGCAGCAGTAACCGGAACGTTATTGAGTATCGTTAATGCCGGAACTTACACTCCGATGTATACATACACGGCGCCTACAACAGGTTGTTCTAATTCGGCAAGCGTGCAGGTGATCGTTATCAACTGTTCAGCCGGCTTAGTATCGCAAATGATCGTAACTCCAGGATTCAATGTGTATCCAAATCCGAACACCGGAAGTTTCATCATCGAAACCAATACCACCATTTCAAAACAAGTTGAGATCACTGATCTAACAGGAAGAATAGTTAAATCAGAAACATCTGATGAACCAAGAATATCAATGGACATTAAAGATCTTGCAAATGGAATTTATTACGTAAGAGTTGTTACCGATGGTGCAACCCACGTGGTGAAGATCATTAAGCAATAATTTGTTTGTGTTAGTGAAAAGAGATCCCGCCCAGAAATGGAGCGGGATCTTTTTTTATAAAGGCTTTAGATTGAACAGGGTGATGAAGGGCTTGTAGATGGTTTTATTTTCCTCTTCCAAGCTCTTAGATATTTCCGTGAAAAGTGTGTTGAAGTATTTCGGTTGATTTGGATTATTGAATACGTCAGACAATAATTTTGGCAACCTTGGTTCAAAAGAGAAAACGTATTCTCCCTTATCTAAAAGTCGTTTGTATGAATTTAATCGAGAGAATAGAAGATCGGTATTACCTAAATAGTAATGGATCACCAATTCAGCCATCAGCGACAGATGATGAACGTCTTTACGCACCACACCTGAAAGATCGATGGCGGTATTCACAAACTTCACTGCTTTTTTGAACGTGAGCAAGTGGATATGAATAACACTCAAATAGAAATAACAAGTTGCTTTTTCGTCAGTAGCAATAAATTCATCGTATTCTTTTAACTTGTCCTCAAAATCTTTAACACGGTGTATATTTTCGTGTATGCTTGAACTTGAGATGATGATGTCGATGTTCAAAAGTACCGTAAGTGTAAAGATGTCATTTTTCAAAGAGGCCGGCCGACGTTTGCGATATGCTTCTATGGATCGGGAAATATTATCAATAAGTTCCTGCGCCTCGTTAAATTTTTTTTGATGCATCAATACGATACACAGGTTACGATTGGCCTTTAAATATTCATTGTAATTATTTTCCCGGATCTCGGGATATAATTCAAAGATATCGTTCGTGCGTTGCGTGTATGTAAAAGCCACGTCCGGCTTCCCACTCTTCATTGCAAGAAAGGCGTTGATCTGATTGTAATAGATCTTAGCCGTTGGGCTAAGTGCATTCTCTTCATTTGAAAGCAAATTATCATACTTTTCCTGGAAAGCGTTATTGTTCCCAAAAAAATAATTGGTGGTAGATTCCACTTTAATAATGGCCCACATACTTTCAAACTCAACTTGATTAAAATAAAAGCGAGAGAACTCCGACAGAAGTTTTTTATCGTTCTCAAAATCCGAGTTCAAATAATCAACGTCCACAAATTTGATGGCGGCTTTGATCTTTAGTTCTATAGCCTCGATGCGCAATAAATAGCTGTAGCTAAATCCTTTATATATCACCTTATTTAATTGCCGCACACCCTCCCTATAAAAGCCTTTATGAAAAAGTACTTGCGAGCGCTTAATTAAACGGTTGTCGTTCTCATTCTCGTGCAATTGCTCTTTATATAACAAAAACAGCACGTCCAGGATCCTATAATACACTCGAGTTGAGTTAGTTTCGGACTTAATTGGTGAATTTTTCCGCTTTAAACCCGCTTTTTTCTCGAGGGTGAGAAAATCGCGTAACAATTTATTAGCGTTTTCATCAAATGAGAACGTCTTCAGGTTCAGATGGATATACCTTTTTTCGGTACGAGTCAAAGACTTTATGAGTTGAATTAGCTGCTGCGACATTTAGCATTATAATAATGGCTCCAAAATTACACAATGTTTTGAAATGTATTAATTAATTTAATAAAATATTGTATTTCAGGCAATTAAATTAAATATCAGCCTTTTGGAAAGGAAAAAACTAAGCTGATTATTGATTAAATAAATCGTAAATAAATGGAAATTCGTAGTTATAATAAACACGCTAAATCAATTTAAGAATGAAAAAGATTTTACAATTAATCGCAGTGATTTGCTTTGCCTCAACCATCAATGGGCAAACTTATCTATCAGAAAATTTTGATGGAACATGGTCAGGTTCACCAGCAGCACCAAGTGGTTGGACAAATACCAGAATAGTTTTAGTTGGTGATGGAATTCCTGAAGCAAGTAATGTGGATGGAGAAAAAGACTGGCAACAAAATTTAAATACAGGGCCAGGTCTATGGAGTATTACTCCATCGTTTGGAACTTTTCCAACTGCAGCAGTAAGCGGCAGTAATGTTCTTTACATGGAAGATTCATATTTTGGATCAACCACTAACGCTGTAGGTTCAAGAAGAATGGCTTCACCTACAGTTAACTTATCATCATCAACAAATCCTTACATGCGCTTCTTCTATTTTTGTGGATACGGATCCACAAGTCTAGTATTGCGTGTTATGGCTTCTAATGATGGTGGAGTTACATGGTCACCTATCATGTTCATCGCGCCTAATGCGGAGTCAGCAACATTTAGCTCAACAACGCCTTGGCAACGGATCAATGTAAAGATCCCTACAGCATTTAAAGTTGCAAATGCTAAGTTCGCGTTTGAAATGACAAACACTTGGGGAACTTCTAATCTTCTAGTTGATGATCTTACTATTGAAGAGTTTACTCCAACAACAATCACTTCACAAGCAACAGGATTATGGAGCAGCCCTGCAACATGGGTTGGTGGAATTGTTCCAACAGCTGATAATCATGTTGTGATCGCTACAGGAAATGTAGTTAGCATGGATTACAATATTTCACGCTGTCAGGATGTGACCATTGACGGTACATTACAATACAATGGTACATCTGGTACTCAACTTTTTCAGACATTTGGTAATATGACCATCAACTTGGGTGGTACTTATTTTTCGGGAAGTGGTACAACCGGAAAAAGAACATATTTTGGTGGCTCTATCGTGAATAACGGTACTATGAATTTTCAACCCGGCACCAGCGCAGCTGGAGCTTTGGTTTGGTTAGGTTATACCGGTAATTATTCGGGCACAGGTACCATTACAAATAATAAAGTTCCAATTGTGGTTCACGCAGCAGCGGGTGGAGTTTCCTACTCAAATGCATTTACGATCTCGAACACTTGTGCTTTATATTTAGGTGCAGTTAATGCAAATAACTTGACATTAGGAAACGCGGTTGCAGCAGCTTCAACTTTCCTAACTGAAGAATCTTATGGATCAATGGTTAACGCTCCAACATTTAACAACACTAACGTGTCACAACGTAGTTTAACTTTCTCGTATCAAGTTAACGGACAAGGTGGTATTTGTTTGGGCTTGTCGCAAATTAATATTACACCAGGGCCGGAAGTTGAATTGATCGGCGGTAACAGACAAGTAACAGGTGTTCTAACGATGAACACACATAACAACGTTGTTTTAGGTTATCCTTTGGCTGTGGGTACAGGAACAGGTACACAAAACATCACGCTTACTCGCGGTATTATTGTGAGCAGCGTTGCAAATCCTCTGATCTTAATGCAATCTGCAACTGGTGCTGTAGGAGTTGTTCCAACAACAATTTCTTCAACAGGAACTAATGGTGGTAATCATGGTTCTTATGTAAATGGTCCGGTGAAGATCAATTTTCCGGCAACCGGAACAACTACACGTAACTTCCCTCTAGGTAGCGGAACTGCATTTCATACTAACCTTCCTTCAGCAAACGTGCTGAGGAATTTAGTATTATCAAACAGTGCTACTGCTTGGAACAGCCAAACAATTACAGCAACTATCGAAAATGCGCCAAGCGGTTCTGTTAATACTCCTGTAACTACTGTGATGGGAACACGCGCTTATCGCTTAAACATGAACGGTGGCCCTGCATTACCGGTAACAGCATCATTAACCCCACGTTTTACAAATTCAACATTTGGTGGATCTGACAACTTGTTTGGAAACTTACAGGATATCCGCGTTGTACAAGCGCCAAGTTTAACCGGTCCTTGGACAGAACGATCACTTACCAACGGAACAGGTGTTATTGTAAACAATACAAATTACACACGAATCACAACTTCGGTTTCTCCTGGTCCTATCAATAACGGTGACGAATATTTTGCATGGGGATCAACAGGAAACGCTATCGACATGGCGGCTGTTGCTTTAGTTAGTCCGGGTACCGTAGGATGTTATGGTCCAAATCAAACTGTGGCAGTACAGATCACCAACACAGGTATTGCGCCAATTGACTTTGCAGTAAATAACGCAACAGTTAGCGCTGACGTATCTGGCGCGGTAACGCAAATATTTACTCCTGTAACTATTACCTCTGGAACTATAGGTATTGGTGCAAGCCAAACAGTAATTGTTACAAGCACATTTAATATGTCTACGATTGGCACCTACAGCTTCAATGCCAATATCAATACTGCTAACGACGTTGCGGTAACCAACAATTCAATGACCGTTGTAACGCGTACTGTTGTTGCTGCGTTACCTATTCCCTATGTGCAAGATTTTAACGCGTCAACGGCGTTACCTGCAGGTGTAACTGCTTCGGGAAATGCGCCATACACTATCATTGCAAATCACGGAATTGGTTATAACAATAACGCGGCAGCGAGAAATTTATTTGGTTCAGCCAATACTAATGCAATAATTACATTCCCTAAAATTGGACCTGTTACAGCAAATACCTATTTGAGTTATGACTACCGCATCCAAGACTGGAGCGGTTATCCATCATCAGGAGCAACAAGTTTGGCGAACTGGGCTAACGATAGCTTGAATGTTTATGTTTCTACTGATTGTGGTGTGACATTTACATTAGTACAATCAAGAAACGCTTCTAACCACACGCCTTCGATCAACATGAGTAATCAAACAGTTAACCTTTCGGCTTACGCAGGAAGCGATGTAGTTGTAAGATTCTCTGCTAAAAAAGATCCTTCGGGATCTGGTGATTATTATCCGGATCTTGATAATATCAATGTTTATACATTATTCCCTGATGATGTTGGCGCAACAGAATTAGCAACTCCTTCTTTGTTAGGATGTTATTCAGCAGCAGAACCAGTGAACATCACGATCAAGAACTATGGTATCAATGCGCAAACTACCATACCAGTTACAGTAACTGTTGCTGGTCCGGTGAATCAAACATTGACCGGTACTTACAACGGTAACATTGCTTCAACACAAACTGTGAACTTTAATATTGGTACCGTTAACATGACTGCTGCTGGTGTGTATTCATTTACAGCAGTTACAGGATTGGTAGCAGATAACCAACCTGCTAACGACGCTATGATCATGGCTACACGCACTGTTGTTGCTGCTCTGCCATTACCTTTCTTTGATGATTTTAACGCGGTAACAGGAAATACAGTTCCTGCAGGTTATTCTGCAGATAACAATTCAGCTTTTGACTTTCTTGTAACGAATAATTTAGCGGAACACGGAACAGGTAACCCTATTGCAACCAGAGGTTTTGCAACAAACTTATGGAGTGGAAACTCTTCTTCATGGGTGAATCTTCCAAAGGTTGGTCAGATCGGTTCACAAACTACGTTCGCGTTTGACTATCGTGTTGTAGATTATTCTGGTTATGCAAATCCGGGTGGAAACGCTACAACTTTAGGTGCAGGTGATTCAATTAGATTAATGATCTCTATTGATTGTGGTTTAACTTATTCTACAATTGCCACCATCAATGCAACTACACACACTACTGCAAATACCTTCGTTACAAAAACATTTAGCGTTGGTTCATACGCCGGTAACGATGCCATCTTCCGTTTTGAAGGAAACTGGGGTTCGGGTGACTGGTACTTTGACTTAGACAATATCAATATTTGTTTTGGTCCTCCTGCCGGTCCTGTTGCATCGGGCACAACAATTTGTGCAGGTTCAAGCGCAACATTAACATCTGTAACAACTGGTACTGCTCAGTGGTATGCCACTTCAACTCCTACATCTTATATTGCAACAGGAAGTTCTTACACAACTCCGATCTTAAGTTCTAATACTACTTATTATGTATTGGATTCAACATCGTGTGGTTTAAGTACATTAACTGCGGTTAACGTAACAGTAAATCCAATGCCGGCTGTAGTGATCTCTGCTTCAAGTTTAAGTGTGTGTACTGGAAATAGCGCAACACTTACGGCTTCGGGTGCTAGCACATATAGCTGGAGTACTACATCAACAAATACTGTGATCACAGTTACACCTAGTAGTCCAACAACATATAGTGTTACCGGTTCTGCTGTTGGTTGTCCTGATTCATTCACAACTCAAACCATAGGTATCTATCCGAATCCGAACGTCAACATTTCGGCGAGCAGCGCTTCTGTTTGTCCTAACTCTACAGTGAGTTTAACAGCGGGTGGTGCAGTTACTTACACTTGGAATACCAGCGCAACTACAGCGATAATAATTCCATCGCCTTCGGTTGTGACGGTATATTCTGTTACAGGAACAAACAGCTTAGGTTGTTTAGGAACACAAACCATACAAGTGGGAATGAACCCTACTCCAACTGTGAACTTAACCGCAAACAACAACACGATCTGTACCGGTAACTCAGCAATTATCACTGCAAGCGGTGCTTCAAGTTATACCTGGAACACAACAGCTACTACAACTTCCATATCAGTTTCTCCAACAGTTACAACAATGTATACTGCTAACGGAACAAACTCTCTTGGATGTGTTGGTACAAAAACCATCAACATTACCGTGAATCCTAAACCTACAGTTTCATTAACAGCTGTAAGTAACACCGCTTGTGTAAATGGTGGTACAGTTGGTTTAACAGGAACACCTGCGGGCGGAGTTTACAGCGGACCTAACGTTACAGGTAACGCGTTAAATCCAACTGCGAGCGGTACATACAATCCGGTTTATAGTTTCACTGATGCGGTTACAGGCTGTACAAACACGGCCTCAACGTCAATCGTAGTGTTGATCTGTACTGATATCGTTTCTCAATCTGCAAACAGTGTTGAACTTAAAGTTTATCCAAATCCAAACTTTGGTACATTCACAATTGAAACAGGAAATGATCTGATCAAGACAATTGAACTGACTGATGTAACAGGAAGGATCGTACATAAACAAACAACAAACAACGAAGTGATCAAAATGAACATTACTGAACTTGCAAATGGTGTATACCACGTGCGCATCAATTCAGAAAATGGAGTTGACATCATTAAAGTTGTAAAACAATAATACTCATAGTTTAGTGGTAGATAAAAGCCCCTCTTGAAGAAATTCGGAGGGGTTTTTTGATCACTCAACAATTAATAACTCTGTAAACACTATTAAGAAAGTGCGAGACCTTATGTTTCGCTGAAATGCTGCCGGCTTACGGCGTGTTAAAGAGAAGTCCGGTTATTCTTACGGATTCACTCGCTGGCAGTATTAAAATAGCAGATCCATTTGCTAAAGAATTCGAAAGCCGTTCAGGAGAGATCCGGAGCGGTTTTTGATTTTTTATACGTCCCTCTTGTGGAAACGTGTATTTCCTTACACACTGCGACCGTAGAAATAACTCAGCACACATCTCGTTTCAAACACCAAGATCATACCAAAACATTGCTAAAAAGTGTATTGCTTCATACGAATAGAAAAAATTAATTGACGAAAAATATTCGACCTCGTTTAGCCCTGTAATAATACACGTATTTTCTAAACGCAATTTAGAAACGTAATATATAAATTTATAATATATTGATTTATATCACTTTAATATTTATTTACTATGCTTTGAAATGTCACAAAATTTGATTTTTAACTTTAAAAAGTCTCAAGTAGAAAGAACTTTGTAATTAATTAAACACGTCAAAATTCACGCCGATCTAAATTTTTCTTCCAGCAGCACTTGAAGCAGGTCAAAAGGAATTTTACGCCAACAAAAAGAAAAATGAAAAAACAACTACTCATCATTTGCAGTTTAATGATAGTATCATTAAGCGCAATTAAAGCACAACTTTCAGGTTCGTACAGCGTGCCGGGGACTTATACCTCCATCGCCGCGATAATTAACGACTTGAACGCACAAGGTATTAGCGGACCTGTTACAATTAATATTGCTGCAGGTTATACGGAACTTGCTCCGGCAGGGGGATACACTTTGACTGCAACAGGAACTGCAGCAAACCCAATCATCTTCCAAAAAAGTGGTGCGGGTTCAAATCCATTGATCACTGCATTTAGCGGCGGTGTTGGTTTACCAAATACAACGAGCCAGGATGGGATCTGGCGTTTTATTGGTTCTGATTACATTACTATTGATGCGATCGATCTTTTGGATCCAAACGCAGCAAATCCTGACTATATGGAATTTGGTTACGGATTCTTTAAAACAAGCGTCACAGACGGATGTCAAAACAACACGATCAAAAACAGCATGATCACGTTGAACAGAAACAATTTCGGAATTGGATCGGGCACAGCCGTTGATGGTTGTCGCGGAATTGAATTCGTGAACGCGCTAACAAACGCACACACTACAGCGCTTGTTATTACCGCGGCTAGCGGTGCAAACTCTTTTAATAGTATCTACACCAACACTATTCAAAACGTAAATATTGGCGTAGCGATGATCGGATACGCTGCCTCATCTCCGTTCACCTCCGCAGATATGAACAACGATATTGGAGGTAATTCCGCTGCAACGGGTAACATGATCATCAACTTTGGTGGTGCTACTTCAGCTACTACAGCTGCGGCCGGCGTTAGAACCTTAGCTCAATACAATTTCAACGCTTCTTACAACACTGTGAACAATAACAACGGATCTGGTTTTGATCATCAAAACATCATCCGCGGCATTTATTTAGGGGCAGCCACCAGTGCAAACGCCAGCATCAACAATAACACACTTAGTATCAAAAGTGGAACTACCACATCGCAGGTGTCTGTTATCGAAAACGCGTCGGGCGCTACCGCCGCAAGCAACTCGATCTCTATCAATAACAATTTGATCACCGGCTGTACAAGCTCATTGGCAACAACTCAGGTTTGGTATGGTATTTGGAACAATGCCGCTTCGTGTGCTTCATTATCTATTAGCGGAAACACATTTAGCAATAATACTACAAATGCTACTTCCGGAGCTACGTATCTGATCTATAATACAGGTGCGGTAACAAGTTTGATCAATTTAAACAACAATAATCTCAGTTTTGCTCACACAGGAGCAACAGCTTACACAGGCACTCACTACAACTTGTACAATTCGAGTGGTTCTATAAATACTGTGCTTAATATCACCAGCAATAGTTATTCAAATTACAACCACAACATCACAGGAACGGGAACGATCTATTTCCTTTACAATGCCGCAAGTTGTTTGATCTACAATCTAACAAACAACTTATTCAGTGGTCTCACACTTAATCATAGTGGAATTGAATATTACATGTATAATGGAGGAAGTACTCAATCTGCGTTAACCGTGGCAAACAACACGATCACAAATATTAATCGCGTTGCTGCAGCAGGTAGCATGTACTGTTATTACGCTCCTGGTTCATCACTTGGAACAAGTAGTCAAACATTTTCAAATAATCTGTTCTCTGGTATTACAGCTACGCTTTCTGGTACAGGTTCATTTTACGCGTTTTACAACTCCGATGGCGCAACCTCACCATATCCAAAGAAAGCCATATTCAGCAATACGGTTACAAATATCAACTACAACGCAAGCAGCACGTTCTACGGAATGTACACTTCTTATTTAGGTGATGGCTCTACAACTTCAGGAACAACGATCTACAATAACCTGTTCGACAACATCACATTTAACGGAACAATGTACGTGATGTATGTGGGAAGTACAGGAAGTCCAACATACCCTGCAGCGGTGTACACAAACACCATGAGCAATATTACTTCAAACGGCGCTTCAAGTACTGTTTATGGTAATTACTTATTTGGAGGTACAGGTGGTTTAAACTACTTCAAAAACAGAACATACAATATCACTGAGAACGGGGCAACGGGTGTTGCTTATGGTATGTATCTCTCGGCAACAACCGCTACAGTTTACAATAATCTTATTGGCGCGGTGCTTACCCCAAGTTCAACCGGTGCTAACCGCACTAATGGAATGTACATTGCAGGTGGAACAACCGCAAACGTCTTCTATAACTCTGTTTACTTAAGCGGAACAAGCACAGGCGCTAACTTTGGATCAAACGCGCTTTATGTTTCTACTACTCCAAACGTAAATTTGCGTAATAATATATTTGTGAATAACTGTACCCCAACTGGAACAGAATTCGCGGTTGCTCACAGAAGAACTTCAACTACACTTACTACGTTCTCTAGTACTTCTAATAACAACTTATTCTGGGCGGGTTCTCCATCTTCACAAAATTTAATTTATCATGATGGAACAACTCCTCAACAAACTTTAGGTGGATATAAAACCACTGTTGCTCCTCGCGACGCACAGGCCGTTACTGAAAACCCTCCATTTGTTTCAGTAATTGGAAGCAACCCAAACTTCTTAAATCTTGTTACATCTAGTCCAACACAAGTTGAGGCTGGTGCGAGCCCGATCGCCACCATCACTGACGACTACGTTGGAAACTTAAGAAATGCTACAACGTCGGATATTGGAGCGTGGGAAGGAAACTTCACGTACGCAGGTGATGTATCAGCTCCGTCCTTCATGTCAAGTGGTTTCACTAGTCAACCATGTAACACAACGTCGCGTACGTACACGGTTAATTATACAGATGTGAGCGGTGTGGCTGGCGGAGTACTTTCTCCACGCTCTTATTTTAAAGTGAACAACAACGCTTATGCAAGCACTGCCGGAACTTTAACTTCAGGTACTGCAATGAACGGAGTGTGGACATTTAGCATGAGTTACACAGCTGTTGTAGGTGATATAATTTCTTTCTTTACTTTGGCACAAGATATCGCATCTACTCCTAATCTTGGAGCAACTCCTGGTGCTGGTTTCGTGGGAACTGATGTAAACAATGTTACTACACCTCCAACAAATCCGACCACATTCGCAATTGTTGGATCTTTAGCAGGAACTTATTCAGTTGGTGCAACGGGCAATTTCACAACGTTAACGCAAGCGGCGAACGCTTACAATATTAGTTGTTTAACAGGCCCCGTTACTTTTGTATTGATCGATCCTACGTATTCAACAAACGAAACTTTCCCTATCGTATTTAATAATAATCCTTATGCAAGCAGTACCAATTCACTATTGGTAGTGCCAAATACAGGCTTGGGTGTAAGCATTACAGGTTCGTCAACAGCAAACACAACTATTAAATTACTCAATTCACAATTCATCACGTTTGATGGATTGAACACGGCCGGAAGCTCATTATCAGTATTCAATCCAAACACCGGAACTTCTGCTGTGTTTTGGTTAGCCAGCACTTCTGCAGTTGGTCCTGGTAACAATACCGCTCAATTAAAAAATATGTACATTGAAGCGGGAGGAAACAGCACTACAAAATATGGCATCCTTGCAGGTGTTGATGCTGTGAGTCCTACAACTACCGGTGGAATGGATAACGACAACGTTACCATTTCGGGCAATACGGTTACGGCGGCATATTACGGTATGTATGTTTCAAGTACAGCTACAACTGCAAGTGGAAATACAAACTGGAATATCAGTAACAATCTAGTTGGTTCTATTATTTCTTCAACTGCCAATATCTTTTCTAAAGGTATTTATGTAAACAACACCGATGGCCTTGCTATAAATAACAACACCATTACCAACGTTGCCGGAACAACTGCTTACGTGTGGGGTGTTGAATTGAATACCGGTGTTAGAAATGCTACCGTGAACTTGAACACTATTACAGCAATTCGCTACACAGGTACAGGCGGCTACAGCGGATTAGGTATTGATGTGAATCCTAACAACGCGGCGGCAAATATCACTATCCAAAACAATATGATCTCTGATTGTACTGGCGATGGATGGAGTTCGTTCACCGCAGGTGGAATTGCCGGAATTCGTGTAGCTCCTTCAGGAACTTGTGTTGGTGTGAAGATCCAAAACAATTCAGTTGCTCTTAATCAAGGAACTGTTAATGCGGCTGCAACTACAAATGAACTATCAGCTGCAATTTATTTTGGCGCGGGTGCAAATAATATCGATCTAAGAAATAACATTCTTTATTCAAATGTTGAGTTTACAAATCAAACAGGTTCAAAAACCTATGCGATCTACTCAGCAGCCCCTTCTTCGGTATTCACCACTATCAATTATAACGATTATTTTACAAGTGGTTCTCAAGCTAACTTAGCATTCATTGCGGCAACAAACCAAACTAACATGGCTATGGTAGTTGCAAGTTTCGGACAAAATGCAAACTCAATGAACGTATTACCAAACTTTGTTGGTGTGAACGATATGCATTTAATTCCGGCAACAAACGCGATGATTGACAACGTTGGTACGCCTATTGCGGGTATTACTGTTGATATCGATAACCAAACAAGAAGTTTAACTACGCCGGATATTGGTGCAGATGAATTTACCGCTCCAAGCTGTACAACTGCTAGCTCAGGAACAATTGCTACAACTTCATACAGCATTTGTAACAACGGTAACATCACCCTGGTTGCAAACAATGTGAGCACAGGTGCTGGTACATCGTACCAATGGATGGTTTCTACAAGTCCTTCGGGCCCGTTCTCAAACGCGGTAGGTGGAAGTGGTGTTAACACTCCTACGTACATCACCGCAGCGTTGCCAACCAACACGTTATATTATGTATTGCAAACTATTTGTTCAGCAGTATCAATGACAGCGACCTCTACTCCTGCGGCCACAGTATTGATCAGCCCAATTCCAACATCAAGTATTGCAGCTACACCTGCTACTATTTGCGCAAACAATACCTTATCATTAACTGTAGGAACTGACATCGGAACCAATTTCGCGTGGACAGGTCCGGCAAGTTATACTTCAAACGTTCAAAATCCTTTGTATAACGTTCCTGCAAACGGAAGCGGCAACTACTCGGTGGTTGTTTCAACTAACAATTGCTCGGCTGCCGTACAAACTGTTTCGGTTACTGTAAACTCTACAAACCTTAACATCACCGCTACTGGTGTTTACTTCTGTACAAGTGGAACAACCACATTAACCGCCATTGGTAACGCAACGTCGGTAACCTGGAATACTTCCGCAACTACAAATCAAATTATTGAGAACGTAACGGCTTCTACAATTTACACCGTGGTAGGAACCGGTACTTCTAACTGCCCGGCAACTGCCACACTTGCAGTAACTGTTATCAATCCAACAATTACCGGAACAGGTGCCTCGGTGTGTAGTCCTACAGCTGTAGCTACGTTAAGCGCTACATCTTTCGGACCGATCGATTGGTATGCTAGTCCTAGCTCAACAACAGTGTTGGGAAGTGGTAATACATTTACGGCAACAGCTGCTACAACTACAACATTTTACGCGCAAGCAGTGTCTTCAACTAACGGAAGTTTGCAAACAACTTTTGCAGGCGGTAATGGTTGCGGTGGTGGAAATATGTTCGACCTTACACCTGTAGCTGGTAATATCGTCCTTGATAGTTTGGATGTTCATTTTAGTGTGACCGGTACACAATCTGTTCTAATTTACTATAGAGTTGGAACATTTGCCGGTAACGAGATCATTCCTGCAAATTGGATACCATGGGATACTATTGTTGTAACGAGTGCAGGACCAAACAATCCAACGCGTGTTGTAATGTTACCATTGCCAATTCCGGGAAATCAACTTACAGGTATCTTTGTGAACTATTCTGCAAATTATACAAACGGAACTTCAACTTATGCTAACGCCGATATTTCGGTACAAATGGGAACAGGATTATGTTCAGCATTTAGCGGAACAAACGCAGGCCGTATGTTCAATGGAAATCTATACTACACAAAGCCTGGTTGTACAAGTCCAATGTTACCTGTAACCTTAACGGTTAACCCACAACCTACAGTGAACATTAATGCCTCGCCAATGAGTGTGATCTGTGCTGGAAATACGGCAACGTTAACAGCAACAGGTGCGGATACTTATACATGGAGTACAACGTCCACCTCAAGTGTGATCACTGTGTCTCCTTCAACGAGTATCACGTACACAGTAAATGCAAATTCAAATACCTGTCCTGGAAGTTATACAGCAAGTATGTTACTCACCGTAAATCCAAACCCAACAATGAACATCAGCGCAAGCAGCCTGAGCGTTTGTTCGGGTAACAGCGTTACGCTAAATGCAACCGGCTCGGTTCTTTATAACTGGAGTACCAGTGCAACTACCCAATCTATTTCAGCTACACCAACCGTTAATACAACTTATACTGTTGTAGGAACTGCAGCTAATAACTGTACGTCTTCGGCCATGGTGACTATCACAGTTAATGCGAAGCCAAGTGTTTCGCTTAGTGCTGCCAGCAATACGGCGTGTTTAATGGGTGGGCCTGTTATTCTTACGGGCTCCCCCGCTGGCGGTGTTTATAGCGGACCAAATGTTTCGGGTAATAGTTTAAATCCAACTGCTCAAGGAACATTCAATCCGGTGTATTCATTTACAAACACAGCAGGATGTTCTAATACAATATCAACTACAATTGTTGTGAAAGTTTGTACCGATATCGTTAGTCAAACTGCAAAGAGCAATGCTTTGAAAGTGTACCCAAATCCTAATCAGGGTGTGTTCACGATCGAAACAGGAAACGCCTTAGTAAAAACAATTGAAATGACAGATCTAACAGGACGAATTGTTCACTCGCAAACAACAGATGCAAAAACAATTGAAATGAACATTGTAGATCTTGCAAATGGTGTTTATAACGTTCGCATACGTTCAGAACATGGAACCGACATCATCAAAGTAGTAAAACAATAATATTCATAGTTTAGTGGTAGATGAAACCCCTCTTGGAGCGATCCGGAGGGGTTTTTGATTTTAAAGGCATTTTAACCACGGAGCGCTGCGCGCGCACAGAGGTTTACACAGAGAATTAAAGCTCTGTGACCTCTGTGTAAACCTTTGTGATGCCGAAGGCATCTGTGGTTAAATGTTCTAAATACACTTGAAATAATCAAAACTCTCCAGGCAATCACTGCACTTATAAAGAGCTTTGCAGGCTGTACTACCAAATTGAGATACGAGTACAGTATTCTTGCTTTTACAACGCGGACAAGTTACTGCTTTGTGTTTCCCTGTGATGAAAGATTTATCGTTTGTTGATTCTTCCGGTGGAGCAATACCATACTTCTGTAATTTCTCCTTAGCGTAATCAGTTAACCAATCAGTTGTCCATGCCGGGGAATAAACCATTTTGACATTTACGGTTTTAAAACCATGTTGCTGCAAAACAGTTACCACATCATCTTCCATTTGTTTCATGGCAGGGCAACCGCTGTACGTTGGAGTGAGACTTACCTCCACCCCTCCATCACCAAGATCTTTTGCGCTTCTTACAACACCTAATTCCACAATTGAGATCACCGGAATTTCCGGATCAGGAATTTCGGCCAGGATGTTAAGTATGCGATTATAGAAGTCCATGCTTACACAAAGATACTTAAACTAAAGCCGATTAAAAATGATAAATAACAGTTTTTAAGCCTAGTTCACCTTAGGACACGTTTTTAAATTATCATCAGGATCAAGATCAATAAGCTTATTATATGGATCTATACCAACCATATAAGGTTCCTCGGCAACCATAAATTCTATCTTTTGTTCCTTACCTGTGATCTTGTATTTTTTAAATACGATCTCTTTACCCGGCGAATCCTTGTTTACCGTATTCTTAGCAAACACACCAACATCGATCCAATCATTTACCATGGCATCTTTCGCCTTCCCTAAACTATCACTCTTTGTTTTGCTCGAATTTACCATCATAGTTACTTTATATTGATCATTCGATTTCTCCACTTTCACATTCCGTACTTTGTTATCGAACACAACAATGCGTTCAAACATATCTCCAACGGTTTCTTTTAATGAATCAGGCGTTGAACGCTTGATCTGCGCGTAAAATTGATTCGCGGTTGTATATGGAGGTTCCTGATATGCCACTTCTTTTATATAGCGGCGCAAAGCAGAATTCAAACTATCCTCGGAAATATAATCCTTTAAAGAATACATGATCATACTTCCTTTATTGTAATGAATATATTGCTGATTCTCCACTAACATCAACGGAACTTCTTTTCTACTTTCGGTTGCACGACCTTGTAAATAATCATCCATTTCATATTTCAGGAATTTCTTCATGGCAGGCTTACCGTATTCCTTTTCCATCACCATTAACGCACTATACTGCGCCATGGTCTCACTCATTAGTGTGGAACCTTGAACATCCGCTCCTATAACCTGATGAGCCCACCATTGATGACCAACTTCATGCGCGGTTACGTAGTAAGGGAAATCAATACTTTCAGGATCTTCCGAATCTACCTTGGCAATAAATCCGATCGATTCTGAATACGGAATGGTATTTGGAAACGACTGTGCAAAACTAGCATAACGCGGGAACTCAATAATGCGAACCTGCTTGTGTTGGTATGGCGAGAACTGTGCCGTATAGTAATCCAAAGACTTCTTTGTACTCTTCACCATACGATCCAAATTATATGGATGACCTTTGTAATAATAGATCTCGATGTTCACTACATTCGATGCGTCTTTTGGATCTACCCATTTATCTTTTAGAACTTCGTATTCCGCGGAAAGGAAAGAATAAAAATTTAAAATAGGTCTATCCATTTTGTATTTGAAATATCTTCTTCCATCTTTCTCCCACTCCTTCTCCAAATACCCCGGGGCAATAGCAATTTGTGAAGGAATTGTAGAAACAGTTGCTTCAAAACGGATCCAATCAGCGTCTTTTGAAATATATGTATTTCCATAAGCCGTTGTATCATTAATTGAAGCCATGCGCGGTTTTGGTGCCAACTTATATTTTCTACGCTTAGCATTGTCGTCAATTTCTAAACCATCGTTGTAACCAATATAAGGTAAGGCATTGCTATTAAAAAATGTTCCGTTACCCACAACGTCGGTTGAAGCGCTTTCATCTGAAAAACCTTTTACATATTGCTCCAACGTAAAATCCAAGCGCACGGAATCTCCAGGCATCAATGGATTACTCAATTTGTAACCATAAAATCCCTGATCATTATCATCCAGGAACTTGGTATTCGCAGCTTGTAATTTAAGCTCTTTAACCATAGTTGGATCAAACATTCCAACGAAAATGTTTATAACCGGCTCCTTGTGCTTATTCTTCAAATAATAGGATCCTTTCACCTTTGCACCCAATTCATCAGGGAAAATATCAACTTCCACATTAGAAGATACAATACGTGGCTGAAGTTCTTTGCCATACTTTTTATACTTGTTCTCAAAATCAACTTGTTCTTGCTCTTGCTGACGGTTGGTCTTGTATGTGTTCAAAATTCGAGTGTTGTAATAAATATAAGATCCAAAACCAATAAACATGGCTAAACCAACAATGATCATGTAGGAATAGGTTCTATGAAATTGTGTTTTAGCATACTTTACACGAGCTCCATAATTCTTTTCTTTTAAACGCGGCCACATAGGCATGGACAATGCTACCAACACCAACATAAATCCTATCCAATACGCTTTATAAATGTAGAACACATGGAGCGTGTGTCCGTAGCCATTCATGTCCGAATAAGGCAATATACTTCCCGAACTATTGAACACGATCATGCGGTTGTTCACATCCATGGTTGCATAAATGATCTGTAACCCAAAAGTAAGTAGCGTGGTTAAAGTAAATCCAATGAATTTATTATTCACCAACACTTGCACCATAGCAGCCATCGCACACAGAACAATGGCAGTGAAAACCCGCTTGCCGTAATATTCAAATATGTACAAACCTATCTCGTAGTTAAAATAGCCTTCGTAAGTTTGAAGTCCAATAGAAGTAATAATGGCCGCCAAATATACCGTGCAAACCAATCCTACCAGTGATAGGAATTTAGACGTGAAAAGAACCCATGTCTTTACCGGCGTGCTATAGATCAGTTCATCGCATTTATTATCACGCTCACGCCAGATGACAATACCTGCGTAAAAAATAATTAAGATAATAAGGAAGAATTGCGACAGCACAGCACCAAGATCCAACATTTGGTAGGTTACAGGAAATGTTTTTGTTCCAAAGATAAGATCCTGGAAATTGTGTTGTGTGATCATCAGCAAGATAGCGATGGCGATCACTACATAAAAGAAAACTGACTTTACGATCTTCTTGGTTTCAAATTTGGTGAGAAACGACAATTGCTGAAGCGATGTTCTCAGATCAAAATACTGTTTTGCTTTTGGTAATTGAAATAAGAATTGAATGTGCTTCATTCCCTTTACTTCTTCCTGAGCTTTCTTTTTCTTTGAACCAATTGGATTTAAGACCTGGCTAAATTCAAATTTCTTATAGGTAATAAATCCAATAAGCAAAGAAACTCCCAGCCAAAATAAACGATTATATAATACATAACTTTCCAAAGGCACCATGCGTTCGTTTTGCTCAGCCGGTGTCCAATATTCAGTTAAAGAAGATAAAGCCTGATTTCCGAAAGGATCGATAATAGCCGAGAACATTTCGTAATCAAGATCACTGGTCATACTGGTGGCTATACCTGAAATAACAATAAATACCAAGGCAGAAACATAACCCGTGGTCATGCTGCGCGTAAATGTTACCAACGAGAAAAACGTAACGCCGATGAAAAATACATTAATGACCGTGAAGGTTAAGAACGGCACCAAATAATTTAAAATACTGAAAGGGCCTATTTGTCCATTATCGTTTGGCGACACCATAAAACCGATCATGAGTCCAACTATAATCCCACTTAGCGTAAATAGAGCTAATAAAAACGAAGCGGAAAAGCGACCGAATAGATAAGCGCTTTTGGTAATAGGTTTTGAATAGAACAAAGAGTGGATATTATATTGATAATCTTTCTGCACGCACGATCCCATAATAGAGACACAAATAATAGTAGTGATCAATCCCAAAAAGAAATCGCTGTTGAAAGAATTCAAAATGCCGGCAACGCTGCTAGCCGAATTCATATAGGAGTTTGTATCTTGCGTATTTCCGCTAAACACACCGGTTGCCGCGCAGATGAGCAAAAAGGTTCCAACCACGTACAGCATAAAGTACAAATAAATGGCCGGTCGCTTGAACCAGGTCTTTAATTCGAATAAGAATATCTCTTTGAACATGCGAATTAGTTTTTCTGGTTATTAATGTAATAGAAATACACATCCTCCAAATCTGGACTCACCGCGGTGAAGCTTGAATCGGGAACTGAATCAGCAACTGTGTTCACGCTGATCTTTCCCGCGCTTACTTTACTCGAAATGATCTTGAAGCGGTTTCTGTAATCTTCCACCATTTCTTTTTCAATGCGCGCCTCCCAAACTTTTCCTTTCAATACGTTTAAAGCGTCATTTGTTTTTCCGTGAAACAATACTTCACCAAAATTCATGATGGCCATTTCATTGCATAAATTCTTTACATCGTCAACAATGTGAGTCGACAAGATCACCACCACGTTCTCCCCTATCTCGCTCAATAAATTATGAAAACGATTTCTTTCCTGAGGATCCAAACCGGCTGTTGGTTCATCCACAATAACGATCTTAGGATTTCCTAGCAGCGCTTGCGCAATTCCAAAACGCTGACGCATACCGCCACTATAGTCTCCAATATATTTGTCACGCACCTCATATAGGTTTGTTTGGTGCAATAGTGCATCACACACTTCTTTACGTTCGGCCTTATTCGTAATACCCTTCAATACCGCAAAATGGTTCAACATATCCTGCGCGCTCACCTTTGGATAAAATCCAAAATCCTGGGGCAAATAACCCAATATCTTTCTTACTTCATCCTTTTGCCTGAGCACATCCAGCTCATCCAGGAAAATTGTCCCCGTATCTGCCTCCTGCAAAGCTGCAATAGTGCGCATTAAACTTGATTTACCTGCGCCGTTAGGACCAAGTAAACCAAATATCCCATTGGGAATATCAAGATTCACGTTCGACAAAGCTTTCTTACCGTTAGGGTAAGTCTTAGTTAGATTTTGGATTTTTAAAAGCATGAGGTTTATTTATGGCGTGAAATTATACATTCGGACAAAAATAAACCGCTTATATTATGTAAGCGGTTCTAAATAATGTTAAACAAGGTCTTTATTGATATAAGCCTTGTCTATTTCTCCAGGATCTTGAATTCGGAACGACGATTATTCTGTCTACCGGCATCCGTATCGTTAGTATCAATTGGTTTTGTTTCACCGTAACCTTTAGCCACTAACCGACCTGCAGGAATTCCATGAGATATCAAATACTCCACAACAGATTTAGAGCGACTATCACTCAATTTCATGTTGTAATCATCCGATCCTTTGCTGTCGGTATGACTACCCAATTCAATTTTCACTGTTGGATTATCATTCAATAATTTGATCAAGCGATCTAACTCATTAGCAGATTCAGGACGAATAGTTGCCTTATCAAAATCAAAGAAGATGTTACGTAACACGATCGTTGAACCTATTTCGATCTTCTTTAGAGGAAAATCTTTATTGAATTCCTGATAGTCGGCATTGTCTGGTAAATTAAAATTCTCTGAGTGGAACAAATATCCATCTCTTTTTACAGCAATACCGTAGTTCTTCCCAGAAGGTAATGTCACCAAGTATTTTCCGGTTGCACTGTTTGACTTGAATGTTGCTAATACTTCGTTCTTGTCGTTATCAATTAGATCAATGGCCGCTTCCAACACAGCGCCTGTTTTAGCATCTGTAACAACACCTTTTAAAATGGTAAGTTTTGCCGATTTAATTTCAACCGCCGCTTCTGTTTTTAAGTTACTGATAGGATTTGCAACCATAGCCAACAATTGGTCTTCAGTGCTTAATAGTGGTTCTTTTTCCGGACCCAGGAACGTGATCTTATAAATATCTTCATTACCATAGCCACCTTGTTTTGACGAAGCAAAATACGCGCGATTACCGCTACCACTCACCACAAAGAACACATCATCATCAGGTCCGTTGATAGGATAACCCAAATTCACCGGCTTTCCCCACTTTCCATTTTCCATGGTGCTTTTAAAAATATCATAACCTCCAATGTTGTCGTGTCCCTGACTTGAAAAATACATAGTTTTTCCATCGGGATGCATGAACACACCTTCCTCGTTGTATTTTGTGTTTATATCAGGACCGCAATTTTTTGCCACACCCCATTCGCCCTTTATATCAATATCACTGTAATAGATATCGCGTTCGCCTACCCCTCCCGACTTATCAGTTATAAAATAGATACGTTTCCCATCAAAGGTCAAACTCACATTACTTTCATGGAATTTTGTATTGATGTTCCGGTTCATATGAATTGGCGCTTCCCAATCGTTTCCAAACAATGTACTTTCGTACACATCTCCACCGTCTTTACCGGAGTGTCGATAAACAAATAATTTAGAACCATCGGGCGACAAACCTGCCGAAGCATCATGATTTTCGGTGTTCACATTTTTGCTCAATAATTTTGATGGTTGCCATTTACCATTTGCTTTTGTAGAGATGTAAATATCCTCCATAAACCCCCCATCTCCGTCTTTCAAACCACCGGTAGAATTGTCACGGCGCGCGGTAAAGATCACTGTTTCTTCATCAGCGGTGATCGACGGGCCATAATCAGGATACTGCGTATTGATGGCTGGTCCCAAATTATCAACAAATACGCGTTCAGGTTTCGCTGCCAATTTCTTTCCATTGGTACACTCTGCAATTTTTTTTGTCACATCTTCGATTTCAATCGCAAAGCCTTTTGGTTTAAGATTCAAGCGACCCAAATAGATGTTATAGTAGCGAATCGCTTCATCCCAATTCACATTCAAATGATAAGACCAACCCAACCAGTATGGAAGATCTTGTTCCACTTCCGGATCTAAACGGTACGCGTCAGAAAAAAAAGCCAAAGCTTCTTTAGATGCGGGTGCTTCCGAAAAACGGATGAAACCCAAAGCATAATTTAACCTTGCATTCTTAGGATTGAATTTTTGCGCATCCATGAGAGGCGATTGTGCGCTCTTCAGAGCTTCATTTCCGGCATGGTTGTAATCACGCGTACTTACCGGAAGAAACTTGTCACCGATAAGTGATTTGCGGTATTCATCGAATTCTTTTCTACCCTGCTCATAAAATTCCATTCCAATATCCAATTGCTTACGCGCGGCTTTCAATTCCTCCTTTTTTCCAGGGAAATTGTCTTTTTCAAATTCAATGGACTGAGCAAAACCTCCGTTCAAATACGTGATCAGTAAACTGAAAAATAAAATACGTTTCTTCATATCAATTACAATCAGTATTCATAAATGTTTTTGCTGCACTAACGCCAAGGTCAGACGCCTTTTTCCAATCGGCACAACTTCCTTCTTCTTCATGCAACATCTGGCGCGCAATACCGCGATTAAAATATGCCGGACCATTACTCGCGTTCAATTCAATTGCTTTGGTTGACATATCTTTTGCTTTCTTATAATCTTTTTGTTTAAGCGCCACCGACGCCAAATTATTGAACGCTCCTGAGTTCTTTGGATCCTTGGTCAACACTTCTTCAAAATCCTTTTTCGCTTCATCTAAACGTCCTGCTTCCAGTTTTGCCGCGCCACGATTATTCAATGCCAAAAGATAATCAGGTTTTGCATTCATAGCCTTTGTATAATATTCTATGGCCTTGTCATACTGCTTATTCAAGCGATAAGCGGAACCGAGATTATTATAAATAAAAACAAACGAAGGATTCATAGCTAATGCTTTTTCATAATCTAAAATAGCACCGGCAAAATCATTCTTCGCCCGCTTTGCACTTGCTCTATCATTGTACGCATAAGCGTAATCAAATTTCGCTTCAATGGCGCCCGAATAATCTTTAATGGCCTCATCGTAATCGCCGATCTGGTACGACATGATCCCCTTATAGTAATATGCTTCGGCGTGTTTTCCAACTCCAAGCGTATTATCCAACCAACGATGGGTGCTGTCTTTTTGACCCTGTCCATAAAACACCATGGCTTTAGCAAAGCGCGCATCAATGTTGTTGGGACTTGTTCCAAGAACTTTATTTATATCCTTCATCGCGTCGGGATAATGTCTGATCATAGTGTTTGCCACGCAACGGTTATAGTATGCCTTTTCAAAATCGGGTTTTAGTTCTATGCTCTTTGAAAAAAGATCAGCCGCAACCTGCCCTTCGCCTTTATTCAAAGCCAGGATGCCTTCGTTGTAATGTTGCTGAGCCAGCTCGTCGGGTGTTAGGTTAGTATTAACTTTCACCGTATCCTGCGCATTGGAGAAATAAAACGCGCCAATAAAAAATACTAGTAAATAAAGCTTCATTCCGGTTTGTTAAGGTTCTAAATATAAAAGAAAAAAACAAACAGAAAAACAATTTTTAGTAAAACTAACTCACGGGTTTTTAAACTTTGAGACCGATCAGACACACATCATCTACTTGTTCCTGGAGACCTTTCCAATTGTTAAAAGCAGACTCCAATTCGATCATTTGCTCCGCCGCACTCATGTGCGAAATTCGTGATAACAGCCCTTTGAGTCTTTTGGTCATGAATTTTTTTCCATCTCCTCCAAATTGATCGGCGTATCCATCGGTTGACAAACAAATAAGATCATTTTTTTGAAGGTCTATCTTTATTTCCTCAAAGGATTGATCATATTTTGTAAAGCCACCTATGGCATATTTTGTAGCCTTATACTCTATCAATTCTTGTCCTCTAATAATATACAAAGGGCGGTTTGCTCCCGAAAAAACAAGTTTTCGTTCGGCCAGATCCAAATAAATAATGGCAATATCCATTCCGTCGCGTTGTGTACTTTGATCTGTATTTTGCTTGAGAGAATTTTTGATCTCGGCATTCAAGTATTTCAAAATTAGTCCAGGACTTCGCATTTTGCGTTCCACGCTTAATTGTTGCAGAATATTTATTCCCACCATGCTCATCAAAGCACCGGGAACACCGTGCCCTGTGCAATCGGCACAAGCTAGCAAAACTCCTTTTTGGTCTTCGCTGGTCAAGTACCAATAAAAATCTCCGCTCACTACATCTTTTGGTTTATAAAGGATAAAATTCTCTTTCACAACCAAACCCAATTCATCTTTACTTGGCAAGAACGCGGTTTGAATTCCTTTTGCGTATTCAATACTTTGTTCGATCTCCAGTTTTTTCTCAGAAATGATCTTATTTTGTTCTTTCAATTTCAAGTTGGTGGCCGCACGCAATCTACCTTGTCTAAACAATAGATACGCTATCACTACGATCACTAAACCAATTCCTATCAAAATAGAAATATAAATGGTTTTCCGTTTATTCTTCAATTCCTGGATCTCCACCGTGGCCTGCGCTTTTTCTAAACTTCTATTGCTTTCCATACCACGTAAACTTGTAGAATACGATCGCTTATCTACTTCGGCTTTCTGTGTTGCGAACATATCGTAATATTCGTATGCCGCCTTATAGTCCTTGGCATCAAAACTCATAATTGCCAAACTTTCCAGGGCTTCAAGCACAGCATCTTTTCGTCCGGTTTCCTTAAAATGCGCCAAACTTTCCTTAACAACCCCTGGTGCATACGGAGATTTGTACAACGCGTAGTCGCACAGCGCGACCTTGTAATTCACATAGATCACCGAGGCGGAATCACCTACTTGCCTGTAACTACGAAGCGCGTTTAGCTGATAAAATTTTGCTGTGCTGTAATCCTTAACGAAATAAAAAAGATCACCCAGATTCACAAAGAAAGTATTCACTTGCCTAAAATTCTTTGTCTTCCGCGCGTAGTCTAACCCGGCTTGTAAATAATGTACCGCAGAATCAAAGTCAGGTCGCATCGTATCATTTTGGTATTTGATCGAATAACAGTCTCCGATAGCGTTATAAGCCCGAAGCAAACCAATCGTATCCTTCATTTCGGCTGAGATGCTAAGTGAACGGTATAAGTAGTTAATATCCTTATAATTTCGTTGGTCAATGCACGATAGCCATCCCAAGTTATATAAAGAGAAGGCGATCTCTTTCTTATTTCCAATAGAATCAGCTAGTTTATAGGCCTTATAATAAAAATCGAAGGCTCTATCATATTCAGCCACATACCAAAACCCATCGGCCGTTGTATTTAACGCGTTCATCTGAAGGTCGGCGCGCTTAAGTTTTGATGCTATTCTCACCGCTTCTTTGCTGTAATTAAGCGAATATTGATTATCCGAGCGGTACATCAATCTCGCCATCAAAATAAGATCTTTTACTCTATTTGTATCCTCAATTCCTTTAGTGCTCTCCAGTTTTTGTTTCAACTTTTCAATACGATCTTTTCTTTGAGCCGAAACGCAAAAACACAGCAAAACAAAAAGAAATATATAGCAGTTCCGCAAGATAACTTTGATCTTATAAATATACGGAATTAACAAGCAAACCGATGTTAATCCTTAACCCTGTTGAACTTCAAGGTCTTTAACATCCAATTGGGCAAAGGCTTTTCGGGCGCCCGCTTTTTAAGATCAAGATACCAACCAAATTTCTTCATGATCGGGATCTTTTTTGTCTCCACAAACTCTATGAGTGTTCCATCCGGATCCTCGATGTACGTAAAATGTCCGGCGGCTTCACCCATCTCAAAACCCGAGCCACCATCAACAGTAAATGGATGTCCGTGTTTTTCGCAAGCTTCTTTCAAGCCTTGCATATTTTTAATATCAAAACACAAATGAATGAAACCAAGGTCTCCCCAAAAACGATTCTCAAATATGTTTCGTGGCGTGTACCCTTTTGCTTCTATCAATTCGATGTAACTATTTCCAAATAACTTGGAGAAAGGGCCAACGCGTGGTTTGCTATGCGTTAACACTACCCTTCGCGCTTTTACTTCACTACCAGGCAAACCTTTCAGATCAGAAAAATTATCTTCCTTGTCAAAAACAACTTTATCGTATCCCAAGATCTTGCTGTAAAATTCCATAGAGCGAGCAACGTTAGAAACGCCAATGATCATTCCCACCGGGCCACCGGTATTTAATTTTCCTTCTCCAAACCAGGCATCGTCTTCTATGATCTCAAAATTATTTCCAAACGCGTCCTCTACAAAAAAATGTTTTTTTCCATAAGGAGTGGAAGAAATTTCGGAAAGTAATTTCGCGTTCTTATTTTTTAAATGCGCATAACTCGCGTTAATATCATCGGTTTTCATTTTGGCGCAAAACAAACCAATATCACCCATCATGGGTTTGAACGCGCAAGGTTGAGGCGTTCTGCTTGTGTATTGCCAAATTTCAAATCCGCCTCCACCTTTCATATTGATCGCTAAAATGGCGTGACGTTTATGCGGTTTACCACCCGTGTAAGGCAACATTAAATTAGCTTCGGCAGCCTCTTCAAAAATTGGAACATCCATTCCAAAATTTTGTCGGTACCACTTAAAACCTTCGTGAACATTGGGAACTCCAATTCCAACTTGTTGAATACCGGAAATGATATAATTCATAGATCACAAAGGTAGAGATATTTGGTCAATAAATTAATCTTTATACCTTTAAGATGACAAAAAAACACCTATCATGAAAAAATTATTTACCCTTTTACTTTTAGCATTTGGCTTGACAAGTTTTGCGCAGGTGCCAACACCAACGCTGTATTTTACAATTACCTCGCATAATGAACCGCAAGAGGTGTATACAACAACTCCCACGTTCAATCCGGTGCGCGATTCGCTCAAGAAGATCGTTGACCTTGTGTATTCAAAAAATGCAAGGTATAATTTACAAACCTTTCCGGGTTTTCTAAATGGATCTTTAATGTTTGAATCTGCGGCCACCAGTACCAACGATATTATAGAATATGCTTATAAGATAGGTGGCGTTCCGGGAAATGTTGTAGAGATAGATCCTAGATTCAAAACTACGGCACTCTACAACATAGCCGATGTTAGCTATTCTATTAATCTAACAGGAGCATCGGCGAGTAAAAATGTGGGGGGCTTTGTGTATTTGAACGTTACGCCACCACCGGCGACTTATACATCCGGCGATTGGACTCCATACACTACAACCATCACGGCCCAAAATACTCCCACATTTACCTGGAAAGCCGACGTTATGTGGGGTGCAGGAAGTTTACCACCGCATGCAAATGACGCCAACAATTACGGGCAATGGAAACCTAGAGGAAAAACCGATTCCGTAGATTTCTATTGCCACGATCCTAACCAAACGGTGTGGTGTCAGGGAAATGGTTGCGGTTGGGTATTAACTCCAACCACCAATGTGAACAGCATGATAGCAGAGATCCGCTCAGAAGCTACCAAGATCAGAAATGGTACGTATCCGGCAAACAAATTTTATAATGGTCATGTAATGATCAATTTCAAAGATTTTGGAACAAGCACTGTAACGCCTACCTTTCAAATGCGATACGAACTGGCCCGTGTGCTTGATTCCATAAACCTGATGGTTTCACAAGGTAAGATCGCTTGGAAAACGATCACTCAAAAACACAATACTTTCCTTGCCTGGAGCGCTGCTAACTCTATTTCATATTCGCAATGGCGATGCGGACAAACTGTAACACTTGCGCCAACTTGTGTTGTGAATTCGATTGCAGAGAATGTAAAACATTTTGAACTTGGCTTTTCTGCCTATCCAAATCCAGCATCAAACACATTGAATTTTGAATGGGAAAATAACGATTTTGTAAATGCTACACTTTCGTTTTATGATAATATGGGTCGATTTATAAGCACTAAATACATTTCTGAACCAAAAGGAAGGATTCGAATTGAAGAACTTCCGCCCGGTATCTATTTCATTGTAAGCAAGAATGCTCAGGGCCAGAGTAAACCTCAAAAACTAGTGATCTCCCAATAACAAATTTAAAAACCTCTTAGGTAAAACTTAAGGGGTTTTTTTATTAAATTCGCCTTCATAAATTCATTACCATGTACGGAAAATTAAAAGATCAACTGACAAATACCTTAAAAGAAATTGAACAAAATGGGCTTTTCAAACGCGAACGCGTTATTACAACGCCAATGGACGCTGTTGTAAAAGTTAACGGAAAAGATGTGATCATTTTTTGCGCTAACAATTATTTAGGTCTATCCTCTCATCCCAAAGTAATAGAAGGTGCTAAGAAGGCATTAGATACTCATGGATTTGGTATGAGCAGTGTGCGTTTTATTTGCGGAACACAGGATATACATAAAGAACTAGAAAAAAAGATCGCAAATTTTTTAGGTACAGAAGATACAATTTTATACGCCGCCGCTTTTGACGCCAATGGTGGCGTGTTTGAACCTTTGTTTGATGAGCAAGATGCTATTATTAGTGATGAGTTAAATCATGCAAGTATCATTGATGGGGTGCGCTTATGTAAAGCACAACGCTACCGTTATAAAAATTGCGATATGGCCGATCTGGAAGAGCAATTAAAAAAATCACAAGCCCAACGCCATAGAATTATTGTAACGGATGGAGTATTTAGCATGGATGGTTTTGTGGCACCTTTAGATAAAATTTGTGATCTGGCAGATAAATATAATGCCCTGGTAATGGTTGATGAATGCCATGCCAGCGGATTTATTGGAAAAACAGGACGCGGTACCATTGAAGCAAAAAATGTGATGGGTCGCGTTGATATTATTACCGGGACTTTAGGAAAAGCTTTAGGTGGAGCCATGGGTGGCTTTACATCAGGTAAAAAAGAGATCATTGAATTATTACGTCAACGATCGCGTCCTTATTTATTTAGTAATTCTTTAGCGCCAAGTATTGTTGGGGCAAGTTTAGCCGTATTTGATCTTTTAAGTTCAACAACAAGCTTACGCGATAAATTAGAGTGGAACGTGAATTACTTTAAAAAAGGAATTAAAGCTGCCGGATTAGAAATTAAAGATGGCGACAGTGCAATTGTGCCGGTAATGTTGTACGATGCAAAATTGGCTCAAACATTTGCGGCTAAATTATTGGACGAAGGGATCTATGTGATCGGATTCTTTTTTCCGGTTGTGCCAAAAGACAAAGCGCGTATTCGCGTTCAATTGAGCGCTGCACACGAAAAAGAACATTTAGATAAAGCTATTACCGCTTTCACAAAAGTTGGGAAAGAGCTAGGTGTGATCAAGTAACTATTTTTGATCGAGGATCAATTTCTGTTTCAAAGAGGAATCTCTCGTGTCAACATTCAAAATGTAAATTCCCGGTTCCACAGTTGGGATCTTTAATTGAATGACGCTATCCTGTTTTTGGATATAATTTATTGGCAGTGATCTTCCGTTTATATCTACCAAACTTACCGCTTTTACCTTTGTGGCGTTCTCAAGTTGTACGTTCACTACATTTCCTGTAACAGGATCTGGGTACAACTTTGCCCATGTTTTTTCATGCTCCTTTATCCCAACCGGCACTACAGTTATTTTAAAAGTATCCGCAATGCAATTCAAACTATCCTTCACGATCACTATTGTATTTGTTGATCCCGAAAAAAGATTGAATTTGGTTGTTGCGCCATTGTTTGACCAACTATAATTTCCATTCCATGAAGCCTTCAATGTAACTGTAGCATTAGTGGCCACATTTAATACTTTAGACTTCTTCACGTTCTTGAAGATGGTAAATTTGTCTTTTACCAAACTATCGGCGCCGATAAAGCGAACATCCAAACGGTTGGAGTCTACTTCAAAATAAATGGTTGTAGAGATCGTGTTGTTGGAGTAATACATGCAATCGTGAGGATAGGTTGCTTGAGTGGTGGTAACTCGGCCACCGGAAGTTCCACAAACCACATACACTGTTCCTTTTTTAGTTAGAGAATCTTTTAGATATGGGCATGAATTTGGGGTTCCATCGTAGTGCGCCGACGATGTATCAACCGCGTGAATTGTCTTTGAGAATGTAGCCTCCATTCCTGTATGACCTTTGATGAACCACGAACGTTCCAAATTATGACTATGGCCGTTCAACACCACATCCACACCTTTAGCTTCCAAAAGAGGAGTGATCTTTTGACGTATGGCTACAAGATCCAACTCCGCGTCCGAATTGTGACTTCCCATAGTGTAAGGTGGATGATGAAAATAAACAATCGTCCACGTCGATGTATTCGCATTCAGATCTTGTTTAAGCCATTGATATTGCGGAGAACCTGAGGTATCACTTAGGAGGAATGAACTTTCAAGACCATAAGAATCCAGGGAAATAAAATGCACATTGCCATAATTGTAAGAGTAATAAGCTTCTGTATTTGATGCCACGCCGCCTAATTGACCAGCAGTAGGACTATTGAAAATATCATAATATGGAATGAGTTTATTTGCCGCGAGGTTGAGATCATTTGCATAATCATGATTCCCCGGACAAGGGAACAAAGATGTATGGTGCATTAAAAATCCAGTCTGGTAAGGATTAAAAAAATTGCTTGTGTACTCAGCGTCTGTTCCAGTTTCGTACGCGTTGTCGCCGAGCAGCAACCAACCATTCACATACTTTCCATTCAAATAATACATCAAAGCTTTTTTCATGTTGGTTTGCTCAACTTGCGCGGTACCACAATCTCCACTTGCAATAAAACTCAGCTTTCCGTTGCTGTTCGGTATTGGCGCGGTATAAAAAAAGAAAGTATCGCAGGTAAATGTATTTGCCGCATTGCCAATGGTGTAAAAATATTTTGTGTTAGGCGTAAGGCCGGCTATTACCAATGTATGCGTTGTAACAGTTGCAGACTGCGCGATCATGTTATTTAAACTTACCGAACTTGTACCCCAACTAACTTTGGAATCGCAAGCCACATTTGTGCGCCACGACACAAGTATAGAGCTTGGACCGCCTTGTTGCAAATAAGGACCGTACACTAAATTTGCCTGAGAAAAAAGGCGACATGAACAAAAAACAAGAACAAAAAAGATAAAGTGTCTCATTTCACGAATATATAAAATTTATTACTTGTTGCAACTGAATTGGTGTAACACTTCCCAACGCTGTTGGAGTTTTAACAGTGTAATGCCGCCGAATAGTAAACGATCATCGAATTTTCGGTCTTTGAAACAACTCCAAACCTCTTGGAACATATGTTTCTTTAGATCACGAAATGCGATCGTTACATGCGGATGAAACCCTCGCTCATCATTCACCTCATTGAATAGATGTAATTTCTTTTGCGCAAAATACTTCAGTTGATCATGTAGGTCACCCAATAACTCATTATTCACCACGTCAACATAGATCACACGAGGTTCAAAGCAATTAAAATCCTTCAAAACGATCTCAAAATCTTTATTGAACTTGAATTCGTTAAGTTTCTCTATCAGTTCATCCTCTTTTTCTTGTTTCCATTCAAACGGACGATGCAAGGTGATATGAGCCGGGCTTCTAAGCGCACCCTTTAAGTTAAATTGTTCTAAAAGCTCCATTTTCAAAGCTTCCACTTGGCTCAGAACCCGCTCTGGCAGCAGAATAGCGATGAAATAGGTATTGTTCAAAACAGGGTGGTTTTAAAGCCCAAAAATCAGTATTTTATTTTAAATTTGTAAGGTTATTTTTAAGATATGCAGATCATTATTCCTATGGCTGGTAAGGGCAAACGCATGCGTCCTCACACCCTTACAACCGCCAAGCCCCTTATACCCGTTGGAGGAAAACCAATTGTTCAACGTTTGGTGGAAGACATTACCAAAGTATGTGGACAAAAAGTAAACGAGATCGCGTTTGTGATTGGGCCGGATTTTGGATCGGAAGTAGAAAAGAATTTGATAAAAGTTGCCGAAAGCCAAGGTGCTAAAGGGAGCATTCATTATCAAAACGAAGCGTTAGGAACCGCGCACGCCATCATGTGTGCTAAAGACGCCATCAAAGGAAAAACTGTTATCGCGTTCGCGGATACTCTATTTAAAGCAGATTTTGTAATGGACACCGAACAAGAAGGCGTGATCTGGGTTCAAAAGATCGATGATCCGAAACAATTTGGTGTTGTGAAGTTGAATAAAGATAATGTGATCACGGATTTTGTAGAAAAGCCTCAACAATTTGTAAGTGATCTTGCAATTATCGGCATCTATTATTTTAAAGATGGCGATAATCTCAAAAAAGAATTGCAATATCTTTTAGATAATAAGATCACTGAAAAAGGAGAATACCAATTGACCAATGCGCTGGAGAATATGAAACAGAAAGGTTTGAAATTCAAACCGGGCCAGGTTACAGAATGGTTAGATTGTGGTAACAAAGATGCAACCGTACACACCAACGCGCGCGTACTGGAATTTGATAAAGGCAAAAAGGAATTGAAGGGGAAAGACATTAGGAATACGAACAGTATTGTTATCGAACCATGCTACATTGGCGATAACGTTGAACTGGTAAATTGTGTTGTTGGTCCTCATGTGAGCATTGGCCATGGCACCAAAATTGACAATTCGCTTATAACAAACTCAATTATTCAAGCCGAAGCAAAAGTGAAGAATGCAACAATTACCAATAGCATGATCGGAATTGGCGCTACGGTTACCGGAAAACAAATGGACCTGAGTATTAGTGATTACACCCAGCTGATTGTTTAAGAAGATCACATATCTTGTTTTAGTTACTTCTGTTCTTTGTTTTACAAACTGCAAGAGCAAACAAGCCAGTGTTGTAAAAGATCCTAAAGTGGGCGGCGATGGTGGTATGGCCGAGAATGAATTCGCAAAAAAATATATTACCGCCTGTACATCGCGCATGAAAGGGAACGTGAACGAAGCCTTAAAATTATTTAACGAATGCCTCGCCATGAATCCTAATAGTTCGGCTGTGAAATACGAACTTTCCATGGTAAATAAACTTTTAGGTGTTAATGACAAAGCACTTGCATTTGCAAAAGAATGCGCTGCGGCGGAACCTAAGAACGAATGGTATCAATTGATATTAGTGGAATGTTATAGAACCTTAAAACAATACAGTAATTCCGTAAAGATTCAGGAAAATTTGGTGAAGAATTTTCCTGAGAACACCGAGTTCAAAGAAAATCTCGCCATTGAATATACTTATGTTGGTCAATATGATAAGGCGTACAATCTATACAACGATCTTGAAAAACAATACGGCATCAACGAACAACTCTCTATCAACAAGATAAAATTACTTCAACAGGAAGGGAAAAATGGTGAGATCGAAAAAGAGATCAATAAACTTATTCAATCAGATCCAAGCAACTCACGTTTCTTCACCTATCTTGCCGATCATTACGAATCATTAAAGCAACCCGAAAAAGCGCGCGAGATCTATTCAAAGATCCTGGAAATTGATCCGGGAAATCCAACCGTGCATTTGGCCTTGAGTGATTATTACAAATTAAAAGGTGATGAAAAAACATCGTTCGAAGAGTTGAAACTCGCGTTTTTAAATCCTGAATTGGACGTGATCACAAAATATAATATTGGCGAGATCTATTATACCACTTCAAAAAAATACCTCAGCAACATGTTCCAACGTCAGGGAAAAGAATTGGTGACCATCATGCTGAAAGTACATCCAAGTTCGCCGGAAGCAAATGCCTTGTACGCGGATTACTTAATTCTTGACAGTAATTATGTGGAAGCGGCCAAATACTACCGAACTTCCGCTGTAAAAGATAAAAGCGATTACAAGACCTGGGAAAAATCGATGGAGTGCGAGAGTTTACTTGGAAACTATACTTCGCTTGAACAATTTAGTTTTGAAGCCATGGAATTGTTTCCTAGTCAACCCATGACCTACTATTACAACGGGATGGCTAATTTGCAATTGCGTAATTATAAAAAAGCCACCGAATCGCTACGCGATGGCTTGGAATACATTGTAGAGGACAAAGTGATGATGTCGAGCTTTTACAGTTTTTTGGGCGACGCTTATTTCTACATGAAAGAATATGAGAAAAGTGACAAAGCCTTGGATGATGCCTTGAAAATAAACGCTGACAACTATTACGTACTCAACAATTACGCTTTCTACTTGTCGTTGCGGAAAGAACAATTGGAGAAAGCCGAAAAATTATCTAAGAAAAGTATTGAACTAAAACCCACAGAAGCCAATTACATGGACACTTATGGTTGGATACTTTACCAAGAGGCAAAATACACTCAGGCAGAGGAGTGGTTGAAAAAAGCGGTTGATCTTCGTCCAAAAAAATTCACCATTCTCGAACATTACGGCGATTGCCTTTATAAACTCAATAAAGTAAATGATGCCGTTAATTATTGGGAACAAGCCATGCAAAATGGCGGAGACAAAGAACGTTTATCACAAAAAATAAAAAGCAAAAAAACTCTTGAATAGAACTGTACTACATATTTTCTCTTTCGCATTTATCCTATTTTTGGTATTTACCGGTTGTAAACACAAAAAGAAAATGCAACAAACAAACAATAACCCTGTTGCAAACGCCGACACTTTGGGTAAATGCCGTATTGATTTTAAGAATGCAAAATCACTTTCAAGACACATTCGTGATAACGAGTTGAAATATGATTGGTTGTTGCTAAAATCTAATGTGACGACTTTATTTGAAGGAGAAGATAAAAGTTTCGACGCTAAAGTTAGGATCAGAAAAGACAGCTTGATGCTCATTACCATCGAATTGCTTACCATTGACTTTGCAAAAGTGTTGATCTCTAAAGACTCCATCAAAATGGTGGATTACCACCACAAGAAATATTTCAGAGGCGATTTTGCATACATTAACGATCTCTTGGACGCCGATCTTGATTTTAACGTGATCCAATCTATTCTTATTGGGAACGCCGCTGAATTTACCGACGACGATGATAAGTTAAATTCTGTAACCGATCGCGAAAACTGCGTTTATAAGTTAAGTACCGAGCGTAGAAAACACCTGCGCCGCATACAGCAGGGTACAGAAGACCTTAAAAAAGCACTTCAGATCATGACCCTGGATCCTGCTAATTTCAAGATCACAAAGAATGAATTCATTGACCCATCCAACAACCGAAGCTTTACGGCTACGTATACGGATTTTAAGAGTAAAGACAGCGTTTATGCACCGTACCATGTTAATATTGACATCAAGGCCGAGCGAAACATGAACATCAAAATTGAGTATGTTCGTATTGAGAAGAATAAGCCTCAAAAATTCCAGTTCAGCATACCTGCCAAGTATGATAAGATTGTTATACAACCAAAAAAATGATGTGAGCAAAACGCTTTGCTTCGCATTACTTTTTTTATGTGTAACCTTCACACTTCCCGCTCAAACCAAAAATAACGGTAACGGAAAAGATTCCAAAAAAGAGCTTGAGAACAAAAAGAAAAAGATCAACGAAGAGATCAACGAGATCAACGAAATGTTGAACGCCACTAAGGCTAACAAAAAGAATTCACTCGGAAATTTATTGACTCTGAACATGAAACTGGACAAGCGCCAGGAATTGATAGCTGCCATTAATGCAGAAATTGCTCAGCTCAATAAAAAAATAAACTTAACCGAAGGTGAGATAGATCAATTAAAAGCGAACCTGCAAAAATTAAAAGCCGAATATGCGCGCATGATCATTTCGGCGCAAAGGCAGCAGGATGCTTATAGCCGATTGATGTTCATTTTTTCTGCAGGTAATTTTAATCAGGCTCTGATGCGCTTGAAATATTTGCAACAATACTCGGTGTATCGCAAAAAACAAGCCGATGAAATTGTGAATACGCAAAATACACTCAGTGTAAAACTAAACGAGCTCAAAGAAAGTAAACACGAGAAGAACGTTTTACTTGGAAATGAGGTTGCAGAGAAAGATAGTTTGAACATGGAGAAAGCTGAACAGGAAACAGTATTGAATGAACTACAACAAAAAGAAAAAGATCTCAAGGTTCGATTGGAGCGCAAGAAACAACAGGAAATTGAATTGCAATTGGCGATCAAAAAATTAATTGCGGATGAGATCAGGCGTAAAGCCGAAGAAATGGCTAAAGCCGAAGCTGCGGCCAAGAAAGCAAAAGAAGAAAAAGACAAGTTAGCGAACACCAAAAAGAATAAAGAGAAGAGCAAGGAAAAGGAAATTGGCAAGACCAACGACTCTAAAGAAAAAATAAAGGAAACACCGAGTTATCCTGAATTGAGCGAAGAAGCGGAAGCCTTGAGTAATGATTTTGCTAACAACCGCGGTAAATTACCGTGGCCAATCACTAAAGGAATTATTTGCGAACCTTATGGCGAACACGAACACCCGGCTATCAAAGGATTCATGATGATGAATAACGGCGTGGAAATTTGCAGTAGCAAAGGTTCTCAAGCCCGCGCTATTTTTGATGGTGAAGTTACCAGCGTTGCTGTTTCCCCTACGGGCGGAAAATTAGTGATCATTCGTCACGGCGAATATTTAAGTGTGTACACCAATCTAGCCGACGTGCAGGTAAAAGTGGGCGAAAAAGTAAAATTAAAACAAACTATTGGCACGGTACTAAGCGACGAGGACGAAACCAAAGCCGCCATGAATTTCCAGATCTGGAAAGGACAAAAAACCATGGATCCTGAGGGGTGGTTGTATAAGGGAGTTAACGGAAAATTCTAAAGCCGTCTTCCAATTTTCTCCTTCGTACCTACCCCAAAAACTCATAAACCTTCCCCGGCTTACTCTTTATCAAATTATTAAATTCCAATTGTAACAACAAAGCACTCACAGCGCTTATACTCATCTCGCTCGCGTAACAAATTTCATCCAAATGCAATTGCTTTTTTTGAGTAAATGTTTTGGCGATCTTTTGTTCTTCCTCACTTAAGCTAATTAAAAGCGGAACTTGTTTTTTCTTTGGCTTCTTTTCTTGCTGTGCCCAGCCCATAGCATCTAAAAGATCGGCTGCGTTCTCAATTAGTGCGGCTTTGTTTCGTTTTATTAATCCATTGCAACCTTCACTCAACTCACTCCCCGCTTCTCCCGGAAAAGCAAACACATCTTTATTGTAGGAGCTCGCAATAGTTGCCGTAATTAAACTTCCACCATCGCGTTTGCTTTGCACAACAACCACCGAATCACAAATACCCGCCACAATCCTGTTTCGCTTTGGGAAATTCACGGCATCAGGATTTGTTTCACTCATAAATTCGGTGAGTACACCGCCACGCTTTACCATTTTTTTCGCGAGAGCGGTATTCGAGCTCGGATAAACACGATCTAAACCATGTCCTACTACGCCCACGGTTTCCAAATTATTATCCAAAGCATATTTGTGAGCATACGCGTCAATACCATAAGCCAAACCACTTACAATTAAAATTCCGGTTCCTGACAGATCAGCTACCAATTTCTCGGTCATTTCTATTCCATACTCATCAGGCTTACGTGTTCCTACAACACCAACAATTTTTTCGGCGTTCAAATTGGCATTGCCCTTGTAATATAAGATCACCGGCGAATCATTACAATATTTCAAACGCTGCGGATAATCTTCATCGGTAAAGAACAAAGGCCTTATTTTATATTTCGAAATAAACTCTATCTCCTCCTCTGCCCGTTTTAAAACACTTTTATTATTCGAAATGTTCTTAGCGTTCACTGTTCCTATGCCTGGAACCTTTTGCAAAAATTTCTCCTTGGTCTTAAACACTTCACTCGCGCTCCCACAATACGATACCAAACTCTTGGCATTCACATCCCCCACATTTGGCAACAGCGTTAAGCCTATTTGGTATAAAAGTTCCTTTTGGTCCATTAATTTTTTATAGTATTTTTATCCTTGTATGCGCAAATGTACTATCACTTTCCTCGTTTTGATTGCTCTATTTTGTAGCAATTTGAAGGCCCAGCAAAAAAAAGCTGTTCTTTTTGGGAATGTTAGCGATGTAAATACAGCCGAAGTGCTTGTAGGTGCTATAGTTAAGTCAGGAAATGCCGGAACGCTGTGTGATGTAGAAGGCAACTATAAATTACGCCTGGAACCCGGAAAATACAGCATTATTTGCTCCTACGTAGCCTATAAAACGGAAACAAAGATCATCGAACTCAAAGAAAATGACTCACTTCCTTTGAATTTTGCATTGGCATCTTCCACAGCTTTAGACGAAGTTGTTGTGAGTGCCGGACGCTTCGAACAAAAGCTGGGCGAGGTTACCATTAGTATGGAAGTTCTAAAACCCGCGCTTCTCGAAAATAAAAATACCACGCAGTTAGACGTGATCATGAATCAAGTTCCGGGCGTTACAGTCTCCGACGGACAAGCCAGCATTCGCGGAGGAAGTGGATTTAGTTATGGTGCCGGATCTCGCGTATTGATGTTGGTGGATGAAATGCCAATGTTAAGTGCCGATGCCGGTGACATCAAATGGAATTATTTGCCTTTGGAAAATGTTGAGCAAATTGAAGTGATCAAAGGGGCTGCATCTTCTTTGTATGGATCAAGCGCGCTAAATGGAGTTATCCACTTACGAACTGCTTACGCCAAAGATAAACCAATTACGAACGTCACATCTTTTGTTGGTGCTTATGATGCGCCGCGTAATACGTACAAATGGTGGAAGGGCACAAGCCAGATGCAACGCGGTATTAATATTTCCCACGCCGAAAAAATTGGGAACTTTGATCTTGTATTAGGTGGACACATGTTTAACGATGATGGCTACCGCTATTTGGAAACCGAAAATCGCGGGCGCCTGAACGCCAATGTGCGTTACAATTTTAAAAACGTTCCGGGATTAATTGCCGGTATCAATACCAATATGATGAATACCAAAGGTGGATTGTTCTTCTTGTGGCAAACCTATGATTCGGCTTATATTCCTCAAGGAAGAAATATTCAACGCTACAATAATATTCGCTTGAATGTGGATCCGTATTTGACCTATGTTTTTGGAAGCAATAAATTAAGTGTAAGAACCCGCTACTTCAAAACCAATAACCTCAACGATAAAAATCAAAGTAGTTTAAGCGAGTTGTATTACAACGAAGAACAGTATCAACGCAAATTTGCCGGTGATTTTAATGTATCGCTAGGTTATGTGTTCATGAAAACGTTAACGCTTTCCGACTCGCTTTACGGAAAACACGAAGGATTTAATCACGCCGGATATATTCAGTTGGATAAAAAATTCTTTGATAAGCTTACGGTGTCTTTGGGTGCGCGCGGGGAATTCTACCGCGTAGATACAGCCAAAACCGTTGGGAAACTATTTGGCGCGGAGATCCCATTCTATCCTGTGTTTCGCGCCGGCGCAAATTACCAATTATTGGAGTATACTTTTTTACGAGCGTCATTTGGACAAGGATATCGTTTTCCAAGCGTTGCCGAAAAATATATTGCTACTTATGTAAATGTACTGCATATTTTCCCAAATGCAGGATTGCGTCCCGAAACCGGCAACAACATGGAGTTTGGCGTAAAGCAAGGCTTTAAGATCGGAGAATTTAAAGGGTTTTTTGACGCGGCAGCATTTTGGACACGTTACACCAATATGGTTGAATTTGTTTTTAATTATTATGGGACGGATCCAAATCTATCCTTCCTTCAAAAATTAAATTATTATGGTTTCCGTTCCGAGAACTTGGGAAAGGCAGACATTAAAGGTGTTGATGTTGGAATAAATGGTACAGGAAAAATTGGAGGCGTGAATATCACCATGATGAGTGGATACACCTACATGAATCCCGTGAAACCTGATTATGATCCTGCGAGAGACACCTTAGGTTTGCCGGGGTTAAATGTATTAAAGTACCGTAACCGTCATTTATTTAAGAACGATATCCAATTTGATATTAAACCTTTTTCTATCGGATTTAGTACTCGCTTCCAAAGTAAGATAGAGAACATCGACAATCGTTTTATTCGTCCTTTATTTGATGAACTAGGGAATGGATTTGACACCGACGACGCTCCAACTATCTTACCCGGATTGAAACAGAATTTTGATCAATTTCAAAAGAATGTGTGGGTGCACGATCTGCGCATCTCCGTTCAAATTACACCCGCAGTTAAATTATCCTACATCTGCAATAATTTCACAAACGTGGAATATCAAGCACGGCCCGGGGATATGCGTGCACCCACTTTGCATGTGCTGCAGATCAATATCAAGCCTAAGTACAAGGATAAATGATGGATTAGGTGTTAAATCACCACAATTCATTTGTTTTACCGCCATATTTTTATACATTTAGTATAGAAATTCTTCATGCTTAATAAAGACATTAATCTTCTTGAGGAACTTGATAGTGTATCGCAAATACACTTTTTAAAACGCAGCGATATTGATCAGATCATGCTCGATTTCGCCAAGCGTATTTTGCCTTCGTTACAGATCGAACGTATCAACATTTGGCTTTTTAACCAACAAAAGAACGCCATTATTTCTATAGGTGAATACGATTCGCGCACAAAACACTTCGATAAGAATTCTATTCTTAGAGAGGCCGACTACCCAACTTACTTTAGATCTTTACGCGAGAATAAGATCATACACGCCGAAGATATTTACACGCATCCTCTCACAAAAGAACTGAATGAGGATTATTCTAAACCTCATGATATCTGCTCCTTGCTTGACATACCTTTGCGTATCAGTGGGGAGCTTGTAGGAGTTATTTGTTTTGAAAAAACAGGAACGAAAAAAACGTTTAGCCACAACGAGCAAAGTTTTTGTTTGAGCATTTCTTTCGTTTTGGCCTCAACACTTGAAAGTCGTCACCGCCGCGCAGCACAAGCAAGATTGGAAGTTCTTTTGCAGGAAAAAGAAATGCTGGTGAAAGAGATCAACCATCGTGTAAAGAATAACTTTGCGATACTTATTAGTTTGCTGCGCTTAAGTAAGAATAACGCCCATACCAAAGAAAGTCAAGTGCTTTTAAGTGAATATGAGCAAAGGGTTTACTCTATGCTTAAGATCCACGATCTGTTAAACCAAAGCTCCAGTTTTTCGGAGGTTAATCTGTCTAAATATATTAAAGAATTAGTGAACGAGTTCCGTGTTTCATTTCCGCAGTTCAATCACTGCGTGAACACACGCATCAATAATTATGATTTCTCACTATCCAGTAAACGAACGCTTAATTTGGGTTTGATCATTACCGAGATCCTTTTGAATTCCATAAAATACGCCGCCGAAACAGCGAATTATGAATTAACGGTGGAATTAACCGACGTGAATGAACATCATATGGTATTGATCATTGGTGATAATGGCCCCGGATTTGATTTTGAAAAAGAATCTAATAAAGGTGGTCTTGGTTTACCACTGATCATAGATCTATCCGATTCTATAGATGCTGAAGTAAAATATCCTACGTTAAAGAAAGCATATTACACCTTTGTATTCAAACACAGCTAAACAAAAAACCCCAAGAGAGATCTTGGGGTTTTAAATTCTACTGAAACTTTATTATTGTTTCACGATCTTGTAGATCTTAGTTTCGTTCAATCCTTTCACATGTACAAAATACACCGCATTAGGTAATTCAGATGTACCGATCCTTCCATTACGTGAAACTGATTCGGTTTTCACAACCTGACCAATGGCATTGTACATAGTTACCTTCACTTCTTCATTTGATCTGATGTATAACTCATCATCTACCGGATTCGGATAGATAGAGATGCTTAAGTTAGAGATCTGAGTAGTTAAACCAACACAGCTGATAGCAACAATAGTGATCGTTTTTGTATCTATACAAGCATTTGATTCTCCAATACCCGTATTCGTTGTTGTTGATGATAAAGTATTTGTTGGCGTTGGGCCTGATAAATTACCAGGATTCCATGTATAGTTCGTTGCGCCGGTTGAGAAGATCGACCCCACATTACCAATACATAAACTTGGATTTGAAGTAGCAACGATCACATTTGGTTTATTGTTAACTACTACCTGACACGTTTTTGTATCGATACAACCCGCAGCACTTGTACCTGTACATGTATAAACAGTAGTAGAAGCAGGATTGATAGCTACAGGAGCACCAACCAGGTTACCTGGCTGCCAAGTGTATGTTGAAGCACCGCTCACTAATAAGTTTGTTCCCGGCCCCGGAATACAAACCGAAGGGTTTGCAGCCGAGGGAGAAATTGTTGGCGTAGTGTTCACAGTGATCAATTGCATTGCTGAACCTGTACAAGAAGCTGCTGAACCACTCACAGTGTAAGTAGTGGTTGTGTTCGGTGAAACCACAATACTTGAGCCATTCAAATTACCTGGCATCCATGTATACGTTGAAGCGCCCGAAGCAGTGATCGTTGTTGTGCCACCACTACAGAACATTGTTGACGAAGCCACAGGAACAATTCCTAAAGCAGTTCCAATTGTAACTGTAACTTGTTTTGTGCTGATACAACCTCCATTGATACCTTGCACGGTATAAACTGTTGTTATAGCCGGAGAAACGTTGATCAGCGACGTAGTTTGACTGGTGCTCCAAGAATAACTTGGCGCGCCACTCGCTATCAATGTTGCCTGGCCGCTTGCACAAATAGTAGTACTGTTAGCGGTTAATGTTGGAGTAATATTTACGGTAATTTGAACTGTTGCTGTTTTTACGCAGTTTGCCAATGATCCGCTCACAGTGTAAATAGTTGTTGTTCCAGGCATCACCGCCGCTGTTTGATTTACAACCGCACCAGGATTCCAGGTCCACGTTGACGCGCCACCGGTTGCAGTGATAGTTGCAGGATTACCCGAACAAATTGTTGTTGCACCGCTAGCAGCAATGGTATATCCATTGGTAATTGAGAATGGCTGGAAGCTGTAATTGTTGTTTGTATAAGTATCCGCAACCGAATTAGGATTCAAGGCATTCACCTGGAAGTAATGTGTTCCGTTTGATAAGTTGATTTGCGGAAGCGTGATCAACGTAGTTGTCAATGGAGCAAGGTTACCTGTCCAGTTCAATGTTTGCGTACCAACGTTGTCAACGTTATAAGTAAAAGTAATAGCGGTAACTGCGTTGCTACCGAAATTCGTTACACTGAACGAAGGAATAATGTATGGATTACAGTTGATCACTTGCGAATAAGTTGGGCTAGTGATGTTCACAATAGCGACATCATTGGTAACCGTTCCTGTTTTACAAACTGTAGAAGTTAATAAGCTTTGACGGAACTGCGAATTTGCCAGGATCAATTGCATACGGAACACCTGATCTTTTGTGAACAATTCCATACATGCGTCATCCACGTAATCCATGAAGTTCATGAACATGTTTCCATTTGGACCATTTGAACAACTCACTTGTGGGAACGAAGGGCAACCAAAGTTCAAGGCACTTTGTGTTGGCGTGTCGTTACACTCGTCATTTCCACAATTTGCATCACCCCAAATATGGCGTAAACCTAACCAGTGACCAACTTCATGTGTTGCAGTTCTTCCTTTGTTATAAGGAGCATTTACGTTTCCAACACTTCCAAAAGCGGTGGTTAAACAAACTACACCGTCGGTTGTGGCCGATCCGTAAGGAGGTGACAATCCCAATAGACCTGTGGTACCAGGGTTAGGGAATGTTGCGTAACCCAATAGACTGTTTCCAAGATTACAAACCCAAATATTAAAATACTTACTAGGATCCCAGATACTTTGTGGTTTGATGGTAGCATCAATATACGATTGAGAATAAGATCCTGTGGTCCACCCTTTAGAAACAGCATTGATACGATCAATACCGGGCTCGGCCAATACTGCGTTTGACGGATTTACCACGGCCAAACAAAAATTGATTCTTGCTTTACCTAGTAATGGTTTGAAAACCGCAGGGATCAAGGTTGTATCAGAATTTGTTCCGTTATAATCCTTATTTAGGATATTGATCTGGTCAACTACTTGCGCTTGTGAGATATTATAACCCGAACCAACACCTTGGTTAGGATGGATAACGTGAACGATCACGGGAATTGTTAGAATAGACTCGGTGTTTGCATCCGATCCGCCTTTTGGATTACCTGTGTTGGAAGGTTTAGGCAAAGATTGATACCAGGTTTCGAACTGCTGCGGTAAAAGACCGGTTCCGCAGGTTCTATGAACTGGCATACCCGTTAAGGGATTTACCGCTGTTTGATTTGGATCGCTGTTGAATTGCGCGCGAACAAATGCGGTACTGCAGAACAATGCTAATGTTAATGCTGCTTTGTAATTAATTTTCATGTCGGTGTTAGTTTATTAGGTTAGTTGTTACATGCATTTAGAATGCACTTTGTTTTGTGATAGGTTTAGGTTATCAAGTTAATTTAACAAAATTGAATACACAATTTTTCTGTGTTAAAAACGGGGCATATTTGATAATTAACTGATTTTCATGCATAAATACTGGACTAAATATTTTAAGGTAAATGGCTGGTTATTAATTAGCTCAGGTATTAGACGACAGGCTTCAGAATTCCCCTCGGGAGGAAGACAGTTTTTAATATGACGTTTAAATGTACTTTTACGGAAACAAAGCTATGCGTGTAGGACTTTTTTTTGGTTCATTCAATCCCATTCATGTTGGGCATTTGGTAATTGCTAACTACATGGCAAGTTTCACTTCGTTGGAACAGGTTTGGTTCGTAATTTCTCCGCAAAATCCTCACAAAGAAAAAAGCAGTTTACTAGGTGAGAACGATCGCTTGCACCTGGTAAATATCGCTTTGGATTTTCACAAAAAAATAAAAGCGAGCAATATCGAATTTCAATTGCCGCAACCCTCTTATACAATAAATACCCTTGCGTATTTGCACGAAAAATTCCCTGAGCATGAGTTTTGTTTGATCATGGGTCATGATAATTTGACCAATTTTCACAAGTGGAAGAATTACGAAGAGATCCTGCGTAAATACAAGATCTTTGTTTATCCGCGACCAGGTGTTACGGATACTCAATTCGATAAACATCCCGGTGTGACCTTTGTGGATGCTCCTGTGATGGATATTTCATCCACATTTATCCGCAATTCTATAAAGGAAAAGAAAGATGTGCGCTTTTACCTTCACCATAAGGTTTGGGAGTATATTGATGAATTGAGCTTCTATAAAAAGTAGCCAATTTAAAGAGGCAGAAACCACAAAGCGTTCTATGAACTACGCAAAGTTTCACGCAAACGGCACAAAGATCAACTAACCGCGGAAAAATTAAGAAGGCAAAAAGTTTCACTTTCACAAAGGATGCAAATGCATATCGCACACTCTTTGCGAAACCGACCGACGGTCTTTGCCTTCTCGCGAGCTAAGGCGGTAAAACTTAGCGAACTTTGCGCATTCTTTTCGGAATCGCGTAGCGACTTTGCGGTTTCTGCCTCTTTAACCTCTTAAAACCCCCATTTTATTCGTATATTAGCATCCTTAAAACTAACTAATTTATGGGATGCAGCGGATGTAGTACCGGGCGCGGAAACCATAACCAAAATAATAACGGAATACCTGCAGGCTGCAATAATAATGGCTCCTGTGGAACCACCGGAGGATGCAATAAACTGAACGTTTTTGACTGGCTTGGAAATATGCGAATGCCTGATGGACAAAAGGTGTTTGACATGGTGGAGGTACGTTTCAAGAATTCACGTAAGGATTTTTTCAAGAACGTAAATAATTTATCTCTTGTTATTGGTGATGTGGTAGCTGTTGAAGCAACGCAAGGACATGATATAGGAGTTGTTTCATTAACGGGCGAATTGGTACGCGTGCAAATGAAAAAACGCAATGCGAGTTCAACCGAAGATGAAGTAAAAAAAGTATATCGTAAAGCCAAACAAAACGACGTTGACAAATGGCAGGAAGCGCAAAAACTGGAAGTAAGCACCATGTTCAAAGCACGTACCATTGCATTGCGTTTGGGCTTGCAAATGAAGTTAAGCGATGTAGAATATCAAGGCGATAAATCAAAAGCGATTTTTTATTACACAGCCGATGAGCGTGTTGATTTCAGAGAGTTGATCAAGTTGCTGGCAGAAGAATTTAAAGTGCGTATTGAAATGCGTCAGATAGGCGCGCGACAAGAAGCCTCACGTTTAGGTGGAATTGGCGCTTGCGGACGAGAATTATGTTGCAGCACCTGGTTAACTGATTTCAGAACCGTTTCTACAAGCGCGGCGCGTTATCAGCAATTATCATTGAATCCTTTGAAATTAGCCGGGCAATGCGGTAAATTAAAATGCTGTTTGAATTACGAATTAGATAGTTATGTGGATGCTTTGAAAGAATTCCCAACTATTGAAAATAAATATCTTCAAACACAACGTGGCGAAGCGTTCCATCAAAAGACAGATATTTTCAAAGGAGTAATGTGGTTCTCGTACAAACACGAACCGGATGTTTTCATTCCCATGAAAGCAGAACAAGTTAAGGTTGTGATCGCCAAAAACGAGAAAGGTGAAAAACCGGAAGATCTTGTTGCAGCGGTGATCAATCAAAAAGTAAAGTCAGAAGTAATAGAACACACGTTTGAGAATGTGGTTGGGCAAGATAGCTTAACGCGTTTTGATAGAAAAGGGGGGCAAAAGAAACCGCACCATCATCACAATAAAAATAAGCAACACGCTAAAGGAAATCAGAATAATCCCAATAAGAACCCTCAGGGAAATCAGAACAAAAATCAAAGTGGCCAAAATAAAAATCAAGGTCCGCAGAATAAAAATAACCAAGGCAATCAAAACAAGAATGCCTCACAGCAGAATCAAAATAAAGGCAACCAAAATCAACAGAACAAAAAGCCGCATCATCACAAGCCTCAGGGCGGGCATCAACACAAACCCAACAAGCCAACTAATAACAATGAAAAGAAGGAATAAGATCTATATCAGTTTTCTTCTTGCTTGTATTTTGTTAGTGAGCGCGTGTAACAAAAATGTGGTGTTCACCGAATATCGCAAATTTGATAACGAGGAATGGTTCGCTAAAAATAAAGCGGAATTCGAAGTAGACATCAAAGACAACGCATCGCTCAACAATATCTCGCTGATGATCCGCCACGCAGACGCGTATCCCTACAGCAACATTTTTTTATTTGTAGAAACTACTTATCCCGATGGAAAAAAATTAACCGACACTATGGAAGTGATCATGGCTAATAGTAAAGGCGAGTGGTTAGGAAGTGGCGCAGGTGATATTTTTGATCTTAAAGTTCCTATTAAACGCAACGTCAAATTTCCTTTAGTAGGAAAATACAAATTTTCGTTCACCCAAGCTATGCGCACCGATCCTCTTCCACTTGTTATGGATTTTGGCTTCGAAATTGAGAAATCTAACTGATTAATTTTCAATTAGTTAAAAAACAAACCTCGTCTAAATTTATTTAAATTTGTTTTTACCCGAAAAAACGAGGGCTTTACACCCTAACATCGTCTAAACTTTTACGTAATGTTTACTTAACTAAAGCGCGTAAATTTAACCCAACAAAACGATGAAAAAATTATTGCCTGCATTTTTATTACTGTTCAGCATAACTTCTAAAGCCCAACAATGGGATGGTTTAACGTTATACAGCACCTCAAATTCCACCAACGGTTATTTAATTGACACCGCTAGCGTAGTTGTAAAAACCTGGACCTTCACAGGAGGAACCGGCTACTCCACACACATGATCCCGGGTGGAACACTTTTTAGAACAGTGATGAATTCCGGCAATGTAATTACCGGTGGAGGCGTAACCGGCCGTATTCAAAAAATAGATTACAATGGAAGTATATTGTGGGACTATGTTCTTTCAAATTCCTTGGAAGTATTGCATCACGATCATTGTCCGTTACCAAACGGAAATGTATTGGTGATCTGCTATGATGTGAAATCACAAGCGCAAGTTGCCGCGGCAGGTTGCAGCAATTCAACACTTACAACTTTGCAAGCCGAAAAGATCCTTGAATTAAAACCGATTGGAACAAATTCCGCGCAAATTGTTTGGCAATGGAATGTTTGGGATCATTTGGTACAAAACGTAAATAGTTCGGCGGCAAATTATCAAACATCTATTGTAAATCACCCCGAATTATTGAACGTGAATTACCTGAGCAAGAAAGATTGGATTCACATGAATGGAATTGACTACAATCCAATTTTAGATCAGATTGTATTTAGCTCACATAATTTAAATGAGTGGTATGTGATCGATCACAGCACCACAACAGCAGAAGCAGCCTCGCACAGTGGCGGGTTCTCTGGAAAAGGTGGAGATATTCTATACCGCTGGGGAAATCCCGCAGCCTATGGCGCAACAGGTACAACTATTTTAAATGTGACGCACGACGCGCATTGGATCCAGGAAGGAGTTCCAAATGCAGGAAATTTAGTTGGGGTAAACAATCAAGGTGCTTCGGGACCAAAAACTACCATTGATGGCGTGACTCCACCGCGTAGCGGACTGAACTACACAATTAATTTAGGGAGCCAATATTCGCCAACAACTTATAACTCGCGCCACACATCAACAGGGTACACCAGTAATATGGGAAGTTCAGAACAATTCCCTAATGGAAACCAAATGGTATGTTTGGCAACCGCCGGAACTATTTATGAAATTGATGCGGCAGGAAATACATTGTGGACAAAAAGCACCGGAGGATCTTGTCCCCAAGCACATCGTTACACAACATGTTACATTAACAATGTAGCTCCTTCGCAACCAAGCATATCAGTGAGTGGACCAAATTTAATGAGCACAAGCGCTACAACTTACCAATGGTATGTGAACGGTGATTTGATCGTTGGCGCTACAAGTCAAACTGTTTTCCCTTCGCAAAATGGCGTTTATGTTGTTAGAACTACCGACGCTAACGGTTGTGTTTACGTGTATTCTCCGGGGTATATTTTCGGAACAATTAACGGATTGAAAAACACTTCTGATATCAATTCAGTAAAGATCTATCCAAATCCAAGCAACGGTATTGTAAAATTAAACTTGCATCCAAATTATACTTATCAAATTACCGTAAGCGACATGAATGGAAAACAATTATTCTCAGAGAAAAATGTTGACCAGATCGATCTTTCTAATTACACTAACGGGATCTATTTCATCACCATTAGCAACGAGGTATTGGGCTCAACCACTAAAAAAGTAAGCATCATCAAATAATTTATCATGAAGAAATTTTTATTACTAAGCGCGTTTTTCTTTTTGTACACGTCGGTACAAGCTAAAAAAGTAAAATTTGCAGTTAACATGGGTACAAATACGATCAGCACTTTGGGCATCCACGTCATGGGCGATTTTCAAACCATTGCCGGTTTTGCGGGTGGTGATTTTAATCCCGCTACCACACAATGTATACAACAAGGAACCACAACTATTTATAGCGTGATCGTTGACCTACCCGCTTTTCAAAAATATGAATTCAAGTTTGTGAATGGCGATCAAAGTTACGAAGCGGAGTTTGTGCCTGAGAAAGCGCGCGTAGGATATAATTTTGATGACAATCGTTGGATCTACGTAGATTCATTGAGTAATGATACAAGTTCCATTGGCGACGTACTGTTCGCAGAAACATCGCCGGCGGGTTTAACCCTTGTGCGTTTTATGGTTGATATGCAAAACGTGAGCGTTAACTCCAACGGAGTTCATGTTGCCGGAAATTTCCAGGGAAACGATCCAGCAAAAACTCGCCTGTATAGTTTCGGGAATAACATTTACGAGATCATTTCCTATACGAACCTTAGCAGTTTGCAGTTCAAATATTACAATGGGAAAATACTCGCTAATACCGAAACAGTGCCAGGAACTTGCGCCACCGCCGGAAATAGAACACACGCCGTTAACGCTGATAGTATTTTGATCACTGTTTGCTATTCTGATTGCATTGCTTGTGTTCCATCGGGAATCAAGACAAATAACATCGCTGCAAACTCTATGAAGCTTTATCCCAATCCGGCTAGTTCAATTGTAAATGTTGCTACGCCTGATAATGGTCAGATCATTATTGTAGACATCAGCGGAAAGATCGTGCATACACAGGCAACTTCTGAGAACGAAACACAAGTTAATATTGCTCAATTCACCAGAGGATTTTATCAAGTGTATTACAAAACAAATTCAATTACGCACCATAGCAAACTGATCGTTGAGAACTAATTTATTTTACGCTGCACTATTTCTGCTTCTTGTTCAAACCGGCAAGACGCAAAACTTATATGATCAAACCACGATCCAAAAGATCGAGATCAATTTTATCCAAAGTAATTGGGATTACATGATGGATACCTCCAAAGCAGGCAAGGAAGGTTATATTATGGCGCAGTGGGTAAAGATCAATGGCACTCCATACGACAGCGTAGGCGTAAAGTACAAAGGCAACAGTTCTTATAACGCCAGCAACAACAAAAATCCATTGCACATCGCGCTCGATGAATATAAAAATCAAAATCATCAGGGCTTCAAGGACATCAAATTAGGGAACAACTATGCTGATCCTTCTATGATACGCGAAGTGTTAGGTTACGATCTTCTCAAGAATTACATGGATTGTCCGGCAGCCAATTTTGCCAAAGTATATATCAATGGCGCGTATTATGGTGTTTTTTCAAATGCCGAAAGCATCAACAAACAATTTTACGAGGCGCGTTTTGGTTCAAAATCGCATACGGCATTAAAGTGTAATCCTATTGCAAATCCTGGCCCTGCTACCAAAAGCAATCTGAAATACATTAGCAATGATAGTTCTAACTATGCTAATTTTTACGAAGTGAAATCCGATGCGGGTTGGAATGAACTTGTAAGGCTTTGTGATACGGTGACCAACTATCCGGCAAGTCTTGAAAATAATGTAGATATGGATCGCGCCATTTGGATGCTTGCGTTCAATTTAACCTTGGACAATCTCGATAGCTATAGCGGCGCATTATGTCAAAACTATTATTTGTACAAAGATGCCGGGCGATTCAATCCTATCATCTGGGATCTTAACATGTGCTTTGGCGGATTACCTTTTGTGGGGAGTAGTACCGTGAGCTTAGGAAGTTTGAGTATTGCACAATTACAACAACTTTCTTTATCCACACACTCTACCGATGTACACTGGCCTTTAATAAACCAGGTAATGGCAAATGCAACTTACAAACGCATGTATGCCGCACACGCCAAGACCATTGTCAATGAAATGATCGCTTCCAATTATTACCAAACAAAAGCAAGTACATTTCAAGCACTGATAGATACGTCTGTGTTATCAGATCCATTTAAATTTTACACGTACACAAATTTTCAAAATGGGATGACCGCCAACCTAAGTGTAGGGAGTTACTCTGTGCCCGGCATCACAACACTCATGAGTGCCCGCAATTCTTACTTACAATCGCAACCCGAATTTACCTTGATTCCTCCCACAGTTACAAACATTGCCTATGCTCCATCATTACCCGTTGTGGGCGATACTATCTGGATCACGGCTCAGATAGGAAATCAGAACTATACCTATCTCGGTTACAGAGCCAATATATTCGCGAAATTCAAAAAACTACAAATGTACGACGATGGACTTCATCACGATGGCGCCGCGAGCGACGGAGTTTACGGACAATGCTTCGTAGCAAGTAGTGCCACTATGCAGTATTACATTTATTCAGAGAACAGCAGCGCTGGGCTCTTCTCGCCAGCCAGAGCTGAACATGAATTTTACTCCATCGCCGTTGCCGCTTCGGTAAAACAAATTGGCGCAAGGCCAAACTCATATCACATTTATCCAAATCCCGCTGATCACACATTGAATTTAGTATGTTCTGATCATATTGTTTCCCTGGATGTGTATTCAATAGATGGAAAAAAACTAATGGCATTTGAAAATATGAGTTCAAATTCTGTCAGTATTCCAACAACAACACTAAACGAAGGGATGTATTTTGCCAGGCTAAACGGTTACGGCACCGTTAAGTTCATTGTGAAACACTAAAACCTACTTTTTCTTTTCCTGTAGATCCAACATCAATTCGCTCATCCACTTTTTACCCCAGTGCGGGGCATAGCCCTTGGGTTTTTCGAGTACGAATAATTTTTCTGATTGTTGTAATAAGTTCAAAGCTTTGTCACGCTTCTTTCTAACAAAGAAACACTTGTAGTAATACGCGTTCAGCAGGTAAATTCTTGGATTTTCAGATTCTGCGTTCTTGAAATTTTCTAGTTGAACCTCCAATGCTTTAATCTTTTTTGGATCCGATCTCCCAATACGAAGTTCATTGATCTTGTGATAAAGACCCAGAATTTTTGTTTCCACGTTTTGCACGCTCCCCGTATCCACTTTTTTCAATTGGGTCTTGCTCATTTCCAAAGCGATCCTGGCTCCCACGGTATCTTTCAAGTTTAAAGAAATATCCGTCATTCGCACAAAACACAAAGCCATATGAAACGTTGCTTCCCAGTTATTCCCTGTTCCCCTTGATACACGTTCGATAGCTTTCGCGCTCATGTCCAACACCGCTCTGTCTGTTGAAGTATCGGCATTGGCAATATTCATATCCATGATCTTTTCATAAAAGGTTTGCCCTTGTGAACCCTGGGAAAACACCATTAGAAATATCAAAAAATACCTGTGCATAATGTTAAAAAGCTGATCTTAAAAGTATATATGACAAAAGTGCTGTTTCAAAGGTATAAAAAACTGAGAAATACAAGTTTTTACCTGCATTAACGGTCAATTTTTGGTTATATTTGTTTTACTATAACGTTAATATTTTAAGGCAATTTTTAAGATGAAAAACCTAAGTTTCAAAAAAACGCTGATCCTGTGTTTTATCGTAACTTGTTCTTTGATGAACAGGGCGCAAACTGTATTGATCAATGAGTATTCCTGCGCTAATTTGGCTGGCACCGCCGATAACTACAGCAAGTATGAAGATTGGATAGAGCTTTACAATGCTACCGGAAGCACGATCGATATCAGTGGGTATCATTTATCGGATGACGTTGCTAACCTTACAAAATTTACGTTCCCAACCGGAACTACTATTGGAGCAAATTCGGTATTAATGGTTTTTGCCAGCGGACGCGGAACTTCGGTTGGAGGAAATTATCACACTAATTTTAAACTAACTCAAACAAAAAATACAGCAGAGCCCATTATTTTATCTGATGCAGGCAGTGTTGTTTTAGATAGTGTAAGAGTCAAGAAGACCAAATTGGAACAATCACGCGGGCGTATCACCAATGGCGCCGCTACATGGGGAATTTTTACAACGCCAACGCCTTATGGCAATAATACGGGAACAACTTACTCTGCTTTCGCCGATCGTCCGTCGATGAGTTTCAGCGCTGGATTATATCCAAGCGCTATTTCTGTTTCATTGATCAACAATGAGCCCACGTCTACGGCGATGTATTATACAACTGATGGAACAGAACCAACTACTTCTTCTAATTTGTATACCGGCGCTATTTCGGTTCCAACTACAATGGTTGTAAAAGCGATCGCTACAAGTACAAACCCAAGTATATTATCAAGCTTCGTTGAATTCAACACGTATTTGATAAATGAGATCCATACTGTTCCTATTGTTTGTATCGCAGGTACAAGTCTAGACATTCTTGCCAATGGTACACAAACCTTAAAGCCGGTTGGTTCTATCGAGTATTTTACAAAGAACGGATTGAGAACTTCCACATCCTATGGAGGATTCAATAGTCACGGACAAGATTCATGGGCAAACAGTCACAGAAGTTTGGATTTTGTGGCACGTGATGAAATGGGGTATTCATCCGCTTTAAAAGAAAAAGTATTCGTACAAACAACTCGCGATAAATTCCAGCATTTAATTTTACGCGCGGCGGGTGATGATAATTACCCTGCGGATTTCAATCCGGATAATATTGGAAGCGCGCACATGCGTGACGCGTATTTCCAAACCCTTTGTAAATCTGGCGGAATGCACTTGGATATTCGTACCGCTTCCAAATGCGTAGTGTATTTGAACGGAACGTATTGGGGAGTTTATGATCTTCGCGAAATTCCTGACGATCATGATTACACAGATTACAATTACCAACAGGATAAATATAATCTCCAATACATTTTAACCTGGGGAAATACCTGGGTGGAATATGGCGGAACGCAAGCAATGACCGATTGGAACACCTTGAAGAATTTTATTTTTAATAACAGTATGGCTGTTCAGGCAAACTTTGACCAGGTTGCAGCGCAATTGGATGTACAAAGTTTGGCGGATTATGTGATCGGTCATGCGATGTCTGTTTCTTCTGACTGGTTAAATTACAATACCGGTTGGTGGAGAGGAATGAATCCTGCAGGTGGTCACAAAAAATGGGGCTATATCCTTTGGGATAATGACGCATCGTTTGACTTCTACATCAATTACACGGGAATTGGAAGCACAAGTTATACTGCACCGGTTTGCCAGGTTGATAATCTTTATAACAACTGGGCAGGTTGGGGACCATCGGATCCACAACAACACACAAAAGTATTAGCGCGTTTAAGAACCAATCCCGGCTTCAATGCATGGTACATTAACCGTTATGTTGACTTGATGAATACAACATTTAGCTGTACAAAAATGTTGGCGCATTTGGATAGTATGAAAGCTGTTATTGACCCTGAAATGACACGCCAGTGCCAACGATGGGGTGGAACTTACAATGGCTGGTTAGCGAATTTTACCCAACTGCGTACCTTCATTCAAAACCGTTGCGGTATTACTTCTAATAGTGGAATTGCTCCGTGTTACACGCTAACAGGACCCTATAATGTAACGTTCTCTGTTGATCCAATTGGCGCGGGAAATGTAACAGTAAATTCTCTTACACTAAACACGCTTCCGTGGAACGCCCAATATTACGGGAATGTCAATATTACCATGAGTAGCGCGTCATTTACAACTTCAAATATATTTGTGACCTGGAGTTTGACTAGCAACACTTTAACTGCTGTGAATTCCGTAAATAGTAATACCATCAATCTGACATCAAACGATGTGATCATTGCTAAATATGTGAGCGATGTGAGTGTAAAAGAATTGAGTTTACCGTTGGCTGAACCAAAATTATTCCCTAATCCTACTTCCGGTGCGTTCTCACTAACATTTGATGTTGCCGAACGTTCCAACGTTTCCATCAAAGTGATCAATGTGGAAGGTAAACAGGTTGGCGAATTCATTCCGAGCACACCACAGTTTGATAAAGGATCCTACAAGATCGACGTGAATGAAAGCACCACTGCGGGAATTCCAAATGGGGTGTATTTTGTTCAGTTAAACGCTAATGGCGCAAGCAAAGTATTTAAGTTAGTGCTTCAAAAATAATTTTCTACTAACTAAACTTAATAATCTTGTATCGGTCTAAATTATTATTGATTATGCTTAAAAGAACCTTAACCTGCCTCTTCATCTTTATTTCTTTGCTTTTTGTCAATTCCTGTAAAAAAGCTCCGGGAGAAGGAGGATTTGCCAGCATTGAAGGACGTTTATATGTGGTGAATTATGATGCCACATTCACCATTAAGACGTCTGAGTATTATTTACCCGGCGAAACCGTTTATATCATTTACGGTGATGGAACTGAAGTTGGAAATACAGTTAAAACCTCTTATGATGGTTCTTTCAAATTCAACTATCTGCAAAAAGGCAAATACAGAGTTTACGCTATCGGAAAAGATTCTACAAAAAAATCGCTTTCTGTGCCAAAAGAAACACTCATAGAGATCACTATCAAAGGAAAAAAAGAGAAAGCCAATGTTGGCGATCTTGTTATCGTTAAATAATGCTGGGCAGAAAAATAGTTTTTTGTTTGATGGTATTTTGTTTTGCGATATCTGCGCAAAACACACAGGACGCAGGTTTATGGACCACGTTCTCGGTTTCCAAATCTCTCAATAAAAAAATATCGCTTTCTATTGATCAGGAAATGCGTTTACGTGAGAATTTCCAACGCCTTAACCTTTTTTACACCAACATCGGTTTTGATTACAAGATCAATAAAAATTTAAAGATCAGTCCAACCTACCGCACCATTCAAAAAAAATTGTTGGAACCCGGATTTAGTTATCGGCATCGTTTCATGCTTGATGTTAGCGCAAAAAAGAAATTTGATAAGTTCACCGTAAGTGAACGTGTGCGTTACCAAACGGAAGTACAGAATTACTATACAAGCGCGAAAGGAAAAATACCGGAACACTATTTACGATTTAAAACCGATATAAAATATACAGCTCTTGACAAAGTTACACCCTATGTGTCCTGCGAACTTCGTTACCAATTAACCGCTCCCCGTGGTGATGACCCCGTTTACAATTATGGATTTCATCGTGTGAGAAATATGGCGGGACTTAGTTACAAAATAAACGACGCCAATTCTGTAGATCTTTATTACCTCGTTCAATCGGAATTTGATATCTCTAATAAAGAAACCATTTACATTGTTGGCATAGCATATAGCATTAACTTATGAAATTAAAACTCTTTTCAATACTTCTTCTTTTATCGGGCACACTAGCGGCCCAATGGGAAACCAGTTCAAGTTTGAACACGTCGCTTACTATTGTTTCAAAATCACAGGATAATTTACACGCTGTTACAGATGCAAATGGCGGCTCCATTATTTCATGGGACGATAATCGAAACTCTACTGCGAATTCAACCGACATTTACGCGCATCGCATCAATAAAAGTGGTGTGATCAAATGGGCAACGAACGGAGTTGCGATCTGCAGTTACACCGGCACACAAAAAGCATCAGCTATTGCCGATGTAGGTTCAGGAAACTCCATTATTGTTTGGGAAGATTACAGAAATGGAAATGCTGACATCTATGCGCAAAAAGTAGATTCTTCTGGAAACATACTTTGGGCAGCTAATGGAGTTCCTGTTTGTTCAAAAGCATTGCATCAAAAAAATCCAAAGGCTGTTAGCGATAACGCCGGCGGTGCGGTTATTGTTTGGGAAGATTCTTTGAACAATTTTTGGGATATTTACGCGCAACGGATCACCTCAAGTGGCTCCATTGCCTGGGCAGCGAACGGTGTAAGCATTTGCGTGGCACCAAATACGCAAATAAATCCAAAGATAGAGTCTGACGGAGGAACAGGGGGCGCGATCATTACATGGCAGGACAAACGCAGTAACTTAGACTACGACATTTACGCACAACGTGTGAATGCTAGTGGAGTTCCACAATGGACCGCAGATGGCTTAGCAATTGCTTTTGCAACAAATACACAAAGCAATCCACGTATTGAGCCAGATGGCAACGGAGGTGCAGTTATAGGGTGGATAGATAAACGGAACGCGATAGACAATAATATTTATGCGCAGTATGTGAATGCTTCCGGAGTAATGATGTGGGCCAGTGGCGGTGCCTCAGTTTGTGTTGCGCCGGGTAATCAAAGTGCTTTAGACATTAAATATCTTGCGGCATCCATGGTTGTGTTCACCTGGAAAGATGCTCGCACGGCAACATTATCTATTTATGCTCAGATGATGAATTTGTCGGGTACGGAAGTGCTGACAACTAACGGAATTCTTATTTCCAATGGAATATTTAAAGCAAATAATCCCAATGTGATCAGCGATGATTATTTTGGCAGTATAATCGCCTGGCAAGATTCTTCTTCAACGGGTTGGGATATAAAAACTCAGCGTTTAGATCCACTTGGAAATGTTCTTTGGTTACCCGGTGGAGTTACCGTTTCAAATGCAACCAACGATCAAATAAATGTAGTGCAAGTTGAGGATAATTTGGGAGGCGCCAGTTATTTTTGGGAAGATTACAGAAACGGAACTGACTACAACATTTACGCCCATCATTTGAATAGCAATGGTGATGTCGGTGTTTTTGAGATGCTCTCTAACAAACAAAACAATGTAACCTGTTATCCGAATCCGATTAATAACACATCTGTCATTAAACTTACGGGAAATTCTAAGGGAAAAAACTGGGAATTACGGGTTGTTGACCAACTCGGAAACACTATTGTAAACAAAACTTTAAGCGTTGAAGAAGAATATAAATTAGATGCTGCAAATTTAAAGCCCGGTATCTACCTTTACAGCGCAACTATCAACGGAAATACAACTAACGGAAAATTCATTTCAACCCATTCGCATTAAAATGATCGCACGAACTTACATCATCATAGCTACATTACTTTTGACCGGCATTTGCTTTGGGCAAAAGAAAAAAGATATTAAAAAAGCGGGAATCCGAACCATTACCACTACGGAGGTTCATGGCGCAAAAACGCTTAACGATTCTAAAGAAACTTACGACGCGAACGGAAACAAGATCGAAGAGATCAATTACGATAAAGAAGGAACCCTAAAGGGGACTAAAAAAACTAAGTACAATAAAGATGGTGATGTTATTGAGGAAACTGAATACGACGACAAAAACAACATCAAAGAAACTGTTTACACAAAGTATAACGCACTCGGAGAAAAAACAGAAGAACAATACGTTGATAAAGATAAAAAACAATTTAAAAAATATGTTTATTCTTACGACGCAAAAGGCTTTAAGACAGAACGAAAACATTACGACGGTAATAATGCCTTGATCTCAACAAAAAAATACGTTTACGGTAAATAGTTGAAGGACATCTATAAAATATTAGATTCGTTTGAACCCATTACCCTTGAGGAAATGGATAAGGTGAAATTAATGGATCGCATGGATTCAAAGTACATGTTCAATCTAGCTCGTCTACCAAAATTATTGACGGATTGTAAAGCGCATTACTTTGTAGTGAATATTAATGGAAAGCGGTCTTCGGCCTATGATACCCAGTATTTCGATACCGAAGATTATAGATTATACAACCACCATCACTCCGGTAAGCTTAATCGCTATAAGATCCGTCAGCGTACTTATATTGAAAGCGACCTTAGTTTTTTGGAAGTAAAATTCAAGGACAATAAGGGTAGAACAACCAAAGATCGCGTGAAATTAAAAGCGGGTTCTATCGATCAAAAAGCCAAAGATTTTCTAGAAGCAGAAACGCCTTTAAAACTTGCCGAATTACAACCAAGCGTAAAGATATTTTATACTCGAATTACCCTGGTGCATAAAAGTCTTACCGAAAGAATTACCATTGACGTGAACTTAACTGTGAGCAAAGGTCAAAGCTCGCGTGAATTCCATAATCTTGTGATCGCCGAAGTAAAACAAAATAAGACCGCTTCTTCTGAATTCACGCATATGATGCGAGAATTGCGGGTGAAACAAGGCGGCATGAGCAAATACTGCATTGGCGTAAGTAATTTGGTAGAAGCCGTAAAAAAGAATAATTTCAAAGAAAAAAATAATAAGATAAATAAATTAAATAAGATCTAATGGAAACAGAAGTAATTAGCGAAGGCATGGACGCCTTATTGAAGATCTCGGGTAAATTCGGGATACGATTGATCATTGACATGCTGTTTGTGATGTTATTGCTAAAATTTATTTACATCAAACGTTATAAGAGCAAAGATTATGTATTTACGTATTTTGTTTTCAATATCGTTATTTTCTCAGTGGCTTTTCTTTTGAATAAGATCGAACTTTCGCTCGGAGCGGCCTTCGGTTTATTTGCGGTATTTGGAATGTTGCGCTATAAAACAGAAGAGATCAGTATTAAGGACATGACCTATTTGTTCTTGAATATCGCAATCGGTTTGATCTGCGCCGTAACGAAAATAAAAGGGGAAGATGCATATGAATACATGTTCCTCATCGGATTGAACCTCATCATTTTTGTGATCATCTATTTATTAGAAAGTAATATTTTCATGAAACGCGAGTCGATGAAACTTGTAGTTTATGAAAAGATAGAGAATATTAAAACCAATGATCATTCACAATTGATCGCCGACCTTCGTGAACGCACCGGTATCGATATTCATCGCGTAGTCATACAAAAAATTGATTTCTTAAAGGACGCCGCTCAAGTGAAGATCTATTACTACGAATAGATCACTTCTCCATTTCCACACTCACCTGCTCTACATTACCGTTCATGGGCGGTGAGAATTTGGTAATTTTCACCTTAAGTGATGTGATGGTTTTAAATTCGGAAACGATCTCGTCAAAAATTCGCTTACAAACCTGCTCTATTAATTTAGAACGAACAGCCATTTGCTTTTTACTGATCTCGTAAATAGCACAATAATCAATAGTATCATGAAGATCATCCGATGCAGCAGCTTTACTGAAATCCGTTGTGATATACACATCCACACTATAATTAGCGCCTATCTTCGCTTCCTCTTCCAAGCATCCGTGGAACGCGTAAAGCTTTATTCCCTCTATATTGATCCTATTTATCATGGAGGCACAAATATACTCAAAATAAAAAAGGCGGACCATTTGATCCGCCTTTAAATTTCTATAAGCTTAGTTCTGTCGAATTACAGTGACATGACCAACGAAATACTTCTTATACCCCTGAAGATCGGTGATCAAGATCTTATAAATGTAAACGCCTTCTTCCGCTATCTTCTCAGTTCCTTTCACACGACCGTTCCAACCTCTGTGTAAATTATCAGAGCTGTAGATCAATTCACCCCAACGGTCAAAAATCTCGAGTTTGTACTTATCTTCTTCTTTGATGCCATACCCTTGCGGAAAGAATGATTCGTTCAAGCTGTTATTGTCAGGCGTGAAGGCGTTTGGAATATAAATCCCTACATCATTCAACACTTCAACATTCTTCTTCATAGTGTCTTTACATCCATATTGGTTAAATGCCACTAACCATGTTGGATATAAACCAAGGTACATATACGTATGAGTTGGATTTACAGCCGTAGATGAATTAGTTGAAGGTGAAGCGAAATCACTGAATTCCCAATAGTACGACACTGCATCTACCGATAAGTTGGTGAACGTTACCGTTGGATCTAACAAGGTTACCGTTTGCGGCGACATGTCGAAGTTAGCGAACGGTAAAGGCCAAACCTCAACGTAAGCAGAGATCGATGTATCCTTTTTACAACCAAACTGATTTGTTACTTGTAATGAAACATCGTAAGATCCATCAGTAGCGTAAACGATCGTTTGGTGAGGTTGAGTACCATTTGATTCTCCACCTAATCCAAAGTTCCAAACATAATTATCACTGCTTGGGTTATCCGACAATGCCTGGAATTCTACTGTCCACGGCATACAACCTTTGCGAGGTGTAGATGAGAACGATGCTGTAGGTAATGGATTTACATTAACTGTAAATTCTGCGGCTGCGCCAGGAATCGTACAACCATCCGAAATGGTTACGGTATACATATTTGGCGAACCCGCGATGTAAGTTGCAGGAACATTAATGTTTGAAGTTGTTTGGCCACCCGGCGTCCACGCAAATGTATAAGGACCGCCGTTACCAGGGCTTGTAATATTAGGGGTTAAAACAGTACTATCCTTTGCGCATTTTGTTACAGAGAAACCGGTTGCAAGCAATTGAGGTTTCACATGTACCAACAAATCGATTGGTCCGTTAGCACAACCATTTGCATCAGTTACCGAAACTGTGTATGTTGAACTAATATTTGGTGTAACTGTGTGCGGGCCGCCTAAAGTAGAAGTGATCACTGAGCCTGGAGTTGTCCAGTTATAAGTATAAGGTTGTGTTCCTCCGCCAGCCGAAGCATATATCTGAACAAAACGTCCGTAACATATAGTATCCGGTCCACCGCCATTCAACACTAAAATATTTGGTTGAGTTACATTGATCACGCCAAACACATTACAGCCATATGAATCAGTAACCGTTCCGGAATAGACCGATGCAGTGATACCAGTATTTGTTCCGGTAGTTGATGAAATTGGCGACCAATTATAAGTGAAAGGAGAATTACCGGTTGGTGTCATCCATACGCTTCCGTTAGGTTGACCAAAACACAATGGAGGCGTAAAGCCCATGGTCATGGTTGGCAACGCAGGCGCGTAAATGCTAACCGTTGATGTAATGATACAACCCTTCGCGTCAGTTGACGTTAATGTCCAGATACCGCCATTTAAATTAATAGCCACATTTGTATTTTGAGTGGTTGGTGTATTCCAGTTGTAGCTGTATGGAGCCGAACCGCCAGTGATCACCACCGTTGCAGTACCATTAGCGTTCCCGCAAGTTGCCGGCGTAGTTGCAGTACTCACAAGCGACAATGCCGAAGGTTGAATGATTGTATACACCGAATTTGTAGGGCATCCTTTAGAATCAACAACCGACATCGTATATGTTCCTGCAGGTAAATTTGTAGCTACCTGATTTGCCGGCGGTGTTACTGTTGATGTAGATGCCCAAGAGATATTATAAAACGGCGTTCCACCCACAATATTTGTGTTGATCAATCCATTACTTCCACCAAAACACGAAACATTTACTACTGTATTTGTGTTAATGATCAACTGCGCGGGTTGAGTTAATGTTACCGAGCTACTGGTTGCACAACCATTCGCATCTGTTATGAAGCAGGTGAATGTTCCTGCTCCGGCATTTGTAAGCATTGAGCTCGACTGGGCCGAAGGTGTCCACGTATACGTATAACCAGGTGTTCCGCCATTAACAAAGGCAGGAGCTTGTCCGTTGAACGACAAGAAACAACTCGAATGCGTAGGTGTTCCAATAGCACTCACCAATTGCGGCGGTTGATTGATCTGAACGTTAGCGCTTGCTATACAACCCGCTCCATCAGTTACAATGATACTATGAAGACCGGCAGGTAAATTTGTAACAACAGATGTTGTTTGCGCGGCAAAGCTCCACAAATAGGATATTGGTGGAACTAACACCGAAGCAACAACTGTTGAAGCGCCGTTCGCATTTCCAAAACAATCAACGTGTGTTGAGAATGTATTGGCGATGGTTGGTCCAGCAATGTTTGGAATATTTGCGATCGTCGTTGTTGTACATCCGTTGGCATCAGTTACAACAACAGTATAAGGACCAGCTGTAACAGACGTTAATCCAGGATTTGTGTAAGTAGGACTACCACTCCATAGATACGTGTAGCCTCCAGCACCACCCGACGCTGCAACTGAAGCACTACCGTTCGCCTGACCACAGTTTGTGGAAACGATGCCTAAGATATTTGCATTCAATTGTGTTGGTTGAGTAATATTAATTGTTTGTGTTTGCTGACAACCGTTTCCATCCGTTACTACAACGGTATGCACTCCCGGACCAAGATTGTTTGCTGTAGGAGTTACATTTAAGCTTGGAAACCACAAGAATGTTGGTATTCCTGAACCACCAGAATAAGCGACGTTACCAGTTCCGTTATTCGCGTTGAAGCATGTAACGTTAGATGATGTTACAGTAGTAGTTAATCCTGAAGGTTGATTGATCTGAACATTTCCTGTTGCAGTACATCCTTTTGTATCTGTAACCGTATATGTATAAACGCCCGCTGTTAATCCGGTTGCCGTAGGTACAGTTTGAGCATTGCTCCAATTGTAAGTATAGCCTGGAGTCCCGCCGCTCGCGTTCACATTAGCAAAACCATTGTTTCCACCTGAACAACTTACACTTCCTACCGCGCTAATTGTTCCAACAAGAAGCGGAGGTTGCGAAATGCTGAATGCGACATTTGCAATACAACCGTTTGCATCTGTTGCGGTCATGGTATAATTACCGGCACATAAATTTGTAACCGTTTGAGTTGCCTGCGACGAAGGTCCGCCAACATAAAAATAAGAAACAGGTCCTGCATTATTAGTTGTTGAGGCAGCAGCTTTACCATTACATGCGTTGAAACATGTAACGTTAGTTGTGGAAACACTAGCCACTAATTGTGCGGGATTGTTTAATTGCACTGATCCATTGATCACACAACCTTTGCTATCCATCACTGTCACTAAATAAACTCCTGCACCCATATTACCAGGAGTAGAAGTTCCTTGTCCTGTTCCTGGATTTGGTGTCCAGGTATAATTATAACCCGGGGTTCCGCCTAACACGCCGGCATTGGCGTTTCCATTAGTGGCACCAAAACACAAAGGATTATTTCCTGTTACATTCACCGTTAAGGCCGGAGGTTGGGTGATCAACACACTTGCCGATGCAACACATCCAACATTATCTGTTACGCTCACCGTATAAACACCGGCAGATAGATTTGTTGCCATTGGTGTCATTTGCGCGTTACTCCACGAATAAATATAAGGTGGTGTTCCACTATTTGCAGTTGATGTTGCCGCAGCATTATTTCCTCCAAAACAACTTACATTGGTTTGACTCGTAACCGCAATAGCAGGTCCCGAAGCGTTTGGAATAGTTACTGCTCCCGGATAGATACAACCGTTCGCATCTGTCACTGCAATTGAGTAGGTGCCTGCAAACGCATTGGTTAATACAGAACCGGTTGTGCTGGTACTCCATGTATAAGTATATGGTCCAATACCACCGCTGGCACTTACCGTTGCACTACCGTTATTTTGATTACAATTAGCGGTTGCTGTAAAACTTTGCACAGTTACCGAACTTGGTTGAATAATGTTGACTGTTTTAGTGAGATTACATCCTTTTGTATCTGTTACAGTGACTGAATAAACACCGGCCGACAAACCGGATGAAGTTGAAAGTGTAGAACCACTTGGCGACCATAAGAAGAAATAACCCGGGTTACCGCCGGTGATTGAAGATACTGTTGCGCTTCCTGATGCGCCGCCATTACATAACACACTAGAGCCGTTCACTGCAAAGTTCAATACTGCCGGCTGAGTGATCACAACAGTTGTATTCGATTTACAACCATTCACATCAGTTAAGTACACGGTATATTGTCCAGGCGCAAGGTTAGTAGCGTTCGGGCCCAATTGCGTATTACTCCAACTGTACGTTACGGGTGCTGTCATTCCCCCAGTGAAACTTGCTACAGCGCTACCATCATTAAATCCATTACACGTTACCGGATTATTTTGTACAATGAGCGCGGTTCCACCAGGCGTTGCAAAAACCTGTACTTGTCCTGTTGCCAAACAACCGTTCTGGTCTTTCACGTTTACCGTGTAAACACCAGCAGCAACACCAAAGGTTGAAGCGTTGTTGCCACCGGTTGGTGACCATGTGTAAGTATATCCTCCTGCACCACCCGAAGCTGTAACACTTGCAATTCCATTTGGTTGTGTACAATTTGAATTTTGACTTGAAAGCGTTAATGTTACTTGCGAAGGATTTGTAACCACCACAGAAGTTGTGAGCGTACACCCTTTATTATCGGTAACAGTAATGTTATACGCACCCGCGGTAATATTTGTTGTAAATACCGGCGATGCTTGGTTAGGTCCGGCATTAATGCTATACAAATACGGTGAAGTTCCACCGCCTGCGCTTGCTGTAATAGTTCCGTTATTTCCGCCAAAACAACTTGGCGATGTTGGCGTTAATGTAAGCGTTAATGCAGGTGGTTGAGTAATGGCTAAGGTTACTGTTGTAACACAGCCCATCGCGTCCATTACATTTACTGTATAATTTTGCGCTGTTAAATTGGTATAAAATCCAAAACCGCTGGTAATATTACCGGGTGTTAATGTGTAATTATAATTCGGAGTTCCACCAACAGTATTCAGTGTAAAGCTTCCGTTAGCTCCACCGAAACAACTTACATTACTTAAACTTGAAACGGCAGATACAGGGCTACCGGTATTACCAATAACAAAGTTAACAGTGAATGTACAACCGTTAGCATCTTTTACCACAACGCTTTTTGGTCCTGCCAATTGATTAATTACAAAACTGTTTGTTGTAAATGAAGTGTTATTGAAGTTAAATTGATAAGGACCAACTCCTCCGGTAATAGATGTTACTGTTGCAGATCCGTTTGAATTTCCACACGCAGCCGGTGTTGTTGAAACTGTTACTGCACTCGGGCCCACCACTGTTGTAACTGTTGCTACAACACTGTAGGTACAACCGGCGGCATCCTTTACTGTTATCGTGTACGGCCCTGCAGCTAAACTTCCCGTAACCGAACCTGTAGCTACACTGTTCACGCTAAATGTAAATGGCGCCACGCCACCTGTAACACCAGTAATTCCAATAATGCCTGTATTTGCAGAACATGCAGTTGGTGACGTTGTAAATGTGATATTACTTGGTGGAATTGTGTTGGTGATGGTTATTGTTTTTGTAAATGTACATCCGTTCACATCCAACACACCAATGGTGTAAGTTCCCGCTGCTAAATTTGAGAATGTTGTGTTTGTACTATATGCACCGTTGTTAATGTTAAACGAATATGTTGGTGTTCCACCCGTTACCGCGCCAACAACAATGATCCCGTTATTCGTTGCGCAACTCGCATTTGTAAATGTTGTAGCAAGCGCGGTGATGCCCGGAGTATTTCCGATCACCTGAGTAACAGTAAACGTACAACCAAAGTTATTCGTGAGAACAATAGTGTGTGTTCCCGGGGATAATCCCGTAAGTGTTTGTGTGGCGATCGGATTTCCGTTATGCGTCATTCCGGTAATAAATTGACCCGCCGGAGAGGTGTTGTTGATGACGATGATCCCATTATTCTGTCCGCAAAACGCATTAGTAAAACTCAACACTGCAGATGGAGAAGCATTCACAACCACAACTCCTGTTGTGCTTGTGATACAACCATTGTGGTTAATTGTATGCGTTACTGTATATGTTCCGGGTTGCGTAAAGCTGCCTGTATAATTTGCCGTGTTACCTGTAGCAGGCGCTCCTGCGGCGGGGTTGAATGCGTACGTATGGTTACCGCCAGAATTGACGGCATTAAAACTAAATGAGTTACCCTGTATACATTGAGTTGCAGAAGGTATGGTGAATGCCGGAGGCAAACCAGAAATTGTTATGTTGGTGGTGACGACGTTGGTGCAGGATCCTATTGCAACGGTATGCGAAATGGTGTACACACCCGCCACACCAAACGTAATTGTTGGGTTTGTAGATGAACTTGTTGCTAAGGTTGTGTTTGCAGCTGGCGTTACAGCCCAAGTGTGGCTCACACCGGCCGTTCCTGTATGATTGAATTGAATTGCAGTGTTGATACAGCCTGTAGAGTTTACAGGAGTAAACGCGGCACTTACCATTGGTACAACTTGTACTTGCACTACTTGTGCCAAGGAATTACAAGGTGTAGAAACAATAGCAGTGTAATTTGTTGTTGCTGCCGGAGCAACTACAATGCTTGAAGAGGTTTGATTTGTTGGCAACCAGGTATACGATGTTTGCCCGCAACCACCAGTAACGTTAGAAATTGTAAGAGTTGATTGACCCGGAGAACAGAAGATGTTTGGATTTACTGTAACGTTAAAATTCAAGGGAACAAAAATTCCCGGAACTGTAAATGAAATTGGTGCTGTCCAGGGACCAACGCTATTTGTACCACTCACCCATTCGCGCGCGGCAACATAATACACTTGACCAGGACAAAGACCTGCATAACAAATTACAACCGGATGATATTGTTCAAGAACACACTGATCAGGCCAACCATTGGCCTGAGTGTAATTAGGAACATTTAAAAGAGAGTTGAACCAAGGAAATTGATTGAACGTAACGCCAGGGCCGGGCCAATTCAATAATTGAGTTTGCATGGTTGCCGGAGGAGTACCGGTTAGCTGATTTACGGTACAACGAACTTCAGCTTGCAACCAATATGGTCCTCCACCACATGTTGCGGCATTTGAACCTGCTGTAATGGTAACACACGTTGGCCCAACGGTGATCACCGGATTTACCAAGGCCATACCATGACTAGCGTGTAGTTTGGTGAACAACGACACTAAAAAGATCACAGCCAGCACAAAGCTTGGTTTACTCTTTAGAAACATACTCAAAAATTTGTAGTAAATATACCTTTTTGCTTAGGAAGGATGGTAGTATTTGGCTAAGCCGCAAATGGCATTCACTCAAACAGTTCTAAGCATTTAAAACCATTAAAGGCGGTAAAAACGACATTGCAGATCCATGAGAAAATGACGATTTTAATGAAAAAAGCAATAAAATGTTCATTTTTTAACAAATTATCGACTAAAATAGGTCAAAAATAGCTTAAAAACGAATGATTTTTCACTATTACTTTTATACCCTGAAACAAAATAAAGTTGATTTTTCTGTAGATTCTGAAGTTGGATTTTACTGTTCGCTACAGCTTGATCGATTACAATTCGTCCAAGAACATCACATACCATGATTCTATCAATTGCATCACAAGGAACGATCAGTTCAGTATCATTAGAAGAATTTTTATCTATATAGGGAGAACATTTTTCAGCGGTATAATTTTTCACCCCGATACTAATATTGATGGTGGCCGTAATGGAAGTAAGGAATCCATCATCTTGTCCTCCATTATTCATTTGATAATTGCTAGTGATCACGGGGAGATCACTACTTGAAGTGGAACCAACGATCAGAATCTTATTTTTAAAAAGAACCAGATCTCCGGGATTATCGCCCGCGCTTCCACCTTTGTATGTTGTCCAGATCAATTGTCCGTTGGAATTTATTTTTGCCACAGCAATTTCGTTGGAACCATTGTACACTGTGTAATTTCCTGTCCCCACCATTGGAAAATCGTTGCTCTGGGAGTTGATAAGGGAGTAGATGTTGTTGTTCGCGTCGATCTTGCAATGGATGTTTAGATCCATCGACGTTCCTCCAAAAATTGTACTCCAAACCAAAGTGCCAGTTGGCGTTAGTTTCAAACAGTAATTATCGTTTCCTCCTGCAACCGCAGTTTGCTGCGACACTGCAGTTTTATAAAAATCACTACTGGTAGTTTGTCCCGTGAGGTAAATATTTTTTTGCTGATCAGTGCAAACCCCATACGAATCATCCACACCACTTCCTCCAAGATATGTAGAGAACAACCGATTTCCTGTAGAATCCAATTTGATCACATAAACATCCATTCCTCCATTGGAACTTGGTTGCATACAGCCAGCGCTTGTATTTAAATTGTTACTGAAGGATCCGCCAACACCAATAATATTTCCATCAACATCAGTTGCAACGTCATGAATGTCCTCCGCTCCTGTTCCGCCATAGAATGTAGAGAATTTTAATTGTCCATGTTTATTGAATCGCGCGATGAAAGCGTCAACCGCGCCTACCAAATTTGGCTGGAATGACAAACTACTTGTATGAATGCTTGTGCTCAATGAAGTTCCACCAATAATTATATTTCCCTTTGGGTCAACGGTAACGGCATAAGAAAAATCCTGATTAGTTCCGCCAAAATAAGTGATCCACCGCGCCGCGCCATTTAAACTGAACTTTGCCAAAAAACACTCATATAATCCGGCTGTGGTAGGTTGAAAACAATTTGTTGTTGTATCGAGATCACTTCCATCGGTGTAGCCGGTAAAAACAATACTGCTGTCCAATGGAGAAAAAGCGATCTTTTCTCCCGAATCAAAACCTTGCGTTCCAAAATAAGTACACCATACCAAAGCACCGCATGAATCAAATTTTACAAGAAACGCTTCGTAGTTATTTTTATAGGTTGACTGAAACGCGCCCCCCGTTACAGGAAGATCATTACTCTGTGTGTTTCCTATCGCGTAAATATTTCCTTGATTATCTCTGCAAACACCCTTGAGCTCATCGATCTGCGATTTTCCGAAATACGTTGAAATTTGCGGACAAGGTTGCGCGGAGATCTTTAAAAAAGAAAAAAATAAAAATGACAACAGAAACTTTTGCATCGCGTACTAAAGATAAGAAAAAATCTTAGGCTATGGGGGCATTGGCCCGTTGTAACTAATGCAAGGAATATCTCCTGAAACAAAACACGGATGATGAATTGACCATTCGGGAAGAGTGATGTTCTCGGTTTTTACTTCCAATAAATAATATGGTTTTGTCCACCATGCCTTCATGCACTTGGCATCTACAACCTGATTATCTTTCGACTTAAGGTCTGACGACTTCAGAGCTTTCAACTGTTTTGCCTGGATAATGCTGTAACTGCCAGGTGTGATCACAAACGAGAATTCCCCATTAGCATCCGTTGTAAAACTCGTGATCACCTCAGCTTTAGTTGAATTCACTTTTCCTTTACGCACGTAAAAAACTTTATTGGCGTAAGGAATCGGCTTTTGGATCTCGGCCAACATTTCGGCACTGGGTTCCACTCCTCCGCAATAGGAATTTGTTTGCATTAATTTCCCTTTTACGGTAACGCGTGGAGGTTTTATCCCGCCGGTTTTTTGAGCATAAAAGCAAACCGAAATAAAAAAGAAAAATATAATAAACGAGTTTTTCATAAGCGCTTTAATATTGAGATGACGTAAAGGTAAATATTCCGTATAAAATTCTGTTAATGTTCCTTATAATCCCAAATGCCCTGAAAACTAAGCATTTTGGCATGAGTTTATGTGTCCGAAACCCCTATAAATCCTCAAAAAATCGCCTTTTTTTAATAAAAATTCTCTACATTTGCCATTCCAATTTTGGTGAGATGCCTGAGAGGCCGAAAGGAACAGTTTGCTAAACTGTCGTACGGGTTACACTGTACCGAGGGTTCGAATCCCTCTCTCACCGCTGAAAATAAATCCCGCATCTGCGGGATTTTTTAATTCAGATACTTTCCATAAATCCTACTGGCAAACAGCACTTGACTATTCTTAAAATGAGACTAATTAAACGGAAAGAATTAGTATCCTAGTCTTTTATGATCTTACGTGTGAACAAACCGTTCGACGCACGAATAAAGTATATTCCCGAAGGTTGGTCTTTAAGATCAACCACCGTTTTAGGTTCTGAAGTGATTATGGAAAGTATCTTTTTTCCTTGCATCGAAAACACTTCTATTTCCAACGATTCTGCACTTAAGATCTTAAAGCAATCAGTAAACGGATTAGGTACTATCTGAAACTTCTTATCCATTTGAGTTAACTCATCAACACCTGAACAAACAATTACACTTTGCGTAAAAATTGCCGTTGAACTACATGCGTTAGTTGAAGTACCTACCACAGAATACGTGGTTGTAGTGGTTGGACTAACCAAAATATTTGTATTTATTTGACTCGTATTCCACGAATACGTATTTGCACCCAACGCAGAAAGTGTTGCGGTTTGTCCTGAGCACATAATACTAGAGCTAGATGCAATAGAAACAATTGGTAATGCGGTAGAATTAAGGAGAACGGAGATGCTGCTACCACCGCTATTGCTAACTGCAAGGTCTATTTTACCATCATTATTAAAATCACCATTTGTTATTCCCAGCGGAACGTTTTGCACAGCAAAACCTGTTCCCATAGCAAATGTTCCATTAGGGCTACCCAATAAAACAGCCGCTGTGCTCAACGCATTATTAGGAGTTCCAATATCAACTGAACCATCGTTATTAAGATCAGCCGACGTAATTCCATAACATACGGCACCAATTCCACTTACGTACCCTGTAAAAGCACTAAAGCTTCCTGTACCGGTTCCAAATAAAACAGATACCTGGGGTGATTGAAAATGAGCAACAGCCACATCATCATTTCCATCACTATTAAAATCTCCATGGGTCATTTTTTTGGCATTTGCCGGAATTCCAAACGTTGTTTGTGGTGTAAAACTTCCGGTTCCTGTTCCAAGCAAAATAGAAATAGTGTTGTCGGCCGAATTAGTAGTAACAATATCTAAGTTTGAATCTCCATTAAAATGGGAAGCAACAATTCCTTGCGGCCCACTTCCAACAGCATAATTTGTTATGGATAAAAAACTGCCCGCACCATTTCCTAATAGAACAGTTATACTGGCAACATTTGCAGCACTTACAGCAATGTCCTGCTTAGAGTCGTTATTAAAATCGCCGCTGGTTAGATGACGAGGCCCCTGAGCTACTGTAAAATTTGTGGCTGGTAAAAAACTGCCGGTACCAGTACCTAATAACACAGAAATAGTGTTACCCGAAAAATTAGCCGCTACTACATCTTTATTGTTGTCACCATTCAGATCTTCAGCCAACAGGTCGTTTGTTCCATTTCCCGATGTAAAAGTGATCGGTGAACCAAACGTGCCTGTTGCCGAGCCCAACATAAGACTTATAGTACCTAAGGAATTAGATTGTGCAACTAACAGATCCAGATAACCATCGCCATTAAAATCGGCCGATACTACATGAGCAGGAGCATTACTAAGCGTATAATGAGTTGCCGGCAAAAAGGAAACATTACATGTTTGAGCTTTTGCGTATACGCTCCAAATGCTAAGCACAAGTATCTTAATAAAGAATTTTTTCACTAAGTTAATAGATCACTATTTTCTTTGATATACAATTCTTTATTCCTTTAACTTCCACTATATAAATGCCTTTTGGAAGTTTTGAAAAATCCATTTCTTCAACGTAAGTACCAGTTTGATAAACAAGTTCTTTACTATACATTATTTCTCCTAAGACGTTAGTTGTCGTGATCCGGTAGTTTTCGCTTCTATCTGAAATGAATTCAAATGTAAAATGGCCTTGATTTGGATTTGGGAACAGATTTAGTTCCACATTCGTAGAAGTTATTACTTCACCGATCTTATCATTTATTACACTGGATCTTCCACCCAAATTTGAAATTGTAACCGTATTTGATAAAACTGTTTGGCAGTTACCAGCCGTTACTTCAACATAATAATCTCCATTTGAGGTTTGTACAAAATTTTGAGACGTAGCCCCTGCAATTGGTGCCCCATTTAAGAACCATTGGTTTCCTATACTTGAAGTTGATCGAAGGTACGCTCCATTATTCATGACGTTAACAGTTGGTGTAGGCGCAACACTTAAATTATTTATAAGTACTTTCCTACTAAACTGACATTGTTGCGAAGTAGAGGAAGTTATGATGTATGACGCCGGAGCAATATTTAATAGATTTGCATTCGAATTTGCAATAACTGTTGAGCCACCTACACCTAATTTTTTTATAGTGTAACTCATATTGCTTAATAGTTCTGAAAGTTCCTTTGTTCTTATATTGATCATAGAACCATTAATTAATCCGCAAAATGCATCTCCCAAAATTGCTTCAATTTCTGTAGGAATTGCAATTGTTGGAGAAGTGTAATGAGGAGGCCAAGGAAAAGTTACCCAATTGCCCTGATTACGATAGCTCCAAACAGGAAAGGCTCCGCTTGGATTGAATACGCAACCATTGGCATCTGTAACTGTTAGTGTATAATCTCCCGAAGGAAGGCTATTGAAGTTTTGTGAAGATTGAATTCGAGCATTTTCTATTGGACCATCAAGCTTATACGTAAACGGTGATGTTCCGCCCGAAGTTACCGTAAAGCTGAGCGCTCCGTTTACAGAACCACATGTACTAGAGTTTCCGTCCCAATTAATCTGATTTGGTCCAGCAGCAACTGTTCCAACCGGAACAACTGTAGTTAGTTGGCAGGTACTATTCAAATCTTTCACAACAAATGTATAATTACCGGCCGATAGGCCAATGTAAGTGCTTAGCTGTGTAAACAATAAACTGTTATTGAACTTGAACGAGTATGGAAAAGTACCACCTGTAACGCCAAGTATAGTTATACTTCCATCATTTGGTGAAGTGCAGCCTGCTTTTTTTACAGAAACATTTAATGATAAGGGTCCTAACTTTGTAGGGCCACCTACGGTTATGGTTTTTGTAAATGGGCAGTTATTACCGTCGACAACTAAGACAGAGTGGGTTCCTCCAACCAAACCCGTAAATAACGTATTAGTGTTTATAGCACCCCCGTCCATAGAGAAACTAAACGTTGGCACTCCACCACTAACTGATTCTATTAAAATTGAACCAATGTTTACATTACAAGCCGCATTGGTTACCGAAACTGAAATGTTTGTTGGCGCAATTTTTGCAACTGAAGTAGTTTTTGTGATTACACAGCCTGCTTGATCTGTAACACCTATTACATAATTTCCACTGCTTAAATTACCAAAGCTGGTTGTAGTTTGAGTAGGCCCACCATTTAGCGAATAACTAAAAATAGGTGTTCCTGAGATAATATTGGATATTGTGATAGAACCATTACTCAAATTACAAGTTTCACTCGCTACTGAGATACTGAAATTAGTTGGTCCCGATGTGTTCAAAATTTGAGTTGTCTTCGAAAACAAACATTGATTACCATCTTTAACTACTATAGTGTGCTGACCTGCAGCTAAACCCGCGTAGTTTGTAGCTGTTGTAAAGTTACCGCCATCTAAAGAGAAACTATAACTAAATGCTCCGCCTGTAACAGTTCCAAGAGATATTTTTCCATTGTTTACACCACAAGGAGTGCTGGTTACCGTTATTGCCACATCAGTAGGTGCGATGGTTGTTAATGTAATGTTTTTTGAGCTTGTACAACCTCCATTGTCTTTTACGGTTACTACATATACACCGGCGTTAAGATTGGTGAAGATAGGCGATGTTTGAAAATTTCTTCCGGTGATGGAATAGCTAAGTGGATTTGTTCCACCAGTTACGTTTGTAAAATTGATTGATCCATTGCCTCCCGCAACACAAGTTTCGTTTGCAACGGCAACTGTAAAGTTACTTGGGCCTTGGCTGTTTGGTACATTAACCCCGGTAGTAAACGTACAAAAATTCCCATCTTTAACCACAACCGTATGAATATTGGCTGATAAATTGGGGTAAACTGAGTTTGTTGTGAATGCACTACCATTAACAGAGAAAGAATATGTTTGAATCCCACCTGTAACTCCTGTTATTTGAATTTTACCGAGCGATTGATTGCATGGCGTAGCAATTACCGATACCGCAACAGCTGTTGGTTTTGGAAGCGAGTTAAGTGTTAGAGTTTTTGTAAAGGGGCAACCTTTTGCATCTGTAACATTAATGGTGTAACCTCCCGGTGCTTTATTAGGATATACAGTTGCCGTTCCTGTTAGATCTCCATTAACGACAAATGAAAAGGGGCTTGTTCCTCCACCAATTGTTCCTATTGTAAATGATCCAAGACCTGTTATGCAATTTGCCGATGTAGTTGCAACCGATACCCCACCAATAGGATCGAAAACACTAATAGTTTGTGTTGATACGCCAACGCATCCATCGCTTGTAACTGAGTGTGAAACTATATGCGACCCAACCGGCGAAATAGAGATTCCCGAAGGATTAACTGCTGATGAAGTTGCAGGTACTCCACCATCAAACAACCAGCTGTGTGTACCCAAAGATCCTGTATTAATAAAATTTAATGGACTCCCTGCGCATGGCGGACTTGATAAACTAAATGTTGCGCTTGGATTTGGAGCTACTTTGATAATATCCGTTTTGATCACAGTGAGGTCGCCTTCTTCCGCGAAAGTAACCGTAAGCGTTGCGGAAAATACGCCTGATGCTGTATAGGTTACCACTGGGTTTTGTAACTGTGATGTGGACGGACTTGTTCCGTCAAATTGCCATAGCCATTTAATGGCTGGTCCTTCTGATATGTCTGTAAATAATACTTGCTGGCCTATACAAGCGTTCTCTGTAGAAATAGAAAAATTTGGTATTGAAGTGGCTAATTCGCCAACCTTATTGGGTGTTTTACTGTTCACATATGTCACAGAGGACAAAAGGATGGTCAGTGCAAGTATACTTCTTTTCATAATTAAATATTAATTGATTAAAATAAAAACGAGAACACTATTTCAACGCCGAGGTACGGATAATCAACTCGAAAAGAAATAGTAGTGCGAAATTAGGTTGATAAATTATGCCTTAGGAGGTGAAAAACAATGCAAGTATTGCACTTTTCAACTATTTGCGAATTGCTGGCGGTATTCGAGAGGTGTGATGCCTATGTTCTTTTTGAAGAAACGTGTAAAATAGGCAACATCCTCAAAATTTAACTCAAAGGAGATCTCTTTGACACTTAAATTGGTGCTATATAATAACCGCTTTATTTCAAGCAATAAGCGATCATGAATAATTTGTATGGCCGTTTTACCCGTTTCCTTCTTACAAATCGAGTTCAGATAATTGGGTGTGATGTTCAAGATCTCGGCATATTGCGAAGCTGAATACTGCTTAACAAAATAAGTATTAAGTAGTTTTTTGAACTCCACTATTTTTGGATGAGTGGACGCAGTTGGGTTTGAAAGCGATGCGGGATCGGTAAGAAAGACCTCCTTTATTTTCAAAAGGATCACTTGCAAATAGCATCGTGTTAGATCATCACGCATAGATGTATTCTTCGAAAAACCCTCATTCAATATATTCACTGCACTCTCAATATCCTTATAAATATTTATAGGTAGTTTAATAACAGGTGTGTATGTATTGAAATCATAGAACGGGAACATTTTTAAAAAACCATTCTTCTCTCCTAACATGATAAATTCTTCGCTAAAACAAAACACAAAGCCATTAGCAATGCCCGACTTTAAGCGATGAACCTGTTCCGGAGAAACAAAATGCACAGAATGCTCTTCAATGGGGTGTTCTTTAAAATCGATCTCATGTTTGCCACCGCCCTCGCTAAATAACATAAGCTCATAAAAATTATGACGATGAGGAATAACTCCTTCGTAATCCTTGCTAAGATCACTTTTAAGCGGGATAACATCAAACCCCTCTCTTTTGAGGTTCTTTGCCTGGAGATTATGAGTGGGGATAATCGACATGCACATCAAAATTAGCAAAATATGCGTATTAGATCGTTAAGGAGAAGAACTTTAAAGTGAAAAAAAGCTATAACGAGAATGGCAATTTTAAAGCTGTCTTTAAGAATTAGGCGATATACATTTCTATCAAACCCTCTGGTGCCCTGTAATTTACAATTCTCAACCCCTCATCAATTCCCGTAACAAGATCTTGGTTGTAGGGTAATATTATTTGTTTGCCCTTGTGATCTACATTAAATACAGGATTGGCGCTTGTGTCATCGATCTCTACGATCACTCCCACTTCACCAAATTTTTCATCCACCAATTTGTAACCTATCAGTGGATTTTGCTCATCTTCCAAAACAAACGCTTCATCCACTAATACTTTTTTCCCCACAAACACTTTTGCTTTTTCTACCGAATCAATATCTTCGAGTAAAATAATAAACCCATTCTTATTCTCACGAAACTCTGAAATGAATTGCGGAGCATCGCCTGTTGGAAGTTTTACAATTACAGCATTACAATTCTCGATATCAAAATCGCGTGTGATGTTCAATTGTAATTCTCCCTTTAAGCCATGCGTTTTACTAAAATAACCTATTTCGGTAAAATTCATTTCTTTAAAGCAGCTTCAACAAAACTAATAAATAAAGGATGAGGATTTTCGGCAGTACTTTTGTACTCCGGGTGAAATTGTACACCAATAAAGAATGGGTGATTCGGCAATTCAACGATCTCTACCAAACCTCCATCAGGATTTACTCCCGAAAGAACCATGCCGGCATCTTTGAATTGTTTGATGTATTCGTTATTGAATTCGTAACGGTGACGGTGACGTTCAGAAATTTTTGTTGTCTTGTAGATCTTAGAAGCTAAAGTACCTTCCTCTACCTCGCAAGCATAAGCACCCAAGCGCATGGTGCCACCCATGTGCGAAATACTTTTTTGATTTTCTAAAAGATCAATTACAGGACTGCTTGTTGCAGGGTTCATTTCACGGCTATGCGCGTCTTTTAATCCCAAAACATTTCTTGCAAACTCAATAACGCAACATTGCATTCCCAGGCAAATTCCAAGGAAAGGCATGTTATTTTCACGCGCGTATTTTATTGCCGCTATTTTTCCTTCTATTCCACGGTTACCAAAACCAGGCGCCACTAATATTCCTTTTAAGCTCGATAATTTTTCTTTGATATTCTCTTCGGTCAAACTTTCGCTGTGGATCCAATCCACAACCACTTTGCAATCGTTAACTGCACCCGCGTGAATGAATGCTTCAGAAATGGATTTGTAAGAATCTTTTAATTCAACATATTTTCCTATAAGCCCAATGCGAACTTCTTTCTTTGGATTATGAAAACGATCCAGGAATTTTTTCCAGTTGTCTAGTTTTGGCGCTTCTGTTGCATCAATTCCCAATTCCTTTAACACAATAACATCCAATCTTTCCTTTTCCATTAATAATGGAACTTCATAAATAGTGCTCGCGTCAATAGCTTCTATTACCGCGTCTTGTGCAACGTTGCAGAACAAAGCCAATTTCTTACGAATGTCTTTGTTAATAGGATGTTCAGTACGACAAACTAAAATATCGGGTTGAACTCCATACTCTAATAATAATTTTACAGAATGCTGAGTTGGCTTTGTTTTTAATTCGCCCGTGGTACTTAAATACGGAATCAAGGTTAAGTGAATAGAAACACAACTTCCTTCCAATTCCCAACGTAACTGACGAACCGCTTCAATATAAGGCAGTGATTCAATATCACCAACAGTTCCACCAATTTCGGTGATCACATATTCAAACTGACCGGTTTTACCCAATTGCTTGATGCGATTTTTGATCTCGTCGGTGATATGCGGAATTACCTGAACGGTTTTTCCCAAAAATTCTCCTTTACGTTCTTTCTCAATAACCGATTGATAAATTCTTCCAGTTGTTACGTTATTTGCTTGAGAGGTTGGAACATTTAAAAAACGCTCGTAATGTCCAAGATCAAGATCCGTTTCTGCGCCATCATCCGTTACATAACATTCTCCATGTTCGTAAGGATTTAAAGTTCCGGGATCCACATTAATATATGGATCCAATTTTTGAATGGTAACGGTGTAGCCTCTTGCCTGAAGTAATTTTGCTAAACTTGCTGATATTATACCCTTTCCGAGGGACGAAGTTACCCCACCGGTAACGAAAATATATTTGGTGTGATTTGACATGCAGTTTATAAAAAACTGCCTACGAAAGTACTAAAAATAAAGGGTAGTTTAAAATTAAAAAAGGCTAAAACGCCCAATAAAACGCACAATTTCTAACATTCTATTAACTGGCGTGGAACAAAAGCTCGTGGAACAAATTTTTTAAAGGCTTTTGACTAGGATTTACCGACTAATTTGGTCACGGAGACACAGAGTTTCACAGCGTAACTCTGCGTCTTTGCGCCTCCGTGGCAAAAACAGCTCATAAAAAAACCCTACTTCGACATGAAGAAGTAGGGTTTAAAAGGATACCTGGTCGTTGCTCAATTCTCCTTTTTCTTTACTTTAATTTCGTGCTCTTTGCTGTTGATGTTCACACCATGTTCATCTATTTTAATATGTGTACCGTCTTTATCCTTTACTTCAATTCCTTCTCCATTAATTTTCACGTGTTCATTTAATGCGCTTTCGATCTCGTTTTCAACGCTATTGCTTTCGATTCCATCACAATCCACACATTCTAATTCACGGTCATTCATCTTCCATCTTCTTCCCAACATATCCTGATCGTAGGTATTTGTTACGTTGTCTACATCATAGATGACATTTTTTAATGATCTGTCGAGATAAATTGTTTTTCCCTTTGGAACTTTTACGATCACTTCAATTTCCTGCACTCTGAATTTTTGATCTCCGTCGAGGTAAAATAACTCATCCAATATTAATCCTGTGCTATCTAATTGATATGTATAATTTATTTCTTTAGCGCGATCATACGCAATTCGCTTTTCCTTTCCACGTGCTTTGCGATTAATGATCACTTCAATATGATCACCTGAACCATTGATCACGCGCACTTCAGGGTGACCAACGATCACTTTTTTCTTGTTCATAACACCTATAGAATATTCATCTCTTCCAATATGATGATCGCCGTGATCTTCAAAATTCAAGTCCTCAATTCCAAATTTAGTGATCAATTGATCTTCCCTTACAGCGGAAATGGTGAACACTTCCACACTTGACGTAATAGTGCGGCTTTCTTTGTATTTACTGCTGTCTCCAAAATCAGACCCTGTTTTTACACCCGCGTAAGTTGCCATCATGAAACCAATGATCCAGATCAATCCAGCACCAATGTTCAACCAACGGTTAGAGTATTTTATTTTGAACAATAATTTTATTCCGCCATACAGGATCATGAAAGCCGGAACGCCAACCACAATGATACCTCCAATAAATCCTAACCAATAATGCGAACGATCAATGAAAATAATATTGATCCAATCGTTGAATTCAGCAGACTCACCTGCAACCGAGAACCCAAAAATAGTTGACATTAATCCGAACATGACCATAAACCCAATAAAAATGAGGAACGCGCCTATCAAACGACCCATCACTTTAAAGATGGCGCCAAAAACATCTCCTAGTTTATCGCCAACTGTTTTGCTGGTATTCACAATAGAGTTCACACCATCATGCATTTGTTGCTCAAAATTCTTACTTATATTATTTATGTTTACCGCTTCTCCGCGCATGGCTAATTTATCGGCAGTAGTCTTTGCTTCAGGAATTACGATCCATAAAATAATGTATACCCACAAACTCACACCTCCAAAAAAGATCAACAAGAATGTTGCTAAACGCACCCACACAATGTCGATATCAAAATAATGTGCAACACCCGCGCACACACCGCCAATAGCTTTGTCATCCGGGTCGCGGAACAATCTGCGTTTTACCGGACCACTTTGCGCTGTTGACTCGTTTTGTTTTGAAGAACTTGCAGTATTATCCGTAGGTTCCCCGTCAACAAATTCCTCTGGCTTACCAAGAGCGTTGATCACTTCATCCACATCGGCCATCAATACCACCTGTTTAAATGGCGTTACCTTGGCCTGCAACAATTCTGCAATGCGCGCTTCAATGTCGGCAATGATCTCGCTGCCACTTTCGTTACTTGTAAAATATCCTTTAAGGGTACTCAGGTACTTACTCAATTTCTCGTAAGCATCTTCTTCTATATGGAAGATTATACCGCTGATATTTATAGTTACCGTTTTATTCATGACTTCTTTTTATTAAATATGTTTTTTTATTTGATTATTGTTTTGTTTACCGCATTCACCAGTTCGTCCCAGCTTACCTGTAGCTCTTTCAAATATTGAGCGCCTATTTCAGTAAGCTTGTAATATTTGCGTGGTGGTCCGCTGGTGCTTTCTTCCCACCTGTAGGTTAGCAAACCTGTGTTCTTTAACCGGGTGAGCAAAGGGTAAAGAGTTCCTTCAACTACCACTAACTTTGTTTCTTTTAACTTGTCGATGATCTCGGTTGGATAAGCATCGCCTTGCGATAGAATAGAAAGTATGCATAGTTCAAGAACACCTTTACGCATTTGCGCTTTTGCATTCTCTGAGTTAACTGACATTTCTTAAACTTTTTTAATGTTAAACACTATACTGTAAGCTACGTTGCTTTTGATCTTTGTTAAGGTCATTTCCGAAAATTGTTTTTCGATCTGTTTCTTCAAAACATCATTTTCTGTTTTAGCCAACACAAAATTCACTTTACCTTTTTCGTCGGTTGTAAAAACAACTTCTACTTTTTCGGTTTTTGTAATTGGTAAAATAATGTTTGGAAAACTGATATGTTGACGGATGGTGTTTTGAGTTTCAATGATGTTCTCGTTCCCATCACTTCCTAAAGCCACCGCCGCGCCGCTCAAAAACATAAATCCAAGTACCGCGCTTAATTTGATCATTCCACTTTTTAAATTCTTCGTTTTCATTTTCTTTTTTTTAATGAGACCTTTTCGTCCTGCCTCTAATTTTTAATTTCTATTGTTTTTAAATAAATTGCAATCATTTGGTGATACAAAGTTATGTACAATTTTTAGTACTATGCAACACATAGTACTAGATTTTAACATATTTTATTTCTAACCTATTGATTTTCAGCTATAATAATTTTCTAGCGAGTTTAATAATTTCGTATCTTTGCAAAATATTTACTCATAATGCACGACAACCATTCCATTTTTAGTTCCCTTTTAACCTGGCATGGTGCTATCAATCTTGTTACCCTTACCCTATTAGAGATCATTCTTGGTATTGATAACATCATTTTTATTTCTATTGCGGTAGATAAGCTTCCGCGAGCTCAACAAAAGCGTGCGCGTTTCATTGGTTTAAGTTTGGCTCTGATCGTTCGTTCGGTATTATTGACCTTAGTTGGATGGATCGCGCATTTGCAGGATGCCTTGTTCATGCTAGGCACGTATGGCGTTTCAGGAAAAGCCTTGATCTTATTTGCAGGGGGAGTATTCCTTATTTTCAAGACATGGAAAGAGATCATTGAAAAAATGCATCATAACGAAGGTGGAGTAAGTAAAGTAAGTGAGAGGAATTCTTTTGGCGCTATTATCACTCAGATCATTATCATTGATTTCATTTTTAGTTTTGATAGCATACTCGCGGCGGTTGGTGTAAGTGGAGATGTGCCTACGATGATCGCGGCGGTTGTGATCTCTATGATCATGATGATGTTGTTTAGTGGGTATGTTGCAGATTTCATTAATAGAAATCCCGGAATAAAAACAATTGCTCTGGCATTCTTATTGGTGATAGGCGGAATCTTGGTTGCGGAAGCTGTTCTTGATGCTTACAATTTCTCAGTTCCACACGAGAAACACATTGAGTTGAACAAGAACTACGCGTACATTGCTTTGGGTTTTGCATTGTTCATAGAAATGTTGAACATGCGTGAGAAGAAATTACGAAAGAAAAAAGATGCTAGTCAGCATCCTTAGAAGTGGAAAGAGCTTCCACTTTGGACTGAGGTGAATCCTTGGCGGACTCATTGATTTTATCGAGGTATTCCTGGTAGGAATACGAGTTGTAGATGTATAACAAAACGAAAAAAGGAAATCCATTTAAGAAATAATGTCCTTGCCTGAATAAATTCAACAGGATCATTACTAAAAATCCATTACTTACCAACCAATGATAAGTGTCGTGCTCCTCATCCCTTTTTATATAGCACTTGATGATGATCACAAAAAAAATGATCACTCCAAATAACCCGGTCTCCGACACAAGCCGTAAGAACATGGAATTAGCGTCGGCTGAATTAAGATTGAATCCGTAAACACCAATGTGCTTGGCAATAGAATATTTTTCGAATGCGATTGGATGAGAACCGATGCCGGTGCCGAAAAAGAAATTGCTTTTAAAGTTCTCGGTAGCAACGTGATAATTGTTGTAAAGAATGAAAGACGAACCATGTGTTTTTCCCAACTCGAATTTTCCTTCCGATTGAAATAGATACAACAAACTATCGTAGCGATTTCGGAAATCATTACTACTGGAGTAAAGTAAATTAAAAAGCAAGATACCCACCGGAACCGCCACAATTAAATAGCGAACCAACCCAAAGTTGATGGCGAGGAAAACGAACGTTAAAAGGATACCAACTTGCCCGAGGCCCGAAAAGGAAAGAATGTAACATATGATGATGCACAAACTTTGAACTCTGCTGAGATAATACGTTTCCTTTTGAAACATATTATAAACCGAAACAAAGAACGACGCAGAAAGCACTGCGCCGAGATACGTAGGTTCTCCAAAAACAGAATTCACACGAATACCAAAGTTACCTCCGGTAATCACACCCCATTTATTAAGTAACCATTTGTAATTATAACCTGGCGAAAATCCAATTTGAAAGGAAATGAATTGCACGAGTCCAATAACAGCCGCAATATAACAACCATAGAGATACCATTTGAAAAGTTGCTCAATGTCAAAATTAAATTCCTTGATCACATAATCGTAGAATAGGTAAGACAGTACTAAACCCGTGTAAACTTTGAAAAAAAGCGCCGCGGTATTGTTTCCCGTTAAAACACCGAACATCCCACTTGCCAAGAGTACAGAAAATATGATAATAAGATTCCTGTTACCGGTATAACGTACAGCGAAAACCGGTAAAAGAACAATATAGATCAAATACCCAAGATAAAACTCAAAGGGACTCTTAAAGAAAACTATGGAATTGATGAATACAGAAATGTAAATAGCTACAACTATCCAAAAATTAGTTCGGTTAAAAGTTGTCGGAGGGCTATCTAGCAATTCCTGGCTCATTGAATGCACTTACTTCCTTGATTAGATAGTAGATCACCATCGGTACTAAGATGTAAAAGTAGCGACCGGTATTATTTCCAAACACGGCCGCGAAACTAATGATGTTGATCTGTAAGAATAGAACACCGATCTTAACTAAAGCAAAACCATCGTATGTCATTTTCTTATATTTTTTATAAATGATCACCAACGCGTACAAAATGGCGATGTTCAGTGTCATGAGTAACTGTTTAAGATACGCCAACAATGGGAATTGCAATTTAAAGATAGATTCTAAAAAGTATCCCGGTGATGCCTGGTGATCGTACTTTGGCGTGTAGAAGATTGTTTTCCTTAAAACAAAATAGATCGCAAAACAGCCAATGCAAACCAATAGAATGTGAAGGAAATATTTATTCCGCAATTTCCAAAAGTCCACCAGCGCTACCAAGCCCAATGCGAGGAATACATATTCTCGCTGTAGGATCAATAAAAGTAGTGGTACAATAATAAGATATCCATTGTGGAGATAATAGTAAAATGTAAAAGCAAACAATAAAATAGATAAGGCATCGGTAATTGGCATGATCTCATAGAACAAGGTTCCGAATCCCAATAAATAAATAACTCCCCCTATGAATGCCAACCAAATATTCGGAACATTTCTAACAATGGTCTGGTAGATCACAACACAAGTGCTCACCACGCACAGATAATTAAAGAATACCGCGCTGAAGAATACATTTTTATCTAAGCCTATCGAATCAAAGGCGATCTCAGTGTTGTAGTGAAATCCAAGCTTATAAAAGAAATAAACAAATGCTGAACCAAGCAAACGCATATTAAACGGAGCTTCTACTCCATCGAGATCCATGTCCTTGAACAATTTGTAGTAGTCGTAAAAATCCTTGCAACCAAAATTGGGGGAACCGAACTTGTATACAAAATAGAACAAAGGAAATCCAAGAGCGGCATAAATGATCCACAACTTGATATTTGTCCTGTAATTACCCATTGTATTTGCTTCTTATTTTTAAAAGCTCAAACGGAACTTTTAGTAAATGCTTGAGCCGCAATTTTGATCCTCCAATTTCTTTCCAACTGCTTATTGGAACCTCTAAAACTTCTGTTAAAGTTGTTTGAGTTCCAAATTTATTTCTAAAACGAGCTAAGATCTCAATATCGAACAACCATTTAGTAACAAAACCCGGGTTAAATAGATCTACCGTTGAATTATGAAACAATTTAGCACCACATTGTGTATCATAAACCGGCAATTTTAAGATCATACTGGCAAAGGTTGAAAATACCCGGCCAAAAATATGTCTGGAGGTTTTGCGTTCTACAGCCGCTCCTAAGCGCTTCATGCGGCTTGCCATAATGATCTTTTTTGTTCCGCCATTGCTGAACTGTAATAAGTGGTCTATTTCCGCAAGCGGCGTTGCTAGATCAGCATCCCAAAATCCAATATAGTCGAATGATTTTTTTTCAAACAGCTTGATCATTCCCAGACGTACAGCCTCTGCCTTTCCGCTATTCTTCTCAAGATCCAGCACTTCTATCTGTAAGCTGTTACTCTCTTTCATGTTCATTAAAAGCTTGAGCGTATCATCTTTACTTCCATCATTCACAAAAAGGAAATTCACATTTGGAGAATTCTTCAAATAACTCATGAAAGCGTTCGAATTCAAACGCGAAGCCTCTTCGTAACAAGGAATAACTATGCCCGTTTTTTGCATAAGATATAATTAGAAAGTCCGGGTATCGAAAGTCCGGTAACAACTTTTATTCCGTGAGTGATCTTATGATCCAACAATAATACACCTTTAATAAATCCGGTAACTCCTGTTCCTCCGCTCCACTCTACGAGTCCGGTTGTACTTTTTGTAAGATCAGGTTTTGATAGCTTTTCTTTAAATACTTGCAGTATTCTAGGCAACAATAAAGAGAAAAAGAAATATCCCAGTTTTACCTTTTGGAATCCGGAGGTTTCTATGGTTTTCTTTAAAGAATTATTTGTATAACGTCTATAGTGCCCGAGGAAATGATCGTGCGAACAAAATAAAGACTGGTAGGCCGGCACCGTGATCATAAACAATGTTTGAGACGAAATTGAAGGATGGCCATACAACCATTTTAAAAACTCAACGTCTTTTTCAATATGTTCCACTACATCCAACAGCAACACAAGATCTGCCGGTTTTTTCAAATGCTTATTTGCCTCATCTAATGTTTTGAAAAGAAATATATTCTTACCGTTGATGGTGCCTTCCAATTGCGCCATGATCTCATCGGTGAAAGCTATGTCAACAGCGTAAAAGGTTACTTTCGGGTAATAATTTGCAAGACTGGAAATAAAGAAGATGTCCCCACAACCGATATCAAGCACTGAATAATTTTCTTCATTCCTGATGTGCGCGTGTAATAAGGATCGCACGATCTCAAACCGCGCCAATTCCCAGGGGTGCCGAGCGATCTCTTTTTTTCTATTCTTTACTTCAACTAGATCCATAGTGTCTAAGCTATTACTTTTTTGTATTCGTTCATATAATTCCTTTTACTGAACAGTTCATTTGCCTTTAAAGATACATTTACCTTTTCATCCATGGAAGGCCGCTTTAAATTGAGATCGCCCGATGTATAGATCTGTCCCCAACCGTTATCAATAAGCATAGCCGAGTAATCACCAATATTTTCCGACATGATAATGCTCAATCCACATCTTAAATACTCGGCAAACTTTACAGGCGAGGCTACAGAATTTGTGACACTATTCTCGCGTATAAGCAAGCCATAGTCGCCGGCAGCGAGAAATTCGGGCATTTCACGGGGTAGTAATTTCCTGCGAACGATCTTGTTCCCAAATTCTCTTTCCAGTTTTTCAATATTGGGATCATTGTCGCAATAAAAGATCATTTTATTGCCTTTAGCACTAAGGATTCGTTTTGCGAACTCATGCAAAAGATCAAAGGACTGCCAGCCCGCTAAAGAGCCGGAGTAAACAAAAGCAAGCTCGCAACTCTCCACGCCAAGCGATTCTCTGGTTCTTGCCAAACTATCCTTATTGATCTTAAATTGCTCAAACTCCTTACTTAGGGTGCAAGGGATCACTACATGAGAATTTTGTGCATATGAGAATTTTTCCTTCCAATATTCCACAAGTTTAACGGAAACCGCAATACGGAATTTTGAATTAAGCACCGCGTTCCTTTCCAGTTCGGCGATCTGTGAAATCAAAACCGGGTCGTTGATCACGTCATACTCGTGCCACTCTTCCGCAATTGCCCCTCGCCCATCGTAAACGATGTTGTCTGCGCCACAAAGCATTGCCAAATTTGTTGCAAGCACGCTGCGGCAAATAATGGTATTAGGAGAATACCTATTAATTATCGGATTCAGAAGGATCGTATTCCTCTTCCAATTTTTAATGCCCGGCCACATGGGGATCACTAACGCTTGGGGACACTCGTTCTTGATCTTCCTTCTGTTTGAAAAAAAGCCACGAAGCGAAATAAAAGAAATTAACCTGATCTGAGTTTTCACTTCATCTTGAATGAACTTCACTACATCAACCACCTGGCTCGAAAAGATCCCGGACGGCTGTTCATTGTAAGTAAGGTAAATGATCACGTGTTTCAGTTTCTAAAATCCCTCAAGTCAGCTATAAACTTTTCGGTAACTGACGAGAAGGTATATCTAGCTAAATTAAATTTACCGATCTCGTTCGGAACTTGCCCATTCAAATATTTTGGAAGATCGCGTTCCATGTTCTCGGGCAATATGTGCACGCCCAATCGATTTTCTCTCACAAATTTTCCAACTTCTCCTTCTTCCCCGATGTATACTATAGGAGTTTGGGAATAAATGATCTCAAAGAATTTTGTTGAGACAAGATCTTTATCTGCTCTTGGAAAAAAAGCGAGATAAGCAGCCGACACCGTCATCTTTTTGAATAATTGATCTTCGGGGATCAGGGGATGTAAACTGATGCTTCCGGATGCGAAATCAGCATTTATAAGTGGGTAATTTGTTCCGGTAAAAATGTCCCATTTAAAACCTGATCCGGGATTTCTTTTTACAATCTCTCCAAGTTCTCTAATGTAATCTTCGATTCCGTCGTATAAAGTACCGCCATAAATAAATCCTTGTCTTTTAACATCGTTAGAGATCTTCGGGAATTTTTCCGGATCAAACGCGTGAGGTAACAAGTATAATTTAGCACTGAACTCGGCATACTTTTTCTTAAGAACCTCTCCCATGTGTTCTGTTGGATAACATACCATATCGCATGCCGCCATAGTTTTGTATTCAGAAATCTCCTGGAAATTTTTTTTTCGGGATGATAAGGTCGGGATCCCATAATAACTTCCCCAGGTCCACGGATCACGAAGATCACCCACATATTGTATTTCCTTATGTTTGGCTTTGAACTCCGCACCATACACCAACAATGAAAATGGAGCTCCGGTTACAACCATCACATCTATTTGTTTACGGCTATGCGTGTCTTCTAATGCGTTTAACATTTTGCTTTTCCATGCGTATCCTTTGTCGAACAAATTTTGTTTCGTGAGTGGATTCCAAATCCGTGTATAGATCCTATATAATAATTTTTCTGTGAAAGATCGCGTGATGCCGGTGAGCCATTCATGGTAACACTTAGGCAATAGTTTGAATTGTATTCCGGGAAATTCTTTTTCATACCATTCTTTGCCAACAGAGCTTCCAGTACAGATCACGGTGACATCGTGTCCATACCTTGCTAAATGCTGACTGAATTTGGCCCAACGCCTGCCACCAATTTCTTTCGACGGAGGGAATGTATACGACACGATGGCAAAGTGCATTTTCCGTTTTACTGCTTATACAATTTTTCAATACTATTGACGATCTTGATCACTCTCTCAAAATCCATCCCAAGAGTATCCAGATACCATCTAATATTTTGGTACCTTGGTGTATTCTCATCCGCCACTAATTCCAGCGCTTTATCCCGTGTCATTTGACCCTCGCGAATTTGATTGCTACGAAATGTATCGTGTTCGGTAAAACCGGCTACTGTATAGTAAACGTAATTATAAAATGCCGCCGTTCCATCACCGATCCTCCACGTTGTACTTGTGTCAACGGCTAATTCCCAATCATAATCATTGATCAATGTTGAGTTCACCATTTCTTCATCCCAACGCCAGTAGTCAAATACGTGATAATAGTCCGTCTTCTTTGCAAAACTTCTGTAATATTCACCAGATAACGTATCCCAGAGAGAAGAATTAAAATAGCGCGGACTGTCCATCATCGCGCCAAAACGTTTTGCATGGTAGCGCAGTTGCTTCATAGCGCCATTGCTATAAACACGATCTTCTTCAAAATCGGGCTTTATGCCCAGAAATCCTGTTTTAAAATGTGTCACTTCCAAAGGATTGATGCCCCATAGATTTAATTGCACACCGGTTTGCTTCTTAACTTCTTCGGCGTATCTAAAGAAATGTTTATCGCCGGCAGTGAGCATGGCCATCATTCCTAAATTTGGTGATCTTAACCATGCTTCCAAATTCATCCTGATGTTTCTACGCTTTTTTGAGATATCGGCAGCGATGATAATATTCTCTACACCAAGATCCGCGCACATTTTACTGATATTACGTCGTCCCAGATCGGTCACCATTCCCCAATCGTAGGTATAAGTAACGGGGCGCAATTTTAATTCTTTCACGATCAAATGCAAACTGTAACAACTATCTCTCCCTCCCGAAAACGGAACTACGCATTCCAATCCTTCTTTTCTTCGGTAGGGCTCAATCAATTTGAATAATTCCTCCTTGGGTTTGGGTTTATTGCGTAGCTTGTAATTGAGACAGTAATTACAAACTCCCTGCTCGTTAAAACGAATAAAGGGCATTGTTTCCGGCAAAATACATTTTGTACACCGCCTCAAATTATGTTTCTTGTATTCTAATAAAGCTTCTTGCGCTTTATTAACACTAAACTCCGGGATCAAATTCTCTGTTCGCACTTTAAGATCGCTCAATTTCCATTTCAAATTTCCAGGCTTTGGAACGTCAATGATCTTATATGATCTATGGATCTGTAAAATATTCTTGCAACCCATCTCGGACAAGGCATAATTCTCGGATGCAAAATATGTAGAATCATCTTTGACCCCCGTGTAAAGACTTCCATTATTTGAGATCAAAATGAGCTTACCGATATTCTGTATCAATATCGCGCAAGAAACAATTCCCTTACATTTTTCAATGATCACCTTTTCCAAACCTTCAATTGGAAGACCAGCCTTTAGATGTTGCAACGTGACTCCCGCCAACACTTCTGAGTCGATCTTAAACTTCCGTTCAACACTAAGATCCTTCCAGATCTCAGCATCATTCACAATGATCCCATTGTGGAGAACAAACACATCATCGCGTATTACAGGCTGATTGTCTGAAAGACCGTTGGTAATAAGCCTACTGTGACCCAGCACAATGGAAGAGCTGTAAGGCTTAACTTTATTCAATAGTTTATCAATATTGTAATCCGCTCTGAAGATCTCGTAACGGTCCTCCTTAAAAAATATCAAACCGCTAGAGTCTTTTCCTCTTTGCTTGGCGTGTTTCACCAATAATTTCAATTCATTCTTATTGATCGCTTTTGGAGCTATGATCCCAAATATTCCACACATAATTTTTTGTTTCGCATTCTAGACGCCTAAAACTATTATTTTCTTAGTCTTCTAAATTTTAAGATCGAGATGAACTTGAAATACATTGTCCAGAGTTCCTTTTCATTTTTAAAATCACTGTGATCTCGTGGCTTCGCCTTCATCAGGTCATCAAATTCACTCTCATTCAATCCAAGCTTTTTAAGTACATATTGCTTTTCTGATTGCATCTCTTTAGGATCGTACAGAGGTAATTTCATTTGCTCCAGAGCCTGATTCTTGGTAACTTGCTTTGAACAGATCAATGTTGCTAAGTGCGCTTTTCGTTTATCAACATTGAATTTCGTAGGTAAAATATAGGATTGGTAGAACTTCGTGAAAATAGACTCGTAGTGTTTTCCTCCGTAATCGATCCAATCTAATTCGTTTATGATGACTTGTTTTGCCTTTTCCTTATCGTAATCAATGTAGTTAAGGATCTCGAGATTCTCTAATTTCAGGAACCAATAATTATATAATTTTTCAGGGAAAGTTGTTCTGGGAAATGTTCTAATAGGTTTTCCGTTACCGAATTTGGAATAGATATCCTTAATGTTTCTCCAATCATTTTTGTCGTATACCCAATCCTTTGGCATGATCGCTTCTGTAGGCAAATTATTCCCATTCAGAATGTATTTTATTTTGTATTTTTTCGCCATTCTAAACAAACTTGCAGAGATGGCGTGATCGGTCAGTACTTCAATATCTATAACGCCCGCTTTGAAATAGGCTAGTTGCAATTCTTTGAATTCTTCCCAATTGATGACGTAAGTGTGTAATTGAAATTCCAGCTTTGAACAGATCTTCTCAATATTCTTCACTGCCAATTCACTATCCCAACCATTATCAAAATGAACAACTAGTGGATTTAAATTGTTTTGCTTTGCCCAATACGCCAAATACGTGCTATCAACGCCGCCGCTTACGCCCAATATACTGTCGTATCCATGCGAACCTCGATTCGCTTTCATTTCACTTACTTTTTCTTTTAGCCATTTTTCTTTGGTATTGGCATCCCCTAATTTATTGTAGGCCGCATAATAGTAATTACAGTAATTACACATCCCTCTCTCATCAAATGAGATGTAGTTGGTATCATCAGTTGTCAAAACGCAATTTGTACAACTTTGGCGTTCTTTATTCATGATAGGTGCGTCGTGAAATTGGGAATTCCTGTTAGTTTTTTTCGAAGAAGGAACATTTAGTAGTTCGTCCAGCACTGAGGCGTCAAAATCGGCGTATAATAACGAATTCATTAGCTTTTGCTGAGACGGGTCAATGGAGTTGAATTTTTTGACAGGGTCTTCATTTGGGTCTAATAAAAAGATGGCGTTCGTAGAAACTACATCAGCAACATAATCTTTAAAAAAATCAATGTTCAAGGCAAATGCCGGCTTTTCATGATGCACAGCGTCAAACAACGTAGTGGAAAAAATAGAAATTATGAATTCCGAACTCTCGATAAGTGCGTTCAAGTTAGTATCAGTCACTTTCACATTTTGAAGCGAAAGCAACTCGTCGTAAATATCAACCGTTTCTATGGGATGTACTTTTACAATTATTTCCCATTCGTTTGACAGTTTTGGGCTCAACCATCTTACATAATCAATGTAGTAAGAAGCTATCGAATATTGGGTAGTTACCAAAATACTCTTCTTTTGCTTTGCCTGTAATTTACCACCTTCCTCCTCATCAAACGGATAATAGCCGATCAATCCAATTTGTTCATCCTTATACTCCGTTCCATTTAACAGTACTTCTTTCCAATATCTACCATACACCAATATATGATCGGCAAACAATGCTTTAGAAACGCTCGCTTTCACCTGCTCAGGAAAAACGAAAAAAATATCTTCTTTGGAAATGAGACCATGTTGCAACTCAATAACCTTTACATTGTTCTTTTTGCAGGCTAAAATAAATCCCTCATCATGGTAGTGACAATCAATGATGGCGCACTCGAATTTGGTTCTTTTCAAAAACGCGTCATATTTCAAATACTCATTTAAGAATAAAAAATAAGCAATACCAATATTGTCTAATTCATCTTTGGTCCATTTATCACTGCGTTTTAAAGCGCGAAGGTGTTTTCTAAGCTCCAACAATAACTTAAAGTTGTAACCTTTAAAAACATCAAGATCAAATATGAGATCATTGTAGTCAATTTCTGCGTGTAGGTCTGAAATGGGTTTTTTACGCATGTAGCAAAACTTGTCTCGTCCATAACGCTCATAGATGTTTTGAAAGTAATAGGAATACACCTTGCCATTTACATTTTGAGTTCTATCGGAAAATGCTGTGATGTATTTAGCATTGCGCAGTTTAGAGGTCTTTTGTCTTAAGGAAGCTTTCTTTTTCAGATCTACGAAGATCTTGAAGAAGTAAAAGATTAAAGTTACAGCAAGCGGTTTGGTCAAATATTCCGCTATCTTTCCTCTGCTAGTGTATTTTACTTTTAATCCATCCAGAACAACTTTCAATAAATTAATATCCAGTACGTTCAAACAACTTCCATCCCCTATCTTAGAATAGAAATTCTCTTTAAATTCCTTAAACGTTATGTCAAACCCCTGATGAGACATTATTTACTTAGAACTCCTTTACTTAATAATAATTCTATCTCTTTCTTCACATCCCGGATATTCAAATTATACTTCACGCAAAACCCAAACAGAGAGCTTTTTCCGTCCATGTAATTTATCAAACGCATCCGTAATGCAATTTGTTCGGGCATCACCAAGGCGCCGCTCAGGTCCTCATATAAATTCCTTTTTCCCATATTGGGTTCACAAAACTGTATGGTATTTACATAGTGATGATCCATTTCAAATGCCTGGATCATTTCAAAATACATTTCAACGGTTTCTTTTATAGCATCAAATGAGATAAGATCCTTATTGTCCAGTGAAGTGTGGTATTCAATATATTCGTGATATTTTGAACGGATTAAAGAACCAATCGCAAGGTCAACCCCCGGCGAACAATATTGTCGCTCATCACTTCCGATAGGGTCAAAATCAATGATAGAATAAGGTTTATTTGAATGCTTCAGAACGTACTCAGCTATTAGATCTGTATTTGAGGTTTGTTGACGACTCTTTTTATAAATAAACGGCTTATTTGTTCCACAACACGTTAATACAAATCCGCCTTTTACATTCTCGATAATCTCCTTCTTGTTGTTGTGCAAATAAGCAATAGTGCCGATGGTTTCGGGAGTTAAAACAAAACGGTATGTGTATTTTCTCTTAGGCATGGCCGCTATCAACTGATACAAGAACCCTAGCGTTAAAGGACCACTTAATTCGTTATTTGCCATACTTGGATGACATAAATAAGACGAAATCAAGATCTCATCTTTGGTATCTCCTTTCAAAATAAGATCCCCATAGGTTAAACTTCCATCTTTTAATTCCGAGTCTATTACTACTTTATACATTCCCTGCTTAGGCAAAGTGTCGAACTCATTTTGAGATAAACAAAAACCCCATTTTTCCTTATAATAAGATGTAACGTAAGGAACAGCATTGGGCAAGCGCGGCAGAGTGTGGATGTGTTTCACCAGATCCTCGTAAGACATTTCCGCGTTAACGGGTGTTGAATATCCAACCACATGCAAATTGTTCTTTGAAAACTCTGCGATTTTCTTTCCATCGGGGGTTACGATATAGGCGCCGTTGATATTCCATTCCTTTGGAATTACCCAGTCAAAAACAGGCGTTCCGGTTCTTACTTCTGTTAACTTAAGCGGAATCAGTTTTGACAGGATCTTAAAACTCTCCCGCAGTCCGTTGCCGGTAATACTTCTGCAAATTGGCCATAAGGCGTCAAAATACTGTTCTATGTCCTTCGTATCAGTTAACTGCATTTTTAGTCAATAGATGATCGTTTTGTAATTGTTCTATAAGTTCAGTATTGAACATACGTACTCCGATTTGATTTAGATGTGAATCATCGTAAAAATGATAGGCCGTATTTATACCCTCCAAACCGCTGAGATCGTAAATTGGAGTTTTGTGCTTTTGCAAACTCGGCTTTATAAGTGCCAAGAAATCTGAATGTTGAGTGCTATCATAAAAATAAGATACAGGAGCATAAACGCAAACAACTTTAATGGAGTTTTGTTCGCAATACGAAAGTATATTCTCGAAATGATCCAACTGTTCCTGCCGGATCTTTAATTTTGGGTGATCGATCGGTTTTTTAGAAAAGTAAAATTCTTGTTTTTCCTTGGGCAAACTATCGCTCCTTGTAGAGAATCCTCTATCTGCATTGCTTTCGATTTTAAAATAGGGCGCATCATTTTCGGTTAGATAACGAAGGACCGAAATATTCAGTGTTCTAATATCTTTGTGATTCCAGGCGATATCATAAGCTGCCTGTGGCCTTGACACATTCTCTACCAGATCTGAAGTAGACTCTAAAAAACTACTCGTAAAAGCGCCGGAAAAAACATCCAGTATCAATAACTTGCAATTTGATCCGGTAAGGTAATTCTTGATGGTAAAATACGTATTCTTGATCGTTTGTGCTGAAGTACCCAAATTAAAACTCTTATAACCATTGCTTTCAAATATAGAGGGCGAATATCCTCTATATGCTCTTGAAGAACCTGCAAAAACAATATCATAGCCTTGTTCGCTATCAAACTCTCTGAATTTTTCGTAAGTATCTCCACCCTTCCACGTATAATAATTATTGGTGATATAAATGGCAGGTTTTTGCTTGTAGGAGATCTTTTTTAGCGCGAACATTCCTGCCACATAAAGTGACATTACAATGAATAAGGAAAATAAAATATGCTTAAGAGGCTTCACTAAAATTGAAAGTATATGAAGTTTACCTGGCCAAATGTTCCAAATAACACAATAATTACCAGCAACACCGATACCATGGCGTTCAACACATAAGGATCTCTTTCCTGACGCTGAAAGCTGCTGGCAAACAATTTGTCGGTTAAAATAAAGAACAAGAGCAACATCATTGAAAATAAGAATTTAACGCCGCCGATCTGTACGATAAATGCTTTCAATTCCGCTACTTCATAAAATGTGGTGAACTGTTTTATAAGCAATAGAAATGCATCGGCTGTTGTTTCAGCTCTAAAAAACACAAAGGAGATCAATGTAATTCCAAATGTAATTGCCCAACTTAAACTGTTATACAAAAAGGCTGGATATGTGTCACGCCATTTCGCGCGCTTTTCTCTGGTAAGCATTTCATAGGTTAAAGCAACAGCCTGTATGATGCCAAACATCACAAACGTGAATTTGGCGCCATGCCATAAACCGCAGATAAAAAATGTAAGGAAAATGGCGTATACAGTTGCCCATTGCTTCCATTTTTTCTTACTGAATTGAATAGGCGTATATAGATAATCACGTAACCATGCCGATAAGGACAAATGCCAACGGCGCCAAAATTCAGTAACGCTTTTGCTCACAAAGGGGAAATCAAAATTCTCCGCCAATTTGAACCCAAAAAAACGAGCAATACCTATGGCCATATCGGTGTAGGCAGAAAAATCTGTGTACAATTGAAATGCGAATAAAAATGTACCAAGCCATAATACTGATCCCGAATAACCATCAATGTTGCCATAAATAGGATTCACGATGGCATCCAGTCTGTCCGCTATGACCATTTTTTTAAATAACCCCCAGGTGAACCGTTGAATACCATAACCCACATTGTCCCAAGAAAATTCTTGTGTTGTGTGAATCTGTGGGAACATTTCACTCGAACGACCAATTGGTCCGGAAAGGATCTGAGGGAAAAAACTTACAAATAGTCCAAAATACCCAATGTGTCTTTCAGGTTTACGTAAACCGTAGTATACATCTAAACTATAACCGATACTTTGAAATGTGTAAAAGGAAATTCCTATAGGTAAAAACAATTTTATTGGATCAAAACTCAAATGAGATGAAAACAGTCCTGCCAAATTGGATACGATATCAGTAAAAAATCCCAGGTACTTAAAGACGATCAAGATACCCAAATTAAAAATGATGGCCAGGTACAAGAAATTTCTTTTCTTTACCTTTTCTTTTTTAAACTCTTCCATTTTTATAGCGGAGAAATAGGTCACAACAATTGTGGCGATCATCAATCCAAGATAAACGGGTTTTTCCCAGGCATAAAAGAACAAACTCGCCGCCAATAACAAAGCCCATTTAAATCGGCCGGGCGTGATCAACCAAGAGACGAACACCACCAAAAAGAATTTTAAAAAGTCTATTGAATTAAAAAGCATTCTAGCTCTCCAGTTTCCTATCGATAAGATCCAATAGATCGCCAACATTTTTTAAAGCCATCACATCAAATCCTGTGATCTCTATCTTAAACGCTTCTTCGGTTGCAGTGATCAATTCCAAATGCGTGATCGAATCCCATTGGTCTATGTCAGCCGCCGTTGTGCTCCTGGTGATCTCGATAGAATTATCCTGAAATACGGTTCTAAATACTTGCGTTAATTGTTCGTGATACTTTTCCATGATCTTTTATAATTTTTTACTCATTAAAACTTTTCCGTTTCCTTCTTCCGATAAACTCAATCTTTCTTCAGATATAATGAATCCCAATTTTTTGTAAGCATTAATGGCTCCTTCGTTTTTCTTCCACACTTGAATTTCCATTTCGCTGATGTGATTTTCCTTTGCTATTGTCTCTGCTTCACCGATCAAATGTCTTAACATTCCTTTCCCCCTAAATTCCGGAAGAGTTCCTACGCAATCGATCTGCATTGAATTCAATTTCTTTGTTATTCCTAATTCTGAGTTCCTTTTTAAAAATCCAAAAGCACCAACCATGCTTTTTCGATCGAAACCTGTCATTAGCGCTCCCGTAGTTAAATGATTAGAGTCACCAAACTCTCCTTCTTTATAGATAGCGATAGCCGCAGCAGGTTTGTCGTTTTCCGTTGCAATAATATATGATCTATATGTAAGTGGATGGCCTTGTGTTTCATTATTGATCATCTTTTCAAATACAGGCAAAAGTTCGTCGTTGGTTTTACTGAACATTTTTGTGTATGCCGTAACTTCAAAGCCCGTATTCTCCGCTAATAAAATAATATTAGCCAAAAAACCACAATCAACTACCTGCGCTTTTCGAACAGCGATCATACTAGCTTAAATACTCCCTATGCAATAATTGTTTGTCAACCTTTCCATTTGTATTAATGGGTAGAGGATTGATGGCGATAAAATGGCGCGGTAACATATAAAAGGGCAAAGCGTCTTTTAATTTAGATTGGAGATCTGACTGAACGAATTTACCTTCAATAAAAGCGTAGAGATCAGTATAATCTTCGGTGATCTTTGCCAATACAACAATACTATCCAAACCGCTTACTTTTTTGAGTGCGTGTTCCACTTCTCCAAGTTCTACTCTAAAACCATTCACCTGAACTTGATTGTCTTTTCGATTTATGTACACAATATTTTTGTTAGCGTTCTTTACCACAATATCGCCGGTTTTGTACCAATTTTTTTTATTGCTGTCAATGTAAAACGCTTGCTTGGTTTTTTCCTCACTTTTCCAATATCCTTTAAAGATCTGATCTCCTTCCACTAATAACTCTCCCCGCTCTCCATCTTTTACATCGTTATATTCCTCATTCACAATTTTATTTTGAATTCCGGTTAAGGCTTCGCCAATTGGACACAAACCATTGATGGTTTGCTTTTCAGTTTCATCATCCAATTTATAGAACAAACTCCAGACGGTTGTTTCCGTTGGACCATATGCGTTCTCAACAATTGTATTTTCAGCTGATGTTTTCCATTCGGTCACCAACTTAAACGGTAAAGCTTCACCTGTAAAAAGTGTGGTGTGTACACTTGGAATTTTAATAGAACCAAGCATCTTGAGTTTCTTTAAATAGAAAATTGCAGATGGCGGGATTGTTACAAAAGTTGCTTTGTGTTCGTAAATTGCTTTGAATGAATTTACAGCAACAATACCTTCCATTTCAGGAATAATGAGTGAAGCTCCGTATTGCCAAGCGATAAAGGTACAGGCTAAGGATACATCAAATGATAATTCAAAAGCCTGAAGCACTTTGTCGTTCTCATTAAGACTATAACGTTTATCTAAAGCGTTTATCAAAGCTCTGAAATTCTTGTTCGTAATGGGAATTCCCTTGGGAACACCAGTGCTTCCAGAGGTAAATAATATGTAAACGACCTGCTCGTCTTGCGGCAAATAGTTAAAATGTCGATCAGAAGATTCAGACAATTCATCAACGGCAAGTATAGATCCGCCGTCCAATTCTTTGACACGAGTACTTGAATTGCTACAGTGAGCTATGGTTTTTATACCCGCATCATGAATAATTTTATTTAATCTTTCATTTGGGAATTTGTGATTCAAAGGCACAAAACCCTTGTTAGCTAACAAAATCCCAATAAGTGCGGCGTATGTAAATTCGTTATTGTCGGTATATAAACCAATTAAATTAGTTTCACTAGAGTCTTTCTTGGCTATAGTTTGAGAAATGGAAACTGCCTTTCTTAATAGCCATTCGTAAGTGAAAGATCGGCCATTTACAATAATAGCAGTTCTCTGTGGGAACAATTTAGCTGATATTAAAAAACCGGATAGCATTTTATTTTTTGTAATGATCTACCGCCAGATCAAATGCCTTTTGGAAATTATTGGTTCTATTTAAAATTTCTTCCACAAATTCTCTGAACGCGCCCTCACCACCTTTCAATTTGGTAACGTGATGCGTTAGCTTTTGAATATAAAGTGGCGCATTTGCCGGTGCACCTGAAAAACCGCAAGCTTTGATCAATTCAACGTCGTTAAGATCATCGCCAATATGAGCAACATCTTTTATGTCAATATTCAACTGCTTACAAAGTTCAAGAGCTTTTTGCAACTTGTTCTTTACACCTTGGTAAACAAAATCAATTTTCAGTTTATCGGCGCGGCGTTGAAGAATCTGAGTTTCTTCACCCGTGATGATACAAACGGGAATAATCAATTTTTTGCAATACAGAACTCCAACGCTATCTGACGTATTGAATTTCTTCCATTCATTACCGGTTTGGTCGTAGTACATTCCACCGTCGGTCCAAACGCCGTCGATATCTGTGATAATTAATTTGGGTAAATTCATTTATTCTAAAACTATATAAGATTGTATTCCTCCAAATGGATTTTTGTAAAGCTTGCAGCTTCTCAATTTAAAAACCTCTTTGAAGGCGATCGTTTCTCCGGGAAACTGTGGATCGAGCAATTCATCAAAACCAATTATCGCGCCTTTTGGCATTACAGGCAACAACATTTCCAAACACTCTTTAGTTGGTTGATAAATATCGAAATCAAAGTATGCGAATGAAACGATGGTCTCCGGGTGCGCTTTCAAATATTTTTTCAATTCAACAACAGCGTCTCCCTTAAAGATGTAATTCTTCTGAATATGATTCAATGGAGACTCCTGGTGGTGCGCAGCTAAAAGCTGAGACAAGAATTCCTCGTAATTCTTGGTCACCGAAAATGCGCCATTCTTAATTATAGAATGTTTGCCATCCAATTTATCAACGTTCACAAAACCCGCGAAAGTATCAAATCCTACCAATTTCCTTCCGTAATTATAGGGCTCATAAATGCCGCGCAAATTGTTTAGAGTTACTAGATTCTGCCCCCACCTTACTCCGAATTCGATAATGATGCCATGTGTATCAAGGATCTTCTGATACACGTGATTTAAGAACAATATTTTACTTAATTCCTGACGCTTAACGAATAAAGCGCTGTTGGCTACTTTTTCGTTCTCGGGAATTGGCGACTGCTTGTACAAATTTGTCAAGCCTTCTCTATTAGTTAACTCCGCTTCTGAAGCGATGGTTTTAGTTTCGATTTTTTTACTCATAGCATTGATGGATAAATTATTTCATTCATCGGAATATTTTGTTTGGCAACTTTTCCTACAACATCTTTCTTTTGCGACCATTTAAACCCGTCGCCCGGTGAAAGTAAATGAAGGTCATTCTCGGTAATTGCCTCACCCTTTTTTATTTCACGTTTTGAAGCAATAGAACGTTCTAATTTCTCTTTGGCGCTCGCCACGCTTGGATCTATAAATAACTCCTCTTTTCCCGTAGATAAATTGAAGATACGAATATCTCGCACCATTCTATTGATACCGTCAGGACCTAACGATCCGGCTTGATCTGTGCCTTTCATTCTACGATCAAGCGTAATGTGTTTTTCGATCACTTTTGCGCCCATGGCTACAGCGGCTACCGGTGTTGCAATTCCAATGGTATGGTCTGAGTAACCGATCACATAATCTGAATAATTTTCTTGCAAATACTTTATCGAATTCAAATTCGTATTCTTAGGCTCGGTTGGATACTGTGAAACGCAATGCAATATGGAAATAGAATTGTGGAGTTTTGAGATCACTTCCAAAGCTTCGTCCAATTCTTTTTTTCCGGCCATACCGGTCGACAATATCATCGGTATCTTAGTTTCAGCCATCACTTCTAATAAAGGTAAATTTGTAAGATCCCTACTTGCAACTTTCAAATAGTCGGGTGTAAAAAGTTTTAGTAAAGATAAACAGCCCTTACTGCATAATGTTTCTACAAAATCCAACCCTTTTGATTTTGCATGTTTGTATATTTCAAAATGCTGTTCGTCATTTAGCTCCAGGAATGCGCGATGCTCGCCATATGTTTTTCCGAATGAATGAGGAGAGTCATACACCCTATTCATTTGTGATTGTGTTAGCTCCTCATTAAGATCACGCTTCGTCAATTTCACCGCGTTCATTCCTCTAAGGACCAAATTAAAGTCGTTTTCCACAATGGGCATCGACACCAGGTCGATGATCAGTTTTGCAATATCAACCGACCCGTTGTGATTCTGACCAATCTCACCGATAATATAAGTTTCGTTACTTGGAATTTCTTTCAATTTCATTCTTCATGCTTTTAATTAAACGATCATTACTGTCAATGTAATTCAAAATTTTGGAGATCGGGATCTCATAGTTACTTCCGGAATAATTCTCTTCTATGATCTCCTTTACTGAGTCAAAATCCTCTTGCGTGTCCACGGTAAGACGTACTTCTTTTCTATCCTTTAATTCACCTGGAAGTGGTAAGAAATTAATTTTAAACTTTTCCGGATGAGAATAAATAAAATTCGTTACGTGTTCATGATACAAATTCTCTGTTGTAAGTTCGGCGGCTTTCTTCAAAGCCGTTAATGATACTGCTTCGGCAAACAAACCAATATGTGATTTGATCACCGGAGTTCCGTCGGAAAAGGCGAAAGATAGATAGTCACATTGAGTTTTTAGGAACTCGTTCGCCATCAGCTTAAGTTGATCTGCTTGCAATAAGGGATTGTCAGCGCAAACCCTGATCACTTTATCTGCCTTGAACGATTCCGTAGCTTTTATAAATCTATCTAAAACATCATTTTCGCTTCCTCTAAAACTCTGAACTCCTAGTTTTTTTGCCAACATTTCAATAGCGTTATCTTTTTCAATTGTTGAAGTAGCTATAACGATCTGGCTTGGATCAAAATAATTCAAAAGGTTCAATACAATGATCTCCAATATAGTTTTACCATTGTGGATCGGCAAAAGCATTTTGTTTGGCAAACGCGTTGACCCTGTTCGAGCCTGGATAATGATCGCTATGTTATTTTGTGAACCCATTAATTTAATAAAATTGAATCGATGAACTCAGGGTAGTTCCTGGAAGCGTTGTAGTGGTTTAAAAAAGTTTCTTTTGCTGCCTTACGTTTTGCCAACATCATTTCAGGCTTGCTGAAAAAGTCGTTCAATTTATGTGCAAGATCATCTGAATTAAAATCCACATCAATCAAAAACCCATTTTCGTTTGTTACAATTTCCGGATTACCTACCGTTTTGGTTGCCACCATTGGCGTGCCGAACGAGGCCGCCTCCATCAAGGAAACAGGTACGCCCTCAATTTGACTTAAATTTAAAATGAGATCAACTGAATTACTCTTGTAAAATTGAATAATTTCTGAGTTGGGTTTAAATCCCATGATCACACATTTATCACTGACCTTATTTTTTGATATTTCCAACTCCAACTTTTGCTTATCAGAAGGTGAGTTTTCTTTACCAAAATGAAACCACTTTACTTTTGCATTTACTTTGGAGATCAATTCGGGGATGCGATATACTCGCTTATTTTCATCGATGTTAGAACACGAGATCCAAATAAATGTATCATCATTTTTATTTACATTGGCCGTAGGATTTTCCAAAACACCCAAACGAGCAATTGAAAATTTAGAGATCTGCTCCGGATACAATTTCACAAAATGATCGTACCCGTGTTTTGATATGGTCGAAATTTTCTCTGTATGGTACACTTTCCAGGTTTCAAATCCCAAAAAAACATAAGGAGAATTCGGGTAAATGCTGTACCAATCTTTATGATATACATCGTAAGCATGGGCCCTGCTCACTATACGAATGCTCCTGTTATTCATTAAACGAGCGCACATGTTGGAAATAATAACCCCGCCGTGAAGCCAGTAATTGTAGAAAATAACTTTCCCGTGATCAGCCTCTCTCATATAGTTTCTCAAACACAAGGCCGAAGCAAAACTATGGCGAAGCTGAGATAAATTCCGCTTATAAAAGCGAATGTGATTCATGGGTTCTCTGCCTTTGAAGATCTCAAATAAGAATATACTCCAACTTGCGAGCTCACGCCTTATTTTTTCTCGGGCACTTAAACGGTATGATCTTGCTTCTTTGTTAATATTAAATACACTTACTGCAGGGTCATTTATGCGATTCTCGGATTCTTTGTAGATAAATTCGTCGTAAGGAACAATGATCACTTTCTTAAATCTTTGAACCAGGTACGAGAGTTCATTGAATAGGTATGTTTCCTGATGCCCGAAAGGAAAAGTTTTTGTCAGAAGAATAAGTTGTGCTTCCATTTAAGATCTTACAAGTTTTGGTCCGTAAGTTTTAAGGAGAACAAATGTTTCGGCCGCTCTTGATGGCAAACTGAATAGAACCTGAACTAGATAAAGAAGTCCTTTTTTATATTGCTTATCCCAACACAAATATTTTCCGTGAACAAACTTCTCGATCTGTCTTAAGTTAAAACGTGAATCAAAAAGTTCCTTCCCATTCTTATAGTAATATCTTAAAGCCTCTGAAGCTATTTCTTTGCTTGCCCTTTTGCGCACAGGCATATTTATTTCATTGGAAACCGAACCGGGAGTAGAACGGTAATTATAAAGGAATTCTTGTAAATTCTCAGTTTTAAAATGATGGGCTATTTTTCCGAACCAATACAGATCTTCTGATCCTATGCGATCAAAATAATAATGATACGTACCGCACTTTTTTATAACATCGCGTTTTACCATTAATGCCGAGCCAACGCACTCAAATTTTCCGGGGAGTGCCTTTTGTATTTCGTGATGAGAGGCTTGAAACTGAATTGAACCAACTGGGGTTCCGTTCTCGTCCACTTTATTAACCCACGATCCCACACAAAAAAGATCTTTGTCCTTTTCAAATGCATGCATCAGTTTCTCAAGTCTTTTTATATCGCTCCAATCGTCCGCATCCTGGAAAGTGATAAAAGATCCATTACATTTCTCAAAAAGTAAATTTGATGCTCTGAGGTATCCCTGATTGGTGTCGTTGTGAAATGTTTTTATTCTTGTGTCTTTTGCTTTATACGCTTCAATTATTTTTCTTGTATCATCGCTCGAACAATCATCAGCGATCAATAATTCAAAATTGGCATAAGTTTGTTGAAGCATACTGTCAATAGCCTGTGCTATATACTTTTCGCAGTTATAGGCCGGCATCACTATTGAAATAAGTTGCATTAATTTGAGGAAGAGATCAATTCTTTATATGAACTCACCATCTTTATAGTACTGAACTGTTCACGTGCTTTTTCGAAGTTACTCTTGCCTAACGCTTTGTGGTCTTCTACACTTTGCTCCAAAAATAGTCTCATTGTTTTGATCAAAGAATCCGGATCGCCGGGCAGGAAAAGAAATGGATAGCTATCACCTAAAGCTTCTCTCACCGGAGAAATATCACTAGCCACAATTGGCAAGCCGGCAAGCATTGCTTCAATAACACCGTTAGGACTACCTTCGTTCATGGAACTGAATACAAAAAAATCAGAAGCCGATAATAATCCCGACACATCCTTAGTGTAATCGATCATTTTTACTGAATCTTTTATTCCAAGAGTATCGATCATGCGCATTAATTCGTTATCTGTTCCGGCATATCTGCCAGCCAAAACCAATTTAACATCCCGGTTTTCCCTTGTAATTTCTTTCCAGGCAGTTAGAAGTGTGCGATGATCCTTATTACTATGAAAATTGGCGACCATCGCGAAAAGCTTTTCCGATTCCCCAATTCCCAGATCCGTACGCCATTCAATTCTATTTTTAATTGGTTGTTTAAGCTCCGAGCCATTATTGATCCTCTTTATAAATACTTCATTTATATGAAAGGTACTCATCAAGTATTTTTTTACAGCATTGGAATTGGCAATAAAGGTCCTGCATCTACGCAGAGCCCTGTTTTCGAAATAGCTCTTCGTATTTCCCTCTATTCCACAATCCCTTTGGTTCCAAACATATCTTTTTTCATTGGCGACTGTTGCAGCGACAAGAATATTTGGATAATACGTAAAAGGTAAAATAAAATCCGGTGCTTCGTTTTTCAAATATGTTCTAACTTTTCCTATTTCGTGTTGGGCTTTTCGTGCGTATGTGAAATTTGTTCTTGAAAAAACAGATCTTTTAAAATTGTCGATATAAAACGTGTTAATTGTCAAAACTGAAAATGGAATTTTGTAGCTCGATAACTCCTCACAAACCGGTCCGGTTTCTGTGAGCGATACAAACTTAAGATCATAAGTTCCCTCCCGCAGAAGTTCTCTCGCTAAAGTGAGCGCCTGTCTTTCTGCTCCGCCTAGATTATAAGAACCAAGAAAAAAAAGTATCTTCTTTTTTGACAGCCTATGCTTTTTTAAAGATGTATAGTCGCTTTGGAATGGTAGCCGGTTTTGTTTGATTCAACACAATGGAGAACGACCGTGCCTCTGCGATCTTCTGAACTTCTGATTCTGAATATCGGATCTTATATTCTGTAGGCTTTCTCTCTGCCTCCGGTTTACTCCAATCCGAAGAAAGGTATTGATTGTTCGGCATAGTATCATATGAAGAATCGATAAGATCTATGGCGATGTATCCTTCCGGATTTAATTTATCGTGACAATATTCAAGAAAAGACTCCAGCTTGAAGTTAGGATCAAGATACACCCAGTTCAATGCTAGTATCCCATCCACTTTTTCCACAGGTAAAGGCTTCGAAGGACTCGTGAAGTTATCCTTCCACAAAGTCATTTGAACATTCATTGAAGCCATTAGGTCTTTGCCTACGTTAATTGCCTTTTCTTCAATATCAACGCCATATAAATTCCTAAACCCATGCTGATAGAACCAAAGCAGATTTAATGCAGGTCCACAGCCTGTTTCAAGAATTTTTGCTGCCGATGGAAGTTTGCTCGCAAGGAAAAAACTTGCCGTGGTGCTATTCCAGTACTCTTTTCTTTCCTGGTATTGCGCATAAAAAAACCATCGATGACATTGATGCTTATCGATCAACTCCAACAATAGTTTTTCATCCACATTTATTTTACTTTGATTAAAAAGCGAGGCGATCTTACCTTGTAAACTCATTAGGTTCTACGAATTAATTTTGAAATTTTTGTTCTAACTCTAGTGGCAAAAGATCTTTGAGGTTTTTTGTCTCGCAAAGAAGGATATAACCGTTTGAAATAGCTAAAATCCATGCCCCAATCCTGTGGTTCCTTTTGATCATATTGCCCCAGTGATCTTTCAAGCTGTGATAGAGATAATTTATAATACGTAAATGCTGTTTCCGGATAAAATCTGTGATGATGATACCTGTACCACACGCTGGTATTAAAATGCAATTTACTTTCCGCAATTGCTTCTTCAAGATGAATACCTTCTTTGCCCAATATTTTTAATCCAAGATCAGCGCACACTTTATAAGTTGCATCATTCGTACGGTTGAACGGCGGTATAAAATACTCAATTTTCTTCATCGGAAATAGTTGGCCAAGTTCAGCTAAGCCTTTCGAAATATCTTCCCTTTGTTGAGTTTCGGACATTTTACTATAATCAGTATGGTAGAGTCCGTGAAGTGCGACCTCATCTCTCGAGTCATTCAAAAATTCTATAAGCTCTGTTCGTGAACTGATATTTTTATTGCTCGACAATTCTACGATAGCATCATACGAAAGCGTAGAGATATTAGCTTTGTTTTCGTATTCAACAGGATCATTATTGTATTTGTAAAGCGTATTTGTGTTGCCGTTTAACGTTACGCCGTGAACTTGCTTAAATCCGTTTTTAGTAAAAACGGAACAGAACTTCCGGAAATTGTCCATGTTGGTATCAAATGAAACATCGTCGTTCCTAAGTAATATCGATGAATTTTTATGGAGTGTATTTTCAAACGCGTATTTAAAGAACTGCGCGCAAACGCTCCACTCTCTTTCGCGTAACATGAACAGAGCATTTTCCGCACCCTTTTTTCTTATGTATTCAATATTTTGTTCGCACCAATCAAAAGCATTCCTAAATGCCTCAATGCTCCTGTCTTTCAAAATAATGCCGTTCTCTTTATCTCTTATCAGTTCACGAACGATCCCTACATCGTAGCATACCGGGAAACATCCGGCCGCCATAGATTCAATTAAAGTAAGAGGCTCGCCTTCATTCTTTGACGACACAGCAAATACATCTATTGAATTATAGAATTTATTCATCTGTTGATGACTCAGATCTCCGGGTGCAGAAACCAGATAAATCTGCGATCGCTCGCAAGCAGGTTTAATAAATTCATTAAACCCTTTTACAGAATCCTTAATATTCCCTGCCCATCCTATTTTTAATTTTCCTTTTCTCTTTTCTAAGTTCTTAAAAGTAGCGTGATCATAACCGTTTGGCGTATGCAGCACATTTGGATGAATATCTTTTATAATATTTCGAAGTTTTTTAGAAGTACAGATGATCGTTTCTGAATCTTTGAGATATTTTTCGTGTAATTCGGTAGGCGTACAAGGTCCGTACAATGGATTGTCTTCCCATCTGTGGCTCGAGAGCTCCTTTACAATCTGTTCTTTTCGGAAACCGAATTTTTTATAATAATCCTCCCCCCAGAAAAATACATACATCAGATCGTATTTACCTGGATCTAGCTGGGGCTGTTCGACCACATAAGCAAATTCAAAATCAAAACTATCTTTTAGTTGACGTGCAATATGCTGTGCAGAGTGGTCAAAAGCCCAATTTCGTTTATCAACAAGAAGGAGGATCTTTGGTTTTCTTTCTGAATTTATTTTTCCCGGATTCTCCTTTTTTGATGCACTTAGTTTCAAATTTGAGGGAAGATCATTCTTACTCATAAATTCATTCATAACCAAAGAAAGTTCGTCCCAGCGTTTTTGAACTCCCAAAGAGTTAAAGGCTAATGAATCGATCTGAAGTTCCAGTAAATTATCACTGTAAGATTGCAAGTCGATCAAAGGAATATTGATGAGTTCGCAAAATTCGGAAGCGCGACTGTCATGAGATACCAGAAATGCGGGCTTCCCGTACGAAATAGATAACATGGCGAAATGCAAACGAAATCCCAGATTGATCCTTTGCTTTTTAGCAAGTTCAATGTATTTGTCGGCTTGCCATTTCTCGTCCATAAGAACCGGTAAAGCGTATTTTTTTGAAAGTTGATCCGACCAAGGAATATCATAAGGACTTTGTAGAACAAGCGTTGGAGAATACTTTTCACAGAGTATTTCCAAACTTTCATACTGTCTTTTTTCCCACACATCCTCAATGTGAAGTAAACGAGCTCTGGGTGTAAGTGTATACCCTTCTCCCTCTCCGTTAAATTCGGGGCGTGATAAGCCATGAAATAAAACCGGACAACCAGTTAAGTAAACATTCTCAACTCCTATTGATTTAAGGAACTTGTACGATGCCATGTCCCTTACACTTGACGCCGCGCAGGTACGATGTATTGCTCTAACTGTTCGTACGTCTTCTTCACGCATCACGGGAATACTGCCTATGGCTGCACTACTTCCTATTCCAAATGGAATGATCGGAATCTTTATTTTGGAAACAACTTCTTCATTCAGATTGCAGGCAAAAACATGTTGATATAAGTTAGTTCCACAAATAATGAGCTTGTCAAACGTATTTATCTCGTTGATCTGATCTTCTGTTAACGCATAAGTTAACGGAAAGCTTTTTATATCATTTGATCTAAGAAGTCTACGTACTGCAGTTTCAATAATTGCATCTCCTGAGTTATCTCCGTTAAGTGCTGCTGATAGTACTGCTATTCTCATGTTCAGTTTTGTTTCTCTGCTATTAATATAAGATGGTCGGCCATTCCCAATTTAAAAAGTAATTGCTTAGCCTTTGGGCGATTTATCTGTCTTCGCACCCATCTTCCAAAACTTGTGAAGCGATTTCCCGAGGAGAATGTAAAGTCTGCAGGAAGCTCTTGTTTTACCTGAATATTTTGAGTAGTAACCGAGGGTTTAATATCGTTTGGAGTTGTTTGAAGTTTGAAGTTAACTTTTTTATTTTTCAACCACCGTTTTAGCCGCCAGGGCGTAATGAAGTTAAGTTCTTTCAGGAATTCAGGATTTTTTCCGTTCATACGAACATAAAGGTTACCGATTTTTTTACTGAATGAAAGTAAGGGATTCCAAACGATTCCGAAATGTGCTTCCACAAAAGAAAAATAATTGGGCATATCCATGAACAACTTTCCACCCGGTTTTAAAACGCGAATGCACTCCGAAAGTGTTTTTTCAGGATCCGCCACATGCTCCAATACCTGAAAAGCAACAACAACATCAAAACTTCCATCTGCGAAAGGAAGATTCTCTCCGGCTTCTCTTAAAAGGCGATCCTTGCCAATGTTATTCTGAAACATGAGCTCATCAATTGCTTCATTTAACACCGTATATGAATTGGCACAGGGTTCAATACCGATAACATCTAAACCAAGTTTGTTTGATACAACCGTGAACAAACCCATGCCCGCGCCGACTTCAAGAATTTTCTTCCCTTTGAGATCGATATTAAACGCCGATTCTACCTGGGAAATATAATTTAGTCGACTTGAAGGTTCAAGATAAGAACGCATGCTCGTCCAGGGTTCTGTATTACCGATAGAGGCTTGTAGATTTTTCGCGACCTTTTCTGCAAGCTCGATCTGCTTTTTACTGATAGCTATTTTTATTTCCTGCATATTAAGATCGAGTGCGTTTGAAAATGTATATCCACTGATTATTCTTATAATGGATCTTATCAAGGCATTCTGCCCCGCACGATTTGATATTCGATTCTATATCTTCCAATGTTAGATTATTCTTCCATCCATTTCGTTCCCTCGTTTCCTCATTAGTAAAAGCCGTATAAGAAATTATTCCATAGGGAGCATTGTTAATTATCGTTTGTAAGAGATCATACGGTTTGTTGAGATATTCAAACACCCCCAGGCAAAAAATAATATCGTGCGATTGATGAGGCAGCTCGTCGTTAAAATTGATCAACACCGTATCATCTGTGCGTTTATAAAAATCATAAGGTGTATACGTCCAGTTCGAGCTTATTAATCTTTTTAAGGTTTGCTGACCACTGCCATAGTCGGCAACGGAATACGCCTTGTTCATATCGACGTGTTTTTTTAAGGCATCCAAGGTAAGAACAATTCGTTCAGGCCATTCAATCACTTTCTCGCCAACATTTTTTACTAGGTCGGAACTATGCGTTCTTTTACCCAACATTTTTTTAATGACATTTTTCAAACCTTCTATCATTTTTTTCCAATCATAGTTTTAAGGAGTTGCTTAGATTTTGAAACTATTTTCCTGGGAATAGTTCTATAGAAAATCTTTCGTTTATGTTTAACAGCGATCTCTTTTGAATCGTCGCGCTCGCGTGTGTTTTTCTTTTGATCTGAATTGTCAACCGCGGAAATGATCCTATCAAATACTCTTTCCTCAGTGTAATCTTTCATTGCACGCTTCCATCCATTGAAAGCAATTTCTATTCTTTCTTTGTCGTGGTCCAAATAATATTTGCAAAGGTCAATACATTCTTCTATCGAGTCATAACCTACAGCCTCTTTACCAAGTTCATATATTTTTCCAAGACCTTTTTTGTTATCGCAGATCTGCATTACACCGTTTGCGGGTAAGGTGTAAAGGCGTAAATTAATGGGACCGGTTGAGTTGTGCACGTTGGGCCCAATTTTTGATCGCATCATGTACGACACTTCTTCTCCTAATGGTAAAAGCCCTTTGGCCCAACCGTTGCCAAAAAAATGCGCTTGAGGAAAAGCCTTGTCCAGTTTTTCCATTCGTTCTTTTCTCACCGCACTGTTCTTGTCGCCTATCAAAAAAAGATCAACGTCGCGTTTTGACAAACTTTCCAACATTTTTGAGTCTGTTAGAAGAGGTTCGTAATATCTGGGCCATAAACCAATTGGCAGCCACTCTACGTTTTTTACACCCCATGATCGATACGTATCCAGTTCCGCAATATTGCAAACCAAAGACAGGTCGTATGCAAAGGCAGCGGGCTTAGATAAGTTTGCTGAGTTCTCAGGATCATCCGCGCAACAAAACACTGTAAAAATCGGTAATTGTTTTACAAACTCCGGATGAAGATTAATTCCAACACCGTTCACAAGAATATCAAAACCTTCGGCAATCTTTTCTTCGAGGCGTTGATACATCTTCATGAGTTTTTTCTCAGCATTGATCCAACTTTGATTAAGATCATAGAATGTTAGCGCGCTATTAGGCGGATCAAGAGTTAAACAAAATGGTTCCACATTAAAACCGGCTTTTTTTAGTACATTAACATACTCGTCCACCCAAACTTTCATATCCGGATAAGCAGGAGAATAAAAGTAGGGATAACAATAAAGGATCTTGTACTTGCTTCTTCCCGGTTCCAAACTTACTTCACCTGGTATATTCCAACCCAGGAATTTTTGATGTGAAAGATCTCTCCTTTGATGATACCCTCTTTGTAAAGTTTCTCAACTCCCAAACAAACGCTATGGATCCAATCGTGTTTTCCAACCAGATCAAGATTATAATCATGCCAAAGAATAAAGCTTCCTTTTTTACAGTGCTTTAAAATTTTCTTCGTGTCGTTGTAAACAAATTCTGTATCGTGACTTCCATCGATGAATGCCACATCAATAGTTCCAATATTTGGCTCCCAGGTAGCAGTGTTTGCGATGATCTGTTTAATGTTTGTTTTATTTTTAGAACGATAATAGTTTCCGATCTCATCTAACGAAGGAGCAAAGGTGACAAGCTCGCCGCCTTGTTTTATTTCATCAGGATGTATGTTAACAGTGTGAACAATTCCCTTTGGAGCATTATCGGCCATAAAAGCGGTCATATGTCCTTGCGCTGTTCCAATTTCCAAACACACCTTAGCGTTGCTGTTGGCAACTATTCCGCAAACAGATTCTGCGTCTCTTAACTTCCTATCATTTACATCAAGGGAATAATAATATTTCCTAAGATATTCCTTATCTGTAAAAACGGGATCGCTGTTCCAGTTAAAAAGCCTCTTTAACTCCTCAAAGCTATCCACCTCAACGGTGTTCTTTGTTATCAGATCCAGATCACTTTGACTCGCATTGTTTTCCGACGATGTTGTGATCCGCTTTACAATTTTTGAAAGACTCATATTCTTTTTTTAATAAATTTAGCCGGTATTCCACCATAAATTCCGTTTTCTTCGCTGATAGAGTTTGTTACCACGGCACCCGCGGCAAGTACAGTGCCGTCGGGAATGCTCACGCCCGGAAGAATGATAACTCCTGTTCCAACCCACACATTGCTCCCAATTTTCACCTCTTGCTTTAGGGTTTTTTGATTCATTGGCGTGAGTGTGTAATCGTGAGTAGCCGTTGTAATTACAGAATTGAGTGCAAACATACAATTGTCGCCAATTGTGATTCCTCCAAAACCGTTCAGCACAACATTTCCTCCAAACGTGCAACCTTTTCCAATTGAAACATTCTCCGGGTAAAATACTTTCGTATCGCCCATGTACCCACCCCAACCTTTGCTTTTAAGCCTATACACAAAACTCCTTTCGCTGAGTTTGAAGAAAAAATTGCTCTCAAATAACACAGCAGCCTTGATCAGTGTTCGATGAACAAAATAGTTTCTCAAAAATCTCTTACCGGCTCTTTTGATCATAATTTGTAACGCTCCATTTCACTAAAGGCAATAATTTTGACCGAACAGGATCGCCCGGATATGCCGCGTTTATGGGAGTTGTAAGTTCGGTGCTAAGACTGAATTTTATTTCCTGTACAACTCTTTCATTATAAACTCCGAGTTTTATACCGAAATACAGGTCCTTGGGAGGAAAAATATTTGCAGGAAAGATCGCTTCCAATTCATAAGTGCCCGGCTCCACGGGAACGATCTCGCTATAAAGCTCATCATGAAAAGATCTTATTAAAAGGTCTTCCTCTGCATCAAACACATCTATAAAAAGTCGTAAGCCGGATGTTGGGATCCGGTTCTCAAAAATAATTTTGAACTTTAATTCGGATCCGCTGCGTATAAGTTCAATAGCTTTATTGTTCTGTAAAACTTGTATCGACTTAAAGAAACAAAAATCTTCAGGTTGTTTTTTGATCTGATCTTCCAAGGAATTATTAAGGATATGGCGAACTGAATTTTCCATATCAAGAAAATATCTATCGGCACAGTCATTGATGTTCCCTTCGTAACTTTTGCCGCCGTTAGCCAAAAGAATTCCCCTTGTGCAGAGATTTCTCATGGCTTTCATATTGTGACTTACAAAAAGAATAGTACGTCCCTGCTGAGTACTTACGTCTTGCATTTTGCCCATGCATTTCCTCTGAAATTCGGCGTCTCCAACAGCAAGCACTTCATCCACTATCAGGATCTCGGGTTCAAGGTGGGCGGCAACGGCAAACGCAAGCCTTACATACATTCCACTGCTATAACGTTTAACCGGCGTATCAATATATTTTTCAACCCCACTAAATTCTACGATCTCATCAAATTGCCTTTTGATATCCGCTTTGGTCATTCCCAGGATCGCGCCATTCAAAAAAATATTTTCTCTTCCCGTTAATTCAGGATGAAATCCTGTTCCTACTTCCAGAAGTGAAGCGATCTTGCCTTTTGTTTTTATCAATCCGGTGGTTGGTGTTGTAACCTGTGACAAAATTTTGAGGAGTGTTGATTTACCCGCGCCATTCTTACCAATGATCCCAAGAACATCTCCGCGTTGAACATCGAAACTAATATCTTTCAAAGCCCACACCAGATCGCTGTTACCTTTCTCACTTCTTACATTCACATCTCCCACTTTAGCGTATGGATCTTCCTTTCCTCGCGCTCTATGCCACCATCTGTTTAGATCGTGTACAAATGTACCGGTTCCAACCTGGCCCAGGCGATACTGTTTTGAAATGCCCTCTACACTAATAATTGTTTCACTCATATTTTAAACAGTATCCATAAAGGATCTCTCAACCTTCGTAAAAATGATGATGGAAATAAGACACAAGATGACCATAAAACCAAAACTATATCCCAACCAAAGCCAATCAAAATATCCTTGTCCAAGAAAAATATATTTAAAACTTTCTATGATCGAAGTAATGGGATTTAAAAGAAGAAGCATTTGATATTTTTGGGGCACAATATTAATTGGGTATACAATGGGACTTGCATACATCATGAGTTGAATTCCGAAGCCAATTAAGAATGTAAAGTCCCGGTACTTTGTAGTTAATGAAGAGATCAAAATCCCAAAACCAAGTCCCAGCCCGGCCATCAACAAGATCAGGATCGGAATTAACCACAATAGGTGAAATGCAGGTTGTAGATCGTCATGACCTAAATAAAAATACAACCATGCGCACAGGAAAAGAACGAATTGTATCGCGAGCTTGATCAAATTGGAGATCAGTACCGATATGGGCACGATCAAACGCGGGAAATAAACCTTGCCAAATACCCCGGCGTTTGCCACAAATGTGTTGGACGTTTTACTGAGGCAATCCGAAAAATAGGTCCACAACGTGATTCCTGCCAAATAAAATAAAAACGGTGGAATACCATCGGTGCTTATTTTTGCAAGGCTTCCGAACACAACTGTGAACGTAAGTGTAGTAATGATTGGTTGCACAAAGAACCAAATAGGACCAAGTATGGTTTGCTTGTAAACCGACACAAAATCCCTTCTCACTAACAACATCAAAAGATCGCGATAACGCCAAATAGCTGCAATATCAATTTGATGCCACTTGTTACGAGGTTTAATGATAAGATCCCAGTGACTTTCTTTCGCTTCCATTACTCCTGAATCACTTTTACACGATCGGGGAAGTTGATTAATACTCCCATTCCCTTTTTACTATATACGGCCATGCTTCCAATAGCGGCGGCCTGTGCGTTACTTTTGTAAAGAACACTTTTCAAGTGATCTATATTCCCACAACCACCCGCTGCAATAATTGGAACATCTACGGCCGACGACACTTGCTCTACAATATCATCTTCATATCCTTCCCATGTTCCATCGCGATCAACACTCTGCAACATCAACTCACCAACACCAAGTTCATCGACCAAATACTTAGCATATTCTAAAATGCCTCGCTTTATTTTTTTTCCAGCGTAAGAGTGCACTTCTTTTTGTCCAAATAATGGTTTTTTAAAATCTACGCAAGCAACTACTGCTTGTGAACCATAAACTGAAATTACTTTTTTGATCACTTCAGGATCTTCCTGTACAAGTGAATTGATTACTACTTTCTCGATGCCGAGTTTATAGAGCTTTGCAAAGTCGTCATAGCTCTTCACTCCACCACCATAAGCAAACGGCATGAACGCTTCGCTGGTCATATCCGCGATCTTGTCGAAATTAGGTTTACGTTTTTGTTTTGTGGCATTGATATCGATCAAAATAAGTTCATCAACTTCTTTGTCGTTAAATATCTTGATAGCGTTGATAGGATCGCCAATATAATTTGGGTTTTTGAACTTCACGGTCTTTACCAAGCCACTTCCATCGTACAACAAACAAGGTATGATACGTTTTAATGCCATTACAGTTTCGCGAAGTTCTCCAACACTTTCATTCCGAATTTCAAACTTTTTTCGGGATGAAATTGCGTGCCATAAATATTCTCTTTATTCACCGAACAGGTAAACTCACCGCCAAAATTGCAAGTGGCTAAACTTTGTTCGGCGTCGAAACATTTTACGTGATACGAATGCACAAAGTAAAAACGCTTCTTACCTTCTTTGTCAATTAATTTGTTGTCGCGTTTTACGTCGATGTAATCCCAACCCATGTGTGGGATCTTCAATTTGAGCGAAGGATCAGGATCGAATATTACTGTTTCTGCATTTATCCAACCAAGGCCTGCCTTTACGCCTTCATCGCTGCGTTTGGTAAGTAGTTGCATTCCCAAACAAATACCAAGGATGGGTGTTTTTTCTTCCAATACTTTTCTATTCAGTATAGGGATCAATCCGGAATTCTCTAAATTGCTCATGCCCGCGTCAAACGCTCCCACACCGGGCAACAAAAGTTTTGTAGCAGCAGAAATATCGTTCTTGTCATTTGATATCTTTACATCGCGTACACCGATCTTGCGAAACATATTAAGCACCGATGCTAAATTTCCAATTCCGTAATCAATAATGATCATCATCTTAGTTCTTGTGCTTTATCAGAATTTCTTCAGGTACCTTTACCGTAAGCGCGTAACCAATACTTTCGATCGCTATGCGGTAAACGTTTGCGCCGGCAATTGATTTCACTGAGCCATGCAAACCTTTGAACGGACCATATTTAATGAGCACTTTATCTCCTTTTTGAAGTGATTGTGAAAACGCGCCTTCAACAAAATATCCTTTTTCCTCAATAGACCTCAACGCTACGATCTCAATATCCCGCACGCTTGCGTCGCCGCCATTGTAACGTACATAGTTCAAAACCCCTTGTGCTTTAAAAACCAGGTCGCGTTCTTTTTCATTCACGCGAACAAATACATAGCCATTGATCATGGGTGTGCTCACGGTTTTCATACGATCACTCCAACGGCGTTTTTCTGTTCGCAAGGGAACATAACTTTCCAAGCCAAGATCGGTGAGCCGCTGATTCACTTTCTTTTCGCTGCGCGACGCTACGTATAAAACTCTCCAATTCATTTTCTTTCTACGCCGATGTGATCACTTTCTGTTCGCGGATCCGCTTCGGCGTTGACATGGCTTCGCCACCTCAGTCACATACCAAGTTTATGCCTTTAAAAAATTCAGCCTATGGCAATATCAATCCACGGGCTTTTGATCGCTATTCCAAATGAGCAATGGGTGAATACCTTTTTGCTCATATACAACAGGATCAAATTCGCCAGACAGCAAGCAACTGAAAGTAATTTTTTTATTCAGTTTCTTCTCGGCCTTACCTATCAATTCTTCCAAGTATGGTATGTTAATATCTCCAACAAACACAAGGTCTATCTGATCGCTTTCCAAGCCTTTTGCCAGCTGCCCAACCAGGTACACTTTTTCCAATTTACCTATGTGCTGCATTACATAATCCACAAGGTGGTTAATGCCGGTTATCTTCATAAGCATTTGCTGGATGTCTTTAAAAAGTAGATGCTTCTGATTGGCTTTGAAAAGTTTTTTGTTTCCTTCGGCATACGAAGTTAGAAAACCTGCTTTTTCAAACTTATTGAGTTCCAGTCGTATGGAGTTTGTAGAATCTCCAAATTCCTCTTCAAGTCCTCTCAAGTAAGACACTGAGTTTCCGTTCAAAAAGAATTTTAAGAGGATCTTGATCCTTGTTTTAGAGGATATAAGAATGTCGAACATAATTGAGTAATAAAATTACTCAATTCGACCATAATCAACAAATTATTAACAATTTATTTCCGGTAGCCGTATCCTTTTCCGTACCCATACCCATAGCCGTAACCATAGCTGTATCCGTAGCCTTTGTAGTAATAACGTTTGCCCATATTTCGGATACCATTGAGAACGAAAAGAATATTCTGAAGGCTATTGTTGTCGCGTATTTCATGCACAAAATTAACGGTGCGTTTTGTAGACACGTTAGCATTAAGCACAAACAGCGTAGAGTCGGCAAACTGCATTAAGAAAATAGAATCCGAAAGTAAGCCTGCCGGAGGTGAATCGATGATCACGTAATCAAAATTCTCTTTCGCGTAATAAATAATATCTTTTAAACGCTCCGACAAAACGAACTCCGAAGGATTTGGAGGAATTGGTCCTGCAAAAATGCAATACAGATCCTTGATCTCCGTTTTACTCACGATCTCCTCCATAGAACTTTGCTTTGTAATGTAGGTAGTGATACCAACTTGCGGCGCAGTCAAACCCAAATTTTTGTACACTTTTGGTTTATGAAGATCGAGTTCAAGTATTACCGTTTTTTTACCAGACTTAGCTAAGGTTGTTGCAAAGTTAACGCTGGTAAATGTTTTTCCCTCGCCTGGAGAGAACGAAGTAACCAAATACGTTTTGTGATTATTTCCAATGTTCGCATATTGCAAATTGGTACGCACATTTCGGAATGCTTCAGCGGCCAAAGAGTTGGGCTGTGTATCAACCACCATTCCTGCCTCGTCCTGCTTTTTCACTTGAGGTATCAGGCCAAGACACGGTATTTCGGTTAATTCTTTCAAATGCTCCACATCTTTGATCTTTGTAAAGAAAATCGTACGGATCAGGATAACAATAATCGAAAGCGCAAAGCCGGCAGTGAGGAAATTTCGTTTTAAAGCGTTTCGATCCGGACTCACCTCACCAACGTTACGCGGCGCTTCAATGATCTTTGCATCGGGAACAATACTCGCTTTGGCAATTCGGGTATTCGCTCTTTTTTCCAAAAGAAAATTGTAAATAGATTCGTTTACATTGAGTTTTCGTTGAAAACCCAAAAGATCCTGTTGTTTCGGTGGAATACTCTTTGCTTCCCCTACGTATTTCGCGATTTGCCCATTAAGGTTGTCTATGGCAAGCTTTGTAGCGTTCCTCGTGTTGTTGATGTACACCAACAGATCCTGTTTCATTTTTTTAATAGTCGACAGTTGCTCCTGTATCGCCGGATTTATTTCTGTCGCTACTCCATACATCTTGTTTAACGAGATCTGTTTTGTATAAAGTTCTAATGCAGCTTTGGAGATAAATCCATCTTTTTCAGCAATAAAAACCGAAGGTGGCAAGAATTGAGGATCTTTATCTTCAATAATATATTTCTCAAGATCGTTTAACGATTGGATTTGTAATTGCGCGGTGGTGCGCTGTTGATCATAGATACTTATTTTTCCAAGGAAGTCGTTTTCTTCCCATCCTAGGTTCACAATTGATTTTTGTTGTTTATAAAGTTGAAGGGTATCAACACTGGCTTTTAGCAATACCGAGATCTCATCCAATTGTTTATCGATATAAGAAATAGTCTTATCATTCAGATCGATCTTGCTCTGCAATTTGCTATAAAAATATTCCTGGTTAAGAGTGTCTAATATGAAAACCGCTTTCTCAGGAATGATATCATTTAAACTAACCTCAAGAATATTGGTATACTCCGGATTCTCGACGTTCAAATTTGATTGAATATTGCCTATCAACGCGTCAATAGAATGCACTTTGAACTGATAATAGACATCTTTTAGTTTCCCCATTGGACCTGATATCACGAGATCATTTGGAACAACCATTAAATTAAAATCGAACAGTTCGCTATCGATCAATTCCTTTCCAAACTGCCCGGCTCTTACGATCCTCTCATTACCCCGCATGTAGGATATTTCGTAACTTTTATCATCAACAACTTTGAAATCAAAGGGAACTTCGTAAAGCTCTTCTTTGATATTATTCACATTGATCAAAAAAGGCATGTTATTGAATTGTTCGGTTGTTCTTACTTTCCCAACAATGAAA